>CAXBJB010000004.1:0-382216 GCA_963976055.1 uncultured Alphaproteobacteria bacterium
CAGCTCAGACAATGGGTTAAACGTCATCTCAGGTAATTATCTGGGACAGCCCCATAATTTTATCAATTCGGCCATGCACGCCCGATGCGGCCGGACGGCGTTCGGAACGGCCGCCGGCACGGTCAAACGCGCGGAACAGCGCCGTTTATCGGGCTTTCCCTCGTCACGAATAAGCCAAGGAATTCAAGGGCCTTGTAAGCTTCGTGTCAGCTATGCGTCAGGCTGGTGTCAGGGCGGTCTGGCATAAGGCGTGCAACTTCGGTTGCGCCGTTCAGGGAGCTTGGTGCTCTTGCCCCCGGAACGGTTTTCTTGATGGGAAGGTCTTGGGCCAACATCCGCATCAACGCATCGGTCGCACGGCGGGCCAAACACGCCGGTGATTGAGTGTCGCGGATTTCCTCGAAACGAAGACGACTTTGCGGAGTGAATTAGAATGACCATCACCATGAAAAAAGTAACTGTGCTCGGCGCCGTCATGGCCGCCGCGTTGTATGCGGGCCAGGCGCAGGCCGCCAATTCCGTTTCCGCCGGCGCCAGCGTCGAAATCGCGGCTCCGATCTCCATCTCGCAGACGACGGCGCTTGCCTTCGGGAACGTCGGCCCCAGCGCCACGTCCGGCACGGTGGCGATCTCCCTCGCCGGCGCGCAGAGCGTGACGGGCGGCGTGACGGCCCTTGGCGGCACGGTTGCTGCCGGTGCTTTCTCAGTGACCGGCGCCAGCGGCGCTTCCTACAGCGTTACGGTTCCCGCGTCCGTCAGCCTGACCGGCCCGGGCACGGCGATGACCGCGACCCTGACCAACGATGGCGGCGGTTCGCTCACGGGCGGCACCGACACCTTCAACGTGGGCGGCACGCTCTCGGTCGGCGCCGACCAGACCGCCGGCAGCTATTCGGGCACCTACACGGTCTCCGTCAACTATCAGTAATTCCGCAGCGCATGGCCCGGCCCCGGCGCCAAACCGGGGCCGACCATGTGTGCGCGATTACCGATTCCCGTTGATCCCGTGCTAGGTTGAAGGTCGTCATGACCAAGCCACGCACCGTTATAAGACGTTTACGCGCGGCCGTCCTTCTGGCCGCCGCATTCGTTCTGTCCGCCCCGCTGATCAATGGATTGGCGGCAGGGGTCGTCCCCGGCTGGGGACAGGCCCAGGCTCAATCCCTCGACATCACGGAACGCCGCACCATGCTGTTCGGCAAGGTCGCGACGTCGAACACCCCCGGCACGGTCGCGATCTCGCCGTCAGGCGTCAAGTCCGTGACCGGCGGCGTCATCGACCTGGGCAAGAACCACCGCGAGGCCGAATTCCGCATCACCGGACCGGACAATGCGCTCGTCATCGTGACCCTGCCGACCACGGCGACGGTCACCGGCGGCGGCGGCAGCGGGACGCTCAGCAATTTCACCATGAACCTGACCAATCCCATCGATCTGGGGCGGCGCGGCCGCGTGGACATTTCCGTCGGCGCGACCTTGAGCCTGGGCACCAACCTGCCGGGTGCGGATTACAGCGGCTCGTTCACCGTCTATGTGGACCCGCAATGATGGCGGGGCGTGCGAGCCGCGGTGAAGCAGGCGGCCCCGCAGGGCCGATTATGCTATGCTGCGCCGACGCCATTCCCGGCCGAAGGTCCGAAAGAATAATGACGGCGCGACGTAACCTGAAATTTGCCGGCTTGCGGCACGCCGCGGCGGCCCTGCTGGCCGGGCTTGCCCTGACCGGCATGCCGGGCGTGGCCGGTTCCGCCGTTGCCGATTCCGCGATTTCCTCCCGCGTTACCGTCCAGATCATCCGCCCCGCGGGCGTGATCGGGCTGCAGGAACTGTCGAATGCGCAGGGCTTTCTGGCGGCGCCGGATGCGGGCGGCGCCGATCCCTTGACGCAGGCGGCCAGTCCCGCGCGGCGCGGCCCCGTGGCCCCGCCGCCCTCGGGCGGCGCGCTGGCCGCGGCGATCGCCATTTCGGGCGCCCCCAATCAAAGCTTTTCGCTGACCCTGACGGATTCCCTGGTGGTGGTGACCGATACGGGTGAACTGGTGGTCACCAATTTCGACCACAACGCGGGAAACAGTCCGACCATCGGCGGGGACGGCGCCGCGCAGATCGCCATCGGCGCCAGGTCGCAAAGCGGGTCGCCGGAGACCTTGCAGCAACTCACGACCAACGCGGGCGGCACGGCCCCCGGCGCCGACGGCGCCGCCGATCCCAATATCGTCGCCGTCACCGTTCAGACGGCCGAGGGCCCGCAGGTCATCCAGATTCAACGTCCGGACAACTTCGGTCCGACCATTTTCGGGGAAAAGTTTTTCACCGTTATGGTTTCCTATAACTGAATGTTCGGATAAACCTTGAGAACACGCGACGCGTTATACAAAACAATGGTTTAGGGGAGTGTCGGTATGCGTCCAACCAGATTGATCCCGGGGATCGCCCTGGTGCTTATGATCGCCGGATTGGCGGGCCATGCCGGCCCCGCGGCGGCGCAGGGTTTCGGCGACCTGGTCGTGTCGCCGACCCGTGTCGAACTTGAGGGCCGGGATCGGTCGGCCACCGTCACGCTGACCAACCGGGGATCGGAAACGGCGCTGTTCCGGATTTCCCTGATCGCCATGGAAATGGATGAAAAGGGCGGCCTGAAGGCCGTCGACCAGCCGCCGGCCGGAATGAAGACGGCCGAGGAGCTGGTTCGTTATGCGCCGCGTCAGGTCGATATCCCGCCGGGCGGCACGCAGACGGTGCGCCTGATCCTGCGCAAACCCACGGACCTGGCGGCGGGCGAGTACCGCTCGCACATGTTCTTCCGCGCCGTTCCGCCCGAGGATGCCGGCCGCGCCGTTGACGAAAAAGCCGGCCAGGGCGGCGTTTCCATTAAGCTGACGCCGATTTTCGGGATCACCATTCCGGTCATCGTCCGTCATGGGGACCTGGACCTCAAGGTCGCGATGTCGGACCTCGCCGTGGTGCCGGACAAGGACAAGAAGAAGCTGACCTTCAAATTGACGCGTCAGGGCGCCAAGTCGGCCTATGGCGACGTCAAGGTCGAATACCTGCCCGCCGGCGGCGGCGCGCCGGTCGTCGTGGGCGAGGTGACGCGTCTTGCGGTGTTCACGCCCAACACGGACAGAATGGTGGAGGTGCCGCTTGTCGTGCCTCCCGGAAGCACCCTGGGCAAGGGGATGTTGAAGGTCCTCTATCGTCAAGTGGACGGAGACACGACACTGGCCTCGGGTGAAGTTACGCTGCCATAACCAAGACGACGGGCCCCCGCCGGGGGCGGCGCCAGGTCCCGGAAGCGGGGCGGAACGGCATGACGGAAACGCCAGCGAAAATGCTTCGCTTGGTGCTGCCGGTGTGATGCGCCGTCTGCCGGCCCGCGGCAGGGGGGCCTGGGCGGCGTTTCTTCTTGTCTGGGCTGCGGTTTGCCTGTCGGCCGGGGCGGCCTGGGCGCAAAGCGGCGACAACCGCCATCGTCTCAATCTGCGCGAACCCCTGATCCTGGAACTGCGTCTCGGCGGCCTGCGGCTCAGCGACGGGTTCCCGGCCCTTTTGTCCGGCTCGTCCCTGGAACTGCCCCTGGGCGACCTTGCCCGGGCCCTTGATTTCCCCATTACCGCCGATGCCCAGGCGGGCATTGCCGGCGGCTGGTTCCTCGCGGAAAACCGGCTATTCTCTCTGTCCCTGGGCCGCCGGGAAGTGACCATCGAAGGCAAGTCGCGGACCTTCGATCCGGCCCTGGTGCATGCCGCCGACGGCGACATCTACGTCGACGTGCGCCTGCTGTCGCAATGGTTCCCGATCGACATCGCCTTCGACCTGCCGAACCTGACCGCGACCCTGACCTCGCGCGAACCGCTGCCCATCGAATCCCGGCTGGCCCGGGAAGACGCGCGCGAACGCGCCTTGCGCCAGCGCGGCCCGGACCGGGACTATCCCAAGGAGGAACAGCCGCCGGGCCTGATCTCGGTCCCGCGCGCGGATATTTATGTCCAGGGCACGCGGGCGACCCACGGATCGCAGGCCAAACGCTACACCTATTCCTACAACATGACCGGCGCGGCCGATGTTGCGGGCACCAACGCCAGCGTGTTCGTCAGCGGCCAGAACGGCCAGGCCGTATCCGACATCCGCACGAGCTTCGAACGCACGGATCTGGACGGCCGCCTGGGGGAAAGCCTGCTGGGCGACCTGGGCGCCACGCAGATCAGGGGCGGCGACATCTATACCCCGCAGTTCGCCCTGACCACGCGCAGCCAGGTCGCGAACGGTGCCACGGTCAGCAATTTCCCGGTCGGCGGCACGCCCGACGAATTCGACCGCATCACCCTGACCGGCGATCTGCCGCTGGGCTGGGAGATGGAGGTCTACCGTAACGAAACCCTGATCGACTTCGCCGAGGCGCGGTCCGACGGACGCTATGAATTCACCGACGTGCCGCTCTTGTTCGGGGTCAACGTGGTGCGTCTGGTATTCTATGGGCCGCAGGGCCAAGTCCGTGAGGAAATCCGCCAGATCCGCGTCGGCCTGGATCAGATCAAGCCCGGCGAGGTCAAGTACGAGATTTCCGCCGGCCTGCATGACGACCGCCTGATCGCCAACCAGCGCGTGTCGGGCACGGATGCCCGGCGCGACCAGGCGCGCGTGCTGGCGCGGGTGCAGACGGGGATCAGCAAGAACCTGTCGCTCGGCGGCAGCATCGTTGCCATCCCGCGCGACGACGGCGGCCGCGACACCTATGTGGGCACGACGCTGGCGACCTCGTTCGGCAACCTGTTCGGCAAGGTCGACCTGGTCAACCAGCAGGACGGCGGCTGGGCCACGCGGATGATCGCGCAGACCTCGATCCTCGGGTTCTCCACGATCCTGGAGCACAACATCACCAAGAACTTCGTCAGCGAACAATTCACGGGCACGGGAGATGCAAAGCTCAATTCCTCGACCACGATGCGCATCGACGGGGCGATCGCCGTGTTCGACCTGCCGCAGATGCCGGTCAGTCTGACCCTCGACCACGACCGTTTCGTCAACGGCGACAAGACGACCACCCTGTCCAACCGCGTGACCGTGCCCATCGGCCGTCTGTCGGTGACCCATACCCTGGACTATTCGCGGACCAAGACATCGACGGGCGTGGACAAGTCGGCGTCGGGCACCTTTCTTTTGGGCGGGCGGATCGGCGACGTGCGCCTGCGCGGCACGGTCGGCTACAAGGTGCTGCCGGAAACGGATTACGGCACCATGACCGTGACGGCGGACAAGCGCATTTCAAAGAATCTGGAAATCAGCCTCGGGCTTGAGCGTTCTGCGCCGCCGGACGTGGTCAATTCCATTTCCTTCGGGCTCAACCGGTTGACCGAATGGTCGGCCTGGGGCCTGGATCTGGAATATTCCGACGACGCCGTGTTCCAGGCCCGGGTCAACATGGCCATGTCCTTCGGGGTCAACCCGGTGACGATGCGGCCGACCGTCACCGCCGACCGCATCGCTACCCAGGGGGCGCTGATGAGCCGCGTGTTCCTCGACCACAACGGCAACGGCGTGTTCGATGACGGCGACGCACCGATGGAAGGGGTGCGGTTGGAAATCGACCGCGGCATTCAGCGCAACAAGACCGATGCCGACGGCTTCGTCTACATCCCCTCGGTCTCGCCCAACCGCAATCTGGTGGTCAAGCTCGACCCCGACAGCCTGGGCGACCCGTTCCTGGTGCCGTCGAAAAAGGGCGTGTCGATCGTGGCCCATCCGGGCGGCACGGCGCGGGTCGACTTCCCCGTTGTCACGACGGGCGAAATCGACGGCACCGTGTTCAAGGTCGAGGGCACCAAGGTGTTTCCCGTGTCCGGGGCCGAGGTTCAGATGCTCGACGCCGAGGGCAACGTGGTGCGCGAACTGCGCTCCGCCTTCGACGGCTTCTATCTGATGGAATTCGTGCCCCCCGGCGCCTACAGCCTGCGCATCAATCCGGACCAGCTGACCAAGCTGGGGCTCGTCACCGAGGGCGCGCGCCGGGCGACGATCGACGGCGACGGCACGGTGATCAGCGGCCAGGATTTCGTGCTGCGGCCGAAGGGCGCGGATGCCCCGGCCGAGGCGCCGGCGCCGGACCGTGTCCCCGTGCCGGCCCCCGATCCAGCCGACCTGCCGCCGCCGCCGCCGGCGGTGCCCGTCGTCCCTGTCACCCCGGCCCCGCCGCAATAGTCCGGCACAAGGGGGTTGGCAGGCTTCGTTCGCTGGGTTTAAGTGGCGGGATACGCCGCCCGCAACGGGCGGCCTTCAAAAAACGACCCAACGGGAGCCCCTCCATGGCCATCCAACGCCACAACGTGACCTTCGACCGCCTGTCCGACGACGTGCTTGCCCAATGGCGCGCCATTCCGCCCGCCATCGTGTCCGACATGATGAACCGGACCCAATGCATGGCCGGGCGCATCAAGCCGGTGAAGAAGGGCATGACGGTCTGCGGCCAGGCGCGCACGGTGACCTGCATGGTCGGCGACAATTCGGCGGCGCATTACGCCATCGGCCTGCTCAACCCGGGCGAAATTCTGGTGATCGACGCCGGCGGTTACGCCGATGTCGCGGTCTGGGGCGGCATCATGACCCATGGCGCGGTCGCCATGAAGGCCGGCGGCGTGGTCATCGACGGGGCCATGCGCGACGTCGCCGAAATCGCCGAAATGGGTCTGCCCGCGTTCTGCGCCGCCCATGTCCCCCAGGGCCCGCACAAGGGCTTCGGCGGGGTCATCGACGGCACCATTTCCTGCGGCGGGGCGGCGGTGTCGCCGGGCGACATCGTGATCGGCGACGACGACGGCGTGGCCGTGGTTCCGCTGGCCCGGGCCACGGAACTGCTTGCGGCCTCGATCAAGAAGATCGCCGACGAGGAAGCGACCATCGCCCGCATCAAGGCCGGCGAGACGACGGCCCAGATGATGGGCCTGCCGGAACCGGAGCTGCTGCCCTAAGCCCTTTAAGGACGCCCGCCGCCATGACCGCCGCCGCTTCGTCATCCGTTGAAACCGTGCGGGTCGGCACTGCCGATTTCCCGCGCCGCCGGCTGATTTCCGGCACGCCGCCGCTGGAACGGCTGACCAACCTGTCCGGCCAGGACGGCCGCGCCCCGATTCTGGTCAAACGCGACGACCTGACGGGCCTGGGGCTCGGCGGCAACAAGGTGCGCAAGCTGGAATTCTATACCGGCCAGGCCCTTGCCCAGGGCTGCGACACCCTGATCATCACCGGCGCGGTACAATCCAATTACGTGCGCGTCACGGCGGCGGCGGCCTGCGCCGCCGGGCTGGACTGTCATATCCAGCTGGAAGACCGTGTTGCCGGCATGGACGCGGGCTACCGCACGGGCGGCAACGTGCTGCTCGACCGGCTGTACGGCGCCACCCTGCATCACTTGCAGGCCGAGGCGTCCGAGGCCGACGCCGACGCGGGCCTGGACGCCATCGCCGACGACCTGCGCGCCCAGGGCCGCAAGCCTTACGTCATTCATCTGGGGGCCAGGTTCGAGCCCCGGGGGGCGCTCGGCTATATCCTGGCGGCTCGGGAAATCCTCGACCAGATCGCGAAGGCGGGGGTCACGGTGACCCAGGTCGTCACGGCGTCGGGCAGCGGGCAGACCCATTCGGGGCTTCTGACGGGCCTGCGCCTCGCGGGCTCGACCCTGCCGGTGACCGGCGTCTGCGTGCGCCGCGATGCGGTGCAGCAGCACGCCCGCATCACCCAGATCTGCGGCAACCTGGGCCGCCTGATCGGCCGCCCGGACCTGGTCGGGCCCGATGACATCGTGGTGACCGACCGTTTCCTCGGCCCCGGTTACGGCAAGAATTCGCCGGAAACCTGGGGCGCCTTCCTGGCCGCCGCGCGCCGGGAAGGCCTGCTGCTCGACCCCGTCTATACCTCGAAATCCTTCGCCGGCGCCCTGGCCATGGCCGATGACCGTGACGCCATGGCGGGCGGCGCTGTACTCTATCTTCACACCGGCGGCCTGCCGGCTCTGTTCGCCTACGAGGCCGCCATCGACCAGGCCCTCGCCGCCGCGGGCCCGCAACCGCAACCAGGACAATGACCCCTTAGGGAAAGACCATGATGGACTGTTTCGCCAAGCCGGGGGCGGCCGCCGTTCCCGTTACCCCCGTCGCCGCCAAGGACTTCAAGGCCTGGCTCGCCAAGCAGGACGCCCCGACCCGGGCCTGGGTCTCGGGCAACGGCTTCACGGCCGCCGCTGGGCGCCATCTCGTGATCCCCAACGCCAAGGGCGGCCTGGGCCGCGTCGTGCTGGGCCGGGGCGCGGCCGCCAGCATGTGGGATTTCGGCGACCTGCCCAAGAAGCTGCCGGCCGGGCGTTACGTGCTCGACGGCCTGAACGCCAAGAAGGACGCGGATGCGGCCACGGCGGCGGCGCTCGCCTGGGCGCTCGGCAGCTATCATTTCGGGCGCTACAAGGCGGGCGGCAAGATCGCGGCCAAGCTGGTCTGGCCGGCGGCCTGCGACCGTGCGCGGGTCGAACGCGAAGCCAAGGGCACGATCCTGTGCCGCGACCTCATCAACACGCCGACCAACGACATGGGGCCGGGCGATCTCGCCGACGCGGCGCGGGCGCTCGGCCGCGCCTTCAAGGCCCGGGTGCGGGTGATCGAGGGCGACCAGCTGCTGAAGAAAAACTTCCCGGCGATCCATGCGGTCGGCCGTGCCTCGGACCGCGCACCCCGCCTGATCGACCTGACCTGGGGGCGGGCCAACGCGCCCAAGGTGACGTTGGTCGGCAAGGGCGTGTGTTTCGATACGGGCGGGCTCGACATCAAGACCGCCGCCGGCATGAAGTTCATGAAAAAGGACATGGGGGGTGCCGCCCATGTCCTCGGCATCGCCCATGTGCTGATGGCGGCGGGGGCCAAAATCCGGCTCCGCGTGCTGATCCCGGCGGTGGAGAATTCAATCTCGGGCAACGCCATGCGGCCCATGGACATCGTCGCGACCCGGCGCGGCACCACGGTCGAAATCGGCAACACGGATGCCGAGGGCCGGGTCATTTTGGCCGATGCCCTGTGGGACGCGGTGGCCGAGACGCCGGACCTGTTGATCGATTTCGCGACCCTGACGGGGGCGGCGCGGGTGGCGCTCGGCACCGACCTGCCGGCCCTGTTCTGCAACGACGATAAATTGGCCGCCGATATCACGGCGGCCGGGCAGGCGGTCGAAGACCCCCTGTGGCGCATGCCCCTGTGGGACGGCTACCGCACCATGGTCGAGGGATCGCAGGCCGACCTTACCAATTCGCCCGAGGGCGGCTACGCCGGGGCCATCACCGCGGCCCTGTTCCTGGAGCATTTCGCGACGCCGGAAAAGGGCAAGCCCGTGCCCTGGGCCCATGTCGACCTGATGGCCTGGAACCTGAAGTCACGGCCCGGCCGGCCGCTCGGCGGCGAAGCCATGGGGCTCCGCGCCATGGCGGCGATGATCCTGAAACGGTTCGCCTAGGCGGCTTGTCAGGGGCGGACAAATGAATTAGAAGTTCCGACAGCGTAATGAAAGTCGGCGGGCCGGGCCGGACGGCAATCGGATGATCCGGACAGGGGAATTAAGTTCATGGAATTAAACGAACTTCAGGCATTGGACATCTGGCGCCGGGCGATCGTCTCGAGCGTGCGCCTGGACGCGCCGGACCTGTCGGCGCGCCAGATGGCGTTATTGTTGACGGTTTATCTGACGCCGCCGCCCCATACGGTGCGCGGCATGGCGGATATCCTCAAGGTGTCCAAGCCGGCGGTGACCCGCGCCGTCGACCGCCTGTCCGAATTGCATTTCGTGCGCCGCAAGGTCGATGAAGACGACCGCCGCAGCGTGCTGATCCAGCGCACGGTGCCGGGTTCCGTGTTTCTACGCGAATTCGGCGAACTGATCACCGCCGCCGCCAAGCTGGGCCTGGCGACGGACGACACGGGCCTGCCGCCGGGGTACTGAGGCGGCAAGGCCCGTCCCTGAATGTTTCAGGATTCGGTCCGCACCGGGATCAAACCGAAAGCCCATCGAACTGCCATAAGATCGAACCGGCCCGGGATCGAATCGGGACCTTGCGCCGTTCCGGCCCCGCGAAGATGGCGGAATCAGGCGTTCTGCACGCCCTGCCAGGCATTGTTGCGGAACCGCATGAGATAGGTCGGCAGGATCGCCTCGGCCGCCCGGGGGATGATGCCCAGGTTTTTCAGGGTCTTGGCCTTGTCGCCGACGACATTGTCCCGGCGCAGCAGCTGCACCTGATCCGATGTCAGCGGCGGCACGGGCAGCAGGCCCAGCACCGCAGCCTGAATCTCGGCCGCCCAGTAGGGCAGCGGCAGCAGGCAGCGCTTGCGCCCGGTCTGGGCCATCACCAGCTGCATCAGTTCGCGGAAGGAATAGACCGTGGGGCCGCCCAGTTCGAACACCTGGCCGGGGGCCTTGGCGTCGCTCAGCGCGGCCATCACGGCGTCGGCCACGTCGCCGACATAGACCGGCTGGAATTTCGGCCCGCCGTCCTTGGCCGAGGCGGCGCCGATCACCGGCAGCACCGGCGACAGCCGGGCCATCGAGGCGAAGCGGTTGAAGAAATCGTCCTCGGGCCCGAACACAATGCTGGGGCGCAGGATCGTCGCCTTGGGGAAGGCGGCGGTCACGGCGGCTTCGCCGGCGGCCTTGCTGCGCGCGTATTTGGCGGGCGACGCGGCGTCCGCGCCCAGGGCCGAGACATGGACCAGACGCGCGACCCCGGCGGCGGCGGCGGCCTTTGCCACGTTGCCGGCCCCTTCCTCATGGATCTTCTGGAAGGTCGCGCGGCCGCGCTCGTACAGGATGCCGACCAGATTGATGACCACGTCGGCACCCTGGACGGCACCGGCGACCGTGTCGGCGCGCGCGACGTCGGCGGGCCAGGGCACGACCTGGCCGACATCGCCCATGGGTTTCAGAAACAGGGCGGATTCGGGATCCCGGCCGGCGGCGCGGACACCGTAGCCGGCGGCGGCCAGACGGCGCACCACATGGCGACCGATGAACCCGGAAGCGCCGAAAACGGTGGCGATGCGTCGATCCATGGACTGTTCCTCCTAAGGGGGGAGCCTCCCGCAGGAGGTCCCGGCCGGTTCCGGCGGGTTGTTTTTCAGGGAAAACATAGCAACGCCAAACGGATGTGTCGATTGCCTAAGCGGCCAAAGGGGCCTGAATTCCGGCGTCGGCGGCGGGCCGGCGTCCGGTCCGCGGCACTCCCTCGCGAGGCGATGCTTGACAAGTCACAGCCCTACCTTTAACGAAGGCCGCTCACGCCGGGGAATTGCTCCGGCGGGTCAAGTTCCAAGCCGTTTTTTCGGCGACCCCGCGCCATTCCCGATCGTTCTTCGGGGTTCATGGCAGGGGCCCGTGCCCAGGTGGCGGAATTGGTAGACGCGCTGGCTTCAGGTGCCAGTTGCCGCAAGGCAGTGGAAGTTCGAGTCTTCTCCTGGGCACCATCTTTACCCCCGCAACGGGGGCGGCTTAAAGATTGATTGAACATAAGGGCGGCAGTGTCATGGACGCGCCAAGTCAATCCGGAACTCCCGTCATTCATCTTCACCAAGGCGACCTGCCCGACGGCGTGACCTTCATCGGATCGGTCGCCGTCGATTCCGAGACCCAGGGCCTGGACCTCAGCCGAGACCGGCTGTGCGTGGTACAGCTGTCCGGTGGCGACGGGGTCTGTCATCTGGTGCAGATCGCGGCCGGGCAGGCATCGGCGCCCAACCTGAAGGCGCTGATGGAAGACACCTCGGTGGTCAAGATCTTCCACTACGCCCGGTTCGACATCGCGGCCCTGAAACGCTGGCTCGCCATCGACTGCGCGCCCGTGTACTGCACCAAGATCGCCTCCAAGCTGGTCCGCACCTATACCGACGGCCACGGCCTCAAGGACGTGGTCCGTGAACTGGTCGGCGTCGATCTGGACAAGCAGCAGCAATCCTCCGACTGGGCGCGCGCGACCCTCAGCCCGGCCCAGCAGGGCTACGCGGCCAACGACGTGCTCTACCTGCATCGGGTCAAGGCGGAACTCGACGCCATGATCGCCCGCGAAGGGCGGCAGCACCTGCTCCAGGCCTGCCTCGATTTTCTGCCCACGCGGGTCGACCTCGACCTCGCCGGCTGGGGTGCCGTCGACGTCTTCCATCATTAAGCCGGCGTTGCCGCCGGCGGGTTCCATCATTGGCCTGCCCGCCCCGGGCGGACCGCCTCCGGTTGACGCTCGGGAATCGGCGGCGCATATTTAGGCGACGTATTTTTTTGCGATTCGCCAGTATATTAGACATATTGGCATGAAGATTGCTGGCGCCCGATGTCCCGCCTCTGGCGTGGCCTCGGCTGAAACCGATCGGCAACGAACAAGAACGGGATCATGAGCGCGGATCAAGCCAACACCCATGCGACCGCCACCATCGGCGAAGACCCGGCCGGCGCCGATGACCTGGCCGTGGCGCGCCGCGTTCTGGCCGCCGAAAGCGACGGGCTGAAGGCCCTGTCGGCGAGCCTGGGCGAGGTCTTCGTGCGCGCCGTCGGCATCATGGCCGCGGCCCAGGGCCGTATCGTCGTCACCGGCATGGGCAAAAGCGGTCATGTCGGGCGCAAGATCGCGGCGACCCTGGCGTCCACCGGCACGCCGGCGATGTTCGTCCACCCGGCCGAGGCGTCGCACGGCGACCTCGGCATGATCACATCGGCCGACGTCATCTTCGCCCTGTCCAATTCGGGCGAAACGGCGGAACTCGCCGACCTGATCGCCTATGCCAAGCGCTTCGCCATTCCGCTTGTCGCGGTCACCGGCAAGGGGCAGAGCACGCTCGCCGACAATGCCGACGCCGCGCTCGTTTATCCCGATTCCCCGGAAGCCTGCCCCATGGGCCTGGCGCCGACGACCTCGACCACCGTGATGATGGGTCTGGGCGACGCGATCGCCGTGGCGTTGCTGGAGCGCAAGGGCTTTTCCTCCGACGATTTTCACGCCCTCCATCCGGGGGGCAAGCTGGGCCGTCGCCTGATGAAGGTTTCCGACATCATGCACAAGGGGGACGAGCTGCCCCTGGTCGCTCCCGAGGTGCCCATGAGCGAGGCCCTTTTGGTGATGACCGCCAAGCGGTTCGGCTGCCTGGGCGTGGTCGACGCGGCCGGGCGCCTGATGGGCGTCATCACCGATGGCGACCTGCGCCGCCACATGGCCGACAACGTGCTGGCGCGCAGCGCCGGCGACACCATGACGGCGGGCGGGGCCAGGATCGAGCCGGACCGCCTGGCGTCCGAGGCGCTCGGCATCATGAACGCGCGCACGATCACCAACCTGTTCGTGGTCGAAAACGACCGCCCGGTCGGTATCCTGCATATCCACGACTGTCTTCGAGCGGGGATCGCGTGACCACGATGGCCATGGACTCCTATTCCGGGTTCGTCCAAGTCGCCAAGGTCATGTTGCCTGTCGCGGCGGTCGGGTTGATCGCCCTGGTCATTCTGTGGCCGCATCTGCGCACCGAGGATCTGCGGTTCCGCATCGGCTTCGCCGCCATCACGTCCAACGTCGACGGCGACCCCAACCTTCTCAATCCGCGCTACGTCGGCACCGACAACGACAACCAGCCCTATGCGGTGACTGCCGACATCGCCAAGAAGCTTGACGGCGAAGGCATGGACATGCGCATCGGCCTGGAACTGCCGAAGGCGGACATCACGCTGAAGGACGGCACCTGGCTGGTGCTGACGGCGGAAAACGGCATCTATGCGCGGGGCGCCAAGACCCTCGATCTCGCCGGGTCGGTCAACCTGTTCCATGATTCCGGCTACGAATTCCGCACGGAAAAGGCGACCCTGGACCTGGCCGAGGGGCTGGCCCGGGGCGATGAGCCGGTCAAGGGTCAGGGCCCGTTCGGCACCCTGCAGGCGGAAGGTTTCCGGTTGCTGAACAAGGGCCGCACGATTCTGTTCACGGGCAAGTCCAAGATGGTGTTGAAGCCCGGCGCCAAGGGGGCGAAATGACGGGGCGGCGCCTGCTTGCCGCCGCCGTGGCCGCCTGGATGCTGGCCGGCCTGTCCGGCGGCGCCACGGCCCAATCCCTCAACCTGGGGGCCGGCGACGAGACGCCGATCGAAATCTTCGCCGACAACGGCATCGAATGGCAGCAGGACAATCTGGTGTTCCTGGCCAAGGGCAACGCCAAGGCCGTGCGCGGCGACATTACCGTGCTGGCCGACCAGCTGACCGCGTTCTATACCGAGCGCCCCGGCGGCAATACGGAGATTTACCGCCTGGACGCCGACGGTTCGGTCAAGATCAAGTCGCCGAGCCAGACGGCGAGCAGCGAAAAGGCCGTCTACGACGTCGGCCGCGAGATCCTGGTGCTGTCCGGCGGCACGCCCCGGATGGAGACGTCCGACGCGGTGATCACGGCACGCCAGCAGCTTGAATACTGGGAACAGCGCCAGATGGCCGTCGCCCGCGGCAAGGCCGAGGCGGTCAAGGACAACCGCCGGGTGCGCGCCGACGTGCTGGCGGCCTTCTTCCGCAAGACCAAGGACGGCGAAAGCAAGGTCTACCGGGTCGATGCCTATGACAATGTGTCGGTGCTGACCGAACGCGACCGCGCCTACGGCGACCGCGGGGTCTACAACGTGGAAACGGGTATCGTGACCTTGACGGGATCGGTTAGGATCGAGCGCGGCAAGAACGAACTGAATGGCTGCAAGGCCGAGGTCAACCTGAACACCGGCATCAGCCGGCTGTTCAGCTGTCCCGGCGGCCGGACCAAAGGCACCTTGTTGCCCGGTTCCGGCGCTAGAACGGGAAAATAAGAACAACATGAGCGAACTCGACAACCGCCCCGAACGTTCCGCCGCCACGCCGCGCCTGATCGCGGACAACCAGGGTCTTGTCGCCAACAACCTGGGCAAAAGTTTCAAGAAGCGGCCCGTGGTGCGGGGCGTCAGCGTCAGCATTCAGCGTGGCGAGGTGGTCGGCCTGCTCGGCCCCAACGGCGCCGGCAAGACGACCTGCTTCTACATGATCACCGGCCTGGTGCAGCCCGATTACGGCACCATCGTCTTGGACGGACAGAACATCTCGGCGCTGCCCATGTACCGGCGCGCGCGTCTGGGTATCGGTTATCTGCCGCAGGAGGCGTCGATCTTCCGCGGCCTCACCGTGGAGCAGAACATCCGCGCCGCGCTTGAGGTGGTCGAGTCCAACCGCGACCGCCGCGAGGCGATCCTGGATGCGCTCCTGGCCGAGTTTTCCATCACCCATCTGCGGCGCACGCCGGCCATCGCGCTGTCCGGGGGCGAACGGCGGCGTGTCGAAATCGCCCGCGCGCTGGCGTCGAACCCGCATTTCGTGCTGCTGGACGAACCCTTCGCCGGGATCGATCCGATCGCCGTCGGCGACATCCGCGATCTGGTCGCCCACCTGAAGGACCGCGGCATCGGGGTGCTGATCACCGACCACAATGTGCGCGAGACGCTCGACGTCATCGACCGCGCCTATATCATTCATGACGGCATGATGCTCATGGAGGGCCGGCCGTCGGACATCGTCGGCAACGAGGACGTGCGCCGTGTCTATCTGGGCGACCGATTCAGCCTTTAACTTGAACCCGCCGGCTCGCCTGCGGATGCGCGCGACGGTCGGAGAGGCCGCGTCATGGCGTTGACGCCGCGCCTGGACCAGCGCCTAAGCCAGTCTCTGGTGATGACGCCGCAATTGCAGCAGGCGATCAAGCTGCTGCAGCTGTCCAACATCGAACTGGCCGAGTTCGTCGAGCAGGAGCTCGAACAGAATCCCATGCTGGAGCGGGACGACGCCGAGGACCGCGGCCCCGAAACCCAGGCGGCGGAGGCAACGGACGGCGGCGACGGTGCGCCGGACGACGCGGGTCCCGCCGGTGACGGGCCCGACGACGGCCCCGATGACGGCATGTCCATGGATTTCGGCGCTGACGGCGACGGCGGTCCGGCCGACGGCGACATGGATGTGGCGCTCGACGATCTGTACACCCAGGACGGCCAGCCGGATGCCGTGCAGGCCGCCCCCGACGCCGGGTACGAGCCGACCCTGCCGACCTCCGCCGCCGGCGGCTATGACGACGACCTGCCGGGCCTGGACCAGACCCTGTCGTCCGACATCACGCTGCGCGATCATCTGATGGAACAGCTCGGCATGGACATCAGCGACCAGGCCAGCCGCATGATCGGCGCCTACCTGATCGACAGCCTGGACGAGACCGGATACCTGACCGTCGACCTCGCGGCCGTGGCCGAGGCGCTGGACTGCGCGCCGGAGCAAGTCGAGGCCGTGCTCAAGCATCTGCAACAGTTCGACCCGCCCGGCATCTTCGCGCGCGACCTGAAGGAGTGCCTCGCCCTGCAATTGGCCGACCGCGACCGTCTGGATCCGGCCATGGCGGCCTTCGTCGACAATCTGGACCTGGTCGCCCGCCGCGAGTTCAAGGCGTTGGCCAAGATCTGCGGCGTCGATGCAGAAGACATCGCCGACATGCTGGCCGAGCTCAAGTCGCTCGACCCCAAGCCGGCGCTGGCGTTCGGCGGCGAGGTCGCCCAGCCGGTGATCCCCGACGTGCTCATGCGCGCCCGGCCGTCGGGCGGCTGGCATATCGAACTCAACCCCGACACCTTGCCCCGGGTCCTGGTCAACAACCAGTACTACGCCGAGATCAGCACCAAGAAGGCGTCCAAGACCGACCGCCAGTACATCACCGAACAGTACCAGTCGGCGAACTGGCTGGTGAAATCGCTGCACCAGCGGGCGACGACGATCCTTAAGGTGGCCAAGGAAATCGTGCGTCAGCAGGACGCCTTCTTCCAGAAGGGCGTGCAGCATCTGCGGCCGCTGGTGCTGCGCGACATCGCCGACATCATCGACATGCACGAAAGCACGGTCAGCCGCGTCACCGCCAACAAGTACATCGCGTCGCCGCGCGGTATTTTCGAACTGAAGTATTTCTTTACCTCGTCGATTTCGCGGTCCGACGGCGGCGAGGCGTTTTCGGCCGAAGCCATCAAGGCCCGTATCCGCGCCATGATCGACGGCGAGCCCCCGGCCCAGGTCCTGTCCGACGACAAGCTGGTTGATATCCTGCGCGCCGACGGCGTCGACATCGCCCGGCGCACGGTGGCCAAATACCGCGAGGCCCTGGGCATTCCGTCATCCGTGCAGCGCCGCCGCCAGAAAAGCCTGAGCAATTAAAATCCGATCCATTCGGGTGGGCCTGCGGTTTTGGGCGATCTTGAAAAATTTAACATCTTAATAATCATTAACGGTGCCGGGCGGTTTGGCCCTCCTGACCGAATGGGATGGTTGACAGCGGCGGGTGTCGGAACTAATTTCCGGGCCTTCGTCGAGGCGGACCGATGTCTATGACTGAACGGTCCCGTCAATGTCCTTTCGGCCACTTTGGGTGGCCGTACGCGAGCCCGAGAATGGGCCCGTCCGGCAAGGCGCCTAAATGTGCATGTTTCGCCGGCCGGAAAGGCACTGATCGCACGGCTTAACCACTGGAAAGAAGAAACGGCTAAGACCGGGACATGAATATCACCATTAAGGGCAAGAACCTGGACGTGGGCGACGCGCTGCGGACCCACGCCGAAGGCCAGATTACGGATGCGGTCACCAAGTATTTCGACCGCGCGATCGAGGCGAACGTCGTGCTGTCCAAATCGGGGCACACGTTCAATGCCGAAATTTCGGTGCATCCCATGGGCGGCGTCGTCGTCCACGGACGGGGTGCGAACGACGATCCCTACGCGGCCTTCGATCAGGCGGCGGAACGCATCGCCAAGCAGCTTCGCCGCTACCACCGGCGTCTGACCAGCCATCACGAGAACAAGGTCGCCCAGGAAAGCTTCCGGGCGCAGCATTTCGTGGTGCAGGCGGAACCGGAACACGAGGAACTGCCTGAAGAGGGGCAGCCGACAATCATCGCCGAACTGCCTACGGAAATTCCGACCCTGTCGGTCAGTGCCGCGGTTATGCGCATGGATCTGGCGGACGTTCGGGTGCAGATGTTCCGTGACAGCAAATCGGGACGCCTGAACGTCGTCTATCGGCGCGATGACGGCAACATCGGCTGGATCGATCCGGTCGACGGCCGCTCCGCCGACGCGTAAGGGTGCTTTGGGCGCCCCCGGAAGGCGTCCGCGAAAGGCAAAGGACTGGTTATGGAAATCCGCGACCTCCTCACCTCCGACAGCGTGATCGCCAACCTGCGCGTGACCAGCAAGAAGCAGGCGCTTCAGGAACTGGCGGGCGCCGTCTCGCGCATCACAGATCTGGACGAACGCGCGGTTTTCGACGTTCTGATGGAACGGGAAAAATTGGGCACCACCGGCGTCGGCAACGGCATCGCCATTCCCCACGGCAAATTGCCCGGTCTGGGCAAGCTCTACGGCATGTTCGCGCGCATGGAAAAGCCCATCGACTTCCAGGCCATCGACGAACAGCCGGTCGACCTGATTTTCCTGCTGTTGGCGCCTGAATCGGCGGGAGCGGACCATCTGAAGGCTCTGGCCCGGGTGTCCCGGCTGCTGCGCGACCGCGCGACCTGCGACAAGCTGCGCGGCACGGACAACGCGGAAGCGCTCTACGCCATTCTCAGCAATTCCGCGGATGTACAGGCGGCCTGAGCCGCCTGTGCGCCGGTTTATTTGGCGCAAATCAACCGTCGCGGCGGGGCCGCTCGGGATTTGCGGCGGTCAGGCCGCCTGATTTTCATTGAATTTTGGCGGTAAGCGCGGGGCCGGCTTCGGCCCCGTTCGCTTTTATGCCGTTGATCGGTCGCGCTAGAGCTTGTCATCTTGATACGGAACCACTGAGACGGCGCAGGACGCGCTGTGGCTAGGAAGGTGGCGCGCAGCGATGCGGGGTCATTACAAGCGCCGCCTGACGCCGCCAGAGCGCGTCATCCGCCGCCTGCGGTCGGTTGTCCGGGGTTCCGGCGTCGTCGAGGCCGCTCGCCGATGCCCCGCATCGCCGTCACGTCCTCTCCTATCCGGAAACCCGGACAACCGATCTCAGCCGCTTCCGTATCAAGATGACAAGCTCTAGTGAAGCGTGGCGACCGCGAAGTCGTTCTTGAACGCCGTCGCTTCGGCCAACTCGAAGCTTTCCGCCCAGCCCAGCTCCTCCCCCGACGCCGAATAGACGCCGTAGGCCTTGTTGCCTTCGGCCGCGACCGGCTTCACGAAGACGATCTTGTCCGATCCCAGGGCGAGAAAATCCGTTCCCGACATGCGGCGCAGGGCCATGGCCTTGAAATTGCCGGTGGGCTTGCCGTTCGATTGAGTGTTGTCCGACATCAGTCGTTCTCCCGACTGGCGGTTCCCGTTTCCCCCGTATTCTGCGGGGCCCATGATGGGCCTGACTGAAGCCCATTTCTCGGGCCCGAGGGAAACCGCATCCATTCCCTATTCTCGGCAAAAACGGTTAACCGATCCTTTAACCGGCGGACAAAAACGGGTCTGCCGGCAGGAATAGCGGATGCCGGATTTAGTGGACGGAAAACGGTTCCAGGTCGTTCTGGCGCACGGTCGCCTGGGCCAGGGCGAACGATTCCGCATAGCCGAGTGGCTGGCCGAAGGCGGAAAAGATGCCGTAGACGGGCTTGCCGTCGACCTCGATGGCTTTGACGAAGGCTGCGGTGTCGGCGCCGAGCGCCAGGAAGTCCTCGGCCGACAGGCCGCCGGTGGCCGGCGGGACATGGTTGTCGGGGGCATTGGTGTTCATGGTTTGAAACTCCTTCTGTTGCCGCGCCCCGTTTTCCGGGCACGCGGTTTTAGGATTTCTTCATGCGCCGCCTGGGCATTGCGGCGGCATCCGGGCGGCGGGGGCGGATGCCGGGACGTGTCGTGGGGGGCTATTCCTCGGGCGCCACGTCGATGGTGCGGCCCGGTTTCTTCTTCGCCCCGCCCTTTTCGATGGCGATGGTCTTAACCTCGGGTTCCGGGACGTGGCGTTCAAGGTCGATGTGCAGAAGCCCGTTGTCCAGGTGCGCGCGTACGATCTCGATGCCCTCGGCCAGGACGAAGCTGCGTTGGAACTGGCGCGCAGCGATGCCGCGGTGCAGGTAGATGCGCTCGGCCCCGTCGTCCTGCTGGCGGCCGCGGATGACCAACTGGTTTTCCTCCACGGTCACGGACAGGTCGTCGTCGGTAAACCCGGCGACGGCCAGCGTGATGCGCAGCAGATTGTCGCCCATCTGTTCGATGTTATAGGGGGGATAGCCTTCGCCCGAGACCTTGGCGGCCTGGTCGAGCATGCGTTCGAAATGTTCGAAACCCAAAAGCAGGGGGCTGTTGAAGGCGCCGAGCCGAGACATGGGCGTTCTCCTCTGATGTCATGAGCGAAAACGGCCGAAGGGCCCACCCATCTGCAGCACCCTTCGTACTCCATAATTTGGCAGGAAAAGCCCCCCTGTCAATGGCAGGGGCCCGCCGAAATCAGCCGACGACGCGGGCCAGGCGGACCGCCGTGGCCCCCCGGTTGAGGCGCCGCGACGGCATGATCAGCACGCAGTCGTCGTGCGGCGTGACCACGGGATCGTCGCCGTCGTAACCCAGCACCGTGCCCGCCTTGGCGATCGTCTCGAGCCCGCGGTAATCCTCGGCGAAACGAAAGCGGTCGGTGCGGATGGTGACCGGATGGGTGACCTCGACGATTTTCTGCTTCGGCGGCTGGGGTCCCAGGTGGGGGCCCGCGAAATCCATGTCCACGGCGCCCGTGTACAGCAGAAAGCGCAGGGCCGTTTCCTTGGCCATGATCTCCGACGACTTTTCCCAATGCTGGCCGCATTCGACCAGAAGCGCGTCCTTGGGCGAGGCCTCGTTGCGGAAATCCGCGTAGTCGCGCATGCGCCGGCCGGCGGCATGGCCTTCGTCCATGACCACCAATTCCGGCACGCCGGTGCCTTCGGCCAGCGTGCGCCCCTTGTCGAGCGGCCCGGCCAGCATCAGCGCCCCCGTGGCGTGCTGCATGGAATGGATGTCGAGCAGCCGATCGACCGTGTCGATGAACGGGCGGACTTCCCGGGCGCGGGTCAACTCGATCGACTGGCGCGGGCCGTCCAGGGTCGGGGCGTCCCA
This sequence comes from uncultured Alphaproteobacteria bacterium, assembly GCA_963976055.1. GTDB lineage: Bacteria > Pseudomonadota > Alphaproteobacteria > Rhodospirillales > Casp-alpha2 > UBA1479. Next base: position 21,141 of record CAXBJB010000004.1, read on the forward strand.
CAGGCGGTTGAAATCCTCGTCCACGAAACGCGACGCCAGGGGTTCCGCCGGGTCGAACCGCCCATAGGCGGCGACGTTCATGAACCCCAGCGACAGCCTGCCCTGTTTGGGCCGCACGCCGAGTTTCATCAGCCAGTCGAGGGCGATGGCGCCGCACAGTTCGTTGCCGTGCACGACGGCCGTGATCATCACGTGGGGGCCCGGCTCTGCGGCCTCGAAGCTGGTGATGTAATCGATGCCCGTGTTGCCCGCTTTGTAAGGGCTGATGTCCGGGGCCTCAAGCTGCACGGGGTATTCGGCGTCGGCGGGCGTCATGGCGGTCCTTGTCGGCGGAAAAAGGGTTCACATCGAACGATCAAAGCCTTCTCAGGTCAAGCCCCGAACGCCGCCCGGCGGCGGTGCTTGTCGGCGGCGCGGGTTTGATGCAACATGATTTCCAACACCGGGCGTCATGACCCGGATCATGCAGGGAGCCTAAACGAAATGTATTTCCGTAAATCAATGATCGCGGTGGCGGCGGGCCTGTGCCTGACCTTCGCCGCCGGCACGGCCGTCCAGGCCCAGACCATCACCATCGGGCTCGGCACGGAGCCGACCTCGATCGACCCGCACTATCACAACCTAGGTCCCAACAACCAGATCGCCCAGCATATCTTTTCCCGCCTGATGGAACAGGACCACAAGCAGCGCCTGCTGCCGGGTCTGGCCACGGAATGGAAGCCGGTCGACGACACGACCTGGGAATTCAAGCTGCGCCGTGGCGTGAAGTTCCACGACGGATCGGAATTCAACGTCGACGACGTGATTTTTTCCATGGAGCGCGCGGCCGCCCACCCGAACGCCAAGTCCAGCTTCAAGGTCTTCAGCCACAGCGGCGGCAAGACTTATGAGCGCGTCGATGATTACACGCTGCGCGTCAAGACGCCCGAGCCCTATCCCCTGATGGCGGTTGACCTGTCCAACGTGCATATCGTTTCGGACAAGGCCAAGGGCCATTGGGAAGGCGACTTCAACAACGGCAGCCAGGCCGCCGGCACGGGTCCCTACAAGTTCGTCAAATGGATCAAGGGCGAGGTTCTGGAGTTCGAACGCAACGAGGACTATTGGGGCAAGAAGCCGCATTGGAAATCCGTCGTGATCAAGCCGATCAAGTCGGCGCCGTCGCGTCTGGCCGCCCTTCTGGCCGGCGACGTGGACTTCATCGATCAGGTGCCGACGATCGACGTGGCGGGGCTCAAGAAGAACCCCAAGATTTCCCTCAGCCAGGGCATCTCCAACCGGGTGATCTATCTGCACCTGGACCAGTACCGCGACGTTACGCCCTTCGCCAAGGGCCCGGGCGGCGAGGAGATCAAGAACCCGTTCAAGGACGTGCGCGTGCGCAAGGCGATTTCCAAGGCCATCAACCGCGACCTGATCATCGAGCGGGTCATGGAAGGCATCGCCGTGAAGGCCGGCCAACTTCTGCCCGAAGGCTTCTTCGGCGTGTCCGACAAGCTGAAGCCCGACGTATACGACCCCAAGGCCGCCAAGGCCTTGTTGGCCGAAGCGGGCTATCCCAACGGCTTCCAGACGACGCTGCACGGCCCCAACGACCGTTACATCAACGACGCCAAGATCGTCGAGGCGGTGGCCCAGATGCTGTCGCGCATCGGCATCATGACGACCCCGGACACCATGCCGAAAAGCGTGTTCTTCAAGCGCGGCAAGAACGGCGGGCCGGCCAAGCCGCCCGAATTCTCGTTCCTGCTGGTCGGCTGGGGCTCGGGCACGGGCGAGGCCTCGTCGCCGCTGCGCTCGCTGCTCACCACCTATGACAAGGAAAAGGGTAACGGCTCGTCCAACCGCGGCCTGTATTCCAGCGCCAAGATGGAAGCCGTCCTGAACCAGGCCCTGGCCACGGTCGACGACACCAAGCGGGCGGCCCTGCTGGCCCAGGCCACGGAAATCGCCATCGGCGAGGACATGGGCCTGATCCCGCTGCACTACCAGGTCAACACCTGGGCGGCGAAGAAGGGCCTCAAGTACCTGGCGCGCACGGACGAGCGCACGGTCGCCTACGACATCCAGCCCGAGTAGGGGCGCCGCCGGAACAAGGGGGCGGCCAGCGGCGCGCCACCCCCACGTCCGGCCGGGGGGCAATCCATGACCGTATTCATCATCCGCCGGATTATGCAGAGCCTTGCCGTGGTCCTGGTGATGTCGTTCATCGTGTTCGGCGGGGTCAACATCGTCGGCGACCCGGTCGAGATGATGGTGTCCGACGAGGCGACCCAGGAGGAGCGGGAAAAAGTCATCCGCTCCATGGGCCTCGATCAGCCCTGGTACGTGCAGTACGGGCGGTTCGTCGCCGGCGCGCTTGAAGGCAACCTGGGCAAGTCCTTCGTCTACGGCGAGCCGGCCCTGGAAATCATCATCCACCGCATTCCCGCGACCTTCGAACTGGCGCTGGCGGCCCTGCTGCTGGCCGTCGTCATCGGCATTCCCTTGGGCGTCTACGCGGGGCTGAAACCGGATACCGTCGCGTCCAAGTCGATCATGGCGGGGTCGATCCTGGGGTTTTCGCTGCCGACCTTCTGGGTCGGGCTGATGTTCATCATGGTGTTCGCGGTGATCCTCGGCTGGCTGCCCTCGACGGGGCGCGGCGACACGGTGCCGCTGCTCGGCATCGACGTCAGTTTCCTGACCCTGGACGGCCTCGCGCATCTGTTCCTGCCGGCGCTTAACCTGGCGCTGTTCAAGATTTCCCTGGTCATCCGCCTGGCCCGCGCCGGCACCCGCGAAGTCGTCCACCAGGACTACATCAAGTTCGCCCGCGCCAAGGGGCTGCGCAACAGCCGCATCGTCCTGGTACATCTGATGAAGAACATCATGATCCCCGTGGTCACGGTGCTGGGCCTTGAATTCGGCGGCCTGATCGCGTTTTCCGTGGTCACGGAAACGGTCTTCGCCTGGCCCGGCATGGGCAAGCTGATCATCGACAGCATCCAGTCCCTCGACCGTCCGGTGATCGTCGCCTACCTGATGATCATCGTGCTCATCTTCGTCATCATCAATCTGGTGGTCGATGTGCTCTATTCCATCCTGGACCCGCGCGTCCGCCTGTCGGAGATCAAGTCATGAGCGACGCCGCCGCCCCGCCGGCCGGGGCGACCCCGGCCGAGACGGTCAAGGTGGAAACGCCGTTCCGCCGGTTCTGCCGCGATTACGCCGACAGCCGCGTCGCCACGGCGGCGCTGGCGGTGCTGGCGGCGATCATCTTGCTGGCCCTGTTGGCACCCTGGGTCGCGCCGACGGATCCCTACGACCTGGCCAGCGTCAGCATCCTGGACAGCAAATTGAAGCCGGGCAGCCAGTCCATGGACGGCCTGACCTATTGGCTGGGCACCGACGGCGCCGGGCGCGATCTGGTCTCGGCGATCATCTACGGTCTGCGCATCTCGCTCGGCGTCGGCGTGATGTCGGGGGTGTTCGCGCTGTGCATCGGCACGGCGGTGGGGTTGGCGGCGGCCTATTTCGGCGGCCGCGTCGATGCCTTCATCATGCGCGTGGTCGATATTCAGCTGTCGTTTCCAGCGATCCTCATCGCCCTGATCTTGCTCGCCATTCTGGGCAAGGGCGTGGACAAGATCACCATCGCGCTGGTCATCGCGCAATGGGCTTATTACGCGCGCACGGTGCGTGGCTCGGCCCTGGTCGAGCGCAACAAGGAATACATCGAGGCGGCACAGTGCCTCGCCCTCGGCCATAACCGCATCGTGTTCCGCCACCTGTTCCCCAACTGCCTGCCGCCCTTGATCGTGGTCGGCACGATCCAGACGGCGCATGCCATTTCGCTCGAGGCGACGCTCAGCTTCCTCGGCGTGGGCTTGCCGATTTCGGAGCCGTCGCTCGGCCTGCTGATCTCCAACGGCTTCGACTTCATGCTGTCGGGTCTGTACTGGATCAGCTTCTTCCCCGGCGTGGCCCTGCTCGTCACCATCGTCGCCATCAATCTGGTCGGCGACCAACTGCGCGACGTGCTTAACCCGCGTTTGCAGAAATAAAGGACGCCGGAGCAGACCATGAACGACGGCGCGCCCACCCTGCAGGTCGACAACCTGGAAACCCATTTCTTCACCAGGGACGGCGTGGCCAGGGCCGTCGACGGCGTCAGTTTTTCCGTCGGCCGGGGCGAGATCATGGGCCTGGTCGGCGAGTCCGGATCGGGCAAGTCGGTGACCGGGTTCTCGATCCTGGGCCTGGTCGATCCGCCGGGCCGGGTGGTCGGCGGCCGGGTCCTGTTTCAGGGCCGGGACCTGTTGACCCTGGACGCCGAGGGATTGCGCCAGCTGCGCGGCAACCGCATCGCGATGATCTTCCAGGACCCGATGATGACCCTCAACCCGGTGCTGCGCGTCGACACCCAGATGATCGAGACCGTGCGCGCCCATGACGCCTCGGTCAGCGAGGACGCGGCCCGCGCCCGGGCGCGCGACGCCCTCGGTCAGGTCGGCATCCCCAGCCCGGACGAGCGGCTCAAGGCCTATCCGCACCAGTTTTCCGGCGGCATGCGCCAGCGCGTGGCGATCGCCATCGCGCTTTTGAACAAGCCGGACCTGATCATCGCCGACGAGCCGACCACGGCCCTCGATGTCACCATCCAGGGGCAGATTTTGTACGAAGCGCAGAAGCTGTGCCGCGAAACCGGCACGGCGCTGATCTGGATCACCCATGACCTTGCGGTGATCGCCGGTCTGGCCGACAAGATCAGCGTCATGTACGCCGGGCGCATCGTCGAACAGGGGAACTTGGGCGACGTGCTCGACCGGCCCGTCCATCCCTACACCCGGGGGCTTCTGGGCTCCGTGCCCGGGCACAACACGCGGGGCAAGCGGCTGTACCAGATCCCCGGCATGACGCCGTCGCTGCTGAATCTGCCCCGGGGCTGCGCCTTCAAGGACCGCTGCCCCCATGGCGACGGGGCCTGCGACGTGGCGCCGGACATCACCAATCCGCTGCCGGGCCGGGCGCTGCGCTGCGCCCATCCGCAGATGGACGCGGGGGGCAGGGCGCCATGACCGCGATCCTGGAACTGACGGACGTCACCAAGAACTTCGTGAAGCCGCTGGACGCGGCGGCCAAGCTGGCGCGCTATCTGGGCGCCAACGTCAAGGAAGAGGTCGTGCACGCCGTCGATGGCGTGTCGCTGAAGATCGCCAAGGGCGAGGTCGTCGGTTTGGTCGGCGAGTCGGGCTGCGGCAAATCGACGCTCGGGCGCATGGTCGCCGGCATCCTGGACCCCACGGCGGGGTCGATCCATTACAAGGGCGATCTGGTGTCCGCCATGGACAAGGACGCGGGGCACAAGACGGCGCTCGCCATTCAGATGATCTTTCAGGATCCCTTCGCCAGCCTCAACCCGCGCATGCGGGTGCAGGACATCATCGGCGAGGCTCCCGTGCGCCACGGCATCGTTTCCAAGGCCGGGGCCGCCGATTACGTGGCTGAGGTCATGCGGCGGGTCGGGCTCGACCCGGACTATCGCCGGCGCTATCCGCATCAGTTCTCGGGCGGCCAGCGTCAGCGCATCGGCATCGCCCGGGCCCTTGCCGTGAATCCCGAATTCCTGGTCTGCGACGAGGCCATCGCGGCGCTGGACGTCTCCATCCAGGCCCAGGTCATCAACCTGTTCATGGACCTGCGCGAGGATCTGGACCTGACCTATCTGTTCATCAGCCACGATCTTTCGGTGGTCGAACATATTTCCGACCGGGTCGTCATCATGTACCTGGGCCGCGTGGTCGAGACGGCGTCGACGGAAGACATTTTCGCCAGCCCCAACCATCCCTATACCCAGGCGCTGTTGAACGAGGTCCCGCGCCTCGACATCCGCGGCCTCGACTATCAGCCGATCTCGGGGGAAATCCCGTCGCCGCTCGACCCGCCGCCGGGCTGCCATTTCCATCCGCGTTGCCCGCATGCGACGGCGCGCTGCCGCGAGGAGCGGCCCAAACTCCGCGAAATCGCGCCCGGCCGCATCGCTGCCTGCCATTTGAACGACGGCCCATGACGGCGCTTCCCGACCTGGACGTTCCCGGCGTGCTGCGTCTGCACGCGGCGGTGGAACCGGCGATCCCCCTGGTCTTCGATTCCCCCCATAGCGGGTCGTTCTACCCCGAGGGTTTCCACCCCGCGGTGGCCATCGCGGCCCTGCGCCCGGCCGAGGACGCCTTCGTCGACGATCTTTACGCGGCGGCCCCCGAAAAGGGCGCGGCCCTGCTCGAAGCCCTGTTCCCCAGGCTCTACGTCGACCCCAACCGCAACGAGACGGATATGGACCCGGCCCATGTCGACGGGTCCTGGGACGGCCCGCCGTTACAGCCGGGGCCGAAGGCCAAGCTGGGTCAGGGGCTGGTCTGGATGCGCCGCCCGCCGGGCCTGCCCGTCTATGACGGCAAGATCGCGGCGGCCGACCTGCGGGCACGGATCGACGATTACCACCGGCCCTATCACGCGGCGCTCAGGCGCATGCTGGATTGGGCGGCGGGGCGGTTCGGCGGCTATTATCATATCAACTGTCATTCCATGCCGGCCGTGGCGACGGCCATGTCGGCGGAACCAGTTGGTTCGGCGCGCCCCGACTTCGTGCTCGGCACGCGCGACGGCACGACCACCGGGCCCGCCCTGACCGATTGCGTCCGCGCGTACCTGTCCGCGCGTGGCTATGACGTGCGGGTCGACCATTGGTACAAGGGGGTAGAAATCGTCCGTCTGGCCGGCGACCCGGCCCGGGGGCGTCACAGCCTGCAGATCGAAATCAACAGGCGTCTTTACATGGACGAACAGCAGATCATCAAATCCGCCGGCTACGCCGACACGAAGGCCGTGATCACCGGCCTGATCGATGAATTGGGGCGATTTGCCGCGGCTCACCCCCTGGACCGAAGTAAGCGATGAAAAATACCGGCAGGCCTGTAAAATCGGCGCGGACGACCTGGGAGCGCCCATGACACCGACCACCGCGAACCACCCCATGGCCGTTGATATCGCGGCATGAAGGCCCCGACACGTCAATTGCTGGCGGCCACGCTCCTCGGGCTTTCCCTGGGGGCGGTGTTGGTTTTCGCATCGCACATCGTCTATCAGCGCAACGTCGAGCAGGCCCGTGAAACCACGGCCCGAAAATCGCAGCAGGCGGCGTACCAGATCGAACTTCTGGTTAGCGCGCGGTTCGGCGTCGGCCAGTACCTGCAGCAACTGTGGCGCGACGGCGGCATTTCGACCGAACAGCAATTCCGGCGGCACGCCCGGGCCCTGCTCGGCACCTATTCGGGAATCCGCTACATCTCGCGGCTTGACGCCGATGGGCGGTTCACCTGGATCGAGCCGGAAACCATCGGCGGGGACCTCCTCGGCGGCGCCTTGCGTGACGATCCGGGGGCGCGCGAAACCTATGATTACGTCTCCGGCGGCGGTGCGACGGGGGCCAGCCCGCCGTATGACTTTCCGGGCGGCGCCAACGGGTTCGTGAACCTGTCGCCGCTCGACGCGGCCGGCCGCCGGGCCGGCTATATCAATGTGGCATTCCATACGGCGCCGATCATCGACCGCGCCCTGGGCGAGGGCATCACGAACCGCTTCCGGGTCGAGGTCCGATACGGCGGCCGCCTGATCCACGCCGCGGGCGTCGCCGCCGACAGGGCGGCGACCAGTGTTTCCGCCGCCACGGATGTCCACGTGTTGGGCCGGGAATGGGCGGTGACCCTGCGGCCGTCGGTGACAGTGCTCGCGATGCAGATCGGCAACGCTCATGTCGCGGTGTTGGCGGTCGGCCTGCCGGCGATCCTTCTCATATCGCTGCTGGCGGGCATGTTCCTGTCGCGTCACGAAGCGTTGCGCGCCAGCGAGGCCATGGCGGCGGCGCTGATCGAAAACGTGCCGTCGTCCCTCAACATCAAGGATCTGTCCGGGCGCTATCTGCGGGTCAACCGGAAGTTCTGCGAATGGGCCCAAAAACCGATGTCCGAGGTTATCGGCAAGACCGAGAACGAAGTCCATGGCGACCGTGACGGCACATCGGATTTTATCCGCGACCAGGACGCAGCGGTGATCGACCAGGGGGCGCCGGTCTATCGGGAACGCTTTGGCTCGTTCCGCGACGGTGCCCTGCGTCATGTGCTGGTCGCCAAATTCCCCATCATCGACGGCGCCGGCCAGATGGTGGCGCTCGGCACGGCGGTCACCGACATCTCCAAGCAGAAAGAGGCGGAGGACATCCTGCGCCGCTCCCACGAGGAGCTGGAAAAGCTGATCGCCGACCGGACCCGCGAACTGCGCAGCGAGATCCGCGTGCGCGAAATCGCCGAAACCTCGTGGCGGGAAAGCGAGGAGCGCCTGCGAGATATCGCGGAATCGGCTTCGGACTGGTTCTGGGAAATGGACCAGGACCTGCGCTTCACCTATATCTCCGATCGCCTCTTCCAGATCACCGGCCTGGACCGCAGCGATGTCCTCGGCAAGACGCGCTGGGAATTCGCCGGCAACATGGACGCCGAGGAACGCGCGCGCTTCGCCGGCCACCGCGCCGACATGGAATCCCACCGTTCGTTCCGCAATTTCGAATACACCCTGTACAGCAAGCTGGGGACCGAGATCACCGTGCGCCTCAGCGGCCGTCCCGTGTTCGACGTGACCGGGGCCTTCATCGGCTACCGCGGCGCCGGCACGGACGTCACGGCGACCCGCGCGGCCGAACGCGCCCTGGTGCGCGCCAAGGAGGATCTGGAACGCCGGGTCGACGAGCGCACCAAGGAACTGCGCCAGGAGGTCACCGTGCGCCGCCGGGCCCAGGAAGTGGCGGACCAGGCAAGCCGCGCCAAGACCGACTTCCTGGCCAACGTCAGCCACGAATTCCGCACGCCGCTCAACGGCATCATCGGGTTTTCGGAAATCCTCGCGGCCGAGGTGTTCGGCCCGCTCGGAGCCCCCCGCTACCGAGAATACGCCGAGGACATCATCCGTTCGGGCCGTCACCTGCTGGCGTTGATCAACGACGTGCTCGACGTGTCGCGGATCGAGGCGGGGGCCATGGCCCTGCACGAGGAGCCGGTCGATCTGGTCCGCGCCGTCGAGGAATGCGTGGCCATGGTCGAACAGCGGGCCGAGGCCAAGGAGATCGCCCTGGTCAAGCAGGTGCAGCCGGGGCTGCCGGCGATGATGGCGGACGTCACGCGCATCAAGCAGATCCTGCTCAACCTGGTGACCAACGCGGTGAAGTTCACGGAACAGGGCGGCGACGTGCGGGTCGAGGCGACCTGGTCGGCGGACGCGGGTCATGCCCTCGTCGTAAGCGATACGGGCATCGGCATCGATCCCAAGGACATTCCCAAGGTTCTGATGCCGTTCGGCCAGGCGCATCGTGCCTTCACCCGCGCCCACGAGGGCTTCGGCCTGGGCCTGTCGCTGGTCCATTCCCTGACCGAGGAACACGGCGGCAGCCTGGAGATCGACAGCGTCCCCGGCAAGGGCACCACGGTCACCGTGCGCTTTCCCAAAAGCCGCACGGTCAGCGACGCCGCCGCCGACGCGGGGCCGTAGCCGCCGCGTCAACCGTCCGCGCCGCCGCGCCGCGGCTTACATATAGTGGTGGATGATCTTCTCGCCGAAGAACCGCGTGCCCTCCATGGGCGGCATGGGCTGGAACACGATGTGGTTGACGCCGGCGTCGATCCATTGATCGATGCGGTCGCGGACCTGGGCGACGTCGCCGATCAGGTTCGATTCCATGACGTCGTCGACCGTGGGCGGGATGGGGAAGCGGTGCTTGCGTTCCTCGGCATACATCTCGGCCCATTTGCGGGTTTCCTCGGGCCCCTTGTCGGCTAGGCCGACGGCGGAAATCGCGACCTCGAAGGGCCGTTCGGTCAGCTCCGCCTTCATGCCGTCGACCAGGTCCTTCACCACGGCGGGGGCCTTGGAATACATGAACCAGACGTCGCCGTGCTTTTTCATCAGGTCCTGGGTCGGCGGCGAATCGCCGGCGATCCAGATCGGCGGATAGGGCTTCTGCGGTGGCTTGGGATGACAGAACGCGTCCTTCAGTTGATAGAATTTTCCGTCGAAGGAAAACCCGTTCGCATCCTCGCATTCGATCAGGCCGCGGTAGATGGAAAGGCCTTCGTCCAGACGCGCGATGCGCTCCAGCCCGTCGTCGGACCATTCGGTGAAGCCGTAGGACTTGGCCTCGGCGGCGAACCAGCCGGATCCGGGGGCCAGGATCACGCGGCCGCCGGTGATATGGTCGAGCGTACAGGCGATCTTGGTCGTCAGGCCCGGATGACGGAAGGTGTTGTTGATGGAATGGCCGCCCAGGCGCACGCGCCTGGTCAGGGCGCCGATGGCGGTCATGGCCGTCCAGTATTCCAGGATCGGCTTGGACCGGTCGAGATGCGCGTTCTCCACGTGGTCGGGGATCCACACGGAATCGAATCCCAGGTCCTCGGCCACGCGGGCCATCTCCAGGGCATAGTCGAAACCGGACGACGTCGCCCCCATTTCGCCCTGCACGGTCAGGCGCACGCCGAATTTAACCTTGTCGGTCATTGTAATCCTCCCAATCGGCCCGCCGTTACGGGCCCGGCGGGGACGTGCCCCGGCCGGTCCGGCGGCCCAAGATGCCGCCCCCCTTGGCGACCGACGATAGGGGGCAACAGCCGACCAATCAAGGCGAAGGGGTCTATGGATGGCGAGGCTAGCGGGATTGTGATGGTGAGGCCCGCCCGCCGGGCGTGCAGACATCGGGCCTCGCCGGCTCACATTTGTTGCCGATGCCGGGACGCGGCGCCGATTGCGGCATCGGCCAGGACGCATTATGTCTTGTGCATGTGGAGACGACTGCTTTTCGCCGGACTCGCCGCGGCCGTGATCGGCGCGCCGTCCGTCCGCGCGGCGCCTGTCGATGCCGCCATCGCCGACGCCGCCCGGGCCTGGCAGCAGGCCATGGGCGACAAGGCCCTGTCGGGGACATTCCCCTTCACGGACGACGAACGCTTCGATTGGGCCTATACGCCGGGATACCGCAAGGGCGTTTCAATCGGTGACATGATGCCGGCCCAGCGCGCCGCGGCCGCGGCCTTGATGCGCAGCACCCTGTCGGCCCCGGGTGTGGCCAAGGCCGAGGCGATCATGGCGCTCGAGGCCGTGCTGGCCGAGGTCGAAGGCTCGTCGCTCGACTACCGCGATCCGGAAAAATATTTCATTTTAGTGTTCGGCGTGCCGGGCCGGCATCCCTGGGGCTGGCGCCTGGAAGGCCACCACCTGTCGGTCAACGTCACCGTCGCCGCCCCCGGCGCGGTTTCGCTGACGCCGGTGTTCCTCGGCACCAACCCGGCGGAAATTCCCGGCGGCCCCCGCAAGGGCGAACGGGTGCAGCGCGACGAATACGTCCTGGCCCTGCGCCTGGCCCGGAGCCTGACGGAGGCCCAGCGCGACCGGGCCCTGCTGCGCGGCCGCTCCCTCGGCAACGTGGTCGCCGGCCCCGGCCGGGGCGATGCCCTGGCGGCGCCCGAAGGCCTGCCCGCCGATGCCCTGAGCCCGCCGCAGCAGGCCCTGCTGACCGACCTGATCCGCATCTATGTCGGCCTCGCCCGCGACGAGATCGGCCGCCCCTACATGGACCTGGTGCAGGCGGGCTGGGCCGACACCCATATCGCCTGGGCCGGACCCATGGCGGAGGGAGCGGCCTTCTACTACCGCATCCACGGCCCCCGGCTGCTGATTGAGTTCGACAATTCGCAGAACGCCGCCAACCACATCCACAGCCTGTGGCGCGACCCGGCCAACGATTTCGGCCGCGACGACCTGCACCGCCACTACAAGGGCGCGCCGGGAGCGCATGGGCACAGGCCCTAGGGGCGGCGTGGACGCGGCCCGAAAGCGACCACAGCCGCCGTCCGTTTGCCTATATGCCCAAAAGGGGTTGGACGAGACGCGCCGCCAGGGACTGGAACCGAAGGGGTGCATCCGTTATTGCCAAGCAGATACAATCTTCCCCGGGTGCCGCGTGGGGCTGATGCTTGATGTGTTCATCCGCGTCCTGAAAATCCCCGGCCCCATAGTGTCCGGTCTGATCGGAGAATGCCCCCCGAAGCACCAGAGTCAATTCCTGACCGCGGTGGGTATGTTCGGGCACCGGCCTGCCCGCCGGGATCCGCAACAGCCGGGCCGTCACGCCATCTTCCGTTCGGACAAGGCATTGGTAGGCGCCCAATCCCAGACGCTGCCAGGGGACGCCGTCGAGATCGGCGCCGATATATCCGCGCAAGGGTTCGGGCAGGACGGGGGCGGGCCTCGCTGTTTCATACAGGGTCTCGCGCGGGACGGTGATCGGCGCCGCGTCGGCGCCATCCGTCAGCCGCGCCAGGACCGCGTCGAACGCGGCGTCAGAACAGCCCGCCGGCGTCACGGCATCCAACAGGCCGCCGCCCACGGCTTCCATGCGGGCGACCTCGTGGCGGCATACCGGACACAGCGCCAGGTGGGTCGCGACAGCCAGGCTCCAGGATTCCGACAGGGCACCGCTGGCATAATCAAGAAGGAGTTCTTCGCTCGGGTGATGTGCGATGGTCATTGGTCTTCTCCAAGCTCCGACCGAACACGTTTGAACGCCAGCCGGATACGCGATTTGACGGTGCCCAGGGGAATGCCCAACTGCCCGGCGATTTCGGGATGGGTCTTTTCTTCAAAGAACGCCAGATGCAGGACAACCCGCTGATCATCCGGAAGCGCCGCGATTGCGGCCCGCAACCGTTCCGCTTCCTGCGCCTGCGCCACGCGGGCGAACCCGCCGGGTTCTGCGTCCGGCACCAACGCCGGGTCGTCGGGGTTTGGTTCCGGTCTGTAGGCTTTACGCAGAAAATCGATGCGCAGATTTCGGGCGATCGTGAAAATCCAGGTCGAGGCCCGCGCCTTCGACGGGTCGAACTGCTGCGCCTTCTGCCAGACCCGGACCATGGCTTCCTGGGTCACTTCTTCGGCCATCTGGCTGTCGAGGCCCTGGCGCATGACGAAGGCTTTCAGCCGGGGGGCGAAATGATCGAACAGTTCGCGGAACGCCGCACGATCCCTGTGCTGCGCGACCGAGACGATCAGTTCATCCATCGACTCCAAAACGCCCCCTCGGTTCTGCCGCGGACCACGGCGCTCTTGCCGGATGTGGCCGGGGCAAGTGAACGCGGGCCGACCCACTTCCTCGGACAAGCCTGCACCACACGCGGCGAAATTACCATCCATGACGATTTGTACGCGGCATGAGGCGGGGCGGATCACCCGATGTAATTTTGTGCCCGTCGGGGTGATCCATGAGCGATCCGGGACCGTAACTCCAGATAACAGTTCTCTTGTCGCCGCGCCCCCACCATCGGGTTCGCGCGTAAACCCAGAAAGGCAGTGCCGGTGTTCGACAGTCCGTTGGTAAATGGTCACCGCCTGAATATCGCCGTGATCGGCACAGGCATTGCCGGCATGTCGGCCGCCTGGCTGTTGAGCCAGGGGCACAATGTCACCGTCTATGAGAAAGAGCCCCGCCCCGGCGGCCATTCGAACACGGTCGATGCCGTGACGGCTGCGGGGACGGTTCCCGTGGACACGGGTTTCATCGTCTACAACGAACGGAACTATCCGAACCTGACGGCCTTGTTCCGCTATCTCGGGGTGCGGACCAAGGATAGTGACATGTCCTTCGCCGCATCTTTGGGCGGCGGTCGCTTGGAATACGCCGGCACCGATCTCAACGGATTGTTGGGTCAGCGGCGAAACCTCCTGCGCCCCCGGTTCTGGCGGATGGTCCGCGACCTTTTGCGGTTCTACCGGGACGCGCCGGGGCATCTCGGCAGCGCGGCGACGGAGGGCCTCAGCCTCGGTGACTACCTGACCGCAAACAGGTATTCCGACGCATTCATCGAAGACCACCTATTGCCGATGGGGGCCGCCATTTGGTCGACCACCGCCCGGGAGATGCGCGCCTATCCAGCGGTGGCCTTCATTCGTTTCTTCGTCAGCCACGGCCTGCTGACCCTGACGGACCGCCCGCAATGGCGCACCGTCGACGGAGGATCGCGGGAATACGTCAAGCGGCTGACCGAACCCTACCGCGAGCGCATTCATTACGGCGGTGTCCGCGAGGTCACGCGGCACCCCGGAAAGGTCTTGGTCGTGGCGAACGACGGCGAATGCCGGACCTTTGACCATGTCGTCATGGCGGCCCACGCCGACCAGACATATGCGATGCTGAGCGACCGCGACGCATGGGAAGAAGATCTGCTTGGGGCATGGACCTATACGGACAATCGCGCGGTTCTTCATACGGATCCCTCCCTGATGCCGAAACGGCGGCGCGTGTGGTCGAGTTGGAACTTCATCGACGGCGAACAAACAGCGATGGAGAGCGATCCCCTTTGCGTCACCTATTGGATGAACCCGCTGCAGGGCCTGAACCCCAACACGCCCTTGTTCGTGACCCTGAACCCGGTGCGTGAGCCGGCACCGGGCTCCGTGCTGCGGGAATTTCAATACGCCCATCCGTTCTTCGACCAGGCGGCCCTCCGCTCGCAGGAAACGCTGTGGTCGCTGCAGGGGCACCGGCGCACCTGGTATTGCGGCAGCTACTTCGGGTACGGCTTTCACGAAGACGCCCTGCAATCGGGTCTCGCCGTGGCGGAACAATTGGGTGGCTTGCGCCGGCCCTGGACGGTGCCAGACGAGAATGGCCGGATTACCGTCACGCAGCCGGCGGAGGCAATAGCGAAATGACGTTGGCATCGGCAATTTATGAAGGCGACGTGGTTCACCAACGAAAACGGCCGAAGCCCCACCGGCTGCGCTACTCGGTGTTTTCCATGCTGCTTGACCTGGACGAATTGCCTGCGCTCCCCAAGGTGTCCCGCCTGTTCGGCCATAACCGGTTTGCGCTGTTGGCCTTTCACGACAGGGATCACGGGCCGGCGGACGGCAGCGCCCTGCGCCCCTGGGCCGAGCAGCACCTGCGCGAGGCCGGCATCGATCCGGACGGCGGCCCGATCCGCCTACTCTGCTATCCTCGAATCTTCGGGTATGCCTTCAATCCGCTCAGCGTGTTTTTTTGCTACCGGCGATCGGGCGCGCTGATTGCCATCCTTTATGAGGTCTGCAACACCTTCAAGGAACGTCATACCTATGTGATTCCGGTCGCCGATCAAAGCCGCCCGGTGATCAAGCAGTCCTGCGCCAAGGCGCTCTATGTCTCGCCCTTCATCGGGATGGATGCATCCTATCAGTTTCGCATCGTGCCCCCGGGCGAGACCGTTCGCATCATCATCCGCCAGGAGGACAGCGAAGGGCTGTTGCTGGCGGCGTCCTTCGCGGGGGACCGCCGTCCGTTCTCCCCGCGCAGTCTAACGCGCGCCCTGGTCCGGTTTCCGCTGCTGACGCTGAAGGTGATGGCGGGCATCCATTGGGAGGCCCTGAAGTTGTGGCTCAAGGGCCTGCCCGTGTTTCAGCATTCGCCGGCCGCGCGCCGCGTCCAATTCAGCATTGAAAAGAACGGAACGTAGCGAGACATGAGTGACGCCATTGCGAAATCGGTTTCTGGCTCCGTCTCCGGCGCCCGGTCCACGGAAGGGACCCCGTATCCCGGCGTCCGAGAGCGGCTGTTGCGCCGTGCATTGGCGCGGCTGCAGGCCGGCCGGATGGATGTCGTCCTGCCGTCAGGCCGGCGCGTGACTGTCGATGGCGTCGCACCCGGGCCGGAAGCGACGGTGCGCATCCGAAACTGGCGCCTGGTCAACCGCATGCTGCTGGGCGGCGACATGGGGGTGGCCGAAGGCTACATGGACGGCGACTGGGACAGCCCGGACCTCGCGGCGGTGCTCGACCTCAGCCTGCGCAACGAACGCGCCTTGACCGAGGTCATCCGCCAACCCTGGCCGGTCCGTCTGTTGGGTCGTCTGCGCCATGCCTTGCGCGCAAACACGCCGCGCGGCAGCCGCCGAAACATCGCCGCCCATTACGACTTGGGCAACGCGTTCTACGGCCGCTGGCTGGACGAGACGATGTCGTATTCGTCGGCCCTGTTCGAATCACTGGACGAGCCGATGGCGGACGGACAGCGGCGAAAGTATGAACGCTTGGCGCGGGCCCTGGGCCTGCGTCCGGGCGACCATGTCCTTGAGATCGGATGCGGTTGGGGCGGCTTCGCCGAGATCGCCGCGCGCGATTTCGGATGCCGCGTCACGGGCCTCACTCTGTCTCTCGAACAGGCGGCCTTCGCGCGGGCGCGCATGGCGGACCTGGGCCTGGACGACCGTGTCGACATCCGGATCGAGGACTACCGTGCCACACAGGGCACCTACGACAAGATCGTTTCCATCGAGATGTTCGAAGCCGTGGGCGAGGCCTACTGGCCGACATATCTGAACACCTTGAAAGCGCGTCTTGCGCCCGGCGGCCGCGCGGGATTGCAGATCATCACGATCGACGATGCGCATTTTGAAAGTTACCGTCGTTCGCCGGATTTCATTCAGCGCTACATCTTTCCGGGCGGCATGTTGCCAGGCCCGAACGCATTCGCCGACGCGGTCACCCGGGCCGGCTTGCGGCTGACCGACGCGTTCTTCTTCGGCCCGTCCTACGCGGAAACGCTGCGCCGCTGGGACGCGGACTTCCTCGCCGCCTGGCCCGAGATCGAGAAACTGGGTTTCGATGAACGCTTTCGCCGCATGTGGCATTATTACCTCAAGTACTGTGAGGCGGGATTCGATGCCGGGCGCATTGACGTCGGTCAGTTCGTGATCGACGCCGGGTGATGCAGCACGCAAGCCCACCGTTGTCCAGGCGCATCCTGCTGGCCTATGCCTTGCCGGCGTTCGTGGTCTCGCTGCCGATCATCCCAGTCTACATTCATCTGCCGACGCTGTACGGAATCGAACTCGGCCTGGGATTGGCGGCGGTGGGATGGATTCTTCTGGCCGCGCGGCTGTTCGATACGGTCACCGATCCGTTGGTCGGTGCCCTGAGCGACCGGACACGGATCGCCGGTTGCCGCCGCAAACCCTGGATCGCCGTGGGCGCGGTGGTTGCCGGCATCGGCCTATGGCAGGTCCTGATGCCGCCCGATGCCGCGGGGGCCGCATATCTGCTGATCTGGTCCATGGTCCTTTACGGCGGCTGGACCATGGTTGCCGTTCCCTATCTGACCTGGGGTGCGGAGTTGTCCGGCGATTACCACGAACGGGCCCGCATCACGTCCTGGCGGGAAGCCATGGGCCTGATCGGCATCGTCGGCGCGGCAGTCCTCTCCTCGACCCTGGTGGACGCCGGGCGGAGCGAACGGGACGCCATGGCCGCCATCGTCTGGGTCGCCGTGCTCGGCGGGGCCGCCCTGATCCCGCTGTTGCTGCGGGCCGTCCCGGAACAGGCCGCGCCCCACCGGCCGCCCCTTCCCGCAAGCCCGGCCCGGGCCGGGGCCGCGCTGGTCGGTCTGGTCCGCAACAAGCCGTTTGTCCGGCTTCTTTTCGCCTGGTTCGCCAACGGCCTGGCCAACGGCATCCCGGCGGCTCTGTTCCTGATATTTCTGCAATATGGCCTGGGGGCCGGCCCCGACCAGAGGGCGCTGTTCATCCTCGTCTATTTCCTCGCCGCCGTGGTCTCGATCCCGGCCTGGCTGATGCTTGTCCACCGCATGGACAAGCACCGGGTGTGGTGCCTGGCGATGATCGCCGCCTGTCTTGCCTTTGCCGCCGTGCCGCTGTTGCCGGCCGGTGCTTTCGCGGCCTTCGCCGTGGTCTGCGTGGTGACCGGCGCCGCCCTGGGCGCCGACCTCTCCCTGCCGCCGGCGATCCAGGCCGATGTCATCGATTACGGACGCCTGCGCGGGGGCGTGGACCGCGCCGGCCTGCAATTCGCGTTCTGGGGGATGAGCACGAAACTGGCGCTGGCGGCGGCGGTGGGGCTGGCCCTGCCGGGCGTCGCCGCGTTGGGGTTCGATCCGGATGCGCCCAGCCGTGGCGGAATCCTGGCGCTGACCATGATCTATGCGGTCGTTCCCATCGTAATAAAGGGTGTGGCGATCGGAACAATGTGGCGGTTTCCCCTGACCGCCGCGAGGCAACGGGCGATCCGCCGCCGGCTCGCCTGAACCGCAGACCCGGGAGCCCAAACCATGGTTGGACGCATCGTCACCGCCGTTGCCGCTTTTCTGATGTTGAACGGATGTACAAAGATGAAACCCGCTGAGTTCAAGGACCGGTCCCCGATCCTGTCGATCGAGGAATATTTCCAGGGGTCGACGAAAGCCTGGGGCATTTTCGAAGATCGGTTCGGCACCCTGCGGCGGCAGTTCGTGGTCGAGATCACGGGCACCTGGGACGGAACGGTCCTGCAACTGGACGAACGCTTTCAGTATTCCGACGGCGAGACCGACCGACGTGTGTGGCGCATCCGCAAGACCGGCGATCACAACTACGAAGGCGAAGCCGACGACGTCATCGGTAAGGCCAAGGGCGAAGCTTACGGCAACGCGCTGAACTGGCGCTACGACATGGACCTGAAGGTCGGCGACGGAACCATCCGCGTTCAATTCGACGACTGGATGTTTTTGCAACCGTCGAACGTGCTGATCAACCGAGCGAAGGTCAGCAAGTTCGGGATCGAGGTGGGGTCGGTTACGCTGGCCTTCATCAAGCCCGAGAAGGCCCTGCACATGTCCGGGGCGGTTCTCAGCGAATGGCTAACCGTCCACGAATCCGCGCGAGGAGCCATCCGATAACCGGCAGACGTTCGTAGAACGCCGCCGCCGCGTCCCAATGGTCGATGTGGCAGGCGACCTTTCCGTCCGCCCCCAGGGTGATGACGCTGACCCCGTCGAAAGCCCATTCCCGTTTGCCCAGCCGGCCTGTGAACCGCCAATTCATGAAACAGGTTGCGCCGTCGAGCGCCATGTCGTGCACCGTGAAGCGGATGTCGGATACGTTTTCGAACATATGCTCGAAGACACGGCGCATGGCGTCCCGCCCGCGCACGTCGTTGAACGGATCCTTGAAACGGACATCGGCGGCAACATGATCCCCCAAGGCGTCGAGCGTCTGCGGGGTCAGTGTTTCCAGGTACCGCCGATAGCGGTCGGCGGCGTCGGTCGGTCGCGGGGTCATTTGCGCAGCATGCGCCGCGTGACGGCGAAGAACAAGCGATCGGGCAGCAGCCGCAGCAGCTTCATCAGCAGGGCGAACCGCCGGGGAAAGGCGATCTCGAAGCTGTCGCCGCGCAGTCCGTCGATGATGCGGTCCACGGCTTCCTCGACGTCGATGAGGAAGGGCATGGGAAAGTCGTTCTTGTCCGTCAGCGGCGTCTTCACGAAACCCGGATTGATAAGACGCAGATCCACGCCCGCCGCCGCCAGTTCCGGGCGCAGCGCCTCGCACAGATTGATGAGCCCGGCTTTCGATGCGCCGTAGGCGGCCGCTCCGGGAAGCCCCCGATACCCGGCCAGGGAGGCGACCACGGCGATCTGGCCCGCCCCGCGCGCCATGAACCGCGCCATGACGGGCGCCAGGCAGTTCAATGTTCCCGACAGGTTGGTGTCGATGATGCCCCGCGCCTCGGCTGCCGAAAATTCCATCGCCGGGGTTGGTCGGTGGGTCCCCGCATTGAGGACCACAAGGTCCAGCGGACCCAGCCGGTTTTCAATAACCTCGACCATCACGTCCGCGCGCCCGGCATCGGTGATGTCCAAGGGGAACCCGGTGATGCGGCCGCCGCTCGCAACCTGCTCCAGGGAGATCAGGTCCTGCTCTGACCGCGCGCTGGCGGCGACGGCATGGCCCTGGCGCGCCAGGCGCAGGGCCAGGGCGCGCCCGATGCCCTTTCCGGCGCCGGTGACCCAGGCCACCTTGGGGCGGTCGGTCTCGGTCATCCGGATGCCCTCTTGCCGGGGCCGCCCTGGCATTGGCGGCATACATAGTCGATCAACGAGCCGTCCCGGCCCCGGAACCGCATTTTCACCCAACGCCCCGCCGCGTCGTACCAGACGTCGGTCTGCAGATCTCCCGTATAGGCATAATGGGTCGCGGCGACGGGCCCGCGTTCCGTTTCCACGCGGTCGGGTCCGCTCGCCTCGATACGCACGTTGTTGACCTGCCCAGTCAGTGTGTTGAGAACCCGGTTCTGTCCAAGAACCCCAGCGTTCCAGTGATTTGTGGGGAAAAGGGGTGCCGGGGTTTCGTAGGCGGTATCCCCGGCCGCAACGTAGAAGTGCCTGCCGATCCGCCGGGCCTGTACTGCCAAGACGGCGCCATCGTCGTCGACAGTCGTCCGGATCGCGGACAGGCTGCCATCCGTCCACAACGCGCTAGAATCATAGCGGTAACGATAGACGGTGATGCCTAGAAACGTGACCTGGATTTGGAACTGAGCTTCGACGGCGAGCCCCTTGTCGCCCGCCTGAAACCGTACCCGGTGAAAGCCGACACGGGTGCCATTGCGATAAACGTCGAAGTGAATTTCGTCTCCGCTGTTGATCGCCTGATCAGGCGTGCGGGCATGACCCATCGTATCGTCCGAAGCCTCGGGCTCCGTAACCGCAACGATGAATAAAGCGGCAAGAACAACGGAAAAAATCACACGCACGCGTCACCAGGGTCTAATCGGTCGATTAGCTGTTTAACTCTTGGATTGTACGCGCCATGCGCCGGGATGGATCACACCTCCTCCCCTGCAGGCCCCTTAATCGTAACCGGCGAACCGTGGATATCGCCGCCGGGGCGTTGGATGACATGGTGGGTGGGTCCGATGGGGGCGCTTCGTCCTACTGGCACATTTTCGGCACAGTCGGCGAAAAATCGAAGCCGTCCGGAAAGCGGGCAAACGAAAACCCCTTGGTTTCCCAAGGGGTTGGAATGGTGGAGCCGGACGGAATCGAACCGACGACCTCTACAATGCCATTGTAGCGCTCTCCCAACTGAGCTACGGCCCCACGGGGTCCCGCCAGCATGTGCCCTGGCGGGAAAATTTGGGAACACCGGCGAACCGGGACCCGGAAAATACGTCTGCCGGGTGCCCCGGTCAACCGGGACGCGGAACATAAAGACGGTTGGGATCGGATGGCAAGGGGAAAATGACGCGGCGCCCGCTTTAAGGCCCCGCTTTAGGCATTGCCGGCGCCGCATCGTTCTCCTTGATCTCCGCCCGGCCGTGTCCCGGCCCTATTCCTTGACCGGCCCCTCCGTCTCGATGTGTTCGCGGACCTCATCCAGGTCGTCGTCGTCCTCGCCCAGGTCGGCCGTGTCTTCGATGAGGTCGTCGTCCTCATCGTCATCAAGCACGTCTTCCACGTCGTCATCGTCAATATCGTCGTCGTCGACATCGGGCAGGACCGCGTCCAACTCGTCGTCGTCCTCGTCGGGAAGAACCTTCGCCGCCTTGGGCTTGGCTTCCTTCTGGGGAACCGGTTTTGCCACGGCGCCGCGTTTCGGGCGGAAGGCCTGAAGCGGGTCGTTGGTGGCACCGCACGACGGGCACGTCGCGGGTTCGCGTCTCATGTCGTAAAACTTATTGCTGCAACTGGCGCAGGTGACCTTGCGGCCCCATTCGGGTTTCGCCACGGGCTGCCTCCCGCTGTCTGGAGTTGTGCCTGATTCCCCCCAAGGGAATGCCGTTTCTTATTCGTTTCTTGCCGTGCCCAATGCCATGAACGCCGCGCCCTGTCAAAAGCAAAATGCCGCCGATTTCACATTCCGCGGATGATTGGCGGCGGGCCGCCCGATATGCTAGAGACCTGCGGCGGCAAAGCGCCGCGCGCCACCCTTCTTTTTCAAGGGGAGACCCCGTTTCCGTGAGTGATGCAAACACCACCAAGACGCCGCTTCGGGCGGGCCCCTCGGGGGCCCTGGCGGGCGCCGTGCGGGTCCCCGGCGACAAGTCGATTTCCCACCGTGCCTTGATGCTGGGCGCGCTCTGCGTCGGCGAGACCCGGGTCACCGGCCTGCTCGAGGGCGAGGACGTTCTGGCCACGGCCGCCGCGGTCAACGCCATGGGCGCGCGGGCGGAGCGATATGCCAGCGCGTCCGACGGCAATACCTGGCGCGTCATCGGCTGCGGCGTCGGCGGCCTGTCCGAGCCCGAGAACGTGATCGACATGGGCAACGCCGGCACCGGCGTGCGCCTGATGATGGGCGTCGTCGCCGGCCACGACATGACGGCGACCTTCACGGGCGACGCGTCGTTGTGCCGCCGGCCCATGGGCCGGGTCACGGCGCCGCTGGAACGCATGGGCGCCAAGTTCACCGGCCGCGACGGCGGCCTGCTGCCGATGACCGTCAAGGGGGCGGCGGAACCGCTGCCCATCGAATACGCCCTGCCCGTGGCCTCGGCCCAGGTCAAGTCGGCGGTGCTGCTGGCGGGCCTCAACGCGCCCGGCGTGACGACGGTGATCGAACCGCAGCCGACCCGCGACCATACGGAAAACATGCTGCGCTGGTTCGGCGCCGAGGTCACCGTGCAGGACACGGCGCGCGGCCGCCGGGTGTCGCTAATCGGCCGGCCTGAGCTGGTCGCCCGCGACGTCGCCGTGCCGGCCGATATTTCGTCCGCCGCCTTCCCCCTGGTCGCGGCCCTGCTGGTCCCGGGTTCGGACGTTACGCTGAAGGATGTCGGCCTCAACCCGCTGCGCGCCGGCATTCTGACGACGCTGCGCGAAATGGGCGCCGAGATCGAGGTCCTGAACGCGCGCGAGGAGGCGGGTGAGCCCGTCGCCGACCTGCGCGTCACCGCCGGGCTGCTCACCGGCGTCACCGTGCCGGCGGACCGTGCCCCTTCGATGATCGACGAATATCCCATCCTTGCCGTCGCCGCGGCCCTGGCCGAGGGCGAGACCCGCATGGAGGGACTGGAGGAGTTGCGGGTCAAGGAAAGCGACCGCCTGGCCGCCGTGGCGCGGGGCCTTGCCGCCGCCGGGGTCAAGGTCGAGGAAGGGCCCGACTATCTGGTGGTCACGGGATCGGGCGGCAAGCCGCCCCGGGGCGGCTGCACGGTGACGGTCGATCTCGACCACCGCATCGCCATGGCCTTCCTGGTTCTGGGACTGGTCACGGAACAGCCGGTCACCATCGACGACGGCGACGCCATGGCGACCAGCTTTCCGGGCTTTGCCGCGATGATGCGCGGCCTCGGCGCGGACATTCAGTAGGGAGTGTGGGCATGATCATCGCCATCGACGGACCCGCCGCCGCGGGCAAGGGGACCCTGGCCCGGCGCATCGCCCGCGACCTGGGGTTCGCCTATCTCGATACGGGCCTGCTCTACCGGGCCACGGGCAAGCGCGTGCTGGAGGCCGGCGCCGACCCGGAAGACGCCCCGGCGGCCGAGGCGGAGGCCCGGGCGCTCACACCCCGGGACCTGGAACGCCCCGACCTGCGCACGGACGCAGTCGCCCAGGCGGCGTCCAAGGTATCCGCCGTACCCGGCGTGCGGGCGGCCTTGCTGGACTTTCAGCGGACCTTCGCGGCGCATCCGCCCGAGGGCTTCAAAGGCGCGGTTCTCGACGGCCGCGACATCGGCACGGTGGTTTGTCCCGACGCCGACGTGAAGCTGTTCGTCACGGCGTCGGACGAGGTCCGCGCCCGGCGTCGATTCAAAGAGTTGCAGGAAAGCGACCCCGACGTTATATATGCGCGCGTTCTCGAAGAGATGCGCGAGCGGGACGCCCGGGATAGATCTCGGGCCGTCGCGCCGCTGGAGCCGGCCGAAGACGCGATCCTGCTTGATACAAGCGCCCTGAACGCCGATGAGGTGTTCGCCAAGGCCCTTGATATCATTAAGAAATAACAGGATCCCTGGGCCGGCCGGCCCCGTTCCATATCTGTTCGAAACGAACCGCCCGCACATCACCGCCAGGAAAAAGGCGGGGTGCCGTGGGCATTTGTGCAACCGCAGACCGCCGGAACCAACCGGCCGGCCAGATAAAATCGAAAGGTTTGAAACCAATGGCCACTACCGATGCCGCCAAGGCGGCCCCTACCTCCAACGAAGATTTTGAAGCCCTGTTGAACGAGTCCTTCGGCGACGACGAAGGCTTTGAAGGCCGCGTGCTGCGCGGCATCATCGTCAACGTCGACGGCGATTTCGCCGTCATCGACGTCGGACTCAAGTCCGAAGGCCGCGTGCCGCTCAAGGAATTCATGAGCCCCGGTTCCGACGAAGTTCTCAAGGCCGGCGACGAAGTCGACGTCTATGTCGAACGCTACGAAGACCGTGACGGCCTGGTCCGTCTCTCGCGCGAGAAAGCCCGCCGCGAGGAAGCCTGGGTCGGCCTGGAAAAGGCCTTCGAAAAGGGCGAGCGCGTCAACGGTGTGATCTTCGGCCGCGTCAAGGGCGGCTTCATCGTCGATCTCGACGGCGCCGTGGCCTTCCTGCCCGGCAGCCAAGTCGATATCCGCCCCGTGCGCGACGTGTCCCCCCTGATGGGCATGCCGCAGCCGTTCCAGATCCTGAAAATGGACCCCCAGCGCAACAACATCGTGGTCTCGCGCCGCGCCGTGCTGGAGGAAACCCGCACCGAAGCCCGTTCCGAGCTGATCTCCTCCCTGCAGGAAGGCCAGGTTCTCGACGGCGTGGTCAAGAACATCACCGATTACGGCGCCTTCGTCGATCTGGGTGGTGTGGACGGCCTGCTGCACGTCACCGACATCGCCTGGAAGCGCATCAACCACCCGTCCGAAGCCCTGTCCATCGGCGAGACCGTGAAGGTCCAGATCATCCGCTTCAACGCCGAAACGCAGCGCATCTCGCTGGGCATGAAGCAGCTTGAGGCCGATCCCTGGGACGGCGTCGCCGCCAAATACCCGGTCGGCACCAAGTTCACGGGCCGCGTCACCAACATCACCGACTACGGCGCCTTCGTGGAGCTGGAGCCGGGTGTCGAAGGCCTGGTCCACGTGTCGGAAATGTCCTGGACCAAGAAGAACGTCCACCCGGGCAAGATCGTCTCCACCTCTCAGGAAGTGGACGTCATGGTGCTCGACGTGGATCCGGACAAGCGCCGCATCTCCCTCGGTCTCAAGCAGTGCAACGCCAATCCGTGGGAAGACTTCGTGGTCAAGTTCCCGGTCGGCGCCGAAGTCGAAGGCGAGGTCAAGAACATCACCGAATTCGGTCTGTTCATCGGCCTCGACGGCGAAATCGACGGCATGGCTCACCTTTCCGATCTGTCCTGGGACAAGTCGGGCGAGGAAGCCCTCGCCGACTACACCAAGGGCGACATGGTGAAGGCCAAGGTGCTGGACGTCGACGTCGACAAGGAGCGCGTCTCGCTCGGCATCAAGCAGCTGTCCGGCGATCCGACCGAAGGGGCGATGGAAGGCCTGAAGAAGGGCTCCGTCGTGACCTGCACGGTGACCCAGACCAACGACGGCGGTGTCGAGGTCATGGTCAACGACGCCGTGCTCGGCTTCATCCGCAAGTCCGACCTGTCGCGCGATCGTTCCGAACAGCGCCCCGACCGCTTCGCCGCCGGCGAAAAGGTCGACGCCAAGATCACCCAGATCGACAAGTCGGGCCGCAAGCTGTCGCTGTCCATCAAGGCCCTTGAGGTCGAGGAAGAGAAGAAGGCCATGCAGGAATACGGTTCGTCCGATTCCGGTGCCTCTCTCGGCGACATCCTGGGCGCTGCCCTGAAGGAAAAGCAGGCGCAGGCCGCCGCCGAAGGCGACGACGAAAAGCCGAAGAAGGCCGCCGCCAAGAAAAAGGCCGCCAAGAAGGACGAAACCGAAGAAGCGGAAGAAGGCGCGGAATAACCCGCCTTTCCCGTTGCCCTGCCTTAGGGCGGGCGTGATACATTGGCCGGGAGCCCTCGCAAGGGGGCTCCCGGTTTTCTTTTGCCTGATCTTTTGAATTTTGACGGATGCCCGCCCCGCCATGAGCCTCGACGCCGACATGATCTTCGACCGCCGCCGCCTCAAGCGCGCGCTGACCTTCTGGCGCTTGGTCGCCCTGGCCGCCTTCGCGGGCCTGGTCGTGGCCGCCGCCGGGCGGCTGGGCGGGGTGGATTTCATCGCCCGCGACCATGTCGCGCGCATCACCATCGACGGCATCATCTTCGATGATGACGACCGCAGCCGCGCGATCAAGGATTTGGCCGGGCGCGACGACGTCAAGGCAGTGGTGGTCCGGGTTGATTCCCCGGGCGGCACCTTCGTCGGCGGCGAGGCCCTGTTCACGGCGCTGCGCCGGGTCGCCGACAAAAAGCCCATCGTTGCCGTCATGGGCGGCACCGCGACCTCGGCCGGCTACATGGCGGCCATCGCGGCGGAACACGTGATCGCCCGGCGCGGCACGCTGACCGGATCGATCGGCGTGATCCTGCAGACCGCCGACGTGACGCAGCTGTTGGACAAGCTGGGGATCAAGCCGGAAGTGTTCAAAAGCGGACCCCTGAAGGCCCAGCCCAATCCGTTCGAGCGCCTCAGCGATCCCGCCCGCAAGGCGACCCAGGACATGCTGATGGAGCTTTACGGGCAGTTCGTCGACATGGTCGCGGACCGCCGCAAGATGCCCCGCGACAAGGTCGTGGCGCTGGCCGACGGGCGCGTCTACTCGGGCCTCGCGGCCAAGAACAACGGCCTGGTCGACGCCATCGGCGACGAGGATGAGGCCCGCGAGTGGCTCGCCTCGGCCCATGGCGTGGCCAAAGACCTGCCCCTGCGCGACCTCAAGTTGACGGACGAGCCTCTGCCGTGGCGCGACGCCCTCACATCGCAGCTGCAAAAAGCATTGTTTTCAGAACGACTTAGACTTGACGGCGTGTTCTCCCTTTGGCACCCTTCCTTGTAGATATTCACCTGTGAGGGAAAGGTCCCCGGCCGACCGCGTTATCGCGCCGCCGCCTGGGGTTGGCAGCATGACCAAATCCGAACTCATCGCCCGTTTGGCGGCGGACAATCCGCATCTCTACCAGCGTGACGTGGAACGCATCGTTTCCACCATTTTCGACGAGATCACCGGCGCATTGGCCCAGGGAGACCGGGTCGAACTGCGCGGTTTCGGTGCCTTTTCCGTGAAGCAGCGGGGCTCGCGCACGGGCCGCAATCCGCGCACGGGGGCCACGGTCGAGGTCGATTCCAAGCACATCCCCTATTTCAAGACCGGCAAGCAGCTGCGCGAAAAACTGAACGGCAGCTGATCCCGGCCGGGGCCGGATCGCGGCTTCCGGAACCTCCAACCGTCAGGTGTCGCGCGTGGGCAAACTTCTTTCCTGGATCCTTTTGACCCCTCTCGTGCTGGGGCTGATCCTGTTCGCCGCCTCCAACCGCGCGGATGTCGTGCTGCGCCTGTGGCCCTTTGATTATGAACTGACGACCCCGGTGGCGCTGGTCGGCGTCGGCGGCCTGTTCCTCGGCTTTCTCTGGGGGGCGGTGATGGTATGGATTTCCGGCGGCGTCGCCCGCGGCCGCGCCCGGCGCGAAGCCCACCGCGCCGATGGGGCGGAA
Organism: uncultured Alphaproteobacteria bacterium; assembly: GCA_963976055.1. Classification (GTDB taxonomy): domain Bacteria; phylum Pseudomonadota; class Alphaproteobacteria; order Rhodospirillales; family Casp-alpha2; genus UBA1479. The sequence continues at coordinate 48,632 of CAXBJB010000004.1, forward strand.
AAGGAAATCCTACGCCTCAAGACCGATGTGGAAATGTTGGAAGAAAAGCTCCGCGCCGCCGACGCCAAGGCCAAGGCGGCGTCGCTGCCGGTCCCGGCATCAGACACGCAGGGCTCCGGTTCGCGCCACATTCTCTAACCCGCGTCTTCCCGACCCCGTGCGCACCCGCCGTTTTTGAGGATGGCGGCCCGGGGGCGGGATCAGTATAAATAACGACACGGCCGATACTGGGACCAACCTGATGACGTCTTCGACCTCCGCGCCGGGCATCAAAAGCCCCGCCGACCGCATCCTGGTCGCGCTCGACACCACCGACGCGGCGGGGGCCGTGGCGCTCGCCCAGGGGGTCAAGGGCGCCGTGGGCGGGGTGAAACTGGGCAAGGAATTCTTCACGGCCCAGGGGCCCGAGGGCGTGCGAAAGGTCTCCGCCGCCGGCCTGCCCGTGTTTTTGGACCTGAAATTCCACGACATTCCCAACACGGTCGCGGGGGCGGTGCGCGCGGCGGCCCCGCTCCAGCCTTTCATGCTGAACGTCCATGCCTCGGGCGGCCGCGCCATGATGGAGGCCGCCGCCAAGGCCGCCACGGACGCCGCCCAGGGCGGGCACCGCCCGCTGGTCCTCGCCGTCACCGTGCTGACCAGCCTCAGCGACGAAGACCTGATCGAGGTCGGCATCAATAACGAGACCAAGGCCCAGGTCGCCAAGCTGGCCAAACTGGCCCAGGAAGCGGGCATGGACGGCGTCGTCTGCTCGGCCCACGAGATCAAGGTCATCCGCTCCGTCTGCGGGCCCGATTTCACCCTGGTCGTGCCGGGCATCCGCCCGGAATGGGCGGTGAAGGGCGACCAGAAGCGCGTGGTCACGCCGCGCGACGCGGTCTCGCTCGGCGCCGACTACCTGGTCATCGGCCGGCCCATCACCCAGGCCGACGACCCCGTTGCGGCGGCCGCGCGCATCGCGGACGAACTGAGCGCCTGACATGGTTCAGGTCAAAATCTGCGGGCTGAAAACGGCGGAGGCCATTGACGCCGCCGTCACTGCCGGCGCTGATCTGGTCGGTTTCGTGTTCTTCAAGAAAACGCCGCGTTATGTCACGCCGGCCGTGGCCGGGGGGCTGGCCGGGCGCGTGCCCGTCGGCGTGCTCAAGGTCGGATTGACCGTGGACGCGACCGACGACGAGTTTGCCGCCATCACCGGCAATGGTGCGGTCGACATCCTACAGCTGCATGGATCGGAAACGCCGGAACGGGTTGCCGAGGTTCGGCGCAGGTTCGCCCTGCCGGTGATGAAAGCCCTGCCGATTGCTGCGCCTAAGGATGTCGAGGGCGCCCGTGTCTACGAGGGCGTCGCCGACCGGCTGTTGTTCGACGCAAAGCCGCCCAAGGATGCCGACCGGCCCGGCGGCAACGCGCTGGCCTTCGACTGGGGGCTTCTGGCCGGGACGCGGTGGAATGTGCCCTGGCTGCTCGCCGGCGGGCTGACGGCGGATAACGTGCAGGCGGCGATCCGCCTGTCGGGCGCGCCCGGCGTCGACGTGTCGTCCGGTGTCGAGACGGCGCCCGGCGTCAAGGACGCGGGTTTGATCGAGGCCTTCATCACGGCTGCCAAGGCGGGCTGATCGCCGTTTTTCGTCGGGGTTTGTGCTTGGGTTCCCCGGGACCTTGTGCTTTATTTGCGCCGCCCTTGGAAGCCTGCGTCGTTAACCATAAAACAGCATAAAGCCAAGGCAATATGAGGATTGGTTCATGTCGAAGTTGAATACCTACCGCGAAGGCCCGGACGAAAACGGACATTTTGACATCTACGGTGGCCGCTATGTGGCGGAAACCCTGATGCCGTTGATCCTGCAGGTCGAAGAAGCCTGGGAAAAGGCCAAGAACGACGCGGCTTTCTGGGACGAGTTCAACCGTTACATGAAGCATTACGTGGGCCGGCCCAGCCCGCTGTATCTGGCCGAGCGCCTGACGGCGGAGTTCGGGGGTGCGAAGGTCTACTTCAAGCGCGACGAGCTGAACCACACGGGTGCCCACAAGATCAACAATACGATTGGTCAAATTCTGCTGGCGCGGCGCATGGGCAAGAAGCGCATCATCGCCGAGACCGGGGCTGGACAGCACGGTGTCGCCACGGCCACGGTCTGCGCCCTGTTCGGCCTGCCCTGCGTCGTCTACATGGGCGAAACCGACGTCAAGCGCCAGCGCCCCAACGTGGTGCGCATGAAGATGCTGGGGGCGGAGATCGTCCCCGTCACCGCCGGCACGGGCACCCTGAAGGACGCCATGAACGAAGCCCTGCGCGATTGGGTCTCCAACGTCGAGGACACCTTCTACATCATCGGCACCGCCGCCGGCCCGCACCCCTATCCGGCCATGGTGCGCGATTTCCAATGCGTCATCGGCAACGAGACCAAGGAACAGATGATGGAAATGGAGGGGCGCCTGCCCGACAGCTGCATCGCGGCGATCGGCGGCGGGTCCAACGCCATCGGCCTGTTCCATCCCTTCCTCGACGACGAAAGTGTCAAGCTGATCGGGGTCGAGGCCGCCGGTCACGGCATCGAGACGGGCGAACATTGCGCGTCGCTCAACGGCGGCCGCCCGGGCGTGCTGCACGGCAACCGGACCTATCTGCTGCAGACCGAGGACGGCCAGATCCTCGACGGCCATTCCATTTCGGCGGGCCTGGATTATCCCGGCATCGGGCCGGAGCATTCCTGGCTGCGCGACACGGGGCGGGTCGAATACGTCTCGGCCACGGACAAGGAAGCGCTGGCCGCGTTCCAACTGTGCACGCGCAAGGAAGGCATCATCCCGGCGCTGGAGCCGAGCCACGCGCTGGCCCATGTGGCCAAGATCGCGGGCGACCTGCCCAAGGACCACCTGATCGTCATGAACATGTGCGGGCGCGGCGACAAGGACGTCGACGCCGTTGCCGGCTATCTGGGGATGGACTGAGCCCATGACCACGCAGACCGGGCCCGAGACCCGCATCACCCGCAAGTTCGCCGCCCTGAAGGCCGAAGGCCGCGCCGGCCTCGTAACCTTCCTGACCGCCGGCGACCCGACACCGGAATTGTCGCAACAGATCATCCTGGAGATCGCGGAGGCGGGGGCCGACCTGATCGAGATCGGCATGCCGTTCTCCGATCCCATGGCCGACGGCCCGGCGATCCAGGCCTCCAGCCTGCGCGCGCTGAAGGCGGGCATGACCCTGCCGAAAACCCTGGAAATCGTGCGCTCGTTCCGTAAGCGCGACGATCACACGCCCATCGTCCTCATGGGCTACTACAATCCGATCTACATCTACGGCGTCGACCGCTTTCTGGTCGATGCGAAAGAAGCCGGGGTCGACGGGCTGATCGTCGTCGACCTGCCGCCGGAGGAAGAGGGCGAGCTCTGCCTGCCCGCGATCCAGGCCGGCATCAACTTCATCTATCTGACGGCGCCCACCACGGACGACGCGCGCCTGCCCAAGGTCGTGCGCCATGCCTCGGGCTTTGTCTATTACGTGTCGATCACCGGCATCACGGGCACCAAGTCCGCCGACGCGGGCGACGTGGCGGCCAGCGTCGCGCGCATCCGCCGCCATACGGACCTACCCGTCGCCGTCGGCTTCGGCATCAAGACGCCGGATCAGGCCGCCGCCATCGCGCGGGTGTCCGACGCCGCCGTCGTCGGCTCGGCCCTGGTCGGGATCATCGCCGAAAACCGCGATCCGTCCGGCGTCCCCCTACCCGGCACCAAGGACAAGGTGCTAGACTTGGTAAAGGCGCTGGCGGCCGGTGTGCGCGGCGCGAGAAACGATTAGGTTTTGCGCAAATCGTCGTCGCGGGCCTAGGCTCGGCCCGCTCGGGATTTGCGACTGACGACCGCCCGCTGCCGTCGGGCGGGAACGGAGATTTGAAGAACATGAACTGGTTGCGCGAATTCGTCCGGCCCAAGCTGAAGCGTCTGGTCGGTGCCGGCAAGGAAATGCCCGACAATCTGTGGCACAAATGCCCGGGCTGCAGCCAGATGATCTTCCACCGCGATCTGGAAAAGCACCTCCACGTCTGCCAGCATTGCGGCCATCACCTGCGCATCGGCGCGCACAAGCGTTTGGCCATGCTGTTCGATGAGGGTGCGTTCGAAAAGATCACCTGGGACGTGCCCAAGCCGGACCCCCTGAAATTCAAGGACACGGAAACCTATGCCGCGCGCCTTAAATCCGCGCGATCCAAGACCGGCGACCAGGACGCCCTGATCGCGGGCGTCGGGCGCCTGGGTGGCCTGCCGGTGGTCGTCGCCGCCCTCAACTTCGCCTTCATGGGCGGCTCCATGGGGCAGGCCATGGGGGCCGGGCTGCTTGCCGCCGCGCGCAAGGCGGTTGATGAGCGCGCCGCGTTCGTTGTCATCCCGTCGTCGGGCGGGGCGCGCATGCAGGAAGGCATTCTGTCCCTCATGCAGATGGCGCGCACGACGATCGCCGTGGATGAGGTCAAGGAAGCCGGCCTGCCCTATATCGTGGTGCTGACCGATCCGACCACGGGCGGGGTCTCCGCCTCCTACGCCATGCTGGGCGACATTCACATCGCGGAACCCGGGGCCGTCATCGGCTTCGCCGGGCAGCGGGTGATCGAGCAGACCATCCGCGAAACCTTGCCCGAGGGCTTCCAGCGCGCCGAATACCTTTTGGAACACGGCATGGTCGATATGGTGGTGCCCAGGGGCGAGCTGCGCGACACCCTGGCCCGGGTCATCGACATGCTGCTGAACCCGGAGCCGGGCCGCCGGGTCGAGGGCACGGACCAGGACCTGGACATCCTCGAAGGGGAAATCCTGCCGCCGGCCCGCAGCCACCGCCCGGGCGCCGCCCCCGTTCCCGGCGACGACTGATTCCCTGAAATTGGCGGACCGACCCGTCCATGACTGACCCTCTCGGCGCGGACGCCCCCGTGCCCCATCCTTGCGACGCCATCCTCGCGCGGCTGCTGACCCTGCATCCCAAAGTCATCGACCTGTCGCTGGACCGCGTCCATCGTCTGCTGGATCGGCTGGACCATCCCGAACGGATGCTGCCGCCCGTGGTCCATGTCGCGGGCACCAATGCCAAGGGATCGGTCATCGCCATCCTGCGCGCCATGCTGGAAGCCGCGGGCAAGCGGGTCCACGTGCATATTTCGCCCCATCTGGTGCATTTCAACGAACGCATCCGCCTCGCCGGGGACCTGATCTCCGATGCGGATTTGCAGGCGCTGCTGGAGGAATGCGAGGACGCCAACGGGGGTGAGCCCATCACCTTTTTCGAGATCACCACGGGGGCGGCGCTGCTCGCCTTCGCGCGCAATCCCGCCGACGTGCTGATCCTGGAAACGGGACTGGGCGGGCGGCTGGATGCGACGAACGTGGTCGATAAACCCCTGGTCACGGCGATCACGCCGATCTCCCTCGACCATCAGCAGTTCCTGGGCAATTCGCTGGAGGAAATCGCGGCCGAGAAGGCGGGCATCCTCAAGCCGGGGGTGCCTTGCGTGATCGGCCCGCAGCCGCCGAATGTTCTCAAGGTGCTGGATGACCGGGCCCAGACGCTGGGGGCGCCCGTGCTGGCCCATGGCCGTGACTGGACCGTGGCCGAGGCCGACGACGGCCGGTCCTTCGACCTGACCCTGGGCGGGGTGACGGAAACCTATCCCGCCCCGGCCCTGGCCGGGCGGCACCAGCTTTTGAACGCGGCCCAGGCGATCGTCTGCCTTAAGGCCATGGCCGGGTTCACGGCTGCGCCAGACCAGATCACGCACGGTCTCGCCACCGCGCAATGGCCCGCCCGCCTGCACCGCCTGACCAAGGGGCCGCTGATCAAAAATCTGGCCCCCGGCTGGTCGCTCTGGCTCGACGGCGGGCATAACGCCGCCGCGGGCGCCGCCATCGCGGCCCATGCCAAGGAAGCCTGGGGGGAAAAGCCCCTGCACCTGATCTGCGGCATGATCAATTCCAAGGACCCGGGGACGTTCCTGGCCGCCCTCGCCCCCGTCGCGGCGTCACTCACCGGCATCGCCATCCCGGGCGAGGCCAATACCCTGTCCGCCGACAAAATTGCAGAAGCAGGGAACGCGGCGGGCCTGCCGTCGCGGACCGCCCCCTCGGTCCAGGCGGCGCTCTGGGGTCTTTTGGAGGGCGAACAGGGACCGGCCCGGGTGCTGATCTGCGGCTCCCTCTACCTCGCCGGTACGGTGTTGCGGGACAACACTTGAACATCTGAACATTTGTTCATATGTTTGGGTCATGACCACGGACAACAAACAGGCCAAACCGCCCGCCGTCCCGGCCCCTTTGCCGGATGGCACGCTCGACCGCGACCGGGCGGAGGAAATCGCCTCCATCTTCCATCTGCTGGGCGAGCCCAACCGGCTGTCGATCCTGGCCGCCTGCATGGCCGGGCCGCGCTCGGTCAACGACCTGGCGGCGCTGACCGGCATGTCGCCGTCCCTGACCAGCCACCATCTGCGCCTGTTGAAGGCCGCGCGCCTGGTGCGGGCCCGGCGCCAGGGCAAGTTCGTGCATTACGCGGTGCACGACCACCACGTGACCTCGGTCCTGCTGGACATGATGGAACACGTTGCGGAACCGGAACACAGTCACGACGAGGAGGCCTGAGCCATGTCCGCCTTCTGCGACCACGGCCATGACAAGGGGCATTTTACCGACGCGGCCACATCCCGTGCCTACCGCCGGGTGCTGTGGTTTGCGCTGCTCGTCAACGGCGGCATGTTCTTCGCTGAAATGGTGGGGGCCTATCTGTCGAAATCCGTCGCCTTGCAGGCCGACGCCCTGGACTTCCTGGGCGATGCGGCCAACTACGGCATTTCCCTCGCCGTGGTCGGGATGCATCTGGTCTGGCGGGCGCGGGCGGCGATGGTCAAGGGCCTGTCCATGGGCCTGTTCGGGCTGTGGGTGATCGGCACCATGGCCTGGCGCTTCGTCGAAGGCGGGGTGCCGGAGGCGCATATCATCACCAGCATCGGTGTCCTGGCGCTGGCCGCCAACGTGGCCGTCACGGTGGCCCTGTTCAGATACCGCGACGGCGACGCCAACATGCGTTCCGTCTGGCTGTGCTCGCGCAACGACGCCATCGCCAACGTCGCCGTCATCGCCGCCGGGGGCGGGGTCTGGCTGACCGGCACCTTCTGGCCCGACGTCGCCGTGGGCGGGATCATCGCGGGGTTGGCGCTGGTTGCCTCGGTCGAGGTCATCCGCCGCGCCAAGGGCGAACTGCGCCACGCGCGGGAACCCTTGCCCGCCGCCGCCGACTGAATTCCGGAAAGCCTAGAAGTTGTCCTTGAGCCGCCGGGTTTCGGCGAAGACCTCGACGTAATCCCGGCCGGCAAGTCCGATGGTCTTTTGCAGACCGGGACTGTCGGCGCGCAGGAAGGGGTTGGTCTTCAGCTCGATGCCGATGGTGGACGGCACGGTCGGGATGTTTTTCGCCCGTGCCGCGTCGACATCCTTCATGCGCTGGACAAGGATGTCGTTGTCGGGTTCCACCGAGAGCGCGAAGCGGCCGTTGGATTGCGTGTACTCATGGGCGCAGAACACGCGGGTTTCCGGCGGCAACACCTTGAACTTGTCAAGAGATTTGACCATTTGCGCGGGCGTGCCCTCGAACAGGCGCCCGCAGCCCATGGCGAACAGGGTGTCGCCGCAGAACAGGGCGTCCGATCCTTCGAACCAATAGGCGATATGGCCCCGGGTATGGCCGGGCACGTCGTAGATCCAGGCCTCGGCGTTGCCCAGTTTATAGGTATCGCCGTCGCCGACCTCGACGTCGATGCCGGGGATCCGGTCACGGTCGGCGCGCGGGCCGACGATGGTGCAGCCCGTGGCCGCCTTGATTTCCTGGTTGCCGCCCGTGTGGTCGCCGTGGTGGTGGGTGTTCAGGATATGGCTGATGGTCCAGCCCTTGGCCTTGGCGGCGTCCAGCACCGGGCCCGTCACGGCGGGATCGACCACGGCGGTCGCCCCCGTTTCCGGGCAATGGGCCAGATAGACGTAATTGTCGTTCAGGACCGGGATCTGGTGGACGTCCAGCCGGCTCATGATACGCACCTCATTGTTTATGCTTAAAGTTGGCGCAAATACGCCGTCGCGGGCGCCGTTACCGGCGCCCGCTCGGGATTTGCGACGTTAGATGTTCTGCTCCAGCCATTCCTGCAGCTTGCTTTTCGGCAGGGCGCCGATCTTGGTCGCCGCCACTTCACCGTTCTTGAACAGCATCAGGGTCGGAATGCCGCGCACGCCGTACTTGCCGGGGGTCGAGGGGTTGTCGTCGATGTTCAGCTTGGCCACGGTGACCTTGCCTTGCAGTTCGTTGGCCAATTCCTCAAGCGCCGGGGCGATCTGCTTGCACGGGCCACACCATTCGGCCCAGAAATCGACCAGGACGGGCTCGCTCGATCCAAGAACGTCGGTTTCGAAGGAGTCGTCGGTTATCTTTTTCGGCATATCGCTCACCTTGGAATCTGTGTCGGGGTACAGTTTTTTTTGAAGTTTCAGTTTCTGGGACATGCCGCCCGGGTTCTCTTGCGGCCCAGGGCGGATACCCTTCGGTTCCCTGCCCTGTCCTTGAATCTAGGGTCGCGCCCCGGCCCCGTCAAGCGGCCCGGACTTGCGCAAAATTTCCCCTTGCTTTATCTGGGACTTAGGGTGCGGCTGTGTCCAAAAGCACGTCCGGCAGGGTCATCAGCCGCGCCCCCATCGTCCAGATCAGGGCGCAGCGCACGGGCCGGTCCGGATACAGATCCATCAGTGCGCGGCGGTATCCGGCCATCTGCGCGAGATAGCCGGGATGGACGTCCTCAAGACGTTCCGGCGGCGGCCGGTTGGTCTTGAAATCGGCGATCAGGACTTCCGTCTCCGTGACCAGCAGGCGGTCGATGCGGGCGGAAATCACCCGCCCGCCGGCCTGCGCCACCAGCGGCACCTCGGCCCGGCTGCCGGGGCCGAACAGGGGGGCCAGGGCGGGATCGTTGAGAAGGGCCAGGGTTTCCCGGAGAATCTCCGCCTGCTGGGCGTCATCCAGATCATGGCCCGGGCGGGCCAGGAAGCGCTCGACCGCCGATTCCCGGTCTTTCGGCGCCAGGTCCGGCAGGCTTTCCAGCAATTTGTGTACGATCAGCCCGCGCTTGAAGCGGGCACCGTCATCGGTGCCGAGCGGCGAGGCGGCGGGCGGGTTGTCCTCGGGCTTCGAGGGCGCGAGCGGTTTGGGCGGGTCGGGCTCGTCCGCCGGCGGCGTGAACAGCCAGGCGGGCGGGCCTTCGGCCTCCTCCGCAACGTCCCGGTCCCTGGCCTCGACGGGGGCCGTCTGCGGCCAGTCGAGCAGCAGGCCCGTCTCCTCCTCGTCGCCGCCCTCTGCCGCCGCGGCATTCAGCATCACCGCGCCGGCCCGCGTCATTCCGTCCCGGATCAGGTTGTACCAACAGCCTTCGGGCCGTTTCTGTTTGCCGTCCCATCCGGTGACATAAAGCCGGTCCTTGGCGCGGGTCATGGCGACGTAGAGCAGCCGGCGTTCCTCGGCCTCGCGCGCGGCTTCGGCCCCGGCGCGCAATTCCGCCGTCACCGCGCAATCGTCGTCCTTGCGCCCCGGCCAATAGACGGCGCCGCTGTCGGTTATTCCATCGCCGTCGTCCCACAGCAGGCCGATCGGCTTGCCCCGGCCGCCGCCCTGGCAGGTATCGGGCAGGAACACCACGGGCGCTTCCAGGCCCTTGGCGCCATGCACCGTCATCACCCGGACATGGCCGGCGGCCTGGTCCAGGTCGCGCTTGATCACCGTCTCGCTGCCCCCAGTCCAATGGAGGAACCGTTCGAGTGACGGTGCGTGTTCGCGCTCGAACTGCAGGGCGAGCGCCATGAATTCCTCGATCGGGTCCGCCGCGTCCGGCCCCAGATGGCGGAGGAATTTCCGCCGCCCGCCAAGCGGCCCCAGGACCGCGGCGAAAAATTCATAGGGCGGGGCGGCGTCGGCCCCGGCGAGCAGGCCCGCGAGGGTCTCCGCCGCCTCCCGCCAATGCGCCTGCTCGCCCGCGCGGGCACGCAGTTCGGCCCAAAGGCTGCCGCCGCGCGGATGGCACAGCGGTTGCAGATCGTCGTCGTCCCTGAAATCGAACAGCGGACCCTTCAGCACCGTCGCCAGGGTCAGGTCATCCTCGGGCAGCAGGACGAAACGGCCCAACGCCATCAGGTCCATGACCGCCATCTGTTCGGTCAGCACCATGCGGTCCGTGCCGGCGACGGGGATGCCGCGTTGCTTCAACTGGCGGACCATTTCCTCCATGAACCGTCCGCGCTTGCGGACCAGGATCAGAATGTCGCCCGCTTCGATGGGCCGGCCTTGCGAGACCAGCATTTCCTTGCTGTCGCGCCAACCGGCGATGGTCCGCGCGATGGTCTCCGCGACCTGAACCACGGGGGCGCGCGGCCCCGGCCGGTCCACGGGCGCGTCCCAGGCGTCGGGCTGGTCTTCTTCCTCGGGTTTGACCGGCGGCCAAAGCTCGACCCGCCCGGCGTCTTCCGAGCGGTCGACATGATGACGAACGAGCCGCGACAGGCTGCTTAGCGAGGCGCGCAGGTCTTCGGGCTGGAAGGTGTTGTCGACGGCCTCCAGCACGGGGGTGACCGAGCGGAAGGAGACGGCCATTTCCTTCGATGCCTCAAGCGACCCGCCGAGCCCCGCCGCCCGTGCCTTTGCCGCGAAATGCTCCCGGGTTTCCTCGAACCGCGCCGGCTCCGCCCCCTGGAAGCTGTAGATCGATTGCTTTTCGTCGCCGACGGCGAACACCGTGCGGGGGCCGTGGCGGCCCGCGTCCCAGGCGCCTTCGCCGGAAAAGAACTCATCGGCCAGGGACTTCAGGATTTCCCATTGCGGCGGGGCGGTGTCCTGGGCTTCATCGACCAGGATATGGGCGATGCCGCCGTCCAGCTTGTAGTGAACCCAGGCGACCGCCCCCGGCGAATGGCGCAGCAGGGTCGCCGTTTTCAGGATCAGGTCGTCATAATCCATCAGGGCGCGGCTGTCCTTGAGCTCGGCAAAGGCATCGGCCAGCGCCGCCGCCAGGTCCATCAAGGCGGCGGTGTTGTCGGCGATGGCCAGGGCGCGCAGTTTTTCGTCGATGGCGGCGACGCGCGCCTGTTCGGCTTCCAATACCGCCTGGGTGCCGGGGGCCTGTTTCTCCACGTCTTGGGTCAGCAGGCGAACCACGGGGGTGCGCTTCTGGGTCAGGAAGGCGCGGCTGTAGGCGTCGAACCCGGCCGCCCGGCCACCGTCGTCCGCGGCCAGCCAGGGCGCCATCAGATCGGCGCGGTCCTTGTCCGTTTTCTTGCCGCCCGACAACGCCTGGGCGGCCTGTCGCAAGGCGGTGTCATCGGGCGTCGGGGCCCCCAAAATCACCGCCGCCCGGTCGTCCTCGGGGCCCAGACCCAATTTGCGCCGCGTCGCGGCGGCCAGGCCCGCCGTGCCCTGGTGGTCGCGGAACAGGCGGGTGAGACGGCCCCGGGCGAAATCCAGCGCCGTCATCAGATCGTCGAAGCCGCTTTCGTCGAGCAGCCCGGTGAGATGGTCCATGGCCCGCGCGGCGGCGCTCCCGGGGTGGTCGGCGGCGGCGGTCAGCACGCGGTCGCGGGCCTCGCGCCGCAGTTCCGCCGCCGTGCGTTCGTCCATCACCTGGAAATGGGGGGCGACCCCGGCCTCCAGGGGAAAGCGGCCCAACAGCGATTCGCAGAACGAATGGATGGTCCGGATGTTGGGGCCGTCCGTGGTGTCCGCGACCTCGGCGAACAGCCTGCGCACGCGGGCGAGGTCGTCGCGGTCCAGCGGCACACCCGTCTGCTCGCGGTAGTCCTCGGCCAGGGCGTCGTCATCCATGACCGCCCATTTGCCCAACAGCCGCGCTAGACGGTTGGCCATTTCGGCGGCCGAGGCCTTGGTATAGGTCAGACAGAGGATATGGCGCGGCCGCACGCCCTTCAGCAGCAGCCGCACGATCCGGTTGGTCAGGACGTGGGTCTTGCCGGTCCCGGCGTTGGCCGAGACCCAGGCCGAGTTCTCGGGCTGTGCGGCATCGGTTTGGACGATGTTGGCGCGATCGCGGGTTTCCTTCATTCCCCGTCCTCCCCGCCGGCGGCACTCCAGGCGCGCACGCGGGCCAGGTGGTCGTAGTCGCCGCTGTCGCTTTCAAACATCGGCTTCACGCGGGGCGCGTAGGGCGTCGCGGGGTCCGAGAAAAAGACGACCCGCCGGGCCAGGCCCTGGGCCGCGTCCTCGGTCAATTGGCCGACGCCGTCCAGGGATGTGATCTTGCCGGCTTCGCGTCCGCCCGACATTTTCCAATAGGCCAGGGCCGCAACCTCGCCCGTTGCCAGCTTGTCGAACCCGCCCGCGCGCAGCACCGCGGCCTCCAGCGGCAGTTGCGGGGAAAACCCGGTCTTGACCATTTTCTCTGTCGGCGTGCGCCCGGTCTTGTAGTCGATGATCTCGAACCCCTCGGCCGGGTCGCGGTCGATGCGGTCGGCGATGCAGGTCAGGGTGAAGGGCCCGGCCCCGGTTTCCAGGGTCAAGGCGCCTTCTGCCTCCCAGGCGAGCGGCCGGCAGCCGCGTGTCCGGCGGTCGCGCTCGACCTCTATGAACCAACGCGCGACGCGCAGGAACCTTGGCCACCAGAAGGCGCGCACGGCGGGGCGGTCGGCATGCTGGGCGAAGACCTCCTCGCCGAAGGCCCGCAGCCGTGTCTCCGCGTCCGCCGGCAGGTCGCGGGGGTGGGCTGCGATGAACAGCTCCAGCGCCCGGTGGATGATCTCGCCCCGGTCGCCGGCCCCAGGATCGGCGTCGATGGGATCGAGAGGACGCAGGCGCAGGATATTCCGAGCATAGACGGCATAGGGGTCGCGCACCCATTTCTCGACCTGGGTGACCGACAGGCCCTTGGGCCGCATCGCCACCGGCGGGCGCGGCAGGGGCCGGGCCGGGATCACGGTGCCGCCCGGATCGTCCAGCGCGGCGGCCCAGGATTTCAGATGGTCGCGCGCCTTGAGGGCGTCCGCCATGGTCGTCCCCGCGACCAGGTTACCGAGCCGCAGCAGCCAACGGGCCGGCACGCTGGGCGCGCCCTCGACCCGCTCGGCCCGGGTCAACAGGACCTCCGGCGCCATGGCCGCCTGGACGAAGTCATGGGCCGTCTGGCCGATCCGCCGTTCCGGCAGGGGCAGGCCGAAATCGGCCAGCATGGGGCGGCTCATCCAGGGGCTCGGCTTGGCTTCCGGCGGCCAGCTGCCTTCGTTGAGACCGCCCAGGATCATCAGGTCCGCCTGTTGCAGCCGGGCTTCGAGCAAGCCCCAGATGTTGAGGCGCGGATGCGCCCCCCAGGCCGGGCGCACGGCGTGGCCCGCCATCAGGCTGTCGAGCAGGGCCGGATAATCGCGGCCCCGAACGGGGCCCAGGCCCGGCAGGGCGTCCAGCACCTCGTTCATGAAGCGGGCGGCGGCCTCGCCGTCCTCGCCGGCCCACAGGCGCTCGGCACCTGTCTCCTCGCCGCTCGCCGCCAGGGCCTCCGCGAAGGCGAGATGGGCCGAGGCGAGGTCTTGGGGGGCGACCTCTCGGTTCTTGATCAGATCGGCGAAGGGCGCGGCGGCCCGTTCCAGGCGGTCGATCAGGCCGGGCAACGGCCCCGGCTCCTTCAGCAGCCGGACGGCGGCGCGCAGGCCCGCGATGCCCGGCGCGGGGCGGATGCCGCGCACAATCTTCGCCGTCTCCAGCCGCCGGGCGAGGGCGCGGAGATGCGCCGGGTCGCCGGCAAGCGCCGCCTTGGGATGCTTAAGGGCGGCGAGCAGGGGCACCGGCGCGAAATCTTCCGCCGCCAGGGCGGCGGTCAGGCGCAGGAAAGCCCCGGCGGCCGTTTCCGCCAAGGGCGTGCCGGCGGAATCGTCCAGCGCCACGCCCCAGCGCGCCAGTTCCGCCTTGACGCGGCGGGCCAGTGCCCGATCCGGCGTCACCAGGGCCGCGGTCTTGCCGGGGGTTTGCAAAGCTTCGCGCAGCGCCAGGGCGATGACCGAGGCTTCCTCGGCCAAGGTGGCGCAATCGATACGGGCGAGGCCCGCTACCACCGCTGCCGCGTCCGCGACGGCACCCGGCGCCCCGGCGGCCCCGGTGACGGCGGCGGGGCGCAGCGCCCGGCTGAACAGATCGCTCCGCGCCTTGTGGCCGGGTGCCGTCCCGCCGATCTCCGGCGCCCAATCGGCGACTGCGGCCCGGTCGCAACCGAACCGCGCCAGCAGATGCTTCAGGCCGTATTGCGGATGGTGCGGCTCCAGCGCCGCCCAGGCGTCGTCGGCCATGTCGCGGTCGAGGCCGGGCAGGATCACCGCCCCCTTGGGCAGGCCGGCGATCACGGCCAAGAGGTCCGCCGTCGCCGGGATCGAGCCGGTGGAGCCGGCGGCGATCACCGGCGTGGCCGGCGGCTGCCGGCGCCAGGCCTCGGCGCGGTGTTGCAAAACCCGGTTGCGCCGCTCGGCGCCGTCCAGGCATCCGGCCTCGTCCAGGTATGCGGGCCAGGCTTCGGCGACGATGTCGAGGAAGCTGACCGTCTTCTGCCAATGTTCGGCCAATTCGTGGTCCGGCGGGATCAGGTTTTTGATCTCCCGGAAGTCGAGCCGTTCCGTCGCCACCTGGTCCATCAGGCGGGCCAGTTCCTGGGCCAGGCGGAGCGCCTGGTCCGGCGTTTCGGCGCGGCCGGGAACGGCGCGGATGAGCGACGCCAAAAGGGCTTGGCGGCGCATGCCGGGGAGGGTCGGGGCCAGGTCGAGATCCCCCGATTCGGCGCTTTCGCCGCCATCCAATTCGTCGATTTCGACATCGCCCAGCGGCGTCAATTTGGGCAGCAGCACGGTGCGCCCGCCGGCGGCGCGCAAAAAGGCCTCGGTCAGGGCGCGGATGGCGCGCCGGGTCGGCAGCAGGACCTGATAATCGGCGAGCCGTTCCGGGTCGCCGCCCGTTTCAGCCAGCAGACTTTCCGCCAGCACGTCGACGAAGGGCCGACCCGGGTGGATCGTGAAGACCTTGGGAATGCCTGTGCCCCCCGGGGGGGTCATCGATAGGTCCGCCCGGCGAACCGTTCGGACATGTAGTCCTCGGCCTCGGCCAGACCGTCGGGGGTGCCGACATGGAACCATTCGCCGTCATGCATGACGCCGTAAAGCCGCCCGGCCTCGATCGCCTTGTCGTAGAGGACGTTGAGGGAGAACGCCCCCTCGGGCGCCCCCTCGAACAGGCGCGGATGCAGGATCTGCACGCCCGTGAACAGCCAGGGCGCGACCTCCATCTCGGGCCGGCGGGTCAGCTGCCCGTCCGGTTCGGCGCAGAAATCGCCGGGCCCTTCGTATCCGAACGCCTCGACCGTCGAATGCAGCAGCAACAGGCCGTCCATCTTGTCGTCGTCCCAGCACGACGCCAGACGCGGCAGGATGGGATGCGGGCCGTTAAGCAGCAGGGCGTCGGAATTGGCGACGTAGAAGGGGGCGTCGCCGAACAGGCGCAGGGCGTTCCTGACCCCGCCGCCCGTCTCCAGGCGTTCGGCCTCGCGGACAATGGCGATGCGCGGCGTGGCCCGCCCGGCGAGATGGCTTTCCATCTGTTCGGCCAGATGGAACACGTTGACCACGGCCTCCGTGACGCCCGCTTCCTCCAGCCGGTCGAGCATGTGGTCGATGAGGGCGCGGCCGTCGACCGCGATCAGCGGCTTCGGCGTGTTGTCCGTCAGGGGGCGCATGCGCGTGCCCAGGCCCGCGGCCAGAACCATGGCCTTGGCCGGTCCTTTCACCGGCCCCGGCGCCGAGGCGTCCGGGGCGGAGGTCACGCCGCCGCCTCGGGCTGGGAGGGCGCGGGGACGATGCGGGTGTCGGCCGGGATGGCGGCGTCGATCCAGGCCTTGACCTCGGCCAGGGCCGGATGGGCCAGGGAGCGTTCCAGCATCCGCCAGACATGGGGGATGTGGGCCAGGTATTGCGACTTGCCGTCGCGGTGGCTGAGCCGCGTGAAGATGCCGATAACCTTGGCGTGGCGCTGGGCGCCCAGGATGGCGTAGCTCGCCCCCAGGGCCTCGTGGTCCATGTCCGGAAAGGCGGCGAGATAGCGCGCCAGCATATGGGCGGTCAGCACGGGATCGACCGCGCGCCGGGCGTCCTCCAGCAGCGACATCAGGTCATAGACCGGCGATCCCGCGACCGCGTCCTGGAAATCCAGCAGGCCGCAGCGCTGAATGCCGGTGCGGTCCTTCAGCCAGATCAGGTTGTCGACGTGGAAATCCCGCAGCACCAGGGTCTTGGGCTGGGCCAGGACCTGGCGAAAGGCGGGGCGCCAGGCTTCCTGATAGGCCTCGCGGGCGTCGTCGTCGATCTCGGCCCCGGTGACCGCCGGCAGGTACCAGTCGGTCAGCAGGCTGGCTTCCTCCATCAGCTTGCGTTCGTCATAGGGCGGCAATGCCCGGGGGATGGCGGCTTCGGGGGCACGGTCGTGGATATGGATCAGCACGTCGACGGCGCAGGCGTAAAGCGCCTCGGCGTCGGCGCCGTCGGCCAGCATGCGGGTATAGGTGTCGTCGCCCAGGTCTTCCAACAACAAAAGGCCCGCGGCCGCGTCTTCGGCATAGACCTCGGGCGCGCTCAGGCCCAGCTTCAGCAGATGCCGGGCGACGGAAACGAAGGGGCGCACGTCTTCCTTGGGCGGCGGCGCGTCCATCAGCACGGCGCGGCGGTCGCCGTCGGTCAGGCGGTAATAGCCTCGGAACGAGGCATCGGCGGCGAGCACCCTGCGCGTAGCATGGCCCCAGCCGTGTTGGTTCAGGAAACCGGCAATCAGGTCGTCACGTTCAGTCATGGAGCTCCGCTCGTTTCAATCGTTCAGTCCAGTCGCCGCCGCCGGACAGCTGTACCCGCCGTTGGGTTTCGCTTTCGCCGGGCGAAAGCTTGATGTCGAGCCGCCCGGCCGGCAGGTAAGGCCCCAGGCGTTCCGGCCATTCGATCAGGGAGATGCCTTCGGCGAAGGCGTCCTCGATATCCAGCTCGAAGGCTTCCTCGGGGTCGTTCAGGCGGTAAAGGTCGAAATGATGCACGGTGGCGTCCGCCCCGTCATAGGGCTGGACCAGGGTGAAGGTCGGGCTCGGCACCTCTTCGTCCGCGCCGAGAAGGGCCTGCACGAAGCCACGGGCGATGACGGTCTTGCCCATGCCCAGCCCGCCCCACAGGGCGATCACGTCGCCGGGCCGGCAGACCGCCGCCAGGCGCGCGCCAAGGGACAGGGCCGCGTCCTCCCCCTCCAGGGTCAGGGCGAAACCGGCCGGTTCCTCGCTTGCATGCGCCATCGCAACCATCGCCGCTCTTTTAACGAAAATACCCTTGCGGGGACAAGGCTTGACCTGACCCGCCGGGCCCGCCATGTAAGGAATCCCGAATAACAGCCCTAAAAAGACCGAAGGAGCAGGCGCAGGTGTCCCAGACGCCGGAACGGACGGATGTGGTGATCATCGGCGCGGGCCCCGTGGGCCTGTTCGCGGTGTTCGAATGCGGCATGCTGGGCCTGAAGTGTCACGTGGTCGACGCCCTGGAAATGCCAGGCGGGCAGTTGAGCGCACTCTACCCGGAAAAACCCATTTACGATATCCCGGGATATCCCCGGATCGGCGCCCAGGACCTGGTCGACCGCCTGACCGAACAGGCGGCACCCTTCGATCCCGTTTATCACCTGGGCAGCCCGGTCACGGGGCTGGCGCAGCGGTCCGGCCTCTGGCGGGTCGAGACCGCCCGGGGCACGGCGATCGCCGCCCCCACGGTCATCGTCTGCGCCGGGGTCGGCGCCTTCGGGCCCAATCGCCCGCCCTTGGACGGCATCGAAGCCTATGAGGACCAGGGCCCCGGCCTGGGCGTCAAATACATGGTCGGGCGGATCGAGGATTTCCGGGGCCGCCGCGTGGTCATCGCCGGCGGCGGTGACAGCGCCGTCGATTGGGCATTGTCCCTGGCGGATGTCGCCGAAAGCCTGGCCGTGGTCCACCGCCGCGCCAAATTCCGCGCCGCCCCCGACAATGTGCGCAAGCTCGAGGATTTGGCGGCGGCGGGCAAGGTCGATCTGGTCATTCCTTATCAGCTGGGCGGGCTCGAAGGGATGGGTGGGCGGCTCGACGCCGTCATCGCCCGCGATCTCGACGGCAATGCGCGGCGGCTTCCCGCCGATGTCCTGCTGCCCTTCTTCGGCATGCTGCAGCAACTGGGGCCGATCGCCGACTGGCAATTGGACTTGCGGGACAATCATATCGCCGTCGACCCGGCGACCATGGCGACGGACCGCCCGGGCCTGTTCGCGGCTGGCGACATCGCCACATATCCCGGCAAGCTGAAGCTGATCCTGACCGGCTTCGCCGAAGCCGCCGCCGCCGCCCACGGCGCCCATGCGGTGGCGCGGCCGGGCGAGATTCTGCATTTCGAATATTCCACGACCAAGGGCGTGCCCGGTCTGGGGGACGACTAGGCCATGTCGGCGGACCCCAAGGTCGCGGTCGTCACGGGGGCCGCGCGCGGCATTGGGCTGGCCACGGCCAGGGCGTTCCTGGGCGCCGGCTGGCAGGTCGCTGTCCTCGACATCGACGAGACGGAACTGGACCGCGCGGCATCGGCCCTGGCCCCCGGCGATGCCGTCCTCGCCATTCAGGTCGACGTCGCCAACCCGGATCAGGTCCGGGCGGCGGCGGGCCGGATCCAGGACGCCTTCGGCCGCGCCGACGCCCTGGTCAACAACGCAGGCGTCGCCGTGTTCAAGCCGATCCTGGACACGTCCTACGACGAATGGCGGCGCGTGCTCGACGTCAACCTGTCGGGTCCCTTCCTGATGACCCAGGCGTTCGCACCCCTGATGATCGCGGGCGGCGGCGGGGCCATCGTCAACATCGGATCGATCTCGGGCCTGCGCGCCTCGACCCTGCGCGTCGCCTACGGCACGTCGAAGGCGGGCCTGGCGCATCTCACCAAGCAGCAGGCGGCGGAACTGGGCGAGGAGGGCATCCGCGTCAACCTGGTCGCGCCCGGCCCGGTCGACACGGCCATGGCCAAGGCGGTGCACACGCCGGACATCCGCGCCGGCTACCACGACGCCATTCCCTTGAACCGCTACGGCCTGGAAGAAGAGATCGCCGCGGCGATCCTGTTCCTGTGCGGCGATCAGGCGCGCTACATCACCGGCCAGACGCTTGCCGTCGACGGCGGGTTCGACGCCACGGGTATCGGATTGCCGTCGCTGCGGGGCTAGACGCCCCGGAGACGCGGCACTCGGGAAGGAGCAACATGCGCATCGGGGGATTGCCGAAAACGCTTTTGGGGGCTGCCGTCGTTTTTGCTACGACAGCCCTTACCTCGACCGTTGCGCCGGCCGAACCGCCGCCCGCCGCCGTCGTGCCCTGCTTGCCGTGCCACGGGCGCGACCGCCTTCACGAGAAACCGCAGGTGCCGTCGATCCTGGGCCAGGACGCCAAATACCTGTTCCACCAGATCACCGCATTCCAGCGCGTGTTTGCGCCCCGCGGCAGCGGGTTCACGCGCCTGGAGCGCAATCACCCGGTGATGAGCGCCGAAGCGCCCAAGGTGGCGCGCGAGGACATCGGCGCGGTCGCGGATTATTTCTCCCGCCAGGCCTGCGTCAACGCCCGCGACCTGGACGGCGGCCCGTCGGACCCGTTGCCGCCGCCCCTGCTCGCGAAGCGCTGTTTTCTCTGTCACGGCGAGGCGGGCCGCAGCCACCACGCGTTCATCCCGACCCTGGCCGGACAGCGGCGGACCTATCTGAGCGCCCAACTGAAGTCGTTCCGCGACACCCGTTGGATCGACCTGACCCGGCCAGGCCAGTCGCGCGTGCACAGCATGATGACCCGCCAGGGCATGCCGCTTAATGACGCACAGATCGACGACCTGGCGGCCTATTTTTCCAGCCAGAACTGCCGCTAACCGCCGGTTCCCGCCTGCCGATATCCACGTCTTTCGTCCGGGTCGTGCGAACCATGTCTTAATGTTAGACTTATATCATGTCGCGCTGTGCCCCGTTCGCCAAAGGGGACGAGGAAGGGGATATCGGGTGAATCCATCGACCATTGCCGGGATCGTCATCGGTTTTTGCATCGTCATCGCCGCCGTCGCCTTCAGCACGGATAGTTGGGGCGTGTTCGTCAACCTGCCGGGTCTCGTTCTGGTTCTGGGCGGAACGGTCGCGGCGACCCTCATCAGTTATCCCATGCGTGAGGTGCTGCGGGTGCTCAAGGTCTTTCTTGTCGTGCTCAGGAATGAGCGGCTGTACGAAAAGGAAGACGTCGAGGAACTGGTCGAGGTCGCCAAGCTGATCTCCGCCGGCCAGGCGCCCAAAATCGAAGATCAGCTTTTGCGCGTCAAAAGCCCGTTCCTGCGCACCGGCATTCAGCTTGTCGCGGACGGCGTGCCGCTTGCCGATATTCAGGACCTTTTGGAATGGCGGATCAACCGCTTGCGCATAAAGGAACGGGCGGAGGCGGCGATCTTCCGTTCCATGGGGGCCTATGCGCCGGCATTCGGTCTTGTCGGCACGCTTCTCGGTCTGCTCAACATGCTACAGAACCTGGGGGCCGGCTCCATCGACGTGATCGGCGCGAACCTGGCGCTTGCGCTGGTCACGACGTTCTACGGCATCCTCCTGGCGAACCTGGTGTTCGTCCCCGTTGCGGTCAAGCTCGAGGGACGGACCGAGCAGCGGGTCGCGCTGCTCAACATGGTGATGGAAGGCATTCGTCTGGTGAAGGAGGAACGGTCCCCCAGCTACATCCGCGAAACCCTGCGCTCGTTCATGGAAAACCCCGGTGACGAGGTCGCCGGCAATGACAAGACCAAGTACGGCGTCGGGTTCGCGAGATGACGTACCGTCCGCACAAGCGGCCGCCAGCCGGTTCGGCGGACAAAAGGCACCGGTCGCGGTGGGCCGCCGCCGATGTCGCGCCGCCGGGCGGCGACCCGGGCGCCGTTGGTCCCTGGCTGCTCAGCTATGTCGATATCATCAGCCTTCTGGTCGCCCTGTTCGTCGTGCTGCTGTCCCTGTCCCAATTCGACAAGCCGGCCTATCGTTCGATGATCGATTCGCTTCAGGGCGCGGCGCGCGGCGCGCCGACCCTCAAAGGGCCGCCCCGGCTTTCCCCGTTTCCCCCGGCCCCGCCGGCGGAACCGGCGGCCGACCGCCGCGACGCCATTATTTCGTCGCTGCGCGACAGCGTCGCCGGGGCCGGCATGTCGGACGACGTGGACATCCGCCAGCGTGAGGGCGGCGTCGAAATCTCGATCGGGGAAAGCGTGCTGTTTCCCTCGGGCGTGGCCGATCTGGTCGCCGATGGCGAGACCCTGCTGGCCGCGCTGGCGCCCGTGTTCGCCACCGGCGATTACGCCCTTTCGGTCGAGGGCCATACGGACGCCGTGCCCATCGCCAGCGACCGCTTTCCCTCCAATTGGGAGTTGTCCTCGGCCCGCGCCAGCAGCGTCGTCCGCTTCCTGATCGGCAAGGAAATCGATCCGACGCGCCTGACCGTGGTCGGCCATGGCGACACCCAGCCCATCGCCGCCAACGACACGGCCGAGGGCCGCGCGCGGAACCGGCGCGTGAACTTCATCCTTCAGGTGCCGGGGAAATAGTCCGGAAGAGGCAGGCTCAATTCCTTAAGTCACCCCAGAGGAACCCCTCGTCGCGGATCATCCGCAGGCATGTATCGGCCACCGCCGGATCGTAGGCGGTGCCGCGGCCCCGTTCGATCTCAGCCAGCGCCACGTCGATCCCCAGGCCGGGGCGGTAGGGACGGTGGGAGGTGATGGCGTCCACCACGTCGGCGACGGCGATGATCTTGGCCTCTTCGATAATCTCGTCGCCTTTGAGGCCGTTGGGATAACCTGTGCCGTCGATCCGTTCGTGGTGCTGCACGACCATTTCCTTGATGGGCCAGGGGAATTCCGTGTTCTCGAGAATCTCGTAGCCGACCTGGGGGTGGGATTTGACCATTCCGAATTCGCTGTCCGTCAGGCGGCCCGGCCGGTTGAGGATTTCCGACGGGATGTAGATCTTGCCGATGTCGTGGATCGTGGCGCCCAGGCGCAAACCGTCGATCCGGCCCGGGGGCCAGCCCAACTTGCGCGCAATGGCGACGGAGATGGCGGCGACGTTTTCCTGGTGACCGCTGGTGTAGGGGTCGCGTTTTTCGATGGTGGCGGCGATCGCCCGCACGGCGCCGAAGGCCGCGTCTTCCAGGGCCGAATGCAGGGATGTCGTCTCCCGGCTCAGGCGGATGGCCTCCACCGCCAAACCGATGTTTCCGGCGAACTCGGACACCAAGCCGATCTCCACGTCGTCGAAGGCGTTTTCGAGGTAGCTGTAGACGTTGAGGACGGCGACCGTGCGGTCCCCAGCCCGAATGGGGGCCGACATGACGGATTGCAGGTTGTGATTCTTTGCCTGCGCCGCCCAGGGGCCGAAGCCGGCCTGGGCCTGGATATTGTGGGCGACCTGAACTTTCCCGGTTTTCACGGCAAGGCCGGCGGGGCCCTGGCCCAGGTCGTCGTCGGCCCAACGCACGGCGATCGAATCAAGATACGCCGTTTCGCCCCCGGCCTTGGCTACGGGTTCGATGTCCTGGTCCGGGGTGTCCAACGGCCGGCCGACCCAGACCAGGGCGTAGTCCTGCGCCTCGACAAGAACATCGGTCACCCGCTGATAGAGGCGGCGCTCGTCCGCTTCCTCCAGGATCGCCGCGTGGCAACGCAGCAGCGTATTGCGCACGGCGGTCATGCGCGCGGCCCGCGCTTCCGCCTGCTTGCGTTCCGTTACGTCCGTATGGGTGCCGGACATCCGCAAGGGCTTGCCGTCGGCGGCCCACTCCACGACCTTGCCGCGGTCCTGGATCCAGGCCCAATGCCCGGCCTTGTGGCGCAGGCGCACCTCGCAGTCATAGTAGTCGATGGCTCGCCCGAACGCCTGTTGCAGCAGCCGGTTCGATTCCACGAGGTCGTCTGGATGGGCAAGGTCGATCCAGGTCTGGATCGACACAGGGG
Organism: uncultured Alphaproteobacteria bacterium; assembly: GCA_963976055.1. Lineage (GTDB taxonomy): Bacteria > Pseudomonadota > Alphaproteobacteria > Rhodospirillales > Casp-alpha2 > UBA1479. The sequence continues at coordinate 71,747 of CAXBJB010000004.1, forward strand.
CGAGTTCGTCCAGGGTATAACCGGCGATCCCGGCCCAGCGCTCGTTGATGATCAGCTCGCCCGTCTGCACGTTCCATTCCCAGGTGCCGACGTTGGTGCCCCACAGGATTTCCCCCAGGCGGCGGCGCTCCTCGGCAAGTTGGTGTTCCGATTCCTGCTGCGCCGAGATGTCGACGATGGTGACGGGAACCCGGCGCGCCGCGGCTTCCGTGCGCGGAACGGGCATGGATTCGACGCAGGTGATCGGCCGCCCGTCCTGGGCCAGATAGACGGTCTTGACGGTGAAGGTTTCGGCATCGCCCCACATGGCGCACAGGCTGTCGATGAACGCCGCGCGGCTTTCGGGGCCGAAAAAGCGTTCGATCTCCCGCCGGAATTCGCGCTCGGAGGAGACGCCGAACAGGCGCAGCGCCGCCGGATTGACGCGAACTACCCGGATGCTGTTGATCAGGTCGGTGACCAGCCCGGGATTGCTTGTCAGGAAGGCCCGAGGATTGCTTGCTTCGGTTTCGCGCATGTGCCGGACCTGACGGAAGATCGTCGTGAGGTTCACTTCAAAAATGGCGACGGTCGCCGAGTTGAACAGGGTGCGGTAGCGCTCCCGGCTGTCGTCGAGAATTTCATCAAATACCCGCGTCCCCTCGATCTCCCGCAGCAGCAACCCCATGGCGACGGACGCCAGGGTCAATGCGACAACATAGGGCAAGAGGATGGGCACCAGCCTGTCATGGACGGCAGTCACGGGCAGCAGATGGAACAGCCCGACCGAAGTCAGATGAACGGCCAGGCCAAGGATGAACAGATGACGTATTCCGATCCGTGCCGGTTCGGGAACGCAGAAGCGCCGGCAGGCGAGACCGAGTGCGAGAGAGGCGGCGATGACGCCGAGACCGACAAGCGTGCCGGCCCCGCCCAGATGCATGCGGTAAGCGGCGGCCATCGCGCCGGAAACGGCGGCCACCACCGGGCCGCCGAACAGGGCGCCCATGGACAGTACGATCGTCCGCGAATCGAAGATGACGCCGGGCGCGAACTGCACCGCCATCGCCATGGCGAGAACCGCTGCCCCGCCGAACAGAACGCCGGAAGCGATCCGGGCCTGAAATGGATGTTTGTTTCCGTAGGCGCTGATAAACCGCTGGGCGAAGCACAACGCCAGCAGAAGCGCGGCGTTTTGCAGCAGTTCCAAAAAAAGCATTCAGCCCCTCATTGCGGCGGCGAGGAGGCCAAGTGCGCCTCTGGCGCCGCGACATTCAATCTATAGGGGATTTTAAACGCTGGGCGGCGGCCTCACAATTTAGACTAAGGCCATATACCAATGCACGGGCTTAGATGGACCCCGAGCGGGCGCGGGCTCAGTTCATGGGGTGCCGGTAGACCAAGCGCCCTTCGTCGTCGACCGTGAAATAGTCCGGCAGGTCCGGATGGTCGATCAGCTCGTCCGACTCCTCAAGCTCCAGGTTCTGCTCCGACACGTAGGCCACATAGGGTGACTTGTCGTGGTTTTCCGCCAGCAGGTGATAGAACGGCTGGTTCTTGCGCGGGCGCACCTCGGCGGGAATGCTGTCGTACCATTCCTCTGAATTATTGAATTCGGGATCGATATCGAACACCACGCCGCGGAATCCATAGACGCGGTGGCGGACGAACTCGCCGAGCGGGAATTTCGCGAATGATCTACTCATGACCTTCAGGTCCTTTTATTGCCTTCTTCCGAGGGCGGCTGTTGGCAGACGCACTCTCAATATAGTGCGATGCCGCGCGGAGTCAAAGTCAGCCGAAAGTCAGGGGTCGAGGGTCAGGAACCGGGGGACCCGTCCGCCCGCGTTTCCGCATAGGCGATCAGCACCCCGCCGTCGGGCAGCGGCGTGTTGACGAATTCCAGCATGCGGCCGTCGGCGCATTCGATGGCGTCGCGGGTGATCTCGCGCCGGGTCATGGCGGACAGGATCTGCGCCTTCTTGGTGTCCCAGTCGCCGCCGGGCGCGGCCAACGGGCGGGTCGCCTCGACGAAGTCGCTGACGTGGGTGCCGGCGATGGGCCCCGCGTCGCCCAGGTCCCACAGCCGGGCAAAGGCCGGGTTCCAGAACTTCAACCGCCCGTCGGATCCGAACACGGCGATGGCCTCGTTCAAATTTTCCAGGCTGGCGCGGTAGACGGCGTCGCGCGCGTTGTTGGAACTTTCCAGATCCAGCTGGTCGGTCACGTCGTCATAGCCGAAGGAAAGCCCCCCCGACGGCATGGGATAGGCGACGGCGCGCAGGGTCCGCCCGTCGGGCAGATGCATGAGATCGCCCATGGGGTCGCCGGCCTCGTCGAACAGGGCAAGCTGTTCCATCTTGTAGGCGCGGAAGTCGGGCACCTCGGGCAGGCGGCGTTCGGCGCGCAGGTGTTCGAGGATTTCCGGAAAATCGCGGCCCGCGTCCAACCAGGCGGCGTCGAGTCGCCACATGTCGCGATAGGCCTCGTTGAAGAACACCAGCTTGGTATTGCGGTCAAAGATGGCGATGCCGGTGCCGAGCCCCTTGAGCACGGCCTGGGCCATCTGTGCCCAGGGCGGCAGGGCGGCGGGTTCGGCCGCCGCGGGCGGGGCCGGGTTCTCGCCGGACCCGTGGGGGAAGGCATATCCGATCAGGCCGCTGACGGCGGTGTCCGGCGCGTCCTCTCCGTCGCCGCCACCGTCGGTGGCAAGCGGGCATTCGGTGACGTCGAAGGACTTGGTCTCGCCGGCGTTTTCCAGGTCCTGGACGCGGGTCACCGCACGGGCCTCGTCGCGCGCCGTTTCCGCCTGGCCGTCGTCGGGGCCGGCGACGCGCTGGTTGAGCGCCGCCTGGTTGGTGAACACGACGCGCAGGTCGCCGTCGCGCAACCAGATCGGGAACGGCAGGGCATCGAGCAGGCCGCGCAGGTGCAGGTCGCGGGCTTCCGGCAGGTCGCCTTCGCCGGTCAGGTCGATCAGCAGCTTGGCGGCGGCGGAGATGTCGCGCATCCACACCATGTCGGCGAGCGCCTTGCCGTCCTTGGCGCTGGCCCGGGCCCCCACGGCCTGGACCATGCGCCGGCCACCCGAATCGGCGGTGGTCAGCACGATTTCGAAGCGCCGGCCCTCTTCGTGCAGAAAAGTGACGGACGCCTTCAGCCGTTTCGCCGAATCGCCGTCGAAGCAGGCGATGACGTCCTCGAACTTGGCGTTGGTGCCGTCGGCCAGCGACAGCAGCGACGCCAGCTTGCGCGAACAGGTGATGCCGCCCGATCCGCGGTCCCACAGGAACAGGCCGTCGGGCGATCCGGCCAGGATTTCCCGGGCCTTGACGGCCACGGCCTCGATCCGCCGTCGCTCGTGTTCGGCCTCGCCCGCGCGGCGCCGGAACATCCAGGCGACGATCAATAGCAGGCCGGCACCGAGGAGCAGGCCGGCGCTGAACGCACTGATGGGGGTGACATTGCTTAGCACGCAGGGATGTTAATCATTGAACTGCCTGATAACAAAGCAAAAGGCGGCGCTTGCGCGCCGCCTCTTAACCTTTTCCGACGGAACGGCCGGATTAGTAGCGGTAGGCGTCCGTCTTGAACGGGCCCTTGACCTCGACGCCGATGTAGTCCGCCTGGTCCTTGCGCAGGGTCGACAGCTGCGCCCCCAGCTTTTCCAGGTGCAGCATGGCGACTTTTTCGTCCAGGTGCTTGGGCAGCACGTAGACTTCGTTCTTGTACTTGTTGCCGCGAGTCCACAACTCGATCTGCGCCAGCGTCTGGTTGGTGAAGCTGGCGGACATCACGAAGCTGGGGTGGCCGGTGGCGCAGCCCAGGTTGACCAGGCGCCCTTCGGCGAGAAGGATGATGCGCTTGTCGTCGGGGAAGGTGATCTCGTCGACCTGCGGCTTGATGTTGGTCCACTTGAAGTTCTTCAACTTGGCGACTTCGATCTCGTTGTCGAAGTGGCCGATGTTGCAGACGATGGCCCGGTCCTTCATGGCGCGCATGTGGTCGACGGTGATGACGTCGATATTGCCCGTGGTGGTGACGAAGATGTCGCCGCGGGGTGCCGCGGCTTCCATGGTCACGACCTCGTAGCCTTCCATGCAGGCTTGCAGCGCGCAGATCGGATCGACCTCGGTGACCAGCACGCGGCAGCCGGCGCTGCTCAGGGATTCGGCCGAGCCCTTGCCGACGTCGCCGTAACCGGCGACCACGGCGACCTTGCCGGCCATCATCACGTCGGTGGCGCGGCGGATGCTGTCGACCAGGCTTTCGCGGCAGCCGTACTTGTTGTCGAACTTCGACTTGGTGACCGAATCGTTCACGTTGATCGCCGGGAACATCAGGGTTCCCTTCTTCTGCATCTCGTACAGACGATGCACGCCGGTCGTGGTTTCTTCGGTCACGCCCTTGATGGCCTCGCCCTGGCGGGCGTACCAGCCGGAATCCTCGGCCAGCTTCTTCTTGATCGAGGCGAACATGTATTCAGCTTCTTCCGACCCCGGATTGTCGAGAACCGACGGGTCCTTGGCCGCCTGGATGCCCAGGTGGATCAGCAGCGTCGCGTCGCCGCCGTCATCCAGGATCATGTTGGCGGTGCCTTCGGGGAAGTCGAAGATGCGATGGCAGTAGTCCCAGTATTCCTCCAGGTTCTCGCCCTTGTGGGCGAACACCGGCGTGCCGCCGGCGGCGATGGCGGCGGCGGCGTGATCCTGGGTCGAAAAGATGTTGCAGGACGCCCAGCGCACGTCGGCGCCCAGGTCCTTCAGGGTTTCGATCAGCACGGCGGTCTGGATCGTCATGTGCAGCGAGCCCGCGATGCGCGCCCCCTTCAACGGCTGCTCGGCGCGGTATTCGTCGCGCGTCGACATCAGGCCCGGCATCTCCGTTTCCGCCATGCTGATTTCCTTGCGGCCCCAATCCGCAAGCGACATGTCGGCAACCTTGTAATCGTCGAAGGGCATATAGAACTCCTGTTTGTTGAATCCGTTCGGCGCAAACCTCGAACGTTGATGTCCGAAGGTGCTGCACTGTGAAATAATTTCGCCGGGCGGGGGCCCGCCCGGTCCGGCGTGGTGACGGGGATGTAGCAGCCTCAGGGCCAATCTTCAAGGGGCGGCCCCGGACCGGCCCCGGACAGGGGGGGACCGAAAGGCGGAGAAAATCTCGACTTCGGGCCTAGAATTTCGCGATTTTCCAGGCCCTTGGCCCAAGGCATACTGCGCGCCGCTCAACAACTGACCACCTGAAAGGGACGTCTCCACATGACCGATCCGGACATTCTGAAGCGTGAAATCAAGATTCTGGTGTTCGACCAGTACGGCACCGTCGTCGATATGCAGAAGGGCCTGACGGAAATCGCCACGCCGTTCCTGAAGGACAAGGGCTGGGACGGCAACCCCCACAGCTTCGTCACCTGGTGGCGGCGCACCCATTTCGAAAATTCCATGATCGATGCGCTGTGCGACCGGGGTCACACCCCCTATCGGCAGATCGGCCACCGCGCCGTGTCGGTGGTCATGGACCGGGCCGGGATCGACTACACCCAGGCCGAGGTCGAATGGCTGGTCTCCGAGATCGAAAAGCTGAAGCCCTTCCCCGATGTGATCGAGGCCCTGGGCCGTCTGCGCGAGGCGGGCTACCAGCTCGCCATCCTGTCCAATGGCGATCCGGACATGCTGGCCAACGCCGGCCCGCACATCGGCTTCAAGTTCGACCACGTCATCAGCGTCGCCGAAGCCGGTTACTTCAAGCCCCATTGGGCGACCTACGCCACGGCCTGCGAGATCACCGGCTTCGACCGCACGTCCTGCCTGTTCGTCGCCAACCACGAATTCGACGTGGTCGGGGCGAAAAGCTTCGGCATGCGCACGGCCTTCATCGACCGGCGCAAGCGGCCGTTCGGCGCCTGGCCCGATCAGCCCGATCTGATCGTCGCGGACTTCAAGGAACTGGCGGAAACGCTGATTTAGGCGGCCCGATAAAAAATTATTCTCACCGTCTCACTGTCTCTGTGGTTCAACTATGGTGAAGGCAACCACAGAGACGGTGAGGCAGTGAGGGACCATGAACGCCCGATCGATAGCCGGCCCGACGGGCGATCGGCATATTATTCTCTGCCCCGGCTTCATGACCGACCGCGCCCTGTGGTCGCGCATGGCGCCCGGGCTTTCCGAACTCGGCGCCTGCACCTTCGCGGACCTGAGCCGCACCGACGACCTGGAGGCGACGGCCCGGGAAATCCTTGAAAACGCCCCCGACCGCTTCATCCTCATCGGCTTCTCGCTCGGTGGCTTCGTCGCGCGGGAAATCGTGTGCATTGCGCCTGAACGGGTCGCGGGCCTGGTGCTGATGAATTCCTCGGCCCGCCCGCCCCGGCCTGAAATCGTCAAACGCAACGCCTTCCTGATCGGGCACACGAAGGAGCGCGGGTTTCGCGGCCTGTCCACCGACGCCGTGAAAAAGGCGTTCCATCCGGACCGGCGGGACGACGAAGCCCTAATCCGTGAGGTCAAGGACATGGCGCTGCGCATGGGGGGCGAGGCCTTCATCAAGCAGCTTTCCATTCAGCGCCGCGACGGCCGCCCGGACCTCGCCGCCATCGCCTGTCCGACGCTGGTGGTCTGGTCGCGCCAGGATGAGCTGCGTTCAATGCAAGAGTCTCAGGAGATGGCGGATGCCATTCCGGATGCCCGGTTCGAGATCATCGAAGACTGCGGCCATATGACGCCGATGGAGGCGCCGGAGTCGGTCCTGGACGTTATTGCAAGCTGGCTCGCCGACGCCGGAGTTTAAGACAGCCCGTTGAAATCGTCCAACAGCGCCGCGATGCGGCCCGGGTCGACCTGGCCCATGATGGCGTCGGCGCGGCGCGTGGCGGCGGCGATGTCGAGGGCGCGGATGCGCTGTTTCACGAGCGGGATGTTGGCCGGCACCATGGACAGTTCGCGCAGTCCCAAACCCAGCAGCAGCGGCGCGTAGCGCGGATCGCCCGCGATCTCGCCGCAGAGTGAGATCGGGATGCGCGAACGCAGCGCCGCACTCGTCGCGAACTGGATCAGGCGCAGCACCGCCGGGTGCAGCGGGTCGAACAGATGTGCCACATGCTCGTTGGTGCGGTCCGTGGCCAGCGTATACATGGTCAGGTCGTTGGAGCCGATGGCGAAGAAGTCCGAGACCTGGGCCAGGGCATCGGCGGCCAGCGCCGCCGCCGGAACCTCGATCATCACGCCCAAGGGCGGCAGGGGGTTCGGCACCTTCTGCTTGCGGCGTTTGAGCCTTTGCGCGGCCCTGTTGAGGGCGTCGCGCGTCTGGCGCACTTCCGACACGGTGGAGACCATGGGCAACAGGATGCGCACCGGCCCGTGACAGGCGGCGCGCAGGATCGCCGTCAGCTGCGCGTCCATGGTTTTCGTATGCTTCAGGGACAGCCGGATGCCGCGCAGCCCGAGCGCCGACGCCGCCGCCTCGCCGAGGTCGCCCAACAGTCCCTGGGCCGGTTTTTCGCCGCCCACATCGAGGGTGCGGATGGTCACCGGCTTGCCGTCCATGGCGTCGACGATTTCCTTGAGGGCGGCGTATTGCTCTTCCTCGGTCGGCGTGTCGTCGCGGCTCATGTAAAGGAATTCCGTGCGCAGCAGGCCGATCCCGGTGGCGCCGTTGCGCTTGACCATCTCAAGTTCGATGGGCAGTTCCAGATTGGCGGCCAGCGCCACGGTCACGTTGTCGCGGGTGACGGCGGGCACGGTGCGCATATGGCCCAGGCGTTCGGCGACCTTCCGGGCGTCGATCTTGAGCTGTTCGTAAACGCCCAGCGTGCGCGCCGTCGGATTGACGATGACCGTGCCGCGGGTGCCGTCGATGATGACCTGGGCGCCGGTCGTCACTGCCTCGGCCAAATCCGGCACGCCGAGCACCAGCGGGATGCCCAGCGCCCGGGCCATGATCGCCGCGTGCCCCTCGGCCCCGCCCAGCGCCGTCGCCGCACCCGCGATGCGCGCGGGGTCCAACTGCGCCGTGTCGGCGGGCGACAACTGGTCGGCGATGATGATCGATCCGGATGCGGCCTGGCTGAACGGCTTCAGGGGTTCGCGCATGAGATTGCGGATGATGCGGTTGCCGACGTCGCGCACGTCCTCGACCCGGGCCGCGATATAGGCGTTGTCCATGGCCTGAAAGGCATGGACGATGCCGGTCAAGGTCTTCTGCACCGCCGCCTCGGCGTTCAGGCCCTTGCCCTGGATCAGGTCCTGGGCGCCGCGCACCAGACGCGAATCCTCCAACATCTGAAGGTAGGCGTCGAACAGGAAGTGCATTTCCTGGGTGACGGTGTCCTTCTGAGCCTGGGCCTTCAGGCGCTTGATCTGGCGGCGGGCCAGGATCACGGCGGCGGTCAGGCGCTTTGCCTCGGCCGGCCGCGCCTTTTTGGCGACATGCCGTTCGGGGACTTCCAGGGTTCCGGCCTCGCGCACATGGGCGGGGCCCACGGCGATCCCGGGCGAAACCCCCATTCCCTCGAAACGTTTTTCCATGTCCCCCCTCATGTCACGGGGCTCATTTGTCCGGTGCCGGAGTGTCCGACAGTTCCTCGTCGAAGCCGTCCTCGACCAGGGCGGCCAGGGCCTCCAGCGCGGCCGCGTTGCCGTCGCCGTTGCAGGCGATTTCGATCTCCGTGCCGGGGGCGGCGGCCAGCATCATCAGCCCCATGATCGAACGCCCGCCCACGGTCTGGCCGTCCTTGGAGACCAGAACCTCGGCCTCGAACTCGCCCGCCAGCTTGGCGAACTTGGCGGCGGCACGGGCGTGCAGGCCGCGCATGTTGACGATGGTGACGGTACGCGACGGCATAATAATCCCCAGCGCCCGGCGCTAGCGCGCTTCCTGGGTCAGCAGGCGCGAGGCGATGTTGATGTATTTGCGGCCCGCTTCCTGGGCCGCCTCGACGGCCTTGGCCAGGGGTTCGGTCTTGCGCACGCTGGCCAGCTTGACCAGCATGGGCAGGTTGATCCCGGCGATGACCTCGACATTGGCGCGATCGAGGATGGAAATCGCCAGGTTCGACGGCGTGCCGCCGAACATGTCGGTCAGCACCACCACGCCTTCGCCCGATTCGACCTGCTCGACCCGCTCCATGATCTCGGCGCGGCGTTCCTCCATGTCGTCCTCGGGTCCGATGCACACGGCGGCCACGTCGGGCTGCGGCCCGACCACGTGTTCCAGGGCGGAAATCATTTCCGTCGCCAGATTGCCGTGGGTTACGACGACCAATCCGATCATGACAGGCATTCCATCATTCGTGTGTGTCCCTCAAGAAGTAGCGGCTCCCCGGCCGGCGGCTTATTCGGTCCGCTTCGGTATCTTTCCGGAAAGGGATATTGGTACGAATCTCATCGTTTGTCCAAGTCGCGATGGCGCACTCGCGCCTTTTCTCCTTGGTTGTCCAGCCAGGCGCCCAGGCGCTCGGCGACATAGACGGAGCGGTGGCGCCCGCCGGTGCAGCCGACGGCGATGGTCAGATAACTTTTTCCCTCGGCCGCATAGCGCGGCAGCAGCGGCCCCAAAAGCGCCGTCAGATGGCCGAAGAATTCGTCGAATCCGGGGTCGCCGGCGACATGCTGGCCGACCTTTTCGTCCAGGCCGGTCAGGGGCCTGAGGTCCAGGTCGTAATGGGGGTTTTTCAGGAACCGCACGTCGAATACCAGGTCGGCGTCGCGCGGCACGCCGTTCTTATAGGAAAAGGAGACCACGAACACGGGCAGGCCCGGGTCGCCCTGAACGGCGAAGTGGTCTTCCATGGCCGCCTTTTGCGCGCCCAGCGACATGTCGGAGGTATCCATCACCACGTCGGCCTGTTCGCGCACGGGGGCCAGCAGGGTGCGTTCCTGGCGGATGCCGTCGGCCACGGGCCGGTCGATGGCCAGCGGATGGCGGCGCCGGGTTTCCGCATATCGGCGGGTCAGCACCTGATCGTCGCAGTCCATGAACAGGACCTTGACGTCGACATCGGCGCGCGCGCGCAGTTCCGCGACCTGTTCCAAAAACGCCTCGGCCCCGAACTCGCGGGTGCGGATGTCGACGCCGGCGGCGATGGGATGAGGAAACGCGCCGGGCGCGACCAGCCGGCCCATCAAGGACAACGGCAGGTTGTCGACGGCCTCGAACCCCATGTCCTCGAGCGCCTTGAGGGCCGATGACTTGCCCGCCCCCGACACCCCGGTGACCAGCACCAGGGGGAGTTTCCCGCCGGCCGGGAGTTGTTCGGCGTCGGACGTCATGGCTGTTCCCCGATCCGTCCGACGACGGCATCGGCGTCGCTTTCCTGGGAATCCCAGGGCAGGCGGCGCAGGGCCAGGCGGATCTTGGCGGGGGCCGAGGCCTCGAACGGGGCCAGGCGGATGAAGGGAATGTCCAGGTCCAGGATCGGGGTCGTCACGACCTCGGGCAGGCGCTCGACCAGGGGTGGGGCGACCAGGTCGCAGACCAGGGCAATGGCAATTTCGTCCAGGGCCTTCATGGGCAGGATGCCGACGCCGCGCACTTCCAACAGGCCCTTCAGCGGCCCGGGCGCCCGAGCCCAGACACGGCCGGCCCGCAGGGTCAGGTCGACTCGGTCGTCGGCAACCAGACGGGGGCCGTCGGCGCCGCCGCCGTCGATCAGACGCAGAGCCAAATCCGACTTCCCCGCCCCCGACGGGCCGCGCAGCAGAACGCCGACGCCGCCGATGGCGACGCAGGTGGCGTGGACTTGTTCGTGGACCATCCGCATAAGCGGGGAGGGTGGAATGGCTGGTCGGTCCTGTCCAGCCAATTCTTGAGGCTGAACCGTGACTTCCGGCGACGGCGGCGCATTTTTTGTCCCGGTTTTTTGCAAACCGCCCGCGCGCGGGAAAAATTCGCCATGCCCCCGTGGACGGGTCCGTTTCCCTGCGCCATGCTGCGGGCAAGCGGGGGCACCGCAGAACCTCATGGGAGGACAGACCACATGGATTTCGAACTGACAGGCAAGACCGCCTTCGTCACCGGCGGCTCGCGCGGCATCGGCCGCGCCATCGCGCTGACTCTGGCCCGGCAGGGGGCCAACATCGCGCTGTGCGGGCGCACGCCGGACAGCCTTGAGGCGACGGCGGCGGACATCCGGGGGCTCGGGGTCGAGGCCTGGCCGTTTCAGGCCGACGTGTCGAAGCTGGAGGACGTGGAACGCTTTGCCGACCAGGCCCTGGCGGCGGCCGGCGGCATCGACATCCTGGTCAACAACGCCGTGACCTCGACCGCCGCTCCATTCGACGAGCAGACGGACGAATTGTTCCGCTATCACATCGATGTCAAGCTGATGGCCTATATCCGCCTGGCGCGCATCCTGCTGCCGCGCATGGAGGCAAAGGGCTGGGGCCGCATCGTCAACATCGGCGGCATGACGGCGCGCATCGTCGCCCCCCTGCGGGTGACCAACGGCGTGGTTAATGCCGGCGTCGCCAACTTCACCAAGCAACTGGCAACCCGCGCCGCCAAGGGCGGGGTGACCATCAACTGCGTGCATCCCGGCTTCACGGCGACGGAGCGGGTCATGCAGATATTCCAACGCGAAGCCGACGACGCGGGCATCCCCCTGAAGGACGCCATGGCCAAGCGCGAACAGGAAATCCCCATGGGCCGGCTGGTGGCACCGGAGGACATGGCGAACGCGGTCCTGTTCTTCTGTTCGCCGATGGCGGGGATGGTCACGGGCCAGTGCATCGCCGTCGACGGCGGATCGGGCGAATCGGTTAATTACTGACGGCAGCCAAGAGGGTATAAGGGCGGCCATGACCGCCAAATGCCCCGTCTGTTCCGGCCCCGGCGCCGTGGTTCGCCGCCTTGACGCGGCCGAGATCGCGCGCGGGCTCGCGGCCGTGTTCGGCGTGTCCCCGCCCACGGGTGCCGTGCCCGGCGATTACGACATCGTACGCTGCGCCGACTGCGCCCTGGTCTATGCGGACCCCATGCGGGCGGGGGGGGGCGTGCTCTACGACTGGCTGACCTCGTTCCCCAAGTATCACGCCCAGGGCCGCTGGGAATGGGCGCGCATCAAGGACGTGCTGGCGGCCGAGGCGCGTCCCTTGCGCCTGCTGGAACTGGGCGCCGGGCAGGGCGATTTCCTGGAAACGCTGAAGGATCTGCCCCGGGTCACGGCCCAGGGCATCGACCTGTCGGACAGTTCGGTCAGGAAGGCACAGGCGCGGGGTCTCGACGTGCGCCGCGAATCGCTGGAGCAGGTCATCGTCGAGGCCGCCGGCACCTACGACGCCGTGGTCCTCAGTCATGTGCTCGAACATGTCGCGACGCCGGGGGCCCTCATGGGCGCCGTGCGCAATCTGCTGGCGCCGCAAGGCCGCATCCTGTTTTCCGTGCCCTATTCGCCGATGAGCCGCGAATATCTGCATGACGACGTCATGAACCTGCCGCCCCACCACATGACGCGGTGGAACATTTCGGCGCTCGAAGGATTGGCGCGGGTCACCGGGCTCGACTTGGAGACCTGGATGCCCAAGGCCAAGGCGCCCTGGAAGCGGGCGCTCAAGCATACCTGCGACAAGGTTCGGGGCGAAGGCCGGGTCCGCGGTCTCGCCCGCCTGCCGGTGGTGCTCGCCAACTGGGGCGAATTCCGCCGCATCCTGGCCGATCATCGGAACCGCGAACGGGTCAGCGGGCAAATGGCGGCGGACACCATCCTGGTCAGCCTCAATAAGGAAACCTAGCTTCTTCTCACTGCCTCATTGTCTCTGTGGTTTTCTGGTTTTGAACCACTGAGACACAGAGACGGTGAGAAGTAAGGATGAGATCTTTGGGTTTCCGCCTGCGCGTCTACGCGGCGGGCAGGGAGACGGTGAAGCGGGCGCCTAAAACCTTACCATCCGCGCCCAGGCGGTTGGACGCCCGGATGGTGCCGTCGTGGGCATCGACGATCTGCTGCGAGATCGACAGGCCCAGGCCCGAATGGGTGCCGAACTTTTCGCCCTGCGGGCGTTCCGTATAGAAGCGCTGGAAGATCGCTTCTTCCTTGCCGGGCGGGATGCCGGGGCCTTCGTCGTCGATGGTGACGGTCACGGTCTTGCGCTCGCGCGACGCGGTGATGCGGAGGGCGCCGCCCGGCGGGCTGAAGGTGATGGCATTGGCGATCAGGTTGCGGAACACCTGGACCAGGCGGCCTTCCATGCCCTGCACCACCAGCTTCTCGCCGTCCATGATCTCCAACACCAGTTTCGGCCCGCCGTCCGCCACCGTCGTCGCGTGGACGTCGGCCAGGGTCGACAGCATGCCGGCCAGGTCGACCGGCTCGCGGTGCGAGCGCGACAGTTCCGCATCCAGGCGGGACGCGTCGGAAATGTCGGAGATCAGACGATCCAGGCGGCTGACGTCGTCCTGAATGATCGACATCAGCTTGCGTTGCTGATCCACGTCCTTGATCCGGGCCGCGGTCTCGACCGCGCTGCGCAGGCTGGTCAGCGGGTTCTTGATCTCATGCGCCACGTCGGCGGCGAACCGCTCGATCGCGTCCATGCGGGTCCATAGCGCCGCCGTCATGCCGCGCAGCGCATGGGACAGGTCGCCGATTTCGTCGTTGCGGGTGGTGAAATCGGGGATTTCCTCTTCGCGGCTGTGGTCGCGGCGCACGCGGTCGGCGGCGGCGGCCAGGCGTTTCACGGGCCGCGCGATGGTGCGCGCCAGATAGATCGACAGGAACGTGGTGATGGCGATGGCGACGCCGAAGATCTTGAGAATATCCAGCCGCACGTCCAGCAACGCGTTGTCGATGCTGGCCGACGGCTTGGTCAGCATCAGCGCGCCCAGGATGCGTTTGTAACGCTGCACGGGCACGGCGACGGACAGCATCATGCTGTCCTGGGAATAGGCGCGCACGATCCTGCTGTCGTCACCCATGAGGGCGGACATGACCTCGGGATAGTCGGCCGCCGAAGGCTCCGGAATTTCCCGGTAATGGCTGAGCGGCAGGGTCCCCGGCAGCCAGCGGGTGAGGCGGTCGTAGATGTCGAACATGGCGTCGGCGGCACCGCCCTCGTCCTTGCCCGGTGGCGGCAGCTGTTCGACCTCCACCGCCTGACGGGTCTTGCCGAAATAGCGCGAGTCGGCGGCCAGTTCGCCGGCCCGGTTGAACAAGCGCGCGCGCGTGCCCGTGGCCTCGACCAGCCGGCGCAGCATCTGGTTGCGGATGTTGGTGGCGACCTGCTGTTCCGACGATTGGTCCAGATGCATGGCCCCTTCGGCCAGGGCCACGGCGAACAGCTGCGCCTGGGTGCGCAAGGCCGACAGTTCGGCGCGAATCAGGCTTTGCCGGTAATCCCCCAGGTACAGCACCCCGGCCACCAGGATCGACAGGGCCAGCATGTTGATGGCCAGGATATGCACGGAAATGGGCGAGATCAGGCGCCGCTTGCGCTGCCGCTCGCCGCTGCGCGGGGCGTCTTCCGCCGGCGCGGCGGACGCCATGCCGCTGCCTGCCGGGGTCTTCGGCGCGGTCTGGCCGTTCTCGGGATAGGTTCCGTCCTTGGCCATGGGCCCCCTCAAGCCCCGGAACAGGGCGGCAAACGCGGCGACCGGCGCGATGTGCAAGCTATTCCGCCTTGTAGCGGTAGCCGATGCCGTACAGCGTCTCGATCTCCGAGAACGCCTCGTCGACGGCGCGGAACTTGCGGCGCAGCCGCTTGATGTGGCTGTCGATGGTGCGGTCATCGACATAGATATTCTCGCCATAGGCGGCGTCAATCAACTGGTCGCGGTTTTTCACATGGCCGGGGCGGCGGGCCAGGGCCTCGACGATCAGGAATTCGGTGACGGTCAGGTTCACCTCCTTGCCTTTCCATGTGCAAAGATGGCGGCTGGGGTCGAGCACCAACTCGCCCCGGCGCACCACGTCCTTGGAATCGGGCTCCTTGCCCTCCAACTCGCGGCGGCGCAGCACGGCGCGGATGCGCTCGATCAACAGGCGCTGGGAAAACGGCTTCTTGATGTAGTCGTCGGCCCCCATGCGGAGCCCCACGACCTCATCGACCTCGTCGTCCTTGGAGGTCAGGAAAATCACCGGCAGGTTGTCGCGCTCGCGGATGCGGGACAACAGCTCCATACCGTCCATGCGCGGCATCTTGATATCGAGCACGGCCAGGTCCACGGGGGCGCGGCCGAGGCCCTCCAGGGCCTCGGCCCCGTCGGAATAGGTGGTGACGGTGTAGCCTTCCGCCTCGAGCGCCATGGACACGGAAGTCAGGATGTTTTGATCGTCGTCGACCAGGGCGATGGAACTGGGCATGGAAATCTCCTTGCGGGTCGCCGGCGGGGGCATCGGTCGGCCCGTCGGGCGGCGAATGGCGATACGCCGGATTTGCCATAAGGCTGATCCGGCGGAAGGCCACTCTCGTCCGCCTTTATGGCAGAATTTTAACGCGAATGGGGCGTCTTTGACCAATCCCAAGGGGGAAATAAGGCAAAACCGGCGGCAGGATGGCCGCAATCCGTTGACCGCCGCCGCCCTTGTTCCCTATAGTCCGCCCAGGTGGTTCCCCGATCAAGGGCATGAGGCCCCGGGGCTAAGAGGGAACACGGAACGGAGCAGACCCAATTCGGGGGCTCCCGCGCCGTGGCTGCCCCCGCAACTGTGAGTGGCGAGTACCGTTCACCGTCGCGCCACTGGACGCCGAGTTCTTCCGCGAGGAAGGCTTCTGCGCCCGGGAAGGCCGGACGGTACGACGACCCACAAGCCAGGAGACCTGCCACCTGTCACCGCGATACCCGAAGGACGGGGGTCCTGCAGGGGCGGTATGCCGCAGCGGTGAAACCTTAACGCGACGTTTTTGAAATCGGAGGTTTCACGCAATGACTGTTCACACTGAGACTGTTCACACTGAAAATACCCAACAGGCCGTTCACGCCACGGTTGCCGAGCGCGCCGCGCCGGCGGTGTTGGCCCTCATGTTCGGGGCGTTCCTGGTCTTCGGCACGGGCTTCGCCCATCCGCAAACCATCCACAACGCCGCCCACGACACGCGCCACGCGTTCTCCTTCCCCTGCCACTAAGGGGGCCATCATGACAGGACGTATTTTTGCGGTCGCGCTGCTGGCCGGGCTGGCGGCTGGGCTGGCCGTGTCCGTGGTGCAGCACTTCACGACCACGCCGATCATCCTCCACGCGGAGGAATTCGAAGGCAAACCCGCGGCCTCCCTGGGCGGGCACGCACAACTGGATTTGACGGCGCGCGGGCTGACCGGCGGGCGGCTTTACCTTGCCCATGGGTCGGCCGACCATGGCTCGAACGCGGAAGCACAAGCCTGGTCGCCCGAGGACGGGCTGGAACGCACGCTGTTCACCACCCTTGCCAACGTGCTGACGGGCATCGGTTTCGCCCTGGTGCTGACGGCGGCGATGTTCATGCGCGGCCGGCCCGTCGACGGCCGGCAGGGCGTGATCTGGGGCGTCGCCGGGTTCGTGGTCGTGTCCCTGGCGCCGGCCTTGGGCCTGCCGCCCGAGGTGCCGGGGGCAATGGCGGCCGAGTTGACCGCCCGCCAGGGATGGTGGGCGCTTTGCGCCGCCCTGACGGCGGGGGGGCTGGGCCTGATGTTCCTCGGCGCCCAACGCTGGATGCCCTGGGCCGGGGCGGTGATGCTTGCCCTGCCTCATGTCCTGGGCGCCCCCCAGGCCGACGCCATGGGCGGGCCTGTGCCGCCGGAACTGGCGGCCCATTTCGTCGCCGCCTCCCTGGTCACGGCGGCGGCCTTCTGGGCCTTCCTCGGCTTTGCCACGGGAACCCTGGCCAAACGCTTCAAGCTGACTTGAGCAACACCCTGCCTTCGGGCAGTCTTGAATGCCGGGCGGCGGGATGGTTCCGCCGCCCGCCGTTCAAGGAGGTTCCGCCGCGATGGTCCGCCCGCCTTCCGTCCCCCGCGATGTCCTGATCGCCGAGGTCCGCAGCCTGCTGATGGGCGGGCGCGCGGGCGTCTTGTCCACGACCTTCCGAGGGCGGGCGCATTGGCCCTACGGCTCGCTCGTCACCTATGCGCCGGATACGGACGGCGCCCCCATCTTTCTGTTTTCCGGGCTGTCCGATCACACGGGCAATCTCGCGAAGGACGCAAAGGCGTCGCTTCTGATCGAGCGCGCCCTGCGCCGCAAGAACCCGCAGCAGGGGCCGCGAATCTCGGTCCTCGGCACGGTCGTCCCGACCAAGGACACGCACCACCGTGTCCGCTTTCTGGCCCGCCATCCGGGGGCCGCGCGCTATGCCGATTTCGGCGACTTCGGGTTCTACCGCATGGAGATCGACCGGGTGCATCTGGTCGGCGGGTTCGCCCGCGCGCAATGGCTGAAGGCGGCCGACATCGCGCCGCCCCCGGCCGCCGTGCGCGCCGTCGCCCAGGCCGAAGCGGACGTCATCGATCATATGAACGCCGACCATGGCGCGGCGCTCGACCTATACGCCAACAAGCTTTTGCGGCGGAAGGGCGCGGGTTGGCGCGCCGTCGCCTGCGATCCCTGGGGCCTGGACCTGATGCGGAACGAGGCCCCGGCACGCCTTGAATTCGACGCCATGGCGGGCGACGCGGGCAGCCTGCGTCAGGCCCTGGTCGACCTTGCGGCGAAGGCGCGGGCCAGGCCCTGAACCTGCCCGGCATTTTGGCTGCAATAATGTGAAAGGAATGTTGCCCCGTCCTGCCGGGAAGGTTACGTTTTGCGGGAAACCTTGATTAACAGGGCGCAGGGAAACACCAGGGACATCGCGCGTGACGACCCGCCGGGGGGCGGACGTCGGCGTTTATCAATCACATTCATCGAATCGAAACGGTCACCGCATCGCCGCGGCCGACGGGCGCAATCATTATCCTCAGGGAGTTTATTGTGGAGAACGCAGGACACTTCATTTCCAGCTTCGGATTGGACAATCACGGATTGGCGGGGGTCAAACGGGCCTTTTGGAACCTTGACGCCCATCACCTGTTCGAAGAGGCCGTGCGCCGCGGCGAAGGCCGGATTTCGGCCGGCGGCGCCATCGTCACGGAAACGGGCCAGCACACGGGCCGGTCGCCCAACGACCGCTTCATCGTCGAGGAAGACGCGACCAAGGACGAGATCTGGTGGGGCAAGGTCAACCGCCCCATGTCCGAGGCCCATTTTGACGGCTTGCTCGCCAAGATGCAGACGCATTACCAGGGCAAGGACGCCTTCGTGCAGGATTGCTATGCCGGCGCCCATTCCGATTACCGCCTGAAGGTGCGGGTCGTGACCGAGGAAGCCTGGCACAACCTGTTCGCGCGCAACATGTTCATCCAGCCGCCGCGCCAGGACCTGGCCGGGTTCGAACCCGAATTCACCGTCATCCAGGCACCGTCGCTGACCGCCGATCCGGCCCAGGACGGCACCACGTCGGGCACCTTCATCGTCGTGCATCTTTCGCGGCGCATGATCATCATCGGCGGATCGGCCTATGCCGGGGAGATCAAGAAGTCGATCTTCTCGATCATGAACTTCCTGATGCCGGCGCGCGACGTGCTGCCCATGCACTGTTCCGCCAACCAGGGGGGCGACGGTTCCACGGCCATCTTCTTCGGCCTGTCGGGCACCGGCAAGACGACCCTGTCGGCCGATTCCTCGCGCACCCTGATCGGGGATGACGAGCACGGCTGGGGCGATGTCGGGGTCTTCAACTTCGAAGGCGGCTGCTACGCCAAGACCATCAACCTGACCCACGAGGCCGAGCCGGAAATCTTCGACCTGTGCCACACCTTCGGCTCGATCATCGAGAACGTGGTGATGGATCCGGTTACGGGCGGGCTCGACTTCTTCGATCCGTCCCTGACCGAAAACGGCCGCGTCAGCTACGACATCACCAAGGTCCATAACGCATCCGCCACGGGATGCGGCGGTCAGCCCAAGGACATCGTCATGCTGACCTGCGACGCTTTCGGGGTGCTGCCGCCGATCAGCCAGCTGACCCCGGATCAGGCCATGTACCACTTCCTGTCCGGCTACACCGCCAAGGTCGCCGGGACCGAGCGGGGCCTGAAGGAGCCGCAGGCGACGTTCTCGACCTGTTTCGGCGCGCCCTTCATGCCGCGCCATCCCACGGTCTACGCCAAGCTGCTGGGCGAAAAGATGGCCAAGCACAACGCCAAATGCTGGCTCGTCAACACCGGCTGGTCCGGCGGCGGCTACGGCGAGGGCGAGCGCATGAAGATCGCCTATACCCGGGCCATGCTGCACGCGGCGCTGGACGGCAAGCTCGACGCCGCCGGCTTCACCCCCGATCCCAACTTCGGGGTGCTGGTGCCCAACGCCTGTCCGAACGTGCCGACGGAGGTTCTCAACCCCAAGAACACCTGGGCCAACGCCGGGGCCTACGACGCCCAGGCGCGGGACCTGACCCAGCGGTTCGAAGCCAACTTCGGACAGTTCGAAAGCCATGTCGGCGACAGCGTGAAGGCGGCCGCGATCAGAGCGGCTGCTTAGTCGCAAAACCCGCGCGGGACCTTACGGCCCGCGACGGTTGTTTTGCACGGGACAAGTAGGGCGCGATCCGCGCCGCCACCTGATCCCGTCCCGCATTTTGATCGGAAAGCCGGCGCCTCTTCCCAGGGGCGCCGGTTTTTCTTTGGCCGGGCGATTCGTTCGGGCAGACTGGTCGCGAAAACAGACCAAACAGCCAAGGGAGCGAATCATGAGGGTGCTGGCACTTTTTCTCCTGGTGACGGCGATCGCGGTCGCCGGCCCGGCGCGCGCGCAATCGACGACGCAGCCGCAGGTCACGGATATCGTGTTCTCCGAAATTGAAAAGCGGATATTGAAGGACGTCCTAGGCGACGGCCGCTACGAAGCCAACGGTGACGGCACCTACCGCAAGACCGGCCACGACGGTAAATACGACGACCTGGAGCGGGGCCGCGACGGCAAATTCTATGGCAAGAAGAAGGACAAGGGCGAAGGCGGGCGTGGCAAGGGCCTGCCCCCCGGCCTGGCCAAGAAAAGCACGCTCCCGCCCGGCCTGCGAAAACAGTTGGAGCGCAACGGCCATTTGCCGCCGGGGCTGGCCGTCAATCCGTTGCCCTACGAAGCGGTGGTCAACCTGCCGCCGCCCGCGAACGGCACGGAGCGCGCCATCGTGGATACCTCCGTCGTGCTGCTGGAAAAGGGCACGGGCCTGATCCTCGACGTGCTGAAGGACGTGCTGTCCCGCCCCTGACGACCATTCCCGGCAATTTGTCCGCGCCGCCTGCCGCAAAAGGACGGGCCGTGCCTTTTTTCTTGACTTGCAATTAAGAATGATTTGCAATTGAATAATATCGACATGAACAGGCAACACACGGGACGGACGGCATGGGACATATGGGATACGGCGGCGGTCAAGTCAGCGGTCGTTGGGGTGCCGCAGGCCTGCGCCATGCCGCCACCGCCTGCGGTGCGACCGACCAGGCGGCGGAACGGCCCCGGCGGCTCGATTTCTCCGACCTCGACCTGCCCGAATGCCTGTTGATCAAGCCGATCCGCCTGTGGATGCACGGGCCGGAAAACTGGCCCCTGGTCGGCATGCAGTACCATGCCCATTTCGGCGAGCTGCGCACGACCCGGGCCATGGTCGCGCTGCGCGGGGTGATCGAGACCCTCAACGCGGGCGGGCGCCGCATGATGCATTTCCACAAGGCCTGGAAATGCACGATCACCGGCGACGAGCGTGCCCTGGTCGCCCTTGCCGCCGCCGTGCAGGCGGGGGACGGCGACCGCGCCCGGGCCATGGCGCTGCGTCTGGTGGGGCTTGATTGGCAGCAACCGCTGCTCGACGACATGGCGGCGCTGACCGAGGTCTTCACGGCCCGGGGCCATCGTTTCGTTCATTTGCCGCCCAGGGGGCAGGGCCCTGCGGGCCGGGCCGCGCCGGTCAGGATCGCGCGCGAAACCCCGCCACGGCGAGCGCCAGCCAGCCGGCCATGAGGGCGAAGCCGCCCCAGGGGGCGAGAAAGGTCAGGTTCCACAGGCCGAGCGCCGTCGCGGCGTAAAGCGCGCCGGAAAACAACAGAATGCCGATTGCGAACAGGGCCGCCGCCCCAGCGGCCCACGGCCCGGCCCTGGTCCCCGCCCGTTCCCGGACCAGGGCCGCGCCGATCAAGGCCAGGGTATGCCACATGTGAAAGCGGTTGGCGGTGGCGAACTGGCCCTTGAGAACCGCATCGCCTTCCAGCCCATGGCTGCCGTAGGCGGCCAGCGCCACGGCGAGGGCACCCGACACCCCGGCCAGGACGATCCACCAGCGCCCGGTCACGACAGTGATCCCGGTTCAAGGTCAAGCGGCTCAAGCATGCGCAGTTCGTCCAGCAACGCCGTTTCGAACGCCCCGGCACCACCGTCCAGGGCGTCCAGATAGGCCTTCACGTCCTTTTCGATGATGCCGATGGTGTTGCCAGGATCATACCCCTGGCGCGACCAGTCGATGGCGTCGATGTTGTCGCCGTACCAGGTCGATCCCGACGACATGGCCATGACATCCAGAAGCCGCCGCCGATCGAGGCCGAGGGCCTGGGCCGAGGCCAGGGCCTTGCGCACGGCGACGACGCCGACCACGCCGACGAAATTGTTCAATACCTTGCAGGTCATGCCCGCCCCCACGGGGCCCAGGTGATGGATGCCGTCGCCCATGGCCTGGAACAGGGGCATCAGGCGCCCAACCGTCGCCGGGGCGCCGCCGACCATGAAGGTCAGGGTGCCACGGGCCGCGCGAAAGGGGGCGCCGGACATGGGGGCGTCGGCGAAATCCACGCCGTCCGGCATGCGCGCCGCCAAATCCGTCACGGCGCGGGGCGACAGGGTCGAGCAGGTCACGAACAGGTCCGGCCGCTTGTCCCGCCGCAGGATGCCCTGATCGCCGAAACACAGGTCTTCCGTCTGTTGGCTGTCGCGGACCACGGACAGCACAATGTCGCAGCGCGCGGCGAAGTCGCCAGCATCCGCGATCATGCGCGGTGCGAAGCCGCCGAATTCGTCAATATTCCTGACGTCGTGGCCCCACACGTCGACCCCCGCCGCCAACAGGCATTCCGCCATGGGCAGGCCCATGGTGCCGCAGCCGGCGATGCCGACGGTTGTGGTGCCGGGGGGCGGAATGCTCACCGTGCCGCCTCGACCAGGGCCCGGAACAGGGCCTGGTTGGGATCGCGTTTCTCCAGGAAAAATTCCGGATGCCACTGCACGCCCAGGCAGAACGTGTTGTCGGGACGCTCGGCCCCCTCGATCACCCCGTCCGGCGCCACGGCGTTGACGACCAGCGTCGGCGGCAGCGCGCGGGGCGCTTCGTTATGGGCGGTGTTGACCATCATCTCGTCGCGCCCGACGATGCGGTGCAGCAGGGTGCCCGGCGTGACGGCGACGGCATGGGCGGTTTCCTCCGCCGGTTTTTCGTTGAGATGGTCGATGGGCCCCGCGATTTCCGATTTCAGGTCGCGGATCAGGCTGGCCCCCTCGACCGCCGCCAGAACCTGCAATCCGGCGCAGATGCCCAACAGGGGAACATCCCGGTCGATGGCGGCCCGCACCAGGGGCACCTCGGCGGCGTGGCGGGGATGCGGCGCTTCGGCGACGACGATCTCGCCGCCATAATAAACCTCGGGAAAGGGATAGAAGCCGCCCGGCACGATGACGCCGCCGACCGCGTCCAGATAATCGTCCCATCCCTGCGCGATATAGGGCAGGCCCACGGGCAATCCGCCTGCCACCCATACGGCATCGAAATAGGCGCAGCGCAACGCATGATGCGGGCGTTTGGAAAAACTGCCCTTTTCCTGATAGTCGAGCAGAATGCCGATGACGGGGCGCGTCGTCATGGGATGCCAAGCCTGTCAGCGGGGCGATATGCGGGCAATGGTTGATCTCCGGTCCGATAGAGGCCTAACCTTTACAGGGGTTTATACCCGAAGGGGGAGGAATGGTCGAACAGAAGCCGCAGATGGAAGCACTTTCCATCGACCCCCGGGTGATGGAACCGAGGCTGGCGGTGCTGTTCAACTACTGGACGGGACTGACGGCCCCGCCCGACCTGCCGCGCTGGGGCGGCGCCGTCGGGGAGGGTTTCCGGCTGATCGACCTGGATCCGGACATTCTCGCGATCCTGACCGTCGTCGACGCCGGCCCGGCCTCGGCCGATTTTGTTTATCGGTTCTGGGGTACGGGGCGGTTCCTGTTCCTCGGCAACCGTCCGGACCCCACGGGCAAGCCGGTCATCGAGGGGCTCAGCAAATTGAACGCGGCGGATGTGCTGGCGCAATATCAGGCCGTCTACGCCACGGGCCGTCCCATGCTGATGCAGAACTCCTGGACGCTGGAAAGCGGGCTGGTCGCGGAATGCCATACCCTGCGATTGCCGCTCGCCGCCGACGAGGGGCCGGGCGTCGGCAAGATCGTCGCGGCGACCAAGTTCCTCCGCCATGCCGACAAGGTTCAGCGTCTGCTGAATGACGGGGCCTGAACTTTCCGGCGGTGCCGTATCACGATGATAGGCTCTAGCGCGGCAGGTCGCTCGTCCCCATCAGGAATTCGTCGATCGCCTTGGCGCACTGGCGGCCTTCGCGGATCGCCCAGACGACCAGGGACTGGCCCCGGCGCATGTCGCCCGCGGCATAGACCTTGGGTAGGGACGTCGCGTATTTGTCCGTATCTGCCTTGACGTTGCCGCGGGGGTCGAGATCGACGCCCATGGCTGCGATCATGCCGTCGTGGATGGGATGGACGAAGCCCATGGCGAGCAGCACCAGATCGGCCTTCAGGGTGAATTCGCTCCCCGGAACCTCGACCATCTCCATGCTGCCGCTTTCGCTGGGCCGCCATTCCAGGCGTACGCCGTTGAGCGCGCTGACCCGGCCGTCGGGGCCGGCGGTGAACGACTTGGTCATCACCGCGAAGTCCCGTTCCACGCCTTCCTGGTGCGACGACGAGGTGCGCAGCTTGAGCGGCCAGTCCGGCCAAGTCAGGGCCTTGTTTTCCTTTTCCGGCGGCTGGGGCATCAGTTCCAGCTGCGTGACCGAGGCCGCGCCATGGCGGTTCGACGTGCCGACGCAGTCCGATCCCGTGTCGCCGCCACCGATGACGATGACGTGCTTGTCCGTGGCCATGATCTCCGCACCCTGAGGCGTGTTGATCCCGGCGACCCGGCGGTTCTGCTGGGCGAGGAACTCCATGGCGAAATGCACGCCGGGCAGGTCGCGGCCCGGCACCGGCAGGTCGCGGGGGCTTTCCGATCCGCCGCACAGGGCGACCGCATCGAAGTCCTTCATCAGGTCCGCCGCATCCACGTTCTCACCGACATGGCTGTTGGGGCGGAATTCGACCCCTTCGGTCTGCATCTGCGCGATGCGCCGGTCGATCAGGTGCTTTTCCATCTTGAAGTCGGGAATGCCGAAACGCAGCAGGCCGCCGATGCGTTCGTTCTTTTCGAACACCACGACCTTATGCCCGGCGCGGGCCAGCTGCTGGGCGCAGGCCAGGCCCGCCGGGCCCGAACCGACGACGGCGACGCGCTTGTCCGTGTGATGGGCCGGAATTTGCGGCTTGATCCAACCCTTGGCCCACCCGCGGTCGACCAGCGAACATTCGATGGTCTTGATGGTCACCGGCTCGTCCTGCAGGTTCAGGGTGCACGACGCCTCGCAGGGCGCGGGGCAGACACGGCCTGTGAACTCGGGGAAGTTGTTGGTGGAGTGCAGAAGCTCCAGCCCCTCGCGCCACTTGTTGCGATAGACCAGATCATTCCAGTCGGGAATGATGTTGTTCACCGGGCAGCCCTGGTGACAGTAGGGGATGCCGCAGTCCATGCAGCGGGCCCCCTGCTCCGACACTTCCGCGTCCGTCAGCGGTTCGACGAACTCCTGCCAATGCTTCAGGCGTTCTTCAACCGGGCGGTAAGACCGATCGTGACGCTCGATCTCCAAAAATCCAGTGGGTTTTCCCATTATTTATTCCCCGGCCAATGCGGCCGTTTCTGCGCCGGCGGCGCGCTCCCGCATCTCGCGGAGCGCACGGCGGTAATCCACCGGCATGATCTTGACGAACTTGGGCAGGTAGGCGCCCCAGTTGTCCAGGATGTGTTTGGCCCGCGAGCTGCCCGTATAGCGCAGATGGTTCTCGATCAGGCCCTTGAGACGACGCGCGTCATAGCGCATCGGGTCCGACCCGACGTCGGCGGTGCCGTCGTCGGGTTCGTTGGGGTCGATGGGCTCCAGTTCGACCATGCCCTGGTTGCAGAGCGTGTCGAAGTTGCCCGCCTCGTCCAGGATATAGGCGATGCCGCCCGACATGCCGGCGGCGAAGTTGCGGCCGGTCTCACCCAGGATGACGACGGTGCCCCCGGTCATGTATTCGCAGCCGTGATCGCCGCAACCTTCGACCACGGCGGCGGCACCCGAGTTGCGCACGGCGAAGCGTTCGCCGGCGATGCCGCGGAAATAACATTCCCCGGCGATGGCGCCATAAAGAACCGTATTGCCGACGATGATGTTCTGTTCCGGCACGATGGGGCTGTTGGGCGACGGATAGACGGCGATGCGTCCACCCGACAGGCCCTTGCCGACATAGTCGTTGGCGTCGCCCACCAGTTCGAACGACACGCCGCGCGACAGCCAGGCGCCGAAGCTTTGCCCGGCATTGCCGGTGAACTTCACGTGGATGGTGTCGTCCGCCAGGCCCGCGTGGCCGTGCTTGAGGGCGATCTCGCCCGACATCATGGCGCCCACGGTGCGGTTGATGTTCTTGATCGGGTATTCCAGGTTGACCGGCGCACCGCCGTCGATGGCGCCCTGTGCGTCCTTGATCATCCGGTGGTCGAGCGCCTTGTCGAGCCCGTGGTCCTGGGTTTCGCAGTTGTAGACGGCCACACCCTCGGCCGGCTTGACCGGGGCCAACAGGCGCGTCACGTCGACGCCATGGGCCTTCCAGTGGTCGACTGCCGCCCGCACGTCGAGCGCCTCGCGCCGGCCGATCATCTCGTTGATCGTGCGGAAGCCGAGCGAGGCCATGATCTCGCGCACTTCCTCGGCCATGAAGGTGAAGAAGTTGACGACGTGTTCCGGCTCCCCGGTGAAGCGCTTGCGCAGTTCCGGATCCTGGGTCGCGACGCCGACCGGGCAGGTGTTCAGATGGCACTTGCGCATCATGATGCAGCCCTCGGCGATCAGGGCCGAGGTCGCGAAGCCGAATTCGTCGGCGCCCAGCAACGCGCCGATCACCACGTCGCGCCCGGTGCGCACGCCGCCGTCGACCTGCACGGCGATGCGTCCGCGCAGCGCGTTCATGACCAGCGTCTGGTGCGTTTCCGCCAAGCCCAGTTCCCACGGGCCGCCGGCGTTGAGGATCGAGGTCAGGGGGCTTGCTCCCGTGCCGCCGTCGTGGCCGGAAATGGTGACGTGGTCGGCATAGGCCTTGGACACACCGGCGGCGACCGTGCCGACGCCCACTTCGGACACCAGCTTGACGGAAATCCGGGCCTTCGGGTTGACGTTCTTCAGGTCGTGGATCAGCTGCGCCAGATCCTCGATGGAATAGATGTCGTGGTGCGGCGGCGGCGAGATCAGGCCCACGCCCGGGGTCGAATGGCGCACGCGGGCGATCCATTCATCGACCTTGTGGCCGGGCAGTTGGCCGCCCTCGCCGGGCTTCGCACCCTGGGCCATCTTGATCTGCAGGTCGTCGGCGTTGACCAGATATTCCGTGGTCACGCCGAACCGGCCCGACGCCACCTGCTTAATGCGCGACTTCATGCTGTCGCCATTGGGCAGGGGCTTGTAGCGGATTTCATCCTCGCCGCCTTCGCCCGTGTTGGAACGGCCGCCGATGCGGTTCATGGCGATGGCGAGCGTGGTATGCGCCTCCCACGAGATCGAGCCGAAGGACATGGCCCCCGTTGCGAAACGCTTGACGATTTCCGACGCGGGTTCGACCTCGTCCAGCGGCACCGGCTTGCCCACGGGCTTCAGGTCGAACAGGCCGCGCAGGTTCTTCAGCTTGGCGATCTGGTTGTCGACCTTGGCCGTATAGGCCTTGAACTGCTTGTAGTTGGCCGAACGCACGGCGTGCTGCAGGGTGCCGATGGTTTCCGGCGTCCAGACGTGTTCCTCGCCGCGGATGCGGAAGGCCAGGTCGCCGCCGACGTCCAGTTCCGAGCGGTAGATCGGCGCGTCGCCGAAGGCCAGGGCATGGCGGCGTTCGGTCTCTTCCGCGATCTCGATGATGCCGGCCCCTTCGACCTTGGTCGCCGTGCCGGTGAAATAGGCGTCGATGAATTCCGATGACAGGCCGACGGCGTCGAAGATCTGCGCGCCGCAATAGGACTGGTAGGTCGAGATGCCCATCTTGGACATGACCTTCATGATGCCCTTGCCGACCGCCTTGATGTAATAGGCATGGGCCTTGGCTTCGGACAGGCCGCTGGCCTTTTCCTGCACGATGTTGGAGATCGTGTCGAAGGCGAGATAGGGGTTCATGGCCTCGGCACCGTACCCGGCGAGCAGGCAGAAATCGTGCACGCGGCGTGCCTCGCCCGTTTCCACGACCAGGCCGACCTCGGTGCGCAGGCCCTCGCGGATCAGGTGGTGGTGCACCGCACCCGTCGCCAGCAGCGCCGGAATGGCGATGTTGTCGGCGTCCATGCCGCGGTCGGACAGGATGATGATGTTGTAGCCCTGTTCGCGCACGACCTTTTCCGCCTTTTGGCAGATGCGGTCCACGGCCTGGGCCATGGTCTGGCGGTTCGGCCCGACGTTCTGGTAGCAGATGTCCAGCGTGTAGGTCTTGAACGAGCCGTCGACGTGGTTTTCGATACGGCGGATGCGCTCCAGGTCCGTGTTGGACAGGATCGGCTGATCGACCTCAAGCCGCTTGTGCGTGCCGCCGGACCCCAGGTCGAGCAGGTCCGGCCGCGGGCCGATGAAGCTGACCAGCGACATCACCAGTTCCTCGCGGATCGGGTCGATGGGCGGGTTGGTGACCTGCGCGAAGTTCTGGAAGAAATAGTCGTAAAGCATGCGCGGCTTGTCGGACAGCATGGCCAGCGGAATGTCGCGGCCCATGGAACCGACGGGGTCCTCGCCCTTCTCGGCCATGGGGTCGAGGAAGAACTTGAGGTCTTCGCGGTTGTAGCCGAAGGCCTGCTGCTGATCCAACAGGGTCTTGGAATCCGGCGTCATCGGGCCGATTTCCGGCGGCAGGTCGGCGAGGTGGATCTGCGTCGCGTCGAGCCATTCCTGATAGGGGTATTCGGCGGCCAGTTCCGACTTCAATTCCTCGTCGGAAATGATGCGGTGCTGTTCCAGGTCGACCAGCAGCATCTTGCCCGGCTGCAGGCGCCATTTCTGGACGATCTTTTCTTCCGGGATCGGCAGCACGCCGACCTCGGACGCCATCACCACCAGGCCGTCGTCGGTGACGATATAGCGCGCTGGGCGCAGGCCGTTGCGGTCCAGGGTGGCGGCGATCTGCCGGCCGTTGGTGAAAGCCATGGCGGCGGGGCCGTCCCAGGGTTCCATCAGGGCCGAGAAATATTCATAGAAGGCACGCCGTTCGGGCGCCATCTGCGGGTTGTTGTTCCAGGCTTCCGGAATCATCAGCATCATGGCGTGGGACAGCGAATATCCCCCCATGACCAGAAGTTCGAGCGCGTTGTCGAAGGTCGACGAATCGGAAGAGCCGTCGCCGATCAGCGGCCACAGCTTGTCCAGGTCGTCGCCCAAAATCTTCGACGACATGTTGTGGCGGCGCGCGTTCATCCAGTTGACGTTGCCGCGCAGGGTGTTGATCTCGCCGTTGTGGCAGAGGAAGCGGAACGGCTGCGCCAGGCGCCAGCTTGGGAAGGTGTTGGTCGAGAACCGCTGGTGGAACAGGGCGATCGCCGTGGCGAAATCCGTGTCCTGGAAATCCACGTAGTATTTGGACAGGTTGGGGGCCAGGACCATGCCCTTGTAGACGATGGTGGCCGACGACAGGGACGGGAAATAAAAGTCCTGCCAGGACCCCTCGTCCTTGTCCCACAACGCGTGATGGGCCTGCTTGCGGATGACGTAAAGCTTG
This sequence comes from uncultured Alphaproteobacteria bacterium, assembly GCA_963976055.1. GTDB lineage: Bacteria > Pseudomonadota > Alphaproteobacteria > Rhodospirillales > Casp-alpha2 > UBA1479. Next base: position 100,800 of record CAXBJB010000004.1, read on the forward strand.
CGCTCGAACGCCGCGTTGTCGGCCGTGGTCGGCCCGCGCTGGATCAACACCTGCTTGATGACCGGCTCGTTCGGCTTGACGCTTTCGCCCAGCACGCTGTTGTCCGTCGGCACGTCGCGCCAACCCAGCAGTACCTGGCCCTCGGCGGCGGTGGTTTTTTCGATGGCCTTGATCGCCAGGTCGCGCAGCTTGTGGTCGCGCGGCAGGAACACCATGCCGAGCGCATAATCGCCCTTGGCCGGCACCTCGACGCCCTGCTTGGCGAAGACCTTGCGGATGAACGCGTCGGGTAGCTGAATCAGAATCCCGGCACCGTCGCCGGCCATGGGATCGGCGCCGATGGCGCCCCGATGATCCATGTGATGGACGATGTCCAGCGCCTGATGCACGATCTCATGGCGCGGCTCGTTGTGAATGTCGGCGATGAAGCCGAATCCACAAGCGTCGTGCTCGTTCAAGGGGTCGTACATCCCCTGTTCAACGGGCAGTCCATAACCGTTGCGCCGTGAGGTCTGGCTCATGCGTTAACTTCCTATTCGCGGGTTCTTGAGAGCCCATTTAGATAGCAATCCGCGCCCCGGACGCCAAACAAAAACCGGCCTCAACTGTCATAAAAATCACGGGAAATTGGCCCGTTTCGGTCCTTATGAGCAGGTGCACAAATGCGGCCCCGGCCCGCGCGGCCTCTTGGCAGGGCCCCGGGGATCGGCTAGAAGACCCAAAAGTCGTAGGAGCAAGCCTTGCCTACACTACATCTTGCGATTTTGGCGCTGATTCAGGGGATCACGGAATTTCTTCCGATCTCCTCTTCGGCCCATCTCGCGGTCACACCCCGGCTTTTGGGTTGGCCCGACCAGGGATTGCTGATCGACGTCGCCGTTCATGTCGGGACGCTGGGCGCCGTGGTGCTTTATGTCCACCGCGACATCTGGGACATGTTGACGGGCCTGGGCCGCGCGCTCAAGGGGCGGCGCGACCGGGGGGCCAAGCTGGCGGGGCTGGTGATCCTGGCGACCTTGCCGGTGATCGGCGCCGGATATGCTCTCAACGAATATTACCCGAACGGCCTGCGTTCGCTCGAATTGATCGCCTGGGCGACCCTCGGCTTCGGAATTCTGCTGTATGCCGTCGATCGCATCGGCATGACGCTCCGGCGCATCGAACATCTGGAAATCTCGGACGCCCTGGTGATCGGCATCGCGCAATGCCTGGCCCTGATCCCGGGCACCTCGCGCGCCGGCATCACCATGACGGCGGCGCGGCTCCTGGGCATGGAGCGCACGGACACGGCGCGCTTTTCCATGCTGCTGTCGATCCCGGCGATCCTGGGGGCGGGGGCGCTGAAGGGCTACGAGCTTTGGAAATCCGGAGACGCGGCGCTGACCTCCGACGCCTTCACGGCGGCGGGTCTCGCCTTCATCACGGCCCTGATCGCCATCGCCGTGATGATGGCCTGGCTGCGGCGCGCCACCTTCACGCCCTTCGTGGTCTACCGCATCGTGCTGGGGATTTTCCTGCTCGCCGTGGCCTACGGCTACGTCGCGCCCTTCAACTGACCAGCTATCCCCCCTCTTTCGTCATTGCCGGGCTTGACCCGGCAATCCACTGCCGGCGCCAAGATGGGCCCCCGGGTCAAGCCCGGGGGTGACGGTTGGGGATAGGGCGGAGACTCAGTACCGCGTGCCGCGATCGACCGTGTTGAGCGGCGGTTCCCCCGCTTCCATGCGCCGGATGTTCGTTACGTACCATTCCGTCGATGAATGCGGCACGGTCAGGCTCGCCATGTGCGGCGTCACGGTGACCTTGGGGTGGCTCCAGAACGGGTGATCGGCGGGCAGCGGTTCGGTGTGGAACACGTCGAGCGTCGCGCCCGCGATATGGCCTGAATCGATGGCCGCGATCAGGTCATCGTCGACCACGTGGCCGCCGCGCGCGCAATTGATCAGGCAGGCACCCTCGGGCAGGGTGGCCAGGGTGTCCTTGTTGAGGATGCCCTGCGTGTCCGGCGTCAGCGGCAGCAGGCAAATCAGGATTTCCGTGCGGTTCAGGAAAGGAACCAACCGATCCGGGCCATGAAAGCATTCGACGCCGGGAATGTCCTTTTTCGAGCGTGCCCAGCCGGCGACCTGATAATGCAGCGGCACCAGCTTTTTCGCCGCGTCGCTGCCCAATTCCCCCAGGCCCAGAATGCCGACCCGGCGCTGCTCGGCATCGGCCTGGCGCAGGCGTTTCCACCTGTGCTCGGCGGCCCAGCCGGCATAGACGCCCATCTTGCGGTGATGATGGATCGTCCAATACAGAACGTATTCGCTCATCCCCTGGGTCAGGCAGCGGTCGACCAGGCGCACCAGGGGCACGCCGTCCGGCAATTCCGGGTCGTTCCACAGATGATCGACCCCGGCGCCTAAGGAAAAGATTGCCTTCAGATTGGGTAAGGTTTTCAGGACCCCCGGCTGCGGCTTCCACACGATGGCGTAGTCGATCTCGGCCGTATCGCCGGTTTCATCCTTGGCCGGGTCGTCGGACCACACGCGGAAATCAGCCTCGGGCATCTGCGCAAGAAAGGCGTCCCGCCAGGGATCGGGTTTGTCCCCGGGGGCCATGTAGAGAACGGTAACCATTATGTTGAGACTGCTCCGGTTTCGTCGGCCTTCAACTCGAAGGCGGCGGCCATCAGGGCCTTGGTGTAGGGATCCTTGGGATCGTCGATGATCTGCTGGGCGGATCCGTATTCGACGACGCGGCCCTGGCGCATGACGGCAATCTCATGGCTGACGGCGCGCACCACCTTCAGATCGTGGGAAATGAACAGGTAGGCCAGATCGTGCTTCTTTTGCAAGCCGCGCAGCAATTCCACGATCTGCGCCTGCACGGACATGTCGAGGGCGCTCGTCGGCTCGTCCAGCACCATGAACTTGGGCTTCAGTACCAGGGCCCGGGCGATGGAGATGCGCTGGCGCTGGCCGCCGGAAAATTCGTGGGGATAGCGGTCCTGCATCTCGGGCGTCAGGCCGACCTCGTGCAGGGCTTCGGCGACCAGCTGCCGGCGCGCCAGGGCGTCGCCGCCGAGGCCGTGGACGATCAGGCCCTCCTCGATGATCTGGCCGACCGATAGACGCGGGCTCAAACTGCCGAAGGGGTCCTGGAACACGATCTGCATTTCCCGGCGCAGGGGGCGCATCTGCTTGAACTGCCAGCCCTGGATGTTGGCACCCTCGAACAGGATGTCGCCGGTCGACCGTTCCAGGCGCAGGAGGGCCCGGCCCAGCGTGCTTTTGCCCGAGCCGGATTCGCCGACGATGCCCAGCGTATGGCCGCGTTTGAGCGCCAGCGAAATGCCGTCGACAGCCTTGATATGGCCCACCGTGCGGCGCAGGAACCCGCGCTTGATCGGGAACCAGACCTTCACGTCGCGGCCCTGCAGCAGGTCGGGCGCCGTCGGGTCGGCGGGCTCGGGCCGGCCCTTGGGCTCGGCCGCCAGCAGGTGGCGGGTGTAATCGTGCTGCGGGGTGTCGAACAGGGCCTCGGTCGCCCGCTGTTCGACGATCCGGCCGTCGTTCATGACCGAGACCGTATCGGCCATGCGCCGCACGATGCCCAGGTCATGGGTGATCAGCAGCATGGCCATGCCGAGCTTGGCCTGGATCTCCTTCATCAGCTTCAGGACCTGGGCCTGGATGGTGACGTCCAAGGCCGTCGTCGGCTCGTCGGCGATCAACAGGTCCGGATTGTTGGCCAGCGCCATGGCGATCATGATGCGCTGCTGCTGGCCGCCGGAAAATTCGTGGGGCAGGGATTGCAGGCGCGACGCCGCCTCGCCCAGGCCGACCAGGTCGAGCAGTTCCAGCACCCGGGCGCGGGCCTGCTTGGCCGTCATGTGCTGATGCAGGAACAGGACCTCGGCGATCTGCTTTTCGATGGCATGCAGCGGGTTGAGGCTGGTCAGCGGTTCCTGAAAGATCATCGCGATCTGGTTGCCGCGGATCCTGCGCATGACTCCGCCGGGGGCGCCCACCAGTTCCTCGCCGTTGAACTTGATCGAGCCCCGGGGGTGATGGGCCAAGGGATAGGGCAGCAGCTGCATGACCGACAGCGCCGTCACCGACTTGCCCGATCCGGATTCGCCGACCAGGGCATGGGTCTCGCCCTTGCCGATGGTCAGGCTCGCCCCCTGCACGGCGGTGACGGCCCCCGGGCCGGCGCCGAAGGTGACGTGCAGATCGTCGATTTCCAGAAGCTTGGACATTATTTGAAGACCTTCCGGGGGTCGAAGGCGTCGCGCACGGCCTCGCCGACGAAGACCAGCAGCGACAGCATGACGGCGAGGGAGAAGAACGCCGTGAAGCCCAGCCAGGGGGCCTGAATGTTGTTCTTGCCCTGGTTCAGCAATTCGCCCAGGGACGGCGACCCGGCGGGCAGGCCGAAACCGAGAAAGTCGAGAGAGGTCAGCGTGGTGATCGAGCCCGACAGGATGAAGGGCAGGAAGGTCAGGGTCGCGACCATGGCGTTGGGCAGAACGTGTTTGAACATGATGACCCGGTCCGACACGCCCAAGGCCCGGGCGGCCCGCACGTAATCGAAATTACGCGCGCGCAGGAATTCTGCGCGCACCACGCCGACGAAGGCCATCCAGGAAAACATCAGCATCAGACCCAAAATCCACCAAAACCCGGGGGTCACCACGCTGGCCAGGATGATCAGAAGGTAGAGCGTCGGCAGGCCCGACCAGACCTCCATGAAGCGCTGCGCCAGCAGGTCGATCCAGCCGCCGAAATAGCCCTGCGCGGCGCCGGCGGCGATACCGACCACGGCGCTGATCGCGGTCAGCGCCAGGCCGAACAGCACGGAAATGCGGAAGCCGTAGATCATGCGCGCCATCACGTCGCGGCCCTGGTCGTCGGTGCCGAGCCAGTTGTCGAGCGACGGCGGCGAGGGGGCCGGGCCCGGCAGGTCCTTGATGACCGTGTCGTAGGAATAGGGAATCGGCGGCCAGATCATCCAGCCCTTGGCGTTGATCAGGTCCTTGACGTAGGGGTCGCGGTAATCGGCCTCGGTCGCGAATTCGCCGCCGAAGGTGGTTTCCGCATATGCCTCGGCCACGGGGACATAGAACCCGCCGTTGAAGTAAACCAGGAACGGCTTGTCGTTGGCGATCAGCTCGGCCCCCAGCGACAGCACGAACAGCAGCACGAAAATCCACAGCGACCAGTAGCCCCGGCGGTTGCGCCGGAAATTGGCGAGCCGCCGTTCCGTCAGCGGCGTGATGCGCATGCCGAACACGCGCCGGCCGGGCAGCGGCGGCGCGGTCGTGGCGGGATCGGCGGCGGTCGTCATGTCCGGGCGCATGGCGTCACACCTCGCGCGCGTCGAAATCGATGCGCGGATCGACGATGTGGTACATCAGGTCGCCGATGATGCCCATGAGAAGGCCCAGCAGGGTGAAAAAATACAGCGTCGCGAACATCACCGGATAGTCGCGGGTCAGCGCCGCGTCGAACCCCAGAAGGCCGAGCCCGTCGAGGGAGAAGATGACCTCGGTCAACAGGGCGCCCGTGAACAGAATGCCGATGAAGGCCGAGGGAAAGCCCGCGATGACGATCAGCATGGCGTTGCGGAACACGTGGCCGTAAAGCACCTGGCGTTCCGTCAGGCCCTTGGATCGGGCGGTCACCACGTATTGCTGGTTGATCTGTTCCAGGAACGAATTCTTGGTTAGCATGGTCAGCCCGGCGAAGCCGCCGATCACCATGGATGAAATGGGCAGGGTGAGGTGCCAAAAATAGTCCTTCACCTGCTCCCATGTCGAAAGCTCGGCGAAGTTTTCCGAGACCAGTCCGCGTAGCGGGAAGATGTCCCAGTAGCGTCCGCCCGCGAACAGCACGATGAGCAGGATCGCGAACAGAAAGCCCGGCACGGCGTTGCCGAAGATCACCAGGCCCGAGGTCCAGATGTCGAACTTCGATCCGTCGCGCACGGCCTTGGCCACGCCCAAGGGGATCGAGATCAGATAAACCAGCAGCGTCGTCCACAGGCCGAGCGAGATCGACACGGGCATCTTGTCGAGCACCAGCTGCATCACCGACTGGTCGCGGAAATAGCTGTCACCGAAATCGAAGGTCGCGTAGCGCTTCATCATCAGCCAGAAACGTTCGTGCGCCGGCTTGTCCAGGCCGAACTGGCGTTCCAGGTCCTTGATGAATTCGGGCGGCAGGCCCTGGGCCCCCCGGTATTTGCTGGTCACGGTGGAATCGCCGCCGGAGCCCTGGGCCGGGCGTTTGGCGGCCATGACTTCGGACCCGCCGTCGCCCGACACGCGGGCGGTGGACGACACGTCGTCGCCGGCGATCTGGGCGATCAACTGTTCGACCGGCCCGCCGGGCAGGATCTGCACCACGGCGAAATTGATGATCATGATGCCGAGCAATGTCGGCGGGATCAGCAGCAGTCGGCGGAGGATATATGCGAACATGGCGGCGATGATAGGGCCTGGCGGCCTTGGCGGCTACCGTTCCTGTATGGGCCCGGTCACAACCCTTTCTTGCGGTCGGCCAGCGACTTGGCCTTGGCCGCGTCGATCCACCAGGCGAAAAACTGGTTGCCGCGGGTCGGGGTCACTTTGGGCCGGGCGAACTTGTCCCAATAGGCGATGCGGTCGTAAGGCGCATGCCAGTTGGGGATCATGTAATGGCCCCATTGCAGGACGCGGTCGAGCGCCCGGCAGGCGGTCACCAGATCCTTGCGCGACGGGGCCGCGATCAGCTTTTCCACGATGGCGTCGATGGCCTTGGACTTGATGCCGATGATGTTGCGCGATCCCTCCTGGTCGGCCGCCGCCGTCGACCAGAACTCGCGCTGCTCGTTGCCTGGCGACATGGACTGGCCGAACCCGCCGACCACCATGTCGAAATCGAAGGTATCCAGGCGCCGGCGGTACTGGGCCGTGTCGATGGTGCGCACGGTCATGACGATGCCCAGCTTTTCCAGGTTCTTGGCGAACGGCAGGGCGATGCGCTCGAACAGAGGGCTGACCAGCAGCATTTCGAAGGCGAAGGGCTTGCCCGTCTTGGCGTTGACCCGCTTGCCGTCCTTGATGATCCAGCCGGCGTCGGTCAGCAGCTTGGACGCCGTGCGCAGGTTGCCCCGGATGTTGCCGCCTTCGTCGCCACGGGGCGGGGTGTATTCCTGGCTGAAGACTTCCGGCGGCAATTCATCCTTGAACGGCTCCAGCAGCTTCATCTCGTCCGGCCCCGGCAGGCCCGTGGCCGCCATATCCGAATTCTGGAAATAGCTGCGGGTGCGTTCGTACTGGCCGTAGAACAGGGCCTTGTTCGACCATTCGAAATTGAAGGCATAAGCCAGCGCGTGGCGCACCTGGGGGTCGCTGAACAACTCGCGCCGGGTGTTGAAGGCGAAGCCCTGCATGCCTGCCGGGCGGTCATGGTGAATCTGCTCCTTGACCAGAACGCCCTTCTTCACGGCGGGGGTCTCATAGGCCGTGGCCCAGGCCTTTGACGAATTTTCCGACTTGTAGTCGTAACGCCCGGCCAGGAAGGCCTCCAGCGCCACGTTGGAATCGCGGTAGTAGTCGAAAATGATCTCGTCGAAATTGTTGTAACCCGTCATCACCGGGATGTCCTTGCCCCAGTAATCCTTGACGCGGGTCAGTTTGACGAAGCGGCCGGCCTCGAACTCGGTGATCTTGTAGGGCCCGCTGCCGAGCGGCGGCTCCAGGGTCGTCTTGTTGAATTCCTTGTCCTTCCAGTAATGCTTGGGCAGGACCGTCAGCTGGCCGATGATCAGCGGCAATTCCCGGTTTTCGCCCGGCTTGAAGGTGAATTTCACGGACCGCTCGCCGGTCTGCGTCACCTCGGCCACATTGCCGTAATAGAAGCGGTAGAAGGGCGCGCCCTCCTTGACCAGGATATTGAAGGAAAAGACCACGTCATCGACCGTCACCGGCATGCCGTCATGCCAGCGCGCTTCCTTGCGCAGCGTGAATTCCACCCAGGACCGATCGTCCGGCATGGTCACAGTTTCCGCCAGGCGGCCGTATTGGCTGAACGGCTCGTCCGCCGCGTCGTCCATCAAGGTGTCGTAGACGAAGCCCGAGGCCCCCGCCGCCGTGCCCTTGATGATGAAGGGGTTGAAGCTGTCGAAGGACCCGGTGGCGCCCAGGCGCACGGTGCCACCCTTGGGGGCATCCGGGTTGACGTAGTCGAAATGCTTGAACTCCGGGCCGTACTTCAGGTCGCCATGCATGGCCAGTCCGTGCACCGGCTTGGGCGTGTCGGCCGCCTCGGCCGGCAAGGTTAAGAAGGTGAGGACGAGAAGGGCGCTCAGAAATCGCATCTTTGTTTCCCCCGGAATGCGGTGTTCGCTGCGTCGGAATATGGAGATTAGCCGGTTCCGGTCAAGAAGTGGCCCGCCATTATGGCAAGCCTGTGACGGACATCAGCCGCCGAGTGCCGCCACGGCTTGTCCATGCAATGCAGGGTCGCCCGACGCGATCACCGTGCCGTCGCCGCCCAGGCCCAGGGCGCCGCCGGACCAGTCGGTCATGCACCCGCCCGCCCCTTCGACGATGGGCACCAGGGCGACATAGTCATAGGGCTGCATGCTGGAATCGCAGACAAGGTCGGCGCGGCCGCGGGCCAGGGTGCCGTAGCTGTAGCAGTCGCCGCCGTAGAGCGCGTGGCGGCAGCGGTGGCGCAAATTTTCGAAATGGCCGAAGTTGAGGCCCTGATGCATCTGCGGCGAGGTGGTGTACAGCCAGGCCCGGGCTAGATCGGGACAAGGCCGGCAGCGCACGGCCTCGCCGTTGCGCGTCGCCCCCAGGCCGGGGGCACCGGCCCAGACTTCGTCCAGGGCCGGGTTGTCCATGACACCGAGCCAGGGAACGCCGTCCCTCAGCAGGCCGATCAGGGTGCCGAACAGGGGCTTGCCGGTGACGAAGGCCTTGGTGCCGTCGATGGGGTCGAGCACCCAGACGAACTCCGCGTCCGCGTTTTCGGCCCCGAATTCCTCGCCGAAAATGCCGTGCCCGGGGAAGGTGGCGGCGATCATGTCGCGCAGGGCCGCCTCGCATTCCCGGTCGGCGATGGTGACGGGGCTTTGGTCGGCCTTGTCCTCGACGTCGGGGGCGGTGCCGTAATAACCCAGCACGATTTTCCGCGCGCGGGCCGCCATGTCCATGGCCAGGGCCAGGCATTGGGCGGTCAGGGCGTCCGTGGTCGATTGCGTCACGGCGCCGTCCTCCGGTCGAATGAAAGCCGCGAAAGACTTACTTGAGGGAGTCCAGGAAGACCAGCAGGGCCGCGCGGTCGGAATTCTTGGGAATGCCGCGGAAGGTCATCTTGGTGCCCGGGGCATAGCCCTTGGGGTCGGCGATGAACTTGTTCAACTCTTCCAGGGTCCACTTGCCGTTCAGGCCCGCCAGGGCGCCGGAAAAGGAAAAGCCCTCGGCCTTGCCCTGATCGTGGCCGACGATGCCCCACAGGTTCGGGCCGATCTTATGCTTGGCACCCGATTCCGCCGAATGGCAGGCGGTGCATTTCTTGAACACCTTGGCGCCCGCGGCGGGGTCGGCGGTGGCCAGCAGTTCCATCACCGGCTTCTCGGCTTCCTTGGGTGCCGCTTCGGCGGCGCCGCCCTGATCGGCGACGGCGACCTCGAAGCCCATCTTTTCGGGCTCGTTCGCGTGAACCAGCGTATCGCCGATCTTGTTGGTGCCCCACACGACCCAAGCCGTCACGAGCACGCCGAAACCGAGTTTTTCCATCCGGGAGAACTGCATGGTGTTTTCCTTTGCCGATTGTTGCGGGGAATTTAACCGCCCATGCCGCCATGTTCAAGCGGCATAAGCCGCCGCCCGTCTGCTTCTTCATATCGCGGTCCCGGCCCGCGTTGACACCGGCAGCCCCGCCAACGATACTCCCGCAAGTTTCTGAAAAGGCCCGTGATCTCCGGGCCTTGCCCATCCGGACCCCCAAGATCGCTCAGCCATGGCTTCTTCCGCTACCACCATCGCCTTCCAAGGCATGCCCGGCGCTTATTCACATCTTGCCTGCCGCGAGGCGCGGGGCGACATGGAGCCCTTGCCCTGCCGCACCTTCGAAGACGCCTTCGCCGCCGTGCATGACGGCAAGGCGCGGCTGGCCATGATCCCCATCGAAAATTCCGTCGCCGGGCGGGTTGCCGACATCCATCATCTGCTGCCCGATTCCGGTCTGCACATCATCGGCGAGCATTTTCATCGGGTGCATCACCATCTTCTGGCCGTGCCCGGCACGAAAATCGGCGAATTGACCCATGTTCACAGCCATGTCCATGCGCTCAACCAATGCCGCAATCTGATCCGCGAACTGGGCGTCACGCCCGTGGTCCATGTCGACACGGCGGGAGCGGCCAAGGACATCGCGGCCCAGGGTGACAGGTCCCAGGCCGCCATCGCCTCCAGCCTGGCCGGGGAAATCTACGGCCTCTGTTCGCTCAAACAGAACATCGAGGACGCGGAGCACAACACGACGCGCTTTGTGATCTTGTCACTGACGGCAGAGCCGCCGGCCTATAATGAATCCGAGACGTACATCACCAGCTTTACGTTCCGGGTTCGGAACGTTCCGGCGGCGCTGTACAAGGCCATGGGCGGGTTCGCCACCAACGGTGTCAACATGACCAAACTGGAAAGTTATGTCGGCCCCGATTTCGTGGCGGCCCAGTTCTTCGCCGAGGTCGAGGGCCATATGGACGCGCCCTCGGTGAAACTGGCTTTCGAGGACCTGTCCCATTATTCCGAATGGATCAAGGTGCTGGGCACCTATCCGGCCCATCCGTTCCGCAAAGCCGCCGCCAATCAAGGAGCATGACCCCCGTGACCTTCGAAGACATCCGGCCCCACCTGGGCCTCGCCATCCTGCGCGGGCTCGCGCGCCGATGCCCCAGCTGCGGCATCGGCCACAGCTTCAAGGGCTATCTCAAGGTCACCGACTGCCCCCATTGCGGCGAGGAGCTGGGCCATATCCGGGCCGACGACTTTCCGCCCTACCTGACCATCGCCATCGTCGGCCATATGGTGGTGCCGATGCTGCTGATGAGCGAACAACTGTTGTCGCCGCCGACCTGGATGCTGCTGGGCGTCGCTGTGCCGGTGACCCTGGGCCTCACGCTGGCGCTGCTGCCGCGGGTCAAGGGCGGCATCCTGGGCCTGATGTGGCACCTGGGTCTGCGCGGCGACGAAACGCAGTAACGCCGATTTCGGGATAAGGAGCATCCCGCGATGACCGACGAAAGACCATCCGCCATCAGGGCGCTCGACGTCGCTCCCCGGGTCAAGCCCTCGACCTATCCGGAACCGTTCTTCAGCCGCATGGCCGGGCGGGAAAAGCGCCAGTTGGGCGACCTGTTCGGGCTCGGCAATTTCGGTGTCAACCTGACGCGGCTGGCGCCGGGCGGCGAATCGGCCCTGCTCCACCGCCATACCCGCCAGGACGAGTTCGTCTACATTCTCGAAGGATCGCCCACGCTGATCACGGAAGAGGGCGAAACCGAGCTTTCGCCCGGCATGTGCGCGGGTTTTCCCGCCGGCGGTTCGGCCCACCAACTGGTCAACCGGACCGTGGTTGACGTGCTGTACCTGGAAATCGGCGACCGCACGCCGGGCGACGCGGCCAGCTATCCCCGCGACGACATTCAGGCCAGCCTGGGCCCGGACGGCCAGTGGCTGTTCACCCACAAGGACGGCAGCCCTTATTGAGCCGGCCTGATCCGAGCGGCTAATTTTCCGCGAACTTGACCACGAACGGATAGAACGCGATGTGCCCGGCCATGGCCTCCAGCCCCGCCGGCGGTGTCTCGTAGGCCCAGGTGGCGTTTTCCGCCGTCCGGCGCCGACCGCCACGCACATCCGTTCACATTTTGGTGGGGGACCCGTTGGTGGGGGAACCGGGCCGGCGGGGAATGAGCGGCCGGATACGGAGAAAGGCGCGGTAGGTGATTTCCAGCAGTGCCCCCATTGGCCGGATGCGGAACAGAAGTCCGGCAAGGCGAAACGCAGGCAGCGCCGCCCACAACTCGGCAAATCCGCGTGCGCCCGAGTGTAATCGGCCCTGGGCATCCCGCGTGTGAAAGCGCCGCAAGGCATCGCACCGACTCAAACCGTCGGGTAACTCGCGGTCTGCGCAGGCTTGAACATTCACCCAGCGAATGCGCTCCGCGCCGGCACGGCGGCGGTAGAAGGCGATCTCTTTCTGACAAAGCGGACAGCCGCCGTCGAAAAAAACGGTGAGAACGGGCAAGCCGCGGTCAAGGCCGGTCACCATGGCAATGGCTTCCCCGAATGGTCGTAAAACCCCCCGCTATCCGCCGGGGTCAAGCCGTCGATGACGTCGAGAAGACGTTCCGCCGCGCCCGCCGGGGGGCGCACGGTCAAGCCGTCCTTGGCGAAAGGGGCGCTCAGCGGGCTGTCGACGGTTCCCGGATGCAGGGCGACGCAGATTGCGTCCGGTCGCCGACGCCCGAGTTCCACCGCTGCGGTCCGCACGATTTGGTTCAACGCGGCTTTGGAGGCGCGGTAGCTGTACCACCCGCCCAGCCGGTTGTCGGCGATACTCCCGACCTTGGCCGACAGTGTGGCGAAAACGGACCGCCCGGCGTATGGCAGAAGCGGCAGAAAATGTTTCAGGATCAATGCCGGGCCGATCGCATTGACGGCAAATGCGCGGGCCATGCGTTCCGGATCAAGGTCGCGCCAGCTCTTCTCCGGCATTGCGTCCGGCCCATGGAGAAAGCCTGTCGCGTCCACGACGAGACGCAGCGCCTTGCCTGTGCCGGCGACCAGATCGGCCGCCGCCGCCACACTCTCTTCTCTGGTAATGTCGACGGCGGGGTCTGTGCGGCGGGAAAAGCGGAACACCGTTTCAAAGCGGCCGCTGTCGTCCAGCCGGTTCGCAATCGCGCCGCCGATCGCGCCGCTCGTGCCGAACACCGCGGCCACAGCTGCGGGGGACGTATTCTCGACCTTGTGTGTTTGAGGCATGACGATGGACTTCCGTGGCAGAGGGTCGCTTTGTATACGAAAGCGGTGGCCATTTGGTTCACGGGCCCGGAAACCCGGCATCGGCGAGACCGGGAATATCCCGAGCCGCGCCGGCAGTCTGTGGGTCTATTCGTGGCGCAGGGCCTCGATGGGGTCGAGGCGCGCGGCATGGCGCGCCGGGAAATAGCCGAACACCACGCCGACGGCGGCTGAGAACAGGAACGCTACGACCACGATCAGGGGGTCAACCAGGAACGGCAGGCGCATGGCGGCGGCGGCCAGTCCGGCCAGGCCCAGGCCCAGCAGGATACCGATCAGCCCGCCCAGAAGAGACAACACGACGGCTTCCACCAGAAACTGCATCAGGACCTGTGATTCCTGTGCCCCGATCGCCAGCCGAATGCCGATTTCGCGTGTCCGCTCGGTGACCGAAACCAGCATGATGTTCATGATGCCGATGCCGCCGACCAGAAGACTGACCCCGGCGACGGCGCCAAGCAGTCCGGTCAGAACTTTTGCCGTGCCGGTCTGGGTTTCCAGCACTTGTTTCATGTCACGCACGCTAAAATCGTCATCCTTGGCCGAGGTGATATTGCGCCGTTCGCGCAGCAGGCGTTCGATGTCGGTCTGGACCTTGGCGGTTTCCACGCCATCCTCGGCCGAAACGTTGATCCGCCCGACGTCCGTGTTTCCAATCAGGCGGCGCTGCACCGCGCGCAGCGGCATCAGCACGATATCGTCCTGATCCGTGCCGAAACTGGATTGGCCTTTCGGGGTCAATATGCCGATCACTTCGCAGGACACGTTCTTGACGCGGATGTTCCGGCCCAATGCATCCGCGCCGCCGAACAATTCATCGCGCACCGTCTCGCCCAGGATGCAGGCGGCCCGTCCCGCGCGAATTTCTCCGTCGAAAAACGCGCGGCCTTCGGACAGGGTCCAATTCTGCGTCGTCAGGTAGGCGTTATCGGTCCCCGCCACGGTCGTCTTGCGGCTTTCCGAGCCGGCGATCACGGTGGCCGACGTCTGAGCAATGGGCGCGACCGCGCGGACGCCGTGCAACTGATCTCGCAGGGCCTCGACGTCGCGGAAGGTGAAGGGTTTGGCGTCCGATGTCGCGCGGCCGGGGCCGAACTGGCCCGGGCGCACGAACAGAAGATTGGTGCCCAGCTTCGCCAGGTCGGCGGAAACCTTGGCTGCGGTGCCGTTGCCGATGGTCACCATGGCGATCACCGCGCCGACGCCGATGACGATGCCCAGGACGGTCAGGAACGACCGCAGGGAATTCCGCAGGATCGCCTGCAAGGCCAGCTTGACGGTTTCAAATACCATCAGACGGCTCCGTCCAATTGTCTGGCCGGGGCGATGCGCCCGTCGATGAACTGTAGGGTCCGGTCGGCGAACTTGGTCATGTCCGGTTCGTGGGTAACCATGATGACGGTGATGCCCTGATCCTGGTTGAGCTTGACCAGCAGATCCATGATCTCGCGGCTGGTCTTGGAATCCAGATTGCCCGTCGGCTCGTCCGCCAAAAGCACCTTGGGTTCGGTGGCGATGGCGCGGGCAATGGCCACGCGCTGCTGTTGGCCCCCGGAAAGCTCGCTGGGGGTGTGGCCTTCGCGCCCCGCCAGACCGACCCGTGCGAGGGCATTCGACGCCAGGGCGCGGCGTTCCGCAGGCGGCGTGCCGCGATAAATCAAGGGCAATTCCACGTTTTCCAAAGCCGATGTCCGCGCCAGCAGGTTGAAGCCCTGGAACACGAAGCCAAGGTAGTTGCGGCGCAAAAGGGCCCGCTGCCGGCGGTCCAAGGTGCCCACGTCGATGCCGAGAAACCGATAGATGCCGGAACTGGGCACATCCAGGCAGCCCAGGATGTTCATAGCCGTCGATTTGCCGGACCCGGACGGCCCCATGATTGCGACGAACTCGCCCGCCGCGATGCTCAGGTCGACGCCGTCCAACGCCCGCACCTCTGCCGATCCGGCGCCGTAGATTTTGGAGACCGCCTCGAATTCGATCAGGGCCGGCGCCGCACTGTCCTGGGAATCCATGATCCGGGGCTCATTTCGGGGACTTGGTGGAATCGACGATCACCGCCTGTCCGGGCTCGACCGCGCCCTTGACGATCTGCGTCCGGCGACCGTCCGACGGCCCGATCGTTACGGGGACGGCTTGCGGCTGGCCATCCTTCAGGATCCACAACACGCGTTGTCGCCCACTTTCCGCCGCTTTGCTGGGCGGGCGAAATTTCGGCATGCCGGGAAACAGTTTCTGTAAAAGGCCGGTATCCTCGGCGCCCGGATCGGTGGTGGGCGGCGAGAACCGAAGGGCCGCGTTGGGCACCGTCAGCGCGCCGGCGACCTGCTCGACCGTGATTTCCGCCGTCGCCGTCATCCCGGGCCGCAGCGCGAGATCGTCGTTGTCCGTTGTCAGCACGGCCTTGTAGGTCACGACGCCCTGAACGATCTCGGACCCCAGGTACAATTCCGTGATGCGGGCGGCGAAGCGGCGGTCAGGATAGGCATCGACCGTGAAGTTTGCCGTTTGGCCGACCTTGACCTTGCCGACATCGGCCTCGTCGACATCGACCTGGATTTCCATTTCCCGCAAGTCTTCCGCCAGGGTGAACAGCACCGGCGCCTGGAACGACGAGGCGACGGTTTGGCCCGGTTCCACGTTGCGGCTGAGGACGACACCGTTGATGGGCGAGCAGATGCAGGTCTTGGCCAGGTTGGTTTCCTGGAGTTTCAAATCCGCTTTGGCGGCGCTGACGTCGGCGCGGGTGCTGGCAAGGGCCGCCGTGGCCCGGTCATAGGCGGCCTTGGCGATTTCCAGGTCCCGTTCGCTGCCGACCTTGCGGTCCGCCAGTTGCTGCTTGCGCAGAAAGTCCAGGTGCTTTTCCTTCGCGGTCGCGATGGCCTCCAGGACGTTGGCCTCGGCGGCGGCGAGATGTGCCCGGGAACTGTCGACGGTGGCCTCCAGACGGTCCGTGTCCAGCCTGGCGAGGGGCTGGTCCTTGGTGACCGGTGAATTGAAATCGACCAGAACCTCACGGATGATGCCGGACAACTCGCTGGACACGTCGACCTCATTGGTCGGCTGGACGGATCCTGTCGCCGTGACGATCACGACGAGATCGCTTTTGCCGGCCGGCTGGGTGACGTATTGGACGGCGCTTTGCGGCCGGCTCGCGGCCCAAAAAACCATACCCGTGGCGACAACGCCGACAACGGCAAGGACAACCGCCCGCCCGCGCCAACGGGACCAGAAGCCGTTGGCCGCCCCCTCACCGATCCCGAGGACCGATTTGATGTCCGCGTCGTCCTTCGGCCGGTCAGGTGAGATGTCATCCATACCGCATTACTCTCCGCTTAATGAAAGCGGATTATATCACCGGCGTGGGGGGGCTAATTGATTTCGGTCATGTCGTGCGGTGGGCAGAGGCCCTGTCCGCCTGGGCTCAATCGCCCTCGTCGATCCAGTCGTTGATCAGCCGCCGCGAGATTGAATCCGTGCGCGGCAGGCGCGGCCGGGTCGGGTCCGTCTCGCCGTAGAATTCGCCGAACTGGGCCAGGTCGGCGCGGGAAAACCATTTGGCCTCGCGGATTTCCGTGGGATCGACGATGATATCGTCGTTCAGGCCCCGGGCCCGGAAGCCCAGCATCAGCGACGCCGGGAACGGCCAGGGCTGCGATCCCCGGTAGGTCACGTCGGCGACGCGGATGCCCGATTCCTCCAGCACCTCGCGGGCCACGGCTTCCTCCAGGCTTTCGCCCGGCTCGACGAAGCCGGCCAGGGTCGAATACATGGGGAAATCCCAGCGCGTCGACCAGCCCAACAAACAGCGGTCGACGCCGTCGGCCCCGACATGGGTGACCAGCATGATGACCGCCGGGTCCGTGCGCGGGAAGTGCGAGCGCCCGCAGGCCGCATTGGTGCAGACCTGGACATGGCCGCTGTCGCGGGCTTCCGTGGGGCTGCCGCAGTCGCTGCAGTATTTCTGCCGCCGGTGCCAATGGGTCATGCCTCGGGCATAGGCCAGGATCGTCGCCTCGTCGGCGGCGAGCAGCCGGCCGATCTGGCGCAGGTCCTCGAACGCGGCACCGTTGACCAGATCCGGCAGCACCGCTTCGTCGTGGTGGGACAGATCGACCGCGAAATAAGGCGCGTCGTTCCACAATCCCAAAAACACCTGCACGCTGGACTGGATGGTGATGCTGACCGCGGCTTCACCGGTCAGCCAGCCCGCGCGCGGGCTCTCGCCCGGCTCGACCAGGTTGCGGTCGCGCCACACGGGCGCCACCCGGGCTGCGGGATGGCTGAGCATTTCCGTGACCCAGGCGCTATCGCGCCGCCGGTCGCCGGCCCGGTCCAGCGGACCGCCCGTATACATCAATCTTTTCGGCATCCGGGAAAATTGGCACAGCGCCGCGCCCTTGGCAACGGCCCAGACGGCCCCCGCGATTTATCCCCAGTAGGGAGATGCGCCGTGCTTGTGGAAACCCCGCCAAGAGTTGCTATATTAGGACCAGGAGACTGGCCCGGACGGGCTTCCTCGCCAACCCGGTCAGGTCCGGAAGGAAGCAGCCGTAACGAGTTTCGGCCCGGGTCGGTGCCAGTCTCCGCTTAATTTTCCCAGGTGCGCGGCCCCAAGGGGCGCCGCCGCCCAAAGCCGGGCCAACCAGCCCCTCCCGCCACGGACGGCCCATGGACGATATGGACGCAACCCGGGACCACCCCGCACCCGCCGCTTCCGGCGGCGGTGACGCCGTCCCCGACCAGGCGGCCTATCAGGTTCTCGCGCGCAAATACCGGCCGACCGACTTCACCAGCCTGATCGGCCAGGAAGCGATGGTCCGCACCCTGACCAACGCCATCGCCGCCGGCAGGCTCGCCCATGCCTTCGTGCTGACGGGCGTGCGGGGCGTCGGCAAGACGACGACCGCCCGCATCATCGCCCGCGCACTCAACTGCATCGGCCCCGACGGCACCGGCGGCCCCACGGTCGAGCCCTGCGGCGTCTGCGCCAACTGCACCGCGATCGCCCAGGACCGCCATGTCGATGTGATGGAAATGGACGCGGCGTCGCGCACCGGGGTCGACGACATCCGCGAAATCATCGACGGCGTGCGCTACCGCCCGACCTCGGCGCGGTTCAAGATCTACATCATCGACGAAGTCCACATGCTGTCGAAAAACGCCTTCAACGCGCTGTTGAAGACGCTGGAAGAACCGCCGGAACATGTGAAGTTCATCTTCGCGACCACGGAAATCCGCAAGGTGCCGGTCACGGTGCTGTCGCGCTGCCAGCGCTTCGATTTGCGCCGCATCGAGGTCCAGCGTCTGGCCGACCATTTCAAGGCGATCTGCGCCAAGGAGGGGGCCGAGATTTCCGAGGCCGCCCTGCACCTGATCGCCCGCGCCGCCGACGGCTCCGTGCGCGACGGCCTGTCGATCCTGGATCAGGCCATCGCCATGACCGAAGGGGCCATCGGTGAGGACCTGGTGCGCGACATGCTGGGCTTGGCGGACCGCTCGCAAGGCTTCGACCTTTTGGAAAAGACGCTCAAGGGCGACACGCCCGGCGCCCTCAATCAACTGGCAGCCATGTATCAGGACGGCGCCGATCCGGCGGCGGTGCTCAACGACCTTTTGGAAATCGTCCATTTCCTGACCCGGGCCAAACTGGTGCCGGAAACCCTGATCGACCCCGCCGTGCCCGAGATTGAGCGTGTGCGTGGCAAGGAACTGGCTGAGGGTCTCGGCATGGGGGCGCTGGCCCGGGCCTGGCAGATGCTGCTGAAGGGTGTGGGCGAGGTGCAGCACGCGCCCAACGCCATCCAGGCGACGGAAATGGTCATCGTGCGCCTGGCCCATGCGGCCAACCTGCCGACGCCGGAAGAGGCGATCCGCCGGCTGACCGACGAGGGGGCCGCCGCCCCGGCTCCCGCCGCGTCCGCACCGCAGGATTTCGCCCCGCAAGCGCCGCAGGCCGCCGCCCCGCAAGCACCGCCACCGTCTCCGGCACCACCTGTTGGCGGTGGGCCCTCCGGCGGCGGCACGGCCCGCGCCCTGGCGCAGCCCGAACCCGATTACGACGACGCCCCCGATTACGATGCGGAACCGGATTACGGCCCGGCCCCCACGGCCGAGGCGGACAACGGCCCCCTGCAGGCGCGCATCGACACCTTCGCCGATCTGGTGGCGCTGGCCGGAAAATTGAAGGAAGGCATCCTGCAGTCCCACATGATGGCCCAGGTCCATCTGGTGACGTTCGAGCCGGGCCGCATGGAATTCCGCCCGGGCCCGGGCGCCCCCGACAATCTGGCGGGCGACCTGGGGAAGTTCCTGAAATCCGTCACCGGCGAGCGCTGGATGGTCACCGTGTCCAACGAGGCGGGCCAGCCGACCCTGGCCGAACAGAAGTCCAAGGCCCAGGCGGCGGAAAAGGACGAGGTGTCCGAACATCCCTTGGTCAAGGCGGTGATGGAGGCCTTCCCCGGCGCCGAGATTTCCGACGTCCGTCACCGGGACCGGCAAGACGACGACTAGGCGACGCCGCCGGCCTTTGCCGGGCTCGCCGCAGCTTCCTCGCGCCGCATCCAGCGATCCATCAGGACACAGGCGACCAGATCACCGACCACATTGAGAGACGTCCGGCTCATGTCCAGGATGCGGTCGACGCCCATGATCAGGGCGATCCCCGCCGGCGGCACGCCGACGGAGGCCAGAATGGACGCCAGCACGACGATGCCGACCCCGGGCGTGGCCGGCGAGCCGATGGACGCCCCCACCGCCGTGAGCACGATCAAGGTCAACCCGCCCGCGCCGATTTCCACGCCGAATACCTGGGCCAGGAAGATGGCGGCCACGCCCTGGTAAAGCGCTGTGCCGTTCATATTGATGGTGGCGCCCATGGGGATGATGAACTGGCTGACGGCGGGGCGGACACCCAGCCGTTCTTCGGCGGTCTTGATGGACAGCGGCATCACGGCGGCGGAACTCGACGTGGAAAAAGCAAGCAGCATCACGTCCCTGGCCGCGTGCAGGAACCGCCCCGGGGGCATCCCGGCCCCGATGCGGGCAATGGCCAGAAGTAGGACAAGCAGACAAAGCAGGCCGAGCAGCACCGTGCCGACATAGATCGCCATGCCGATCAGGGATTGCAGGCCGATCTTGGAAGTCAGCTGCGCCAGCAGCCCGAATACCGCCCAGGGGGCCAGCCACATCGCCCAGCGCACCACGGTCATGCAGACTTCCTGCAGGGAGGCCAGCAGATCCAGCATCGGCTTGGCCTTGTCGCGCTCCATCATGACGAGGGCGACGCCGACCACGCTGGCGAAGATGACGACCTGCAGCATGTTGCTCTCGACCATGGATGACAACGGATTGGATGGCACGAGGGTGAGAAACCGTTGCGGAAGATTGCTGATGGAGGGCGCCGCGGGCAGGCCGCCCGCGGCCGCCTGAGGCAGCGTGTCCAGGCCCGAGCGGATGCTTTCCGCGTCCAGGTAATACCCGGGCCCGATGGCCAGCGCCAGCCAGATGCCGATGGCGACGGCAATGCCCGTGGTGATGACGAAATAGAGAACGGACCGGAGCCCGAGCCGTCGCAACTGCCCCAGATCATTGTTCGAACAGAGCCCCCGGATGATGGAGGCAAAGACAAGCGGAATGACGATCATCTGAATCGACGCCAGAAACAATTGTCCGGGAAAACCGAGCCAGTTGCCGATGGCGGCGGCGGCCGACGGCGTCACCAGCCCGGCGCTGGGGCCGAGCGCCATACCCGTGGCGATGCCGAGTGCCATGCCGATCAGAACCTGCAGCCACAACCGGCCGCGCACCAGATTCTGCAAGGTTTCCGCCATGGGTAACAGCGAGCGGCGCCGGGGATTTTCCACGGGCGCCCAATCTGGTGGCGGGCTCGGGTGCATGCTCATCGCGTCCTCGTTGCGGCCAAAATGGCGGCGTCGGCCTGTAGTCTAGTCCATCAGAAATTTGTTGTTCGACGCCTCGCCCCAGGCTTCGATGAACTGCTTAAGGTGCGGGCGGGCCTCGCCCTCGGCCTCGACCAGTGAGATCACGTCGGCCAGCGCCTTGTTCAAGGCCTCGGTCGTCAGCACCCCCCGGTGGTGCTGCCAGCGCAGATAGACCAGATAGGTGTTCAACACGTCCGTCTCGCAGTAGTCGCGGATTTCCGCGACGCGGCCGTCATCGAACATGGGGGCGACTTGGCTGCCGTCGACGCCGAACTTGCCGGGCAGGCCCAGGATCGCGCAAACCTCGTTCAGCTTGATGCGGGCCGAGGCGCCGAAATCCGACAACGCCTCGATCAGGTCGCAGTGCCAGTCCAGCGCATAGCGCGCCGTGTAGTTCTCCCACTTGTTCGACGTGTCGTGCAGCAGCGGCGCCTGCACGCCGTGGGCCATGGCCCGGTATTTCAGGACCGGCAGGTCGAAGCCCCGGCCGTTGAAGCTGACCAGCCGGGGGCGCAGGCGCTCGAAATAGCCGAAGAAGCCTTGCAGCAGTTTCTTCTCGCCGAAGCTGGCCTCGCCGCCGGAGCGCAGTTCCTTCAGATGGTAGATCTCGCCGCCGCCGGGCGTGTGTTCGATCTCGGCCTCCAGGAAGCTGATGGCGACTACCCGGTGAAAGGGCTGGCGGTGGAAATCGTTGCGCCCGTCGGTGATTTCCAGGTGATAGCGCGACAACTCGTCGCGCCGGGCCTGGACGTCGGGATCGTCAAAGCCGGTCAGCGCCGGCACGGCGTCGGTGTCGGGCACGGTTTCGATGTCGAAGACGAAGAGGTTTCTATGCTGCATGACGACTGTTATACACTGGCCAACCCATCCCCGGCACCCATTGAGAAGCGGACGCAACCCATGAAGAACCTCGGCAAGATGATGCAGCAGGCTCAGGAAATCCAGGCCAAGATGGCCCGCATGCAGGACGAACTGGCCGAGCTTGAGGTTACGGGCGCGTCGGGTGCGGGCATGGTCGAGGTCACCCTGAACGGCAAGGGCGAGGCGCGGGGCGTGAAGATCGACCCGTCGCTTTTGTCCGGCGCGGACACGGACGTCGAGGTTCTGGAAGACCTCATCACCGCCGCCATCAACGACGCCAAGGCCAAGGCGGAGCGCGAAATGCAGGCCCGCATGCAGGACCTGACCGGCGGCTTGGGCCTGCCGCCCGGCTTCAAGCTGCCGTTCTGATTGCCTGACAGTCCCGCATGGTCACGTCCGACATCGATCGCCTGATCACACTGCTGGCCAAGCTGCCGGGCCTGGGCCCGCGCTCGGCCCGCCGCGCGGTGCTGCACCTGATGAAGCGGACGGACAGTCTGATGGAACCGATGGCGCGCGCCCTCGACGCGGCGGCGCGCAACATCAAGACCTGTTCGACCTGCGGCAACCTGGATACCCGAGACCCTTGTGAGATCTGCACGGACGACCGCCGCGACGCGGCGCAGATCTGCGTGGTCGAGGACGTCGCCGATCTCTGGGCGCTGGAACGCACGGCCGGGTTCAAGGGCCACTACCACGTGCTGGGCGGGACCCTGTCGGCGCTCGACGGCGTCACGCCCGAGGACCTGCGCATTCCGGGCCTTTGTGCGCGCATCCAGGCGGGCGGGGTGAAAGAGGTCATCCTGGCGACCAACGCCACCGTCGACGGCCAGACCACGGCGCACTACATCGTCGACCGCGTCGCCGGATTGGGCAAGGATGTCGTGGTGTCGGGATTGGCCCACGGCGTGCCCGTGGGCGGTGAACTCGATTACCTGGACGATGGCACCCTGACGGCGGCCATGAAGGCGCGGCGGCCGCTTTAACCGCAGGTGATCAGTCGTCGCGGCCCAGCACGCGCAGGTTGGGGGTGGCCGCCGGCGGCAGGTCTTCCGCCGGCGTTTCGTCGGCCAGTTGCAGGTCCTCGATCTTCTCGCCTCGCTTGGTGATCTTGTCGGTGGAGACGCGGATGTCGCGGATGTCCTTGGTCGCCTGGTCGAAATGGGTTTGCAGCTTGCCGACCCGGTCGTCGAGGCGGCCGACGTCTTCCATCATCTTCTGGACCTCGGCCTGAATAACATGGGCCTGCTCGCGCATGCGGGAATCCTTCAGGATCGCGCGCACGGTGTTGAGCGTCGCCATCAGCGTGGTGGGGGAGACGATCCACACCCGCCTTCGGTAGCTTTCCTCGACCACGTTGACGAAGTTGGCGTGCAATTCCGCATAGACCGCTTCCGACGGCAGGAACATGAGCGCCGATTCCGCCGTCTCGCCGGGCACGATGTATTTTTCCGAGATCGCGACCACATGGGCCTTCACGTCCTGGGCGAAGCGCCGCCCGGCGGCGACCTTCGCCGCCTCGTCACTGCCGGCGTCGCGCAGCGCCTGATAGCTTTCCAGCGGAAACTTGGCGTCGATCACGATGGAGCCCGGCGGGTTGGGCAGCTTGAGCAAACAATCCGCCCGTTTGCCGTTGCTCAGGCTGACCTGGAATTCATAGGCACTGGGCGGCAGGGTCGCGGTGACCAGATCGTTCAGCTGAATTTCCCCGAACGCACCCCGCGCCTGCTTGTTGGAGAGAATATCCTGCAAGCCCACCATCTGCTGCGACAGGTCGGTCAGGTTCTTCTGCGCATGGTCGATGACGGCGAGGCGTTCGTACAGCGTCTTGAGCGACTGGCCCGTGCGTTCCGACTGCTGATGCAGGCTGTCGCCAAGCCGCTTGCCAAGCCCGTCCAAGCGGTCGTTCACGGTCACCTGCGACTGCTGCAACGCGCCGGACAGTTCCGCCTGTTGGCGCGATAGCGCCTCGGCCATGGCCGTGATGCGCGCCATCTGGTCCAGGTTTTCCCGCCGCGCGCGCTGGGTCACGGCATAGACCCCGGCGACCAGCGCCGCCAGCAGGGCGAGGCCGATGCCGAGCACGATGCCCGTGTTGTCCAGAATGGTCACATCCATGACGTGTCGCTGCCTTGTTTCCGGCGGAATTAGAGGCCAAGCTTGACGCAATCGGCGCGGGAAAACAAACAGCGAACCCGCGCCCCGCCCAATCCCAAGGAGACCGCCATGTCCCGCCTTTCCCGACGCCCCCGTGCCCTGGCCGCCGCTGCCCTGGCGCTGCCCGTCCTGGTCCTGCCGATTCGCGGCCATGCCCAGGCGACAACGGCGGAGCCGGAACGCGCCGCCGCGCGCGTGGTCACCGTGTTCACGGGCGGCTTCGGCCAGGTCTGGGAACGCCGCGCCCTGACGCCCCAGGCCGGGGTGCGGGATGTCGTGCTCGACGGCATCAGCCAGCGCACGGTCGCGGAAAGCCTGCGCCTTGCCGGCGACGGCGGGGACATCGCGGTGCAGTCGCTGACGCTGTCGCGCAACCTGCTGACCCCCCGCGCCCTGCTGGAACGCTTCCTCGGCAAGGAGGTCGGCGTGGTCAAGGTCCATCCGACCACGGGCGAGGAGCGGGTCGAGAAGGCGACGGTGCTGTCCATTCAGAACGGCGTCGTGCTGCGCCTGGGTGGGCGGATCGAGACGGGCATGCCGGGGCGGCTGGTGTTTCCCGACGACGTCGGCGACCTGGCGGCCAAGCCCGGCCTGACGGCGCGCATTTCCGCCGGATCGACGGTCAAGGGCCTGACCCTGACCTACCTTACCGAAGGCCTGTCCTGGTCCACGGACTACACGGCGGTCGTCGCGCCGGACGGCGGGCGGATCAGCCTGTCCGGTTGGGCGTCGGTGCAGAACGACACGGGCGTGGCCCTGGACGCTGGCCGCCTGCGCCTGGTCGCGGGCGAGGTCAATCGCGCGATGGGCGGCCCCCAGCCCATGGCCAAGGCGCCCCGCACGATGATGATGGCCGAAGCGCGCGGCGCCGCCGCCGACGCGGCCCTGCCCGTGCGCGAAGCCCAAGGGGCGGTCCATGTCTATACCTTGGCCGGCGCGCAGACGTTTGCCCCTGGCGAGCGCAAGCAGATGGCGCTCCTCGGCCCGGTCGAGGTGCCGGTTTCGGAGACATTACTGAGCCTGGGCAATCCGCAACTGTTTGGTCCGGCTCCGGGCGATCAGGCCCCGGACCATCCCCAGGTGCGTCTCGGCTTCGACAACAAGTCCCTGGTCGCGGGCGGCCTGCCGCTGCCGGGCGGGGTGGTCCGCGCCTACCGCTCAGGCGCCGACGGCCAACCCCTGTTCGCCGGATCGGACCGTATTACCGACACGCCCGACGGTGGGCGGGTGATCGTCACCTTGGGCCGCGCCTTCGACGTCACGGTCAAGCGAGAGCAGACGGCCTTCAAGCGCCTGGACGCCCAGGGCCGCACTGTCGAGGCGGCGTTCAAGATCACGGTCGTCAACGGCCGGGCCAAGCCCGCGCGGGTGCGCATCGCCGAGGTCCTGCCCGGCGACTGGACCATCACCGAGAATTCCCTGGCGCACGAGCGGTCCGGCGACCGGGCGCGCTGGCTGGTCGAGGTGCCGGGCAAGGGTGAGCTGGTTCTGACCTATAAGGTGCGCGTTCTCAGATAGATTCCGAGGATCAGCCGAGAATGCCGGCCATGGCACCTGTCAGGCAGGTCGAGAGCGTGCCCGAAACCAGGGTCATGGGGGCGAGGGCGACGATCTCGGCCCGCCGCTCCGGCGCCATGGCGGCCAGCCCGCCGATCATGATGCCGAGGGATCCGAAATTGGCGAAGCCCGACATGGCGTAGGTCAGGATCATGCGCGTGCGGTCGGACAAGACCTCGGGTCCCATCTTGGCCATTTCCAGATAGGCCAGGAACTCGTTCAGCACGGTCTTGATGCCCATCAGCGCCCCCGCCTGCGCCGCTTCGGCCCAGGGCACGCCCATCAGCCACACGACCGGCGCCATGATCCAGCCGAGCAGGCGTTGCAGGGTGAGGGGCGCCGTGCCGACGTCGGGAATGAGGCCGAGCGCCAGGTTGACGAGGCTGACCAGCGCCACCAGCACGATGATCATGGCGGTGATGTTGATGAGCAGTTGCACGCCCTCGCCGGTGCCGCGGGTGATCGCCTCCATCGCCCCCCGGTCGGGCGAGGGGTCGAGGGGGGCCGCCGTCTCCGCGGCGCCCTCGGGGGCCGGCATCATCAGCCGCGCGACGATCACGGCGGCGCAGGCATTCATCAGCGACGCGGTCAGCAGGTGGCCGGCCGGGTCGGGCAGCACGCCTTTCAGGATCGTGGCGTAAAGCACCAGCACCGTGCCCGCGATGGTCGCCATGCCTGCCGTCATGACCAGGAACAGGTCGGCTGGGGCCAGCCGCTTGAGATAGGGGCGGATCAGTAAAGGGGCTTCGACCATGCCGACGAACACGTTGGCCGCCGTCGCGACGCCGGCAGCGCCGCTGAGGCCCAGGGTGCGGTTGAGCGCCCAGGCGAAGCCGCGCACCACGGCGGGCAGGATGCGCCAATAGAACAAAAGCGCCGACAGCGCGCTGATCACCAGCACCAGGGGCAGGGCCTGGAACGCCAGGATGAAGCTGGCCCCCGGAAAGCTTTCGGTGAACGGCAGGGCGCCGCCGCCGACATAGCCGAACACCACCTTGGTGCCGTCGAGGGTCGCGTCGTGCAGCGCCAGCACGGCCCGGTTGGCGGCCAGGAACAGGGCCTTGGCGGGGGGGAAGTTGAGCAGCACCAGGGCGATCGCGGCCTGCAGGGAGAGCCCGGCCAGGACGACACGCAGCGGGAAGGCCCGCGTGACCCCCCCGTGCCACAGTCCCCCGATGCCCCAGGCCAGGCCGACGAAGCCGGTCAGGCCGATGATGCTCTGCCAAATCATTGCGGGGATGAGAGTAGCCGCATCGCCGGCCAGGGCAAGCGGGAATGGCGCAAAGCCTTGACCAATGCCGCCCGAGGCCATATCTGGGGGGAATTCCCCGTTCCAGAGACCTGGGTTAAACTGCCGTCATGTCCGTGCTTGAAATCATCGTCGCCCCCGACCCGCGCCTGAAGCGCCGGGCCGAGCCCGTCGCGAAAGTCGATGACGGCGTGCGCAAGATCATGGACGACATGCTGGACACCATGTACGCCGCCAACGGCATCGGCCTGGCCGGACCGCAGGTTGGGGTTCTGAAACGCATCATCGTGGTCGACGTGGCGCGCGACGGCGACGGCCGCCAGCCGATGCAGATGGCCAATCCGGAAGTGATCTGGGAAAGCGAGGACGCGCGCAGCTACGAGGAAGGCTGCCTGTCCCTGCCCGAGCATTTCGCCGAGGTGGTGCGGCCCGAGGCGGTCAAGGTCCGCTATCTCGACCGCGAAAACGAGATCCGCACGATCGACGCCGACGACATCCTGGCGACTTGTATCCAGCACGAAATCGACCATCTCGACGGCGTGCTGTTCGTCGACCACATCTCGTCCCTGAAGCGCAACATGATCATCAAGAAACTGCAGAAGTTCAAAAAGCAGCAGGCGGAAGAGGCGACGGCCTGACCGTTTCCGTCCCGGCGCTTTACCGCGCCCGCCGCGCCCTCTAAAACCCTTCCATGACCGCGCTTGATCTCATCTTCATGGGCTCACCCGATTTTTCGATCCCGGCGTTGCAGGCGCTGCTGGATGCGGGCCACCGCGTCAATTGCGTCTATGCCCAGCCGCCGCGCCCGGCCAACCGGGGCCACAAGGAAACGCCCTGCCCGGTGCATGCCTTCGCGCTGAAAAAGGGCCTTCAAGTGCGCACGCCGAAAAGCCTGAAGGACCCGGCCGAGCAGGCGGCCTTCGCGGACCTGAACGCCGATGCGGCGGTGGTCGTGGCTTACGGCCTGATCCTGCCCCAGGCCATTCTGGACGCGCCCTGGCTGGGCTGTCTCAACATCCATGCCTCGCTGCTGCCGCGCTGGCGCGGGGCGGCGCCGATCCAGCGCGCGATCCAGGCGGGCGATCATGAGACGGGCGTCACCATCATGCAGATGGATGCGGGTCTCGACACGGGGCCCATGCTGCTGGATGGCAGGCTGCCGATCGCCGAGACGACCACGGCGGGGACGCTGCACGACGATCTCGCGGCGCTGGGATCGAAACTGATCATCAAGGCGCTGGCGGGACTTCAGGCGGGAACGCTCGCCGCGACGCCGCAGCCGGATGCGGGTGTGACCTACGCCGCCAAGCTGGACAAGGCGGAAGGGCGTTTGGATTGGAGTAAACCGGCGGCCGAACTGGCCCGCACGGTGCGCGCCTTCGACCCCTGGCCGGGCACCTGGTTCGAGGTCGGTAAGGAGCGCATCAAGGTTTTGGCGGTGGAAGTGGTCGATGGCGGTGACGACGCGGCGCCGGGCATGGTGCTGGACGACCGGGCAACCATCCAATGCGGCGATGGGGCCTTACGCCTGACGCGGATGCAACGCCCCGGCAAGGGCGCGATGGACGCTGGTGATTTTCTGCGCGGCTTCGACTTTCCCAAAGGAACGCGGGTCTAGTCAGGCCCGCTTTTGCGCCCCCACGGCCTGGGCCAACTGCTCCAGTCCTTCATAGGGCTGGGCGCCGACCAGACCGTGCAACTGGCCGTCGGGGCCGGCGGCGACGAAGGTCGGTACGCCCGTGACGCCGTACTGGTGGGATTTGGCCCAGTCGGCATCGACGGCGTCCTTGAAGGTCCGTTCTTCGATCACCTTGCGCGCCGCGTCCACGTTCAGGCCGGCGGCCTTGACCACGTCCAGGATTACGGCGACGTCGCCGATGTTGCGGCGGTCGACGAAATAGGCTTCGAAGAATTTGTCGTGGATGGCCGCGCCGCCCGGCTGGGTTTCGGCCCATGTGCCGACTTCCTGGGCAAGGCGCGAATTGTAAGTATGGCTGCGGTCCTTGAAGGGCAGGCCCTCGGCCTGCATCAGGCCCTGCATGCGGGCGTTTTTCTGCGCGATCTCTTCCGGCCCGGTGCCGAACATGTCGGCCAGCGTGCGGCCCTCGGCGGGCGTTTCCGGATGCAGGGGGAAATGCACCAGCTTGATCTCGATGTCGTAGTCGGCCTTCAGTTGCTTCACCCGGTTGTCGCCCAGGTAGCACCAGGGACAGACGTAATCGGAGAAGACTTCCAGGGTGATCGGATCGGCCATTGGGGGTATTCCTTGTCCTGCGGATGTGACCTCAATCTAGGGCCCCCATGCCGGATTTCAAATCATGAACGGATCACATGGCTGTTATGTCTACGTGCTGGGTGCCGGCGACGGGGCCGCCGCCCGCACCTATGTCGGCTGGTCGACGGACGTTGGGGCGCGGCTCGCGGCGCATAATTCGGGCAAGGGGGCGAAGTCCACGCGGGGCCGTGTCTGGCGGATCCTATACGTGGAGCGTTACCGCACGCGGGGCGAGGCGATGTCCCGGGAATGGCATCTGAAGCGCGACCGCAAATTCCGCCGCGCCCTGCTGGACGGCGCGACCCTGGGGTAGGCGGGATCGCGGCGCCAGGCTAGACCAGATGGATGTCGGCGCGGTCGCCGTAGCTGCCTTCGATCAGGGAGGTGGCATGGCGCACCATGTCGGCCCCTTCGTGGCGGCGGATGACGAAGGCGTTGCGGCCCGGGGCCGATGCCGGTGCATGGCTGACGAAGTTGTGCAGGCCATAGGTGATGAGAAAGTTTTGTTCGGTGGTCATGTAAATTCCTAATGGGGGTCTTGGCCGGCCGCGCGGCGCAGGGCGATTGCCCCGGCGCGGGAGCCGGTGATGATGGGTGTTTTTGTGATGACGTGATCACGTTGGGGCGGCGCCGTTCGGCGGCCGCACCCCGCCGAAATTATTCGGGCGTGGCGGGCCGGATTGGCGCCGTCGTCTCGGCTTCGGGCTGGTCGGCGTCGGTCGACGTGCCTGCCTTTGCAGCTTCTTTCGCGGCGGCGCGCTGGGCCTTCTTTGCGGCTTTCTGGCGCTCGCGTTCCTTGCGTTCGAAATCGTAATTGGGCTTTTGAGCCATCGTCGTCTCTCCGGATGGGAACGGATCAGAATGTCCCTGCGGACAGACGCCGGAGCCAAGGCCGGGAAAGGGCCCGCCGAAGCGGATCCTTTCCCGTGACCCGGCGTCGTTCTGATTAGTCGGCGATCGACAGATTCTCGGCGGCGGTCTTGCCGTTCTGGCCGGCGGTCAGGTCATAGGTGACCTTCTGGCCTTCCTTGAGGGTGCTCAGGCCGGCCCGCTCGACGGCGGAAATGTGCACGAAGGCATCCTTGGAACCGTCTTCCGGTTCGATGAAGCCATAGCCTTTGTCGGCGTTGAAAAACTTAACGGTACCTGTGGTCATTTTTAATGTCCTCTAACAGGAGTATGGGTGCCGTACGCCGCCTCATGCGCCGAACAGCTGGGATAACGCTCGCATTGTCAGGGGATCACGAAGATGACCGGCGGACCGATCTTTCAAATCACGAAAACAAAATGCAACTCGCTGGGTCGGAACCATAAGGGCATGAGTGCGCGAAGTCAAACAGTTAAAATATTTCGCCCGGCAGTTTCCATAAATTATTCAAACATTTCAGATGAATGGTTCTGAAATAATAAATAAAAATATGAAAGATAACTGATAAACGGAAATATAATCCGGCCGATTTTCAGTTATTTTTTGTCAGAATTTCCCCACGCCGCCTCGGCCAGCAACGCGTAGGACCGCCGCCGGTCGGCCTGATGGTAGGTCCAGGTCAGCACCACGACCTCGTCGATGCCGTAGGCCTGGGCCCGCCCGGACAACTCGGCCAGGACCTGCTCGCCGGTGCCGACGATGGACCGCTCCCGGTATTTGGCGAGCCAGGCCCTCTCCGGCCCGGAATAGTCGTATCCGGCGAGTGTCTCGGGCGATTCCATGGGCCCGCGCCGCCCCGTTTCGCGCATCAGCCGCGCATGGGCGCGCGACGTGAACAGGCGCTCGGCCTCGGCCTCCGTGTCCGCCGCGAGCGCCCAGATGCAGACACTGGCCTGGGGTTTCGGATGGCGTTCCGACGGCTGATAGCGTTCGCGGTAGATGTCGAACGCGCGTTCGACCCCATGGCCGTCGGTGATGAAGTGCGCGAAGCAATAGGGAATGCCGAAGTGCGCCGCCACCTGGGCGCCGAAATCCGAGGTGCCGAGCATCCAGATCTCCGGCGATCCGGGAAACATGGGATGGGCCTCGACACCGCGGAAGGGATGACCGTCGATCAGATCATTGCCCGATACCCAGGCCATCAGGTCGCGCACGTTGGCGGGGAAACGGTCGGCGTCTTCGGCCGCGTTGGGGTTGAGGGCCAGCGCGGTCTTGCCGTCGGACCCGGGGGCGCGGCCCAGGCCCAGATCGATGCGCCCGGGGGCGATGGCTTCCAGCACGCGGAACTGCTCGGCGACCTTGAGCGGCGCGTAATGGGGCAGCATGACCCCGGCCGATCCGATGCGGATGCGGTCCGTCGATTGCGCGACGGCGGCCATGACGATTTCCGGCGCCGTGCCGACGATGGACGGATGGTCGTGATGTTCCGACACCCAAAACCGGGCATAACCCAGGTCCTCGCAGTGTTTGGCCAACTGGATGGTGTCGCGGATCGCCTGATCGGGGGATTGGCCCCGGGCGGCGGTGGATTGATCGAGAACGGAGAGCTTGAGCATGGAAAGGCCTTAAGAGGGTCGGTGGGCGGGGCGGCCCGTCAGGGCAGCAGAACCAGTCTTATCACGTAGGCGATCACCCCCACGGTTGCAACGCCGGCGAGCCAAAGGCCCGCGAACCACAGAAGGCGCCTGAGGGCCGGTTTCAGTGATATCCCTCCGACGGATCGACCTTGCCGCGGAATACCCAATAGGCATAGGCCGTGTAGCCCAGGATGACGGGCAGCAGCACGGCGGCGCCGACCAGCAGGAAGGCGAGGCTTTCATCCGGCGCGGCGGCATCCCAAAGAGTGATGCCGGGCGGTACCATGTAGGGGTAGAAGCTGATGCCGATGCCGATGTAGCACAGCACAAATAGGCCGAGGGCGGCCAGGAATGGCTGTGTGTCGTTGCCATCGCGCAGGCCCTGAAATATCCGCCAGACGCAGACCACGACAAGCGACGGCACGATCAGGCTGAACGCCGCCGTGGGGCGGGTAAACCAACGTTCGAGATAGACCGGGTTGAGGTAGGGTGTCGCCAGGCTGACCCCACCGATCAGCAGCAGCGTGACGATGGCGGCCCGTTCGGCGATGTCGCGGGCGCAGGCGCGCAGGTTGCCCTTGGTCTTCATGACCAGCCAGGTCGCGCCGAGCAACATATAGCCCGCGACCAGGGCCAACCCGGTGACGATGCTGAACGGCGTCAACCAGTCCCACCAGCCGCCGGCATAGGCCCGATCGACGACGTGGATGCCCTGAACCAGGGCGCCCAGTGTGATTCCTTGGGCGAAGGCGGCAAGCAGCGATCCGCCGGTGAACCCCCAATCCCACAGGAATTTTCCGCGCGTCGTGCGCCAGCGGAATTCGAAGGACACGCCACGGAAGATCAGACCGATCAGCATGGCGATCAGGGGCGCATACAGGGCCGGCAGGATCGTCGCATAGGCCAGCGGGAACACGGCGAACAACCCGCCCCCGCCCAGCACCAGCCAGGTTTCGTTGCCGTCCCACACCGGGGCCACGGAATTCATCGCCGTATCACGGTCTTGTTCCGTGCGCAGGAATGGGAACAGGATGCCGACGCCAAGATCGAAGCCGTCGAGTACGACATAGGCCAGGATCGCGAAGGCGATCAGTCCGGCCCAGATGAAGGCAAGGTCGATTTCCATGCCCTAGTCCTCCTGTCTCGTCGCCTTGCGGATGAGGTCCCTGGCCGCGCGGGTGGGGCCGATGTCCGTGTCGATCCCGGCGTCGGGGGCCTTCGACATCAGGCGCAGGATGTAGAATACCCCGGCCCCGAACACGGCGACGTAGACGATGATGAAGGCGATCAGCGACGCCCCCACCGCCGCCGCGCCGATGGGCGACACGGAATCCGCCGTGCGCAGCAGACCGTAGACGATCCAGGGTTGGCGGCCGACCTCGGTGGTGATCCATCCGGCGACGACGGCGACGAACCCCGACGGCGCCATGGCGACGGCGCACCATTGCAGCAGGCGGGCGTCATATAATCGGCCGCGCAGGCGCATCAGTCCGCTCCACAACCCGATGATGGTCATCGCCATGCCGATGGCGACCATGATCCGGAAGCTCCAGAAAATGATCGCGGCCGGCGGCCGGTCTTCCTTCGGCCAGGCTTTCAGGCCCTTGATTTCACCGTCCCAATCGTGAGTCAGGATCAGGGAGCCGAGCTTGGGCACCTCGACCGCGAACCGCGTTTCCTCGGCGTCGTCGTCGGGCAGGCCGAACAGGATCAGGGGGGCGCCACGGCGGGTCTCGTAATGGCCTTCCATGGCGGCGATCTTGGCTGGCTGATGTTCCAGGGTGTTGAGGCCGTGGAAATCGCCTGCGACGACCTGCAGGGGGGCGACGATCAGGGCCATCCACATGGCCATGGAGAACATGATTTTCGCTCCCCGGTCGTTGGCGTTGCGTAGCAGGTGCCACGCACCCACCCCGCCGACCACGAAGGCGGTGGTCAGATAGGCGGCCAGCACCATGTGGACCAGGCGGTAAGGGAAGGACGGGTTGAACACGACCGCCCACCAGTCGGCGGGGATGAACTGCCCCACGTCGTTGACCGCGTATCCCTGGGGCGTCTGCATCCATGAATTGACGGATAGAATCCAGAACGCCGAAAACAGGGTGCCGACGGCGACCATCAGAGTCGCGAAGAAATGCAGCCGCCGGCCCACCCGCTCCATGCCGAACAGCATGACGCCGAGGAAGCCGGCTTCGAGAAAGAACGCCGACATCACCTCATACCCCATCAGGGGACCCAGGACCGGGCCGGTCTTGTCGGAAAACACGCTCCAGTTGGTGCCGAACTGGTAGCTCATGACGATGCCCGACACGACACCCATGCCGAAGGTCACGGCGAAGATCACCTTCCAGTACTTGAAGACCTTGAGGTAGCTGTCGTCGCGGGTCCACAGCCACAGTCCCTCCAGAACGGCGAGGAAACTGGCCAACCCGATGGAGAAGGCGGGAAAGACGATATGCGCGGAGACGGTAAAGGCGAACTGAATGCGGGCAAGGATCAGAGGGTCGGTAAGATCAGGCATACCCGCGTCCTTTCGTCGTTGCGCTGTCCGCCTTCTACTCCAGCGCCGCCAGCATGGGGGCCGAATCCTCGATCGTCTGGATGCGGTCCATGCCTTGTTTCATTTCCGTCATGATGAAATCGGCGCGCCGACCGGGGCCGCCGACTTCCATGTTGGGAAACAGATTGGACCAGGCGTCCATCTTGACCGAAAGGGCGCAGAGTACGCCGCCTATGGTGGTGTGATAGCCGCGGATCACGGCTTCGACCCGGCGGAATCGTTCGGCCGAGATATTGTCCCACATGTGCTTGGTGCCGCGGTCGAAGTTCTCGAACCGCCCGGTGATGGCGGCCATCAGTTCGTTGATGGTGGTCGTCATCATGTCCATCGTCTGCATCAGCGACGGGTTGTTCTTCATGGCGAAGTTTTCCCGCAGCAGGTCCATGGTGTCGAGGAATTCGGTAAGCGTCGGCTCGATGTCGTCGAGGATCTGCTTGTAGTAGCTGAGCGACATGAAGATGTCGGCATAATCCTCGAGAAACTTGGGCAGGTCCTCGATCTTGATGTTCAGTTTCTGCGCCATCAACCGCAGCTTCTCGAGCGCTTTTTTCTTGTCCGGCGAACGGAACAGCTTGACCACGTCCTGGAAATTTTTCACGTCGAGGTCGTCCCCGCCGTAGATCTGCGAGATCAGGGGCCCCGTGAATTCACGCATGTATTCGTTCAGCTCGGCCGTCTTGCTTTCCGACAGCTTGAGGTATTCGACATTATTGACCTCGATGCCCAGGTCGCGCAGCGAGATGCGCAGCGAATAGACGTCGTAGCTGGGCAGGTCGCCCAGCTTCTTCATCAGGATCATGTCCGGATTGCGAAAGCCGTCGGCCCAGCCGAATTCCGCCGGCAGGCCGTCGATATCCACCTGGCCCGAGCCGGTGTCCTTGTCCGCGAAGATTTCCACCATGCTTTCGAAGCGCGCGTTCTTGATCAGGCGCGCGCGGCGCAGGGGGGCCGTTTTGAGCGGCATCATCACCAAGGGCAGGGTGTGCAGCGAATCCCGGTCTTCGTCGTCGATATCCTGTTCGAGATTGAGATCGCCGAAGGTAAATTTTTTATCCTGGCTCAATGCCTGATCCTCACCGGCGCCTACTTGGCCCACTCGACGGTTTCGATCTTGGGCGCGTTCGCCTGAATTTCGCGCACCTTCTCGATCCCCTGTTTCATCTCGGACATGATGAATTCGCCGCGTTTGATGGGCCCGCCCACGGTCGGCGACGGAAAGCGCACGGCGAAGGCGTTCATTTTGACAGTCAATGCGCACAGGCAGCCGCCGATGGTGGTGTGGTATTCCTCGACGAATTTCTTGACCGTCTTGAAGCGGTCGGCGGTCAGGTCTTCCCACATGCCGTTGGTATACCGGTCGAACGTTTCGAAACGGCCCGAAATCGCAGCCATCAGCTCGTTGATCGCACCCTCGATCTGGTCGCAGGTGTTCATCATGTTGACGTTGGTCTTGAGCTGGAAGTTATCGCGGATCTCGTCCATGGAGTTCATAAACTCGTCGATAATTGGCTCCAACGCGTCCAGGCACTGGCGGAAATAAGACAGCGACAGAAACACGTCGCCGTAATCCTCCAGAAACTTGGGCACGTCACGAACCTTGATACGCAATTTCTGCGCCATTTGGTCCAGCTTCTTGCGTACCATTTCCACGTCCGGGCTTTCGAACAGTTTGACCATGTCGTCGAAGGTCTGAATGTTCAGGTCGTCCTTGCCGTAGATTTCCTGAATCAGCGGGCGCGTGAACTGGGTCATGTAGGACGTCAGTTCGGTGACCTTGCTGTCCGACAGCTTCAGGTCCTCGATCGCGTTGACCTCGATCCCTTCCTGACGGAACAGCATGCGCAGCGAATAGACGTCGTAGCTGGGCAGGGGGGCGAGCTTGCGCAGCATCACCAGGTCCGGATGGCGTTTGCGGCCCTTGCCCGACCAGCCGTAATCCTTGGCCAGTTCCTCGACGTCCATCTGGCCGGACCCGATGCCTTGGCCCTGGAACAGTTCGACCACGCTGTTGAGGCGCGCGTTCTTGATCAGCCGCGCGCGGTGCAGCGACGGCGTTTGGAACGGCAGGATCGACAACGGCAGAATGTGCAGCGCGTCGCGGTCCTCGTCACGCTGCACCGAGGGAACGCCCGTCGGCTCGGCGGGATCGGGAACGTCTTGATCTGTCGCGGCGTCGGTCATGGATGCTTGCCCAGGTTCGGCCGGTTCGGCCTTTGACTTCTATTGTTCGTTAAAATACCTATTTTAAACAACTTTTATAGCATCATTTCGTCCGGTGGAGCCAATAGCCCCTGCCGGTTCGGCGGGGCGGGGCGGGAATCATGGCGCGGTATCGGCTGAAACTTGAATACGACGGACGCGGTTTCGTCGGCTGGCAGCGCCAGGACAACGGCCTGGGTGTGCAGGAAGCCGTGGAGGATGCCGTCCATGCCTTCACCGGCGAACGGGCCCAGGTCTTCGCCGCCGGGCGCACGGACGCGGGCGTCCATGCCCTGGGCCAGATCGCCCATGTCGATCTGGAAAAGGACTGGCCCGCCGATACGGTGCGCAACGCGCTCAACTTTCATCTCAAGGCCCACGCGGTCAGCGTCCTCACGGCCGCGCCCGTCGACGAGGATTTCCACGCCCGGTTTTCCGCCGTTTCCCGAAGCTATCTCTACCGCGTCCTCAACCGCCGCGCGCCGCCGGCCCTGGACCGGGGGATGGTGTGGTGGGTGCCGGTGCCGCTTGACGTCGCCGCCATGGCGGCGGCGGCCCGGGTCCTGATCGGCCATCACGACTTCACCAGCTTCCGTGCCACCCATTGCCAGGCCAATTCGCCGCTGAAGACCCTGGACGTCCTCGACGTGACCCGGGCCGGCGAGGAAATCCATTTCCGCGCCCACGCCCGCTCGTTCCTGCACCATCAGGTGCGCAACATGGTCGGCAGCCTGAAATGGGTGGGGGAGGGACGGTGGACGGCCAAGGACCTGCAATCGGCGCTCGATGCCCGCGACCGCGCGGCCGGCGGGCCGACGGCGCCGCCGGACGGCCTGTACCTGACGGATGTGGGCTACTGACTGACGGCCCCATGGTGCGGCCCCATGGTGCGGAGCGGCGGATCGGGCTATATTAGGGGCATGGACAAGCAAATCCCCCTGTCCCTGAAGGCGTCGGAAGACGGCGCCGAGGGCGCGGCCCCTGCCGATCCGGTCTCGGAGCCGGAACTGAAGGACCAGCCGGTGATCGGCTACCTCGCCGTGATCTGCGGGGTGCTCGCCATTTTCGCCTGGGGCATCGTGTTCGTGCCCATGGGGCTGGCCTTTTCCGTGGCGGCTCTGATCGCCGGGCAGGGGGCCTGGGGCTTCGCCGGGCTGGTGCTGTCGGTGATCGGGCTGATGTCCTCGCCCGCCTTGCTGGCGCTACTGGGCCTGGGCGCGGTCGCGGCCTTTTTCGGACTGGGTTAGCTCCGGTTTAAGCGAAGAAGCGCTTCAAAACCTCTTGATAGATGCGGGCCAGGTCGCGGACTTCCGCGACCAGGGCGTTCTCGTTCATCTTGTGCGCCGTCTCGTTGATCATGCCGAATTCGACGACCGGGCAGTGATCCTTGATGCACCGGGCGTCGGACGTGCCGCCGGTGGTGCTCAGTTCCGGATCCTGGCCGGTCACGGCCTTGATTGCGCCCGCGACCACGCCGCTGAGCTGTCCCGGCGGGGTGAGGAACGATTCCCCGGACACGGAAATATCCAGGCCGTAGGAGCCCTTCTCCTCGCCCGCCATCACGGCGGCGCAGCGCTCTTCGATCAGCTGGGTCAGGCTGGCGCCCGAATGCATGTCGTTGAAGCGGATGTTGATGCGCGCGGACGCCTGGGCCGGGATCAGGTTGGTCGTCGCGTTGCCGACGTCGACGGTGGTGATTTCCAGGTTGGTCGCCGGGAAATGGTCGTTGCCGTGATCCAGCGGGTCGTCGCCCAGCGCCGACAGCATCTTCAACAGTTTGGGCACCGGATTGTCGGCCAGATGCGGATAGGCGACATGGCCTTGCGTGCCGGTCACCGTGATCGTGCAGTTGAGCGACCCGCGCCGGCCGATCTTCACCATGTCGCCAAGGGCGACCACGTTGGTCGGCTCGCCGACCAGGCAGGCGTCGATTTTCTCGCCCCGCTCGGCCAGCCAGCCGAGCACCTTCTTGGTGCCGTTGACGGAGGGGCCTTCCTCGTCGCCGGTGATGAGGAACGAAATGGATCCCTTGGGGTATCCGTTCGATTTCAGGAACGCGTCCGTGCCCGCGACCATGGCGGCGATCGCGCACTTCATGTCCGACGCCCCCCGGCCGTACAGCCGCCCGCCCCGGATTTCCGGCTGGAACGGGTCCGACGCCCAGCCCGCGGCATCTCCCGGCGGGACCACGTCCGTGTGCCCGGCGAAGCAGAAATTGGGGCCGTCGGTGCCGAGCCGGGCATAGAGGTTGTCCACGTCCGGCGTGCCGTCCTGGGTGAAGGGCAGGCGATGGCAGGTGAAGCCGAGGGCTTCCAGC
Source organism: uncultured Alphaproteobacteria bacterium (assembly GCA_963976055.1). Lineage (GTDB taxonomy): Bacteria > Pseudomonadota > Alphaproteobacteria > Rhodospirillales > Casp-alpha2 > UBA1479. Next base: position 139,495 of record CAXBJB010000004.1, read on the forward strand.
CGCGCCTGCAACAGGTCGAGCGCCCCGCCCTCCGCCGGCGTGACGGAGGGGCAGCGGATCAGGGCTTCGGACAGTTCGATGACGTCGGTGGCGGTCATGGCGGTGTTAATCGCGCAGCAGCTCGTTGATGGAGGTCTTGGAGCGGGTCTTCTCGTCCACGGTCTTGAGGATCACCGCGCAATAGAGCGACGGCTGACCTTCCTTGCCCGGAAGCGACCCCGGCACGACGACGGAATAGGGCGGCACGCGGCCGTAATGCACCTTGCCCGTTTCGCGCTCGACGATCTTGGTCGACTGGCCGATGAACACGCCCATGGAAATGACCGAGCCCTCGCCGACGACGACGCCCTCGACAACCTCGGACCGGGCGCCGACGAAGCAGTTGTCCTCGATGATGACGGGGCCGGCCTGCAAGGGTTCCAGAACGCCGCCGATCCCCGCACCGCCGGAAATGTGGCAATGCTTGCCGATCTGCGCGCAGGACCCGACCGTGGCCCAGGTATCGACCATGGTGCCTTCGTCGACATAGGCGCCCAGGTTGACGAAGCTGGGCATCAGCACCACGCCCGGCGCGATATAGGCGGACCGGCGCACGATGCAGTTCGGCACGGCGCGGAATCCGGCGGACTTGAAATCGGCGGCCGACATGCCCTCGAACTTGGACGGCACCTTGTCCCACCAGGTCGATCCGCCCGGGCCGCCGGAAATCGGCGCCATGTCGTTGAGCCGGAACGACAGCAGCACGGCCTTTTTCAGCCACTGGTGCACGACCCAGTCGCCGCCGGTTTTCTCGGCGACGCGGGCCTGGCCCTTGTCCAGCAGGTCCAGCGCCGCCTCGACGGCGTCGCGGGTGGCGCCCTGGGTCTGGGGGGTGACGGCGTCGCGGCCGTCCCAGGCGGCCTCGATGGCGGCTTGCAGGTCTGTGGTCATGGCGAAATCCCGGTTTGCTGAGTGAATTGGTCGAAAATGGCCCCGGAAGATGAAACAGGGGGCAGATCAAGTCAAGGAGGGCGGGGCGTTATGTCCCCGCGGCGACGCCTTCCAGCCAGTCCACCAGATCATCCACCACATGATGGATATGCCCGCCGTCGGCGCCGTCGTTGGCCCAGGTGACGCCGGTCGTCCCAACTGGCCGCACCCAGACGGTGGTCATGCCCATGGCATAGGCGGGGGCCAGGTTGCGGGCCATGTCCTCGACCATCACCGCGCGGGCCGGGTCGATGCCGTGGGCTTCCGTCATCTTGACGTAGACATGGGGGGCGGGCTTGGGCTCGTAGTCGGAGGCGACGATGTCGAACACGGCGTCGAAATGCCGGCGCACGCCCAGTTTGTCCATGACCCGTTCCGCATGGGGCACGTCGCCGTTGGTGAAGATGATCTTGCGTCCCGGAAGCCTCTCCAGCGCCGCGTCCAGGCGCGGCGACGGGGCGACCGGATCAAGGTCGATGTCGTGCACGGCGTTCATGAAGGCCACGGGATCGACGCCGTGCAGGGTCATCAGGCCGCGCATGGTCGTGCCGTGTTCGCGGAAATAGGTTTTCTGCAACGCCCGCGCCTGTTCCAGCGGCAGGTCGAACAGCCCGGCCACATAGCGCGTGATGTTCCAGTCGACCTGATCGAACAGGCGGCAGGACGCGGGATAGAGCGTGTTGTCCAGGTCGAACACCCAGCAGTCGGCGGCGGCCATGCTGTCGAGGGGCGGTTTTGACGCCGCCGGCGGGACGGTCGGGGTTTGGTCTTCGGTCATGGCCCTTTATAGAATATCGGCGGCCTCGGCGCGCAAGGGTCTTTTCACGGCATGGGGTGTGACGCTGGCCGCTTGGCTATCGGCGCCGGTCGGGTAATATTCCCCCCGACGGCCGGAACAGGGCCCGAGGAGGAGACAGCCTAAGTGACCACCCAATACGGCAAGGAAGCGGACCTGGCCAAGAACGGCAAGCTGGAAGAGCGCCGGCGCCTGGCCGCCTCCATGACGACCAAGCCCGAAATTCTCTATTACATGGCCAAGGACGGCGACCCGGACGTGCGCAAGGCGCTGGCCGGCAATACGGCCACGCCCATGCAGGCCGACAGTCTGCTGGCCAAGGACGGCGACCCCGAGGTCCGCGCCACCCTGGGCCAGAAGATTTCCCAGATGATGCCGGAACTGACGGATAAGCAGAAGACCAAGGTCCGGCGCTGGGCGACGGACACGCTGGAGGACATGTCGCGCGACCAGGCGCTGCGCGTGCGCCATCTTTTGGCCGAGACTTTGAAGGAAATGACCTCGGCCCCGCCGGCGGTGATCCGCCAACTGGCCCGCGACACGGACGCCATGGTCGCCAACCCGGTGATCGAATTCTCGCCGGTGCTGACCGACAAGGACCTGGCGACGATCATCGCCGAGGGCGCCAACACGGCCCGGCTCAAGGCCGTGGCCCGGCGCAAGCAGGTCTCCGAGGCCGTGTCCGACGCCATTGTCGAGACCGGCGACGTCGAGGCGACGGCGGAGCTGTTGAAGAACCCGGGGGCGCGGATTTCCGAAGGCACCCTGGACAAGATCGCCGACCGCGCGGAAGGCCATCCGGAACTGCATGAACCGCTCGTCGCGCGGCCGGGCCTGTCCGACAAGGCGGCCAAGCGGCTGGCCGAATATGTCGCCGACAGCCTGATCGATACCCTGCTGGCGCGCAACGACATCTCGTCGGAACTCGCCGATCAGGTGCGCGCCGTGGTCATGGCGCGGCTGGCCGCCGGCGACGGGCCGCCGCCCGATGCGGCGGCGGACGGCGGCGTCGGAGGAGCCGGCAGCGGCCCCGGCGCGCTGGAGCCGGAACCGGAGCGCCTGACCCGCGACGAGGCCCTGGAACTGGCCCGCGACATGAACAAGAAGGGCCAGCTGACCGAAGGCGTGATCTACGACGCCATCGGGCGCAAGGATCGCAACATGGCCATGGCGGCGCTGGCCGTATTGTCCGACACCAAGATGGCGGCGGTGGTCAAGGCCTTCGCCACCAATTCGGCCAAGGGCATCGTGTCTTTGGTGTGGGAGGCCGGATGTTCGCCCAAGCTGGCGGTCGACCTGCAACAGGGCCTGGGCAACGTCGCCCCGGTCGAAATCATCCGCCCGTCGTCAAAGGCCGCCTACGGTCTGTCGGAAGCGGAAATGGCTTGGCAGCTTGAATTCCTGCGCGACATGGCGTGACGGGCTACTCCCGCCCGTAATGCTTGGTCAGGTAGTCGAGGACCAGTTTGCGCGGTTCGGCTTCCAAGGGCTCCATTTCCTGTTCGGCGACCATCCACTTCAGGACTTCGTCCCAGGACGCCCGGTCGAGCCCCTGCTGCTTGACGATGGCCAGCGAATGGCAGGCCTGGCACACGTAGAAGACCTCTTCCCGGCCGGGGTCTTCGGGTAGCCCCTGCCATTCATCCTCTTCCTGGGCGGCGGGTTGTTGCGCGGATTTCGGGATGGGTTCGGCGGCCGGCGCGGGCGGGGAGAATGCTCCCCACCCGGCCAGCACGGCTGCGGCAAGCGCGGCCCGTAGGATCGTCATGGTGTGCATGCGTCAGGAAGCGTAGACCGAAACCCGGTGCATGGCGTTGTTGGCGTAACCTTTGGGGTTCCAGGCGACGGCGAAGGGCTGCATGCGGCCCTTGTCGTCCGTGGCCCGGGCCCAGATCTCGTAATACCCTTCCTGGGGCAGTTTCACGGTCTGGGTGAAGCGCTGCCAGGCATAGGCATTGGCCGGATCTGCCAAGTTGGCCTTGATCCAGGTGGCGCCGAAGTCGATGGAGATTTCGACCGAGGACACCTTGCCCTCGCCGACCCAAGCATGACCGCGGATTTGCACCGAACGGTCGCCCTTCGGCAGTTTCACGCCCGTTTCCGGGAAGGTAATCAGCGACTTCACGGGCATGGTTTCGAGGAACACCATCTTCTTCTTGTCGACCTTTTCGCCGGGCGCCACGGGATGCGGCGGCAGGCGGTAGGCGTCGCCGGTCATCTTGGGTCCGTCGTGGACGACGTTGCGCAGTTCCATGCGGGTGAACCACTTGTGCGAGACCGAACCCGGATAGCCGGGGATCAGCAGGCGCAGGGGTGCGCCGTTCATGGGATGGATGGCCTCGCCGTTCATGGCCCAGGCGATCATGTTGGCCTCGTCCCAGGCCTTGGCGACCGGCACTCCGCGCGAGATCGGCAGCTTGCCTTCCTTGCCCGAAAGATGCATGTCGGCGCCGTAATGAGCGGTGTAGACGGCATCCTTCTTGACGCCCGCGGCCTTCAAAACGTCGACTAGGCGCACCCCGGTCCATTCGGCGCAGCCGACGGCGCCCAGGGACCATTGGTTGCCCTTGGCCTTGGGGTCGAAAAAGGCACGGCCGTTGCCGCCGCATTCCAACCACACCCGGCGGGTCAGGTTCGGGAACTTGGCCTTCAGTTCGGCGATGGTGAATTTCAGCGGGTTATCGACGAAGCCGTCGATGGTGACGGTCCAGTTGTCCGGGCTCATGTCGGTCGGCAGGAGGCCGTTATTGCGGATGAAGTGGCGCGACGTCGGCGTCACCTCGTCGTCCAGCAGGTGCGCCGGCGTTTCGGCGTTGACCGGCCGGTCATTGAGAATCGTCAATCCGTCCTTGCCCTCGATCTTCAGGTCCTTGGCCGAGGCCAGGGCCTCCGGGATGAAGCCGGACGGCATGTTGCGATGGAACGGGATGGCGGTGCCGATCAGCGCCCCCATGGTCGCGAGGCCGGCCCCTTTCAGGAAACCGCGGCGGTCTTTGTGCGGCACCCGTCCGAACACCACTTCGTCGGCCTTTTCAGGGTTGTCCGTGTAAAGCTGGAAGAGATCCGCTTCCGCGCCGCTTTCGCGCGGCAAGTCGGAAGGAGAATTGTCCTTAGGCATGATGCTTCCCCAATCTGTCGGTTCATTGGCGGCTGGATTTTCTTTGTTGGTTTCCAGCCTCGACAGAAGGAAACGCGCCGGCGGGCGTGTTTATTCCCATGGAGGTAAAGTTTTTGTCCGCAGCAAAGCGGCGGGCGGCAGGTCAGGCGTTGCAGGGTGCGCTGTTGTCGCGGCTTTCGCGCAAGGCGATGCGGGTTTCCGCATCGAATGGCGCGTGGTGGCGGCTGCTGTCGTGCACGCTTTCCGCCAATTGGCCGAAGCGTCGGCTTTCCATGCCGTCGGACAGGATCAGGTAGTCGAGCCCGCCGACCCGCCAGCCGTAGGCTTCTTGGCCGGCGCGGGGTAACGGCTGCAGGGCTTCCGCCAGGCCGCCCCGCGACGGGAAGACAATCAGACTGACCTTGCATCCACGCGATCCCCGGTAGCCGGCGATCAGGGCCTGTTCGCCGTCGGCGAGCGTCCGAATCTCGGAATGGGTCAAGGTCAGGCGCGAGGCGGTCAGATCGGGCACATAGGCGCCGAGTAGGGCTGCCGCCTGGCGTGCGGGAACCAGGGCGCCCTCGGTGGCGGACCAAGTCTGGTGCGCGGTCCAGGCCTCGGTCAACCAGGACGCCTCGGCGGCCGGGCGTGCGTGGCCGTCGAGAAAGGCTGCTCCGCCGGCCAAAAGAACGAAAACGACCGTGGCGGCGGTTGCCGCCCGCAGAGGCCTGCGGTCCGGCTGGGGCAGGGCGATCCCGGGGGCTTCGAGCGAGTCAGCGACGGCTAGGCGCAGGCGGCTGAGCGCCGCGACCTCGCGCGCCAGCGCCGGATCGTTGGCAACGGCGCGCGCGACTTCGGCCGCCTGGGCAGCATCAAGCTCGCCGTCCACATAGGCGTTAAGCAGTTCAAAGGTCACTGGGCGGTTGCGCATGTTTGGGCCAATTGTCCTATTCCGTCGCTTTCTTTTCTTGTATCCGGGCGGGCGCCGTCAATTCTTGTTTCGTTTCAGGGCGACGGGCAACTCGTGGACATTGCTGGCCCCGACCGCGTCGAGAAGCGCGCGCCGCGCCCGGCTAATTCGGCTCATGACCGTGCCGGTCGGAACCTCCAGCAGAACCGCGGTCTCCGCATAACTCAGCCCGACCATGTCGATCAGGGCGATGATCTCGCGCTGCGGGCGCGGCAGCTTCGCCATCTCCAGCTTTACGGTCAAGGCAGTGATAAAACGCTCATCCCCCTGCCAAAATTCCGTCTCTGCTCGGTTTTTCTCCGTTTCGGCCTGGGCATGGGTATCGCGGGTGCGGCGCCGGCGGATTTGGTCGAAGAACGCGTTGCGCAGGATGCGGAACAGCCAAGCGCGGAACGCGGCCTCGTCTTTCGGCACGTTACGCGCGGTCAGTGCGCGAAGCGCACAGTCCTGCACGAGATCCTCCGCCTGATGTCTGTCGCCGGTCAGGCTCAGGGCGTAACCGAACAACCGGGGCAGATAACCTGAAATCCGTGTCCGCGTCGCCACGGCACCGTATCCTCCCAAGATTGGCAGCATGAGCATTGCGCAATCAGGGTGACCGGGCAAGGGGGCATGGCGAATATCGGAGACGAATGGCCCCGTTCGGCAGGATGTTCTAATCCGGCAGGATGATCGTGCCGGCGCCGTGTTCCGTGAACAGTTCGACCAAGACCGCATGCGCCACCCGGCCGTCGGAGATGACGGCACCGCCGACCCCGGCCAGGACCGCGTCGATGCAGGTTTCCACCTTGGGGATCATGCCGCCGGAAATGGTGCCGTCGGCGATTGCCTTGCGCGCATTGGACACCTTCAGTTCGGGGATCAGATTGCCGTTGCCGTCAAGCACGCCGGACACGTCGGTCAGCATGATCAGGCGCTTGGCATGGGTGGCGCCGGCGATGGCGCCGGCCGCCGTGTCGGCGTTGATGTTCAGGGTCTCGCCCTTGGGGCCGACGCCGATCGGCGCGATGACCGGGGTGATGTCCGATTCCTCGAAGGCTTCCAGCACGTGCGGGTTGATTTCCCGGGGCTCGCCGACCAGGCCGAGATCGAGAATGCGCTCGATGTTCGATTCCGGGTCCTTCTTGGTGCGGCGCAGCTTGTCGGCCATGATCAGGTTGCCGTCCTTGCCGCACAGGCCCACGGCCATGCCGCCGGCGGCGTTGATGCGGGTGACGATTTCCTTGTTGATGGACCCGGCCAGGACCATTTCGACGACCTTCACCGTGTCCTCGTCGGTCACGCGCAGGCCGTCGACGAACTTACTTTCGATGGCCAGCCGTTCCAGCATGGCGCCGATCTGCGGCCCGCCGCCGTGCACGACGACCGGGTTGCTGCCGCATTGCCGCAGCAGCACCACGTCGCGGGCGAACACGTTGGCCATTTCCTCGTCGCCCATGGCATGGCCGCCGTATTTGATGACCACGGTCTGGCCCGAATATCGGCGCATGTAGGGCAGCGCCTCGGACAGCACGTTGGCCTGGGTCAGCCATTTATCGGCGATGGAGCGTTTTTTGTCGTCGGTCATGGGGTGGGAACCTAATGCATTATCCGAAATATTTGAAGCATCCGTAACGGTTTAGACCGCTTCGGCGGGCAATGCCAGCGCCGCCAGTTCGGCGCGCAACTCTTCGATGCCGCGGCTTTTGAAGGAACTGGTCCGCATGATCACCGGATGGGCGGCCGTATGTTTGGCCAATTCCTTTTCCGTCTCGGCGACCAATCTGTCCAGGTCGTCCGCCTTCACCTTGTCGCATTTGGTCAGGACGATCTGATAAACCTGGGCGGCGGCGTCAAGCAGGGCCATGACCTCGCGGTCGGTCGCCTTCAGCCCGTGCCGCGCGTCGATCAGCACGCAGGTGCGGCGCAATTCCTGGCGGCCCTTGAGATAGGAATTGACCAGCTTGGTCCAGTTCTTGACCTCGCCCTTGGGCGCCTTGGCATAGCCGTAGCCGGGCAGGTCGGCCAGCATCAGGCGCTTGCCGAGATCGAAGAAATTGATCTGCTGCGTGCGGCCCGGGGTGTTGGACGTGCGGGCCAGGTCCTTGCGCCCGGTCAGGGCGTTGATCAGCGACGACTTGCCGACGTTGGACCGCCCGGCGAAGGCGATTTCCGGCAGCGGGCTGTCCGGTACCTGGGCCAGGCTGGCCGCGCCCAGCAGGAACGTCGCTTCCTTGGCGAACAGAAGCCGCCCGTTCTCCATCAGGGTCGCATCGGCCTCGGCCCCGGAATCCACGCCGGGCGTAATGTCTCCCGGCTCTGTCATGGATCGGTGCTCCTCGTGCGGGTGACGGCGATCAGGCCTTGACGCCCATCTTGCGCATGATGACCCATTGCTGGGCGATGGACAGCAGGTTGTTCCAGGTCCAGTAGATCACCAGACCGGCCGGGAACTTGGCCAGCAGGAAGGTGAACACCACGGGCAGGAACATCATGATCTTGGCCTGGGTCGGGTCCGTCGGCTGCGGGTTCAGCTTCTGCTGTAGGAACATGGAAATGCCCATCAGCAGCGGCCACACGCCGAGGTGCAGAACGTCGGGCGGGGTCCAGGCGATGGCGCCGAACAGGGTGAAGAGGTTCGTGGGATCGGGCGCCGACAGGTCCTGAATCCAGCCGTAGAACGGCGCGTGGCGCATTTCGATGGTCACGAATAGCACCTTGTAGAGCGCGAAGAACACGGGAATCTGCAACAGGATCGGCAGGCAGCCCGACGCGGGGTTGGTGCCCTCGCGCTTGTAGAGCCCCATCATTTCCTCGTTCAGCTTGACCTTGTCGTCGCCGTAACGCTCGCGCAGCTTGACCATCTCCGGCTGCAGCTTCTTCATCTTGCTCATGCTCTCGTAGGACTTGTTGGCAAGCGGGAAGAAGGCGAGCTTGATGCCCACGGTCAGCAGAAGGATGGCGAGGCCCAGGTTGCCGACATGAACTTCCAGCCAGAGCAGGCCATAAAAGATCGGCCGCGTCAGGAAGTAGAACCAGCCCCAGTCGATGGCCAGATCGAAGCGCTCAATACCCAGGCTTTCCTCGTAGCCGTCGAGAATCTTGACCTGCTTGGCGCCGGCGAACAGCCGGTTTTCCGCGGTGTTGGTGGCACCCGGCGCGATTGTCACGCCGGTGCCCAGGAAGTCGACCTGATAGGTGTCGACCACGCCGGCCTTGCGGTAGACGTAGCGCTTGGTGACTTCGGCGTCCTTGTTGGGGACCAAAGCCGTCAGCCAGTATTTGTCGGTGATGCCGATCCAGCCGCCCGTGCCGGTGCTGCTTTCCAGCTTCTTTTCCTGAAGGTCGTCGTAATCGACTTCCGTCAGTTCGCCGTTGTTCACGCCGAGCAGGCCCTCGTGCAGGATGTAGAAGCCCGAGGTTTCCGGCGTGCCCTGGCGCGACACCAAGCCGTAGGGAAACAGTTCGACCGGGTTCGCACCCTTGTTGGCGACGGCCTGGGTGATCTTGAACATGAAGTTCTTGTCGATCTCGTAGGTGCGCGAGAACACCAGCCCCTGGCCGTTGTCCCAGGTCAGGGTGACCGGCGCGTCCGGGGTCAGGGTGCGGGTGGACGCCGTCCATACCGTGTCCGCGTCGGGCACCTTGGCGGCCTTCGCGCCGTTCTTGGCGGCGGCCGCGATCCAGCCGAACTCGGCGAAATAGGCGTTGTTGACGCCGCGCGGGTTCAACAGCGTGATCGGCTTACTGCCCTTGTCCTGGGTTTCGAAAAAGTCGGCCAGGATCAGGTCGTCGATGCGCCCGCCCTTGAGCGTGATCGAGCCCTTCAGGCGCGGCGTGTTGATGGCGACGCGGGGGCTGGCGGCCAGAACCTGGGCGCGGCTCGCCTGGGGCGACATATCGGGCGCTTTGGCGGTGGCACCCGGGGCCTGGGGCGGCACGGCCAGGCCGTCGCCCGGCGCGGCGGGGGCTTGGCCCGCGGCCGGCGCGGGCGTTTGGCCCGGTTGCGCGGTCGTGGTGGTCTCGGCGACCTGCGGCGGCGGCGCGGTATTCTTGAAGTACAGTTCGAAGCCCAACAGGACGGCCACCGAAAGGACCACGGCCAGGATCAGGTTTTTGTTTTCGATCATTCGTTTCAGGACCCGTGCGGTTGGGGAAGAGAATTGGGGTGATCGGCGTGGGCATGATGCCCATCGCCATGGCCCGGACAGCCGGTGGACGGCACCGGATCGACGCCGCCCCGGTTCCAGGGATTGCAGCGCAGGATGCGCCGGACGGACAGGCCCAGCCCGCGAACGAAGCCGTGAGCCGCGAAGGCGTCCCGGGCGTATTCGGAACAGGTCGGATAAAAGCGGCAGGAGGCCGGAAACACCGGCGACAGGAAAAGCTGATAGCCCCGGATCAGGGCGCGGGCGAGGCGGGCCGGAAGGGCGGCAATCGTCGGCGCCATCATCTCAAATCTCCGCTTTCCCCCGGCGGTCCCGGCCGCTGCGACCGTTTCCGCCCCCGTTCTTGCGCGTACCGACCCGTTCCAGGGCCGTGCGCAGGTCGCCGATCAGGGCCGGAAAGGCCCGGTCCAGGGTGCCCTGGCGCCCGATCAGGACGTAGTCATGCCCCGCTTTGGCGCAATCGGGCAAGACCTGTTCGGCGACGGCCTTCAGGCGCCGGCGCGCGCGGTTGCGCACGACGGCGTTGCCGACCTTGCGGGTCACCGTGAATCCGGCCCGGAAATCCGGGCCGGCGGCGTCCGCCTCTCCGTTGCCGAAGGCGGTGCGGTCGAAGGCCTGCAGCACCAGTCCGGGTGCCGCCCACTTATGTCCTTTCCGCGCCACCTTGAGAAAGTCGGCACGGCGTTTCAGCCTCGGCACCGTGGGTGACATGGCGGCTCGCTTCCGACCGGCTTGCGGGAACAGGCGCTGTTAAGCGGACAGGCGCTTGCGGCCCTTGGCACGCCGCGCCGCCAGCACACGCCGGCCGCCCGGGGTCGCCATGCGGCTACGGAAACCGTGGCGGCGCTTGCGAATAAGCCTGCTCGGCTGATAGGTGCGTTTCACGCGACGTCTCCTTAGAAAAATGAGTGCGCTTTTTAAGGCCTTGGTTCCATGAAGTCAACGGGCCTGGGCGGTTTGCCCGTATTGCCGAAAAAAGCCCGGATTTCCGGGGCCATCACTTGACGTTCACGGTCAATTGACCCTGGCGTGAGGCGCATTCGCTTGTGCCTTTTGGCGCCCAGGGGATAGAAACCGGGATGCCGTCGCCGTTCGCGGCCTCCATTCAACAACAAGGTTACGGACATGCGCAAGGCGCTCGATCACGACGGACAGCCCGCCGCGGCCTCGGCCGAGGGCCCTAAATCCAGGCGGTTTTCCGTGAAACGGCTGGTCCCTGTCCTGGTCCTGGTCCTGGCGACCGTGCTGTTCTTCGCGTTCGACCTGCACACCTATGTATCGCTCGACGCCCTCAAGACCCACCGCACGGCTGTGCTCGACTATTACGCCGCCCATCAGGCGCTGACGGCCTTGCTGTTCGGCGCCGCCTATACGGTGGTGGTCGCGCTGTCGATTCCGGGCGCCATCTGGATGACCCTGCTGGCCGGTTTCGTGTTCGGCACGGCGGCCGGGGCGGCGATCGTCGTCGTCGCGGCGACCCTGGGCTCGTTGATCGTGTTCCTGGCCGCGCGCTACGCCATCGGCGACCTTCTTTATAAGAAGGCGGGGCCCTTCGTGCGACGCATGGAAGACGGCTTCCGCAAGAACGCCTTTTCCTACCTGATGTTCCTACGTCTGGTGCCGGTGTTCCCGTTCTGGCTGGTCAATCTGGTGCCGGCCTTCCTCAACGTCGGGGCCGGCGCCTTCGTGGTCGCAACGGTCCTTGGCATCGCGCCGGCGACGGTGGTGTTTTCCAGCGTCGGCAGCGGGCTCGGCGCCGTGCTCGACCGGGGCGGCACGCCGGACCTGACCATCGTGTTCGAGCCGCACATCATGGGCCCGCTTTTGGGCCTGGCCGTGCTGGCGCTGATCCCGGTGTTCCTGCGCCGGATCAAGGAACGCCGCGGGGAAACACCATGACCGGCGCGCCGCCTGCCCGCATCGACACGGACATCTGCATCATCGGCGCGGGGTCCGGCGGCCTGTCCGTCGCCGCCGGGGCATCGCAGATGGGGGCCCGTGTCGTGCTGATCGAAAAGGGCGAAATGGGCGGCGACTGCCTGAACTACGGCTGCGTGCCGTCCAAGGCCCTGTTGGCCGCCGGCCATGCCGCCCAGGCCGTGCGCGACGCCGGGCGGTTCGGCGTCAAGGCGACCCTCGATGGATTAGACGGCAAGGCCGTCTACGGCCATGTCGAAGGCGTGATCGACGCCATCCGGCCCATGGACTCCCAGGAAAGGTTCGAAGGTCTGGGCGTCACCGTGATCCGCGAACACGGGCGCTTCACCGGCCCGGACCGCGTGCAGGCGGGGGCCACGGAAATCCGCGCCAAGCGCTTCGTCGTCGCGACCGGATCGTCCGCCGCCGTGCCGCCCATTCCGGGCCTGGACGGGGTTCCCTTCCTGACCAACGAAAGCGTGTTCGACCGCGATGCCCTGCCGCACCACCTGATCGTCATCGGCGGCGGGCCGATCGGCGTCGAAATGGCTCAGGCCCATGCCCAACTGGGCTGCACGGTCACGCTGCTCGAGATGTTTTCCATCATGGCCAACGACGACGGGGACTTGGTCGGCGTGGTGCGCCGGGCGCTCACCGCCGGCGGTATCGACATCCGCGAAGGCATCAAGATCGCCTCCGTTGAAAAGACGGCGGCGGGTGTCGCGGTGAACATCGAAGAGGGTGGAGAAACACAGCGCGTCGAAGGCAGTCACCTTCTGGTCGCCGCCGGTCGGCGGGCCAATGTCGCGGGTCTGGACCTGGAAAAAGCCGGGATTGACCACACCCCCAAGGGCATCACCGTCGATGCCCGCCTGCGCAGCACCAACAAGAAGGTGTTCGCCATCGGCGACGTCGCGGGCGGGCTGCAGTTCACCCATGTCGCGGGCTATCACGCGGGCGTGGTCATCAAGAACGCGCTGTTCCGCATCCCCGCCAAGGCCGACCATTCGGCGGTGCCCTGGGTGACCTACACCGCGCCGGAACTGGCCCAGGTCGGGCTGACGGAAAAAAAAGCGCGCGACGCGGGCATCGCATTCAACGTTCTGCGCTGGCCGTTTCATGAAAACGACCGCGCCCAGGCGGAACGCGAAACCGAAGGCCTGGTCAAGGTCATCGTCACGCCGAAGGGCAAGATCCTCGGCTGCGGCATCGCCGGGCCGCAGGCGGGCGAACACATCCAATTATGGGTGCTGGCCCTGTCCAAGGGCATGAAGGTGGGCGACCTGGCGATCCTCATCGCCCCCTATCCGACCCTGGGCGAGGTCTCGAAACGCGCCGCCGGCAGCTTCTTCACGCCCAAGCTGTTTTCCGACCGCACCCGGGCCATTGTCCGGTTCCTCTTGAAGCTGTGCTGATTGGCCGCTTAACCTCAGGTATGTCCGATCTTAACCCGCACCTGCCCCGGGCCCACCAAAGCCTGTCCGCGCGTCTTCTCGTGCTCACGGTGGCGTTCGTCATGCTGGCCGAGCTGTTCATCTACACGCCGTCGGTCGCGCGCTTCCGCAAAAACTACCTTGAGGAACGCATCGTGCGCGCGCATCTGGCGACGCTGGCCATCGAAAACATGCCGGAGCAGGCCGCCGACGACAAACTGGGCCGCACGCTTTTGAAGACCACGGATACCTACGCCATCGCGCTGCGCCAACATGACCAGCGCATCCTGATCGCCGGCGGCGAGATGCCGCCCCGCGTCGATGCCGTCTACGACCTGCGCATGAGCGGCTTCCCCGGCTGGATCGAAGACGCCTTCGTGACGTTGGCGCAGACGGAGAACCGCATCCTGCGCATCATCGGCGAAACGCCCAAGCGGCCCGGCGTGCAGGTCGAAATCTACATCGACGAAGCGCCCATGCGCGACGAGATGCTGGCCTTTTCGCACCGCATCTTCCAACTGTCGCTGGCGATCTCGCTGTTCACTGCGGGGCTGCTTTACATCAGCCTGATGCTCATGTTCGTGCGCCCCATGCGGCGCATCACGGCGGGCATGGAAAGCTTTCGTCGCGCGCCCGAGGACGAAACCCGCATCTTCAAGCCGTCCGACCGCCCGGACGAAATCGGCATCGCCCAGCGCGAGCTAGCGGTGATGCAGCACGAACTGCGCATGGCGCTGCGCCAGAAGGACCGCCTGGCCATGCTGGGGGCGGCGGTGACCAAGGTGAACCACGACCTGCGCAATTCGTTGGCCACGGCCATGCTGATCGGCGACCGCCTGGCGGCCAGCGACGACCCGGATGTGCAGCGCTTGGTGCCGCGCATGTTCCGCGCCATGGACCGGGCCGTGAACCTGTGCGGCCAGACGCTGGATTATGCCTCGGCGACCATGCCGACCCTGAACGCCAAGCGTAACCGCCTGACCGAGATCGTGCACATGGCGGGCGAAACCCTCACCCAGGAACGGCCCGACGGCGGTGGGCAGCCCTTCCAATGGTGCAACGAGGTGCCGGATCATCTCTGCCTGATGGCCGACGCGGCGCAGATGCTCCGCGTGTTCGAAAACCTGGGGCGCAACGCCCGCGAGGCCGGGGCGACACGCCTGCACGTGGCCGCGTTCGAGGAAGGGGATGATCTGATCGTCGAGGTCACCGACGACGGTCCCGGCATGCCCGCGCAGGCGACCGAACATCTGTTCCAGCCCTTCGCCGGATCGGCGCGGGAGGGCGGCACGGGCCTGGGTCTGGTCATCGCACGGGAAGTCGTCCATGCCCATGGCGGCGAAATCCAGCTGGCCCGCACGGGGGCCGAGGGCACGATGTTCCGCCTGCGCCTGAAACTGGCGTGATCGCCGTTGCGCGGGGCAGGCGGGGTGACTAAAGTCGCCGCCGGGGGCTGACATCGCAATCTGGTTTTTCGTCTGAAGGATTTGCCGACATGTCCGCGCCCAGCAAGCAACCCACCTGGAATCCCGGTCAATATCTGAAATTCGCGGGCCACCGCATGCGCCCGGCCCTCGACCTGCTCAACCGCATCGCCCTCGACGATCCCGCCGTGGTTTACGACCTGGGCTGCGGGCCCGGCAACGTGACGCCGTTCCTCAAGGGCCGTTGGCCGAACGCGCGCCATGTCGGCGTCGATTCATCGCAGGAAATGCTGGCCAAGGCGCGGGCCGAACATCCGGACGGCGACTGGTTGCGGGGCGACGCGGCGACCTGGGCGCCGGACGCCCCGGCGGACCTGATCTATTCCAACGCGGCCCTGCAATGGATCGACAATCACGCGGCCCTGTTTCCGCGCCTGATGGGCCTGCTGGCGCCGGGCGGGGTGCTGGCCGTGCAGATGCCGCACAACCACGCGGCGCCGTCGCACATGGGCATGCGCCAGGTCGTCGAGGACGGCCCCTGGCGGGCCAAGCTGGCGCCGGTGCTGCGCGAGTTTCCGGTCCACGATCCCGACGTCTATTACGACTACCTCGCCCCCCATGCGGGCAGTCTGGACATCTGGGAAACGGTCTATGCCCAGGTCATGGAAGGCGACAACCCGATCGCCGAATGGACCAAGGGCTCCGCGCTTAAACCGCTGCTCGACGCGCTTCCCGACCCGGACGAGAACGCGGAATTCTTCGAGACCTATTCGAAGGCGATGCGGGCGGCCTATCCCAAGCGCGCCGACGGCAAGACCCTGTTCCACTTCCGCCGCCTGTTCATCGTTGCGACGAAGTAACGGTTAGGGGACGGCCTTACGGCAGCTGCGGGCCGTGCCGCCGGGTAGGGTCAGGCGGACCATGCCCTGGTGTTCCCAGGCCTCCGCCCCGCCGCCGGCATAGCGCGCCCCCGACCCCGACATCACGCGGGCCAGGATGCGGGCATCCTCGCCGGTTTCCGTCCAGCGCAGGAAATCGCCCGCCCAGGCAAGCCCGGGGCGCGATCCGTCGGCGCAGGCATAGGTCTGAGGCGCCGGGAAAGACACCTGCCCCTGATCACCCGCGTCGCCCAGGACCACGCCCTCGCGCCGCCGGTCCGCGCCGCCGGTCAGGCCGTCCCGGGTGCGCAGAATGCCCTGCAGGCCGCTGATCATGCGCCCGACCTCGACTTGATGGCCCATAGCCTTCAAGTCGGCGATGGCCGGGATCAACGCCTCCTCGACCTCCGTCGCGCCGCCCCGGTTCATGACATGGGGCAGGTCCACGGCCCCCTGCATGCCCAGGTCCCAGGCCAGCACGCCGAGCACGGCCCGCGCCGTATAGCCGATGATGCGCGACCCGCCGGGCGAGCCCACGGCCATGAGGAACCGGCCGCCCCTGTCCAGCACAATTGTCGGCGACATCGAGGACCGCGGCCGCTTGCCGGGGGCGACCCGGTTGGGGGCCGGTTTGCCCCGCCATTCCGGGCGGAAGGAAAAATCCGTCAGCTGATTGTTCAACAGAAAGCCCCGCACCATCAGTCGCGCGCCGAAGGCGCTTTCAACGGTGGTGGTGAAGGAGATCGCGTTGCCGAAGCGGTCGACGATGCTCATATGCGCCGTCGACAGGCCCTTCAAGGGATCGCCCGGTCCCCGGTAGGCGGTCTCGGCCCCCGGCGGATGGCCCGGGTCGACCAGTCCGTCCATGGCCTTCGCGGGATCGATCAGCCTCGCCCGTTCGGCGAGATAACCCGGATCGACCATGCCCTTGATCGGCACCGGCACGACGTCGCTGTCGCCGACATAGGCGGCGCGGTCGGCGAAGGCCAGGCGTTCGGCCTCGGCGATCAGGTGCAGCGCCCGGGCGTTGTCTGGTCCCCCGTCTGAAAGGGGAAAATGATCGAGCAGGCCCAGGGTCTGCGCCACGGCCAGCCCGCCCGACGACGGCGGCCCCATGCCGCAGACGGTGTAACCGCGGTAGGGGGCGCAGACGGCGGGGCGTTTCTTGGCTTGGTAGGCCGATATGTCGGCCAGGGTCATCACGGCGGGATGAACGGGGGCCTGGGTCACGGCGTCGGCGATGGCGCGGGCGAGGCCGCCGGAATAGAAGGCATCGGCCCCCTTTTCCGCGATCCGTTCCAGGGTGTCGGCCAAGTCCGGGTTTTTCAGGATCGCGCCGGCGGGCTTGGGCGCGTCGCCGTCGAAGAAATAGGCCTTGGCCGCCGGCACCTTGCGCAAATGCCGGTCGCCCGCGATCTGCCGGGCCAGACGTTCCGATATGGGGAAGCCGTCCCGTGCCAGCCGGATCGCCGGTTGGAACAGGCGGGCCCAGGGCAGGCGGCCATGGTCCTTGTGCGCCATTTCCAGCATACGCACGACGCCGGGCACACCCACGGCGCGCCCGCCCAGGATGGCGTCGCGGTAGGGGATGGGCCCGCCCCGGGCGTCGAGGAACATGTCTTCCCGGGCCGACGCCGGGGCGGTTTCCCGCCCGTCGTAGGTTTCGATACCGTTCGTCTTTCCGTCGAAGCGCAGTAGAAACCCCCCGCCGCCGATGCCCGACGACTGCGGTTCGACCAGGGTCATGACCATCTGCGCCGCGATAGCGGCATCCACGGCCCCGCCGCCCTCGTTGAGCATGTCCAGCGCCGCCCGTGCGGCCAGCGGATGGCTGACCGAAACGGCATGGTTGCGATAGCTCTGGCCGATCCACGGCCGGGCCGGGTCGGGGGCTGCCGGTGGCGGGCCGGCGACGCAGCCGGCCAGCAGGAAAATCAGGGAAAATGCGGAAAAGTGGGGAAACCGATGCATGACGTCCTACATGTAACCCACGGGCGCCGGGCGGTCCATCGCCGCTATTTGACCGGCTGCCCCGGTCTGGTAAAGTCCCGCGCTCCTTCCAAAACAACCTTGCCGAGGCTGGCATGGCGCGCATCACCGTCGAAGATATCAAGTCCCGTAAAGTGGCCAAGGGCGCGACCCCCATCGTGTCGCTGACCGCCTATACCCAACCCATGGCCAAGTTTCTGGACCCGCACTGCGATTTCCTGCTGGTCGGGGATTCCCTGGCCATGGTCGTCTACGGCCTGGAAACCACGCGCGGCGTGACCATCGAAATCATGTGTGCCCACGGCCGTGCCGTGACCCGGGGGGCGAAACAGGCCCTGGTCGTGGTCGACCTGCCCCAGGGTACTTATGAGGATTCCCCGGCCCAGGCCGTCGCCTCGGCCAAGCGCGTGATCGACGAGACCGAGGCCCAGGCGGTAAAGCTGGAAGGCGGCGTCGAAATGGCCGACACGGTGGCCGCCATCGTCGCTTCGGGCGTGCCGGTGCTGGGCCATGTCGGCCTGTTGCCGCAAAAGGCCGAACACCGGGGGGCGTTCAAGATTCAGGGCCGCGACGACGAAGGCGCCAAGAAGGTCATCGCCGATGCCCTGGCCATCGACGCCGCCGGCGCCTTCGCCATGGTCGTCGAAGGCACGGTCGAGCCCGTGGCGCGGGAATTGACGGAAAAAGTGTCGATCCCGACCATCGGCATCGGCGCCTCGCCGGCCTGTGACGGGCAGATCCTGGTGACCGAGGACATGCTGGGCCTGTTCGCCGACTTCACGCCCAAGTTCGTGCGCAAATACGCCAAGCTGGGCGACGCCATCGAACAGGCCGTCAAGGAATACGCCGGAGATGTGCGCACGGGCGCCTTTCCGGGGCTGGAACACTGCTTCGGGGTTGAAAAGAAGTAAGGCCATGGGCGCGGCATCCCCGCTCGACACCGTGCGCACCATCGCCGATCTGCGCGCCCGCATCGGCGGGTGGCGGAGTGCGGGCCAACGCATCGGCCTGGTGCCGACCATGGGCGCGCTGCACGCGGGCCATGTGTCGCTGGTCGAAAATTCGGTCGCTGCCTGCGACAAGACGGTGGTGACCCTGTTCGTCAATCCGACGCAGTTCGGACCCCAGGAAGATTTCTCCGTCTATCCCCGGGACGAAGCCCGCGACGCGGCCCTGGTCGCCGCCGAGGGGGCGGACCTTCTGTTCGCGCCGGGCGTGGACGAGGTCTATCCCGGCGGCCATTCGACCAAGGTCCATGTCGGCGGACTGGGCGACGTGCTGGAGGGCGAATGCCGCCCCGGCTTCTTTACCGGCGTCGCCACGGTGGTGACCAAGCTTCTGCTGCAGGCCCTGCCCGACGAGGCGTTTTTCGGGGAAAAGGATTATCAGCAGCTTCAGGTCATCAAGAAGCTGATCCGCGACCTGGACATTCCCGTCACGGCGACGGGCGTGGCGACCGTGCGCGAGACCGACGGCCTGGCCCTGTCGTCGCGCAATGCCTACCTGACCCCGGTTGAACGGGCGCAGGCGCCGGTGCTGCACGGCACCCTCGCCCAGGTCGCCGAGCAGGTCGGCCGTGGCGAGGATCCCCGCGTTCAGGAGGAATGGGCCAAGGGGCAGTTGGAACGCGCCGGTTTCTGGCAGGTCGACTACGTCACCGTGCGCGATGCGATGACCCTGGAAGAAGTGCACGACGCCTCAAAGCCCGCCCGCGTTCTGGCCGCCGCCTGGCTGGGCAAGGCGCGGCTGATCGACAATGTGGCGGTGTGACCCGGCGTTGCGGCCGGATCCGGATTAACCTTCGTCCGCTTCGGCGACAAAGCCGAAGTGATAGGCGGAGATGATGTGCCGCACGCCGGCACCCTCGCCCCACAGCGGCAGATGGACAAGTTCGAACGGCAGGTGGTCGTGTTCCGGCATGCTGACGATATGGCCTCGGACCATTTCAGGCCCGCCCGTGCGGGTGACGCGGGTGTATCGCTGGTGGACCGCCTCGCGCATGCTTGCGGGCTCGTAGGCGCTGACCCGCATGTTGGTCCCTTCGAAGCCCAGGGCGTCGGTCAGGCCGGTGCCCCAGAACCGATTGCGGAAATCGGCGCCGTCGTCGATCACATCCTTGACGGCGATGAAGGTCGCGATCTTGTACAGGGCCATCAGCCGGATCTGCCGCCATTCGGGGCGCCCGCCGTTTCGCGCTGCCAAGCCCTGCCAATAGCGGATGAGGTCCAGGCACACGGGCGACCGGCACAAGGTGATGTCGCCTTCCTGCCGTGCAACGGGAAACCCGGCCTCTTCGGAAGACCGGCCCAGGGAATTCTCGATCATCGGATTACTATAGTGTTTTTCCCGTCCAGTCGAAAGGGGGACCAATGGACAGGTTGTTTTCCCTGCCTACCCGGGGGTGCAGGCATAGGGCCAAGTGATCCGCGCGCCCCGGGGCACGGTCTCCCCACCCTGAACGATCACGGAGATGGAAACGGTCTTTTCCTCGCCGGGCAATGCTTTCATTACGGCGCTGTCGAAGGGCGGCGCGCCGCGCCACAGGGCCAGGGGGTCCATCCAGTGTCCGTCGAAAGGCACCACGCCGCGCCGTGTCACCGCGAAGCGGGGGTCGGCGGAGAACCAGGCGGCGAAATGGATCGCCGGGCGGCGTGCGAACTTGCCGCCGGGGGTGCCTGAATTCCCGGTGGGGCCCAGATCTTCGCCGCGTTTCACGCGCTGCCCCGGCGTCAACTTCGGAATCTCGTTGAAATGGGCGTACTGAGTATAGATCCATACCGGCAGCCCCGTTTCCTCGGGCGTGTGGCGCAGGGTCACTTCGATCCCCCGGTAGCTGTCGGCGCCCTCCAGGACCTGAAGCACCGTGCCATCGGCTACGGCCCGCATGGGCTCTCCGAAGGGGGCGGGCATGTCGATCCCGCCGTGATAGGCGATGCGGTCGCGCTTGCCGGCGTAGTCGATGGCCCAACCTTCGTCGATGCCGCGGCATTCCAGGCCGTCGGGAAAACGGGGAATGAGCCCGGTCGGAAACAGGCCGCGACCGACGGCGGCCTCGCTATCGCAACGCCCGCCGCGCAGGATGGCGCAGCGCACGTCCTGGGGAATGGCGGGCGGGGGTATTTGGCCGTCCACGCCGGTCGGCATGCCGCCGCCCTGCATGCTGCCGGGTCCGCCGTCCGCGCCGGGTCCACCGAATCTGGCGCGCAGTTCGTTCAGACTCAGGTAACCGTCCTGGTTTGCGTCCATGCGCTTGAAACCCATGGGCTTGCGCTGCCATTCGTCGGCGCTGATACGGCCGTCGCCGTCGGCATCCATCTGGTGCATGAACTGGGAGGCCTTGTCCTGCGCCCAGGCCGGAACGGCACAGATGGACAACAGCCCCACGAGCAGGGTGGAACCGAGAAACACCGTTCGCATGGCCACATCTCCCGGAAAGACCAGATCGGAACAGAGCAGGCATTTAGGCATCAAGGAAAGGTGGCGGAAATATATCAAATCGGCGCGGGCGGCTTCAATATGACGATGCGCCCGCAGCACCTATTGCCCGTAACGGGCGGCGGTCAGGCCGTCGACGGAAATTTCCGGCGTCCGGTCCAACACCAGGTCGGCGACCAGGCGCCCGGACCCGCAGGCCATGGTCCAGCCCAGCGTCCCATGGCCCGAGTTGATGAACAGGTTGTCGTAGATCGTCGGCCCGATGACCGGCGTGCCGTCGGGGGTCATGGGGCGCAGGCCGGTCCAGCCCTCGGCCTTCGACACGTCGCCGCCCTTGGGGAACAGGTCGGTGACGACATGGCGCACGGTGTCCGTTGCGTGCGACCCCAGATGCTTGTCGTAGCCGATGACCTCCGCCTGTCCGGCGACCCGGATGCGCCCACCCAGGCGGGTGATCGCGACCTTATGGGTCTCGTCCATGATGGTCGATTGGGGGGCGGCGTCCGGATCGGTGACGGGCAGGGTGATGGAATAGCCCTTGATCGGATAAATCGGCACCTTGATGCCGACGGACTTCAGGACAATCGGCGCATAGGGGCCCAGCGCGCAGACGTAGCGGTCGGCGACCTCGCGCCCGTCCGTGGTATCGACGCCGGCGATCCGCATGCGGTCTGGGGAAAGGCCTTGGATGGTCACTCCATAGCGGAAGGTCACGCCCAGTTTGGCGGCTTCCTCGGCAAGCGCCAGGGTGAACATGCGGCAGTCGCCGGTGCGGTCGGCGGTCATGCGCAGGCCGCCGACGAACTTGTCCGCGACATGGGCAAGGCCCGGTTCGGCGGCGATGCAGCCGTCGCGGTCGAGAATTTCGAAGGGCGAGCCGAACTCGGCCAGGACCTCCCGGTCGGCGGCGGAGGCCGTGACCTGCTTGTCCGTGCGGAACAGTTGCAGGGTGCCCATCTCGCGCTGGTCGAACCGCAGGCCCGGCAGGTCGGCCATCAGATCGGTCAGGGCGTCGCGGCTGTAGTTGGAGACGCGCACCATGCGGCTTTTGTTGATGCGGTAGTCGCGCGCGTTGCAGTTCATGATCAAGCGCGTGCACCATCCCCACATGGTCGGGCTGATCAGCGGATGCAGGATCAGGGGCCGGTACTTCATCAGGATCCATTTGATGGCCTTGCGCGGCACCCCCGGCGCCGCCCAGGGTGAGGTCATGCCGTAGGACAGTTCGCCCGCGTTGGCGAAACTGGTTTCCATGCCGGGGCCGGGCTGGCGGTCGAGCACCAGCACCTCAGCCCCCTGGCGGGCCAGATAGTAGGCCGTGGTGACGCCGATGACGCCGGCACCCAGGACGATGACCCTCATGGTGGTGACCCCTGCCTCTACCGTTCAAGCACGATGATTAGCCGCCGTCGCCCGGACATCATACGGCCAACGCTATTGTTTTTCCGGCGCCAGGTCCATCGGCGGCGTCCGGGGGGTCAGGCGTAATGGGCGGCGATGGCGCGGCGCATGATCAGGCACAAGGGCAGGGGCAGCAGGATGGTCGCCGCCATGGCCAGCATGGCCGAGGTCAGGCCGTAGGTGTCGCCGACGAAGCCGAAGGCCATGGGCCCCAGGATCATCGAGGCCGTGGCGATGGAATAGATCACGGCGAACCCGCGGGCCTGGCGCTCGGGCTCGATCAGGTCACCCACGGCGCCGTAGGTGACGGAGGAGCTGCCCTGCAGCACCATGCCCAGCACCGGCAGCAGGAAATAGGCCGGCAGCGTCGGTAGCAGCAAGACGGCGACGATGCCCAGGGCGGTCATGATCTCGACTAACACCAGGGAGCGGACGGCACCCAGCTTTTCCGCCAGGAACCCGCAGCCGAACTTGCCGAAGGCGCCGCCGGCAAGGGTCAACACCACGGCGAAGGCGCCGAGCGCCGTCGGCACCTCCTTTTCGATCATCAGGAAGGCGACGAAGGTCAGGAATCCGCCCTGCACCACCGTATCCAGCAGCACGATGGCGCAAAGTGCGGCGAAAGCCCCCTTGTCGCGGATGCCCCAGCCGCCCAGAAGGCCCTGGCCGCCGGTTCCTTCGGTGGGTTTCGGGCCCATGCCCGCGCCGGCGCGGCCCAGCACGGCGAAGATGACCAGCCCCGCCGCCATGGCCGCGGCGCCGAAGGCCAGCGTCATGTCCTGCCAGGCAACGCCCGCGCCGATCGACACGGTGAACAGCCCGGCGAAGGTCAGCTTGCCCACGTCGCCGAAGGAATTGTAGGTGCCCAGCGCCGCGCGCCGGCCCTGGTTGCCGAACACGGTGCTGACCAGGGTGGAACACAACGTATGCTGGAACCCGCCGCCGATCCCGGCAAACAGCAGGACGACGACCACGGCCGTGAAGCCGTCGGCCCAGGCCAGGGCGATGTAGCCCGCCCCCGCGGCGAGCAGACCGAAGGCGATGGGAATGCGTTCGCCGATGCGTTCCGACAGCATGCCCGACGGCAGTTCGAAGGCCGTCATGGCGGCGCGGTTGGCGGCGCGGATGATGCCGACCTGGGCATAGGTCAGGCCGAACGACTGCGCCAGCACGGGCAGCAGGACATACAGCAGGTCGGTCAGGCCGTCCTGCAGGCTGTGCGCCGCGCAGCAGGATGCCAGGGTCGCGCGGCGGCGGGTCTTTTCCTTATTTTCCATGGGGCGGAAGGTCCAGACGCGCGACGATGCCCCGAAGGTCATCCGACGGCGCCGGATAGCGGTCCATGACGCGGGGGTCGTGGCCGGGGATGACATGGTCCGGGCCGTCGGCCAGGCGGGCGACCTTTTTGTGGCCTTCCAGCATGTCGCCGATATGCACCACCGTGGGGTAGGGGTTGCGGTCCAGCCAGTTGGCGTAGAGGTGCATGGCATCCGACGCCAGCACGACCCAGCCGCGTTCCGTCCAGGCCCGCACGAACATCATGCCCTGGGTATGGCCGCCGACGCGGTGCAGAGTCAGGCCGGGGAACAGTTCTTCGTCGCCGTCGTGGAACTCGACCCGGTCCTTGTACAGTTCGCGCACGAGGCCGCAGACGTCTTCGATGTCGTAGGAATGGCGCAGCGTCGGGTAGCGCATGTAGCGCCCGGTGGCGAAGGCCATTTCCCGGTCCTGGATGTGGAAGGTCGCATTGGGAAAGCGGCCCAGGTTGCCGCCGTGGTCGTAATGCATGTGGGTGATGACGACATCCGTGACCTCGGCCGCGTCGATGCCGACCAACTGCAAACTGTCGACCGGGCAGCGGTGCCAGTCGCGGCTCCGGCTTTCGGCGGCTTCCTTGGTGAAGCCCGTATCGACGACGACCGTGTGGTTTTCCGACATGCAGGCCCAAACGTAATAGTCAATGGGATAGGGCGCGTCGTGGGGGTCGGGCGGCTGCATGAAATTGCGCGCCGCCGTCCGCACATGGGTGCCGTACTTGATGGCGTACAACTTGTAGGTCTCGGTCATGGACGCGGCCCTCACGCCGGTGTCGGCATCGACGGGGCGATATCGACCCGCACCACGATGCCTTCAAGATCGGCGGAGGGTGCCGGATACATCTCCATCACCAGGGGGTCGTGGCCGGGCACCACGTGGTCCGGGCTGTCGGCCAGGCGGGCAACCTTCCTGTGGCCTTCCAGCATGTCGCCGATGTGCAGCACCGTGGGGAACGGGTTCTTGTGCCGCCAGTTGGCGAACAGATGCATGGCGTCGGACGCCAGCACGACCCAGCCGCGTTCGGTCCAGGCGCGCACGAACTGCATGCCCTGGGTATGACCGCCGACATGATGCAGGGTCAGGCCGGGAAACAGTTCCGCGTCGCCGTCGTGGAAATCGACCCGGTCCTTGTACAGTTCGCGCAGCAGCAGGCAGACATCGTCCGGGTCGAAGGAATTGCGCAGCACCGGATAACGCATGTAGCGCCCGGTGATGTAGGCCATTTCCCGGTCCTGGATGTGAAAGGTCGCCTTGGGAAACTTGTCGAAGTTGCCGCCGTGGTCGTAATGCATATGGGTGATCACGACATCCGTGACCTCGGCCGGGTCGACACCGATCAGCTTCAAACTGTCCACCGGGCAGCGGAACATGGTGCGCCCGCGCCCGCAGCCGGATTTCTCGTTGAAGCCGGTGTCGATGACCACGGTGCGGTTTTCGGAAACACAGGCCCAGACGAAATAATCGATGGGATAGGGCGCGTCGTGGGGGTCGGGCGGCTGCATGAAGTTCTGGGACTGCGGGCGGGGATCGTGGGTGCCATACTTGATGGCGTACAGCTTGTAGGTCTCGGCGGGGTCGGTCATTTTTTGATGTCTCCTCTTGATGGGAAGCCTAGGCTGGGTCCCTGAGCCTCGCAAGCCCTCACCGCTGGCGCCGCGTTCTCTTGATGCAGGTCAATAGCGGTTCGCCCCGGACGGTGCTAAAGTCCGGATATGGATACAAATGAACTTCTCGCCGCCATCAACATGGCGATGACCGAAATGGAAGAACAGCCGGAGGACCTGCACGAGGTTCACATGCGGCTTCTGGAGCTTCTCGATCAGTTGCGCGCCACGGGCGCGGAGTTGCCGTCGGATCTGGTCGATCTGGAACGACGCTTGGCCGAGGATGTCGAGGGCATCGCGCCCAAGAGGTAACGGCGGCCTGATTCTCGGCAGGGTTTTCCTTTTAGGATGTTTCCCGCCCGGCCAGCGGCGGGGCATAGGCAAGCGTCCCGTCCCGGGCTTCCGTATCCCAGGGAAAATGCACCCAGGTATCCTGCGCCACCTCGTGAATGAAGATGTCCGGCAGGTCGCGGGCGGCGGGCTTGGCATAGAGCGTGACGAACAGGGCGTCCGGCAACAGGTCCCGTGCCGCCCGTGCCGTCGCCCCCGTATCCACCAGATCGTCGACCAGCAGCCAGCCCGCCCCCTTGTCGACGGCGGCGGCCTCCGGCGTCTTGAGCAGGTGCACCCGGCCTTGGGTTTTAACATCATAGCTGGCGATGGCCAGGGTATCGATCAGGCGGATGCCCATTTCGCGGGCCAGCACGGCGGCCGGCACCATGCCGCCCCGGGTGATCGCGACGATGCCCTTCCACGGGCTCGCCCAGCTGCCGGGGGGCGGCGTGCTCAGCAGGCGGCCGGCAAGGGCGCGCGAATCCGCATGGACTTCGGCCCAGGTGACGATGCGTTCAGGGGGGCGTTCCGGCGGCGAGGGGACTGTCATGGCGGGAATATTAACGGGGCCGCCGGCATTTCCCAAGGGTGGAGGTTCCCGAAAACGGGGCCCCAGAAACGGAAAAACCGGCGCCCACGCTGACGCCGGTTATCCGGATTTGCAGTGAATGTCGTGGTTTAACGAACGTACAAGTGAACTTCGTTTGTCTTGGCGGCCGCCAGGGTCTTGGCGGACACTGCCACCCGCGTCGGCGGCAGGCCCATTTCGACCAGTGAGCGCTTGACGTCTTCGGCGTGGCGCTTAGCCTTGTTCGTGTTGATCGCGACGCGCGCGGCGCCACCGGCCGAGGGTGCCACCGCAACCAGGTCGAACACCGCGGCCGGATGGGTTTCAAGGGCGCGACTGACGGCCGTGTATAGGGCCTGCTGATAGGGCACGTTCGGCCGGTCGAAGCGGATCACCACCAGAGGGCGGCGGCCCGTCGTATCGGCGGGGGCGGCAACCTGGCTGGCGCTCGGGCCGCGGCCGGTGACGGCGGCGTCGAGCAGCGACGAGCCGAGCGATTCGCCCTGGCGGATGCCGGCCGAAATCTGCACCAGATTGCGCTGTTCGGCGCCGATCCAGGTCGACTGGCGGCGCACGTCCTCGGTCACTTCGCGGTGCAGGCGGTCGATCAGAACGACGGTCTGGTCGACCTCGTCCTCGAGAATGGCAAGCTGGCGGTGGTCCTCGTCGACGGCGCCGGACACCTTGAAGGCGGCGCGTACGCTTTCCGTGAGGAACGAGGCCAGGGTGGAATCGCTGGCCACGCCGGTGGACAGCTTGTTCATTTCGCCGATGTCCTGGCTGAGGCGGTTGAGGTCCTGCTGCGCCGTGTTGAACTGCTGCACCAGCACCGGGTTACCGCGGGTCGTGCCGACCTGCAGGCGCGATTTAACGGCGGCGATGGTGCCGTGGTACTGCTGCGAACTTTCGACGATGCGCGAGCGCACGGACTGAAGCTGTTCGTTGTGTTGCAGGATCGAGCTTTGCAGCTTCTGCAACTCATCGCGCAGTTCCTGGACCTTCTTACCGACGAAGGTGCCGGTCGCGTCGCCCGGCGTCACGCCGGTCGGCACGAACTTGGTCGAACCCAGGGCAGGCTGATTGGCGGCCAAAACGGCCGTCTGCTGCGATGCGGCGTCTTGCGCGCTCGCCGTCTGCGGCGACGCCGCTTCCGGTTGCGCGGTCTCTGTCGTTGTTTTGGCAGAAGGCTCGGATGCGCTCAGCGAGGGCCACAGGTCCTCGTCGAACGAACATGCCCCCGTGAAAATCACGGCCCCCGCCAAAAGAACTCTCAGTTTCGGAAAACCCATCTCGTCCGCGAGCCCTTGGTTCTTCTCCGATAACAAACCGGAGTTGTTTTTAAATCCCCAGCGGGTATGTACGAAAACATACCCCACCCCTCAGTTTCCGGGCGAGTGTACTCAATGGCCCGGAGCACCACAAGTTCCTATTTTAATACGAAGATTCGGCGTTTGACGACCTTTAATCCGGGACGCCTCCTAGCGCTTGCAAACGGAGAAGTGCTGGAGTAGTGTCCGGCTCCTTCCTGACGGGGGCCCCTTGGGGGTCCAGTCACAAGCGCCCGTAGCTCAACTGGATAGAGCGTCTGACTACGGATCAGGAGGTTGGGAGTTCGAATCTTCCCGGGCGCGCCATTTCCCCGTTTTTCCCCGAAAACTACCGACAAGTTCCTCGAAAAAGATCCGCTTCCGGCGGGCCCCGCCGATGCTTATCGGGCCGTGGTTATGGCACCGGCACGTTCAGGAACGTCAGCGCCACGAAGCGATGGCCCTTGGTCACCGGCAGGACCTCGTGCAGCAGGGAGCAGGAGAACACCACCGCCGCCCCCTTCTCCGGGCGGAACAGTTCCGGCCCGTATTCGGGAAAGCGCAAATCGCCGCCTTCGTAGTCGCCCGTGTTCAGGTTCAGCGTCACGGCGAACTTGCGGTGCTTGGTCGCCGGGCTGGTGTCGTCGCGGTGGACGGTGAAGAAGCCCGCCTTCTCGGCCTTGTAGCAGCCGATCTTGAAGGTCTCGACCGTATAGCCCTCGAAATGGAAGGCTTTGGATATCTCGGGCACCAGGCGCGGCATCAGCCGGTTCAACAGTTTCTGCTCCAGCGCCTTGTCATGCAGGTAATAGTCCTCGCGCCGCTTGGTCGTCGGCACCACCTGCACGCCGCCGCCGGCCGACGATCCCACGGCGACCGTGCCGTCGTCCCGCTCGCCGTTGTGCCACAGGCCGATCAGCCAGGCGCAGTCCTCGGGTTCCAGCGCCCTGGGCACAAGCAGCGCCGGCGCCGCGTGCTGGATCACGGCCTGGTCGCGGCCGTGCCGCGCCTGGGCCAGCATCCCGGCAAGCCAGCCGTCCAAGCCCATGGCCCCGCCGCCGAGCCCGCGCACGCCGATCAGGCGCTGATTGGGGTCGAGCACATAGACCGCCGGCGCCGCGACACCGGACAGCCCCGCGAACCCCTTGGTGATCTCGGACCCCGGGTCGGCCATTACCCGGTGCGGCCAGCCGGACGCTTCCTTTTGCGTCGCCGCCACGGTGGTGTCGCCGGGCACCAGGGTCGCGACCTGTGCGCCGCCGGCGGCAAGCGCGGCCGGGTCGAGCCCGCTTTTCGTCATGTCCGCAAGGCTCTGGCCGCCGGCGAACAGCAGGATCGTCGGCGCGCCGGTGACGGCGGAATAGAATTCGAAGGTCCGGCCCTCGGAATCGCGGCAGGCGAACAGGGGCGTGTGATCCCCCGGGGCATATTGCGGGCGGGCGGGCGGCTCGAACAGGGTGGGTGCGGCTTTGATGTGGTGATCCTCCCTTGTGCGACGTGCGGCGGCAATGATAGCGAAGAAACGGTGTTCGACAACATTCGCTTGCGTGCCGACCGGTTGCATCGTTCTTGCCGGGTGAATACAAGTCGCGCGGGCCGGATCGGCCGTTCCGGACAGGCCCAAAGTATCTCAGGCCCAGACACTCTAAGGTGATCGACGTGCAAACCGTTTCGGCATATGCCCGCTTGTTGCATCAGGACCGCGCTCAGGCGGCCCTTGCCTTCGCCGTCTGCCTGATCGTCGCTCTGTTCCAGACCTTGCCCCCCCCCTATACCCGCCCGGTCGCCGACGCCATGCAGTACGCCGGCATGGCGGCGTTGCTGGCCGATGCCATGGCGTCGGATTGGGGGCAGGTGAATGAAATCCTGGGAACGTTCTTCGGCCCGGTCTATCCGATGTTTGCCGGTGTGCTGGCATTTTTCGACGCGGACCTCGCGCGGGCCCTGAAATGCGTTTCCCGGGACGGCGCCGTCTGCGACCTAAGCGGATTGACGACGTTGTTCATTGTGCAAGCCGTCCTCGCGGCGTTCACGGCGTTCTTCGTCTTCCTGGCCGCGTGCCGGCTTGCCGGGGATGTGCGCATCGCCTGGTTGACGCTGGCGATCGTGCTGGCGACCAAGTGTTTCACCCATTATGCCGGGTTGATCCTGACGGAAATCCCGACCTTCTTCTTTGTCGCGCTGTTCGCCTGGATGCTGGCCCGGGTCCTGTCCGATCCGGTCCCACTGCGGCGTGATATCGCCGTGGCCGGTGTGGCGCTCGCCGCCGCGGCGCTCACGCGGGCGTCCTATGTGTATCTTCTTTACTTCATGGTGCCGGTGATCGTCCTGTGGTGGCGCTTTGGGCGCGGCCGGGCGTGGACCGCCGCTGCCGCCGCCGCCGCGTGCTTCGCCGCCGGTGCGGCCGCAATCCTGGCGCCCTGGTGGATCAGGAACTATATCGGCTTCGACCTTGCCGGCATCAGCGGCGGTTATGGCCCAAAGGTGCTGATTGAACGGTTGCCCTACAATCTTATGACATGGCGGGAGTGGACGATCAGCTTGGTCTACTGGCTGCCTGATTTCGGGGACAACTTGGCGACGGCGCTGTTTTCCGAAGAGCAGGTCCGGCGGCTGTCCTGGTACCATCCGGACTCCTTCTACATGATGGGGCGCGGCCAGTTCTTTCTCGATGTGCGGGCTGCTTCCGGGGCACAGGACAATCCGCTCGGCTATCTGCTCAAGGAATACGTGTGGCGCGATCTGGGCAAGCATCTGGCGGTCACGATGTCGCTTGCCTTGCGCGGCCAATGGGTCGGCAATTACGCCAGCCTGATCGGGTTCGTCCTTTTACCGGCCTGTGTCTGGATTCTTGCCCGCCGCGGCCGTGCGGGCCCGTTCCTGGTGTTCTGCCTGCCGCCCTATTTCATGTTGGGGCTTTACGCATTTGTGTCCGTCAACGTGGTTCGCTACAACGAGCCCCTAATCGCCGTGTTCGCGCTCAGCGGCGCCACAGTCATCGTTCACTTGGTCACGCATGGCGTGGACCGCCTGCGCCGAATAAGGAAACAATGATGATGGCCTATCTCAAGCTCGCCGGTTTCCTGCTGATGATCGTTGCCGGGCAGATCTGCTTCAAGAAGGCGGCCCTTTCGGGCGCCGGCCTGGACAGCATTTTCCAGTCGTTCATGAACAAATGGCTGCTCGGCGCTTTTGCAATCTATGGCGTCGCCACGTTCATCTGGGTGACGCTGCTGCGCACAATGCCCCTGTCCACGGCCTATCCGTTCATTGCACTGGGCTTCATCCTGGTGCCGCTTGCCGGCGTGTTCTTGTTCGGGGAGCATCTTTCCGCGACGCAATGGGTCGGCACGGGAATGATCGTCGTGGGAATCATGTTGGCCGGCGGGGTCGGCAGCCCTTTTAACGGTTGACCCCATGCCCTTTTAGATGCGCGGATCGGAATTGATCTAATAACCGACCGCGAATGCCCGCGGACCACCGCGGGCGCACGGAAACGGAAGTAACGACATGGTCGCCATTTTGATCCCCGTCGCCGCCCTGTTCCTCAGTTTCGGCATTCTGCTGGCCGGCAACGGGCTTCAGGGCACGCTGCTGCCCGTGCGCGCGGGGATAGAAGGTTTTTCCCCCTTTATCATCGGCGTCATGGGGGCGTCCTTTTATCTGGGCTACATCCTGTCCTGTTTCTTCGCCCCCCGTGTCGTCGCGCGGGTTGGGCACATTCGTTCCTTCACCGTGTTCGGCACGGTCGCCTCGGCGGCGCAGCTCATGCACGTCGTCTGGGTCGATCCAGTCGCCTGGTGGGGGCTGCGCTTTATCACCGGGGCCTGCCTGTGCGGGCTCTACATGGTCATGGAAAGCTGGATCAACGAGCGCGCCGGCAAGGAACACCGCGGGCGCATCCTGTCTTTCTATCAGATCGTCAACCTGGGGGCGGTAACCGTCGGCCAGATGCTCCTGAACCTCTACGAGCCCGCCGGGTTCGAATTGTTCGTCGTGGCTTCGGTGCTGGTTTCCATCGCCTTGGTGCCTGTCGCCCTGACGCGCACCACAGCGCCACAGCCGCTGCAGCAGGTGCGTATCCGCATTCCCCGCGTCTACGCCATTTCGCCCGTCGGCATGATCGCTTGCCTGACCGTCGGTCTGGTCAACGGCGCCATCTGGACCATCGTGCCCCTGTTTGCGCAGAGCGCCCTCGCATCAATCGCCGAATTGTCCCTGTTCATGAGCCTGATCATCGTCGGCGGCGCGATTTTTCAATGGCCGCTCGGCCGCTGGTCCGATTTTGTCGACCGGCGTTGGGTGATCATCGCGATCTGCGTCGGCGGCGGTGTCAGCGCCCTCGCCCTGATGGCGTTCGGCGATCTCGCGCGCGCCGCCATGTACGCGCTCGCCTTCGTTTACGGCGGTTTTACCTTCGCGCTTTACGCCATCGCCATCGCCCATGCCAACGATCAGGCCGAACCCGAGGACTTCGTCGAAATCGCCTCGACCTTGATCCTGGTATTTTCCATCGGCGCCGTCGTCGGGCCGATGTTGGCATCGGCGGTGGTCGAGGTGGCGGGGCCCAATTCCTTCTTCGCCTATTCGGCGGTGATCCATTTCCTGACCGCCGGCTTTGCCTTCTATCGGATGCAGCGCCGCGCGGCGACGGCGTCCGAAGACAAGGACGACTTCATTCCCGTCCCCCGCGCCTCGCCGGAAGTCATCAGCATCGATCCGCGCGCGCCCGACGAAGATGTCGAGGCCGAGCCTAACGGATAATGGGGGAGGCCGGGCTTTGGCCTCTCAACCATGATTGACCTGAGGCCCCGAAATTCCGATAACGGCACATCGGAATTGTATACAAGGCCCCTGACAATCAAAAACCGGGCCGTACCGCCTACGGAGAGGACATTCATGGCACATACCGCCGCGTCGAGCGCGCTCGACCACATCAAAGTTCTGGACCTGACGCGGGTCCGCTCGGGCCCCACCTGCGTCCGCCAGTTGGCGGATTGGGGGGCCGACGTGATCAAGGTCGAACTACCCGAAAGCATCGAACCCGACGGCACCCTGGGGGCCAAGCGCCACACCGCCGATTTTCAGAACCTGCAGCGCAACAAGCGCTCTCTGACCCTGAACCTCAAGGAAGAGGAAGGCCGCAAGCTTTTCATGCGCCTAGTCGAGGGGGCCGACGTGGTGATCGAGAACTTCCGCCCGGACGTGAAGGAAAAGCTCGGGATCGGCTATGAGGCCCTCAAGGCCGTCAACCCGCGCATCATTCT
Organism: uncultured Alphaproteobacteria bacterium; assembly: GCA_963976055.1. Taxonomy (GTDB): domain Bacteria; phylum Pseudomonadota; class Alphaproteobacteria; order Rhodospirillales; family Casp-alpha2; genus UBA1479. The sequence goes on from CAXBJB010000004.1 coordinate 172,348, forward strand.
GGGCTCGATCTCCGGCTTCGGTCAGGACGGCCCTTATGACAAGCGCCCCGGCTTCGATCAGATTGCCCAGGGCATGGGCGGGCTGATGTCGATCACCGGCGAGCCGGGCCGCGGGCCCATGCGCGTCGGCATTCCCATCGCCGATCTGACCGGTGGCCTGTTCTGCGCCATGGGCGTGTTCATCGCCCTGATCGAGCGTGAGAAATCCGGCAAGGGCCAATGGGTGACCTCGTCGCTGCTGCAGGCCATGGCCTTCATGCTCGATTTTCAGGGGGCGCGTTACCTGATGGAAGGCGAAGTTCCCGGCCAGGCCGGCAACGATCATCCGACCTCGATCCCCACGGGCGTGTTTCCGACCAAGGACGGGCATATCAACATCGCCGCCGCCGGCGAGCGCATCTGGGCGCGCCTTTGCGACGTGCTGGGCGCGCCGGAATGGTGCGAGGACGAGCGCTTCAATGGGCCGGAAAAACGCTCCAAGAACCGCCATGATCTGAATGCCCTGATCGCCGAGAAGACCAAGGACCGGACCAGCGCCGATTGGGTCGAGGCCTTCAACAAGGCGGGCGTGCCGTCGGGACCGATCTACGACATGGCCGGCATGTTCGCCGACGAGCAGGTCAAGCATCTGGGCATCGCCGAAGACTGCGACACGGTCTGCTTCGGCCGGACCAAGATGATGTCGCAGCCGATCCGCATGAGCCGCACCGATTCCAAGCTGGTCGTCCGCCCACCGGAAAAGGGCGAGCATACGGACGCCATTCTGAAGGGCCTGGGCCTGTCGGACTCGGAACTGGCCGATCTCAGATCACGCGAGATCATATAAGGAAGATTCACCACTGAGACAGTGAGGCGGTGAGAAGGGGGGGAACCATCGGCTCCACCTCCGCCGTCATGCCCGGACTTGATCCGGGCATCCACGATCCCATCCCGTTTGCGCCGATTAAGACGTGGGTGGCCGGGTCAGGCCCGGCCATGGCGAAATGAAAAATCTCATTGCCTCACCGTCTCTGTGGTTTTCTTAATTAATCCGCCGCCTCGACCTTCGGGCGCAGCGGCGTGCGCATGGTTACCCATTCCTCGGCCGCCGTCGGATGGATGCCGATGGTCGCGTCGAAATCCGTCTTGGTGGCGCCGGCCTTCAGGGCGATGCCGAGCGCCTGGGTCATCTCGGCGGCGTCCAGGCCAACCATGTGACAGCCGAGCACGCGGTCCGTCTTTTTATCGACGATCATCTTCATCATGGTGTGCTCGTCGCGGCCCGACAGCGTGTATTTCATGGGCCGGAAATGGGACTGGTAGATCACGACCTCGCGGTCGCGGCGCGCCTGTTCCTCGGTCAGGCCCACGGTGCCCACGGGCGGGGTCGAGAACACGGCCGTCGGAATATTGGCGTAATCGACCGTGGTCGGCTTGCCGCCGAACAGGGTATGGGCCACGGCCATGCCCTCGGCGAGGGCCACGGGGGTCAGCTGCACCCGGTCGATGACATCGCCGAGCGCGTAGATGCTATCCACGCTGGTCTTGAAATGGTCATCGACCGTGACTGCCCCCTTTGCGGTCAGGGCGACGCCCGCTTCGGCCAGACCTAGGCCCTTGGTGTTGGGCGCGCGGCCGGTGGCGTACATGACCGCGCCGACTTCCAGGATGTCCTCGTCGTTGAGGCGCAGGGAATAGCCCGATGTCGTCTTTTCGATGGATTGGACGGTGGTTTCCTGATGGATGGTGACGCCTTTTTTGACCATCTCGTCATGTAGGGTGTCGCGCACGGCGGCGTCGAACCCGCGCAGGATGTTTTCCGCCCGGATGATGACATGGGTGTCCGCGCCCAGGCCGTTGAAGATGCCGGCGAATTCGACGGCGATGTAACCGCCGCCGACGATCGCAATGCTGTCGGGGAGGTGGGCCAGGTCGAGCGCCTCGTTCGAGGTGATGGCGTGTTCGATGCCGGGAACATCCGGCAAGTCCGGCCAGCCACCGGTGGCGATCAGGATATATTTCGCGGTGCAAGTCAGGGTCCCGTCGGGGCCCGCGATCTCGACCGTATGGGGGTCGATGACGCGGCCCGTGCCCGTCAGCTCATCCACCCCGGCGTCACGCAACAGGCGGTGATAGACGCCTTCCAGCCGGTCCAACTCCTTATTCTTGTTGGCGATCAACCTGGGCCAGTCGAAGGCGGGGGGGGCTACGCCCCAACCGTAACCGGCCGCATCCTCGAAATCCTCGGCGAAATGGCTGGCGTAGACGAGAAGCTTCTTGGGTACGCAGCCGCGCATGACGCAGGTCCCGCCGATGCGCAGGTTTTCGACCACCGCCGTCTTCACGCCGTAGGTCGCGGCCGCGAACCGCGAGGCACGGACCCCGCCGGAGCCCCCGCCGATGGTGATCAGGTCATAGTCGTATTGCGGCATGGGGGCGTCCTTCGGTTTGTGGGTGGATGCGGGATTTGTGGGTGGATGCGGGATCCGGTATCGGGCCGATATCCCCCATCTAATCCATGTTCGCGGGCGTGTTCAACCGTACAGAAAGGTGTTGTGGCACTGTACGCGGCGGTCTCGGGGGCGATTCGGGAGGGTGTGACGGGCCCGTGACATTTGCGCAACGGCAGACATCCGGTGGGGACTGAATGCCGGAATGCCTCCGCCCAACCGCCTGGTTTTCATCGAATCTCAGCAATGTGTGGCATTCAAGCAACACTGTTTCAAAAAATCTACAGTCGAGACGGATTTTGCTTTTGAAACAGGGGCGAGCCGCTAAACTGCCCTCGTCCGGAACAGGATTGCCAACGCGTGGTCCTAAGGTGTTCCAGGGCAAAGTGGATTTGTAAGAGTGAATCTCATCTTAGGAGCAAACGAATGAACCTCAAAAAGACCCTTATGGTTGGTGCCGCCGGCGCTGCGCTTTTCGCGTTCGCCGCCCCGGTTGCCACCACCGCCGAAGCCGGTTCGATCAAGAACGGCAATGCGACCGACCTCACCGTGTACGGCCAGGTCAACCGCAACATGATGTTCTACAACGACGGTGAAGAATCCGGTTACCGCCACCAGGACGGTGACAACGGTTCCACCCGTTTCGGCCTGAAGGCTTCCGGCAAGGTCAACGAATCCGTTACCGTTGGCGCCCGTTTGGAAGCTGAATTGCAGTCGAACGACCCGAGCTCCATCGACCAGAGCACCGAAGACGGCGGCGGGGGCTCCTTTTCCGAGCGTCTGGCCAACATCTACTTCTCCCACAAGCAGTTCGGCAAGCTGACCCTGGGGCAGCAGTCGGAAATCTCCGACGGCATGTCCGACGGCCTGGATCTCGGTTACGCCGCCGGCGCCTTTGCCGGTATGGACCCGGATCTGTTGGTTACCAACATGAAGCTGCGTGAGGACACCACTGCCGCGGCTCTGAGCGGGACCAAACTGGGCGACGCCTTCGGCACCCTGGATGGTGGCCGTAATGATTCCATCCAGTACGAAACCCCCTCCATGAACGGTTTCCGCGCCCAGTTGGGTCTGGAATCTCAGGGCACCTGGGGTATCGGTGGTCTGTATGACGGCAAGATGGGCGGCCTTCAGGTTCGTGTCCGTGGCTTCTACGAAAACACCTCCGGCGCTGGCACGACGGCTGACCAGTGGCAGCTTGGCGCTTCCGTGAAGCACGACAGCGGGATTTCCCTGACCGCTCTTTATGGTATCTCCGACAAGGACTCCGGCAAAGACCACAAGAACTGGGGCGCGACTGTCGGCTACACGGCCAACATGAACTCGTTGGGCGCCACCGGTATCGGCGTTCAGGTGACCGGCACCCAGGATTGGGTCGAAGACGGCACGGATGCTATCGCCTACGGCTTTGGCGTCAACCAGCAGATCAAAGCTGCCGGCACGAACATCTACGGCAACGTGATGTTCTGGGACGTTGATCGCGTCTCCACCGCGACGCAGCTTGACACCCTGGTTACCTTCTTGGTCGGTGCTCAGGTTAAGTTCTAATCGGGCTTAAGGCGGGGCGCTTCGGCGCTCCGCCGCTCGGTTGAGCTTTCAGTAAGGAAACGGCCGTCCTTCGGGGCGGCCGTTTTTCTTTGTGCGGATTGATTGCTCGGGCGCGATGCGGGGCCGCAGCGATCCCCGCTATTCCACGGTCACGCTTTTCGCCAGGTTGCGGGGCTGATCCACGTCCGTGCCCTTGATGACCGCGACGTGATAGGCCAGCAGCTGCACCGGGATCGCGTACAGGATGGGGGCGACGAAGGGATCGACGGATCGCAGGGCGACCGTGGCTTCGGCCCCGTCGGCCAGCGCCGCAGCCCCCGCCTCGTCGGAAACGACGATGACCCGCCCGCCCCGCGCCATCACCTCATGGACGTTCGACGCCGTTTTCTCGAACAGCGCATCCGTGGGGGCGATGACGATGACCGGCACCTGATCGTCGATCAGCGCGATGGGGCCGTGCTTCATTTCGCCGGCGGCATAGCCCTCGGCATGGATATAGGAAATTTCCTTCAGCTTCAGCGCCCCTTCGAGGGCGATCGCATAGCTGGTGCCGCGGCCGAGATACAGCACGTCGCGCGCCTCGGCCATGCCCTGGGCGATGTCGCGGAGCCGCTCGTCGTGATTGAGGATTTCCGCGGCACGGCCGGGAACTTCGGTCAGTGCCGTGGTCAGGCGGGCTTCCGTGCCTGAATCGATGGCACCGCGCCCACGCGCCATGGCGATGGCGAGACAGGCCAGCACGGTCAACTGCGTGGTGAACGCCTTGGTCGAGGCGACGCCGATCTCGGGCCCCGCGTTGGTGTGCAGGACCATGTCCGATTCCCGGGCGATGGCGCTTTCCGGCTGGTTGACGATCGACAGGATCGATTGCCCTGCCTGGCGTGCGTAGCGCAGCGCCGCCAGGGTGTCGACCGTCTCGCCCGACTGGGAAATGAAGATCGCGGCCCCGTTGTCCGCCATGGGCGGTTCGCGGTAGCGGAATTCCGAGGCGATATCGACTTCGACCGGAATGCGGGCCAGTTGTTCGAACCAGTACTTGGCCACCAGGCAGGCATAGTATGAGGTGCCGCAGGCGACCAGGGTCAGGCGTTCGAGCGCCGCCGGGTCGAACGGCAGGCCGGGCATGGTCACCGTGCGTGACGCCGGATTGATGAAGCTTTGCAGGGTGTCGCCGATGACCTGGGGCTGCTCATAGATTTCCTTGAGCATGAAGTGCCGGTAGCCGCCCTTGCCGATCGCGGCCCCCGACAGTTCGGTCAACCGTATGGGCCGCTCGACCGGGTTGTCGTCGCCGTTGAACACCTGGGCGCCGGACGGGCTCAGCACGACCCAGTCGCCGTCTTCCAGATACATGATGCGGTTGGTCAAGGGGGCCAGGGCCAGGGCGTCGGAGCCGAGAAACATCTCACCCTCACCAAAACCCACGGCCAGCGGGCTGCCGCGCCGGGCCCCGATCATCAGATCGTGGTGGCCGGAAAAGATGATGGCCAGGGCAAAGGCGCCGTCGAGCCGGCGCAGGACCGCGGCGGTTGCGTCCGTCGGCGACTTGCCGTCCACGATCTCCTGGGTGATCAGGTGGACGATGACCTCGGTGTCCGTGTCTGACGCGAGATCGCAGCCCTTGGCGATCAACTCGGCCCGCAGGTCCTTGTAGTTCTCGATGATCCCGTTATGGACGATGGCGACCCGGTCCGTGGCATGGGGATGGGCGTTGACCTCGTTCGGCACGCCGTGGGTTGCCCAGCGGGTATGGCCGATGCCGACCGTGCCGGCGATGGGCTCCGCGTCCAGGCGGGCGGCCAAGTTGCTCAGCTTGCCTTCGGCCCGCCGGCGGTCAATGGCGCCGTTGACCAGGGTCGCGATCCCGGCGGAATCGTAGCCCCGGTATTCAAGGCGCTTCAGCCCTTCCAGCAGGATGGGCGCTGCCTCGTTCCGGCCGAGGATTCCGATGATGCCGCACATCGCCCGCTAACTCTCTTTCTTTGCGTCTTGTTTGGCCTTGCGTCCCTTCGCGTTGAAGCGGTCGGCCCAGCCCTTTACTTCCTTCTGATCGGCCCGGGTCACGGCGAGGGCCCCCGCCGCGACGTTTTTGGAAATCGCGCTGCCGGCACCCACGATGGCGCCCGCACCCACGGTCACGGGGGCGACCAGCGCCGTGTTGGAGCCGATAAAGGCCCCGTCGCCGATCACCGTCCGGGATTTCACATGGCCGTCGTAATTGCAGGTGATGGTGCCGGCGCCGATGTTGACGCCCGCGCCGACCGTGCTGTCCCCGACATAGGACAGATGGTTGGCCTTGCTGCCGGCGCCCAGGGTCGCGGCCTTGATCTCGACGAAGTTGCCGATATGCACGCCTTCGGCCAAATCGGCCCCGGGGCGCAGGCGGGCGAACGGCCCGATCACCGCGCCCGTTCCGACATTGGCCCCCTCGATATGACAGAACGCCCGGATCTCCACGTTGTCGGCGATGGACACGTTCGGTCCGAAAAATACGTTGGGCCCGATCACGACGTCCCGGCCCAATTCCGTATCCCATGACAGATAAACCGTCGCCGGATCGATCAGGGTGGCGCCGCCCGTCATGGCGCGGGCGCGCAGGCGACGTTGCGCGACGGCCTCGGCTTCGGCCAGGTCGGCGCGGGAATTGACGCCCATGACCTCGTCCGCGTCGCCGATGACAACGGCGGCCGCGGCCCCGTCGGCGCGGGCGATGGCGACGATGTCGGTTAGATAGTATTCGCCCTTGGCGTTGGCGTTGCCGATCCGCTCGAGCCAGCCGAGCGCGCGGGCGCCGTCGATGACCATGACCCCTGAATTGCACAATGTGACGGCAAGCTGTTCCGGCGTCGCGTCCTTGGCTTCGACAATGGATGCCAGGGTGCCGTCGCCGTCCCGGATCAGGCGGCCGTAGGGGGTGGGATCGGTGGGCTCGAAGCCGAGCACGACCACCCCGGGGCGCGCCGGGGACCGGCGTGCCGCCAGCATGACGCCGAGCGTTTCGGGCGTGATCAGGGGCGTGTCGCCGAACAGGACCAGCAGGTCGTCGGCCGGATGGGCCCGGATGAAGTCGCGCGCCGCCAGCACCGCATGGGCCGTGCCCAGGCGATCCACCTGCACCGCCGTCGGATGGGGCGCCACGGCCGCGGCAAGGCCGTCCATGCCGTCGCCGATCACGACCACGGTTTGGTCGGCCGCCGCCGCGTCCAGGGCGGCCAGGACATGGCTGATCATGGGCCGGCCCGCGACAGGGTGCAGGACCTTCGCCAGGTCCGATTTCATGCGTGTGCCCAGCCCGGCGGCCAGGACCACGGCGGTTGTCGTCGATTTTCCGTCTGCTTGCATGAAAACGCGGGGGCCTTTAAACGGTTCGGGCGGCGGCCATGGGGCCTGATGAAGGGATCCGGTGAAACATCTGGAGGGTCGGGCCGCAAGGTGCCACAGTATCTTGTGTCATCCAAGTCACAGTTTGTTACGGAATCTTGCAATGGAACTATGCAATGCCCGGGGTTAAGGACCGCTTACCCGCCACCTCCCTGCCCAAGGTCTCCCTCCCCAAGGTCGTCGTGTTCGATCTCGACGGCACCCTGGTCGACAGCGTGCCGGACATCGAGGCCGCGCTGAACTGGCTGCTGGCCCGCCTGGGCCGCCGCCAGGTGGCCCGCGACGAGGTCGCCGGCATGGTCGGCGACGGCGTGCCCAAGCTGGTCGAACGCGGGCTGCTGGCCACCGGCGGCCTGCCGGATGATGGGCTCGAGGGCCCGACGGCGGAATTCACCGCCCATTACGAAGCCAACGCGGCGACGCTCACGCGGCCCTTTCCGGGTGCCGTCGCGGCCTTGGCCGCGCTGCGGGACGCGGGGTGCCTGCTCGCCGTCTGCACCAACAAGCCGGCGGGGGCGACGGCGGAAATCCTGGGCGCCCTCGATCTCGCACCGTTCTTCGCGGCGGTGGCCGGCGGCGACACGGTGCCCGGCGTGCGCAAGCCCGATCCCCGGCATCTGATGCATGTGCTCGATCAGTTGGGCGCGGCCCCCGGCGACGCGGTCATGGTCGGCGACAGCCACAACGACGTGAACGTGGCCAAGGCGGCCGGCGTGGCCACGGTGGCGGTCACCTTCGGTTATGCCCATGGACCGGTCGAGGACCTGGGCGCGGATCTGCTGATCGACCACTTCGACGATCTGGTGCCGGCGCTGGGGCGGCTGACAGGCTAGCCGGTCAGCCCCCGGCGGGGCACAGGTCGAAGGCGATGGACACGCGCTTTTCGTCGCTCGACGTGACCGGGATGGTCTGGTGCCCGAAATAGGACGGGAACAGGACCATCATCCCCTCCTCGGGCCGCACCAGATGCACGGCGGGCTCGCGCCGGTCGCCGATCAGGTGGAAGGCGCGGCCGAATTCGATCCAGCCCTCGATGTTGTTGGTGCGCCCCTTGGCCGCGTCCTTCATGGACGCCGGCAGGGCCGGATAATACACGCCCGACAGCCAGGCCGGCGGATGGAAATGCACCAACTGGCGGCCCTCCCGGTCGTAAACCGTGCCCCAGCAGTTGACATCGAAGGCCCGGGGCGGATCGGCCAGGAAGGGATGGCCCAGGTCCTTCGGATGGGCGGCCATGAAGTCCCCCGCCATGGCCAGGATCATCTTTTTCAGGTCCAGGGCCGGGCCGTGCTCCGTGCCGTCGAACAGTTCCAGCGTGCCGCGGCCGTGCTCCACCGACCGGTTGACCTTGGAATAGGTCAGGCTGGGATGGTTCAGGAGATAGCCGACCAGGTCCTTGTTGAACGACGCCATGGAATGATAGCCGGCGGGGGCCGTGTGGACCCGCGTCATGATCAGGCCGAAGTCGAGCAGCCGCGCGGCCTCTTCCGTGCGGCCCAGGTCGTTCAGCGCCGCCGATTTCATGGCCAAGGACGGTGTCGGGAACGAGCCCGCAGCCAGGGCCCGGTCGGCGGCGGCCAGGGCGCGCGCCGCCTCACCCGCGCGCATCCACACGAAGGCCATCTGGCCGTGCAGGTCGATCGCCTCGGGATGGGCCGTGAGGAACCGGTCGGCCAGGGCCGATGCCTCCGCCGCCCGCCCCTCGGCGCCATAGGCATAGATCAATTCGTTCACCGACCCGCCGTCGTCCGGGTTCAGCGCCACCGCGCGCTCCAGGGGGGCGATGGCCTTGGCGTAGTCGGTCGACCGCCCGTGCAGCAGGCCGATGTTGGCGAAGGCGCGCTGGTGGCCGGGGTTCATTTCGGCCGCGCGGGTGAACAGGGCGATGGCGTCGTCGTACTTGCGGGCGTTCATATGGACGGTGCCCAGGTTGAAATAATCCTCTGGGTCCCGGCTGCCCAGCTCGATCGCCGTCTCATAGGCCGCCCGGGCACTCTCGCCGTCGCCCAGCAGCTGATAAGCGATGCCGAGCGAGCCGTAGACCGGCGGCGCCTCGGGCGCCAGCTCGGCCGCCCGGCCCAGATCCTCGGCCCCGCCGGCGGGGTCGCCCAGGATGATCCGCGTGCGGCCCAACTCGAAGGCCAGGTTGGCGTCGCCGGGGGATCGGGCCAGCGCGTCGCCCAGCACCCGCAACGCGCCGTCGCCGTCGCCGGCCTCCAGCAGCATCTTCGACAGGGTCACCGCGCAGGGCGCGAACCCGGGATGGGCGGCCAGGGCCCGGCGCAGCAGGGCGATGGCCTGGACCGTTTTGCCCTGGTTGTGGCGCACCAGGCCCAGGCAGTAGAGCGCTTCCGGATGCTCGGGCACGGCCTTCAACACGTCCTCCGCGTCCTTGCCGGCGCGCGTCAGGTTGCCGGCGCGGAACGCCTGGCCGGCCCGCGCCATCAGGCGGGCGATGTCGTCTGCGGTCTTCGGTTTCAAGCGGCCTCTCCTGGGTCGGCGGACGGAATTCGGGGTGCCGGCGGGCGGGCCGAGAGTGCCACAGCCGCCGGTCTCCGTCCATGTTGGCCGGCCGCACTGCCCAGCGCCTTGACATGGCGCATTGCGGGTGCGGGCAGGCCCAGCTTGACAGGCCCAGCTTGACAGGCTCGGGGGCCGCCCCTTATATGATCGCGCCTTGCCGCCGGGGACCGACCCGGCGATGCAGCAAGGGCGCGTAGCTCAGCGGGAGAGCACTGCCTTCACACGGCAGGGGTCGCTGGTTCAATCCCAGCCGCGCCCACCATTTCTTCCTTTGATATCAAACGACCGAGGATCAAAATGCGATATCCCTGTGCCCATTATAGGAATTTATTGACAAAAATATAAATCCATCTTAATCTGGCAAATTGCTGGCCCAAGTTTCTCTGGACAATCAGCAGCCGTCACAAGTGGGCCTTTCACAGGCTATAGCATGAGTTTCTAACGCGCCCGATAGGCCCTTCCGCCGGGCCCGGTGAATTGACATCGGACAACCCAGCCCGAAGCGCCGCGACATCGGATAACGCTCCCGATACCCCGCAATGAACCCGGACGCTGGCGCGCCTTCACTGCCTGCGATCCGCATTCCTGCGTGTTCCGAGGAGCGCTTACGCATCCATGCCGTCTCCCTGGAGCACGCGAATCTATTCGCAAGGAGACGGAACGTGAAATCCCCCTTCAAACTCAATGCGACCTTGGGCCGCACGTACAATGCCGATCTGGATGATGTCCTGCGCACGAAGCAGGCGTTGGGAAAGCTCGGCCATTTCGAGCTGCCGTCCTACGGCATGACCGAGTATCCCGATGAGCCATTGTTTCAGGGAATTGAAAGCTTTCAAGAGCGGCATGGCTTACAACGTGATGGTGTTATGAAGCCGGACGGCGAGACCGCGGCGAGGCTTGAACATGTTCTCGGTCAAGCAGAAAGCAACGGAAGGAAGACGCCCTCCAATGTCTTCGGCTTGACAGGCGACGTCGGCCCCGGACGCACTAATAACCCCCTCGATGTATCGACGACAAGCCAAGCGCTGGCGTGGGCAGGTTTTCCCGTCCATCCAGATGGAGGCGCTGTGGGCGAGATATCGGGTAAAGGACTCCCGAGCGTCATTAAGCGATTCCAGGCCTCAAAAGGTCTGAAGGTTGACGGTTGGTTGCGACCTTATGGTGAAACCGAAAACGCATTGAACCGTGACCTGCAGTCGAAGGTCAAAGTCTTGCAAGTCGCCGACGATACCAATGCCACACCGGCCAAAGGTGTGACCATGCCAGTCCAACAACGTAGCCAACAACAAGGACGCATCCAAATCCCCATACCGCGAGGGGCATATGAAATCGCGACGTATTTTGGTCTGCCGATACTGGTTGCCATGGACTGGTGGCAGTCCATGGCCGGTGCACAGAAAGCCAAAGGGAAATTGGCCGGAGGCGGTTCCGATGACGATGGCAGTGAGTTGGAGAGGCAATGCGAAGTTCGATATGGTATCGATACGGAAACTTGTAACGGAATTACAAGAACGCGTGGCGCCGCGGCTGGGGCGCGTTGTCACGCTACCGCAGCCAACAGATATGACGCATGCCTAAGAGGTGTCCCCGTTGAATACCTACCGCCGTTGGATACATGGAACCAATAAGCACACCGATCTTGAGTTTTGAGGCCTTCGCCAAAGGGGGCGACGGCAGTGTCGCCCCCTTCGACCTTAAGGTTTACGCACCTGGCTATGAAGCTGGAAAAGGGTATTATTGTTTTGCGAGTTGCCCGTACTTATCCAAAAAGCCATATCAGATATTTGGAGTTGATCCAGAACAGGCATGTGAGTTGGTAATTGATTTTATCCGTATGCGTTTATGCGGAAGCGCAGAACTGATTGATATGGACGGCAAGCCGATATCTTTACCAAGTATTGTGTGGAGCGAGGCTCCTACGGAATAGCCATGCTCACTCTGCCCTATAGATGCGCAAGAGTCGTTGGTTCAACCACCATCCCCCAACCCGAAAAAAGCGCCCCTCTCGAGGGGCGCTTTTCGCTTCAGGCGGGCTAAGTGAAGGCTGGGCGGGCCGGCCGATGATTACCGCCCGTAGAACCTCTTCACCGTGTCTTGGGCGACCTGTTGCAGGAACGCCGCCGTGTCCTTGTCGACCTTGCCGAAGTAGTCGTAGCTGTTGCCCACGGGCGACTGGCCGTAGACGCTGGCGAACACCACGCAGGCCGCCAGATAGGTGCCGTCCAGGCTGGGGTGGGAGCTGTCGTAGCTCTGGTGCAGTTTCAGGTCCGGGCGCTGCTTGTACGATTCCTCGAAGGCCAGGCCGACGGGGATGACCAGCGCGCCCACCGCGTTGCCCGTCTCCACATACAGCTTCTCGATCGCCCGAATCATTTCGGGGTCGTACTTCTTGTGCGGCTTCACATAGGCATGGGTCATGTAGAGCGCCGTCTCGCCGCCGGCGGCCTGGATCTTTTTGGCGAAGTCGGCGACGGTCGCGGCGAATTTCGGGGCATGGTCCTTTTTCGTCGCGGCGGCGCTGAAGCCCTGCAGCACGACGAGCTGGAACGGATCCTTCACCCGCAGCTTGCCCGGTTCCAGGTAGCCGTCGATGTTGTGGTCGAACAGCATGGCGCCGCTGATGGTCGCGGATTTGTATTTCAATGTCTTCATGTCCGACAGGCCCGAGGCCGCGACCATGCGCCGCACGTGGTTGTGCAGGCTGTCGTTGTAATAGAGGTAGCTGTTGCCGACGAACAGAACCCGTTCCGGCTTCGCGGTCTTCAGCGCCTTGACGGCCGGCTGCGGGGTCTCGGCGCGGGCGGGGCCGCCCAGGGCCGGCAGGGTCAGGGCCAGAACGACAGCGGCGAGCAGGGGGAAGCGCGGGGTGCGCGTGCAGGAAAGCATCGGTGTCTCCTCAGTCTTGGATATGTGTTCCTTGGGTGTGTGTTCCCATGGGCCTTGGGCCCTTATGCGGCCACTGTGATCCCTTGCCTCGATAAAGAAAATTCGAAACTAGACAACAACTCATCAGGAAATTGCATGAGTCAGGTAATCGGCGCATAGTTCCGGGCGCTTGCGCGATGCCCACGGATCGGATGCCCGCCCATGAATTTCAAGTCGCTGCGCGCCTTTCGCCTGGTCGTGTCCCAGGGCTCCCTGGCCGCCGCCGCCGAGGTCCTGAACCTGAGCCAGCCGGCCGTCAGCCGCCTGATCGCCCTGCTGGAAAGCGAAACGCGGCTGACCCTGTTCGACCGCTCGCGGCGGCGCCTGGCCCTGTCGGAGGCGGGTGAGGCCTTCCACCGGGAAACCCGCCACATCCTCGACGGCATCGACGAGCTGCCGCACATCGCCGCCAACGTGCGCGCCGGGGCCAACCGGCCGTTCCGCCTGGTCACCGGGCCGCGCGTCGGCACGGCCCTGGTCGCGCCGGCGCTGGCCATGATGCGGCGGGAACATCCCGGCCTGAAATGCGTGGTCGACGTGCTGTCGCGGTTCGAGCTGGAAAACCGCTCGGGCATCGCGCGCTACGACCTGGGCATCGCCTCATTGCCGGTCACCCACGCCCTGCTGCCGATCGAAAACCGGCCGATCTGCCGGGCGCGCATGGAGGCGGTGATGGCGGCAAGCCATCCGCTCGCCGGCAAGGCGGCGATCACCGCCGGCGACCTCGCGGGCCAGCCGATCATCGGTATGCTGCCGGGCCTGTTCGGCCGTCAGCAGGCGGACGAGTTCTTCCGTGCCGACGGCGTCGTGCCGTCCTATGCGGTGGAAACCACGTCGTCGCTGATGGCCTGTCAGATGGCGCGCGACGGCGCGGGCATCGCCCTCCTGGACCGGCTCTCGGTCACGGCGATGGACCCGGCGGGCATGGCGGTGCGGCCGCTCGACCCGCCGCACTGGCTGTCCTACGGCTATATCCACCACAAGGGCCAGGTGTTGAGTGCCGAGGCCCGGACCTTCCTGGCGTGCCTGCGCCGGTATATCGATGATTTCCGGGCGTCGGGCGCCGCTGCCGCCGAGGCGGTCGTCCCGCAATGGAATGGCGGGCTGGAAGCCTAGTTCTTGGCCCGCGCCCAGGCCGGGAAGATGCCCAACAGGTCGGCGACGGAGCGTTCGCGGCCCGTGTCGATCTTGGCCGTGGCGGTCATTCCGGCGCGCAGCGGCGGCGCGTCGGCGTGGGGCAAAAGCCGCAGCCGCACCGGCAGGCGCTGCACCACCTTGACCCAATTGCCCGACGCGTTTTGCGGCGGCAGGATCGCGAATTCGGCGCCGGTCGCGGGGGAAATGCTTTCGACCTCGGCCTGCCAGGTCACGTCGGGATAGATGTCGAGCACCACCGTCGCCTTTTGCCCCGGGCGGACATGGGTCAACTCGGTCTCCTTGAAGTTGGCGTCGACCCAGGGCGGCGTGTCGGTGACGATGGCGAACAGGGGTTCGGATGCGGTGATCTGTTCGCCCGCGACCAGGGGCACGGTCACCACGATGCCGCTGGCAGGGGCCGTGACGGTGGTGCGCGCAAGGTCGAGATTGGCCTGGTCGAGGGCCGCCTGCTTGGTCCGCACCAGAGGATGGCCGTCGACGGGCTGGTCCGGATCGCTGCCGAGCGACGCCTGGATGCGCTGGATCTTCTGGCGCGCCAGGACGACGCGGTCGTCGGCGGCGTTGGCGTCGTTTTCCATTTCATCGAACCGCGCGTGCGAGGTGACGCCGCGCTTGACCAGTTCGCGCTCGCGTTCCAGCCGCTTGCGGAAATAGACTGCGCGGTCCGTGGCGTCGCGCAGCTCGACCCGCGCTTCCTTGAGGGTCGCGGCCAGGGTTTCAACCTCGCGGCGGGCGGCGTCCAGTTCGGCCTGGGCCAGGGCCGCGGCCAGCTTGAAGGGTTCGGGATCGATGCGCACCAGCACGTCGCCCTGGGTGACCTTCATATGGGCCTTGGCGCGGACTTCGATGGCGCGGCCGGATATTTCGGCCGCCAGCTTGGCGATGTCGGTTTTCACATAGGCGTTTTCGGTCGCCACGTAACGCGCCCCCAGCAGCCAGTAGCCGACGGCGGCGATGACCGCCAGCAACGGCACCACGCCCAGCAGCAGCAGGCGCTTGCGTTTCGCCTTCTTCGCCGCCTGTTTCAGGTCTTCATGCCCGTTCAGGGTGATGGGGGTCTGCTCATTCGGCATTTATTTTCTCGAGTTCCGTCGATTGGATGGTGTCGTTGTCGCTGGCCATTTCCTGCAGCCGCTGTTTCACGTTCAGCAAAAGGTCGGTCAGGGTCTCGCGTTCCCGGCGGCTCAGGCCGGACAGTTCCTCCTCGACCATGGCTTCGGCGATGGGGCTGACCTCGCCGTGGATGCGCCGACCCAGGTCGGTCATGTAGATGCGCTTGATGCGCCGGTCGGTGTCGTCGGGGCGGCGCTCCAGCCAGCCGAACTCTTCCAGCTTGTCGATCAGCCGTCCGGCCGACGCCTTTTCGACCTCCAGCAGTTCGGCCAGTTCCGACTGGCTGACGCCCGGCTGATCGCCGACCCGGCGCAGCGCCAGCCATTGCGTGCGGGTAAAGCCCATCTTGCGGACCCGGCGGTCGAACACCGTGCGCTGCAGGCGCGCGGCCTCCACGATCAGGAAGGCAAGGTAGCGACCTTCGGACAGGGCGCCCTGCGTGTCGATCTTGGTCATGTAAGGAATTTCCCTTGCGAAATTAGTAAGTATTCTTACTATTGCAGTCCTTACTGTCAACAGGATTACCAATTCCGTGCCCATCGACAACGCGGTCGGCGCCCTGCAATCCCAGCCGGAACTCACGCCGGCGCGGCGCTGGGTGATTCTCGCGGTCATTATTCTGAGCGTCACTCTCTACTCGACATCGATCCTCATCGTGGCGGCGGTGCTGCCGCAGCTTCAGGGCACCATGTCGGCGACGCCGGATGAAATCTCCTGGGCGATGACCTTCAACATCCTGGCCACGGCGGTGGCGACGCCGCTCACGGGCTGGCTGGCCGGGCGTTTCGGGCGGCGCAACCTGCTGGTCGTCAGCCTCGCCGTGTTCGGCATCGCGACCTATTTCTGCGGCGCGGCCAACTCCCTCGAGGCGCTGATCTTCTGGCGCATCGTTCAGGGCGCCGGCGGTGCTCCCCTGTCGCCCATGGGCCAGACGGTGGTGCTCGACATCTTTCCCAAACACCAGCACGGCATGGTCATCGGCCTGTACGGCGTCGGCGTCGTCATGGGGGCCTTCGTCGGGCCGATGATCGGCGGCGTGATGGCGGAAACCTATACCTGGCGCTATGCGTTCTACATCCTGGTGCCGGTGGCGATCGGCGCCGCGTTCGCCGTGTTCTTCGCTCTGCCGCGCATGCGTCGTCAGGTGCAGATCAAGCTGGAATGGACCGGCTTTATCCTGATCTCCCTGGCCATCGCCTGCCTTCAGCTGGCGCTGTCCCGCGGCCAGCGGCTCGACTGGTTCCAGTCCCCGGAAATCGTCATCGAGGTGTTCGTCGCCGTCGTCGCCTTCTACATGTTCGTGACCCACAGCCTGACCCACGACAAGCCGTTCCTCGACCTGCGCCTGCTGCTCAACCGCAACTACGCCATCGGCCTCGTGCTCGTCACCATCTACGGCATGTTGAACTTCACGCCCATGGTCGTGCTGCCGGGGTTGATGCGCGAACACATGGGCCTGCCGGATTCGCTGATCGGCTACGTCGTCGGCTCACGCGGGATCGGCGCGATGGGTGGGTTTTTCGTGGCCAGTCTCGTCGGCCAGCGGTTTCCTCGGCGGACCATCATCGCGGGCTTCCTCGCCCAGGTCGCGGTCGGATTGTGGCTGATGTCCGCAACCCTGGACACCACGCCGTTCGAATTCGCGCTCAACGGGATGCTGCAGGGATTTGCCGGCGGCGTCATCTGGGTGCCGCTGACGGTGCTGACGTTCTCGACCGTGGACCCGAAGGACCTGGACGAAACGACCTCGGTCTATCACCTGCTGCGCAACATCGGCTCCAGTTTCTTCATCTCGATGACGGTGACCGAAATCGTGCGCTCCAGCCAACGCAATTACGAATACCTGACCGAACACATCACCGACTTCAACCCGGTGCTCAAGCTGCCCTGGGTGATGGGCGGATGGGACATGGATACGGTCGAAGGCCTGGCGCGCCTGTCCCGCGAAATGGGCCATCAGGCGGCCCTGATCAGCTACCTGAACGGTTTCGGCATGTTCGCCGTCGCCTCGGCCGCCGCGATCCCGCTGATCCTGCTGGTCAGCAACGTGGCGAAAAAGGCAGGCGGAAAAGCCTGATCCGGCTTCAGGACAGGTATCCGACCGGAACCGCCCGCCGCTGGGTCAGCGGCCCGAGGGTGTGTCCAGGTTCACGGTCACGTTCTTGCGCTGGGTGAAGCTTTCCAGCATGCCTTCCAGGGAAAATTCCCGGCCCAGGCCGCTTTGCTTGTAGCCGCCGTATGAATGACCCGGCACCTGGCCGCCGCCCTGGTTGACCTGGACCCAGCCGCTTTCAATGGCATGGGCGGTGCGCAGGCCTTCGCCGATGTCGTGGGTCCAGACATAGGCCGCCAGGC
The DNA here is from genome assembly GCA_963976055.1 of uncultured Alphaproteobacteria bacterium. Lineage (GTDB taxonomy): Bacteria > Pseudomonadota > Alphaproteobacteria > Rhodospirillales > Casp-alpha2 > UBA1479. The sequence continues at coordinate 189,780 of CAXBJB010000004.1, forward strand.
CGTAGTGGCTGTCGTTGGCCATGCGGATGACTTCGTCGGTGTCGGTCCAGCGGATCGCCACCAGGACCGGGCCGAAGATTTCCTCGCGCGCCAAGCGCCAGTCGTTGGACGCATCGGCGAACAGGGTCGGCACGGCGAAATAGCCCTGCGACAGCGGGCCCGTCTCCGGCGGCAGGCCGCCCATGACCAACCTGGCGTCGTCGCGCTTGAGGCCTTCCTCGACATAGCCGCAGACCTTGCGGAACTGCTTTTCGTTAATGATTGTCCCCACGTCGGTGGCTTCGTCCAATGGGTCGCCCAGTTTCAGGGCCGAGGCCTTGGTGGCCAGCTTATCCAGGAACGAATCGAAGATGTCCGCATGCAGGAACAGGCGCGATCCGGCCGTGCAGGACTGGCTTTGCCGGGTAAACCGCATGGCGGCGATGATGCCGTCGACGACCCAGTCCTCGTCGGCGTCGGGGAACACGATGGACGGGCTTTTTCCTCCCAGTTCCAGCGACACCGGCACGATCCGCTCCGCCGCCGCGCGCATCATGATCTTGCCGACCTCGGTCGATCCGGTGAACGACAGCTTGGCGATGGCCGGATGATTGGCCAGCGGCCCGCCGCATTCGGCGCCGTAACCCGTCAACACGTTGAGCACGCCGTCCGGCAGGAATTCCTGACAGATGTCGGCCATCATCAGCACGCCCAAGGGCGCGTCCTCGGCGGCTTTCAGAACCACCGTGTTGCCGGACACCAGCCCGGCCGCGATCTTCAAGGCGCCCAGCAGGACCGGCGCGTTCCACGGAATGACCGCGCCGACCACGCCCAAGGGCTCGCGCCGGGTATAGCTGAGAACATTCTCGCCGAGCGGGATGGTCTCGCCCTTCAGTTCGCTGCCCAGCCCGCCGTAATAGCGGAAGATATCGGCGGAAACCTTGGCCTCGGGCCGCGCCTGGGTACGCAGGGCATTGCCGGTTTCCAGGGCGATGGTGCGGGCCATTTCCTCGGCCCGGGCGTCCATGGCGTCGGCGATGCGCAGCAAGGCCCGGCCGCGTTCGCGCGGGTTGGTGCGGGCCCAGCCGGGGAAAGCCTGGGTGGCGGCGGCGACGGCCTTGTCCACGTCTTCGGCGCCGGCGCGCGGCACGTCGGCGATCATCGTCCGGTTGGCCGGGTTCTCGACGCCGATGACAGCACCCGAGGCGCCGTCGACCCAGTGGCCCCCGATCAGCATGCCCTTGGGTTCGTAAAAGCCCGAAGCGGTCGGGTTTTCCATTGCGGTGGTGGTCATGGTTGTTTCCTTTGCCTGCGTGCCGTCCATTGCGGACGGGGTTTGCGGTGCAGGGTATACCAAGCCGTGACCTCGCCGCCACCCGCTGACCGGTATTTCGGAAATTCTTAATTCACCGACCAAAAGTATAGGTGCTTGGGGTAATATCTTCTGTGGCGTGCTTTGCTGGAAATCATGATTCCAGTGCGCAGGTGGCCGGCCAAGTGCGCCGATCAAGACGGTTTGGGGGGGCTTTCGATGCGATATATCGACCGATCTGCGGTTTCAGTGCCGAAGGCCTTGAGTGGGTCCGTTTTCCGGCGGATGCGGCAGGAGTTTCTCGAATACCTTCGTTTGGACGAGAAGCAGCGGGCGCAGACTCGGCCGCCGGACCGTCATGTCGTGGCGAATCTTGAGCTTCGGCAGGCAATCGGCAGCCTGTTTCAACAGAAATGTGCATTCTGCGAAAGCCGGACGCCGAAGTTGACCACCTACCGGTTCCGTCCAACGTCGGAGGCGCTTCCCCTGAAAAGAGAGCCAAACAACCACCTTTATTATGGCTGGTTGGCCGACGCTTGGCAGAACCTTTACCTGATTTGCACGGACTGCATCCCCCGTCCGATGAACCATTTTCCGGTCGTGGGTGCGCGCTGTCCGATTCCTGATCCAGGAATCTACGAAGAATATGTCAGTGAAAATTCCGGCGATTGGCGGTTCGGCATTGATGAGAAGCCATTGCTGCTTGATCCCTGTACGGATCAAGATATTCGAAGCCATTTGGAGCCGGCGATGGATGGAACCCTCGTGCCGCAGTCGGCGCGCGGCGAGGCCATGATCGCGCATTTCAAACTGAACCGGAAAGAATTGGTGGATCGGCGCCGCAGGGCTTTCGAAGGACTGCTGCGTAGGATGCGTGGTGTTCGGTATCGCCTTCCGGGCCCTGACGACCAGTTTTCTGGCTCCCTGCGCGTGTTGCGCGACATGTACATGGAAAACACAATCCTGATGGGAGGGGGCCGTCAGGTACCGTTCAGGCGGGTGGCCGAAGCGCCGCCGGTCAAGGCGTGGAACCTGCAATCCGTCGAAATCCAATCTTTCAAATCCCTGGAACATGTTCGCATCGACATGCCGGAACAAAATCCTGAAAATACAAAGCGGGACTACGGCGAAGGAGGTGGGGCGCTCTTGATTCTGGGCGAGAACGCTACAGGCAAAAGCTCGCTGCTCGAGGCGCTCGCGCTGGCCATGTTGCCCGATGACGCGCGCGATGCCTTGGGCGAACGGCCGGAAAAAATCATCCTCGACCCGCGTTATCTGGGAAACGAGAACAAAAAGGCAGGGCAAAGAGGCCACGTATCCCTGGCCTTCGAAGACGAGGACGGCAACTCACTCAAGCGGCAGTTGAGCTTGACGCAGGACGGGTTCCATTCCGACGGCTTGCTGCCCAAGGGTTTCCCGGTTTTCGGCTATGGCGCCTACCGCCAATACCGCGACGGTCAGCGCCGGTGGACGGCCGACCGCCGCGTGGTCAGCCTGTTCCGCACCGACAACCTGCTGTCAAACCCGGAACGCTGGCTTTTGAGACTCCCTGAAGACCGTTTTGACATGGTGGTGCAGGCATTGCGCTACATCATCGGGGAGGACTTCAAGATCATCGAGCGGGACCGGGCGTCGCGTCGCTGCGTCATCCTGATGGACCGGGACGGTGTTGAACTCCGCATGCCGCTGGATACCGTGTCTTCCGGCTTCCGCACTATCCTGGCCCTGACCTGCGACGTCATGCGATGGTTGATGGAAAGGGAGCCCGAGTTCACGACCCTGAATGCGGCGCGCGGCTTGGTTCTCATCGACGAGGTCGAGGCCCACCTGCACCCGCGCTGGAAAGTGGCGATCATGGATGGGCTGCGCCGGGCATTGCCGAACATGACCTTCATCGTCACCACGCACGACCCCCTTTGCCTGCGCGGCATGCGCGACGGCGAGGTTCTGGTGCTTCAACGGGTCAAGGGCGAGGCTGCCGGATCCAGCCTGCCGATCATGGTGGAAACGCTGACGGAGCTTCCCGATGTCACCAAGCTGACCATCGAACAGCTTTTGACGTCGGACCTGTTCGATCTGTTCGATACGGACGATCCGGTGACGGGGCGGGCTATGGCCGACTTGGCCGACGTTCTGGCGCTGCAACGTTCCGGCGCATCGGTGGACGAGCCCTACATGCAGCGGCTGCTCAAGAAATTCCGGGGCCAGATCGACGGCGCGCTTCCCGTCGGTTCCACCGAGGTCTCCCGCCTGGTGCAGGAAGCGGTCGCCGAATTCATCATCAACCGGCTTAAGTTGCCTAAGGACGGACGGCGCGCACTGCGCGAGGTGACCAAGAAGCGCATCATAAAGGCACTGGAAGAAGTCTGATGCGTGCAGCCGACCGCTCGTCTGTTAATGCGCCTGAGGTTCTTACGGATCCCGACGGCAAGGGTAAAGAGGAGCTGGATAAGGTCCGCGCTTTTCGAAGCAATCCCGCTACAGCGGATCGGAGCTTTTCCTTCAAGGTGTACAAGGACGCCGAGGTCAAGGCGGCGCTTGAAAAGCTGTTTCACGGCAAATGCGCCTATTGCGAAACTTTCTATAGCGTCCAAGCGCCTGTTGATGTCGAACACTACCGGCCGAAAAGCGCCGTCGAAGGCGACGACGACCATCCGGGCTACTGGTGGTTGGCCATGGATTGGGACAACCTGTTGCCGTCCTGCATCGACTGTAACCGGCGCCGCAAGCAGCCGACGCCAAAATCCGGCGCATCGCTCGGTGTGCTTCACGATGGGGCGACGAAGATCTTCAATACCGGGAAAAAGGATGCGTTCCCGATCGCTGGAACCCGGGCTGAGGCCGAAGGCGACGATCTCGATGATGAAGAGGCATATCTTCTCGATCCGACGCGGGACGATCCGGACGATTTCCTCGAATACCATCTCGATCCCGACAATTTGACCGGGTTGATTTTGCCGCGCGCCACCGGTGGGGTCGATCCCATGTTGCCGGCCCTGAGCGATCCCGACGACGTGGCCGAGGCGGCACGGCAAGCCGGAGTGAACGCAAGGGGGGCAGTGTCGATCCAGGTTTACGGCCTCAATCGCCTCGGCTTGGTGCAGGAGCGGACTCGCGTTCTCCGTCATTTGGAGTTCCTGCGTTACCTGATTGAACAGATAGATGAAATCGCCCGCACGCTGGAAAATTCAGTCGATCCCGATGTCCAAAATGCCGTGAGGAAACTCGACGGCTTGATCGACCGCATCGTTCTGGAAATCGCCGACATGGCGAAACCGAAAGCGCCTTACAGCGCGCTCGTAAACCACTGGAAACGACAGTTTATCGACGGTTTGTAACGGAGGCAGTGCCATGCCGAAGAACATCGTGATTCTCCTCGACGGGACGTCGAATGAAATCTCCGCTGACCGGACCAACGTTCTCCGCTTGTATGGGACGCTGAAGAAGAGCCCGGACCAGATCGTGTATTACGATCCGGGTGTTGGAACCATCGGCGCCGAGAACGCCTGGCTGTGGATCTGGCGAAAGGCAACCGAACTTTGGGGGCAGGTGACGGGCTGGGGATTGGATCAGAACGTCAAAGAAGCCTACCGGTTTCTCGTAGAAAACTACGACAACGGACAGCGTGACGGCGAACAGCGCGTTGAGCGCGACCGTATCTACATCTTCGGTTTCAGCCGCGGCGCGTATTCCGCGCGGGTGCTGGCAGGGTTTATCCGCGCGGTCGGTTTGCTCGAAAAACGCAACCTGAACCTTGTTGATTATGCCTACCGCGCCTACAAAAGGATCGGCGAAGGAAAAGAAGATACGTTCGCCGAAGTCAGACTGTACGAGCGCCTGCTCGATACGGACCGTCCCCCCATCCGGTTGCTGGGGCTGTTCGACACGGTGGCATCCGTCTTCGAGCATGGCCGATACGGCATCCGCTTGCGCCATCATGCCTTTACGAAGACCAACACCAGCGTCGAGGCCGTTCGCCATGCCGTTGCGATCGATGACCGGCGGACTATGTACCGGGCATTGCCTTGGCCTGAAGGCAATCAATACCGCGCAAACCCCCACAACGTGGCGGGCGCTGCCAACCAAGACGTCCGCGAGGTATGGTTCACGGGGGTGCATTGCGATGTCGGCGGCGGTTATCCCGAAGCCGAGAGCGGATTGGCGAAGCTGCCCCTGAATTGGATGATCGACCAAACACGCCCCATGGGCCTCGACTACGTCACACGGACGGTGAATGAAATCGTCTTGGGCACGACTGCAAATAAGCACTATGTCGCGCCGGACGCTCTGGCAGAACCTCACAACTCGATGACCCTATTGTGGAGCTTGGTTGAATTCGTTCCCCGCCGCAGACCCGAGGATTCGAAACGGTGGAGCCTGTTCGGAATTACCATGGGGTTGTTCGAGCGCCGTGCGGTCCCGGAGGGAGCGCGGGTCCATAGTTCGGTGCTGAACCGGGCTGCCAAAACGGGAAAAAAGCCCTCGAATTTACCCAGCCAGTATATAAGCGAGCCCTGATGTCATCGGTCTTCCGGTTTTTGGCGTATAAAATGACGTCGTTCAATTTCCGGAGCCCCGTCTTATGCCTGCACCACCGCCCATCCTTGTCTGGTTCCGCCGCGACCTGCGGCTGGCCGACAACCCGGCCCTGGCCCGGGCGGCGGCGGCGGGGGCGCCGGTCGTGCCGCTGTTCGTCCTGGACGAGACCGCCGCCGGCCTGCGCGCGCCGGGCGGGGCGTCGCGCTGGTGGCTGCATCATTCCCTGGCGGCTTTGGCCGATGATCTGGCGGGCTTGGGATCGCGCCTGATCCTGCGCCGGGGGGCGGCGGGTGCCGTGCTTGATGCCCTGATCGCGGAGACGGGGGCCGATACGGTCCTGTGGAACCGCTGTTACGACAAGGGATCGACCGCCCGCGACACGGAGATCAAGGCGGACCTGCGGGCGCGGAGTCTTCAAGCGGAAAGCTTCAACGGCTCGCTTTTGCTCGAACCCTGGGAGATCACCACCAAGGCCGGCGGCGGCTACAAGGTCTATACCCGGTTCTGGCAGGCCTGCCGTGCCGCGGGCGATCCGCCGCCGCCCGTGCCGGCGCCAAACGCTTTGGTCGTGCCGGAGAGCTGGCCGCGCAGCGACGACCTAGCGGACTGGGCCCTGACGCCCCGTGCGCCCGACTGGGCGGCGGGATTTTCCGGCCATTGGATGCCGGGGGCCGCCGGGGCGCGGGACCGGCTGGACCGGTTTCTGGGTGGCGCCGTTTCAGGCTATGCGGAGAAGCGGGATTTCCCCGGGGTGGCGGCGACCTCGGGCCTGTCCGCGCATCTGGCCTGGGGCGACATCGGCCCGCGCCAGGTCTGGGCCGCCGCCATGAAGGCGGCCCCGGTGGGTCAGGGACGAGAGACGTTCCTGAAGGAACTGGTGTGGCGGGAGTTTGCCCATCATGTGCTGTTCCATTTTCCCGACCTGGCCGAACGGCCCATGGACGCCAAGTTCCAGGATTTTCCCTGGATGCCCGACGATACCTTGCTCGCCGCCTGGCGGCGCGGGCGGACGGGCTATCCCCTCGTCGATGCGGGCATGCGCGAGCTTTGGGCCACGGGCACCATGCACAACCGGGTGCGCATGGTCGCGGCGTCGTTCCTGGTGAAACACCTGTTGCAGCCCTGGCAGGCGGGCGAGGCTTGGTTCTGGGACACGCTGGTCGACGCGGACCCTGCGTCGAACCCCTTCAACTGGCAATGGGTCGCGGGCTGCGGCGCCGATGCCGCGCCCTATTTCCGCATCTTCAATCCTATCCTGCAGGGCGAGAAGTTCGACAAGGGTGGGGACTATGTGCGCCGCTGGGTGCCGGAACTGGGGACGGACGCCTACCCCGCGCCGATCGTCGACCACAAAGGGGCGCGGGACCGGGCGCTTGCGGCGTTCAAGTCTCTGAAGCGGGGCTAGCCGGGTTTCTGCATCACCAGGGTCCGCCAGCCGTTGATGGTCATGTGGCGGACGAGTTTCAGGCCCTGGCGGCGGTGGGCGGTGATGACCAGCTGCGCGTCGCGCACCACCAGTCCCGATAGCACGCAGACCCCGCCGGGGGCGAGATGTTGCGCCAGATCGCGCGACAGCCGGCGGATCGGGCGGGCCAGGATGTTTTCCACGATCAGGCCGTAAGGGGCCGCCTGACGCACGATGGGCGCGTTGTAGCCGGGGGCGGCGACGGCGGTGACCAGATGGCCGACGCCGTTGCGGTCTGCGTTCAGGGCGGTGACCCGCGCGGCCTCGGCGTCGATGTCCGTGGCGACCACGGGCACGTTCCACAGCTTGGCGGCAGCGATGCCCAGGATGCCGGACCCGCAGCCCATGTCGAGCACGCGGCCCGGGCGGTGCTTGCGCGCCAGGTCGCCGATGCAGGCGAGGCAGCCCGCGGTCGATCCGTGCTCGCCCGAGCCGAAGGCCGTGCCGGCGTCGAGCAACAGGGGAATCTGGCCGCCCGGCACGGGGCCGTCGAAATGCGAGCCGTGAATGAAGAAGCGGCCGACGGTCAAGGGCGGGAATTCGAAGATGTTTTCCTTGATCCAGTCCCGGGGCGGGATCAGGTCGATGACCGGCGCGGGTGCTCCGCCGTCCGGGAAGGCGGCGTTGAGGGCGGCGCGCAGGCGGGCGCGGTCCGGCTCGTCCACGGCGATGCCCTCGACCCGCCAGGGGCCGCCGTCCTCGTCCCCGAAGGCCGAGACGCTTTCGCACAAGGGTTCCAGGCAGGCCTCCAGGAACGGCACCTCGGCCGCCGTCGTGCGGAACGCAATGGACCACAGGAAGCGCTGCGCGGACGTGGTCACGACACGCTTTCCACGAAACTGCCCATGACCTTCTTGCGCCCGGCCTTCTCGAACTCGATTTCCAGCTTGTCGCCGTCCTTGGCCTTGATGTGGCCGTAGCCGAATTTCTGATGAAACACGCGGGTGCCCACGGTCAGGCTGTCGTCGGCGCCGCCACGGTCGGCCGCGCGCCAGTCGCCATTGCCGCCCGCGTTGCCGCCGCCGGCGAAGCGCGACGCCCGAGGGCCGCTGCGCCGCAACGCGCCCGGAAAGGACGTGCCGCCGTCATATCCGCCGCCCCCCAGGCCGCCGTAGCCGGACCCGGAATACAGGCCTTGTTCCTGCTGGCGGCTGATGTTGTCGTTCGGCAGTTCGTCGACGAAGCGCGACGGCAGGGCCGTCTGCCACTGGCCGTAGACCCGGCGGTTGGCGGCGAAGGATATGGCGGCGCGCTTGCGCGCCCGGGTCAGCCCGACATAGGCCAGCCGGCGTTCTTCCTCCAGCGCCGCCAGGCCGCCCTCGTCCAGGGCGCGCTGGTGGGGAAACAGTCCTTCCTCCCAGCCGGGCAGGAACACGGTCTCGAACTCCAGGCCCTTGGCGCCGTGCAGGGTCATCAGCGAGACCTTGTCGTCCGTCGCGCTTTCCTCGTTCTCCATGACCAGGCTGACGTGCTCCAGGAAGCCGGCCAGGTTGTCGAAGTCTTCCAAGGCGACGACCAGTTCCTTCAGGTTCTCGCGCCGCCCGGAGGCTTCGGGCGCCTTCGATTCCTGCCACATCTGCATGTAGCCACTTTCGTCGAGCACGGTTTTCACCACGTCGACGTGGTCCGTCACGGAAACCAGGGCCCGCCAGCGGTCGAAATCGTCGATCAGCTGGGTCAGGGTCTGGCGTGCCTTGGGTTTCAGCTCGTCCGTGCCGCAAATCTCCCGCGCCGCCGCGACGAGCGGCAGGCCCCGCGCGCGGGCGTGCAGGTGCACGGCCTGCATCGTCGCGTCGCCCAGGCCGCGCTTGGGCAAGTTGACGATGCGTTCGAACGCCAGGTCGTCGGCGGGCTGTGCGATGACGCGCAGATAGGCGATGGCGTCGCGGATTTCCTGGCGTTCGTAAAATCGCTGGCCGCCGACCACGCGGTAGGGGACGCCCAGGGTGATCAGGCGCTCCTCGAACTCGCGGGTCTGAAAGCCGGCGCGCACCAGGACGGCGATCTCGTTCAGCTTGTGGCCGCCGCCGTGCAGGCTTTCGATCTCGTCGCCGATCACCCGCGCTTCCTCGTCGCCGTCCCACACGCCGCGCACGACCACCGGATCGCCGTCGTTCTGTTCCGTCCACAGGGTCTTGCCGAGGCGGCCGTCGTTATGGGCGATCAGGCCCGAGGCGGCGGCCAGGATGTGCGAGGTCGAGCGGTAGTTGCGCTCCAGCCGCACCACGGTCGCGCCGGGGAAGTCCTTCTCGAACCGCAGGATGTTGCCGACCTCGGCGCCGCGCCAGGAATAGATCGATTGATCGTCGTCGCCGACGCAGCAGATGTTCTTATGCGCCTGGGCCAACAGACGCAGCCACAGGTATTGCGCCACGTTGGTGTCCTGGTACTCGTCGACCATGATGTAGCGGAACTGGCGCTGGTATTTGGCCAGGACCTCCGGCGCGTTGCGGAACAGCTCCAGACACAGCAGCAGGAGGTCGCCGAAGTCGCAGGCGTTCAGCGTTTCCAGCCGGTCCTGATAGGCCTTGTAGATTTCCTGCCCCTTGCCGTCGCACAGGCTTTGCGCCTCTTCCTCGGGCAGGGCCGCCGGCATCAGGCCGCGGTCTTTGAAACGCTGGAGAGCGCCCGAGACGACGCGGGGCGGCCAGCGCTTCTGGTCGATTTCCAGGACGTCCAGGAGCTGCTTGACCAGGCGCACCTGATCGTCGGCGTCCAGGATGGTGAAGTTGGGCTGGCGGCCGACCAGTTCGGCATTGGCGCGCAGGATGCGGGCCCCCACGGCATGGAAGGTGCCGACCCACCAGCCCTCGACCGGGGCGCCGACCAGCTTGCCGACCCGTTCCTTCATCTCGCGGGCGGCCTTGTTGGTGAAGGTCACGGCCAGGACCTCCCAGGGCCGCGCCTTGCGCTGCATCAGGATATGGGCCAACCGCGTGGTCAGCACCCGCGTCTTGCCCGTGCCGGCCCCGGCCAGGACCAGCACCGGGCCGTCCACGGCCGCCACGGCCTGGGCCTGGGTGTCGTTCAGGCCGGCAAGATAGGGGGCGGGGGCGGCGGGCGGCGCCGGTGGGGATTGGATGGGATCGGACATACCCGTCTTATAACCGTCCCGGACGGGGGATGCTATCGCGGGGGTGGGCGCGCGCGGGTCGATGAACGGGTTTATTCGTGGCCCAGTTCCTCGCGGCGGCGTTCCATCAGCACGCGGTTGAATTCGGTCATCACGTCGTCATGGGTGACGGCGCCGATCAGGGTGCGGTCGCGTTCGCTCTCCGTCACTGGGATCACGGTTTCGCCGCAGCTGTCCATGAGGCTGACCGCCGTTTCGATGTCGTCGTGGCGGGTCAGCATGGGGGGATGGGTGCGGGCCACGTCGCCGGCATTGACCAGGCCGTCCAGGTCATGGTCGAAGGCGAATTCGCTGAGGTCCGGCAGCGTGATGGTGCCGTGCAGCACGCCGTCGCCATCCACCACGAAGACCTCGCCTACGGTCGAATCCTGCAATAGGTGGCGCAGGGTCTCCAGGTCCGTGCTCATGGACACGGTGCTGAGATTCCGGCGCATCACGGCGTTGACGGTGATGGTCTGCATGACCTCGGACTCGATGCCTTCCTTCAGGTCGATGCCGCGCTCGCGCAATTGGCGCACGAAGTAGGAACGGTCATAGAAATGGTGCGAAATTTCCGACGACACCACGACGGCGATCATCACCGCCAGCGTCAGGGTGTAGTCGGAGGTCATCTCGAAGATGATCAGGGTGGTCGAAATCGGGGCCCCCAGGACGGCGGCGGCGACCGCGCCCATGCCGACCACCGTATAGGCCGGCACGCCCGACGAGAGGTCGGGGAAGATTGCGGTGGCGACGATGCCGTAAGCACCGCCGGCGACGGCGCCGATGACCAGGGCCGGGGAAAACACGCCGCCGGAAAAGCCGTATCCGTGGCTGATCGCCGTGGCAATGATCTTGGCCGCCAGGATGATCAGAAGCGTGCCGAAGCCGTAGACGTTCAGCATGGCGTCCTCGGTCACGCCGTAGCCGACGCCCAGCACCTGCGGCACCATCAGCGCCATGGCGCCGACCGCGAGGCCCGCCACCGCCGGCTTCAGCCAGGACGGCAGCGGCGTGCGCTTGGACAGGTCGGAGGCGACGACGATGGAATGCATCATCAGAATGGCGCAGGCGGCGCTGGCGATGCCCAGGCCGACGAAGGCGGGAAATTCCCAGAACGAGGCCAAGGGATTGTCGACCAGGGCAAAGGCCGGAAAATTGCCGAACCAGTGCCGTGAGATGGCGGTCCCCGCGACGGAGGCGACGACGACCGGCGCAAAGGCCTTCAGCGCGTAATGGCCGATCACCACCTCGTTGGCGAACAGGGCCCCGGCCAGGGGTGCGTTGAACGACGCGGCGACGGCGGCGGCGACCCCGCAGCCCAGCAGCGTGCGGTTGAGCGACCGGGTCAGCTGCAGGCGGCGCGCCAGCCAGGCACCCAGCGACGCCCCCAGGTGCACGGCCGGGCCTTCGCGCCCGACCGATGCCCCGGCGCCGATCGACAACGCGCTGGCGATGGCCGAATACAGGCCGACCCGGGACGACATCCAGCCGCCGTGCAACTGTTCCGCCTCGATCACGTCGGCAACCCCCTGGGGTTTCCGGTTGGGCAGCAGAAAATAGATGAACAGGCCGACGATCAGGCCGCCGGCGGCGGGGGCCAGCAGCACATGCCACCAGGCCAGCCCGGTGACGTGCTGCGACAGGCGTTCGTGGCCGCTGCCGTAGAACAGGGATTGGAAGATTTCGATGGTTTCACGGAACGCGACAACCGCGGCCCCCGATGCGCAGCCGACGACAAGCGCCAGGACCATCAGGACCAGATGGTCGTTGCGGATGACCCGTCGGACCGCCAGCAGCAGCCGGGCATATTTGTAGCGTGAAAATACCATAACCTTCCCGCCCGCATGTTAGGGCGAGAAGGTTAATCAGGTCTCTACAACAATACGTTACGTGCGGATATTAAGAGCCTCAATCGGGCGAGGAGTCGAGCGCGTAGCCGGCCGAGCGCACGGTGCGGATGAGATCCGGGCGGCCTTCTGTGTTGAGCGCCTTGCGCAGGCGGCGGATATGCACGTCGACGGTCCTGGATTCGACATAGATATCGCGGCCCCAGACCCGGTCGAGAAGCTGTTCCCGGGAATAGACGCGGCCCGGCTTTTCCAGGAACACGCGAAGCAGGCGGAATTCCGTCGGCCCCAGGCGGACCAGTTCGTCGCCCCGGTAGACCCGGTGTTCCTCCAGGTCCATGCTCAGGTCGGCGTAGGTCAGAACCTCGCTCGCCCGTTCCGGATTGGCGCGGCGCAGCACCGCCCGCACGCGGGCGATCAGCTCGCTCGGCGAAAACGGCTTCACCACGTAATCGTCGGCCCCGGAATCGAGGCCGCGGATGCGGTCCGCCTCTTCGCCGCGGGCGGTCAGCATGATGATCGGCAGGTTTTTGTTCTCGGGCTTGCGGCGCAATTGGCGGCAGACCTCGATGCCGGACAGGTTGGGCAGCATCCAGTCGAGGATGACCAGCGAAGGATCTTCCTCCTCGACCGCGACGACGGCCGTCTCGCCATCGCCGACGACGACCGCGTTGAACCCCTCCTTGGTGAGATTGTAGCGGACCAGTTCGGCCAGCGAGGGGTCGTCCTCGACGATGAGAATGCTTTTGCTCATGAAGCCCGTGTCCTTAGGCTTAGTCGCCGTCGGGATCGACGACTGTGAAGCTTGATGCATCGCTTTTTTCGCGCTCGTCCGTAGGCGGCACGCCTTTCACAAGATAGTACACCAGTTCGGCGATGTTGGTCGCATGGTCGCCGATACGTTCCAGGTTCTTCGAGACGAAGAGAAGATGCGTGCAGGACGTGATCGTGCGCGGATCCTCCATCATGTAGGTCAGAATTTCGCGGAACAGGCTGGTGTGCAGCAGGTCGGCATCGGCGTCGCGCGCGCGCACGGCCTCCGCCTTGTCCACGTCACGCGCCACGTAGGCGTCCAGCACGTCCTTGGTCATGCCCTGAACCAGGGTCGCCATGCGGGCGATGCTTTTGGTCGGACCAAGGGGCGGCGACTGGGCCAGCACCACCGACCGCTTGGCGATGTTCTTGGCGTAATCGCCGATGCGCTCTATCAGGCTTGCCGTGCGCAGCGCCGTGATGGTGACGCGCAGGTCGTCGGCCACGGGCTGGCGCAGGGCCAGGGTCGTGGTCGCCTGAGCGTCGAGTTCGGCTTCAAGCGCGTCGATCTGCTTGTCGCCGGCGATCACCCGGTCGGCCAGTTCGGTGTCCCGCTTGATCAGCGCCTCCACCGCGTCGGCCAATTGAACCTCGGCCAGGCCGCCCATTTCGGCGATGATGTTGTCCAGTTTTTTCAGGTCCTCGTCGAAGGACTTGACGATGTGGTCTGTGGTCATGTCTCGTGATCTCCCGGTGTGCCGTCCCAATGCCTCAGCCGAAACGGCCCGTAATGTAACCCTGGGTGCGCTCGTCGGACGGATTGGTGAACATCTTTTCCGTATCGTCGACCTCAACCAGATAGCCCAGATGGAAGAAGGCGGTGCGCTGCGACACGCGGGCCGCCTGCTGCATGGAATGGGTGACGATCACGATCGTGAAATTTTCCCGCAATTCGTCGATCAGTTCCTCGATTTTGGCCGTGGCGATGGGGTCGAGCGCCGAGCAGGGTTCGTCCATCAGGATCACCTCGGGCGACACGGCGACGGCGCGGGCGATGCACAGGCGCTGCTGCTGGCCGCCGGACAGGCCGGTGCCGGGTTGGTCGAGCCGATCCTTGACCTCGTTCCACAGACCGGCCTTTTCCAGCGCCGTCTGGACGATCCCGTCCAGTTCGGACTTGGAATCGGTCAGGCCGTGAATGCGCGGACCGTAGGCGACATTGTCGAAGATCGTCTTGGGAAAGGGATTGGGCTTTTGGAACACCATGCCGACCCGGGCGCGCAGGTGCACGACGTCGATGGCCTTGTCGTAGATGTCCTGCCCGTCGAGGGATATCTCGCCCTCGACCCGGCAGATATCGATGGTGTCGTTCATGCGGTTGAGCGAGCGCAGGAAGGTCGACTTGCCGCAGCCCGAGGGACCGATCAACGACGTCACCTCGTTCGCCTTGATGTCCAGATTGACATCGAACAGGGCCTGTTTCTCGCCATAGAACACCTTGACGTTGCGGGCCTTGAGCTTCACCGCGTCGGCTTGCGATTGTGTCATGGGGCTGTCTCCGGCCGCGTCCTGGGGAATGCTCTGATTCATGTCGGGGGTCATCCTTACCATTTCCTCTCGAAGCGCTTGCGCAGGAATACCGCGCCCACGTTCATGATTACCAAGAAGGCCAGCAGCACGCAGATCGCGGCCGAGGTGCGTTCCACGAAGGCGCGTTCCGGCGAATCCGCCCACAGATAGATCTGCACCGGCAGCACGGTCGCCGGGTCGAGCGCACCGTGCGGCACGTCGACGATGAAGGCGACCATGCCGATCATCAGAAGCGGCGCCGTTTCGCCCAGGGCCTGGGCCATGCCGATGATGGTTCCGGTCAGGATGCCCGGCATGGCCAGCGGCAGCACATGATGGGTGATGACCTGCAGCGGCGAGGCGCCCAGGCCATAGGCGGCCTCGCGGATCGACGGCGGCACGGATTTCAATGCCGAACGCGCCGCGATGATGATGGTCGGCAGGGTCATCAGCGCCAGCACCAGGCCGCCGACCACGGGGGCCGAGCGCGGCATGCCGAAGAAGTTGATGAACACGGCCAGTCCCAGCAGCCCGAACACGATGGACGGCACCGCGGCCAGGTTGTTGATGTTGACCTCGATGGTCTGGGTCCACTTGTTGACCGGCGCGAACTCCTCCAGGTAGATGGCGGAGGCGACGGCCAGCGGGAACGACACCAGCAGGGTCACCAGCATGGTGAACAGCGAGCCCATGGCGGCGCCGAAGATGCCGGCCAGTTCCGGTTCGCGGCTGTCGCCGGCGGTGAAGAAGGTCGTGTTGAACACGGTTTCGACCAGGCCGCGGTTTTCCAGCCGTTCGAACCAGGCGATCTGCTTGTCCTTGACCCGGCGTTCGGCCTCGGGGCTGTCCTTGCGGATCTGGCCCTTGTTCAACTGATCGATGTCGTCGGACATCGGCATCTGCACGGTCACCCGTTCGCCGATCAGGTTGGGGTTGGCCATCACCATGTCGCGGATTTCATACACGGCGCCGGGGCTGATCATGTCGAACAGGTCGCGCCGGTCGCGGCGGTTGGTGACGTCGGGAAACAGGTCGTAGTAGGCCTGGCGGATCACATTGCGGTAGTTGGCCGACGATAGCGTCTGCCGATCCCGCGTGCCCTGGGGATCGATGTCTTGGGGGTACAGGGTGATTTCCAGGTTGATCATGGTCTGCGTGAAGGCGGGGATCGCCTTGGACACGATGGTCGTGAACAACAGGCCCAGCATGCCCATGGCGAAGGCAATCGCCAGGATGCCGTAGGCCTTGAACCGGCGTTCCGCGGCATAGCGGCGCTTAAGGCCCCTGGTGACAGCGTCGTTGGAACTGCGGGTCGCAAGACCCCCGTTCGTCGGGCCGTTCATGATCGGTGCCGCGTCAGTCATATTGCTCTCGATACTTGTTGACGATGGTAAGGGCGATGATGTTCAGCACCAGGGTGACGCAGAACAGGATCAGGCCGAGGGCGAAGGCGGCGAGGGTCTTGGCGCTGTCGAACTCCTGGTCGCCGACCAGCAGCGTGACGATCTGCACCGTGACCGTGGTCACCGCTTCGAAGGGATTGGCCGTCAGGTTGGCGGCCAGGCCGGCGGCCATGACGACGATCATGGTTTCGCCGATGGCGCGGGAGACGCCGAGCAGAAGCGAGCCGACGATGCCTGGCAGGGCGGCCGGCAGGATCACCTGCTTGATGGTTTCAGACTTGGTGGCGCCCAGGCCGTAGGAGCCTTCGCGCAACGACTGCGGCACCGCCGACATCACGTCGTCGGACAGGGAGGAGACGAAGGGGATGATCATGATCCCCATCACGATACCGGCCGCCAAGGCACTTTCCGACGAAATGGTCAGCCCGAAATCGAGCCCCAATTCGCGGAAGAAGGGGGCCACCGTCAGGGCGGCGAAGAAGCCGTAGACCACGGTCGGGATGCCGGCCAGGATTTCCAGCAGCGGCTTGACCGTGCCGCGCACCTTGGCGGGCGCGTATTCGGACATGTAGATCGCGGCCATCAGGCCGACCGGGGCGGCCACGCACATGGCGATGAGGGAAATCAGCATCGTGCCGGCCAGCAGCGGGACCGCGCCGAACAGGCCGGTCGCCCCCACCTGATCCTTGCGCAGCGCCGTCTGCGGGCTCCATTCCAGGCCGAACACGAAGTCCAGCGGATGCACCTTCTGGAAAAAGCGCAGGGATTCGAACAGCAGCGACAGGATGATGCCCAGCGTGGTCAGAACGGCGATGGTCGAGCAGATGATCATGATCACCATGACCGCGCGCTCGACGCTGTTGCGGGCGCGCAGGCCGGGCGCTATGCGGCCGCGGGCGACCAGGATGCCGCCGCAGGTCACGGCGACGAGGATCGCCGTCAGCAGCAGCTTCGACGTGGTCAGGAGCTGGCCGTAGAAGGCGGCGGCGTTCTTCAAGTCAAGGTCGATGACCTCGCGGCTGACGATGTCGCCGTTGGCCAGGTTTTTGACGTCGTTCAGCAGCAGGGACAGTTCGGCCGCGGGCAAGGATCGCATGCTGTCCGGCAGGTTGGCGATCAGCATGCTGTCCATGATGGTGTTTTCAAGCGCCATCCAGCCGAGCAGCAGCAGGAACCCGGGTACCGCGCACCACAGGCCGATGTAATAGCCGTAGTAGTTGGGCAGCGAATGCAGGTTGCGGACGTGACCGCCGGCGGTCGACAGGGCGCGGGACCGGCCCAGGTAGTATCCGAAGATGGTCAGAAGGGCGAGAACGCCAAACAAAACGGGGAAGCTCATGACGCTTCTGGTCCTTGGTTGCGGCACCCGAAATACGGGCTGGAAAACAATATGAAAAAACGAATAAAGGGTCGGTGAGGGCGCCCGGGGCCGGGCGATCCCCGGAAGGCCGAAACCTTCCGGGGACGTTTAGGCCAGGAGACTTAGAGGTCGATGTTGTTGCGCAGCGCAGCACCATCTTCGCGGAACTTCTTGCGTTCCTTGTCGCCCATCGGGATCAGGCCCTTGTCGGTCAGATACCCGTCGGGGCCGAAGGCCTTGTCCGAGGTGAATTCGGCGACATATTCCTTCATGCCGGGAATCGAGCCGACGTGTGCCTTCTTGACGTAGAAGTACAGCGGGCGCGACACCGGGTAGCGGCCGCTCGCGATTTCCTCGAAGGTCGGGGCTTCGCCGTCGACCAGGGAGCCCTGGATCTTGTCGGCGTTCTGGTCGAGGAAGCTGTAGCCGAACACGCCGAACGCGTTCGGGTTGGCTTCCAGTTTGCGCACGATCAGCACGTCGTTTTCGCCGGCTTCCACATAGGCGCCGTCTTCGCGGATCGAGTGGCAGACCGCCTTGTACTTCTTCTTGTCGGACTTCTTCAGGTCGGCGATTTCCTTGAACTTCTTGCAGCCGCCTTCCATGCCCAATTCGGCGAAGGCGTCACGGGTGCCCGACGTCGGGGGCGGGCCCAGGACTTCGATCTTGAGGTCGGGCAGGGACGCATCGACGTCCTTCCAGGTCTTGTTCGGGTTCGGGATCAGCTTGCCGCCTTCGGCCGGGATGTCCTTGGCGAGGGCCAGGAACAGCTGCTGACGGGTGATCTTCATCTGCTTGGCGGCCTTGGAGTTGGCCAGCACGATGCCGTCGTAGCCGACCTTCACTTCGACGACATCGGTGACGCCGTTCTTGGCGCAATTTTCGACTTCGGACTTCTTGATCCGGCGCGACGAATTCGTGATGTCGGGATGCTGGGCACCGATGCCGGCGCAGAACAGCTTCAGGCCGCCGCCGGAACCGGTGCTTTCGACGACCGGGGTTTTGAATTTGGTGGTTTTGCCGAACTGTTCGGCGACGGCGGTCGAGAACGGGAACACCGTCGACGAGCCGACGATCCGGATCTGATCGCGCGCTTCAGCGGCGTTGGCCATCGCAACGGCCATGCCGGCAACGGCAACGACTGCAAGTGACTTGCGAAACATGGGTAGCTCCTACGTGTCTTGAAGGGATACTGGGTTATTCGTTCTTTCGGAAAGCGCTCGCCCCCGAATTTCATCGCCGCCCAAACTAAGACCGCCACACGTCGTATTTATGACATGGATGTTGCGGTTTTATGACAACAGGCGATAAAAAACGTCGGAAATTCAACGATTTTCGCGTTTCCGAAACATGACAACCGTGCGGATGTCACGTCAGATACGTCTATGGGAAGGGCGCGGCGAGGGATTCTTTGCCGGCGACCGGCGGCGGCCCTGGGCGGTTAGGAAAAGGCCCAGGCGAACATCTGGAACAGGGCCGCGCCCATAAGTGCCGCCGACGGCACCGTGACGATCCAGGCCGCCACGATGGTCATGAAATGCTGGCGCCGGACCAGCTTGCGCCGGCGGGTCCGCTCATTGTCGCCGCCGTCGGCGGCCGCCGGTTCCTGGTCCTTGTCGATGCGCCCGTGGTTGATGTGGCTTTTGCGGCCGGTCACCCATTCGCGGAAGAAGCCGACGCCGAACACGGCGCCGATGGCGATATGGGTCGACGATACGGGCAGGCCGAGCGCCGAGGCGACGATCACCGTGATCGCGGCGGCCAGGGCCACGCAATAGGCGCGCATGGGGTTCATTTTTGTGATCTCGGCGCCCACGGTGCGGATCAGCTTGGGCCCGAACAGCAGCAACCCCATGGTGATCCCGGCCGCGCCCACGAACAACACCCAGCTGGGAATGCCGACCTTGCCGTGGGTGCTGCCCGTGGCGGCCGTGTCGACGACGGCGGCGAGCGGCCCCACCGCGTTGGCCACGTCGTTGGCGCCGTGCGCGAAGGACAACAGGGCGGCGGCGCAGATCAGCGGCAGCGTGAACAGGGTGCGCACGGATTTGTTGCGGTTTTCCATGCCCACCGCCTTGCGGTGCACCAGGGGGCGGACCACGGCGTAGGTCAGAACGCCTATGGCGATGCCGATGGCGGCGATGGTTTCGGGGCCCGGCCGCCACAGGTTCTTCAGGCCCTTCATCAACAGATAGGAGGAAAACACCCCGGCCATGAGGGCGACCAGCACCGGCACCCAACGCTTGGCGCCGGCGATCTTGTCCTTGCGGTAGATCACGTTGAACTTGATGAAGGCCAGGAACGCGGCGGCGATGACGCCCCCCAAAAGCGGCGAGATCACCCAGCTTGCGGCGATCGCCCCCATGACGCCCCAATCGACGACCCCGAACCCGGCGGCGGAAATCCCCGCCCCCATGACGCCGCCGACGACGGCATGGGTGGTCGATACGGGCGCGCTCAGCCAAGTCGCCAGGTTGACCCAAAGCGCGGCGGCGAGCAGCGCCGACATCATGGCCCAGATGAAGATATTGGGCTCGCTGATCTGGTTCGGGTCGACGATGCCCTTGGAAATGGTTTTGACCACGTCACCCCCGGCCAGGATGGCGCCCAGGGATTCGAACACGGCCGCGATGATCAGCGCCCCGAACATGGGCAGGGCCCGCGAGCCGACGGCCGGACCGACGTTGTTGGCGACGTCGTTGGCGCCGATGTTCAACGCCATGTAGCCGCCGATCACCCCGGCGGCGACGATGAACAACTGATGGTCCATGCCGACCGTCGCGATCATGGCGACGTTCGATGTGATGGCAAGGAACAGCAGTGCCCAGCCGATGCGCGAGAACCGGCGCGACAGCGCCTGGGTCGCGTATTCGACGGCGGCCAGCTTGCTCAGGTCTTTGCTTAAGGTCTCTTTATACATGTCGGGGGGCGTTACTTTCGGCGATTGAGCCGGATGGCGGGATGGGTCGGCGCGGGGACGCAAAGGCCAAGCGCCGTTGCCGCTAGGGCATAGGCGGAAACCGCAGGCGAGGGCAAACAGAATGTTGCGGATTTATGACACATCCGAGGACGGCATGGCTACTGCCCCGCCGTCGCCGGGCAGCAGGCCCTGGCGGGGCGTTTCCGCCGGCAGATAGACCGTGAAGGTCGATCCCTTGCCCAGGGTGCTTTCCACGGCCAAGTGGCCGCGATGGCGGTTGACGATGTGCTTGACGATGGCAAGCCCCAGGCCCGTGCCGCCGACGCTTTTGGACCGCGCCTTGTCGACCCGGTAGAAACGTTCCGTCAGGCGCGGGATTGCGTCCTCGGGGATGCCCTCGCCGTGGTCCGTGACCTTGATGGCGACGCCCGAACGTCCCGATCCGGGAATCCGCTGGGCCGCCTCCACCCGGACGTCGATGGCCTCGCCCTTGGCGCCGTAGCGGATGGCGTTCTCGATCAGGTTGCGGAACACCTGGAACAGTTGGTCGGCCTCGCCATGGACCGTCGGCAGGTTGCTGCCGTAATTGACGCGGATCGGCACGTTGGCGGCCTTGGCCTGGACACTCAGCGCCTCGGTCACGTTCAACAGCACGCCGGCGATGTCGACGGGGGCGGTGGGCCGGACATGCTCGTTGATCTCGACCCTGGACAGGGACAGCAGGTCGTCGATCAGCAGCGCCATGCGTTTGGCCTCGCGCAGCATAATGCCGAGAAATCGGGTGCGGGTGTCCTCGTCGCTGCCGGCGGGGCCTTCCAGGGTCTCGATGAAGCCGAGCAGGGCCGCCAGCGGCGAGCGCAGTTCGTGCGACGCGTTGGCGACGAAATCGGCGCGCATCTGTTCGGCGCGCCGCGCGGTCGTCATGTCGCGCAGGACCAGGACCGCGCCGACTCCTTTCGTGTCCGGGGCCGGCGGCACCCCGGCGACGTACATTTCGAAATTGCGGGTGGTATTGCCCGGCAGGATGACTTCGACCGTGCGGGTCTCGCCCCGGCCGAGCACCTGATCGACGGCGCCCAGCACCCGGGGATGGCGCAGCGACATCGCCAGATCCTGGCCGACGCGGGTGATGTCCAAAAGTTCGCGCGCGGCGCCGTTGGCATAGATGACCGACCGCCGACCGTCCAGCAGAACCGCCGGGTCGGGAAAATGGTCAAGAATGCGGTCGGTCAAAGGGACCATCTGCCCGGTGCCCCGCCTGGTTGTCCGTTCCCGCATCTTGGGCCCGTGCGGATGCTATCCACATCGGGGCCGCGGGCTCTACTTGGGCCTGATGACCCTCCCCGGAGGGATTTGTCAAGAAACGGTTTTACGACAGCTGCGGGCATATTCCGGCCCTGTGCCCGATCTTGGGGCCGGGGCATCGGACGGTTCCCGGGGGGATCAGGGGTGGGCCTGGCGCGTGCCGCGCCCGCCCGGGGATGTGGTGAGCCCCATTTCGACCCGGTTGCGGCCGTTATGCTTGGCCAGGTACAACGCTTCGTCGGCGCGCTCGATCAGGCTTTCCACGCTTTCGCCCGGCTGGAATTCCGCCGCCCCCACGGATACCGTGATGGTGCCCAGGCTCTTGCCCGTGGCGCGGTTGATGACGGCTTTCTTCGAGACCTGGGTGCATATGTGCTCGCCGACCTTGGCGCCGTTCTTCAGCGTCGTATTGGGCAGCACGATGGAAAATTCCTCGCCGCCGTAACGTGCGGTCAGGTCCTCGCCGCGCACGCAGCTTTTCAAGATGCGCGCGACGAACCGCAGCACCTGGTCACCGACCTGATGGCCATGGGTGTCGTTGAAATTCTTGAAATGGTCGATGTCGATCATCAGCAGGGTCAGGGGCTGGCCCCGGTCCATGGCCTCGGCGGCGCCGATGCGGATTTCCTCGTCGAACAGCTTGCGGTTGGCGACGCCGGTCAATGCATCGGTCATGGCCTCGTGGCGCAGGGATTCGACGTCTTCCTTGAGGCTGCGGATTTCGCCCGCGGATTCCTTTAGTCGTGTTTCGAGGGTCCGGTTGCGTTCCTCCATGGTGCGGGTCGCGGCAATCACCTGCTCGAGGATGGCCCGGATATCCTTGCGGTCGTCGTCCCGCGCCAGTTCGCCCGACACCACGGACAGGGTGTCGCCGTAGGCCTGGGCGTCGGTGCCGGCCTCTTCCAGGTAGGTCATCAGTTTCTTGAGTTCGGTTTCGACGCGCAGTGTCGCGTCGTTCAGGAAATCCTCGTCCAGGGTCACGCCCAGGAAGCGGTCGTAGATTTCCGCGTTGCGCTCTTCGGTGAAGGGTAGCCCGGCTTCCAGGATCACGTCCAGGGTCCGCGCCAATTCCGGGTATGCGCCCGAGAAATATCGATACCAAACAGCAAAGTTGTTTGGTTTCGGCGGAATCCCCTTTTTCTCCATCATCTGGAGCGCCGATTTGGCATAGGCGCTGGGGGTGCTCCGAAGTTCAGTTTCGTCGGACAAACGGGCCTGCCTTTCTTTTAAGGTTTTTGGGTCGCCGTTCTCACCTTCCAAGAATCATTTAAGTGCCGGTCATTGGGCGCCGGTAAATTATAAGGCTATTTTCTAACATAACCCGCGCAGAGGATTCATAGCTTTTTCTTTATGACGATACGGCGGCCCGCCTGGGCGGGTTTGGGCAGGATTCCATGGGCCGCCTTCAGGCGTTCCAGATGCGCCAGGACGGGGGCCGGAAACGGCGCCGCGCGGCGGCTTTTCAGGTCGACATGCAGGATCATCAACTCGTTGGTCGCGGCCAGCCGACCGTCGTCCCCGGCGAACATCTCATGAAACAGATGCAGGCGTTTTTCATCGACGTCCAGCACGCGCGGGCGCACCCGCACTTCCTCGCCCAGCCGGACCTCGTTGTCGTAGGTTAAATGCGCCTCGACCACGAACACGGATCCGCCGGCCGCCGCGCGGTAGGCGGCGCCCAGCCCGACGACATCCTGCAGGGCGTCGGTTGCATGGTCGAACACCAGCACGTAGTAGGCCAGGTTCATATGACCGTTATAGTCGATCCAATCGGGCTGGACCGTTTCGCGGTGCAGGATGGGGAGGGCTTCCGGCGCATCGCCGGTCGGACCAGGGATCATCGGGGGCTCCTTGGATGACGTTGTCGTTACGGGCGCCGTCAGGCCCCGGCAACTCAGCCATGGAGGGACCCGCCGCAGAATGCAAGATATTTGACCTTTGACGGCACGGGTGCAATAAGCGGTCGCGCGTGCCGCGCCGCCCCTTGGGCGGGCGGCGCCGCGACGATGGAAAAGCGCGAAGTTCCTTCATGACCGGCATCCTTTCAGACACCGCTGCACCGGCCCTGGCCGTGGTTGTGCCCGTACACAACGAGACCGAGAACCTGGCCCCGCTGATCGACGAGATCCGGGCGGCTCTCGGCGGCGGTTCGGCGTATGAAATCATCTATGTGGACGACGGCAGCACCGACGCGACCTTGGGCATGCTCAAGGATCTTGCGGACAAGGTTCCGGAACTGCGTGTGCTCCGCCATGTCGCCTGCTGCGGCCAGAGTGCCGCCATCTGGACCGGCGTGCGGGCGGCCCGCGCGCCGCTGATCGCGACCCTGGACGGCGACGGCCAGAACGATCCCGCCGATATCCCAGCCCTGGTCGCCAAGTACACTGAAGAAGGCGGCGGTGAGAGGCTGATGATCGCAGGGCTCCGCGCCAAACGGCGCGACACCTATATCCGCCGTCTGTCGTCGCGCATCGCCAACGGCATCCGCTCGGGCCTGTTGCAGGACGATACGCCCGATACGGGTTGCGGCCTCAAGGTCTTTCCCCGCCAGGCGTTCCTCGATTTTCCCCGGTTCGACCATATGCACCGCTTCATGCCGGCCCTGATGCTTCGCCTGGGCGGGCGGGTGATGTCCGTGCCGGTCAACCATCGCCCGCGCGAACGGGGCACCTCCAAATACGGGGTGTGGAACCGGCTGTGGGTCGGCATCGTCGATCTGTTCGGCGTGATGTGGCTGCAGCGCCGGGGATCCAAGCCCCAGGTCGTCGAGGAAACCCCAGCCCGGGGCGGGGCGGACGGCGCGGCGCGATGAGCATGAAGCTCGCCTTGCGCGGCGGCACCCTGTTGTTGTCGCTGATCGCGGTCGTGATTTTGATCCGGCTGACCGGCCTGGACGCCCATCTCGATGAAACCTGGATCGACACCTTCGTGCGCGGCAAGGGCATGGCCGGCATCCTGGTGTTCGTCGCCGCCGGCGGCCTGTGCACGGCGGTCGGCCTGCCGCGCCAGTTGATCGCCTTTTTGGGCGGCTACGCGTTCGGCATCGTCGAAGGCACGGCGCTGGCGGTGCTGGCGACCCTGGCAGGCTGCATCACCAGCTTTTATTACGCCCGCTTCCTGGGCCGCGACCTGATTGCCGGCCGCTTCCCGGGCAAGGTCCAGCGCATCGACGGCTTCCTCGCGGAAAATCCGTTTTCCATGACCCTGCTGATCCGCTTTCTACCGTTCGGCTCGAACCTTTTGACCAACCTGGCGGCGGGCGTGACCAGCGTGCCGGGCCTGCCCTATTTCGCCGGATCGGCCATCGGCTACGTGCCGCAAACGCTGATCTTCGCGCTCATCGGCACGGGCATCAAGGTCGACCCGGCGGCCAATATCGCGCTTGCCGCCGGACTGTTTGCGCTGTCCGGCGTGCTCGGCGTCTATCTGTACCGCCGCAATCGCCACGGCAAGGTTCTGGACGAGGACCTGGAAGAGGACCTGGGCGGCGCCGGGTCTTCGACCGCAGAATGATCCGCGGCCGGCGGCCCCTGAGGGCGGTCAGGGCGGCGGCCGGGGAACTGTCATGCATGTCCTTCTGATTCCCTCCTGGTATTCGCACCTGCGGTCCGCGGGCGGCGGATCGTTCTTTCGCGATCAGGCCCAGGCGCTGGCCGCTGCCGGACACAAGGTCGGGCTGATCTATCCCAAGCTGTGGGGCCTGCGCGACTACCGGGCCGGGCCGCTGCCGGCGATCGACCGCATCCGCGCCGAGGACGATGGCCCGGTGCGCGTGTGGCGCGTCGATACCCTGCACCGCCTGCCGCGCGTGCCGTTCCGCGACGCCTGCAAATTCGCGGCGGCCGGCACGCGGCTGTTCGATGCCTATGTGGCGGCGGAGGGACGGCCCGACATCCTGCACGCCCATGCCGCCATCAATGGCGGGGTCCTGGCCAGACGTCTGGCCGCGCGCCGTGGGGTCCCTTTCGTGCTGACGGAACATTCGACCGATTTCGCTCAGGGCAAGCACCGCTGGTGGCAGAAGCGCCTGGTTGCCGGCGTGCTCGCCGCCGCCGCCGCGCGCCTGGCCGTCAGCCCGCAACTGCGCGACATTCTACTCGACCAGCATGCGGCCCAGGCCGATCCGACCACGGTCGTGCCTAACATTCTGACGCCGGCCTTCGAGGGGGCCGCCCCCGAGGCGAAGGCGCCCGGCGGGCCTTTCGTGTTCCTCTGCGCCGCGCGCATTTCCGCGGAAAAGAACCAGGAAGGCCTGATCCGGGCCTTCGCCCAGGCTTTTCCACCGGGCGGGACGGGACCGGACGTTGAACTGCACTTCGTCGGCTCGGGCGACGGCGGGCCGCTGACCCGTCTGGCCGGGCAGCTTGACATCGCTGACCGGGTCAAGGTCGTCGGCCTGTTGCCGGCCGGGGACGTGCGCCGCGCCATGGCCGCCGCCGACGCGGTGGTGCTGCCCAGTTTCGTGGAAACCTTCGGCGTCGTGGTTATCGAGGCCCTGTCCCAGGGCGCCCCCGTGGTCGCCACCATCTGCGGCGGACCGGAAGGCATCCTGACCCCGGACAGCGGCATCCTGGTGCCGCCCGGTGACGACGGCGCCATGGCCCGGGCGCTCAGCGACATGCACGGGCGGGCGGCGTCCTTCGACCGCGCCAAGCTGCGCCGCGACTGCCTGGAAACCTATGGCCATAAAGCCGTGGTCCGGCAGCTGGAAAGCATTTACGCTCGCGTGCTCGGCAAGGACGACGCAGGCGACGGCACGGCATGAGCAAAACCTATTCCGCATTTCTGGCCGGCCTGGTCCGGGGGCTGACCGCGCCGATGTCGCGCTGGCCGCGCTATGCGACGCGGGCGCGCCTCGCCGACGCAGTGACGCCCAGGGTTCCGGTCGCGACGCCGCTCGGCCCGATCACCCTGTATACGCCCGGTAAGGATGCCCTTTATTTCGCCCGCCATGCCTTCGTGCGCGAACCGGAAACGGTCGAATGGATCGACGGCTTTCAGGCCGGCGAGGTGTTCTGGGACATCGGCGCCAGCGTCGGGCCCTATGCGGTCTATGCGGGTAAGCGGGGGATTGAGACCGTGGCGTTCGAGCCCAATCCGTTTTCCTTTCACTGCCTGGCCCGCAACGTGGTCGAAAACGGCGTCGGCGAGGTCGTCCAGGCCCATTGCCTGGGCCTCAGCGACACGGACGGGCGTGGGCGGTTCTACATGCCGTCGTTCGAGGCCGGCACCTCGGGTTCGTCGCTTTACGACAGTGGCCTGTCGCGCCTGGGCTTCGCCAAGGCCGAGATCGCCGTGGACGCCTTCGCGCTGTCCGCCGACAGCCTGATCGATCGTTATGGCTTCACCCCGCCGCGGCACATCAAGATCGACGTCGACAGTATCGAGCCGCAGATTCTCAAGGGCGCCATGGGCCTACTGAAAAGCGGTGTGGTCAAGTCGCTGTTGATCGAGATCGCCCCGGACGACGCGGAAATTCCCGCCCTTCTGGCCGATGCCGGCTTTACCGAGGCGCGCCGCGGCGTTCAGCGCGCGGACACCGACGTCAACGTGATCTTCACCCGCACCGGCTGAAGCCCCCGCCATACCCCGCACGCGGTAAATCGGCCGGGGTTTTCACGGATTCGGCCCCATCGCCCTTGACAGACGCGTCTCAGCGGACTACATCGCTGGCACTCACTGAGGTTGAGTGCTAACAACCACAAAAAACCCTTATGTTTCCATTATTTGACGGAGAGCAACAATGAAGTTCAGGCCTCTGCATGACCGTGTCTTGGTCAAGCGCATCGAGCAGGACGAGAAGACCAAGGGCGGGATCATCATTCCCGACACGGCCAAGGAAAAGCCCATGGAAGGCAAGATCATCGCCGTCGGGTCCGGTACCCGCAACGAAGACGGCTCGATCACGCCGCTCGACGTGAAGAAGGGCGACAAGGTCCTGTTCGGCAAATGGTCGGGCACCGAAGTGACGATCGACGGCGACGAGCTGATCATCATGAAGGAATCAGACCTGCTGGGCATCATCGGCTAAGGCTGATCGACCGCCCGCAAGGCACCCGCAAAAGATCGAATCAAGAGGATAGATTAAGATGGCTGCTAAGGAAGTTAAGTTTTCATCCGACGCCCGCGACCGCATGCTGAAGGGTGTCGACACCCTCGCCAACGCGGTCAAGGTGACCCTCGGCCCCAAGGGCCGCAACGTCGTTATCGACAAGGCCTTCGGCCCCCCCCGCATCACCAAGGACGGCGTCACCGTCGCCAAGGAAATCGAACTGACCGACAAGTTCGAGAACATGGGCGCGCAGATGGTCAAGGAAGTCGCTTCCCGGACCAATGACGAAGCCGGCGACGGCACCACCACCGCTACCGTTCTGGCCCAGGCCATCGTCCGCGAAGGCGTCAAGGCCGTGGCCGCCGGCATGAACCCGATGGACCTGAAGCGCGGCGTCGACATGGCCGTCGAAGCCGTCGTGGCTGATGTCAAGTCCGTCTCCAAGAAGGTCAAGACCTCCGACGAAATCGCCCAGGTCGGCACCATTTCCGCCAACGGCGACGCCGCCATCGGCGCCATGATCGCCCAGGCGATGCAGAAGGTCGGCAACGAAGGCGTCATCGAAGTCGAAGAAGCCAAGGGCCTGGACACGGACGTCACCGTCGTCGAAGGCATGCAGTTCGACCGGGGTTACACCTCGCCGTACTTCATCACCAACGCCGACAAGATGACCTGCGACATGGACAACCCCTACATTCTCATCCACGAGAAGAAGCTGTCCTCGCTGCAGCCGTTGCTGCCGGTTCTGGAAGCCGTCGTTCAGGCCTCCCGCCCGCTGATTATCATCGCCGAAGACATCGAAGGCGAAGCGCTGGCGACCCTGGTCGTCAACAAGCTGCGTGGTGGTCTGAAAGTCGCCGCCGTGAAGGCGCCGGGCTTCGGCGACCGCCGCAAGGCCATGCTGGAAGACATCGCCATTCTGACCAACGGCCAGGTGATTTCCGAAGACATCGGCATCAAGCTTGAAAACGTCGGCCTGGAAATGCTGGGCACGGCCAAGCGCGTCATCATCACCAAGGACGACACCACCGTCGTCGACGGTGCCGGCAAGAAGAAAGATATCGAAGCGCGCTGCAACCAGATCCGGGCGCAGATCGAGGAAACCACCTCGGACTACGACCGCGAGAAGCTGCAGGAACGCCTGGCCAAGCTGGCCGGCGGCGTGGCCGTCATCAACGTGGGCGGCGCCACCGAAACCGAGGTTAAGGAAAAGCGTGACCGCGTCGACGACGCCCTGCACGCCACCCGCGCCGCGGTCGAGGAAGGCGTTGTTCCGGGCGGCGGTTCTGCTCTGCTTTATGCCACCAACGCCCTGAAGAAGCTGCAGCCGGAAAACAACGACCAGCAGGTCGGCATCAACATCGTGCTGCGTGCCCTGCAGGCCCCGCTGCGTCAGATCGCGGAAAATGCCGGCTTCGACGGCGCCGTGGTTGCCGGAAAGCTGCTTGAAGGCAAGGTCAAGACCCAGGGCTTCAACGCCCAGACCGGCAAGTATGTCGACATGTTGAAGGCCGGCATCATCGATCCGACCAAGGTCGTCCGTACGGCTCTGCAGGATGCGGCGTCCATCGCCGGTCTGCTGATCACCACGGAAGCCATGGTCGCCGAAAAGCCGGAGAAGAAAGACGCCGGCGGCATGCCCCCGGGTGGCGGCATGCCCGACATGGGCGGCATGGGCTTCTAATCCCGTCGCTTACCGTTTGTTTGGGAAAGGGCCGCGCCTTCGGGGGCGGCCCTTTTCTTATGCGTGACCTGGATCAAGGGCGGCCGGGGCCACGTCGGCTATAGGGCGGGATGCAGAAGTTTGCTAGGTTTCGGGAGACGGGAAACATGCAAGCCGGGTATCAACGGATGACCATCGACGCCGCCGCTGGCGACATCAAGAAACTGATCGGTGCCGGACGCCTCGCCGACGCGGCGCAGGCGGCTTATCAGGCCGCCGTGACCGGCCGTGCCAATGGCGAAACCCTGGGCTTGGGCGCGGCGGCGGCCTATCAGGCGGGCGCCGACGACCTGGCTCTGGAGCTGTTCTCCCGCCTCGACGCGCAAAGGGCGCTCGATGCCGGGCAATGGGCGATGATGGGCCATGCGGCGGACCGGCTCGGCGTGTCGCGGGTGGCGATCCCGGCCTATCGCCGGTCCCTCGATCTGGCGCCCGGTGAGGCGCCCGTGCACTACAACCTGGGCTCCCTCCAACTGCGCCGCCATCAGTGGACCGAGGCGATCCGGCACCTGACGGCGGCCTGCGAGGCGATGCCCGATTGGCAGCCGGCGTGGGAAAACTTGGCCCAAGCCAGGCTGGGCACCGAGCATTACGAGACGGTCATCCCCTTCCTGGCGGACTGCATGCGGCGGTTTCCGGACAACCCTCTGTTCGCCCTTCAGCATGCCCAGGCGCTGATGCAGAGCGGCGACCACGCGGGCGCCGAGGCCGCGTTCCGGGCGCTGACGCAGCGCGTGCCGGACGACGCCGGAGTATGGGCCGGGCTGGCGGCGGCGGTCATTCAGGACGACCGCAAGGACGAAGCCGCCGACATCATCGCGCAGGCGGCGGCCAAGGGGGCAAGGTCAGCGGACCTTGACGAAATGATCGCGACTCTGAAGCTCGACGCCAGTGACATCGCCGCTGCCCGCGCCGGATACGAGACCGTGCTGACCGCCGAGCCGGGCCATCGCCTCGCGCGGGTCAACCTGATCGACGCCCTGGTCCAGGCCGGCGACCACGCGCGCGCGCTCAAGGTCTGCGACGATCGCCTGACGGTCGTGCCGGGGGATCCGGAAATGCTTGCCTACCGGGCCATCGTGATGACCGACATGGGCCAGGCGGCGGAGGCCGAGGCCTTCCTGCCGCCCAATCTGATCATGGGCCACCGGCCCCTGGCGCCGGACGGTTTCGCGTCATTGGCCGACTTCAACAAGGCCATGGTCCGCCATATCCTGGACCATCCGTCTCTGGTGCCGTCGCCGCCCAGCCACGCCACCGTCGCGGGCCGCCACACGGGCAGCTTGGTGTGCGACCCCTGGGGCCCGATGACCCAATTCAAGGAGATGATCGCCGAGGCCGCGCGCGCCTACCGCCGCCGCCATCGGCGCAGTTCCCATCCCCTGTTCACCCGCTGGTCCGACGAATACTCCCTGACCGTCTGGGCGGTCGAGATGAACGCCGGCGGCCATCAGATGCCGCATATCCATCCGTCGGGCTTCCTGTCCGGCGTCTACTATCCGCAGTTGCCGGCCCAGGTCACCGACCCGGGCGATACCAACGGCTTCATCGAATTCTTCCAGGCCCCCCAGCAGTTCACCCTGCGCCATCCGCCGCGCCTGCAGCTGTTTCCGCCCGAGGAAGGGGTCATGTACCTGTTCCCCTCGGCCTATTTCCACCGCACCATCCCCTTCACCGGCGAGGGCACGCGCATCAGCGTCGCCTTCGACCTGGTCGCCCTCTAGGGCGCCGGGCGCCGTGGCCGCCTGCTTCGTCCTGGTCCACGGCGCCTATCACGGCGCTTGGTGCTGGGAGCGTCTGGTGCCGGTCCTACGCGCCCGGGATGCCACGGTCGCCGTCCCCGACCTGCCGGGCCACGGCGCGGACAGGACGCCGTCGGCGGACCTTTCCCTGAGCCTTTACGCCGATCACATCGCCCAGGTGGTGCGGCAACAGGACGGCCCCGTCACCCTGGTCGGCCACTCCATGGCCGGGGCGGTGATCGCCGAGGTTGCCGAGCGCGTGCCGGACCTGCTCACCCGCCTGGTCTACCTCACGGCCTACATGCCGGGCGCGGGCGAAAGTATCGTCGACTGGGCGCGCCGCGACGGGGACACGCGGGCGCGGGCGGACAAGGTCTTGTTCGAAAACACGCCCTGTCTTGCCGTTGACCGCCAGACGACCTGGGACGCCTTCTATCAGGACGCGCCGGAGGAGGACCTGGACTGGGTCTTCCCCCGTCTCAGACCCGAGCCGGTGGCGATCTTCCGCCAGACCCTTGCCCTGACGCCGGAAAATTTCGGGCGGGTGCCGCGCGATTACATTTCCTGCCGTCAGGATTTTGCCATTACGGCGGACCTTCAGGATTCCATGCTCGACGCCCTGGCGGCCCGGCGGACCTGGGACCTGGACTGCGGCCATTCGCCTTTCGTGGTCTGCCCGGATTTGCTGGCTGACGTGCTTATGGCGGGAGAAAACTAGGGCGGGCTTCGTCGGCAGCCGTCCGCCCGGCGACGAAGAATATGCACAGGGACATCGCGAATGCATCTTGAAAGCTGGGCGAACAAATTCTACCGTCTTGGTTAACGAAGGACGAAAGACAATTCCGTCCGCACCTGGGGGCGCATCCGAGCAAACTAAGTCGCAGCCAACACGTCATGTGTTTGGAGATGAGAGATGTCGGGCGCCGTCCTGAAGATCCTGGTCATTGATGAGAGTGCGGAACGCGCCGAAGTCCTGTTGGCGGGGCTGGAGGATGCGGGCTACAACCAGGTCCACCATCTGCGCGAGATGACGGACCTGGTGCCCCGGATCGCCGCCATCGACCCGGACGTGATCCTGATCGATCTGGAAAACCCCAACCGCGACACTGTCGAACAGATGTTCCGCGTGTCGCGCGAGGTCAAGCGCCCGATCGCCATGTTCGTCGACGAAAGCGACCCGGCAATGACCAAGCAGGCGATCCGGGCCGGGGTCAGCGCCTATATCATCGACGGCCTGCGCCGCGACCGAATCCAGCCCGTGGTCGATGTCGCGATTTCCCGGTTCGAGGCCTACCGTGAACTGGAACAGCGGGCGACCGACGCGGAAAGCCAACTGGCCGAACGCAAGATCATCGACCGCGCCAAGGCCGTGCTCATGGAAAAACGCGCGATGACCGAACCCGCCGCCTATGACGCCATCCGCGCCATGGCCCGCACCAAGGGCAAGCGCATGGTCGAGGTCGCGGAAAGCCTGCTGACGGCCCAGGAATTGGGTATCTGACGCGGTTTCGCCGGGCCCGCGGCCCTGGCGCGTGTGCCGATCCAAATTTGACTAAAATTTAATCTCCAATGCTCATGTAGGTTAAAATTTGTGCAGACCGATGAGGTCTT
Source organism: uncultured Alphaproteobacteria bacterium (assembly GCA_963976055.1). Classification (GTDB taxonomy): domain Bacteria; phylum Pseudomonadota; class Alphaproteobacteria; order Rhodospirillales; family Casp-alpha2; genus UBA1479. The sequence goes on from CAXBJB010000004.1 coordinate 222,475, forward strand.
GTGCTTATTGGTCTCCGATAAATCCCAATAAATTCAATATGTTAAAAGGCCGGTGCGCGTTGGCACGGCCTTTGTAATAGGAATGGAGCCGGTCGGCTTTTCGCCCGGCGTCCTCTGCGCCCAAAGACGGGTGCGTCAAAGAGGCCATTTGCCCCATGACGGGCTGGAATGCCGGCCAAGCGCCGGGATTTGTAGCTTTCGCCGCCGATGCCTTCGGCGGCCGGGATTGGAACACGGGGCGACCACGGTCATGCAAATTCGTCTGATGACGCCAGTCGGCACCAGCGTTCTCGTGGTCGAGCGGGACCGCCCGCGCGCCGAGGCGACCAAGCGCCTGCTGGTCGAGCAGGGCTATAGCGTCACCGGCCTGCTGACCGACATGAGCCGCTTTGCCGAGGCCGCCGCCCAGACCACCGCCGACGCCATCATGATTTATGCGACCGAGCCGGACGGAGAGCTGTTGGACGCGTTGCGCGCCCTGCCGACCGAGCAGCGCCGCCCGACCATCCTGATCACCGAGGATGGGTCCACCGACGCCATCCATCAGGCCGTCGCCGCCGGGGTCAACGCCTGCGTCGTGGTCGGCGTCAACGGCAACCGCATCCGCTCCGCCATCGACCTGGCCAAGGCCAATTTTTCCAACACGCGCGGTTTGCGCGAGGAACTGGACGAGGCGCGCAACGCATTGCGCGACCGCAAGGTCATCGAGCGCGCCAAGGGCATCATCATGCGCGAGCGCGCCCTTGACGAGGACGCGGCCTATACCCTGCTGCGCACCCGCGCCATGCAGCGTGGCGTGCGCCTGGTGGCGGTCGCGGAGATGGTCGTCGAGGCTGCCGAGGTCATGCAGCTGTAGAGGTTTCGCCGCCCGGCGCGCCCCGAAAGCAAACGGGAAGACGCGACGGCGGCACAAGAGTTTGGCGGTTGGACGATGACGCCCGACCGCCGGAGAACCGAACCGGGCGACGATGAGGTCGTCGGGCTCATACAGGGGGACGATGACGGCCCCCGACAGGACCAGGACGTCCATCGACGGGACCGCGGAAGCGGCCGCCGCGTTGGGCGTTTTTTTTATGGAGTAAATCAATGGGCGCTTTTGCAAACCCGTTTGATCCCGACAAGCTCTTGTGGAACGGCTGTCCCTGCGGGCAGCACCGATCCATCATCGAGCACAACATGGCCATGGCCGCGGCGCAGGGTAAGGATGCGTCGCGGTTCCAATGTTCGGAAGACGTCGATGCGGCGGAGGCCACGTCGGCCGCCGGCGGCGGCCACAATGCGGCCAACTGCTTCGATCCGTCCTGCCAGGAAGCGGCCTGTGTTTCCATGCGTCAGGCGGCCGAAGCGAACGGCCAGGGCGACATGATGCGGGCGGTTCAGAACCATCGGCAGGAAATGGCCGGCCTGAACGCCGAACCGGACGCCTCGGACCTGGAATCCTCCATGTCCCGGGCCGTCGAGTCGGCCGTCATGCAGGGACTGTTCGGCGGCGACATGCACCGCCGGGCGTTCCTCAAGGCGGTGGGTGCGGGGACGGCTTATGCCGCCATCGCGTCCATGTTCCCGTTGGAAGAAGCCAAGGCCATGGCCGTCGAAATGGCCCAGGCCGGCGGCAAGCTTGAAAAGACCAAGCTGAACGTCGGTTTCGTGCCCATCACCTGCGCCACGCCGATCATCATGGCCCATCCCATGGGCTTCTATAAAAAGTACGGCCTCGACGTTTCCGTGATCAAGACGGCCGGCTGGGCCGTGTCCCGCGACAAATCGCTTTCCGGCGAATACGACGCGGCGCACATGCTCACGCCGATGCCGCTCGCGATCAACATGGGGGCGGGGTCGACCAAGGTGCCCTGGACCATGCCGGCGGTGGAAAACATCAACGGCCAAGCCATCGTGCTGGCGACCAAGCACAAGGACAAGAACGACCCGAAGATGTGGAAGGGCTTCAAGTTCGCCGTGCCGTTCGAATATTCCATGCACAACTTCCTACTGCGCTACTACGTCGCCGAACACGGTCTGGATCCCGACAAGGACATCCAGATCCGCGTCCTGCCGCCGCCGGAAATGGTCGCCAACCTGCGGGCGGAAAACGTCGACGGGTACCTGTCGCCGGATCCGTTCAACCAGCGCGCGGTCTATGACGGCGTCGGCTTCATCCACAAGCTGACAAAGGACATCTGGGACAAGCATCCCTGCTGCGCCTTCGCCGCCTCCAAGTCCTTCATCGATAGCAACCCCAACACCTTCCTGGCGTTGTGGAAGTCGATCATGGAGGCCACCGACTTCGCGTCGGTCAAGGCCAACCGCAAGGAAATCTCCAAGGCGATTTCGCCGAAGAACTACCTGAACCAGCCGGTCACGGTTCTGGAACAGGTGCTTGTGGGGACCTATGCGGACGGCCTCGGCAACGTGAAGAAGGTCCCGGACCGGATCGATTTCGATCCGTTCCCCTGGCACTCCATGGGGGTGTGGATTCTGACGCAGATGAAGCGTTGGGGCTACATCAAGGGCGACGTCGACTACAAGCAGGTCGCCGAAGAGGTCTATCTCGCCACCGACGCGCAAAAGCTGATGGCCGAGATGAAGTTGACCGGGCCGTACGGCACGCCGCCGAAAACGACCTACGAAACCTACAACATCATGGGCAAGACGTTCGACGCCGCGAAAGCGGAAGACTACGTCCAGTCCTTCGCCATCAAGAGAACGTAAGAGGGTCCACCATGTCCATGTCACTGCAATCCCGTGCCATTGTCCTGTCGATCGCGCTGTTCTTCGCCTTCGCGGGGCTGTGGCAACTGTTACTGCCCGCCGGTACGGGATCGGCCGCGGACATGGACCCCGCTTACGCCGCCTTGATGGGGGCTACGGCCAAGGGGGCCTCGGCAATGCCGGGGCCCCTCGAGGTCGGCAAGCAGATTTGGGAACACGTTCTCAACCCCTTCTACGACGCCGGTCCCAACGACAAGGGCATCGGCATTCAGCTGGGCTATTCCATCCTGCGCGTGCTGGTCGGCTTCGGCTTCGCCGTGTTGGTGGCCATTCCGCTCGGCTTCGTGATCGGCATGTCGCCGCTGTTCTACAAGGCACTCGATCCGTTCATCCAGATCATGAAGCCGGTCTCGCCGCTGGCCTGGATGCCGCTCGCGCTTTACACGATCAAGGATTCCATCATCTCTTCCGTGTTCGTGATCTTCATCTGTTCGGTCTGGCCGATGCTGACCAATACGGCCTTCGGCGTCGCCAGCGTGCGCAAGGAGTGGCTCAACGTTGCCAAGACGCTTGAGGTCGGCCACCTGCGTACGGCCTTCCGCGTGATCCTGCCGGCGGCGGCCCCCACGATCATGACCGGCATGCGGATTTCCGTCGGCATCGCCTGGCTGGTCATCGTCGCGGCCGAGATGCTCGTGGGGGGTACCGGCATCGGCTACTTCGTGTGGAACGAATGGAACAATCTGTCGATCACCAACGTGATCGCCGCGATCTTCTTCATCGGCCTGATCGGCATGGTGCTGGACCTGATGCTGTCCTACCTGGCGCGTCTCGTCACCTATGCCGAATAAAAGAAATAACGGAGCCAAGATGATGACCCAGAGCATGACTACGTCCCCCCAGCCCCGCATCCGCGTCGAAGGCCTGGCGCAGCGCTTCCCGGCCCCAGACGGATCGGGCGAGACCACCGTCTTCGAAGATATCTGGTTCTCGGTCGAGCCCGGCGAGTTCGTCTGCCTGATCGGCCATTCCGGCTGCGGCAAGACGACCCTGCTGAACATCCTGGCGGGTCTCGCCACGGCGAGTTCCGGCAGCGTCATCGTGTCGGGCCAGGAAGTGACCGGCACGTCGCTCGACCGCGCCGTGGTGTTCCAAAGCCACGCGCTGATGCCGTGGATGACCGTGATGGGCAACATCGCCTTCGCGGTGACCTCCAAGTGGCCGCGGATGGCCAAGAAGGATCTGTACAAGCACTGCCAAAAGTTCATCGACCTGGTGCATCTGACCGGGTCGGAAAACAAGAAGCCGTCACAGTTGTCCGGCGGCATGAAGCAGCGCGTCGGCATCGCCCGCGCCATGGCCATCGAACCGCAGATCATGCTGCTGGACGAACCGTTCTCGGCGCTCGATGCTCTGACCCGCGGATCGCTGCAGGACGAGCTTCTCAGCATCTGCGCCGAGACCGAGCAGACCGTGTTCATGATCACCCACGACATCGACGAGGCGATCCTGCTCGCCGACAAGATCATCCTGATGACCAACGGTCCCGACGCGCGGATCTGTGAGATCGTCGAAAATTCGCTGCCGCGCGACCGCACCCGCGGCAACATGCATACCCAGGTCAACTACTATCCCGTCCGCAACCACCTGATCGAATTCCTGGTCAACCGCTCGGTGGGTTTCAAGGACGAACTGGCCTCTCCCGATTACGACCCCCGGCATCCGCCCATCGTGCGCCCCACCGTCATCACCGACGAAGCCGGTGAAACCGGCACGGGCGTGCTGCGCGCGCAGGCTTGAACCCGACATACCCAAACGTCATCAACGAAGGAGACTTTTCACATGAATCGCGCCGAACTGACCGAGAAGATCGTCACCCACAAGATCATCAAGGGCATCAAGTGGGCTGACGTGGCCGCGAAGGTCGGCCAGTCGAAGGAATGGACCACGGCGGCCCTCCTGGGCCAGATGTCCATGACCAAGGAACAGGCGGAAGCCGCCGCCAACGCCATGGGCCTGAACCTGTCGGAAGAAGAGATCGCGGTGCTGATGATGGTGCCGTCGCGCGGCTCGCTGGACAATCCGGTCCCGACCGATCCCCTGATCTACCGGCTTTATGAGCTGATCCAGGTCTACGGCACCACGTTCAAGGCCCTGATCGAAGAAGAATTCGGCGACGGCATCATGTCGGCCATCGACTTCGAAATGGATATCGACCGCAAGGCCGACCCCAAGGGCGACCGCGTGGTCATCACCCTGAACGGCAAGTTCCTGCCCTACAAAGTCTACTAGAAAACCAGAATAGGCCTCCAACGGCGGAGCCCGTCCGTCACGCAACGAAAATTCATCAGTACAGAGAGGTACCTACCCATGATCCGCACCAAACTCACGAATCTGGTTCCAGCACTTGCGCTCGGCACGGCGGCAGTTCTCGCGGCTCACCCGGCGCTGGCCCATCATCCGCTCGGCGGCGCGCCGATGACCACGTTCACCCATGGCGTGCTGTCCGGCATCGGCCATCCGTTGCTCGGTTTCGACCATCTGTTCTTCGTGCTGCTGGTCGGCATCGCGGCGCTGTATACCGGCCATCGCTTCACGGCCCCCGCCGCCTACATCGCGGCCATGCTCGCGGGCTGCCTGATGATGAGCCTGGGCGTCGGCCTGCCGGCCAAGGAAATCGTCATCGGCCTGTCGCTGCTGGCGCTGGGTGCCGTGGTGCTGTCGGGCCGCTCGCTCGGCATCGTTCCCGCCATCGCCGTGTTCGCCGCCTTCGGCCTGTTCCACGGCTCGGCCTTCGGCGACGCGATGGCCTCTCAGGAAGCGGGTGTGGGCGTCCAGGTCCTGGTCGGCTATCTGATCGGCCTCGGCGTTCTGCAGTACGGCATCGCCGTCGCCGCCGGCACGGTCGTCCTGAAGCTGTGGAAGGCCACGGAATCGACCGCCCTGGAGGCCCGCCTGACGGGTGCCGTGGTCGCCGGCATCGGCATGTTCCTGACGCTGGAGCACATCGAAGGTTTTCTCGTCGAGGCCCTTCTCTAAGCCCAAGCCTGTAAGACCGGGGGTGGCGTGACGGGACAACGCGCCGCCCCCGCCCGAGACTGGAATGAAAATGCGGTTCGCCCAAGGGCGGGCGGACCGCCTAGCACAAGGGAGCGCTGACCACATGCAACAGGCAAAGGTGCCCGTTACGCTGATCACCGGATACCTGGGGGCGGGGAAAACCACCCTGCTGAACCGGATCCTCACGGAACAGCACGGCAAGAAATACGCCGTCATCGTCAACGAATTCGGCGAGGAAGGCATCGACAACGACCTGGTCGTCGACGCCGACGAAGAAATCTTCGAAATGAACAACGGGTGCATCTGCTGCACCGTGCGCGGCGACCTGATCCGCATCATTTCGACGCTCATGAAGCGCGCCGACGATTTCGACGGCATGATCATCGAAACCACGGGTCTGGCCGATCCGGCGCCGGTGGTGCAGACCTTCTTCGTGGACGAGGACGTGCAGGCCAAGGTCGCGCTCGACGCCGTGGTCACGGTGGTCGATGCCTGCCACTTCCTGGATGCGGTCGACGAGGAACACGAACTGGCCGAACAGGTCGCCTTCGCCGACATCATCCTGCTCAACAAGACGGACCTGGTGGACGCGGATAAATTGAATGCCGTGAAGGCGAAGATCACCAGCCTCAACCGCATGGCCAAGGTCATCGAAACGGTGAAAAGCCAGGTGCCAATCACCGACGTGCTCGACCGCGGGGCGTTCGACCTTTCCCGGGTGCTGGAATTCGAGCCGGGCCTGCTTGATGAGGAAGACGACCACGAGCACGATGAGAACATCATCTCGATCAGCCTGAAGACCGACAATCCCATCGAGCCCGAGAAGTTTTCCAACTGGATCCGCGGCTTCATCACGGAACGCGGCGTCGATGTGCTGCGCACCAAGGGTATCCTGAACCTGTCGGGCCAGGACAACCGCTACGTCTTTCAGGGCGTGCACATGGTCATGGACAGTGCCTGGGGCGCGCCCTGGGGCGGCGATGCGCGCTCGTCGCGTCTGGTCTTCATCGGCCGCAATCTGGACGAGGCCGAACTGCGCACCGCGTTCGACGGCTGCACGGTGGCGGCATGACGGGGGCGGCATGATGGGCGGTGCCGTGTTCGATCCCGCCGCCATGGGGCTTGCCGGCACCGGCAATCCGGACGTGGGGGCCAGGATCATCTCGCCCTCGGTCAAGCTCAATGAAAGCCCGGCCGTGGGCGTGCATCCGACCTTCACGGTTATCGAGCCGTCGGCCGCCCGTGCCGTCATCGGCTACGGCGACGGTACGATACGGGCCCTGGGCCTGGTGCTCGACGGGGTGCAGCCGTCAGTCGTGGCGCAGGTATCGGCAACGCCGATCACCGCCGCCGCCGACATCGGCGGGGCGGGCGTGCTGATCGGCACGGACGGGGGCGAACTGCTGCGCCTCGGCGGGTCAGCCGTCACCAAGCTGGCCGAAACAGGTGGTCCCTGGATCGGCGAGATCGCCGTGCATTCGGGCAAGGGATTGCGCGCCTTCGCCGCCGCCAAGACGGTGACCGTTCTGGATGCCGAGGGGGCGGTGGTGTTTGACGCATCGGACCATCCCTCGACCGTCGCGGGTCTCGCCTTCTCGCCCGACGGCACGCGGATCGCCGCCGCCCATTACGACGGAGTCAGCGTGTGGTCGCTGACCGACGCCGGGAAAAAGCCCGTGCGGTTGGAATGGCACGGCTCGCACACCGCCGTCGCTTGGTCGCCGGGCGGTCAGTTCATCGTCACCGCCATGCAGGACAAGGAAATGCACTGCTGGCGCTGGAAGGACAAGACGGGCATGCGCATGTCGGGCTATCCGTCGAAGATCCGCGCCGTTACCTGGACCGCCGACGGCCAGTATGTCGCGGCGTCCGGCGCGGACACGGTGACGTCCTGGGATTGTTCCGGCAAGGGGCCGTCGGGCAAGCCGCCGCTGGAATTCGGCTATGTCTATGACGGCGTGGTGCGTCAGGTCGCGGCCCATCCCACGGACCGCGTGGTCGCCGGCGGCTATTCCGACGGCACGGTGCTGATCGGCGCCATCGAACAGGAAACGGCGATGATCGCCCGGCCCGCCAGCGGCCATGCCGTCACCGGCCTGGCCTGGACCGCCGATGGCGCGACCCTGGTCGCCACGGACGAATCCGGGGCGGTCGCCGTCATGCGCATTTTAGAGCCCGTGGTGTCCTGATCCGGTTTCGGTCAGGCACCTTCCGGCCATGAAACGGGGAGGCACGATCATGGATGACATTCTCGGCCTGTCGCGGGTCAAGCCCGACGGCAGCGGCTCGCGCATCAAGGCGCTTGTCCGCCGGCACTTCGGCCTGGACGACGCGGCGACCCTGATGGTGTCCGAGCTGCGCTGCCATGAAGACGGCTGCCCCGACGTGGAGACGGTGATCGCCGTCATGGGGAGTGGCCGGGCCAACCTGACCTGGAAAATCGCCAAGCCCATGGCCCAGGTCGATGCCGATGACATCGCCACCCTTTCCGCGGCCGAACCGGCCTGAGCCGTTCCGGATTGCCTGCCGTCGATAATTGCGGGGAAAGAGGGGAGGAAGGCGGCGGGTCCCGAGGAGAGTGGCTGTCGATACCGACCCGCCGCCTTCCCTAAGTCCGTCCTTGGGAGGAGATGGACTTAGAAATTCAAAAAAGCCTGGGAAATTCAAAATTTCTGCGCCGTCACCCCTTGCACAGCACCAGGCTTTCCGTATCGATGATCTGTTCCGCGACGACCCGCATGGGCTGGGACCGCTTCATGGCCAGCTTGCGGATCTCGTGGTAGGCCGTGTCTTCCTCGAGGCCCTTCAGCTTCATGACGATGCCCTTGGCCCGCTCGATGGTGATGCGGTCGGCGAGCTTGTCTTCCTTTTCCTTCAACCGCTTCTTCAATTCGCGAACGGTCAGGAACTGGGCCCGGGTCCATTCCGCCAGGGTCGGAAAGGCCTTCAGCCCCGCGTCCACGGGCAGGTAGGCGTTGACCCCGGCATGCGATGCCTGGGCCATGATTTCCGGCCGCGCGTCATCGGCCAGGAACATGACCGGCAGGGGCGCTGATTCGCTCAGACTCTGCAGGTCGGTGAAGGAGTATTCCTCGGGCCTGGCGACATGCACCACGATCACGTCGGGAGACGCGTCACGGGCCTTGTCGGCAAGGGTTTCATTGGGGGCGGCAAGGGCGACGATCTCGTGCACCGCGCCACCCGTTCCCTCGGCGTGGGCCATGATGGCCTCCAGCGCGTCGGGGATATCCGTTACCAGCATCACACGCATTGTCGTTTTCTTGGTTGCCACTGTTGTTGTTGTTTGTGTCAGGCGCCGGCGGGTCTTTTGGCCCGCCCTTCGCATATGCAATCAGCAAGTCCTGTGCCAATCCGGCGTTGCGACGGATTCTCATGTTGGTGCAGATAGTTAGAGGGTTTCATTCGCATGCGGGCAGTGCAGCAATCTCATTTAAAATGAACAAAAAATCATCGATATTTTTACATTGAGTAAAAAATATGCATTAACGAATGAGATTTATCGTGCCGCAACGGGTCCTTGCCCTACCTGGGCAGCGGTACAAACGATCCGATTCGGCCTGCACTTTCGGTCTAGTTAATAATCGTCTTTCTTTAGGGTAGGTTGGTCGGATCATGGTCGCTGAATTTGCCAAAGCGGCCTCGTTGCTGCTGTCGCTCTGTCTGCTCTACGCCATTATCGCGCAACGATGGCCGAACGGAGAACTGACCGGAAAAATTCTCTCCGGATTACTGTTCGGCGCGATCTGCGTGATCGGCATGGAAGCCCCCGTGACCATCGCGCCGGGCGTCATCTTCGATCCGCGTTCCGTCATCATCAGCCTGTCCGGCGTGTTCGGCGGCCCGGTCGGCGGCGTCATCGCGGCGCTCATCGCCGGCGGGTACCGTATTTATCTGGGTGGCGGCGGTGCCCCCGTCGGGGTTGCCGTGGTCGTGGCCTGCGTCTGCCTGGGCATCGGCTTCCGCGCCGCGTTCAAGTCCGGCCGCGTGCCGCTCAATTGGCTCACACTGCTGGCCTTCGGGCTGGTGGTTCATTTGGTCGTCGTCGGAATCTTCACCCAACTGCCGCCGCCCGTCGCCGAGAAGGTCATGAAAACGGTCGCCCTGCCCTTCGTCGTGACCTTTACCCCGGCGACGATGGTCCTTGGCATGATCCTCGCCTACATCGACGACCGGATCGACACCCGCAAGGCGCTGGCCGCGAGCGAGGCGCGCCTGCAGTCCGTTATCGATAACGGACCCAACGCCATGACCCTCAAGGACAAGGACGGCAGGATTCTCTTGGCCAATCCGGCCTATGCCGCCTGGGTCGGGTCAAGCCCCGACGCCTTGACCGGCAAGACCATGTGGGACGTCTTCCCGGAAAGTGACGCGCGCGCCATCTCGGAAAAGGACAAGAGCGTCCTGGAGTCCGGGGAGATCAGCATCGAGGAAGTCACCCGGACCTTTCCCGCCGCCGGCCTGAAGCACCTCAGGAACCACAAGATTCCCATTCTCCTGGGCACCGGCAACGAGCGGGCCCTGATCACCATCATGGTCGACATCACCGAGGAGAAGGCCGTTCAGGAGGACCTGCGAAGCGCCCTGCACCTGGCCGAGGACGCGAACCAGGCCAAAACCCGGTTCCTTGCGACCATGAGCCACGAACTGCGGACGCCGCTGAACGCGATCATCGGCTTCTCGGAAATTCTCTACAAACAGTACTTCGGTCCGCCCGGCGCCGGAAAGTACCAGGAGTACGCCAAGGATATCCACACCAGCGCGGCCTACCTTCTGTCTCTGGTCGAGGACCTTCTCGACATTTCAGCCATCGAGGCCGGGGCCGCCCTGAACGACCCGGAAGCGATCGCGATCCATGACATCGCCGCCGAATGCGCCGATGCGGCGCGGGACCGGGCCTATCAAAAGAACATAGGCATCGATCTCGCCGTGCCGGAGGGGCTGCCGCCCGTGCTGGCCGATGCCCGCGCGGTGAAGCAGGTTTTCCTCAACCTGCTCGTCAACGCGGTCAAGTTCACACCGCCGTCGGGAAAGGTGCGGATTTTCGCCGCGATCGCGGACGGTTTCGTGGCGGTCTCCGTCGCCGACAATGGCCCCGGGATCGACGCCCGCTTGATCGACCGCCTGCTGGAGCCGTTCTCGAAACGCAATCAGAATCCCTTCACCACGGAGAAAGGCTGGGGGCTCGGCCTGTCCATATCGAAGTCCCTGGTCGAAATGCAGGGTGGCAAAATCCGCATCGACAGCGTCGTGGGCGAAGGCACCACGGTGACCTTCACCCTGCCACTGGCCCGGCCCCAGGCCGCCGGGGTGGCGGCGTCCTAACGCTCGTTCACCGGCCAGTCGGGGCGGATGGCGCGGATCAGCCCCGCATGGTCCAGGTCGCCGTCGCCGGCGGCGATCACCCGGTCGTACAGATCGCGCGACAGCGCCGTCGCCGGAAGCTCGATTCCCAGGTGCTCGGCCAGCTCCATGGCCTGGTCCATGTCCTTGCGCTGGATCGGGCAGCGCGCCCCCGGCGTGAACTTGCCCTCGACCATGCGCAGCCCGTGGACTTCGAGAATCCGCGAATCGGCGAACCCGCCGCCCAAGGCCTCCCGCACCTTGCCCGGATCGACCCCCGCCGCCTGGGCCAGGGACAGGGCCTCCGCCACGGCGCCGATGTTCAGGCCCACGATGACCTGATTGGCCGCCTTGGCGACCTGCCCGGCCCCCGTCGGGCCGACATGGGTGATCTTGGCGCCCAAAACTTCCAGGACCGGAAGGGCGCGGGCGAAGGCATCGTCCGTACCGCCGGCCATGATGGTCAAATTACCGGCCTCGGCCCCCAGCGTGCCGCCGGACACGGGGGCGTCCAGGTAGTCGGCCCCCAATTCCTGGGCCTTGGCGGCCAGCATGCGGGTGACCAAAAGCTTCGACGTGCCCATGTCGATCACCAGCTTGCTCTGTAGGTTGGCGGCGGCGAACACGCCGTCCTCGCCCATCAGGACCTTTTCCAGGGCCGGGGTGTCCGACAGCATGCAGATCACGACATCCGCCGCCTCCGCCGCCGCGCGGGGGCAGGCCGCCGGGATCATGCCTTCCTTGGAAAGCTCCTCTATGACGCCTTGCGAGCGGTTGGTGATGACCAGCTTGGCCCCGGCCCTCATCAGGTTCCGCGCCATGGGCTTGCCCATCAGGCCCAGCCCGATGAAGCCGATCGTCAGTCCCGCAAGATTGGTCATCCGCAACTCTCCCCTTTATAAATAAAGCCGCACCCGTTATGGGAGGGCCGCCGTTCGCCGGTCAAGCCCCCGCATCCTTTCCGGAGCCTTCATGGAACCCGTTCTCAACGTCGTCCTGCCCGTGTTCGCCATCATCCTGTCGGGATATCTGGCCGGCCGTGCGGGCGTCATGGGGCCGTCGTCGACCGATGCCTTGAACCGCTTCGTCTATTACGTGGCGCTGCCGGTGCTGCTCGGCCATTCCATGGCCCGGGTCGATGCCGCGACGATCTTCGACTGGCCTTTCATTCTGGCCTATCTGGGCGGCAACGGCGTCACCTTCGCGGGGGCCTATTTCCTGTCGCGGCACGCCTTCAAGAACGACATGTCGCAATCGTCCCTGTTCGCCATGGTCTCCGTGTTCGCCAATACGGGCTACATGGGCATTCCGCTGGCCATCGTCGCCTTCGGGCCTGACGCGGCCCTGCCGGCGGCCATCGCCACCGTGTTTCAGACCCTGGTGTTCATTGCCGTGACCGAGGTTCTGATTGTCGCCGGCAAAAGCAAGGGCACGGGCCAGGCGCTGGCGAAAGTGTTCGTCGATTCCCTCTGGGGTCTGATCAAAAGCCCGCTGTTCATCGGTTGCGCCATCGGCATGGCCTGGTCGCTGGGCGGGCTCAAACTACCCGTGCCGGTCGATACCTACGCCACGGTGCTGGGGGCGGCGGCCGGGCCTGGGGCCCTGTTCGCGCTGGGCCTGTTCCTGGTCGGCAAGCCGATTTCCGAAGGCATCGGCGAGGTCTCGGCCATGGTCGCGATCAAACTGTTGGTCCACCCGGTGGCGACATGGGTGCTCGGCGCCTATGTGTTCGACGTGCGCCTGGACTGGTTGGTCGTGCTGGTCATGCTGGCGGCCCTGCCGACGGGGGCGAGCTGCTTCGTCCTGGCCCAGCAGCAGAACATGTACATCCGACGCACCTCGGCGGCGACCCTGTTCTCGACCCTCATCGCGGTCGTTACCATCGGCGCGTTTTTCGCCCTGCCGCAGGTCGCCGACGTGCTTCAGCCCTGATCTTCAGATAGGAAGGCCTTGACCTGGGCGACCGCCTCGCTCAGCCCCAGGCGCTGGATTTCCACGTCGCCGGGAAAGGCGGCGGCGAGGCGTGTCGGCAGGGCGCGGTCCAGCATCACGAACACGCCCCGGTCGCCGGCCCGGCGGATCAGCCGCCCGAACGCCTGCTTCAGCTTAAGTCTTGTGAGGGCTTCGTCATAGTCACGCCCGCCGAAGGCATTGCGCCGCGCCTTGTGCAGGATGTCCGGGCGCGGCCAGGGTACCCTGTCGAACACGATCAGCCGCAATGAGCGGCCCGGCACGTCGACCCCGTCGCGCACGGCATCGGTGCCCAAAAGGCAGGCGTTTTCCTCGGCCCGGAAGATGTCGATCAGGGTGCCGGTGTCCAGCGGGTCGACATGCTGGGCGTACAGTGGGATATCCAGATCCTCCAGCGGCCCGGCGATGCGCTGATGCACGGCGCGTAGCCGGTTGATCGCCGTGAACAGGCCCAATGCCCCGCCGCCGGACGCCGTGAACAATTCGCGGTAGGCGGCCGAAACCTGATCGGCCGAATTGCGGTTGACGTCGCCGACAACCAGCACCCGGGTCTGTTTGCCGTAATCGAAGGGCGAGGGCACGGTGACGTGCTGCGCCGGGCGGGTCATGTGGACGGCCCCCGTGCGGGCCGAGGCCTGGGGCCAGCCGTCGCCGTCCGGATCGCGGTCGTCGTTGGTGATGTCGCGCAGGGTGGCCGAGGTCACCAGCACACCGTGGGCTTCCGACGCCACGTCGCGGGCGAACGGCAGGGTCGGGTCCACGTAATGGCGGTGGAAGGCGACGTCGATCTCGCGCCCGCCCACGCGCTCCACGGCGAACCAGTCGACGAAGGTTTCCGGCGTTTCGCTTTTCAGGGCCTTCAGCATGTCGCGCCAGGCCGCGATCTGGGTCAGGCCCCGGCGCTCCAGGGACTTGGCGATGGCCTCGACGCGGTTGCGGGTCTGGGTGTCCAGGCTGTCGGCCTCGTCGTCCAGCTTGCCGGCCAAGCGCTCGATCAGCTCGCCCATGGGCTTGCCCATCTTGGCGAGTGCCCCTTCCAGTTCCCCGGCGGCGGCCAGCAGGCCGTCGGTCGCCGGATGCGGCTCGCATTCCAGGGAATAGCCGGCGTCGGCGTCTTCCGCCCGGGCCAGCACCTGGGCCCGCAGGCGGGCCAGGAAATCCTCCGACGGGCCGCGCGGCCCGGCCTCGATGCGCTGCCGCCAGCCTGGGCCGGGCAGACAGCGGGCCGCCGCCAGCACCGCCTCCAGCGAGTCCTGGGCCTTGTCGTCGTCGGAGATCAGGTCTTCGATCCGCGCCCTCAGCCCGCGCGACCGCGACCGCTGGCCTTCCTCGGCGCCGACCAGCCAGCGCCGTAGGTCCGCCGTCTCGAACCCCGAAAGATGAGCGGAGAACGCCCCGTCGGCGGCGTTGAACAGATGATGCCCCTCGTCGAACACATAGCGCAGCGGCAGGCCGCCGCCGTCGTCGGATCCGATGCCGCCCATCGCCGCCTGGATCATCACCAGGGCATGGTTGGCGACCACGATTTCCGCATGCTTGGCCCGGCGCTGCGAGCGTTCGATGAAGCATTTTCCGTAATGGGTGCAGGCCGCATAGACGCATTCGCCCCGGGTGTCCGTCAAATCCGTGGTCAGGCCGGTACCCATGAGGTCCGCCAGCCAAGCCGGGAAATCGCCGCCTACCATGTCGCCGTCGCGGGTCGCCAGGGCCCAGCGCGCGAGCAAACCAAGCGCCACCGAGGCCGGGCCTGGCGTTTGCAGGGAGCGGCCCAGGGCTTCCTCGTAATTCAGGATGCAGAAATAGTTCTCCCGCCCCTTACGCACCACGACCTTCTGCTCCTTCTCCACCGCGTCGGGGTAGAGGCGGTCGAGTTCGGCGTCGAGCTGGCGTTGCAGGTTGCGGGTGAAGGTCGAAATCCACACCGTGCCCTGGTTCTTTTTCGCCCAGACGCTGGCCGGCGCGATGTAGCCCAGGGTCTTGCCGACGCCCGTGCCCGCCTCGGCCAGGACGAAGCGCGGTTCCCCCGCGCGGTCGCGGGGCAGGAAGGCGGCGGTCGCACCTGCGGCGTAATCGGCCTGCTGCGGGCGTTGCTCCGATCCCCGGCCCAGCAGGACCGCCAGCTGCGCGCGGGCTTCCGTCGCCGCCACGGGCTGGTTGCCAGGCGGTGGCGGCGGGGCCTCGTCCTCCCAATCGGGCAGGCGCTGCCAGATCATCAGCCCCCGGCGGCTGGACGCCGAATGGGGCTCTTCCCCCGCACCCAGGGCGGCCAGCACGGCACCGGCCCAGGGCCAGCCGCCCCGGCCCATGGACCAGGCGATGGCGGCCGTATCGCCGCGGCCTTCCTGGCCGAGTTCGGTCAGCAGGCGGTGGGCGGCGAGCGCCAGCACCTCGGCCTCCGCCTCGTGGCTGGCGGGCAGGGCCAGGTTCAGGGCCTCGGCCACCCCCCGGGGGGTCGGCAGGCAGAACTTGGCCGGACGGCAGAACGCGAACAGCTCCAGCAGGTCGAGGGCGGGAATGCTTTGAAGATGGAGCCGCCGCGCCGTCGCCTTGGCGTGACAGACCATGACGCGGTCGGTCTTGCGCACCCGGCGCGCGGCCTCGGCCGGTGTCAGGGTCTCGATCTCGCCCTCGGGCGTCAGCCAGGCCGCATGGCGCACGCCGACCACCAGGGTCGGCACGTCGCGAAGCTGCGGAAAGCCGCCGCCGGACGCGGTCACGGTCGAAGCACGCCTTGGGGGCGGGGTGGGGGGCTCATGGCGGGGCGAATCATCGCGCCATGATGCGCCAGGGGGCGATGAAATCCAAGCGGCGGCGACGCCGAATTAGCGGTCGTAGACCAGGTTCGGCGCCAGCCAGCGTTCCGTGGTTTCCAGGTCTTGGCCCTTGCGCTTGGCGTAGTCCTCGACCTGGTCCTTGGAAATCCGCCCGAGACCGAAATATTGGCTGTCCGGATGGGCGAAGTAGAAGCCCGAGACGGCGGCTGTCGGCGTCATGGCGAAGCTTTCCGTCAGCTCGATCCCGGTGTTCTTTTCCGCCTGCAACAGATCGAACAGCTTGCGCTTTTCCGTATGGTCCGGGCAGGCGGGATAGCCGGGTGCCGGGCGGATGCCCTGGTATTTCTCGTGGATCAGGTCGTCGTTGCTGAGGTCCTCGCCCGGGGCATAGGCCCAGAATTCCTTGCGCACCCGTTCGTGCATGCGCTCGGCGAAGGCTTCGGCCAGACGGTCGGCGAGCGCCTTCAGCATGATGTCCGAATAGTCATCGTGGACGGCCTTGAATTCGGCCAGCTTCTTTTCGATGCCGATGCCGGCGGTGACGGCGAAGCCGCCCACGTAGTCGGCTTTGCCGCTGTTCTTGGGCGCCACGAAATCGGCGAGGCAGAAATTCGGCCGCTTGGCGTCCTTCTTCATCTGCTGACGCAGGAAGTTGAGAGTCGTCACGGTCTTGCCGTCGTCGTCATAGACCTCCACATCGTCGCCGACGGAATTGGCCGGGAAGAAGCCGATAACCGCGCGGGCGGACAGCCATTTTTCGCCGACGATCTGCTGCAACATGGCGTCGGCGTCCTTTTTCAGGCTGCGCGCCGCCTCGCCGACTTTCTCGTCTTCCAGGATCGTCGGATAGGTGCCGGCCAGTTCCCAGGTGCGGAAGAACGGCGTCCAGTCGATGCGCGTGACCAGTTCGGCGAGGTCGTAGTCCTCGAACACCTTGAGGCCGGTGAACGCCGGCGCCGCCGGGTCGTGTGCCGCCCAGTCGGCCTTGAAGCCGTTGGCGCGGGCATCCGCGATCTTGGCCTGATTGTCGGCCTTCTTGCGGTTGGCATGTTTGTCGCGCAGAACCTCGTATTCATCGGATATCTGAGTGACATAGTCGTCCTTCAGGCTGTCCGACAGCAGGTTGGAAGCCACGCCCACGGCGCGCGACGCATCCAGCACATGAATGACCGGCCCGTCGTAATTGGGCGCGACCTTCACGGCGGTGTGGACCTTGGACGTGGTGGCGCCGCCGATCAACAACGGCAGGGTCAGCCCCTGGCGTTTCATCTCGCGGGCGACGGTGGTCATTTCCTCAAGCGACGGCGTGATCAGGCCGCTGAGGCCGATGATGTCCGCGTTCTCCGCCTTGGCCGTATCGAGAATCTTCTGGTAGGGCACCATGACGCCCAGATCGACGACGTCGTAGCTGTTGCACTGAAGCACCACGCCGACGATGTTCTTGCCGATGTCGTGGACGTCGCCCTTGACCGTCGCCATGACGATCTTGCCCTTGGCCCGGGTGTCGCCGGCGGCGGCCTTTTCCTTTTCAAGGTACGGCGTCAGATAGGCCACGGCCTTTTTCATGACGCGGGCCGACTTCACGACCTGGGGCAGGAACATCTGGCCCGATCCGAACAGGTCGCCGACCACGTTCATGCCGTCCATCAGCGGTCCCTCGATGACCTCAAGCGGCTTGTCGAACAGCTGGCGGGCTTCCTCGGTGTCCTCGTCGATGTAGTCGGCGATGCCGTTGACCAGCGCATGGGTCATGCGTTCGGCCACGGGCTTCTCGCGCCACGACAGGTCTTCCTTCTTGGTCTTAGCCTGGCCCTTCACCTGATCGGCGATCTCGACCAGTTCCTCCTGCGCTTCCTTGCGCCGGTTCAGGACCACGTCCTCGACCAGATTGCGCAGGTCCTCGGGGATGTCGGCATAGACCGTCAACTGGCCCGCGTTGACGATGGCCATGTCCAGGCCGGCCTTGATCGCGTGGTACAGGAACACGGAATGCATGGCTTCGCGCACGGCGTTGTTGCCGCGGAACGAGAACGACATGTTGGACAGCCCGCCCGACGTATGCGCGTGGGGCAGGGTTTCCTTGATGGTCTTCACCGCGGCGATGTAGTCCTTGGAGAAGTTGTCATGGGCGTCGATCCCCGTGGCGATGGGGAAGATGTTGGCGTCGAAGATGATGTCCGACGCCGGAAAGCCGACTTCTTCCGTGAGGATCTTGTAGCTGCGGGTGCAGATCTCGACCATGCGGTCGTAATTCTCGGCCTGGCCCGTCTCGTCGAAGGCCATGACCACCACGGCGGCGCCGAAGCGCATGATTTCCTTGGCCTGTTCGATGAACGGCTCCGGCCCTTCCTTCAGGCTGATGGAGTTCACGACCCCCTTGCCCTGCATGCAGCGCAGGCCCGCCTGCAAAATCGTCCACTTGGAGGAATCGACCATGATCGGCACGCGCGCGATGTCCGGTTCGGCGGCGATCAGGTTGAGGTACTTGGTCATCGCCTGCTCGCCTTCCAGCATGGCGTCGTCCATGTTGACGTCGATCACCTGGGCCCCGTTCAGGACCTGCTGGCGGGCGACCTCAAGGGCATCGGCATAGTTGCCGTCGCGGATCAGGCCGGCGAACTTGGGCGAGCCGGCGACATTGGTGCGCTCGCCCACGTTGACGAAGCCGGTGACGGCATCAAAGGTCAGGGGCTCCAGGCCCGACAGGCGCAGCTGGTTGTCGGGCACCTGCGGCTTGCGGGGCGTGATGCCCTGGACGGCCTCGGCGATGGCCTGGATATGGTCCGGCGTGGTGCCGCAGCAGCCGCCGACCACGTTGATCAGGCCCGAGCGCGCGAAGTCGGCCAGGTGTTCGGCCATGTGTTCCGGGGTGTCGTCGTATTCGCCGAATTCATTGGGCAGGCCCGCGTTAGGATAGACGCTGACGTAGGTCGAGGCGGCGGTGGCGACGGCCTGCACGTGGGGGCGCAGTTCCTCGACGCCCAGCGCGCAGTTGAAGCCGATGGAAATGGGGTCGGCATGGGCGATGGAGGTATAGAAGGCCTCCGCCGTCTGACCCGACAGGGTGCGGCCGGACGCATCGGTGATGGTGCCGGAAATCATCAGCGGCCAGCGCCGCCCGGTGTTGTCGAAGAATTTCAGGATGGCGTAGATCGCCGCCTTAGCGTTCAGGGTGTCGAAAATGGTTTCCAGCAACAGGATGTCGGCGCCGCCGTCGGTCAGGCCGCGCACGGCCTCCGTATAGGTTTCGACCAGGGCGTCGAAGGTCACGTTGCGGTAGCCGGGGTCGTTGACGTCGGGCGAGATCGAGGCCGTGCGGTTGGTCGGGCCAAGGGCACCTGCGACGAAGCGGGGCCGGTCCGGCGTCTTCGCGGTCCAGGCGTCGGCGGCGGCGCGGGCCAGGCGCGCGCCCTCGTAGTTCAGTTCATACACCAGGGCTTCGGTGCCGTAGTCGGCCTGGGCGATGCGGGTCGCGTTGAAGGTGTTGGTTTCCGTCACGTCGGCGCCGGCGGCCAGGAACTGATCGTGGATCTCCGTGACCACGTCGGGGCGCGACAGGATCAGCAGGTCGTTGTTGCCCTTCAGGTCGTGGCCGTGGTCCTTGAAACGGTCGCCGCGGAAGTCCGCTTCCTCCAGCTTGTGGCGCTGGATCATGGTGCCCCAGGCGCCGTCCAGCACCAGGATGCGTTCGTTCAGGATGTCGCGCAGCTCATCGCTGCGGTCCCCGGCCAGATGCCTGGGGAAGCGGTCGGACATGTCGTTCATGGAATCAGCCTGCTTGTTTCTTGTTCGTTCGGTCACCGGCGTCGCTCCCCACCGGATGCTTGGGGCGCACGCCCAGCATGTGGCAGATGGCGTAGGTCAGATCCGCCTGGTTCAGGGTGTAGAAATGGAACTGCTTGTCGCCGAAGGCATGCAGGGTGCGGCACTGCTCGGCGACCAGGGAGGCGGCGACCAGCTTGTGGGTGTCGGGGTCGTTCTCCAACCCGTCGAACAGGTCGCCCAGCCAGCGCGGGATGGTCGCCCCGCAGCGTTTGGAGAAGTTCGCGACCTTGGTGAAATTGTGGATCGGCATGATGCCGGGGATGATCGGCACCCAGATGCCGGCGGCCCGCGCCTGATCGACGAAGCGCAGGTAGACGTCGGTGTCGAAAAAATACTGGGTGATGGCCTGATCGGCGCCGGCGTCGATCTTGCGCTTCAGGTTGTCCATGTCGGCCTTGGCGCTGCGCGCCTCGGGGTGGACTTCCGGATAGGCGCCGACGGAGATGTTGAAGTCGCCGATCTGGCGCAGGCCCGCGACCAGATCGCAGGCGAAGGAATAACCGCCGGCATGGGGCGTGTAATGGCCCGACGAATCCTGCGGGTCGCCGCGCAGGGCCACGATATGGCGCACGCCCATGTCCCAATAGTCCTGGGCGACGGTATCGATTTCCTGGGTCGTGGCGTCGACGCAGGTCAGGTGTGCCGCCGGCAGCAGGTTGGTTTCGCCGAGCAGGCGTTTGACCGTGGCGTGGGTGCGCTCGCGGGTCGAGCCGCCGGCGCCGTAGGTCACCGAAACGTACTTGGGGTTCAGCGGCGCGAGGCGCTGGATGCTGTTCCATAGATTGGCCTCGGCGCCGTCGCTGGACGGCGGAAAGAACTCGAACGAGACCTCGACATCGTCGGGCAGGGGGGCGGCGACGGAGCCGCCGGCGACGGCGGCGCGGCCGAAGGCGGCGACCTGACGCAGGGTATCGGTGGGTGGTTTCGGCATCAGACGGTATTCTCCAGGGTGCGGCCGACGGCGGGTTTTGTCAGAACCGGCGCGGTATCGGTGTTGGCGGCGGCGGGGGCCTTGACCGCGGACCACAGGGTCACGGTCAGGGGATCGCCGGAAAGATGGCGGATGGCGCGCGGCGACAGGCCGGCGCTTTTCAGCCAGGATTCGGTCTGGGTGTCGGAAAAGCCCAGGCGCCGGTGCTGATGGTCGCGGCGCAGGGTTTCCTCGTCGTGGGGGGCGAAATCGACGATCAACAGCATCCCGCCGGGGCGCAGCATGGCGGTCGCCGCTTCGATCGCGCGCACGGGGTCGTCCAGATAGTGCAGCACCTGATGCAAGGTCACCAGATCGAAGGTTTCGGCGGGGAACGGCAGTTGCGTGATGTCCGCCTGGCGGACCTGACAATGGCTCAGCCCGGCGCTGTCCAGATTGGCGCGGGCCACGGCCAGCATTTCGCGCGACAGGTCCACGCCTTGGGCATGTTCCGTGCGCCCGGCCAGAAGTTCGAGAATGCGGCCGGTGCCGGTGCCCAGGTCCAGGTGACGTTCGACGGTCTCGGGGGCAAGGTCGAGGATCGCCTTTTCGACCACGGCGTCGTCGACGTGGAGCGACCGCAGCCGGTCCCATTGCCCCGCGTTTTCACGGAAATAGCGGGCGGCGTCTTCGGCCCGCTCGCGCTTGATCTGCACCAGGCGCTGGCGGTCGCGGGCCAACACCTCGTCGTCGAGCGGCGCCAGATCGACCAGGCGCGCGGCCAAGTCCGTCTGCGGGCCGTCCTGGGCGAGACGGTGGAACACCCAACTGCCTTCCGGTACGCGGGCCAGCAGCCCGGCGGCGGTCAGCACCTTCAGGTGGCGCGAGATGCGTGGCTGGCTCTGGCCCAGGATGCGGACCAGCTCGGAAACCGTCAGGTCGCCGTCGGCGCAGAGCGCAAGGATGCGAAGGCGGGTGGGCTCTGCCGCCGCGCGCATGCCGGCCATGGTGTCGTCGAGCGTTCTCATAGGCATCCATATACATATAAACATATCTTTATGTCTACTGAAAAACATAAGATCCAAGCCACTTTCTTGGCCGGCCGGGATCGGAGAGATGGCGCCTGCGTACTTGGGTATGCTGATTCCATGTTGCGGAACACTCCATGGTAGGCGGCGGACTCTTTAGTTTGGTATAGTTTCGACGCGGTTGATGATCTGGGGGACAAGCCTTGGACATCGCCTAACGAAGCCGCGATCCGGTCTTGGGAGGGCTCTGTTCTGGGAGGACAGCCATCACCATCAGACGATCGACAGGCGCCTGTTGACGGCGGTCCGTTGCCTGCGTGCGCGGCCCAAGGGACGGGGCGCGCGGGTGTCGGTTCGTGGGGCATTCCGCCCACGCCGGGCCGGCCAACGACCATAAATCACCGAACAAAAACAAACGTGTCGAATACCCAGCACAGGGGGAAACATGAACAATCTGCGGATCAGCACGGCGAGCCGGCTGCTGCTCATCGCCATCGTGGTGACGGGCATCATCCAGGTCGTCAACGTGCTCCGAATCACCAATAACGTCGAAACCATCGACGATGCCTGGGGCGAATTCCAGGAAGCGCAAAACGAAAAAGTCCGTCTTCTCGGCGATCTCCGCGCGGCCATGGGGTATGGCGGCCTGATCGAGAACTTCAAGGACTACATGCTGCGCCAGACCGACGAGTACCTGGAGAACATCAAGAAGTTCTCCGACAAGTCGATGAGCATCATCAAGACCTACGAAGGTCTGGGACTGAACGACACGGAGACGGCGGCGCTTGGCACGCTCGAGGAAACCGTCACGATCTACGGCGCCCAGGCGGGCGAGATCGAGACCCTGACCTTCGACGCCGTGGCACCCGAGGAAATCGACGCCAAGATTCAGATCGACCCGGCCCCGGCGCTCGACGCCATGAAGGTGCTGGCTCAGGCGGCCGAGGGCAAAAAGAAGAAGGGCGCGAAGAAGACCAAGTCGCAGCTTCTGAATTCGATCCGCGCCCATCTGGGGTTCGGCGGCCTGATTCATAATTTCAAGAATCTGGTGATCCGCCGCGATGCGGCCATCGCCGACAAGGTCATGGCCGACGTCACCGCGATCACCGCCGATGCGGGGGCCTACAAGGCCCTTGGTGTGTCGGAAAACGAAGGCAAGCTGTTGGACGATCTGCTCGGCGTCATCACCGGATACGGCAAGGCGGCCGAGGCGGTGTTGGCCCAGGCCGGACAGGGAGCCTCGGCAAAAGACATCGACCAGGATCTGAGCATCGACGACAGCGCCCTGACCGGGGCCCTCGAAGGCCTGAAGGCCGAGATCAAGGATCAACTCGACGCCAAGTCGCAGGCGGTCGAGGACACCCTCGAGGCGGTGCGCAGTCTGGTTCAGATCAGCGTGTGGATCACGGTGGTGATGCTGACCCTGCTGGTCGTCGGCAGTTATTGGCTGCTGAATTTCCGCGTGCGCGCGCCCATCATGGCGATCACCGGCGCCATGAACGACCTGGCCGGCGGCAATCTGGACGCCGAAATTCCCGGTCTCGGCGAAAAGACCGAGGTCGGGGAAATGGCCGGCGCCGTCCAGGTGTTCAAGGAGAACGCCCAGGAAGTGAAGCGGATGACGGAGGAACGCGAGACCGAGGACCGGCGCAACCGCCGCCGGTTGCGGGGCGAGGTTCTGGCGCTCAACTCGGCGCTGGAGGAAGAGGTCGCCAAGGCCGTCGAGCTGGTCAAGGACCGGGTCAGCACGGTCGAGAATTCGGCCCGGGCGGCGGCGGACCTGTCGCAGTCGGCCCATACCCAGGCCTCGACCGTGGCCAGTGCCGCCGAGGAGGCGACGATCAACGTGCAGACCGTTGCCAGCGCGGCGGAGGAACTCTCGGCCTCGATCAACGAGATTTCCTCGCAGGTCGGCCAGTCGTCGCAGATCGCGCGGCAGGCGACCGAGGAAGCGGGCCGCACCAACACCCAGATCCAGGGCCTGGCCCAGGCGGCGGAAAAGATCGGCGAGGTCGTCTCTCTGATCACCGACATCGCCGAGCAGACCAACCTTTTGGCCTTGAACGCGACCATCGAGGCGGCCCGCGCCGGCGACGCCGGCAAGGGCTTCGCCGTGGTGGCGTCGGAGGTCAAGAATCTGGCCAACCAGACCGCCAAGGCGACGGAGGAGATCGGCAAGCAGATCGGCGACATCCAGTCGGCGACGCAGAACAGCGTGACGGCCATCGCCGGCATCACCAAGACGATTTCCGACATCAACGAGATTTCGTCGTCGGTGGCGGCGGCGGTCGAACAGCAGGGCGTGGCGACGCAGGAGATCGCGCGCAACGTGGAACAGGCGGCGGCCGGCACGCAGGAAGTGTCGTCGAACATCATCCAGGTCACGGAGGTCGCGGGCCAGTCCGGCGACGCGGCGTCGCAGCAGCTGGAGGCGGCGGCCCAGGTCAAGTCGGGCATCGACCATATGAACGGCCGCCTGCTCGAGATCATCCGCGACAGTCAGGACCCGGAATGGGCGGACCGCCATCCGGTCGGCAACAAGGTCAAGGCGACCGCCGGCGGGGTGGACCGGGAAACGACGCTGCACAGTCTGTCGAAGGGCGGCGGGATCGTGATCGACCGCGGGCTCCAGGTCGCCGAGGGCGAGATGTTCACCATCGAGCTTCCGGGCGTGGGCATGGTCAAGGCGGCGATCGTCGCCAAGACCGACGTTCACACCCATGCGCGGCTTGAATTGGACGAGGATCAGACGGACGCGTTCCGAGTGTACGTCGATGGCCTGACCTGATCGGTTTCGCTCTTGTGCCGGGCGCGGTTTGGCGCGATTGATAACCGGGAGGCCGCGGCGCATCCATGCCGCGGCCGTTCCCCGGGAGTAAGCCATTCCAAAGCTAGAAACCCTGCCGTCGCCGCCGCGCATTTTCCTGATGACCGCGTTGGCCATCATGGCCTTCGCGTCGAACTCACTGATCTGCCGCGCCGCTCTGGGCCCGGGGCTGATCGACCCCGCCACCTTCACCACCGTGCGGCTGCTCTCGGCGGCGGCGGTTCTGGCCGTGGTCGTCGTGATCCGGCGCGGCCATCTGCCGCAATTGTCGTTCGGCGACTGGCGGGCGGCGGGGGCGCTGTTCGCCTACGCCGTGTTCTTCTCCTTCGGCTATGTCCTGCTGACCACGGGCACGGGCGCACTCATCCTGTTCGGCTCGGTTCAACTCACCATGTTCGCCTGGGCGTTTTACGAAGGCGAACGGTTCTCCGCGCCCGCCTGGGGCGGGTTGGCGCTTGCGGCGGGCGGGCTGGTGTGGCTGGTGCTGCCGGGGCTGGAAGCCCCCGATCCTCTGGGGGCATTGTTCCACACCCTGTCGGGGGCGGCCTGGGGCGTGTTCTCGCTCTTGATCCGGAGGGCGAAGCATCCCGTGGAATCCAACGCCGCCAACTTCCTCATCTGCGTGCCGCTGACGCTTCTCGTCAGCGCCCTGTTCTGGGCCGATCTGAACGCGGGCGCGCCGGGTCTGGCCCTGGCGGTGCTGTCCGGCGGGCTGGCCTCGGGCTGCGGCTACGTCATCTGGTACTGGGTGCTGCGCTATCTGCCGGCGGCCCGCGCCTCGGCGACGCAGCTCTCCGCCCCGGCCATCGCGGCCTTGGGCGGCGTGGTGCTGCTGGGCGAGGACCTGACGCTGCGCCTGATCGTCGCCTCGGCGGCCATGCTGGGCGGGGTTGCGGTCGTGCTGGCGCAGAAGGCGCGGACGGCCCCGCCCGCCGAGTGAGCGACGGATACGGGGCGGTCTAATTATCGCGCAAAGCCACTTTCAGCCCTCTCGGGCCTTGGATTTTGCGCCTACCGCGTCAGCGGCTTGTACTTGATGCGGTGGGGTTCCAGCGCGGCGTCGCCGAGGCGGCGCTTCTTGTCGTCCTCGTAGGACTGATAGTTGCCTTCGAACCACACCACCTGGCTGTTGCCTTCGAAGGCGATGATGTGGGTCGCCAGGCGGTCGAGGAACCAGCGGTCGTGCGAGGTGATGAGCACGCAGCCGGCGAAATCACTTAAGGATTCTTCCAGCGCCATCAGGGTATCGACGTCCAGATCGTTGGTGGGTTCGTCGAGCAGCAGCACGTTGGCGCCGGACAGCAGCATCTTGGCCAGGTGCACGCGGTTGCGCTCCCCGCCCGACAGCTGGCCGACCTTCTTCTGCTGGTCGCCGCCCTTGAAATTGAATTGCGCGACATAGGCGCGGGACTGCATGGCCCGCTTGCCGAGCACGATCTCGTCGTTGCCGCCGGAGATTTCCTGCCACACGGTCTTGTCGGCGGCGAGCGCGTCGCGGCTTTGGTCGACGTAGCCGAGGATCACCGTGTCGCCGACGCGCAGTTCGCCGCCGTCGGGCTTTTCCTGATCGGTGATCATGCGGAACAGGGTGGTCTTGCCCGCCCCGTTGGGGCCGATGATGCCGACGATGGCGCCCGGCGGAATCTTGAACGTCAGGTCCTCGATCAGCAGCCGGTTGCCGTAGCCCTTGCGCAGGTGTTCGGCCTGGATCACCAGGTCGCCCAGGCGGGGGGCCGGCGGAATGATGATCGACGCCGTGCCCATGACCTTTTCCTCGGACTTGGCGACCAGATCGTCATAGCGCGCGATACGCGCCTTGGATTTGTCCTGGCGGGCGCGGGGCGACTGGCGGATCCATTCCAATTCCTGCTTCAGGGTGCGCTGGCGGGCCGATTCCTCGCGCTCCTCCTGGGCCAGGCGCTTCTGTTTCTGTTCCAGCCAGCTGGAATAGTTGCCTTCGTAGGGGATGCCCTGGCCGCGGTCGATTTCGAGAATCCAGCCCGTGACGTTGTCGAGGAAGTAGCGGTCGTGGGTGACGATCATCACCGTGCCGTCATACTCGGCGAGGAAGCGTTCCAGCCAGGCCACGCTTTCGGCGTCCAGGTGGTTGGTGGGCTCGTCAAGCAGCAGGATTTCAGGTTTCTGCAGCAGCAGGCGGCAGAGCGCCACGCGGCGCCGCTCGCCGCCCGACAGCTTAGTCACGTCGGCGTCGCCCGGCGGGCAGCGCAGGGCGTCCATGGCGATCTCGATGGTGCGGTCCAGTTCCCAGCCGTTCACGGCGTCGATCTTTTCCTGCAATTCGCCCTGTTCGGCGAGGAGCGCGTTCATCTCGTCGTCGTCCATGGGCTCGGCGAATTTGGCCGACAGTTCGTTGAAGCGGTCGACCAGGTCCTTGACCTCGCCCAGGCCGGCGGTGACGTTTTCCTCGACCGTCAGCTTGGGGTCGAGTTCCGGTTCCTGTTCCAGATAGCCGACGCGCGCCCCCTCGGCGGCCCAGGCTTCGCCCGAATAGTCCTTGTCCTTGCCGGCCATGATCTTCAGCAGGGTCGATTTCCCGGCGCCGTTGGCGCCCAGCACACCGATCTTGGCATCGGGAAGGAACGACAGGGTCAGGCCCTTAAGAATCTCGCGCCCGCCGGGATAGACCTTGCGGACGTCTTTCATGACATAGGAATACTGATAACTGGCCATTTTCGGGGGCTTTCAACGAAGCGAGGGGGATGGTTCCGGCGCGCTGTTTAGCGGATCGCGCGGGGCCTGACAACAAGACTTGGGGGGCGGCTTGACGTAACGCAATCCCCATCCGGCCCCGGCGTGGTAAAGTTTTTTCGCAACAAGGTTGGGAGGCCTCGTTCCTTGGACCGTTTCGAGATCATCCGCGCCATGAGCATGCGGCGGTTGGCGGGCTGGGCCTTGGGCCTGTTGGCCGTTGCCGCCATGGCGGTTCTGGCGGCCGTTGCCTGGCGGCTCAGAGACGGTGGTGGGACCGCCGATTTCCTGTGGACCTGGGGGTCGGGTGCGGCGGTCTTGGTCCTGGCATTCGCCGCCATCTGGGCGCAGCTGGATCACCTGCTGCATGTCCGCGAATTCGACAAGAGCGCCCTGCCCGCGCGGCCGGAACTCTATGACTTCGACCAGCTCAACCCGCCCATGCATCTCGAGGAACTGGGCGGCAAGAAGCTGAAGAACCTGACCTTCGTGGTGTTCGACACGGAAACCACGGGCCTCAAGCCCTCGGAAGGGGACGAGATCATCTCCATCGCGGGCGTGCGCGTGACAGGCGGGCGCATCGACGAGGACACGCCCTTTTCCCGCCTGGTCCATCCGGGCAGGAAAATCCCCAAGGCGTCCATCCGCTTTCACGGCATCACCGACGACATGGTCAAGGGCGAGCCGCCGATCGGCGCGGTGCTGCCCACCTTCAAGGCCTTCGTGGGCGAGGCGGTGCTGGTCGCCCATAACGCCGCCTTCGACGTCCGCTTTCTCAAGCTGAAGGAAGCGGCCACGGGCGTGATCTTCGATAACATGGTGCTGGATTCCCTGCTGCTGTCCGTGTTCCTCGACGCGGAAAGCCGCAACCATTCGCTGGACGCCATCGCCGAACGCCTGGGCGTCGCGGTCGAGGGCCGCCACACCGCATTGGGCGACAGCATCGTCACCGCCAAGGTGTTCCTGCGCATGCTCGACATGCTGGAAGCCCGCGGCATCACCACCCTGCGTCAAGCGGTTGATGCCTCGATCCGGATGGAACACGTGCGGGAGATGCAGAAAAGGTTCTAGCGGCCCGCTAAAGCGCCGCCACGTAGTCCGCTATCCGGCGGCGGTTGGCGCCGTCCGGCAGCGCCCCCCGCGCCGCGCCCATGTTCTCCGTCATATGGTCGACGCGCGTGGTCGCCGGGATGGCGCAGGTCACGGCCGGGTGGGCGACGATCCACTTCAACAGTACCTGGGCCCAGTTGGCGGCCCCGATTTCGGCGGCGGCGGGCGGCAGGGGGCGGCCCCGCAGGCGGTCGATCAGGGCGCCGCGCTGGAACGGCCGGTTGGCGATCACGGCGATGCCCTTTTCAGCGGCCAGCGGCAGCAGGCGCTGTTCCGCCTCGCGGTCGTCGATGTTGTAGGTCAGCTGCACGAAGTCGATGGGCTGCGACGTCATGATGGATGCAAGTTCATCGTGGCGGCGGCCGTGGGAGGTGGTGATGCCGATATGGCGCACGCGGCCCTGTGCCTTCCAGTCCAGGAGCGTTTCCAGATGGCCTTCCCAGCCGAGCAGGTTGTGGACCTGCAACAGGTCGAAGGGGCGCACGCCCCAAAGCCGTTCCGATTCCGCCATCTGGCGCATGCCGTGGTCCTGGCCCGGCGTCCACACCTTGGTCGCGGCGAACAGGCCCTTGGGCCTTCCCAGGGCGGCCAGCCCATGGCCGATGACGGCCTCGGACGAGCCGTACATGGGCGAGGAATCGATCATGCCGCCTCCCAGGTCGAAGAAGGTCTTCAGCACCCGGGTGCGGGCGGCGCGGGCGGACATGTCGTCGCCCACGTCGAAGGTCAGCCAACTGCCCATGCCGATGACGGGAACGGCCGCGCCGGTCCCGGGGACGGTTTTGGTGATCGGGGCGGCTGCCGCGGCAAGGCCGCCGGGCAGGCCGGCGGCCAGACCCGCCAAGGCGGTGCATTCCAGAAAACGGCGGCGCGTCAGCATGACACCTATTGTAGCACGTCGCCGGTGAATTCGCCCCGCATGCGGTCGCGCAGGCGGCGGATGGCTTCGAAGGAATCCTTCAGCATGTCCGCCTCGCGCCGCGTCAGGCTGCGCGGATGGACATAGTTGGTGACCGGGCGGCCGGCCTGGAAATCGGCGATCTGTTGGCGCAGCAGCAGGTGCGAGATATGCCGGTAGGCGCCCTGTAGGTAATCGGCCTCGTCCCTGGCCAGGACGCCGCGCTCGTCCAGGGCCTGCATGCGCTCCAGCGTCGAGTTGATCGCCAGGCCCTCGCGCAGGCACAAAAGCCGCATGGCCTCGACCAGCGGCAGGGTGCCGGAATGCTTCAGGTTGAGGTAACCCTTGTAGCCCGCGGCATCGCGTTCCTTCATGGTGATGAAGCGGCCGAACCAGCCGATCGCCGGGCCGTGATCCTGGTCGTCCTCGAACATTTCACGCAGGAACATATGGTTGCCCCGGGCCGTCTCGACGACGTGGCGGCGCAGGCCGTCGGCCAGGTCCGCCCGGCCCCAGGCGGACCTGAAATCGAAGAAGATGTCGCACAGCCGCAGCATGGTCGTGCCGCGCTTGCGGCTCCACAGGCTGATCTGCGCCTTCCACTGGCTGAGGGTCTTGCGCCACAGCGGATTGGTCGCCATGACGAAGCCCTTGCACAGCGGCAGGCCGATGGTGTCCAGGTCCTGTGTCATGCGTTCGCCCAGATCGATGAACCAGGCGTCGATCTCCGTATGCCGGTCGTCGGGATAGTCCTCCAGGATGAAGCCGTTGTCCTGGTCCGGGAACAGGAAGCTCTCGCCGCGCCCGCCCGACCCCATGACGATGACCGAGAAGTCGACCGGCGGCGGACCCAGGCCTTCGGCGGCCATGGCGGCAAGCGCGCCGTCGACCACGCGGCGGTAGATGTCGAGATTGATGTTGCTGAGCAGGGCCTGGATCTCGGGCGCCGGCAGGTTGTCCCGGAACAGCTGGTCGGCGAGCGTGACCTGCGCCCGCTTGACCCGGGCCAGACCGGCGACGTCGCCGGCCTGGGTCAGGCTGTCGATCTGCGCCATCAGGGTGCGCGACGCCACGGCGAGGGTGTCGTTCAGGTTCAGCATGCCGGTCAGGCGGCCGCCGGGGCCGACCACGGGCATGTGGCGCAGGCCGGTCCGGCGCATGACGGCGATCGCCTGGTAAAGGTACTCGGTTTCCCCGATCACGCGGAGCGGCCGTGTCATGACCTGGGCGGCCGGCGTGTCGGCGGCGGCGCGGAACAGGGCGCGCCGGGCGATGTCGTGTTCCGTGATGATGCCGTCGGGCCGTCCGTCCGGCTCCGTGAGGACGACGCCCGAAGCCCCCGAATCGGCCATCAGCCGCACCACATCGCCCAACAGGGCATCCGTGGGCAGGCTGGGCGGCATCGCGGCCATGGCCTCGCGCACCAGCATGCGGAATATGGCGGTTCGAGGCTCCATGGTGCGGCTACCGTTCTCCCCATTCGTTCCGGCCGCGTCCCAATCAAGGCCGCCGCGGCGCCGCCACGGCGCGCGGACAGGGGCGCACGCTGGGATGGCGGAGAAAACCCTAGCCGAGCATGGCGGCGGAAACAAACGGCTTGCGCGCCGTGTCCGCGAAAATGACGCGTTTAGCAGGCATAAATGTGTGTATCTTTCACAAAAGATAAATTTGAAATAGAAAATATTGTGAAAGAATTAGTCGAGGCACGATTACTTGCCCGTTAACAGTGTGCGCTGCAACAAAACAGGCGCCTCAAGGGAATCCTTTATTTTGCGGACTGGGCTTTGTCTCTACCAGTTGTGCGAATTAGCAGAAAATGTTATTAGGATTCTAACTTCGCGGGCCGGACGAGGAGAGTCAGTCGGCCGGCGGAGGAAACGGAAACGATAACAATAAAATTCCGCAGGGATGCACATGCGCCGGAAAGGCGTGGGAGGCGTAATATCCTACACCAAATCTCCAGAGTTTGTGTGTCTGGCGTCGAGAGGGTGGGCTCGATCAGAGCCTTCTTCACCTGGACCGGGGCCTAACGGCGGCATTTTGTTGTTGTGAATTTCGGGCGGCCACCGGGTTCCGGCATGTCCTGATTTTCAGTCGTTTCGCCACATTCGGCATTTGGGGGTGGTCCCCGGGTGTCGTCTGTTTCGGTGTCCGCTTAGGCGTTGGACAACGGGTTAACGACCGCACGGCGCCAAGGATCCGAACAGAAGGGGAGAAATGAATCTTGTCAGCTAAAGTAGTGTGGCTGTTCATATTCGTTGCGCTTTATTGGGCCTATTGCATTTATTGGGGCATCAAGGGCGCGCGGATGTCGAAAACGGCCAGCGATTACTTCATCTCGGGCCGCCAGCTCGCGATGTGGGTCTTCGTGCTGGCCGCCACGGCAACATCGTTCTCGGGCTGGACCTTTATGGGCCATCCGGGGCTGATCTACCGTGACGGTTTCCAGTACGCATACGCGTCGTTCTACGCGATCACCATTCCGTTTACCGGCGTGATGTTCCTGAAACGCCAGTGGATGATTGGCAAACGCTTCGGTTTCGTGACACCGGGCGAGATGCTGGCCACTTATTTCCAGGGGGATGCGATCCGTATCCTCGTGGTGATCGTGGCCCTGCTGTTCTCGATCCCGTATCTCGGGCTGCAGCTCCGCGCGTCGGGCCTTCTGTTCAACGCTCTGACCGACGGCTTGGTCGGTGTTGAATTCGGCATGTGGCTGCTGTCTGCGGTCGTGTTCATCTACGTGGCGTCCGGCGGTCTTCGCGCCGTGGCCTATGTGGACACGGTGCAGTGCATCCTGCTGGCCTTCGGCATCATCGTCATCGGCGTCATCGCCTATAGCGAGCTGGGCGGCTGGACCGCCTTTGGCCAGGAACTGGCCAAAATGGGTCAGACGGATATCGGCAAATGGAAGACCACCCAGGGCTGGGGCGGGGGCGACTACAACGCCTACCTCGCCATTCCGGGCGTCATCCAGTTCACCGCCGGTCTCGGCAAGGAAACCCCGGTGGGGGGTCTTTGGACAGGCATCATGGTGCTGACCTACATGTTCGCGCTCATGGGCATTCACTCCGCTCCGGCGTTCACCATGTGGTCGTTCTCCAACACCAACCCGCGGCCGTTCGCGCCGCAGCAGGTGTGGGCGTCGGCCTTCGGTATCGGTGCCATCCTGTTCTTCTTCACCGCGGCCCAGGGCATGGGTGCCCACTTCCTTGGTGCCACGCCCGCCTTCAACGATGCGGGTATTGGGATCTCCAAGGTGCTTCCGGATCTGACCGCCAACAAGCAAGGCGGGATCGTCGGACATTACATCAACCTGGTGGGCGATACGGCCCCATGGCTGGTCGGCCTTCTCGCCGTCTGCGCCTTGGCCGCCATGCAGTCCACCGGCGCGGCGTATATGTCCACCGCCGGCGGCATGCTGACGCGTGACTTGTACAAGCGCTACCTGAATCCGGGTGCGGACCATGCCACGCAGAAGCTGTTCGGCCGTATCGGCGTCTTGATCATCGTTCTCTCGGCTCTGGTCGTTGCCACGTTCTCGGCTGACGCGCTGGTGCTGTTGGGTGGTCTGGCCGTTGCCTTCGGCTTCCAGATGTGGCCGTCCCTGGCCGCCATCTGCTGGTTCCCGTGGATCACCCGTCAGGGTGCGACGCTGGGTCTGGCGGCTGGCTGTCTTGCGGTCATCTTTACCGAAAACTTCGGCGCCTCCATTGCCGGCTTCTTCGGTATCGAACTGGGCTGGGGCCGTTGGCCCTGGACGATCCACTCGGCCGGTTGGGGGATTCTCTTCAACGCGACCATCTGCGTGATCGTCTCCGCCATGACCCAGGACGAAGGGGCCATGCAGCATCGCATGAAGTATCACAACTTCCTGCGTGAGCATGCCTCCCTGCCGGAATCCAAGAAAAGCCTGGTCCCCGTTGCTTGGGGCATCACGCTGATCTGGCTGTTCTTCGGCATCGGCCCGGGCGCCGTTATCGGTAACGATATCTTCGGTGCTCCGAATGCCGGTTACGAGGCCTGGACCTTCGGCATCCCGTCCATCTGGGCCTGGCAGATCATCTGGTGGATCCTGGGTGTCTTCATGATGTGGTTCTTGGCCTACAAGATGGAGATGTCCACGGTTCCCGATCGCGAGATCGAAGCCTTGGTGGATGATATCGGCGATGCCGTGACCGCCCACGGGCCGGAACCCCAATAATCCGGGGTACCGGAACCTAAGGAACCCGATCGGGGGGAGGGCTTCGGCTTTCCCCCCGATTTCTTTCCAGCATTCGCCTTCGGCATTTTCCGTGTGTTCACCGCCCGCCGCGAAAAAATTCCGCCTTTTTGCGTCGCCGCCAACTTGTCGCCGTAAAAACCTTGGATGATCGCGGTCGTTCCTTGTTATGATCCGAGCACGCAGAAAGTGAAAAAACGGTAACATTCCAAGCGTCTAATCAACATGCAAAGCCTCTTCACCCCAGAATACCGATGGCTGTGGACGATCGCCCTGATGGCCGCTCTGTTCCTGCCCGTGCGCCGGTTCATTTGGGTTCTGACCGTGCGCCGGGCCGTCGAAAAGGCGGGCGAGGACGCGGTCGACGACGCCGAACGCGGACGCCTGTTGCGCCGGGCCGGGATATCCGCTGCTCTGATGTGTTTCGTATTCTCCTATTTTTATGTCCATACCTGGTTTAAGTGACCCCGCCCATGTCAGCTTTGTCCAATCCCCGCATCCTCAAACGCTTCATCATCTACCTGGCAATGCTGACCTTCGTCATGTTCGGGGTATGGTCGTTCTGGGGCACCTTCGTCGAAACGCCGGCCGGCGATTTCGAGGTGCGCGAGGGCGACATCAAGCTGTCCAGCGGCGAGTTCGAGGCCGCGGTCGCCGACTTCGACCGTGCCCTGGCGGTGCAGCCCAACCACCGTGGCGCCCTGTTGGGCAAGGCGGCGGCGCTGATTCAACTGCAACGCTATGACGCGGCGGAAAAGGTCCTGACCCACGCCATCGATTTCCTTAAGAACCACCTGGATCCCGACGATCCCACGGGGCGCGGCGCCCTGGCGGCGGCCTACGGCAACCGGGGCATCGTGCATGATACCCAGGGGCGGTACGAACAGGCCCTGTCGGACTATATCGACTCCCTGAAGATCGACGCCGAAGCCGTCGAAGGCCCGGGCTTCATCGATCGGCTGCTGTACCACGATGACACGCCGTCCTCGATCCGCGACCGTGCCGAATATCTCTACAAGCAGCTTCAGATGCCCGAGGAAAAGCGCCTGCTGCGCCTGCCGCAGAAGGACGAACTGCAGCGCATGCACAAGCCGTAAGGCGCGCTGCCGCGCATAGCCAATCAGCGATTTCCTGGAAAGTCTTAAACGGCGGGATCAGCCGAACTTGACGACGCCGAGGACGTCCTGAAACAACACCAGGAAAAAGAACACGGCGGCGATGGAGCCGAACAGCAGACGCACGAAGTCCTGCTTTCCCTCCTCGTCGCGGTAGCGGATGCTGTGCAGCGTGATCGCCCCTGTCACGAACAGGAAGACGATGTTGACGAGCGGCTCCAGCTCCGCAGGCAATCCCAAATCCAAAAACATGGCGGGAAGGTAAAGGCGCCTGCCCGATTAGGCAAGCACACAGAACAAGCCTCCCCGCCGCCCATGTGGCGGCGGGCAAGGGGAAAGGCCTGTGCCGCCTGGGTCAGGGGATCGGGGTGCGGATGGTCGTCTGCTGGGTCAACTCGTCGGGTGTCGCCGCGCGGATATCCTTGTCCGAGACATAGGGCGGAAACTGGGTCGCCCCCGGCCCCGTCGACATGATCGCGCCCGCCATGCCGCTGCCGAAAATCAGCGTCACGATGCCGGCCGCCACGAAGAACCGTTTGATCCCGTGCGGCGGTGCCTGGGGGCCGTAGTCGTTGTCGTAACGGTGGTAGCGGTGATCGTCCGAAATCTCGCCGGATTCGTCCAGGCGGAGAATTTTGCGGGCATAATGACGGGCCCAGGCGGGCACGTCGTTGTGGATCATGTAGTCGTGGAACAGGCGATCAACCATGTATTCAGGCAGGTCTTCGTCGTGCCAGTCGCGGTAGGCGAGCTGCAGCAGCTGGAATTCCCCGACCTGCAGAATGTTGGCCGCGCGGCCGACTTCCCGCCGGTCCATGTTATCCAGCTCTTCCTTGTCCGGTCGGATTAAGGTTTCAAAAAATCCGGTCATTTGTTGGGGCGTCTCCTGTGAAAAGGGTGATCGTCCCCGCCCAACGAACTTATGCTCCATAGCTTGGGTCGAAAATCTGACCATTGCAAGAGTAAGCAGGCTCACAATTTGGTCATCCATGGGGTAGGCTTCCCGGAAATCCGACGCCATTTCCCGCCGAGGTTTCATCATGTCCGACCTTGCACAACCCTTCAACCTTGCCGGCCGCACCGCATTGATCGCCGGCGCCAGCCGCGGCCTGGGCCTGGAAATCGCCAGGTCATTGGGCCAGGGCGGGGCGCTGGTCTATCTCGGTGGGCGCGACCTGCCGGCGCTGGACGCCGCCTGCGACGCGGTTGCCGCGCTGGGCGGACGGGCTCGGCCGCTGCCCTTCGACGTGACCGACGAGGGGGCCGTTCTGGCCGCCGTCGGCGATCTGGACGGCGGCGACGGACGCGGCCTGGATATTCTGGTTAACTGCGCCGGAGCCCGCGACCGCCGGCCGCTCGACGACCTGGACGCCCAGGCCGTGCGCGATCTGTTGGAGGTCAATCTGGTCGCCGGCTTCACCCTCACCCGCGCCGTGGCACCCCAGATGCGGGCCAAGGGGCGCGGGCGGATCGTCCATGTCACCTCCATCGCCGGCCATGTCGCGCGCGCGGGCGACGCGGCCTATACGGCGTCCAAGGCCGGGTTGACCGGCCTGGTGCGGGGGGCAGCGGCCGAACTTGGGGCGGACGGGATCACCGTCAACGCCGTCGCCCCCGGCTATTTCGCGACAGTGGCCAACCAAGCCATGGTTGATGATCCCGAGGTCACCGGCTGGCTTGCCCAGCGCACGTCCTTGGGCCGCTGGGGCCAGCCACACGAGATCGCCGGTGCCGTGCGCTTTCTGGTGTCCGACGAAGCGGCCTATGTGACCGGCCAGGTGATCGCCGTCGACGGCGGGTTCCTCGCCCGGTTTTAACCGTTCCCGGACTTAGGTCACGTCGTCGGGCGCCGTGTCGACCAGCGGCGCGTCGGGCAGGTAGGGCACCTCCGGCGTGATCGTGCGGACCGGCGCGCCGTCCAGATAAGCCGCCAGGTTCTCGAAGCTCTGGCGGAAAAAGACCTCGTAATTCTCTTGCGTCACGAAGCCGATGTGCGGCGTCGCCAGCACATTGGGCAGGGTGCGGTAGATATGTCCCGCCGGCAGGGGCTCGACCGTGAACACGTCCATCCCGGCGCCGGCGATGCGGTTGGCCTGAAGGGCCGCGACCAGGGCCTCCTCGTCGACCAGCTGCGGGCGCGAGGTATTGACCAGGAAGGCGGTCGGCTTCATGCGGCCGATGTCCCCGGCCCCCACGACCCCGATGGTGCGGTCCGACAGCGGCATGTGGACCGTCACCGCGTCGGCGCGGCGGAACAGGTCTTCCTTGGAAACAGCCTCGACGCCGAAGGGCGCGGCCCGCTCGGCGGTCAGGTTGGGGCTCCAGGCGATCACGTTCATGCCGAAGGCCTGGGCGACCCTGGCCACCGGCTGACCCATGTGGCCCAGGCCGACGATGCCCAGGGTCTTGCCTTCCAGGCCCAGGCCCAGGCCCCGCTGCCAGCCGCCGGCGCGCAGCGACGCGACCTCGCCGGTGAACCCCCGGAACAGGGACAGCAGCAGCAGCCATACGACCTCCACTGTGGAATCGTGATGCCGGATTGTCGTCGCGCAGACCGTGACGCCGCAGTCCTCCGCCGCCTTCAGGTCGATGGACCGGGCGTTGCGCATGCCCGTGGCAAGCAAAAGCTTCAACCGCGGCAGGGCCTCCAGGATATGGCGGGAGAACTCCGTGCGTTCGCGGATTCTCAGGACTGCGTCAAAGTCACTCAGGCGGGCGATCAGTTCGTCCTCCTTGAACACATGGTCGCGGAAGGGAACAACGGTCACGCCCTTCAACTGCCCCCAGTCCACGAACCGGTCCCAGACCGACTGATAGTCGTCGATGATCGCCAAGCGCATGTTTTAAGTCCTCCTGCTGGTTTTTTCTTAAGGATGCGGCTTATGCCGTGCCCGCCGTGGGCCGCAGTATGTCGCCGTCCAGGTCGGGGCGCATCAGGTTTAAGGCCGATCCCGCGCGGAACCAGTCGATCTGCGACGCCGTATAGCTGTGGTTGAGCCACAGGGTGTCCTCGGTTCCGTCGGCGTGGCGGACGCGGCATTCGACGGGTTTTCCGGGAGTCAGTTGGGCCAGGCCGAGCAGGCTCAGGCGGTCGCGCTCGCCGATGCGCTCGTACTCCGCCGGGTCGGCGAAGGTCAGTGCCAGCAATCCCTGTTTCTTCAGGTTGGTTTCGTGGATGCGGGCGAAGCTGCGGGCGAGGACCGCGGCGCCGCCCAGCAGCCGGGGCGACAGGGCTGCGTGCTCGCGGCTGGATCCCTCGCCGTAGTTGTGGTCGCCGACGATGACCCAGGGGACATCGGCGGCGCGGTAGGCGCGGGCGGCGACGGAGAACGGCACGCCGGCCTCGACCAACAGTTGCTCGATGCCCCGGCCGCGCTCACCCGTATAGGCGTTGACCGCGCCCATCAGAAGGTTGTCCGAAAACTTGTCCAGATGCCCGCGCAGGCGCAGCCAGGGCCCGGCCGGGGAAATGTCGTCGGTCGTCGTCTTGCCCTTGGTCTTGGCCAGCACCAGGGCGTCGACGATGTCCTGTCCGTCCCAGGCGGGCCAGGGTTCCAGGACCTGCAGGCGCTGGCTGTCGGCGGCGATGCGGATGCCGACGCCACGGCCGTCGGCGGGCGGCGCGTGATAGGCCGCGTTGCCCTGGGCCAGGCCCGCCGCCGGCACGTCGTCGACCGCGCCGGGCGGGTCCAGCATGAAGGACGTGCCGTCGGGCGCGGTCAGGTTGTCCGTCGCCGGGTTGAAGCGCAGACTGCCCGCCAGGGCGAAGGCGGTTGCGAGTTCCGGGCTGGTGATGAAGTTCATGGTCGTCGGCTTGCCGTCGTTGCGGGCGGGGAAGTTGCGGTTGAAGGAGGTGACGATGGAATTGGGCTGATCGGCGCCTTCCTGGGCGCGTCGCCACTGCCCGATGCAAGGGCCGCAGGCATTGGCCAGCACCACGGCGCCGATGTTTTCCAGGGACTTGAGTTGCCCTTCGCGCTGGATGGTCGCCAGCACCTTGGCCGATCCGGGCGACACGAAGAACGGCATGGCCGCCGTCATGCCTTTCGCGCTCGCCTGATCGGCGACGCGGGCGGCGCGGCTCATGTCCTCGTAGGACGAATTGGTGCAGCTGCCGATCAGCACCGCGCTGACGTCTTCCATGATGGCGGTGTCGGCGGTGTCCAGCTCCCGGATCAGGTCGCTGAGCGGTCGCGCCCGGTCCGGCGAATGGGGACCGGCGACATGGGGTTCCAGAGCGGACAGGTCGATCTCGATGACTCGGTCGTAATGGGCATGGGGGGTGGCTTCGACCTCGGCGTCGGGTTCCAGCAGGTGGCGGTGGCGCGCGGCGACGCGGGCGATTCCGCCGCGCCCGGTGGCCTCCAGATAGCGTGCCATGTTGTCGTCGTAGGGGAAGATGGAGGTCGTCGCCCCGACCTCGGCGCCCATGTTGGTGATGGTCGCCTTCCCCG
Organism: uncultured Alphaproteobacteria bacterium; assembly: GCA_963976055.1. GTDB lineage: Bacteria > Pseudomonadota > Alphaproteobacteria > Rhodospirillales > Casp-alpha2 > UBA1479. Next base: position 261,448 of record CAXBJB010000004.1, read on the forward strand.
TGGCGCTGATGGTGCGGGCGCCCGGGCCGATGTATTCGATGATGGCGTTGGTGCCCCCGGACACGGTCAGGGCCCGGGCGACGGCGAGGATCACGTCCTTGGGCGCGGTCCAGCCGCTCAAGGAACCGGTCAGGTAGACCGCGATGCGTTTGGGATAGAGAAGCTCCCAAGGCAGGCCGGCCAGGACCTCGGTCGCGTCGGCTCCACCCACCCCGGCGGCGCAGGCGCCCAGGCCGCCACCGTTGGGCGTGTGGGAATCCGTGCCGATGATCATGGAGCCTGGAAAGGCATAGTTTTCCAGCACCACCTGATGGATGATGCCGGCCCCCGGCGCCCAGAAGCCCAGGCCGAAGCGCGCGGCGGCGGACTTGAGAAAGCCGTAGACTTCTTCGTTTTCGCTAAGCGATTCCGTGAGGTCGCGTCCCGCCTCGGTGCGGGCCTCGATCAGGTGGTCGCAATGGATCGTCGCCGCGACGGCCACGCGGTCGTGCCCGGTCTGCATGAACTGCAGCATGGCGCTCTGACCCAACACGTCCTGGAACACCACCCGGTCGGGGCGCAGGTCGAGAAACGAGCGGCCGGGCTCCAACGCCTGGCCTTCCGGATCGTCCAAATGGCCCAGTACGATCTTCTCGGACAGGGTCAGGGGCCGGTCCAGGCGGCGGCGGACGACGGCCAAATTGCGCGCCATGGTCTGGTAGGTGTTCTCGGCGGCGGCGGGGGTCAGCTCGATGGTCGGGGGTGTCTCGGCGCGGCGCATGGCGGCGGTCTCCTTGTCGTCTACCCCGCGCGGCGGCGGGGCTGGGCGTTGGTAAAGGGGGTGCCGCCGGGCCCGTCCATGGGCGTCGCGGCATGCGGAGAACGGTAGCCAGAGCCGTTACCTATGTCTAATATATGGTAATCACATTATTCATATATTTTAAATATCAATACGGATCGCCCGACATGGACCTGCGGCACCTCCGCTATTTCGTCGCCGTCGCCGAGGAAGGTAACGTGACCCGCGCCGCCGAACGGCTCGGCATCCAGCAGCCGCCGCTCAGCCAGCAGATCCAGGCCCTGGAACGGGAGCTGGACACGCAGCTTCTGCGGCGTAAACCGCGCGGCGTGGAAATGACCGAGGCAGGTCGGGCCCTCCTCGCCGATGCGAGGGAGATCCTGGAGCGAGTCGAGCGCACCGTGCAGCGGGTCAAGCGCCGGGGGCGCGGCGAGGAAGGGTTGCTCGCCATCGGGTTCACCAGTTCCGCGTCGTTCCATCCCTTCGTGCTGGACGTCATCCGCGCGTTCGGCGAGGACCACGACCGCGTGTCGTTGGAGCTGGAGGAATCCAACACCGGCGAACTGGTCGCCGCGATCCATGCGGAGCAGATGGACGTCGCCTTCATTCGATCGCCCGTCAGTCTGGTGCGCGGCCTGACCGTCCATCGCCTGCTCGACGAGGACATGGTCATCGCCATCCCGGCCGACCATCCCCTGGCGCGGAACGGCGACGCGCTGCCGCTGACCGCGCTCGCCGACGAGGCCATGATCCTCTACCGCCGGCGGTCCGGCCCGGGGCTGTACGACACCATCATCGCCGCATGCCATGCCGCCGGGTTCAGCCCCCGGGTCGAGCAGGAGGCGCCGCGTATCGTCTCCACCCTGAATCTGGTCGCGGCGGGGGTCGGGGTTTCGCTGGTCCCGGCCTCGCTCGACAAGCTGCATCTGGAAGGGGTCCGGTTCCGGCCCCTGACGCCCGGATCGGGCCTGACCGCGCCCTTGAACCTGACCTGCCCGAGCACCGGTCTTTCCGTTGTTGCGGCGCGCTTCGTCGATCACGTGCGCCGCGCCGCCAGGCGCTGGCAGGCTTAAGGGAATCAGCAGGCCGTCAGGTTGACCGCCAGGCCGCCTTCGGACGTTTCCTTGTATTTGGAATGCATGTCCTCGCCGGTCTGGCGCATGGTCTCGATGGCGGCGTCCAGCGGCACGAAATGGGTGCCGTCGCCCTTCAACGCCAGGGACGCCGCGTTGATCGCCTTCACCGCCCCCATGGCGTTGCGCTCGATGCAGGGCACCTGAACCAGTCCGCCGACCGGGTCGCAGGTCATGCCCAGGTGGTGTTCCATGGCGATCTCGGCGGCGTTCTCGATCTGCGGGTTGGTGCCGCCCAGCACGGCGGCCAGGCCCGCCGCCGCCATGGCGCTGGCCGATCCGACCTCGCCCTGGCAGCCGACCTCGGCGCCCGAGATCGAGGCGTTGGCCTTGATGATGCCGCCGATCGCGGCGGCGGTCAGCAGGTAATCCCGGATGCCGGCCATGGAGGCGTCGGGGCAGAAATCCAGGTAGTAGCGCCCGACCGCGGGCACAATCCCGGCCGCGCCATTGGTCGGCGCGGTGACGACGCGTCCGCCGCCGGCGTTTTCCTCGTTGACGGCCAACGCATAGACGCTGATCCAGTCCATGACCGTGTGTTCCAGGCGAAAATTGCGTTTCTTGTCCGCCTGCAGGCCGTCCCAGATCGCCTTGGCCCGGCGTTTGACCTTGAGCCCGCCCGGCAGGATGCCTTCCTGCGTGACGCCCCGTTCGATACAGGCGTTCATGGCGGCCCAGATGCGGTCCAGCCCCGCGTCCAGGTCGGTCGCGTTCATATGCGTCAGCTCGTTGGCCCGCTTCATGGCGGCGATGCTGAGCCTGGCCTGGTCGCCCATCGCCAGCATCTCGGCCGCGGTGGCGAAGGGATAGGGCACGGTTTCGGGCTCCGAGCCCGCCACATCGGCGGTCTCGGTCGCCGCCGCGAATTCATCGTCCGTGGCGATGAAGCCGCCGCCGATGGAATAGTACGCGCGCTCCTTGTCGGGCGGGCGGTCGCCGTCCTGCGTGCTGTTGCCGCCGCCCATCCAGGCGGCCATGATCATGCCGTTGGCATGACCCGGCAGGGCGGGGCCGTAATCGAACACGATGTCGCGGTCCGGATCGAAATCGATTTCCGGCCCGCCGCCCAGCTTCAGGCGTTTGGTCTCGGTGATTTGGGCGATCAGGCCCGCGACGGCGTCGGGATCGACCGTGTCCGGCGTTTCCCCCAACAGGCCCAGGATCACCGCCCGGTCCGTGGCATGGCCCTTGCCGGTGAAGGCGAGGGAGCCGTATAGCGTCGCCCGCACGGCCGTGACGGTCATCAGGGTCTCTTGCCGTTCCATGCGCCGCACGAACCGCGCGGCGGCCAGCATGGGGCCAACCGTATGGCTCGACGACGGGCCGATGCCGACCTTGAAGATATCGAAGACGCTGAGGAACATGGGCCCCCTCGGTTAAGGGACGATCCTGTCAGAAACCGCCGGGCTTGGGAACGCGCCGGGCAAGGTTTTCCATTTTTGCGTGGGCGGTCAGAAAATCGCCGACAGGGAAATGGAGCCGAACTGGCTCGGCACCCGCTGGCCTTCGAACTCGCGGGTCCGGTAGATCTGCGTGAACGACAGGCGAGCATAGCCCAGAGTGAATTCGATGCCGCCCTGAAAATCCAGCACCAGGTTGTTCTTGTCGACGCTGCGGCTGTCGCCGTAGGTGTTGCCGTCGAGGAAGATGTTGCGCGCCACGGCGCGGCCTTCGATGCCGGCGAACAGGTTCCAGCCGAACTGCCCCTTGGCGCGCACGATGGCGGCGGCGGGCAGGGACGGGCGGATGAATGGCGCGCCGTAGGTCAGGCCCAGGTTCTGACCCAGGCGGACGGAGGCGCCGACCGATGCCTGGGTCAGCACGTTGCCGAGCGCGGCCCCGGCGGTGGGTGTCACGTCCAGTTCCAGGAAATGCTGCGGGCCCAGGATCGGCTGACGCAGGCGCGCCTGATAGCTGAGCATGATCCCCGGCTCGTTATGCAGCTGCTTGCCCCAACCGCGCGGCAGGCCGACGCCGATCAGCGAGTGCCAGCGGCGCTGGGTATAGCCGCCGAGCGATGCCGGGCCGACGATGCCGAGATCGAGCGACACGTTTTGCAGCAGGTTGGAATCCGGCTTTTCCACGATCGCGCCGACCGAGGCGAACAGCCAGCCCGCATAGGGCCGATCGGTAGCGTCCGGGTCGGGGCGGGTGGTGTCCTCGGGCGTGAACATCTGCTGACCGAGAGCGACCACATAGGTCGAGTTGCCGTCCAGATCGACCCCCGGGATCATGTCCATGAGGTCCTTGAACCATTCCGGTTCCCACTTGTCCTTGGGTACGAAGGTCAGCTGCACGCCTTGGGTGTAGTACTGGTCCGTGCCGCCGCCGAACAGGTCGTTTTCCACCTGCAGCACGAAGGTACCGGGGCGTTCGTCGTCGCCGTCCGCCGCGCGCGCGGCATCCGGCGCGGCAAGCGCCAACGCCGCCAGGAATCCGGCCGACAATGCTCTGAGAACCCGAAATCTGCCCGTCATGGGCGCGAGATTAGCAGATTAGATATGACAAACCGAAGCCAGGATTGCGAAGCCGCATCCATGGCCTAGGATGGCGGGCCGAATTTGAAGGACCGAGGCCATGGTTGATATCTATGTGGATGCGGACGCCTGTCCGGTGAAGGACGAGGTTCTGCGCGTGGCGGCCCGCCACGGCCTGAAGACCCGCATGGTGTCCGACGGCGGAATCCGTCCGCTGCGCGACCCGATGGTCGAGGTCATTATCGTTACCCAGGGGGCCGATGCCGCCGACGACTGGATCGCCGAACATATCGCCGCCAACGACATCTGCGTCACCAACGACATCCCGCTTGCCGCGCGCTGCCTGGAAAAGGGGGCTCAGGCGGTCAAGCCCACGGGCGACGCATTCACCCCGGACGGCATCGGCATGGCGCTCGCCAACCGCGAGCTGATGCAGACGCTGCGCGAAACGGGGCAGGTCACCGGCGGCCCCCGCCCCTTCGCCAAGACCGACCGCTCGCGCTTTCTCGACCGCCTGGAAGTCATGGTCCAGGCCGCCAAGCGGCGCTGATCCCGAGGGCAGAGGACAATCCGTCCTCGGCAATTGGCCCTGGGACGGAAGCATTCCCGTTGCCATGATCGTTAAGAAGACCCGAATATGGGGGAACGACAGGAGATCAGACGAGCATGACCACGGATACGCTGGGCCGACGGCTTTTTACCTATGCGGTGATCACCGACACGCACCTGAACCAGGGCGAAGAGGAATGCAATTCGCCGTTCGAGGTCAACAAACTGGCCAACGGCCGCATGCGCCATGTGGTGCGGGATCTGAACACGCGCGAGGTCGATTTCGTGCTCCACCTGGGCGACCTGCTGCACCCCGTCCCCCACATTCCGCACCTCTATGAGCAGGCGGCGCAATGCTTCAAGGACCAGGTCAAGGACCTGCGTCATAAGCTCTACGTCGTGCCCGGCAACCACGACGTCGGCGACAAGCCCGTGGACTGGTGCCCGGCCGGCATGGTGCGCGACGAATTCCTGGCGCTCTGGGCCGAACATTTCGGCCCCAATTATCAGGCCTTCGACCACGGTGGGGTCCGCTTCATCCTGATGGACGCGCAGATCATCAATTCGGGCCTGGCGGCGGAAGCCGAGCAGAAAGCCTGGGTCGAGGGCGAACTGGCGGCGGCCAAGGCGGCGGGCCAGCGCGTGTTTCTCAACATCCACTATCCGCCCTATCTGACCTATCCGGACGAGGACGAGCATTACGACAACATCGGCGAGCCGGGCCGCTCCTGGCTGCTCGGCCTGATGGAAAAGCACCGGGTCGAGGCCCTGTTCGCCGGCCACGTCCATAACTTCTGGTATCACCGGCATGACGCGACGCAGTGCTGGCTGCTGCCGTCGACGGCCTTCGTGCGCCAGGACTATTCGGAAATGTACCGCGCCGCCCCCCCGCCGGAATTCGAGGCCGGGCGCAACGACTGGAACAAGTTGGGCTATTTCATCGTCCACGTGCACGAGAACGGGCATCTTTGCGACATCGTCCGCACCTACGGCGCGGTGGTGGAGCCGGGGGCCCCCGTCGCGGCCGTGCCCGACACGGTCGCCCCCGTGCATCCGCTGCAAAGCCCGGTCACGCGCTTCGGTTTCGACATGCGCCAGAACTGGCTGGAGATCATCGAGATTCCGCCCTCCGGCGGCCTCGACGAATTCGACCGCAAGCGCACGCGCAACGACTATGCCCTGATGGCGTTGATGGAAATGGGCGTGCGCCGCCTGCGCATTCCCGCCCGCGACCTGCTCGACCCGGGCCATCGGGCGCGGTTGGACACGCTTGCGGAATTGGGGTTTCTGTTCACGCTGTTTTCCTTTGATGCCCCCGATGCGGAACTGGCGGCTGCCGTGAAGGGTGCGCAGGGCCTGATCGACATCTGGGAGGTCGCGCAGAACCTGTCGGACCTGCCCGACGTCGCCGCCGCCGCCCTGCCGGTGGCAAAGGTCGCGGGCATCGACCTGTATCTCTCCAAGCTGCGTTCCAAGGACGAGATGGAGCGGGGCGGTGAGAAGTATTTCCACATGATCAACCACGGCTTCACCCCGGACGAGGACGACCAGATCGCCCGCGCGGCGGCGATCCCGGGGGTCAAGGGCATCGTGTTCCGCGTTGCCGGAGAAACCCCGCCGGCGGAGGCCGTCGCAGCGGCGCTCAAGGCGGCGTCCCCGCACGGGCTCAAGGTATCCCTGCATATCCGCATGTCGATCGGCAGTCCGGGGGCGGCGCAGGCGGATGAGCCCTGGGTCGCGGCGCGCGCGGCGGAGGCCCTGGCCGCCGCCCATGGCAGCGCCGACGCCCATGTCTATTGCGACACTTTTTCCGACGTCGATCGGGGCTACTTCGCCCGGCAGGGCGTGGTCGATCGGCTGTACAACCCGCGCCCGGCCTTCCATATCCTGCGCCATCTGACCGGCGCCCTGGCGGCGGCGGGCGGCGGCGCCTGGGCGGTCAAGGCCGGGGCCGCGACGGTCACCGGCGGCCCAGCCGCCGGGGCGGGCACGCTGGTCGATCTGGCGACGGGGCAGGTGCGGCCGGCCGGGGCCGACGCCCTGGCCAAGGCTTCCGGGATGGCGGCCTGGGTCGCGGGCCGGTGACCAAGGGTGCCCTGCCGCTGTCCGGCGTGCGTGTGCTGGATGCCAGCCACGTCCTGGCCGGGCCTTTCGCGACCTATCAGCTCTGCCTCATGGGGGCGGACGCGATCCGGGTGGAACGCATCGGCGGCGACGACTTCGTGCGCCGTCACGGCGGCTCGGCAGACCTGCGCGCCCAGGGCATGGGCGGCTCCTTCGCGGCACAGAACGCGGGCAAGGCCTGCATCCTCATGGACCTCAAGGCACCCGGCGGGCGTGACCTGTTTCTCAGGCTGGCGGCAACCTGCGACGTGGTCATGGAAAACTACCGCCCCGGCGTCATGGACCGCCTGGGGGTGGGCTATGACGACGTCAAGGCGGTCAAGCCGGACATCGTCTATTGCTCGCTCACCGGCTACGGGCCGGCGGGCCCGCTGTCCGGCGTGCCGGCCTACGACCATATCGTGCAGGGCATGTCGGGCCTGATGAGCATGACCGGGACGGAACAGTCGGGACCCCAGCGGGTCGGATTGCCGATCACCGATTACATCGCGGGGCTGACGGCGGCACTCGCCGTGTCCGGTGCCCTGCACCAGCTGTGCCGGACCGGCCAGGGCCAACATCTTTACGTGCCCATGCTGTCTTCGGTCCTCGCCATGATGGGCTCCTTCGCCATCGATGTGCAGACCGACGGCCGCGAACGCGGCCTGATGGGCAACACGCCGTTCAGCGGCAGCCCCTTTGCCGGGCGCTTCGACACGGCCGAGGGATACTTGGTCATCACCGCCAACACCTCGGCCCAGGCCGTGCGCATGGTCGCGGCCCTGGGTCTGGACGATCTGGCGCCGCTTGCCGGCAGCACGGCGCCGGACGCCCTGAACGATGCCGACCGGGCGCGGGTTGCCGAGGCCCTGGACCGCGTGTTCCGCACCCGGCCCGCCGTGGAATGGGAAACCACCCTGGCCGAAGCCGCCGTGCCCGCGGGCAAGGTGCGGGGGCTCGGCGAGATTCTGGATCATCCGCAGACCGTGGCCTCGGGCTGCCTCGACGACCTGCCCTTGCCGGGGCTGGATGCGGCGGTCAAGGTGCCGGGCCTGGGATTTACTTCGGACACCTGGACGCGGCGCCCTTTGACCCAGCCCGAAGGCGAGGGCGAAAGCACCCGCCGGGTGCTGGCGGGCCTGGGGCTGACGGACAGGGAAATCGATGACCTGGCCCGCGCCGGCGCCGTCGCCGGGCCGGACCTGCCGCCCCGGGACGCCTAATCCAGGAAATCCTTGCGGGCCCGCAGGATGGTCATCACCGCCCGGTCGCGCCAGGCGGCGCGGGCGTCTTTTTGGTCCAGCGGCAGGGCGGCCCGCCGCTCGGCCGCGACGGCGGCGACCATCTCATCCGTCCAGGGATCGTTCTGGCCCCGCTCCGCCCCCAGCCGCGCATAGGACGGGCCCATGCGCTTGGCATGGCCTTCGATCCCGCCCTGGGCGTTGAGGTCCGCGTTCTCGAACGGCCCCGTCACCGCCAGCCGGATGCCCATGCCGTCGCGTACGATGCGGTCGATGTCGGCAGCCGTTGTTACCCCGTCACGGACCAGGCAATAGGCCTCGCGCAGCAAGGCCCCCTGCAGGCGGTTGAAGACGAATCCCTCGACCTCCTTGTTCACGGCGATCGGGGCCATGGCGGCGCGATTCAGCAGGGCGTTGCAGCGGGCGACCGTCTCGGGTGCCGTGAAGGGGGCGGGCACGACCTCGACCACCCGGATCAGGAACGGCGGGTTGCCCGGATGCAGCACCAGGCAGCGTTCGCGCCCCTGGACGTGGTCGAACAGGCGCGACGGTTCGATGAACGAGGTCGAGCTGGCGATGGTGCAGCCGGCGGGGGCAATCGCCGCCACGCGGGCCAGGAGATCGCGTTTCAGGTCGATATCCTCGGGCGCGTTTTCCTGCGCGTGATCGGCATCCGCCAGGGCCGTTTCCAAATCCGCCGCCGGGACGATGCGGGCCATGGCGGCGTCCGCGTCGCCGGTAATCAGATCGTGGGCGGCCAGGTCGCTCAGACGTGCCCGCGCCATGTCGAGAGCAACGGGCAGGCGTGATGCCTCGGCATCGTACAGGCGCGCTGTCATGCCGGCGCTTGCGAACACCACGGCCCAAGCGGTGCCGATGGTGCCGGCGCCGATCAGGGCGATGGTGGGCGGTTCGGTGGTCGTCATGTTTCACTCCGTTGCGGTGGTTTTGCCTTGCCTTTGTTGCATCTCGCGGTACCGTTCTGCACAGCGAAAATCAAAAAATACCCTTTAATTTGACGAAAGCCCGCGAGGGCACTAACAATCTTTATCGGCGCATTTATCGGCCTATGCGTCAGCAAAAAAATACATCCCGGTTCCTTTGGAAACATCCGGCCGAAGACGATTTGACCCTTTTGGGAGGACTCCAATGAAGAAGTTTGTGAAAGTTCTGTTGCTCGCGGCACCGCTGGTGATGGCGGGCCATGTCGCGGCCAAGGCCGATGAATTCGTCCGCATCGTTTCCGGCCCGTCCGGCGGCAGCTGGTATCCGCTGGGTGCCAAGATGGCGGAAATCTTCGGCAAGATCGGCGGCCTGTCCGTGTCCAACGGCCCGGGCGGCGGCGTCAGCAACGTGCTCGACGTCAACAAGAAGGAAGCTGAACTGGGCTGGACCTACGGCCATACCGCGTTCGACGGTTACAAGGGCAATGCCCCGGTGTTCAAGTCGGCGAATCCGAACATTCGCCACATCGCGACCCTCTATCCCGCCGGTGTGCAGACGGCCGTTCCGGCCAATTCCAAGATCATGTCCTATGCCGACCTGAAGGATAAGAACCTCAGCCCCGGCAAGCTGAAATGGTCCGGCTATGCCGCGGCGCAGCTGATCTTCGGCAAATACGGCTTCACCGTTGACGACGTGAAGAAGAACGGCGGCACGGTCCACCACGTCGGTTATTCCGATTCCGTCTCGCTGATGAAGGACGGCCACATCGACGCCTTCACGGCGGTGACCAGCGTGCCGCAGGCGTCGTTCCTGGATCTGGAATTCTCGCCGGGCATCCGCTTCCTTGGCGTCGACGACAAGATCCTGGCCGGCATCCTCGCGGAAAACCCGGGCTACATCAAAATCACCATGACCAAGGACCACTACAAGAGCATCGAAAAGCCGACCCCGATCTTGGGTGCGGTGACGATCATGGTGGCCAACAAGGACGTGTCGGAAGATACCGTCTACAAGATGACCAAGGCACTGTGGGAACACCATGGCGACCTGGTGCAGGTCAAGGATGTCTGGAACTCCGTGAAGCTTGAAAACGCGCTTCTCGGCGCGGCGCTTCCGGTGCATCCCGGCGCCAAGAAGTACTACGACGAAAAAGGCGTCAAGTAGCGGCCCTTAGGGGGTAGTGGATGTCATCGGCGCGGCGGGCGACTGTCCGCCGCGCCGGCATCCACCGACGCAGCGGACCAGCTCATCCTCATGTCCTGCCGCGTGGTTCCGCCCCCAAAGGTCCGTTCTGATCCGGCACCCCCATGACCGATAAGCAAACCGCTTCGCCCGAACCCCTGCACTACGACGAAGTGCGGGAGTTCTCCGTTCTTGAGCACGCGTTGATGCGCCGCGGCTACGATCTGGTGACCTGGATCGCCCTGACCGTCGCGACCGTCGCCATCGCGCTGGCCCTGTTCCATCTTTACGTCGCCGTTTTCGGCACGCCACAATCGCGGGCTTTCCGCTCCACGCATCTGACCGGAATGATGGTGCTGGCGGTGCTGCTGTTCCCGCTTGCCCGAAAATCCTGGCGCGACATGCCGGCCACCCCTCTGCAATGGGGGGCGTTCGGGATCGACGCGCTTTTGGTTTTCGCGGTTCTCGCGGTGCAGGTCTACACCCTGTGGGACCTGGACGCGTTTTCCCAGCGCGAAGGGGAATTGATCGACTCCGATCTGTGGATGGGCTTTTTGCTGATCTTCCTGGTCATGGAAACGACGCGCCGCTCCGTCGGCCTGCCCATGGTTCTGGTGACGTCGTTCTTCGTCGTTCATTCGCTCTATGCGGATAAGTTCGGCGGCTTCCTCTACGGTCCACCGACGTCGATCACCAAATACATCGACATCCTGTTCATCCGTTCCGAAGGCATGTTCGGCATCCCGATATCCGTCGCCGCGACCTATATCGTGCTGTTCATCATCTTCGGCGCGATCCTGATCCGCACGGGTGCCGGGCGCATGCTCATCGACCTTGCCATCGCGCTGACCGGCCACCGCCGGGGCGGCCCGGCCAAGGCGTCGGTGGTGGCCAGCGCCTTTCTCGGCACCGTGTCCGGATCCGCCGTCGCCAACGTGGTGACGACCGGCTCGTTCACCATTCCCCTGATGCGCAAGCTGGGTTACCGGCCCAAGTTCGCCGCCGCGGTCGAGGCTTGTGCGTCGTCGGGCGGGCAGATTACGCCGCCGATCATGGGGGCCGCGGCCTTCATCATCGCCGAGTTCATGCACGTGAGCTATATCACGGTGATCATCGCCGCGATCATCCCGACGCTGCTGTACTTCGCGACGATCTATTTCATGGTCGATATCGAAGCCGAAAAGGACGGCATCAAACGCCTGGACAAGCGCACCCTGCCGCGCGCCATGAACGTGCTCAAGCACGGCTGGCACCAGTTGCTGACCCTCGGCGTGCTGGTCGGTCTGCTGGCCTGGGGCTATTCGCCCATGCTGTCGGCGTTCTGGGCCATCGTGACCCTGATCGTCCTCAGCTTCCGCGACCCGCTTACCCGCATGAGCCCCGTCGACCTGCTGGCGGCGCTGGAATCCGGCGTGCGCGCGGCGATGCCGGTAACCGTGGCCTGCGCCTGCGCCGGGATCATCATCGGCTCGATCTTCGTATCGGGGCTGGGCCTCAAGTTCACCAACGAGGTCATCAACATCGCCGACGGCAACCTTTTGGTCCTGCTGGCGCTGACCGGCGTCGCGGCGATCATCCTCGGCATGGGGATGACGACCACCGCCGTCTACATCACCGTGGCGGCGCTGATCGTACCGTCGCTGATCCATCTGAAGGTCGAACCCATGGCGGCGCATATGTTCGCCTTCTATTACGGGGTGGTGTCGACCATCACGCCGCCGGTGGCGTTGGCGTCCTTCGCGGCGGCGGCCATCGCCGGGTCCAGCCCCATGGGGACGGCGGTGGAATCGGCGCGCATCGGCATCGCCAAGTATCTCGTGCCTTTCGCCTTCGTCTATAACCCGTCCTTGCTGTTCATCGGGCCTCTTTGGCTGACCTGCCTGTCGGCGGTCTCCGCCTTCATCAGCCTGTGGGGCCTGTCGGTCATGCTTGAAGGCTGGTTCAAGGGCCCGCTCAGTGCCGCTATGCGGGCGGTGATCGGGGTGCTGTCGGTGATGGCGCTGCTGCCGCCCATGGAACCGCTGATCGACGGCCTGCCCAGCTTCATCCTGCCTTTGGTGGGCGCCCTCGGCGTCGTCATGTTCGCGGTCACGCGCTACCGCCTCAATCCGGAGACCGCGCAATGAAGATGTCCGATCTGTTTATCGGCCGGCCCGTCTATTGGGGGCTTGCCGCCGCCATCATCGCCGTTCTGGCCTTCCTCGGTTTGGGTCAGGAACACGTCAAGGATTTCGTTCCGTTCCAGTTCGCGGTCTTGGCGGTCGCCCTGGTCGCCGTCGGGGCGGTCATGGTTCTCTACCGTCCTGGTGAACGGGTAACCCGAGATCCGCTCGATTTTGACGACGCGTCCTAAGGGCGGCACGTCATGGCGACCGTATTTGTCGAAGGCCCCGTGCATGCGCGGGGCATGGAACTCCTGTCCCTGCGCGGCGGCCTGGACGTTCGGCTGGAACAGGGCCTGACCCCGGACAGCTTGGCGGCGGCCATCCGTGACGCCGACGCCGTCATCATGCGCCTGACGCCCCTGACCGCCGAGGCCATCGCCGGGGCGGCCAACCTCAAGGTCGTCTCGCGCCTGGGCGTCGGTTACGACCACATCGACGTGGCGGCGCTCAGCGGACGGGGCATCCCGCTGGCCATCGTCGGCGATGCGCTGGCGGCCTCGGTCGCCGAGCATACGGTGCTGCTGATGCTGGGCCTCAGCCGCCGGATCGCGGTGATGGACCGCAACACCCGCACGGGCCGTTATGACGAACGCTTCAAAAGCCTAAGCCACGAGATGCTCGACAAGACGGTGTTGATCATCGGTCTCGGCGGGATCGGCGGCGAGGCGGCCAAGCGTTGCGCCGCCTTCGGCATGCGGGTGATTGCCTGCGGCCGGGAGACGACGCGGAAAGAGGCCGACCGCTTTGGTTACGGCTATGTCGCCGATTTCCGTGACGCCCTGACGGATGCAGATTTCGTCAGCCTGCACCTGCCGGCCAACGACGACGGTTCGGCCTTACTGGGGGCTTCGGAATTCGCGGCCATGAAGCCGGGCGCCTATGTCATCAACACGGCCCGGGGTTCCCTGATCGACGAAGACGCACTTCATGCCGCCCTCACGTCCGGCCATCTCGGCGGTGCCGGGTTGGATGTGACCAAGGACGAGCCGCCCAAGGACGACTGCCCCCTGCTGGCCCTCGACAACGTGCTGTTCACGCCCCACAACTCGGCCCTGACGGTCGAGACGGGCCGCCGCGTCGCGGAAACCGCCGTGCGCAACGCCCTGGCCGCCCTGGACGGCGACCTGGACCCGGCCTTCGTCGTCAACAAGGACGTGTTGTAAGCATGGGAACGGATGCGCTGCGCATCGATGCCAATGCCCTGACGGCCTTCCTGGCCGAGGTGTTCCACGCCGCCGGCTGCTCCCAGGCCGAGGGTCGGCGCGTCGCCGAAAACCTGGTCGAGGCGAATCTGTCCGGCCATGACAGCCACGGCGTGATCCGTACGCCGCGCTATCTCGGCTGGCTCAAGACCGGCAACCTGGTCTCCGACCGCGAGGTTTCCGTGGTCAGCGACGCGGGCGCCCTGATGATTCTCGACGGCCAGTTCGGGTTCGGCCAGACCGTGGGGCCGCAGGCCGTCACCCGCGGCATCGAACGTGCCAAGGAATTGGGCGTCGCCGTGGTCGCCCTGCGCCATGCCGGGCATCTGGGGCGCATCGGCGCCTTCGCCGAGACGGCGGCGGCGGAAAACCAGGTGTCGGTGCATTTCGTCAACGTGGCGGGCAGTGTCCTGGTCGCCCCCTTCGGCGGGGCGGAACGGCGCATGTCGACGGCCCCGGTCGCCATCGGTGTACCGGGGGCGGGAGGGGCTCCGGTGATCCTGGATTTCGCGACCTCCATCGTTGCCGAGGGCAAGGTCCTGGTCGCCTCCAAGGGCGGCAAACCCCTGCCCGAGGGCAGCCTGATCGGCCCCGACGGCAGGCCCAGCGCCGACCCGGCCATGCTGTACGGTCCCGCCGACCCGGCGGTGCAACCCAATTCGCGCAATGGTGCCGGGGCCCTGGTCGCCATGGGGGGACACAAGGGATCGGGCTTGGCGCTGATGTGCGAACTGCTGGCGGGTGCCCTCACCGGATCGGGTGCCACCGGGCCGGGATACGACAAGATCTACAACGGCATGCTGTCGATCTACATGTCCCGCGACCGCTTCGGCGCGGAAGACGACTACGCCCGCGAACTGCGCCGCTACGTCGACTATGTGAAAAGTGCCAAGCCCGTGCAAGGCGGCGGCGAGGTGCTGGTCCCCGGCGAGCTCGAGGCCCGCATGCGGGACGCGCGGCGCAAGGACGGCGTTCCGCTCGCCCCCGACGCCTGGGCGGCCATATCGGGTGCGGGCCGCGACCTGGGCGTGACGCCCCCCGACCCGCTTTCCTAAAAGCACGGATCAGGACTCGGCGAGGTCTTCCAGCCTGTCCGGTTTGCGGATCACGATCATGCGGCCGCGGATCAGGATCACCTGATCCTTCTGCCAGCGGTCGAGGGTCGTCGTCACCCATTGCCGGGTCGAGCCGACGATGTCCGCCAACTGGTCGTGGGTGACCCGGCGGTCGATCAGCACGCCCTCGGCATCGTCGCGGCCATGGACCTGGCCCATGATCTTCAACAACTGCGCCAGGCGCTGCGCGACGGACCGCGTGCCCAGCATCTGCACCAGTTGGGAATAACATTTGCCCTTGGCGACCAGGGCGTCGATCAGGCACAGCGCGAAGATCGGCATGCGTTCGATCAGGTCGCGGACCACGGCCCCGGACAGGGCCATGACGCGGGAATCCTCCATGGCCTCGCCGGACCACAGGTGAACGCCGCCGCCGAACACCTCGGGCCCGCCGATGAAGTGGCCGGGCGTCCAATAGGCGAGCGTCAGTTCGCGCCCCGACGGGCCGGTGCAGAAGGTGCGCACGCGCCCGCTTTCGATCAGATAGATTCCTTCGTGCCGGTCGCCCTGATGGAAGATGCCCTCGCCGCGCTGGGCCTTGATGGTGGACCCGCGCGAGCGGATGAAGGTGACTTCCTCCATGCTCAGGCGGTCGAGAAAGGTCGATCCCTCGTTCAGGTCCGACATGCTTTCCGAGAGGAACAGGGCGGAAAGGGGTTCGTCCGTTGTCATATCCCTGGTCTCTATCACGCGCGGCCGGGGCGGGATTTCAGTCACCGCGCCCGTCTCCTAGTTTCTCGGCGCGGCGGCGAGATAGCCGCCGACGGCCCGGATGTTCGCATTGCTCAGTTTCGCCGCGACCCAGGCCATGACGCCGCCGGGATCGTTCGCGCGGTCGCCCGAGCGGAAATCCGTCAGCTGTTTTACCACATAGTCGGCATGTTGCGCCTCAAGCCTGGGCGCGCCCGAGGCCGCCACCTTGTCCTTGCCGTGGCAGGACACGCAGGCGGGCAGGCCGCGCGCGGTATCGCCCTCGTGATAGAGCGTCTGGCCGGCCAGGCGCTCATCATCCGGCGGCGGCGGCGCGGGCGGCGGTGGCGGCAGGCCGGCGAAGTATTTGGCGACCACGGGAATGTCCTTCTCCGCGATCAGGCCGGCTATGCCCTGCATCTGCTCGCCGTCGTTGGTCCGCCGGACGGTGCGGAAATCCCGGATCTGTTTTTCGATATAGGCCGGCACCTGGGCCGCCAGCTTGGGGAACCTGGCCATGCGCGACACGCCGTCGAGGGAATGGCAGAGCGCGCAGTTCTCCCACGGCTTCAGGCCGCTTTCGTCGATCATACCGGCCTGCGCGGGTAACGCGCACAGCATCGCGGCAAGCACGGTGCCACCGGCGATGGAGGATAAGCAGATCACGTGGATTGCCCGTATCTTCCGGTCACGATCCTTTGTGATCATGGCCTTTGTGGCCGTGGTCCATATGGTCGTGATTCATGGGAGCGGCGGCCCCTCGCTTGCGCACCTCGGCCTTGACCGCGACGGTTGTGCCGTCGTCCAAGGTCAAGGCAAGGTCGATCGTGTCGCCCGGGGCCACGGGTTTCTTGGGGCCCATTAGCATGATGTGCAGGCCGTGCGGCTTGAACGCCACGGACGATCCCGCCGGCAGATCGACCTGGGCCAGATGCTGCATGACGTTCACGCCGTCCTTCACCTGGCTGGCGTGCATCGCCGCCGAAGCATACTGCGGACTGTGCACCGCCGTCACCGCGCGGAGATCCGCGCCGTGGTTCATCAACACCAGATAGGCGGCATGGGCCTTCACCCCCGGCGGGGCGACGGGCACCCAGGCGTCCATGGCCATGACGGGGCCCTGATGGGGCGAGGTCTTGGCGTCCGCCGTTTGGGTCTTGAGGAAAGCATGGGCCTCGCAGGCCTGTGCCGTCTGGGCCGCAAGGGTCAGGGCGGCTCCGGTCAGGCAGCCGAGGCAGGTTTTGTAGATATATGATGTCATTCAATTGTTCCTTTGCGCACGGACATAGGAGATCTGCTTGCGGGCCAGGTACTCGGCGACCTCGCCGGGGTCGAGCGGCGGCGACAGCTTGGCATGGACACGCCCGTCCGGCCCGGTGACGATGACGCTGGCGCTGTGCTGAACCTCGTAGTCGCCGCCCGATTTGGGCTTGCCGATGCGGTAGAATCCGTCGATGCCCTTGACCAGTTTGGCAAGTTCCGCATGGCTGCCGGTTACACCGATGAACTTGGGGTCGAAATGGGCCACGTAGTCGGCCATCACCGGCGCGTCGCGCTGGGGATCGACGCCGACGAACACGACCTGGGGCAGCTTGTCCGGGCGCACGCGCAAGGTCATCTGATTGACGACCTCGGCGATGTTGGACAGCACGAAGGGACAGACGTCGGGGCAGGCCGTGAAGCCGATGGCGGTCAGCGACCAATGGCCCTTGTAGCGCTCGGCCGTGAAGGGCTGACCCTTGTGATCGGACAGCGTAAAGGCCGGCAGGGCTTCGGGCTTGTTCGGTTCGACCACGCGAATCTCGGCGCGAACGCTCCCCCCGCCCAGGCCGGCGGCCAGAAGGACCAAAAAAGCGGAAAGGACGAAGCGGCGGCGCATGGCAGGGTCCTAATGGTTCTGCTGGTCGAAGGCGCGCAGGCTTTCGCTGCGGATGCGTTCCATGCAGCGGCGTTTCAGCGCGACGAAGGTTTCATCGGTGTAGATTTCCGGCGTGCGCGGGCGCGCGATGTCGACCTTGAAGTCGTCGATGATGCGCCCGGGGGCGGCGCTCATGACGACGACCCGGTCGGCCAAAAACACGGCTTCGTCCACATCATGGGTGACGAACATCACCGTGGTGCCGAAATCTTCCCAGATGCGCAGCAGGTTTTCCTGCATCATCAGCCGGGTCTGCGCGTCCAATGCGCCGAACGGCTCATCCATCAACAGGACGGAAGGATAGTTGGCGAGCGCGCGGGCGATGCCGACGCGCTGCTGCATGCCGCCCGACAGTTCCGACGGGTAGTGCTTCGCGAAGCGCGACAGCCCGACCATGTTGAGGAACGTATAGGCGATGGATTGCGCCTCGGACCGGCTGTGGCCGGCCAGAAGCGGGCCGAAGGCGACATTGTCGCGCACGGTTTTCCACGGCATCAGGGAATACTGCTGAAACACCATGCCGCGGTCGGGGCCGGGCTGAGTCACGGCCTTGCCGTCGACCTTGACCGCGCCGGCCGTCGGCTGCACGAAGCCCGCGATGGAATTCAGCAGCGTCGACTTGCCGCAACCCGACGGCCCCAAGATGCACAGGAACTCGCCCGGTTGAACGTCGAGCGTCGTGCTTTCCACGGCCGTATGGGCATCGGCGCCGGCACCGAACACCACGGCGACATCGTCGATGGTGACGTGGCCCTTGCCGGCGCTCGAGCGGCGGGCTTCGGCCTCCGGGTCCTTGTCGCGGGTCAAGCTGATGATGTTGGCGATCATTGGGGGGCTCCCATGACTGATTTCGGATAGGGATTTTCAGTTATCGTCGCGGCGGTCTTGGCGTCGCCCGACAGAACGTAAAGAGAGGCTAGCAGCAGCCCGAAGCCGGCGTATTCGATCCACCAGCCGAACTGTTCCAGCCACAATGAGGACGACACGCCGAGACCCAGGATCGCCAGCCCGACGACCCAGCTGGGCGTGGCGCAGCAGACAACCCAGGCCAGGGTCACGTTGGTCATGGCGACCAGCGCGCCCCCCAGGCCGCCGACGGCCCCGGCGCCGGTCCACCGGCCCGTCGAACAGGCGGCGCGGCGCGTGGCCATCAGCGTGACGAGAGTGGCGATCAGGCTGCCCAGCAGGCAGACGACCAGGACCTTGGCCGGGTTGATGTTCAGGCTCCATTCGGAAATGCCGTTGCCGAAGTCGTAGTTCATGCGCCCGATCTCGAACAGCCATTCCTGGGCGATGATCGCGCCCATGTCGGACAGCGAGGGCGTCGCGCGAATGATCTCGGCGACGTTGCCCAGCCAGTCATAGGTGACGGCATAGTTGGGCCAGGCCTGGAAGCGGGCGACCAGGGCGGCGAACATGACAAGGTAGTAGACGGCGGGAAAGCCCAGCGTCACGGCCAGCCACAGGCGCGGCCGCGCCGCGACCGCGCCCTTGATGCGCCCTGCCCGGCCGGCGGCCGTCATCGCGACCGCCGCTGCCAGCCGAGCAACGGCCGGGTCGCCAGCCGCACCGCATAGGTCGACAGCGTCCCCAGGCCGCCGATCATCAACATGCCGACGACGATGTCCGGATAGTTGATCAGCGAGTAGGCGTTCCAGGTGAAGTAGCCGATGCCGTACTGGCCCGAGATGATTTCCCCGGCCAGAAGCGAAAACCAGGACACGCCCATGCCGATGGCAAGGCCGGCGGTGATGGAGGGCAGGGCGGCGGGAATGACCACATGCCAGAAGATTTCCCGGCGGTTGGCGCCGAGGGACTTGGCGGCGCGGATCAGCACGTCCGGCGTCAGTTCGGCGCCGTGGGCCGTGTTCAGGATGATGGGGAACAGGGCTCCTAAGAAGGTGATGTAGATGATCGAGCTTTCCTCGGTCGGCCACATCAGGATGGCCAGCGGAATCCAGGCCACCGCCGGAATCGGGCGCAGAATTTCGATATAGGGCGAGATCACGTCGCGGGCCAGGCGCGAGCGGCCGATCATGAGACCCAGCAGAATGCCGAGCCCGACGGCGCTCATGTACCCGATGACGATGCGCTGCATCGACACCGCGATGTGGATGTAAAATTCAGTGGAATGGACATGCGCGACGAAGGCGGTCCAGACCTTGAGCGGCGAGGGCACGTTCTCGAAGTTGATGAAATAATTGAACTTCGTTTCCGTCGCGACATGCCAGATCAGAACCCCCAGGGCTAGCGCGATCAGGCGGATCGACCAGGACTTGGCGAAGGGTACCAAGGCTTTGGGCTTCAGAACGGCGGCGACCAGGACGCCGACGGCTTCCTTGGGCGTGACCGGCTGACGGGTTTCGGCGTCGCGGGCGGAAACGGCGTTTGCGCCGGCCGGGGCGTCAGCGTGCGGTTCTGGAATGGGAGCGTTCATCGCGCCGGTATCTCCGTGGTTTCGGTCGTCGTCTTTTTGGATGCTCATGGCCGTCTTCGGGCTTCTGCCAAGGGGGTCGGCCAGGGCCAGGAAAAGCCGGCGGGACGGAGGCTTGGTCCCCCGCCCCGCCGGTCAGGCGTGTGATCAGCTAGACTTCATGCCGATGGCGTCTTCGAAAGTAATGACCTTGCCGTCGATGGTGCCGGCATATTTTTCGGCTTCGCCGCGGCGCAGGAAGGTTGCGAATTCACCCTTCGGCGTGACGACCCAGAAGGCGGTCTTGCCGAACAGCTTGAGCCCCGTTTCCTTGTCGTAGACGTAGGTGGAGTTGATCTTCGCACCCGTGGCGCGGAACTTGGCGATGGCACCCAGGAATTCGGGCAGGGTCGCGTATTCCTTGATCCCGTCACGTGCGTGCCAGACCTCGTTGGGCAGGCCGGCGTTCGCTTCGACCGGATTGACCACCATGGCCTTGTCCTTGTCGTAATCCACGCCCATGTCCTTGTAGGCGGCGCGGATGTACTTCTCGGTGATCCAGTCACCGAAATCGAGCGGCGGGATCGCCTTTTCCTTGACCAGAACCGTGTGATCGAACTTGAGCGCTTCGGTCCATGCGGGTTTGATGGTCGGGTCGAGGGACAGATGGCCGCCCTTCGAGAAGTAGATGTAGAGAACTTCCTTCTCGACACCCGTCCATTTCTCCATCAAGTCGGTGGCGCGGATGGGGTCTTCCTTGATCCACTTGCCGGCGTCGTAGACGGCCTTGATGAAGGCTTGAACCACTTCCGGATAATCGTCGGCCAGATCCTTGCGCACGACGACGCCGTGCAGATAGGGCACGCCGGCTTCCGACCCGTCATAAATCTTGCGGCCGGTGCCGCGGAATTCCATGATTTCCGACCAGGGGCAGAAGTCCGAATGGGCGTCGATCTTGCCCGCGGCGATGTTG
Organism: uncultured Alphaproteobacteria bacterium; assembly: GCA_963976055.1. Lineage (GTDB taxonomy): Bacteria > Pseudomonadota > Alphaproteobacteria > Rhodospirillales > Casp-alpha2 > UBA1479. The sequence continues at coordinate 282,332 of CAXBJB010000004.1, forward strand.
GCCGCACCCACGGCGGGGCTCTGGTTCTTCAACTGGAATTTGATCTTGTTGTCTTGGGCGGCCTTCAGCAGCATGCCCCAGGCGGCGGAGCCCACGGGCGTGGACACTTCCTTGCCCTCAAGATCGCTGATTTTGTAGAGGTCCGACTTCACCGGCACCACGATGGCGTTGCCCGATCCCTTCAGGTTGTAGCCGGTGCCCGCGACATAGTAGGTGCGCAGGCTGTCCGTGGCCTGGAATTTGGCGCCGTTGACGATCAGGGGATAGTCGCCCATCACGCCGATGTTCAGTTTGTTGGCCATCATCTGGTTGGTGATGGGGCCGCCGGACGAATAGTCGGCCCAGCTGATGTCGTAGTCGACGTCCTTGTATTTGCCGGTTTTCGGCAGGTGTTTTTCAAGGAGCTTCAGTTCCTTGACGACGATGCCCGCCGTATAGGTGTCGGTACACATGCTTTGATGGCCGATGGCCACCTTGATCGTTTTGGCCTGGGCCGGTGCCGCCGCTGTCACCGCCAATAAGGCCCCCAATGCCAATCCCTGCGTTACGTGCCTGAGCATTGTTGAATTCTCCTTTGCTCTGCATCAAAGTTGTCTCGTTACGGCCTCTATAGGTGCAATTACCTTGCCAATTTTCGCACTTGCGAAATAAAAATAACTATTTGATATATAACGATAAATTATCGAATTTTTGCCGGTTTTAAGTCGACTGAAATAGAAAATGATGTTTTTTTAACCTTCGCCATAATTATGTTTATTTTTTAATCATTTTAATGTCTGTTGGGACGATACAAGTTGCTGAAATACGGCCGTTCCCAAGCCTCAGCGGGGGGCTGCCGCCAGCCGCTTTTCGAACCACTGCAGTACCGCATCCGCCGCCCACTCGCGGGCGCCGATCGCCGCATGGGTGATGGCGCCGTCGGGGCCGACCAGGAACGTTGCGGGCAGGGCCTGGACATGCCAGGCGCGGCCGACGGCGGATTGGCGGTCCATGACGATGGTCAGTCCGCCCACGTCCACCTGCTTCAGAAATCGCGCGACCGCGTCCGGTTTGTCGCCCAGGTTGACGGCGATAATCTCGAGCCCCCGTCCCGCCATTTCTGTTTTCAGCCGGGCCAGCGCCGGCATCTCGATGCGGCAGGGCGCGCACCACAGCGCCCAGAAGTTGATGAGTGTGAATCCGCCCTTGCGGTCGGCCAGGGAAAACGGGGTTCCGTCCAGCCGCGGCAGGTCGATCGCAGGTGCCGTGATGGGCGCCGGCGCCGACACCATGGGGCCGGCGCCGTCGGCAATTGCCGGAGGCCCGAAAAGAAAGGCCGCCGCGAAGATCGCGGCGGCAAGTCGGTGGCTGTGGTGGTGCGGAAGGATGGGGGGGCGCATGATGCCGCGGGTTACCAGCGGCCGATGCGGGTGCGGTATCGGAAGGCCTCGGCGACGGCGTGGCGGATGCAGAAATCGATGGCGACGCCGTTGATATCGACGTTGACCTGTTCCGTGCGCACGACCGTCGCCCCCGGTTCGATCTCCAGATATTGGGCCAGCTTAGGCGCGGCCTTGACCATGTCCATGACGACATCGCCGAACGCCATCGCGACGCCGCGCGACTGTTCCAACAGGGTGCAGACGTCGCTTAATTCCAGGTCCCGGTCGGAAAGCAGGCGGCCGACTTCGGGCAGAAGGTAGCGTTCCTCGAAACAGATGGGGGCCGCGTTGGCCAGACGCAGGCGGCGGACCACGGTGACCAGGCTCGACGGCGGCAGGGCCAAGGCCTGGCGGACCTGGCTGTTGGCCTTGATCTCGGCCCGCTCCAGCAATTGCGCCGTCGCCTGCAGACCGTTGGGGCCAAGCGCTTCGCCCAAACCGCGCAGCCGCCGCATGTCCAGCTCGGCCTTGATGCCGCGCACGAAATGACCCTGGCCCTGATGGCTTTCGACCATGCCCGATTTCTTCAGCGCGTCGAGGGCGTGACGCACGGTGACCCGCGACACGCCGAACTTACGGACCAGGGACTGTTCCGACGGCAGCCGTCCCCCCGGCTGAAAGTCGCCCGTGTTGATCCGCCGCGCCAGCCAATCGCGGACCACCACGTATTTCGGAAGGGTCTCTGTTTCCTGGGTCACGATGTTCTGGGTCATGTGGTTCATAATGGGAACGGGCCGGTTGCGGTTGATGGGGGTGGGCGGCGTCCTATTCGCTGCGGATCCGGCCGAGCGCCCAGCGGATGTTCTTGCGGACGTCGGGGTCGGGGTCGTCGAGATGCGCTTCGAGGGCGGGCACCGCCTTGGGCGAGGCGATCTCGCCCATCGCCGCGGCGGCTTCCTTGCGCAGGTTGGAAATGTCGTGGTCGAGCGACGGCGCGATGTCGTCGATGGCTTCGGCAGCACCCAGCTTGCCGAGAGAGCGGATGGCCTTCTGCCGGACCTGCCAGTAATCGTCGGCAAGCGCCTTGCGCAGGGCCGGAATGGCGCCCGGCGATTGCACCTTGCACAGCGTTTCGGCGGCGACCTCGCGGACCTGCCAGTCCGTATCGCTCAGCGCCTGGGCCAGGGTATCGGCGGCCGCACCCGTGACGGAGAAGCCCAAGGCCCCCGCAGCCGTGCGGCGCACGCCGGCGTCGGCATCCTTCAGCATCGCCATCAGGGCGGGCAGGGCGTCTTCGGTCTTCAGGTAGCCGACGACGCTGACCGCTTCGGACCGCACGGTGGCTTCCGGATCGGACAGGGCATCCAGCGCCGGCTTCAGGCTTTCCGGGCGCTTCAATTCGCGCAACGCCCGCAAGGCGCCGGCGCGCACGAAGGCCGAGTCATGGGCGACGAAGGGCAGGATCGGGTCGGCGGAGGCCGGGTCCTTCAATTCCGCCATGCTGTCGGCGGCGGCCTGGGCCACGCCGCTGTCGGAATCGGTCAGCGCGATCAGCAGCGCTTCGGCGGTTTCCGGGCCGTCGAATTCGCCGAGCGCCAGGGCGATCTGCAACCGCACCTCGCGGGAATCGTCGGCCAGGGCCTTTTTCAGATGAGTGACGGCGGCGGGGTCGGCTGAATCGGCCAGATCCATGATGGCGACGCGGCGCGTGCCTGGATCGGGGTCTTCCAGACGGTCGATGATGTCGTCGACTTCATCGAATTGCTCAAAGGGCTCGAATGCGGACATGGGTCGGGCTCCTCGGGTCAGCGCAGCAGGAAGGGGATGTTGACGGTAACCGCGCCGGTCGGGCAGTCGGCCTCGCAGGGCATGCAGTACCAGCACTCGTCGTACTTCATGAAGGCCTTGCCGGTGGCGTCCGAGATGCGCAGCACGTCCAGCGGGCAGACGTCGACGCAGACGGTGCAGCCCTTGTCGGCGATGCATTTGCCTTCGTCGACGACGACGGGGACGGATGAGGGTTGTTCGGCGAGGGGCATGGTTTTGTCTCCTTGTGGATCTGGTTCAGCGCGCCGAGGGTCAGGCCTGCGCCTTGATCCGCTGTTTGTCGTAGGCGTCTTTCTCTTCGTCATCGATCGGGATGATGTAGGGATCGACGTCCTTTTTCTTGATCGTCATCTGGCCGGCGGCGTCCTTGGACAGGATCGAGTGGCAGAACCAGTTTTCGTTGTCGCGTTCCGGATAGTCGGCGCGGTTGTGATACAGGCCCCAGCGGCTTTCCGTGCGGAACAGCGAGGCGAAGGCGGCCATGTCGGCGCAGTCCATGATCGACGAGACCTCGAGCGAGCGCATCAGTTCGTGGGCGTTGCGCGCGACCATCTCGTTCTCCATGACCTCGCGGGTTTCGGCGAAGCGGTCCTGGGCCAGCTGCATCTTGCGCGTGACCTTGGGCGGTTGCAGGTAGTCGTTGACCAGGCGCCGGGTCTTGTATTCGACCTGATTGGGCGGAATGCCGTCTTCGCGCGTGGTCGGGGCGAGGACACGTTTCTTTTCGGCGGCGATGAAGTCTTCGTCGATATCGGCGAAATCGACCTCGTTGACGTAGTCGATGGCGTGCTCGCCGGCGACCGCACCGTTGGTGAAGGCGCCCAGCATGTAGTTGTGCGGCACGCTGGCCATGTCACCGGCGGCGTACAGGCCCGGCACCGTGGTGCAGGCGTTGTCATCGACATAAACGCCCGAGGCCGAATGGCCGGAGCAGAAGCCGATTTCCGAGATGTGCATCTCGATCATGCCGTTGCGGTAGTCGTTGTTGCGGTTGACCTGGAAACGGCCGCGGGTCGGGCGTTCGACCTCGTGCAGGATGGTTTCGATCTCGCCGATGGTCTCATCCGCCAGATGGTTGAGCTTGAGGAACACCGGCCCCTTGCCCGACTGCAGTTCGTTGTAGAACTCCTGCATCATCTGGCCCGACCAGTAATCGCATTCGATGAAGCGCATGCCTTCGTTGTTGGCGGTGTAGCCGCCGAACGGTCCGGCCACATAGGCGCAGGCGGGGCCGTTGTAATCCTTGATCAGCGGGTTGATCTGGAAGCACTCCAGGTTCGCGAGGCCTGCGCCCGCGTGGTACGCCATGGCATAGCCGTCGCCCGAGTTGGCGGCGTTCTCATAAGTTCCGAACAGATAGCCCGAGGTCGGCAGGCCCAAACGCCCGGCCGCCCCCATGCACAGGATCACGGCCTTGGCGCGGACCACCAGGAATTCGGCGGTGCGGGTGTTGACGGCAATGGCGCCGGCGATGCGACCGTCCTTGCCGGTCAACAGGCGGGTCGCCATGTAGCGGTTGGAAATCAGCAGGCGGGCGCGCTTCAACTGGCGGTACAGCGCCTTCTTCACTGTGTCGCCGTTGGGCATGGGCAGCACATAGGTGCCGATGTGGTGCACCTTTTTGACGTCGAAGTCGCCGTTCTCGTCCTTCTGGAAACGGATGCCGAAGCCGTCCAGTTCCTGAATGATCTCGTAGCAATTTTGCGCGTACTTGTAGACGGCGGCCTGATCGACGATGCCGTCGTTGGCGACGGTGATTTCCTTGACGTACTGTTCCGGCGTGGAATGGCCGGGGATGACGGCGTTGTTCAGGCCGTCCATGCCCATGGAGATGGCGCCCGACCGCTTCACGTTGGCCTTTTCCAGCAGGATGACCTTGGCGTTGGGGTTCTTTTTCTTTGCGCGGTAGGCGGCCATGGGGCCAGCCGTGCCGCCGCCGATGACCAGAATGTCGCAATCGACCTGCGACGTGCCTTCGGTGATTTCATCCATGGGATCGTCCTTTCGGTTTCGTTTGTTCTTGGTGCCGACGGGGCCTTCGGGCACGCCGGTCGGCGGGAAACTTGTCTGTAACAACCATGCTGCGCCGCAGCAGGGCGTTGTGTCTGTCAACTAATTGCCAAGGCCGGAAATCACCTTGGCCTGGACCGTGCTCAGGCCCTGAAACGCCAGCGCCCCGATGGCGCCGCGCAGCATCTCCCAAGGGTAAATGCCCTTGGCGTAGCCGTCGGAAAACGTGATGTTGATGGCATAGATGCCGACCGCTTCGACCGCCGCGATGGTCAGGCCGCCGTCGGCCGGCACGTCCCATCCCTTCAGGCGGGCACTTTCCGAGCGGGCGGACCGGCTCATCTGGCGCAGGGTGGGCGCGCTCAGGGTCTGGCGAACGCCGTCGGGCCAGGTGATCGCGAGCGAGGCGCGGTCGGCGGCGACGGAAATTTCTGTAGGCTGCATGGCGAGGCCTCCGGAAAAGGGACGGATCAGATCCGCCCGAGGGGTCGCCTGATCCAAGCCCGCGCCGTACCGCCATAAAAGCAATTCGTTGACCGAACCTGTTTTATTTATCTCCGGCAATTAATTGACCGACCGGAATCGACACGTGCGGGCATAGTCCGGACCACCGTCGCCGGACCCTTCGGCGGCACCAGAATATGACCCGGCGCTGAACAAGGATTTCCGGCCATGCTCGATCAACCGATTGTCTCCGACCTGTCAGACAGCGCCTCGGCTCAGGGCCCCGCCGTGATCCGCTTCGCCGGCGATTCCGGCGACGGCATCCAGACATTGGGCGCGGAATTCACCAAGTCCTCGGCCCTTTCCGGCCACGGCTTCATGACCTTTCCCGACTTTCCGGCGGAAATCCGCGCCCCCGCCGGCACCACCTTCGGCGTGTCGGCGTTCCAGATTCAGATCGGCGGCGACCGGGTGAAGACCCACGGCGACGCGGTCGACGTGCTGGTCGCCCTCAACCCGGCGGCGCTGAAGACCAATCTTTCGTCCCTGCGCCTGGGCGGCCTGTTGATCGCCGATGCCGACGCCTTCGCCAAGCGCGGCCTGGAAAAGGCCGGCTACGCCGCCAGCCCTCTGGACGACGGCAGCCTGGACGGCTACCGGGTCGAAGCCATCGAGATTTCCCGCCTGACCCGCGAGGCCGCCCTGCCGGAAGGCGTGACCAAGAAAGAGGCCGAGACCGCGCGCAACTTCTGGGCTCTCGGCCTGGTCTATTGGCTGTTCGCCCAGGACCGCGCCCCCACGGCGGCCTGGCTGAAATCGAAATTCGCCAATCGGCCGGAGATCGCCGCCGCCAACACGGCGGCCCTGGACGCGGGTCATACCTACGGCGACGTCACCGACATGGTGCCGCCTGCGCGCCTGCGCGCCGTCGCACCCGCCAGCCCCCGTCCCGGCACCTACCGTACGCTGACCGGCATCGACGGCATGGTGCTGGGCTTGGCCGCCGCCTCGGCCTTGTCGGGACTGCGCCTGCATTACTGCTCCTACCCCATCACCCCGGCGTCGGCGATCCTGCACGGGTTGGCCAGGCTGGGCGGCGAGGGCGTCGCGACCTTTCAGGCGGAAGACGAAATCGCCGCCGCCACCGCCGCCATCGGTGCCTCCTTCGCGGGCGGGCTCGGCGTCACGGGAACTTCCGGTCCTGGCATGGCGCTGAAGGCCGAGGCTTTGGGATTGGCCACGGCGGCGGAATTGCCGTTGATCGTCATCGACGTGCAGCGCGCGGGGCCGTCCACGGGCATGCCGACCAAGGTCGAACAGGCGGATTTGAACCTCGCCCTGTACGGCCGCCACGGCGAGGCGCCGCTGCCGGTGTTCGCGGCATGCGGCCCCGGCGATTCGTTTGAGACGGTGATCGAGGCGGCGCGCGTCGCCGTCACCTACATGACGCCGGTGATCGTGCTGTCCGATGCCTATACGGCCAACGCGGCCGAACCCTGGCGCCTGCCGGATGTGGACACCCTGGCCGATATCGCCATTGACCGCGACATCGACCCGGACGGCTTTCATCCCTTCCGCCGCGATGCCGAAACGCTGGCCCGGCCCTGGGCCGCGCCGGGCATGACGGGTCTTGCTCATCGCCTCGGCGGAATCGAGCGGTCGTCGGGCTCCGGCCATATTTCCTACGACCCCGGCAACCATCAGCAGATGACCGACCTGCGGGCCGCCAAGCTGGACCGCATCCGGGCGGCCCTGCCCCCGGCGAAAACGGCCGCCGGCACGGACGCGGGCCGGGTGCTTGTTGTCGGCTGGGGCTCGACCCAGGGGGCGCTGAAGACCGCGGTCGAGGACCTGGCCGCCGAGGGCCATGCCGTCGGCCATTTGCATCTGCGCCACCTGTCGCCGCTACCGAAGGGTCTTGCCGAGATTTTCGCGCTCTACGACGTCGTCGTGGTGGCGGAACTTAACTCCGGTCAATTGCGCGGCCATCTGCAAGGCCTGTTTCCCCAAGTTTCCTTCCGCGGCCTGAACAAGGTCACCGGCCAACCCTTCACGGTGGCCGAGATCGACGCCGCCCTTCGAGAGGACCTGTCATGAACGTGATGAACCCCGACCTGGCCGCCCCTGACACGGGGGCGACCCCTGAGCTGACCGCCCGCGACTTCACCACGGATCAGGAAGTGCGCTGGTGCCCGGGTTGCGGCGATTACGCGATCCTCAAGGCCGTGCGCGGCGTGCTGGCCGAGGCCGGCCGCCGGCCCGACGATGTGGTGTTCATTTCCGGCATCGGCTGCGCCGCGCGCTTTCCCTATTACCTGGCATCCTATGGGTTCCACACCATCCACGGCCGCGCCCCCGCCGTCGCCACCGGCGTGAAGATGGCCAATCCGGACCTCGACGTCTGGGTCGTCGGCGGCGACGGGGATTTCCTGTCGATCGGCGGCAACCATCTGATGCATGCGCTGCGGCGTAACGTCGACCTCAAGCTCATCATGCCCAACAACGCCGTCTACGGCCTGACCAAGGGGCAGTATTCCCCGGCCTCGGCCACCGGCATGCGCTCGCCCTCGTCGCCCGCGGGTTCGGTCGAGGCCCCCGTGAACGCGGCCCTTCTGGCCCTGGGGGCGGGGGGACGGTTCATCGCGCGCTCCGCCGACACGCTGCAGGACCATCTGCCGGGGGTGCTGAAGGCCGTGCAGGCGCATCGCGGGGCCAGCTTCGTCGAGATTTTGCAGAACTGCGTGGTGTTCAACGACGGCGCCTTCGAGGCCGTGCGCGACAAGGGCCTGACCGCCGACCGCACCCTGCGCCTGGAACACGGTCAGCCGATGATCTTCGGCAAGGACCGGGACAAGGGCATCGCCGTCGACTGGCAGACGGGCACGGCCCGCGTGGTGCCGGTCGGGGATGGCGGGCCGGTCTATGACGTCACCGTCCATGACCAGACCAATCTGGCGCTGGCGACCATCCTGGCGCGCATGGACGCCCCGGACCTGCCGTTGGCTCTGGGCGTGCTCTATCACGTTCCGGCCGACGACTTCACGGCCCAGCGCGGCGACGCGCCCAGGCGGGTGATCGGCCGGGCGGACCTTGCGGGCCTGCTGTCGGCGGGCAAGACCTGGACGGTCGGGGAACCGGCCCCCGGAACTCAAGTGTAATCAGGGAAAAACCGAGGACACGAAGGTCATCGCGCCCAGGCCGACGGTCAGGCAGCCGATTGCCGCCTGCAGGCCGTTATGGGCCCAGGTCAGCGAGCGGGCTCCCCTGAGCGGCAGGGAAATGGCCGCCGAGAACACAGCCATCCCGACCATCGATCCGATGCCGAACAGGGCGACGTAGCCCATGGCCAGCCAGGGAGACGCCGTGGTCTGCGCCGTCATCACGGCGAGTGCGGCCGACCCGGCCATGCCGTGCATCAAGCCGACGACGAAGAAGCGGAGCGGAAAGCCCGCCGGATGATCGTGGTCGTGTGTTTTCGGATGGACCGCCTGTTTGGCGTCGTGCTTGTGGGAATGGGCGTGAAAATGGACTTCCCCGCCCATGTGGCGATGGACATGGAAATGGATACGGTCGCGGATCATGCGGCGGATGACCTCGGCCCCGAGCCCGATAAGAAGTACGCCGACGGTGGCTTCCATCATGCGGGCGGCGAAATCGGAAATCGCCGTTTCCATATAGATCACGGCGCCGCAGACCAGGAACAGGGTGGTGGTATGGCCCAGACCCCAGACGGCGCCCTGGCGCAGGGTCCGACGTAGGGACGTCTTGCCCGAGACCATGGCGGTTACGGCGGCCAGGTGATCGGGCTCGAAGGCATGCCTGATCCCGATCAGGAAGCCGAGAACGAGGATCGAGGTCATGCAAATGCTCCTGGTGTGAGGTGTCGTGGCCGGGAAAAACCCGTGCATTCTCTTTCTGACGGATTACGGGGGGCGGTTCCAGCGATGTTTCGTTGGCGTGACGGTGTTGGTTACTGCGCGCCGCCGACGGTCAGGCCGCCGCAGACAAACAAAGTCTGGCCGGTGACGAAGCCGCTTTCCTTCTTCAAGAAGAACATCACGGCGTTGGCGATGTCTTCCGGTTCGCCCAGGCGTTTGACCGGCACGCCGTCGATGATCTTCTGGGTTCTGGGGGCGCCCGGCGGGTTGACCTCCTTGAACAGGGGCGTGGCGATGGGGCCGGGGGCGATGGTGTTGACGGTGATGCCGTCGGCCGCCAGTTCCAGCGCCCAGACCTTGGCCATGGCGGCGATGCCGCCCTTGGTCGCCGCATAGGTCGTGCGCAGTTCCTTGCCCAGGATGACGCGGCTGGACATGTTGACGATGCGCCCCCAGCCGACGCGTTTCATGTGTTCCGCCGCGTATTTCGCGCAGAGTGCCGGGGCCACCATGTTGAGGGGGACCACCTTGGCGAAATCCTCGGCCTCGGTCTCGGCCAGCGTTTTGGCGAGCGACATGCCCGCGTTGTTGACCAGGCCGACGATGTCGAAGGTCTGGGCGATGTCGCCGAACACGTCACGGATCCTGCCGTGGTCATAAAGATCGAGTTCGATGAAGGTCTCGCCCGGAACGAGATCGGCCGGCTTGCGGTCCAGGTTGACGACCTTGGTGCCCGACGCGGCAACGGCCTCGACGCAGGCGCGCCCGATACCGCTGCTGCCGCCGGTCACGACAACGCATTGTTCCCCCATTGGATGGATCTCCCTGATGTAGGCGTGGTTGAAGGCAAGCATCCGTTTAGCGGATTTGCGCCATTGTGAACAGGTTCCGCGCGGCCGGTGTGACGGTGGTCGCAGGCGGTGATTACGCTATAATGTACAGGTGTCCTTCGGAAGGATCGGCGCCTGTTCATGAGTTACCTGGAAAACCATCAGATTCTGGCGTCCAAAGACCTGCATGAGATGCGGGATATCCTGACGCGGCTGACCAATACGGACGAGATCGACGTCGTTGGCAAGGGGCATGAAATCGACGCCTCCCTGCGCGCCGCCGACCTCAATGGTCTGGATCTGATGCACGTCACCTACGGCCACGTGCCGACCCAGGTTCAGGCCTATGAGCACGACGAGGACACGCTTCTGCTGTTCATCCTGACCGGCGGCGCGGCCAACGTTCAGCACAATGGTCAGGCGTTTGCGATTTCTCCGAATACCGGCCTGATGCGGGACAAGCGAATTCCCTTGTCGGCTCAGCAGAACGCCTTTGAAAGTTTCGTGATACCTCTGTCCATTGATGGCTTGAAACAACATGCGCGCAAGCTACTTGGCGAGGAAGCCTGCCTGGCGGATATCCAATTCGATGTCGCGTTGGACCTGACCACGCCGGGCGGCCGGCACCTGCGCAATACGGTGACCTACATCGCCGAAGCCCTGGATGGTCCCCTGTGCGGGGCCGACAACCCGATCGTCCTGGCGGGCCTCAAGGACCTGCTGCTGACCAGCGTGCTGTCGCTGTTGCCCAATTCCGCCACGGACGCCTTGCAGGGCCGCCCCAAGGCCGTTGCCGTCCCTTATTACGTCAAGCGGGCCCGCGATTACATCCACGCCCATGCGGATACGGCGATCACGCTGGAAACCCTGGCTCATCATGCGGGGTGCAGCTATCGGACGCTGCAGACTGCGTTCAACGACGCCTTCGGCATGTCGCCCATCGCTTATGTCAAATACGTGCGGCTGACCTTGGCCCACGACGACCTGCGCCAGGCCGACAGCGGCGTTTCCGTCCGCGCGGTCGCCGCCAAGTGGGGGTTTACCCACATGGGCTGGTTCTCCAAATGCTATGTGGAACAGTTCGGTGTACTGCCGTCGCAAACCCTGCGGTCGCGCGGGTGATGCCCTTCCGATGGGTGCATGCGGGCCCGTGTAATGCTTCAATTACGCAGTGGCTGTCGCGGGCGCGCAAAAATTTCTCCTAGCCCCCTCGTAACCTTCCCAAAACGCATGCTTTGAAGCGAGGAAGGTGATTTATGGGTGAATGTATTTCAATTCAAAATATCGGCGCGACCTGCGTCGATAAGGGGATGGTTGCATGTCATCGTTTATGGGAATTTTTCGCCTGAAGTATGTGGGAGTATTGCTCCTGGGGTTGTTCATCCTGGGGGGCAACGGCGAGGACGCGCAGGCGAACTCGGCCTGGAGAGCCTTGCAGGGCCATTCCGCCTGCGGCGGCGTCGACAAGGCCGGGAACCTCCAGGCACCCTGCAATTTCGAGAAGGCCACCTTTATCCGGCAATCCATCAAGGCGTGCCCGAAAGGAACGTTCGCCGATTTGGGGTCTTGTTGGGTTTGTCCGACGGGATATGTGCGCAGCGCCCGGAAAATCACGCATGAACGGGCGTGCCAGAAGAATGTTCCGGACAAGACCGGCCCCGCCACGTTTCTGGGGGCGGTCAAATGCCCGAGCGGCTCCTTCAAGGACGGGCGCAACGGCGGCGAATGCTGGAGCTGTCCCGCGGGCTATGGCCGCACCGCCGCGAAGGTTGACCAGTGGAATGCCTGTGGCATGATCGGTAAGAAGGCGACGTCGGCGATCTTCAAGGGACGGCAATGCCCGGATCAGGATGCCTTCCGCGATCCGCGTAACGGCGGCGAATGTTGGAAATGCCCCGAGGACTACAACCGCACGGGCAACCCCGTGACCGGGGCGCGGGCCTGCAAGACGTCCTTCGCGTTCGAGCCGGCGGTCCAACGGGGCGATCTCAAGTGCGAACCCGGTCAGATCTTCGACATGATCGACGGTGGCACCTGCTGGACCTGCCCGGAGGGGGCCAAGCGTACGTGGTTCAGCATCAAGTCGGCCAAGGCCTGCCGCAACAACAAGATGCGGTGGGTCCTGCCTGATCGCCAAAAGTACGGCCTGTTCGGCCTCGGCAGGGGCGCCGACGACATTCTCGCCAAACTCATCGCCAAACGCACGGAGTTGGATACCCAGATAAAAAAGGCCGCGAAGCTGGCGAATAAGAACCCAGAGGAGGTTCTAAAGGAGGCCTGGGAGGTCATCGACAATCGGCCGTGGGAAAGCCCCTATTTGTCCGCGGCACTTGGCGCGGCCGTGATGGATGCCGCCGCCAAACCCGCCGGTCAGCGGACGGAATCCGAAAAGCAGCTGATGGGGCAGGTCGCCCAGCTTATCCAGTGGAACCGGCAGTTCATCGCCTATCAGGCGAAACAGGCTCATCAAACCTGGGAAGCGGCCTCCAAAAAGGCCTACGAGGTCGCGGCGTCGAAGATGGGCGCGGCCGTCATCTATTCCGATTCCATGGTCACGCCGCCCGACTATAACGAGATGCTCGTGGGCTCCATCCAGATGGCTGCCGGCTTCGCCGGACCAGCGGGCAGCATTCTCGTGCCGTTGTTTATCAAACCGGTGCAGATTGCGACATTTCCGTTCAGGAAGGCGGCAATAAAGGCTTCGCAGGAGGCGGCGAAGAAAGTGGTCGAGACGGCCCTCAAGACGGGTGGCGGCGCCGGCAGTTGGACATCGTCGGGCGTTGCGACGGCGGCCCTCGGGCCGCTGATGATCGCCATCGCCGCCGGGGTTATCGTGACGATGGAAATCGACAAGTTCATGGCGTTGGAGAAAGCGGCCGGGAAAATTCAGCAGTCGATCGATATCGCGAACCGCCCCCTCGACCTCAATATCTTTCTTCAGCAAAAGGACGGGCCGGATGAATTCCTGTTTCATTGGGCGGCCGTGATCGGCGCCGACACGCAGCCGAGCGCCAATTTCAAAACCCGCCTGGCCGCCTACAAGGCCGGCAAGGACCCGGACGCCAAGCCGACCTCGCCGACCATCACCATCAACAACAGTGTGCCGGTCACGTCGCCCCCCGCCACCGGATCGACGACTGGGCCGATCACCGGGCCGACCACTGTCGTCACCAAACCCAACGCCATCCCTGGCGCGTTGACCCCGTCCCCGTCATCCTCGGGCACCATCGATCCGAATTCGATCAAGATCGAAACCATTCCCTCGACGTCGGTGGTGGTGGGTAACCCGAACTTCGCCCCGGCGCCGACGGCGGAAAAGGCCCTGATCGCGGCGATCAAAAGGCAGCGGACCCAGCCGCCGGGCACGCTGCGGTTCGAATTGACCAATGCGCCGGGCCTATGCCTGAGCAAAAGCGAGGGCGCGACGGAAGCCATGGCCCTGGCCGACTGTAAGCGGCAGGACAGCCTGTGGATCAGGCCGAACGAGAAGCCAAACGCCCTGGTGTTCCACGAAAAGTACTGCGTTAGCAGTGCTGACGCACAGCCCCGGGACAGGACACGGGTGTTGATCTCTAAATGCCAGACCACCCCCAATATGCAGTGGGAATTGCAGGCCGACGGCCATGTGAAGATGCTGAAATTTGATTTCTGCATGGCCGTGATCGACAAGGCGGTCGCGGGGGCGGAGGTTCTTTTGCAGAAATGTCAGGGGAATCGCGAACGGCAGATTTGGCGGCCCTGGGTGGCGGCGAAATAACGCCACCACCGCACCGAAGCGGTCAGTTGATGCAGCCGGCCGATCGCATCGCGGCGATCTCGTGGGCGTCATAGCCCAGTTCGGCAAGGATTTCGGCGGTCTGCGCCCCGACCGGCTGGGGCGGCAGGGTCACTTGCGACGGGCTGTCCGACATGTGGAACGGCAGGACCGGCACGGTCAGCCCGTCCGCCACGCTGTCGGGGGCGGCATGCGTATGCAGCACCCCGCGGGCGGCGACTTGGTCATCGGCCAGGGCTTCTTCCAATCGGCGGATGCGGGCCGCCGGAATGCGCCGCTGTTGCAGGAATTTCTCCCAATAGTCGGCCGTGTTGGTGGCGATGATCTCGGCCAGGGCGGCTTCTTCCTCCGCATGGGCATCCAGGCGCTGGTTGTTGTCCGTCTTGACCATGTCAGGGCGGCCCAGCGCGGTCCATAGGCGCTCCTGTTGCGCTAGGTTGGATGCCGCGATCATCATCGGCGCGTCCGAGGCTTCGTAACAGCCGATCGTCGCGAAGGGGAAGGTGTTGCCCTTGGGCTCGGGGTGCTTGCCGTTCCACTTGAACCCGGTGAGATGCGAGCTGGTCAGGATCAGCGCCACATCCAGCATGGAGACATCGACGAACTGCCCTTTGCCGCCAGTTCGTTCGCGGTGAAGCAGGGCGGAGGTGATGGCGAAGGCCGCCGTGGTGCCGGTGGCGTAATCGACCACCGGGGCGCCGGTCTTGAGAGGACGGGGATCATCGCGATGGCCGGTCATCGCCATCATGCCCGAAAAGGCCTGAAGGATATTGTCATAGCCGGTCAAATGGGCGCGGGGTCCGGTCGCGCCGAACGCCGAGATCGAACAATAGATCAGGCCCGGATTAAGTTTGGACATGGCGTCATATCCCAGGCCTAGTTCATCGAACGCCCCCGGGCGGTAATTTTCCACGAAGACGTCGGCGGTGGCGATCAGCCGCTTCAAGGCGTCGCGTCCCATTTCGGTCTTCAAATCCACCGCCAGGGTCTTCTTGTTGGAGGCCTGCGCCATGAACGCCGTGCCCATGCCGATGTCGCTTAGGGCGCGGTCCGAGCCCTGCCAACGCGCCTGATCCGGATCATGAGGGGCTTCAACCTTGATGACCTCGGCGCCGAGAACGGCCATCTGATAACTGGCGAACGGTCCCGCCAGGACATGCGTCGTGTCGATAACGCGAATTCCGTCGAATGCTTTGGTCATTGATCCTCGCTTGGTCTTGGATGGGCCGGTCCTACAGAAAAGACCAGAACAAGCGGGAAATGACAGGGAAAAATTGCTGACTTCGCCCCTGATCGGTCCGACTGGGCGTCCCTGGGTAACAACGCCCCCCGTCTTGGTTCAGACGGCTTTATTCGTGGAGAGTTGCCCGGCAAGGCGGAGCAGGCCGCGCAACAGAACCCCGTCCTCGGCGGCCAGTTCATCAACGACCGTGAAGTGGTTGCGGCCGGGAACGGTCTCCAACGCGGCGGGAAGGCCGTGGTCGCCGAGCGCCGCCGCATAGGCGGTCGACTGCCGTTGAAGTTCCGGCAACTCGTCGCCGCCGACGTGATGGGCGACCTCATCACCGAATACTTCGCCCGCTCCAGCATCGCGCCGGTCACGGGCGCCGCTAAGACGCAGGCGGGCAGCGGGTCTCACGAATAGGGCGTGGGGATAGGGAGTGGTGGGCCAGGCAGGACTCGAACCTGCAACCAGACGGTTATGAGCCGTCGGCTCTAACCAGTTGAGCTACTGGCCCTTGATCACGTGGAAATTCCCCCTTCTCTAACGAAAAGGCCGGAAGCGTCGCCGCTCCCGGCCTGTCGTTTTGGTCCGTATGCCTGGCGTCAGTAGTCCAGGAAGCTTCTGAGTTTCCGCGACCGGGACGGATGCTTCAGCTTCCTGAGCGCCTTGGCTTCGATCTGACGTATTCGCTCGCGGGTGACGGAGAACTGCTGGCCGACTTCTTCCAGCGTGTGGTCCGTGTTCATGCCGATGCCGAAGCGCATGCGCAGCACGCGTTCCTCGCGCGCCGTGAGGCTGGCCAGCACCCGCGTGGTGGTTTCGCGCAGGTTGCCCTGAATGGCGGCGTCGAGCGGCTGCACCGCGTTCTTGTCCTCGATGAAGTCGCCGAGGTGCGAGTCTTCCTCGTCGCCGATGGGCGTCTCCAGCGAGATCGGCTCCTTCGCGATCTTCAGCACCTTGCGCACCTTTTCCAGCGGCATGGAAAGCCGCCCGGCCAGTTCTTCCGGCGTCGGCTCGCGGCCGATCTCGTGCAACATCTGGCGCGAGGTGCGGACCAGCTTGTTGATCGTCTCGATCATGTGCACGGGGATGCGGATGGTGCGCGCCTGGTCGGCGATGGACCGGGTGATGGCCTGGCGGATCCACCAGGTCGCGTAGGTCGAGAACTTGTAGCCGCGGCGGTATTCGAACTTGTCGACCGCCTTCATCAGGCCGATGTTGCCTTCCTGGATCAGGTCGAGGAACTGCAGGCCGCGGTTGGTGTACTTCTTGGCGATGGAGATGACGAGCCGCAGGTTGGCCTCGATCATTTCCTTCTTGGCCTTGGCGGCCTCGCGCTCGCCCTTCTGCACCGTCGAGACGATGCGGCGGAATTCCAGGATCGGCAGGCCCGCCGTCTGGGACACCTCGGCGACCTGGGCGCGCATGTCCTCGATGTCGTCCTTGTTGCGGGAGGCGAACCGCTGCCAGCCCTTGGCGGGCAGCTTTTCGACCCGCTTCAGCCAGCCCGGATCCAACTCGTGTCCCTGGTAGGCTTCCAAAAACTCTTCGCGGTTGATGCGTGCCGTGGTGGCGAGCCGCAGGATCTTGCCCTCCAGCCCGACCAGCCGGCGGTTGAGGCCGTAAAGCTGGTCCAGCAATTGCTCGACCCGGTTGTTGTTGAGGTGGACGTCCTCCATCCACTCGATCAGTTCCTTGCGCAGCTTCTGGAACCGCTTTTCCTGGCTCGGCTTGGGCTGCTCGCCCGAGGTCAGGGCCTCGAGGCGCTGCATCTGTACCCGGTGAAGCTTCTTGTAGGTCTTGGCGATGTTCTCGAAGGTCTCGATGACCTCGGGCTTCAGCTTGGCTTCGAGGGCGGCGAGGGACAGGTTGTTTTCGCCGTCGTCCTCGTCGTCATCATCGTCGTCGCTGCTGCTTTTGCTTTCACCGTCTTCGCTCGAGGTTTCGTCCGCGTCGTCATCCGACGGGGCGTCCTTCTTGGCGTCCTTGGCGGTCTCGGCGGTGCCTTCCTTGGCGTCTTCCGCGGGGGCCGCTTCGGCGGTGTCGCCGTCCCCGTCCCCGCCGTTCGTGTTGGCGGGAACCGCGCCCGGCTGGCCCGGGCCGCCGCCATGGGTGGCTTCCAGGTCGATGATGTCGCGCAGCAGCATGTCCTCGGCGACCAGCGCGTCATGCCACAGGGTGATGGCCTTGATGGTCAGCGGGCTTTCCATCAGGCCGCCGATCATCATCTCGCGGCCCGCTTCGATGCGCTTGGCGATGGCGATTTCGCCCTCGCGCGACAGCAGTTCGACCGAGCCCATCTCGCGCAGGTACATGCGCACCGGGTCGTCCGTGCGGCCCAGGTCGTTTTCGTCGACGTTGCCGGCGGTCGAGGTGGTCTTTTCCTCGCCGTCGCCATCACCGTCGCCGTCGCTTTCGGCCGGGGTGTCGTCGGTCTCTTCGTTTTCGACCACGTTGATGCCCATTTCGGACAACATCGCCATGGTGTCTTCGATCTGTTCCGAAGACACTTTTTCCGGGGGCAGGGCGCCGTTCAGGTCGTCATAGGTGACGTACCCGCGTTCCTTGCCTTTGGCGACCATCTTCTTGACGGCCGCGCCCAGGGTATCGAGAAGGGGGCTGTCGCCGCCTTCTTCCTGAGTGTCACCGCCTTCTTGATCTTTCGCTTGTGCTTTTGCCACGCTCGACCTCTAAATCCGTTGTTCGGGGACCCCGCCCCCTCCGGTCCTTGCCGCCCTCGGCGTCCGGTCCGGTGCAAACCTCAATGGGGTCCCGATGCCATGTCCCAGCTTGAAAAATGCGTCTCGTCAAACTGCCCGTTGGTTTAACCACTTGCCGTCCGGCCGCCTCCTAGTCGAAGGCCGCTTCCGGCTGTTCGCCTTCGTCCATCATCCGCCGAACCCGAACAACCCAATTCATGTTTGCCTCCGACGGGTCCCGCCGGACAGCATCCTGGGCTGCTTGGAGTTCGGACTCCAGGTCCTCTCCGCGCAAGTGGCTAATGGTCGCTTCCCAACCCTGTCTGGCCTCTGCATGTCCCGCATTGGGTCGGGCGAATCTAGCGTGGTCGTAGGTTCGCGCGCTTAATAGCTGGCTCAGCGCCTGGGAATAACCCTGCTCTGACAAGTGGTTTACGAGCCCCGTTGTGTCAAGGGGTAAACCACCCGCGTGGGTGATTAATATCGCCTGACGCAGATTGTCAAGGTTCTGGTCATTGATGGCGACCTGGCCGAGCTCTTCCTCGACCTCGGCCAACAGCTCCGGATGGTTGATCGCGGTGGCCAAAAGGATGGCCCAGCGCAGGCGCGCACTCTCCACCGGTCGTGTGTCGGCGGTGTCGGCGCGCAGGCGCTCGGACGGCCCGATCCAGGCGTTGGCGCCCCATTTCCCCTTGCCGAACCCGCGCCCCTGCCGTTGGCCGCCGCGCCCGCCCTGCCGGCTGGGGCCGTCGGGCCACAGGCGACTTTTGAAGAAATCCTGAAAATAGCGCCGCACGGTGGGGTCGGGGATGTCGCGGATGCGCTGGTCGAGGCGTTTGTTCAAATCCGCCCGGCCTTCCGGCGTCGGCGGCAGGCGGCCGCCCGACTCAACCCGCCAAATCAACTCGGACAACGCCGTGGCGCCGGACAGCAGCGTGTCGAAGGCCTGGCGGCCCTGTCCCTGGACCAGACTGTCCGGATCCTCGCCCGGCGGCAGCAGGGCAAAGCGCAGGCCGAACCCGGCCTTGAGCAGGGGCAGGGCCCGTTCGGCGGCCCGCGCGGCGGCGCGCTGGCCGGCTGCGTCGCCGTCGAAGCACAGCACCGGCTCCGGCGCCAATCGCCACAACAGGGCGATCTGCTCTTCCGTCAAGGCCGTGCCCAAGGGCGCGACAGCCTGGCCGATCCCGGCCTGGGCCAGGGCGATGACGTCCGTATAGCCTTCGCAGACGATGACCGTGCCGGCGGCGCGGATGGCATCCTTCGCCTGGGCCAGGCCGTACAGGTTGCGGCCCTTGTGGAAGAGACTCGTCTCCGGTGAGTTGAGATATTTTGGACCATCTCCGGCCAACAGCCGCGCGCCGAAGGCGATCACCTGGCCCTGGCGGTCGGTGATCGGGAACATGACGCGGCCGCGGAACCGATCGTAGGGTTCGCGTCCGGCATCCTCGGGCTGAACCAACAGGCCTGCCGCGGTCATCAGTCCTTCCTCGACCCCCTCCGCCGCCAGCATGGCTTTCAGCTTGCCGCGCCCGTCAGGGGAGAAGCCCAGGCGGAACCGGCGGATCGTCTCGTCCGTCAGGCCGCGCCCGCGCAGATAGTCCAGAGCCGGGCGGCCTTCGGGCATGCGCAGGCATTTCTCGAAGAACGCCGCCGCCATCTCCACGACCTCGGCCAGGGTGCGGTTGCGGGCCCGGCGCTCGCGGTCTTCCGGCGTTTCCTCGGGCATGGGCAGCCCGGCCTCGCCGGCCAGGCGCTGCACCGCCTCGCGGAATTCCAGACCCTCGCTTTCCATCACGAAATCGATGACAGACCCGTGGGCGCCGCAGCCGAAGCAGTGATAGTGGTCGTCGTAGACGTGGAAGCTCGGCGTCTTTTCCTTATGGAAGGGGCAGCAGCCCTTGGTGTCGCGGCCCGAGCGGATGAGCTTGACCCTGCGTCCCACGACCTCCGTCGCGGGTAGCCGCGCCTTCAGTTCTTCCAGGAATTCCGGGGGGATCGCCATCGGTGATGGGGCCTTCGTTTGCGGTGCGCTGCAAACTCCGGAGCATATCAGGAGCGCAAGGAATGGGAATCACGAAGGCACGGAGCCGCCGCGTAAAACGCTGATTCTTATCAACGTTCTTCAAAAATTATCCAGAGACTTATCCCGAGGTCGGGATCGAGACCGTGGGGCCGAGTCGGGAAATCAGCAGAGCTTGTCCTTGACCAGGGCGCTGGCCTTGGAAAAGTCCATGCGTCCGGCGTACTTCTGCTTCAAGGCGGCCATGCACTTGCCCATGTCCTTGATGCAATCGGCGCCCGTGTCCTTGATCGCGCCCTCGACGGCCTCGGCGACCTCGTCCGCCGACATCTGTGCCGGCAGGAAGCGTTCGATGACGGTGATTTCCTCGCGCTCGCGGTCGGCCAGGTCCTGGCGGTCGCCCTTATCGTAGATATCGGCGCTTTCAACGCGCTGCTTGATCATGGATTGAAGCAGGCCCAGGATTTCCTCGTCGGAAATGCCCTCCTGGTTGCCCTTGTCCCGGGCGGCGATGTCCCGGTCCTTGATGGCCGCGCTGATCAGCCGCAGCGTCGCCGTGGCGCAGGCTTCCTTGGACTTGATGGAGGTCTTCAGCGCAGCCGAAATCTGCTCGCGTAGCATGGGTATGTCCCGGTTGTGGCGGAAGCTGCGGACCCTAGCTTAAATCGCCCCTCAAGGCAAACGCGTTCCGATTCTTTAATTTGTTGAAATATAAGGATATTTTTTCTGAAACGAGTCTTGACCTGATGCCGGGACACGCGTAGAAGCTTGTTTCCAACGCATGCAGGGTCGTCGCCGACGGCGCGGCCCGGGCGCCTTGGTCCAACCTCAGCCCGAAAAAGTCATATGTCCGAAGCCACCAAGCCCGCGACCACGACCGTGGCCGCCCAACCGCCGAACGCAAACGCGGCCCTGGTGCTGGCGTCCGGCGAAGTTTTCTGGGGCCGCGGCGCGGGGGCTCCCGGTGCCTCCGTGGGCGAGGTCTGTTTCAACACCTCGATCACCGGCTATCAGGAAATCCTCACCGATCCGTCCTATGCCGGGCAGGTCATCACCTTCACCTTCCCGCACATCGGCAACGTCGGCGCCAATCCGGAAGACATGGAAACCATCACCCCGGCGGCCCGGGGCGCGGTCATGCGCGCCGACATCACCGACCCGGCCAGCTGGCGCGCGGCGCAGCACCTGGACGCCTGGCTGAAATCCCACGGCCTGACCGCCGTCACCGGGGTCGATACCCGGCGCCTGACACGGCTGATCCGCGACGGCGGGGCGCCCAACGGCGTCGTCGCCTATAAAGACGACGGCCCCCTCGACATTCCGGCCCTCATCA
This sequence comes from uncultured Alphaproteobacteria bacterium, assembly GCA_963976055.1. Classification (GTDB taxonomy): domain Bacteria; phylum Pseudomonadota; class Alphaproteobacteria; order Rhodospirillales; family Casp-alpha2; genus UBA1479. The sequence continues at coordinate 303,734 of CAXBJB010000004.1, forward strand.
AAATGGCCCAGGGTTTTCCCGGGCTCGAGGGCCTGGACCTGGCCAAGGACGTGTCCTGCGCCCAGACCTATTCCTGGGACATCACGACGTGGAAACTGGGCGAAGGCTACGGCAAACAGACGGCGCCGAAACACCACGTCGTCGCCGTCGATTTCGGCGCCAAACAGAACATCCTGCGCTGCCTGGCGGCAGAGGGCTGCAAGGTCACCGTGGTCCCGGCCACGGCCACGGCGGAAGAGATTTTGGCCCATCGCCCCGATGGGCTTTTTCTTAGCAACGGTCCCGGCGACCCGGCGGCGACCGGCGCATACGCCGTGCCCATGGTCAAGGAAGTCATGGCGACGGGCCTGCCCGTGTTCGGCATCTGCCTGGGCCATCAGATCCTGGCCCTGGCCCTGGGTGCGAAGACATCGAAGATGCACCTGGGCCACCGCGGCGCCAACCAGCCGGTGAAGGACCTGGAGACCGGCAAGGTCGAAATCACCAGCCAGAACCACGGCTTCGTGGTCGAACGCGACAGCCTGCCCCAGGGCGTGATCGAAACCCACCGCTCGCTGTTCGACGGGGCGCTCGAAGGCATCCGCGTCGATGGCAAGCCCGTGTTCTCCGTGCAGTACCACCCGGAAGCCTCCCCCGGCCCGCAGGACTCGCACTACCTCTTCAAGCGGTTCGTGAAGCTGATGGATGAAAAAGGTTAACCACTGAGACGGTGAGGCAGTGAGAAGGAAGAATGAGGCATCCGGCCATTCCCAATGATCCGCTCACCGAGAAGGTTATCGGGCTTGCAATCGAAGTCCATCGCCACTTGGGGCTGGGCCTTTTGGAATCTGCCTACGAGGAATGCCTTTGTTTTGAATTGGAGACCAATGGTATCGGGCATATCAGGCAAGTGCCCTTGCCGGTCACTTACAAGAACACGAAATTAGAATGCGGCTATCGGATGGATTTGGTTGTCGAAGACAAGCTGGTCATTGAGTTGAAAACGGTTGATCGCTTGTTGCCCATTCATGAGGCCCAATTGTTGACGTATCTGAAGCTGAGCGGGTTGAAGACAGGACTTCTTCTGAACTTCAACTCAAGTGTCCTGAAGGACGGAATCCGGAGGTTGGTGCTTTGATTTCTCTCATCCTTTCTTCTCACCGCCTCACTGCCTCAGTGGTTCATTCTTAAAATGCCCAAACGCACAGACATCTCCTCCATCCTCATCATCGGCGCCGGGCCCATCGTCATCGGCCAGGCCTGTGAGTTCGATTATTCGGGTGCCCAGGCCTGCAAGGCGCTGCGCGAGGAAGGCTACCGGGTCATCCTGGTCAATTCGAACCCGGCCACCATCATGACCGACCCGAGCATGGCCGACGCGACCTATATCGAGCCGATCACGCCCGAAATGGTCGAGAAGATCATCGCCAAGGAACGGCCCGACGCGCTGCTGCCGACCATGGGCGGGCAGACCGGCCTGAACACGGGCATAGCACTCTTCGAGAACGGCGTGCTGGAGAAATACGGGGTCGAGATGATCGGCGCCGACGCCGAGGTCATCGCCAAGGCCGAGGACCGTCAGAAGTTCCGCGACGCCATGGACAAGATCGGTTTGGAAAGCCCGAAATCGACGGTCGTCAATTCCATGGCCGAAGCCCTTGCGGCGCTGGAGAAAACGGGTCTGCCCGCAATCATCCGCCCGTCCTTCACCATGGGCGGCATCGGCGGCGGCATCGCCTATACAAGGCCCGAGTTCGAGAAGATCGTCGCCGGCGGCCTGGCCGCCAGCCCGGTCACGGAAGTCCTGGTCGAGGAAAGCGTTCTGGGCTGGAAGGAATACGAGATGGAGGTCGTGCGCGACAGCGCCGACAACTGCATCATCATCTGTTCCATCGAAAACATCGACCCCATGGGCGTGCATACGGGCGACAGCATCACCGTGGCGCCGGCGCTGACCCTGACGGACAAGGAATATCAGATCATGCGCAACGCCTCGATCGCGGTGCTGCGCGAGATCGGGGTCGATACGGGCGGGTCCAACGTGCAGTTCGCCGTCAATCCGGCGGACGGCCGCCTGGTGGTGATCGAAATGAACCCGCGGGTGTCGCGGTCGTCGGCGCTGGCGTCCAAGGCGACGGGCTTCCCGATCGCCAAGATCGCGGCCAAGCTGGCCGTCGGCTACACCTTGGACGAGTTGGACAACGACATCACCGGCGTCACGCCCGCGAGCTTCGAGCCGACCATCGACTACGTGGTGACCAAGATTCCGCGCTTCACCTTCGAGAAATTCCCGGGGGCGGAGCCGCTTCTGACCACGGCCATGAAATCCGTGGGCGAGGCCATGGCCATCGGCCGCTGCTTCGCGGAAAGCCTGCAAAAGGGCCTGCGTTCCATGGAAACGGGCCTGACGGGCCTGAACGACGTCGAGATCGAGGGCCTGGACCCGGATGCCGGGTTCGAGGCCAACCGCGACGTCCTGCGCGCCGCCATTTCGCGCCCCACGCCGGACCGCATCCTGGCCATCGCCGAGGCCCTGCGCCAAGGCATGCCCGTGGACGAGGCCGCCGCCATCAGCAAGTACGATCCCTGGTTCCTCGACCAGTTGAAAGCCATCGTCGACGTCGAGGCGCGGGTCAAGAACGAGGGCCTGCCGACGGATGCCGCCGGCTGGCTGGAATTGAAGAAAATGGGTTTCTGCGATGCGCGTCTGGCGGAACTGACGGGGGCGACCGCCCTCGACGCCTCGGAAGCCCGCCGCGCCCTGGACGTCACCCCGGTCTATAAGCGGGTCGATACCTGCGCCGCCGAATTCCCGGCCAAGACGTCCTACATGTATTCGACTTATGAAGGCGACGGGTCGCGCCCGCCGGAAAACGAAGCCGAACCCACGGACCGCAAAAAGGTCGCCATCCTGGGCGGCGGGCCCAACCGCATCGGCCAGGGCATCGAATTCGATTATTGCTGCGTCCATGCCGCCTATGCGCTCAAGGAAACCGGGTACGAGGCCATCATGGTCAACTGCAACCCGGAAACGGTCTCGACCGATTACGACACCTCGGACCGCTTGTTCTTCGAACCGCTGACCGCCGAAGACGTGATCGAGTTGATCCGGGGCGAACAGTCGAAAGGCGATTTCCGGGGCGTCATCGTGCAGCTGGGCGGGCAGACGCCCTTGAAGCTGTCCCTGGCGCTGGAAAGTGCGGGCATCCCCATTCTCGGCACCTCGCCCGACGCCATCGACCTGGCCGAGGACCGCGAGCGGTTCCAGAAGCTGCTGACCGACCTCAACCTGCGCCAGCCGGCCAACGGTCTGGCGCGTTCTCAGGCGGAGGCCGAAGCCGTGGCCGAACGCATCGGCTATCCGCTGGTCATCCGGCCGTCCTACGTGCTGGGCGGCCGCGCCATGGAAATCGTCCACGACCTCACGGCGCTGCGCCGCTACATGACCGACGCGGTCAAGGTTTCCGGGGACAGCCCGGTTCTGCTCGACAGCTACCTGCAGGACGCCATCGAGGTCGATGTCGATGCGCTGTCCGACGGCACCGATGTGTTCGTCGCCGGGATCATGCAGCATATCGAGGAAGCAGGCATTCATTCCGGCGACAGCGCCTGTTCGCTGCCGCCGTTCTCGCTCGGCCCCGACATCATCGCCGAACTGGAACGCCAGTCTCACGCCCTGGCCAAGGGGCTGCATGTGGTCGGCCTGATGAACGTACAGTTCGCGGTCAAGGACGGCGACATCTACATCCTGGAGGTCAACCCCCGGGCGTCGCGCACCGTGCCCTTCGTCGCCAAGGCGACGGGCATCCCGGTGGCCAAGATCGCGACTCGCCTGATGTGCGGCGAAAAGCTGGCCGATATGGATTTGACCTCGCGGGCCGTCGGCGGCCATGTCGCGGTGAAGGAGGCGGTGTTCCCGTTCTCGCGCTTCCCCGGCGTCGATACGGTGCTGGGCCCGGAAATGAAATCGACGGGCGAGGTCATGGGCCTGGACCGCGACTTCCCCCGCGCCTTCGCCAAATCGCAGTTGGCGGCGGGCATGAGCCTGCCGACCTCGGGCACGGTGTTCATCTCGGTCAAGGACCGGGACAAGACCGGCATGGCGGCGCTGGCCCGGCGTCTTGAAGCGATCGGGTTCCAGCTGGTGGCCACGGGCGGCACGCAGCGCTTCCTGGCCGATCAGGGCCTGGACGTGGCGCGCATCAACAAAGTTCTCGAAGGCCGCCCCCATTGCGAGGATGCCATCGTCAACGGCGACATCCATCTGGTCATTAACACGACCGAGGGCGCGCAGGCGATCGAGGACTCGCGGTCGATCCGCCGCGCGGCCCTGGAACATGGGGTTCCCCACTACACGACCCTGACCGCCGCCGCCGCCGCCGTCGCGGCCATGGAGGCGATGGCCCACGGGACGCTTGAAGTGGCGCCACTTCAAGATTATTTTTCTAAGACGTACTAGACCAATCCAGCATGATCCGGTGATAGACGGGCCCTTACCGATAAGGGCCGGCACCATGATTTTGTGTTTTGACGCGCCCGGATCGGCGCAGGAGAGCGGTGAGATGGACAAACTTCCGATGACGCGCGAGGGCCTTCAGGCCCTTGAAGACGAACTCAAGCGCCTGAAGTCCGTGGATCGCCCCGCGGTCATCCAGGCGATCGCCGAGGCGCGGGCCCATGGCGACCTGTCGGAAAACGCCGAATACGACGCCGCGCGCGACAAGCAGGGCTTCATCGAAGGCCGCATCGCCGAGCTGGAGGCCGCGATCAGCCTGGCCGAGGTCATCGACACCTCGGCCATGGCCGGCGACACGGTGCGGTTCGGCGCCTGGGTGGTGCTTGCCGACGAGGATTCGGGCAAGGAAGTCACCTACCGCATCGTCGGGCAGCACGAGGCTGACCTGGAAAAGGGCAAGATTTCCGTGACCTCGCCCCTGGCCCGGGCGCTGATCGGCAAGTCGGCCGAGGATTCGGTCGAGGTCGCCGCCCCCGGCGGCTCCAAAGCCTACGAAATCTGCGAAATCCGCTACAAGTAAGCGCCGAAGGTGTGCCTGGATGCGCCCTCTCGGGGTGTTTGGCACGTGATTTGCTCTGCTATTCATATCGAGTTCGAAATGAATAGCGGAGCGAAACACGATGCTGCAAATCATTTATGCCAGCGCCGCCACCCGTAAAATTTCATCCGAGGAATTGCGGGATATTCTGATCAAAGCCCGGGCCAACAACGAGGCCCTGGGCGTTTCCGGAATGCTGGTTTACGACGACGGCTCGTTCATCCAAGTGCTCGAAGGCCCGTCAGAAGCCGTTTCGGCCCTTGTGGAGCGAATCAAGGGCGATCCGCGTCACACACAATTCCGTCTGTTATCCCGGCGGGATATCGAGGCGCGGGAATTCGGCGAATGGTCCATGGGCTTTGCCGATACCTCGACAGAGACTGCCGGGCTCGACGGTTTTGCCGTCCATGGGCCCGAATTGAAGTTGATGATTTCCGACGGCACCCGCGCCCGGCAGGTGCTTGAACAGTTTTACGACGGCGCTTGGCGTCAGTCGGCGGCCTATCAGGAGGTCGTCAGGCGGCGTTGAGGCGCGGGTGGGTCCAAGTAACCGGCGCGAATTCGAGCGCTTTTCCCGTCAATGCCTCCTCCGCCGTCGGCAGAACGTCCAGGTTGGGCCACAGCCCGTCCTTCAGCGCCTGGCGGTAGGCGTCGGGCAGGGCTTCCCGCGCCATGCTGGCCCGCGCCCCTTCGACGTCATAATCCAACGCCAGATGGCGGATGGCGATCCCGCCCGGGGCGGGGTCCAGCACGGAATACCAGACCCGGGACGTGCCGTCGTTGGCGGGCACGCCGATGACGCCCGGGTTGTGCCACAGGCGCCCGTCGGAAAGCACATCGCTGAACGGCAGGCCGGAATGGCCGGCGATCACTCCGTCGACGGCAAGCTCATCGAGGGCGACACGCTTTTCCCCTTCCGGGGTCGAGGCGAACACCCATTCGGAAATATTCCGCGAATGGCCATGCACCACGGCGAATTTCGCCCCGCCCATCTCGAACGTGATGGGGTGCGGCAGGCCGGCCATCCAGGCTTTGTGGGCGGGCGTCACGCGGCTGCTGGCATGGGCGAACCAGCGCACGGACAAAAGGTCGCATTGCGAGCCTTTTTCGAAGCCGCAACGGCAGTCATCGCCGCCTTCGCCGAGGGCTTCTTCGCAGTTGCCCATGGCGACGTGGCAGCCCCAATCGATGATCTCGTCGAGGGTCCCGTCCGGGTCGCCGCAATAGGCGACGACGTCGCCGGTACAGATCACCCGGCCCGCCGGAATGCCGAGGCGGCCGGCTTCGACGCGCAGCGCCCGGGTCGATTGCAAGTTGGAATAGGGGCCGCCGAACAGCAGGACCGGGCCGTCAAGACGGCCGAGGTCGAGGGCGGGACGTTGGGTCGCGGCCATGGGTCTAGTCGCCTCCGGAACAGTTGGCGCCACCGAGCACGCAGAAGGTGGCGCAATGGGGATGGTTCAGATGCACGGGTCCGTCGGCGTCGGCCAGGGTCGGGCCCATCTCGAACCGATGGTCATAGGGCAGCAGGGTACAGGGCAGGACGACCGGCGCCGCCGCCCCCTTGCGCTTCACCACCATGCGGGCGGTGGCGCACATCATGCTCGCCGGATCGACGCCCAGAATGCCCCAGCAGGCGGTGGTGATTTCCGGCACGTCACGGGCCGCGGTCATGTCGGGAAAGACGACCAGATCTCGGGGGTTCCGGGCATCCAGGGCGATGCTCTCGGCGGCGAACAGGCCCGCGAAGCCCACGCGGGTTTCGTCCTCGGTCTCGCCGACCGGCTGGCGGGCGGCGACGGACAAAGTGACGCCTAGGCCGGCCAGCCATTTCAGGCCGCGCATCATGGGGGCCCAGCTACCCGCACCCCGCACCGCCTCATGGCCGCCCGGGGTGAAATGGTCGATGGACACACGCAGCGCCAACGCCTTGCCGTGGCGCCGGGCAAGGTCGGCGACCGCCGCCCGTTTCTGCCACAGGGGCGCCATGGCGTTGGTCAGGATCAGCACGCGGAACCCCCGCGCCAGGGCGTCCCCGGTCATGGCCGGCAGGTCCCGGTTCATGAAGGGCTCGCCGCCGGTGAAGCCGATTTCCCGGGTGCCCAGGGCGTCCCGCGCGATCTCGTCGAGGAAGGCCGCGGTCTCGTCCCGGGTGATATAGGCGAGGCGGTCGTTCCTGGGCCCGCTTTCGATGTAGCAGCCGTCGCATTCGATGTTGCAGAGCGATCCGGTATTGATCCAAAGCGTATGCAGGCCGGAAAGCGCCACGGCGGCGCGGGCCTCGCCCTTGGCCGTGACCTCCGGGTTCTGGAACTTCTTCGCATCGAGGGCCGGCCGTTCGGCCAGCATCGCCTGAACCATGCTGATTTTCCTGACGGCTTCGGGGCCGCGATGGTCCCGGCGGACGCGGGTCCGGGACGGTTTATTCGAACACAAGCAATGGAAAGCTGTAACCGAACAGCCGGGCCCCCGGCCACAAACATTTTTGTGAGCACCCCGTGTGTGCGGCCTTGAACCGCAGACCATTCGGGCCGGCTTGCGTCCAACAAGGCAATGACCTATAGACTGCGCCCAGGGTCAACGCGCAATGGCCGCGTGGCCGGATGCGGGTGTAGCTCAATGGTAGAGCTTTTGCTTCCCAAGCAAGTGACGAGGGTTCGATTCCCTTCACCCGCTCCAATTTCCCCGGGAAATCCCCATTTTCAGATCTAATTCCGCCACCGGCGCCGCGACAAAGCGGTGTTTCGCGCCGATGCCGACCTATGACCTATGGTCATATGACTTAAGGTCATCTTGTCTTTGTATACAAAAATGATAATTTTCGATTGTGGCGCTTGTGGATTTCGCTGCTGGGACAACAGCTTAGGTGCCGAGAGAAAATCTCCGTGCCGTCCACGAGAAGGCCATGGCCAGTGACCGGGCCCACCGTCCGGTCCACCGGCTTCCCTCCTCCCTGAAACTCGGGCCGGTCCTTTTGGGCCGGCCTTCTTCTTTTCGCGATCCGAAGAACGGACCGGACCGTCGGCTATTTGTTCAGCGCCTTGGCGTGATGGGCGATGTGGTCGGCCATGAAGGTCGCGATGAAGAAGTAGGAATGGTCGTAGCCGTCCTGCAGGCGCAGCGTGCAGGGCTGCTCCACCTTGGCGCAGGCGTCGGCGAACAGTTGCGGCTTCAACTGGACGTCCAGGAACGGATCGTCCGTGCCCTGGTCGATCAGGATGTCGCCGGCGAAGAAATGGCCGGATTTGACCAGTTCCGTCGCGTCGTATTCCTGCCACCGTTCCGTGTCGTCGCCCAGATAGCCGGAAAAGGCCTTCTCCCCCCAAGGCACGCTGGCCGGCGCGACGATCGGTGCAAAGGCCGACAGCGACGTGTAGGTCCGCCGCTCGCGCAGTGCGATGACCAGCGCCCCGTGGCCGCCCATGGAATGGCCGAAAATACCCTGGCGGTCGCGGTCGCCGCCGCCGATGCCGTTGAACACCACGTCGGGCAGTTCCTCGGTGATGTAGCTGTACATGTTGTAGTGCCGGGACCACGGCTCGCGGGTGGCGTTCACGTAGAACCCGGCGCCGGACCCGAAGTCGTAATCGTCATGCTCGCCGGGCAGGTCGGTGCCGCGCGGGCTGGTGTCGGGGGCGACGACCATCAGGCCATGCTCCGCCGCATATCTCTGAAACCCGGATTTGACGGTGAAATTTTCTTCCGTACAGGTCAGCCCGGACAGCCACCACAGCACGGGTACGGGCGCCGTCGCGGTGCCCTCGACCACGGTCGGCGGCGTGTAGACCGCGAACCGCATGGGACAGGCGCAGATGTCGGACCGATGTTCCCAGACCGTCTGCAATCCGCCGAAGGACTTGTTTTCAGATATTTTTTCCATGGTCCGAATGATGTCTTGCTGTGGGGAAAAACTCAAACGCCGTGTCGGTCAAGGGGAGCATCAGATGCGCCGGTCGTCGCCGGCCGGGTGGCGGGCGAAGATGTGGTTGGCGACATAGGTCATCACCGTGTCGCCCTTTTGGGTGACGACGGCGTATTTGATCTTGGTGTAACCGCGGTCGGGTTTCGAATCGGAGGCGCGGGATTCCATCACCTCGGCCTCGACATGCAGCGTGTCGCCCGGGCGCACCGGCAAGAGCCAGCGGATTTCGTCCAGCCCCGGCGAGCCCATGGAACATTCGTTCATGATGTTTTCCTGGAACCACAGGCGGAAGGCGACCAGCAGGGTCTGGAAGCCAGAGCCGATGATGCCGCCGAACTGGCTCGCGCGGGCGGCCTCGGCATCGACATGGAAGGGCTGGGGATCCCACTGCCAGGCGAATTCCATGATCTGGGCCTCGGTCAGGGTCATGCCGCGGGTCCGGAACTTGCGGCCGGGCATGAAATCCTCAAAGTAAAGCGCGTCCATAGTCGGTTTCTTCCGTTCTTCAGATCGGTCGGGGAATCGGTTGCCAGCGGTTTAGCCGAATCCAGGACGCAAGGAAAGCCATGGATTGACGCCGGCGGGGGTCGGCTTCGCCCGGCGGACGGCGTCAGTCCCCCTGCCAGGCCGGCAGGGGGGGCGCGCCGTCCTTGGTGTCCGCGCCGTCCGTCAGAAGGCCGTAGGCCTTCAACTGGCGGGCGACGGTGGGAAAGGTTTCGAGCCCCTTGGGCATGCGGGCGTGCGACGCCGTGAAATCGATCAATGCCAGATTGCGTTCGCTGCGCGCCTCACGCAGCAGGCCGCGGGTGAACCAGCCGCGCCAGTCCTCGGGCGCCAGCTCGACCGCCCGGTCGCAGTCGGCGAGGGCGTCGGGCAAGTCGCCTTTCAGAGTCAAGGCCCGGCAGCGCACGCGCAGCGCCTTGACGTTTTTCGGCCAATGGGTGAGCGCCTGGGTGAAGTCGGCGAGGGCGAGATCCGGGCGCTGGGTCCGAACCAGGGCGCGGCCGCGGAAGTAATAGGCATCGGACAGCCGCTCGGGCTCCAGCGCGTGGGCCTGGATCGCCTCCGTCAAATGCACGATGGCACGGGGGTAGTCCTTGGCCTTCATGAAATGCAGGCCGTAGGCAAGCTGCTTCGGCCCTTCGCCCACGGACCCACTGTCGGCCGCTGCCGCCGCACCCGCCGTCAGGCCGGTGGCCAGACAGCCGGCGAGGCAGCCGGCCGCGATCAAACGCCGGGTCAAAAAGTGACGACGCTTCGGATGCTCTTGCCTTCGTGCATGAGGTCGAAGCCCTTGTTGATGTCGTCCAGCGGCATGACGTGGGTGATCAGATCGTCGATGTTGATCTTGCCGTCCATGTACCAGTCGACGATTTTCGGAACGTCCGTGCGCCCGCGGGCTCCGCCGAAAGCGGTGCCGCGCCATGACCGGCCGGTCACCAGTTGGAACGGCCGGGTCGAGATTTCCTGCCCGGCCCCGGCGACGCCGATGATGATGCTTTCGCCCCAGCCCTTGTGACAGCATTCCAGGGCCTGGCGCATGACGTTGGTATTGCCGATGCATTCGAAGGAATAATCGGCCCCGCCCTTGGTCAGTTCCACCAGATGGTTGACCAGATCGTCGCCATGGTCCTTGGGATTGACGAAATGGGTCATGCCGAACTTGCGGGCCAGTTCCTCGCGCGCCGGGTTCAGATCGACGCCGACGATCATGTCCGCCCCGACCAGTTTGGCGCCCTGCAGCACGTTCAGCCCGATTCCACCCAGCCCGAAAACGACGACGTTCGATCCCGGCTCGACCTGTGCCGTGTTGATGACGGCGCCGAGACCCGTGGTCACGCCGCAGCCGATGTAGCAGACCTTGTCGAAAGGCGCGTCTTCGCGAATCTTGGCGAGCGCGATTTCCGGCACCACGGTGAAGTTGGAGAACGTCGAGGTGCCCATGTAGTGAAATACCGGCTCGCCGTTCAGCTTGAACCGCGAGGTGCCGTCAGGCATCAGGCCCTGGCCCTGTGTCGAGCGGATCGCCTGGCATAGGTTGGTCTTTGGATTTAGGCAGTATTCGCATTGCCGGCATTCGGGCGTGTACAGGGGGATGACGTGGTCGCCCTTTTTCAGGGAGGTGACGCCGGGGCCGACCTCGACCACCACGCCCGCACCCTCATGACCGAGGATGGCGGGAAAGATGCCTTCGGGATCGGCGCCGGACAGAGTGAATTCGTCGGTGTGGCAGATGCCCGTGGCCTTGATCTCGACCAGGCACTCGCCCTCCTTGGGGCCGTCCAGTTCGACGGTTTCGATGGACAGGGGGGAGCCGGCCTCAAGGGCGACGGCGGCGCGGGTCTGCATTTCTGAACTCCCTTCGGTTTCGTTTCTTGAACGTTTTTGCGTCTCGTTGGGCGCCAGACTAGGCGTTTTTAGGCTTAAAGAAAATTAAGTTTGATTCAGAAATCGTTAATGACTCCTCCCTAATGTTGGCCTTGGGACGACTTGACTTTAAGTGCAGGAGGCTATGGCAAGAGAAGTTGCCATGCCTGCAAACCTCAAGAAGGAGGTGCGACGATGCAGCGCATTCACGCTTCAGCAAAAGCGACATCACTCACCGTGACCGGCATAGTCATTGGCTTCGCGGTAGCGACCGCCGTCATTGCCTCTGCCGCTTTTGGCTGAGCCTTTCCCATTACGTTTGCCCTAATACCCCGCAGAAAGAGGCCCGGCGGTCACTCCCCAACTCCCCAACCTTCCCCCCAGCCGCCGGGTCTCACCCCAACGACCGATGAGGTCACTCCGCTTAAAGCCCCCGGGTTCCCCACCCGGAGGCTTTTTGCCGTTTCCGATTGATTTCGCTGCGGTCAACTTGCTGTCAGCATCGGTTGTTAGTATCCGCCGCAAATCATGCTGAGCACCTAACAAGGGTGCCTTGAGGGACAATTGAAATTCACCGTGGCGGCGCATCTGCGTTGGGCGCATCCCTGCATGAAGACCGAAATCGAGCACCCCCCCATGTTTCTAATGAAATTTATCGCAGCCCTGTTGGCGAAATTCTCTCCGCCGGTCCCCAATCAAGGCGGTCGTGGCGATGACGTCATCACGGGCGGAAACGGCCGCGACAAGATTTATGGCCGCGATGGAGACGATACGCTCGATGGCGCCGGCGGCAACGACAAGGTTTATGGCGGCAACGGCGACGATATCGTGTCCGGCGGGTCGGGCAACGATCATGTCGACGGTGGCAGCGGCAACGACGTGCTGTCCGGCGGCACCGGCAACGACCATATCGACGGCGGCAGCGGTGACGACGTCATCGACGGCGGTGACGGCAAGGATTTGGTGCATGCCGGCGGCGGCAATGACACCGTTTCGGGGGGAGACGGCGACGACCATCTGCACGGCGGCCGTGGCAACGACGTCGTCAACGGCGGCGCGGGACGGGATTTCATCGACGGCGACAAGGGTGACGACGTGCTCACCGGCGGTGCCGGCAGCGACCACGTGAAGGGCGGCAAGGGCGACGACACCGCCGTCTACGTGATGGGCGACAACGCCGGCAGCCGCGACGTCTATGAAGGCGGCAAGGGCGTGGACACCCTGCGCCTGGACCTGACCCACGCCGAATGGCTACGTGCCGACGTGCAGCAGGACGTCCGCGACTATCTGGAGTTCATCGACGACCACACGGGCCGCCGGGGCGAAGCCGACGGCAAATGGTTCACGTTCTCGGCCTTCGGCCTGAAGGCCAAGGAATTCGAGAACCTGAAGGTCGTCGTCGACGGGGTCGAGATCGACCCCGCCGACCAGGGCGTGACGGCGAACGACGATACCTTCGTGACGGCGGGCGAGGATGCCGCCGTGTCCGGTTCTGTCCTGACGAACGATCTGGTGCCCGATCTGGTGGCTTCGGTCACACTGGTCAGCGGCCCGGCCCAGGGCGACCTGACCTTCAACGCCGACGGCACCTTCACCTATGACCCGGGCCAGGCGTTCAATCACCTGGGCGCCGGTGAAACGGCGACGCAGACCTTCATCTACCGCGTCACCGACGCGGACGGCGATTCGGATGAAGGCGTGGTCACCCTCACCATCACCGGTACCAACGACGGCCCCGTGGCTGCCGCCGACGTGATCGCGGGCGGGGTCGAGGATATGGCCCTGGTGATTCCCGCGGGCGATCTTCTTGCCAACGACACGGACGCGGATGCCAATGACGTGCTGACCATCGCCGCCGTTGGCGCCCCTCAGGGCGGCACGGTCGCCGTGGACGGCAACGGCGACGTGGTGTTCACGCCGGCCCCGAACTATTCCGGCCCGGCCAGTTTCACCTATACCGTTGTTGACGACGCGGGTGCCCAATCCACGGCCACCGTCACCTTCGAGATCGAGGCCGCCGCCGATCAGCCGGTCCTGACGGTTCAGGACGTGTCCGGTCAGGCGGGCCAGCCCCTGGCGCTCGATATCGCCGCCGCCTTGACCGACACGGACGGCTCGGAAGTTCTCAGCCTGACCCTGTCCGGTCTTCCGGCCGGCAGCCTGCTGTCGGCGGGCACGGCCAACGCCAACGGCACGTTCACCCTGACTCCCGGCGATCTGGCCGGCCTGACCCTGACCCCACCCACGGGCGTTTCCGGCGATGTCACGGTCCAGGTCACGGCGACGGCCACGGAACAGTCCAACGGCGCCAGCGCCGCCGTCACCACCGCCTTCATCCTGACCCTGCCGTTGGCCAATCAGGCGCCCGACGATATCGCGCTCGACAACAGCCATGTTCTGGAAAACGAAAAGGGTTGGGTCGTCGGTTCCTTGAGCGTCAGCGATCCCGATGCGGGCGACAGCCATGTCCTGGCGGTCAGCGACGCGCGGTTCGAGATTGTCGCCGGGCAACTGAAGTTGAAGGATGGCCTCGCGCTGGATTTCGAGGCGACGCCCTCGGTGTCCGTTGACGTCACGGCGACCGACGCGGGCGGTCTCAGCCGCACGGAAACCTTCGTCATCACGGTCGACGACGTGCCCGACACCGTGACCCAGGGCGGCGACCTTCTGATCGGCTCGTCCGGCGACGACGTCATCGACGGACTTGGCGGTGACGACACAATCTACGGCCTGGCGGGCAACGATCTGCTGATCGGCGGCGCCGGCAATGACAGCCTGTACGGTGGCGCCGGAAATGACGAGTTGATCGGCGGTGCTGGGAACAATTTCCTCGACGGTGGCGACGGCGATGACATCCTGCGCGGCGGCAACGGCAACAACACAGTGCTGGCCGGTGCGGGCAACGACGAAATCTTTTTGGGCGACGGCGATAATTATGTCGACGGCGGTGACGGCGACGACGTTGTCGAAGCCGGGGAATTCGGCAACGGCGACAACGAGCTGATCGGCGGCGCCGGGAATGACGATCTTTCCGCCGGTGACGGCGACAACCGCGTGTTCGCGGGCATCGGCAACGACGTGGTCGACCTGGGCGACGGCGACAATTATGTGGAGGGCGGCGACGGCGACGACGAAATTCTGGTCGGCGACGGCGACAATGTGATCCACGGCGGCGCCGGGGACGACCTGATCGACGGGCTGAACGGCGACAACACCATCTACGGCGGCGACGGCGACGACCTTGTCATCGTCGATGACGGGGATAACCGGATCTTCGGCGGGGCCGGCAACGACGATCTCGATGCCGGCGACGGCGACAATTACATCGAGGGCGGTGATGGTGACGACATCATCATCGTCGGCGACGGCGACAACGAAATCTACGGCGGCGCCGGGGACGACGACATCGAAACCGGGTACGGCGAAAACTATATCGACGCCGGTGACGGCGACGATTTCGTGACCCTGGACGACGGCGGTAGCATCGTGTTCGGCGGCGCCGGAAACGACGACATCTGGGCTTACGGCGGCGACAACGTGATCGACGCCGGCGATGGCGACGACATCGTGGAAACGGGTGATGGCGACGACACTCTCATCGGCGGCCTGGGCCAGGATATCCTGATCGGCGGCGAGGGGCGGGACGTGTTCATTTACCGCTCGGCCGACGAATCGGGCGCCGGGGCGGCCCTGCGCGACGTGATCGAGGACTTTGATGCCGGCGGCGCCGGGGATTCCGTCGATATTCTTGATTTCTCGGGCTTCGTGACCGGCGTGTTCGCCTTCCTGGGCGACGAAACCCATGATTTCGACGGCGGCGGCAATACCCAGGCGCGGTTCAACGATCAGACCAAGATCCTGGAAATCGACGCCGACGGCGACGCCCAGGTCGACATGGAGATCGAGCTGACGGATACCGACGGCGCCGCGCTGGACGACAGCGACTTCAACGTCACCTGATACGCCGGCACCCGATCCGCCGCCTCCCTTGCATTAGGATTCCTTGGGCGCGCGTTAAGCAAATCTCGCTTGCGGCACCGGCGCGGTTGGGGCCCAATTATGGGCTGGGACTGGCCGAAACAGGCTGGCCCGCGTAGAATTCCGAAAAACCGGAACATCCGCACGATCCTTGGGAGGAATCCATGCCGAAGCTGTTGTCGGAACAACAGGTCAGTCAATATCGCGAGGACGGCTATGTCGCGCCCGTGCCGATCATGTCGGCGGACGAGGCGCTGTCCTACCGTCGCCGCTTCGAGGCCTATGAGGCGGCGCAGGGCGGTTGGTACGAACTGTCCAAGGGGCAGAAACTGTATCTGTTGCAGACCTGGGCGGCGGAACTGGTGTCCCATCCCAAAATCCTCGATGCGGTCGAAGACGTGCTCGGCCCGGATATCCTGGCTTGGGGCTGCTCGCTGTTCGTCAAGGACGCGCACGATCCCGGATTCGTGTCCTGGCATCAGGACGCGACTTATTGGGGCCTGTCCAAGCCCGACGTGTTGACCGCCTGGGTCGCGCTGTCGCCGGCAACGGTGGAAGCGGGCTGCATGAAGGTCGTGCCCGGCAGCCACAAGTGGAGCCAGATCGCCCACCGTGACACCCTGGACAAGCACAACCTGTTGACCAGGGGCCAGGAACTGGCGGTCGAGGTCAACGAGGACGACGCGGCCTACATGCCGCTCGACCCCGGCGAGGTCTCGCTGCACCACGTGCTGATCGCCCATGCCTCGACCCCCAACATCACGGACGATCGGCGCATCGGCTTCGCCATCCGCTACATCCGTCCCGACGTGTCGCAGGTCAACGCCGACAAGGATTGTGCCTGGCTGGTGCGCGGGCAGGACACTCACGGTAACTTCATCCATGAAACGCCGCCCGACGCGGACATGGACGAGGCGGCCCTGGCCGAATACGCCCGCATCATGAAGCTGCGCCAGAGCATCCTGTACAAGGGGGTTCAGGGTAAGCCGGCCCACACGGATCTGACCGCCGCCGGGTGAGTGCCGGATTAGCGTTTCATTTTCCCCGCGCGGTCTTTGCCTGTGCGGGGTGGGGGTGTAGCATGCGTCTCCTCGATTTCCCGCCTGCATCCCAACGGAAACATCCATGACCGAAACCACCACTCGACCCGCCGGCCCTTTGGCGGGAATCCGCATCCTCGACATGACCCGCATCCTGGCGGGCCCGACCTGTGCTCAGCTTTTGGGCGACCTGGGCGCCGACGTGATCAAGATCGAACGCCCCGGCGTCGGCGACGACACGCGCAGCTGGGGGCCGCCGTACCTGACGGCCACAGACGGCGGGGACCTGGACGAAAGCGCCTATTACCTGGCGGTCAACCGCAACAAGCGTTCGGTCACGGTCGATTTCTCCCGGCCGGAAGGCGTGGCCCTGATCAAGCGCCTGCTCAAGCATTGCGACGTGATGGCGCATAACCTGAAGGTCGGCGGGCTGGAGAAATTCGGCCTGGGCTATGCCGACCTCAAGGACGAATTCCCGGGTCTGGTCTACTGCCATATCTCCGGCTTCGGCGAGACGGGGCCCTATGCCAAGCGGCCGGGCTACGACGCCCTGGCCCAGGCCATGGGCGGGATCATGTCCCTGACCGGCAGCCCGGATGGGGAGCCAGTGCGCGTCGGCGTCGGCATTTCCGACATCATGTGCGGCATGTACGCCTCAACCGCGATCCTGGCGGCCCTCCGCCACCGCGACAAGACGGGCCGGGGCCAGAACATCGACCTCGGCTTGCTCGACACCACCGTGGCCTGGGCGTCGAACGAGGCGCTGAACTATTTCACGTCCGGCGACCTGCCCAAGCGGCGCGGCAACCAGCATGCCAACATCGTGCCCTATCAGGTGTTCCCGACCAAGGACGGCTATTTCTATCTGGCCGCCGGCAACGACGGGCAGTATTCCCGGTTCTGTGAATTCGCGGGCGTACCCGAACTGGCGACCGATCCGCGCTACGACACCAATCCGAAGCGCCTCGTGAACCGGGACGAACTGGTCGCCAAGCTGGAACAGGTCACGCCGCGCAAGACCACCCAGGAATGGATCGAGGGCCTGGAACAGCGCAACGTGCCCGCCGCCCCGGTCTACAATCTGGAACAGACCTTCAGCGATCCGCAGATCCAGCATCGCGAGATGAAGATCGAGATGGACCAGCCCTTGGCGAAAGACGGTAAGGTTGCGCTTCTGGGCAACCCCATCAAGCTGTCGGAAACGCCCGTCAGCTACCGCCGCCCGCCACCGACCCTGGGCCAACACACGGACGAGGTCCTGGCCGAGCTTCTGGACCTGAGCGACGACGACCGCGCGGCGCTGCGAAAAGACGGACTGATTTAGGGAGAGACGACCCATGTTCGACCTGACCGACGACCAGAAAGACCTGCGCGCCAAGGCCCGCGCCCTTGCCGGGGGCGCCGTGGCGGCGCGCGCCGCCGAGGTTGACCGCACCGAGGAATATCCCTGGGACAACGTGGCGTTGCTGAAGGACGCCGGCTTCATGGGCATGACCATTCCCGAAGCCTACGGCGGGCAGGGCCGGTCGTTCCTGGACGCCGTGCTGGTGGTCGAGGAAATGGCCAAGCACTGCGGTGTCACCGGCCGTATCGTGGTCGAGGCCAACATGGGGGCGATTTCCTCGGTCATGCGCTACGGGTCCGAGGAACAGAAGAAGTTCTGCGCCGAACATGTGCTGGCCGGCGACAAGCCCGCCATCTGTATTACGGAGCCGAACGCCGGCAGTGCCGCGACCGACATGACGACTCGCGCCGACAAGAAGGGCGACACGTACGTTATTAATGGGACCAAGCATTGGATCACTGGTGCCGGCGTGTCCAAGGTGCATCTGATCTTCGCCCGCGTGTTCGAAAACGGCGAGGAACAGGGCATCGGCGGCTTCCTTGCCATCCGCAACGACCATCCGGGCCTGGTCATCGGCACCCGCGAACCGGCCATGGGCCTGCGCGGCATTCCCGAATGCCAGGTCCATTTCAAGGACCTGGAAGTCCATGAATCCATGGCCCTGATCCCGCCCCAGGGCATCCGCCGCGGCTTCGCCGGCCTGATGACGGCCTATAACTCGCAGCGCGTGGGGGCCGGCACGGTGGCGCTCGGCATCGCCCAGGGGGCGTACGAGAAAGCTTTGGCCTATGCCCAGGAACGCGAGCAGTTCGGTCGGCCCATCGCCGAATTCCAGGGCCTGCAATGGATGCTAGTCGACATGGCGACCCAGATCACGGCGGCGCAGACGCTAATCTACCGCGCCGCCGCCAGCGCCGAGACGGACCAATCCGGTTTCCCCGACATGACGCTGGCCGCCCAGGCCAAGATCTTCACCTCGGAAATGGCGATCAAGGTGACGTCCGAGGCGTTGCAGGTGTTCGGCGCCATGGGCTATTCCCGCAACCTGCCCATGGAGCGCATGTACCGCGACGCCCGCATGTTCACCATCGGCGGCGGCACGGCGCAGGTTCTGCGCAACATGGTGGCGACCCAGATTTTCGGCCGCAAGCTGCCGCAGACCCGGGACGGCTATCAGAAATTGGCCGAGAAGTAGGGCGCGCCCTCCCGGTAAACTTCCCGCGAGGGGCCTCGTCAGGGGGCTCGGCCGTCCTATATGATCGGACAAGCCTTTAACTGGTGGAAACGTAAGATGACCGGCAAGATCGAGAAATCCGACGCCGAATGGCGCCAGCAGCTGACCGACGAACAGTACAAGGTGACCCGCCTGAAGGGCACGGAACGCGCCTTTACCGGTACGTACCACGACGCCAAGACGCCGGGCACCTATGTCTGCATCTGTTGTGGCGAGCCGCTGTTTTCGTCCGACACCAAGTTCGACAGCGGCACCGGCTGGCCCAGCTATTATCAGCCGGTCAGCAAGGACGCGGTCATCGAGCATGAGGACGTCAGCTTCTTCATGCGCCGGGTCGAGGTCGTCTGTTCGAAATGCGATGCCCACCTGGGCCATGTCTTCCCGGACGGGCCCGAGCCCACGGGCCTGCGCTACTGCATCAACTCGGCGTCTTTGTCCCTGAAGCCCAAGGAATAGCCCCCGCGCCTCCTGTTTCGAGGAGGCTGCCGCGCGCGTACCGCATGGCGGGAATCGGTGACGGCTTATAGCCAAGAGCCGACTTTTGAGGTACCTGTTCGGGCGTAATACCGTGCGCGGAATGTCGCCGGCCCGGGCCCGGCCCTCCGCTGATTTGTATGTCCCTTGAAAGTCGCGCAGGTTCCGCCGTGATCCGCAACGCCACCTTGGAAGATGTCCCGGTCCTCGCGGACCTGGAGCAGCAGTGCTTCGACACCGACAGGCTGTCGCCGCGCAACTTCCGCTATCTGCTGACGCGCGGCAACGCGTCCCTCATCGTCGACGAGGTTGACGGCGCCATTGCCGGCTACAGTCTTGTACTGTTCCACCGCAACACGTCGATGACGCGCCTCTATTCCTTTGCCGTTCTGCCCACTCGCCAACGCGGCGGCATCGCCCGCGCGTTGCTGGCCCAGTCGGAAAAGATCGCCCTGGAAAAGGGCTTCGTGATGATGCGGCTGGAAGTGCGGCGGGATAACGCGCGCGCCCTCGCGTTCTACGAAAAGGCCGGCTACCGTGCTTTTTCGACCTACCCGGATTATTACGAAGACCATGTCGATGCGGTGCGCATGGAAAAGGCGCTGGCGCCGCATCTTTCGGCCGACGACGCGCTTGTTCCCTACTATGCCCAGACCCTGGAATTCACCTGCGGCCCGGCCTGCCTGATGATGGCCATGAAGGCCCAGGAGCCGGACCTGGTGCTCGACCGGACGTTCGAACTGCGCCTGTGGCGCGAGTCGACCACCATCTTCATGACGTCGGGCCACGGCGGGTGCGGACCCTACGGCCTGGCGCTGTCCGCCTGGAAGCGGGGGTTCACCGTCGACATGTTCGTCAGCGAGGACGGGGCGATGTTCGCCAATGGCGTGCGGAACGAGGAGAAGAAGGAAGTCATCCGTCTGGTCCAGGCCGACTTCATCGAGGAAATCGGCCGGACCGGCGTGCGCGTCAAGCATGCGCCGCCCGCGCTCGCAGACCTGCGGCGCCGGTTCGAAAAGGGCCATGTCCCCATCGTTCTGATCAGCGCCTATCGCCTGACGGGCTACAAGGCGCCGCATTGGATGGCCATCACCGGCTTCGACGACCGTTTCGTCTATGTTCATGAACCCTACGTCGATACCGACGAAGGCGAGACCGAAACGGTCTGTTTCGGTATTCCCATCCGTCTCGAGGAGTTTGACCGCATGATGCGCTACGGCGGGTCAAAGCAATATGCGGTGGTTGTCATCGGCCCGAAAAAGAGGAGCGCCTGATGGCCCGCAGCGTAATTGTCGTCGACCGCCTTTCCGATTGGCGCTGGAATCAAGAGGGCCTGAACATCCAGACGGTCGACGCCTTCATCGCCGAAAAACGCACGCCGAACAAACGGCCGCTCCGCGTCATCAACCTGTGCCGCCGCTACAAGTATCTGTCGGCGGGGTATTACTGTTCGCTGCTGTCGGAATCCCGGGGCGACCTGCCGATGCCGACGATGGTCGACATCATCGACCTGGATAAGCGGGGGTCCTACGCTTACGCCGTGCCCGATCTGGAACGCATCCTGCACGCGACGATGAAGCGGCTGGCCAGCCCGCCCACGGTCGGGTTCGTGCTGCACGTGTTTTTCGGGCGGCCCGACGATGCGCGGTTCCGCCGGCTCGCGGCGGAAGTGTTCGACGCCTTCCGCTATCCGATCCTGGAAATCCAGATCGTGCGCGACAAGCGCTGGCGGATTCAGGCGATCCACCCGCTTGGCATCAACAAGATCAACGACGACCTGGCCGCCGTGTTTGAAGATGCGCTGCGCACCTATGTCCGCGTGCCGGCGTCGCAACGCAAGAGCCGCCCGTCGGCGCTTTACGAACTGGCCGTTCTGGTCGACCCCAACGAACGGCTGGCGCCGTCGGACGAGGTGGCGCTCAAGCGCCTGGCCAAGGCCGGGGCGGATCAGCGGGTCGAGGTCGAATTCATCACCGCCAAGGACATCCAGCGCATCCCCGAATTCGACGCCCTGTTCATCCGCGAGACGACGGCCCTGAACCACCATACCTTCCGCTTTTCCCGCAAGGCCGAGGTCGAAGGCATTCCGGTGATCGACGATCCGCGCTCGATCCTGCGCTGCACCAACAAGGTCTACCTGTCGGAAGCGCTGAAGGCGGCCAACGTGCCGACGCCGCGCACGGAACTGCTCAACCGTTCGACCTTCAACGACAAGCGTCTGGCCGAAATCGAAGCCATGATGGGCTATCCGGTGGTTTTGAAAATTCCCGACGGCGCCTTTTCCCGAGGGGTCGAAAAGGCCGAAAACCGGGAGGACTTCCTGCGCCATGCGGAGGGCCTGTTCGAACGTTCCCGCGTGATCCTGGCCCAGGAATACATGTACACGCCCTATGACTGGCGGATCGGCCTGATCGGCGGCGAGCCGCTGTTCGCCTGCCAGTACTTCATGTCGCGCTCGCACTGGCAGATCTACCGCCATGTCGACAGCGAGAAATCCGTTTCCGGCGCCTGGGAAACCATGCCGATCGACGCGGCCCCGCCCGTGGTGGTCGAGACCGCGCGCCGTGCCGCCGCCCTGATCGGCGACGGGCTCTACGGCGTCGATCTGAAGGAGACGGAGGCCGGCGTGTTCGTGATCGAGGTCAACGATAACCCCAACATCGACGGTGGGGTCGAGGACAAGGTTCTGAAGGGCGCGCTTTACGAGCGCGTGATCCAGGAATTCACCCGCCGCATCGACAAGGCCAGAAGCGGCTGATCGTGCCGCCGGGGGTGCACGGGTGCCGACGTCTGAAAAACGGAGAGTGATGGGCGATGGCCGCGGATGACATCAAGTTCATGGACGAGGCCTATCGCCTTGCGAAAAAAAGCTTCGACGAGGGCGGTCTGCCGATCGGTTCGGTCCTGGTCAGGGACGGCACGGTCATCGGTAGGGGCCACAACCAAAGGGTTCAGAAGGACAGCGCGATCCTTCACGGCGAAATGGATTGCATTCAAAATGCCGGGCGGCAGAAAAGCTACCGGGACACCACGCTCTATACGACCCTGTCGCCTTGCATGATGTGTTCCGGGACCATCGTGCAATTCAAGATTCCCCGCGTCGTTATCGGGGAGAACGTCAATTTCGGCGGCAATGAGGAATTCCTCCGCGATCACGGCGTCGAGGTCGAAATTCTTGGCCACCAATCCTGTATTGAACTCATGGCGCGGCTGAAGCGCGAGCGCCCCACAGATTGGGATGAGGATATCGGGGAAGGCTAGGAGGTGGGGAATGCGAAGCTTCAGAAAATCGACGGCGATGTCGGCATTCGCCGCGATGCAATGAAGGCACCCTGCATGCCTCCGCGGTTTCCGTCGGCATATTGCCGGCCTTCGCCGTCATCATGACGTTTTCCTGACCCGCCGGGTCTACGCCGCCGGCGGCATCCATCCAGACCAGCACTGATCGTTGAAGGGCTCCATATGGGCGGCCTTGTAGGCGGGGCGCGCCTTGACCGCCGCCCACCACTTGGCGGCATGGGGCCGTTTTTCCGCTGAGACCTCGACCGGCGCCAGTTCCTCCGTGCGGATGACGTAGGGCGCGGCGGCGATATCGGCCAGGGAATAGGCGTCGCCGGTGATGAACCCGGTTTTGGCGATGCGCGCTTCGATGCGGTCCATCATGTCGCGCAGGATGTCCAATGCCGCCTCCAGTTCCTCCGCCGTGTAGGGATCGCGCGCCATGCGGTACCACACATGCTTGCGGTTGGCGGTCGGGATGGCGGCCAGGCGTTTTTCCAACTCTTCGTCGGACCATTCGCGGGCCATGGGGTGGAAATGGTGCATCCAGTTGTGTTTCTGGATCGCCGGCAGACAGGTGTCGTCGATGTACTTTCCCCACAGCCGCATGTCGTGCAGCAGCATCGGGTCCGTCGGGCGCAGCGGCGGCGTGGGGTAGGCCTCGTCCAGGTATTCGTTGATGAAGTTGCTTTCCACGAGGGGCCTGCCGTCGACCATCAGCGCCGGCACGATGCCCGACGGGTTCAGTTTCTTGTACCAGTCCGCATGGTGTTCGAACTTGTTGAGATCGACGATCTTGGCGTCGAACGCGAGATCTTTTTCGTGGAGGCACATGCGCACCTTGCGCGACGCGGAGGATGCCCAGGCATGGTAAAACACGAGGCTAGGCCCCGGCGCGGTCGTGGTGGTCATGGTGTTCTGCTGGTCCTTATGGCTGGAAGGGTCGTCAGGCGGTCATGCCGGTGATGTAGTCGCGCATGGCGGCGGCGTCGGATTCGATTTCGTCCATGCGTTCCTTGACCACGTCGCCGATGGAAATCAGGCCCGTCATCTTGCCGTTCTCGGCCACCGGCAGGTGGCGGATGCGGCGCTGGGTCATCATGCTCATCAGCACGTTGATGCGGTCGTCCGGCTTGCAGGTGATGACGTTGGCGGTCATGGCCTCGGTCACCGGGCGGGTGAGGGCGCCCGGGCCGTCCGTGCCGATCATGCGCACGATGTCGCGTTCCGACAGGATGCCGTTGATGGTGGCGCCGTCGTTGGACACGACGATGGCGCCGATCCGGGCTTCCGCCAGGGTGCGCGCGGCCTCGCCGATGGTGGCGTTGGTGGCGATGGTGGTAACGGCGCTGCCCTTGCGTTCAAGGATGTGTTTCACGTTCATGGATGCGTCTCCCGTCTGGTCGCCCGGCCTTTGGCCGTGGGCGGGTTTCGTCCAGTATACCGTAAATTAGAAAGTTCAGATACGTGGGCGGTCGGGCAGGGACATCAGGCAAGATCGCGCTGGGTGATCGGCACATAGCCGGGCAATTCGCGGAACCGGCCGATCCAGGCCGTGACGTTGGGATAGGCGTCCAGGTCATAGCCGCCCTCGGGCGCCACATGGGTATAACCGTAAAGCGCGATGTCGGCGATGGTCGGCACATCCCCGACCAGCCACGGTCCGCCCGCCAAGCCATGTTCCAGGACTCCCAGCGCCGCATGGCCCTGATCCAGCTTGGCCGGCAATTGCGCCTGCTGGATCTCGGTCAGCGGCGTGTTTTGCTCGGTCAGCCAGAACCGGCGCACGGCGATGGTGGGCTCGAGCGTGTACTGTTCGAAGAACATCCATTGCAGAACCTTGGCGCGGGCCCAGGGATCATCGGGCAAAAACGGCGTGTCCTGGGCCAGGAAATTCAGGATCGCTCCCGATTCCGAAAGACAGCGGCCGTCTTCCAACTCAAGCACCGGAATGCGGCCATTGGCGTTGAGCTTTCCCAGGAAATCGGGCGTGCGGGTTTCCCCCTTGGTGATGTCGTACTCGACCAGGGTGAAGGGCTGGCCGAGGAAGCGCAGCATCAGCCGGCACTTGTAGCCATTGCCCGAGGGCAGAAAATCGTGGAGCGTGATCATGGGCGAAGCCTATCCGGGGTGCCCTGCCCGCGCAATTGAAGAAGAGGCGTCATGCGCCGATCGATCATTCTCATCTGTCTCATCTGTCTTGCGGCAGTTCTGGCGACGGCCGATGTGCCGCGACCGGCCCGGGCGGCGGACCTGCCGGCGACCGTGACGACCCTCGATCTCGTGCGCGCCGCCGCCGCGGGCGACGTGGATCGGCTTGCCCAGCTGTTGCAGGCGGGGGCCGATCCCAACGTGGTCGGCGCGGACTGGCGGGCGCCTCTTCACCACGCGGTGTTGCTGGGCCGGCTCGACATGGTGACCGTACTGGTCCGCGCCGGGGCGCGGGTCGGCTGGCAGGACGCGGACAAGGTCACGCCCCTGATCCTGGCCGCCCACGGCAATTATCCGGAGATTGCCGAATACTTGATCCTGGCCGGAGCGGATCCCCTGGTCGCGGACCGCTGGGGCCGCAGGGCGCTGGACTACGCGCTGATGAGGGGTAAGAATGATGCCGTCGCCCGGATGTTGCGCCGGGCGGAAACTAACCGGCCCTTCCATAAACACAAATAAATGGGCCCTATCGGTTCAAGCATGGGAGGCCACAAGATGAGCCGCGACTATCCGTTCCAAGTGCAACCCCTGACCGGCGCCATGGGCGCCCGGATTTCCGGCGTCAATCTGTCACAGGATCTCGACGCCGCAACTTTTTCCGCCGTCTCCGACGCCCTGAATGAGTATCTGGTGTTGGTGTTTCCCGGCCAGGACCTGACGCCTGCGGAACAGAGCCGGTTTTCCCAGCGTTTCGGGCCGGCGGAACCCCATCCCTACGGTTCCCGCGCCGGCGTGAATAATGAACACCCCGAGGTCATCGTGCTGGAAACCAAGCCGGGCCGCCGGGGTGCGCGCAACGATTTCTGGCATTCCGACATCTCGGCTTCGGAACAGCCGCCGGCGCTGTCGCTGCTGCATGCGCGCATCGTGCCCGAAGGCCGGGGTGATACCCTGTTCTGCAATATGTACCGGGCGCTGGAGACCTTGTCGCCGGCCATGCAGAACATGCTGCGCGGGCTCGACGCCATGCATTCGCCGGACGCCATCCGGCGGCGCAATCTGGCCGAGCCGGATACGGATTCACCGCAGATTCCGGCGAACCTGGCCTCGTTCCGCCATCCGGTGGTGCGCACTCATCCGGAAACTGGGCGTGACGCGCTCTACGTCAACACCTTCTTCACTACGAACTTCGTGGACATGACCGTGGAGGAAAGCCGGCCGCTGCTGGACTTCCTGATGGCCCATGCGACGCAGCCGGAAAACATCTACCGCCACCGCTGGCAGGAAGGCGATCTGGTGATGTGGGACAACCGCGCGACCATGCATTACGCCGTGCGCGATTATGACGAAAACATGCCCCGGCGGATGCACCGCACCACGGCGGGCGGCGATCGGCCGTTCCTCAAGGACCGGGCGACGGCGGCCTGATCTGAAGACGAATTGGCGCAGGGACGGTTAGGGGGTCGAGACGGCGTCGAGCGGGCCGAAGACTTCGTCGAAGAAGGCGCTCAGGTCGGCGTCCGGATTGACGTGCTCGAACTTGAACACGCCGATGCCGTTGGCGACCGTGACGCCGTCGTTGGAACAGGGCAGACGCAGGATCACCGCGCGGCCCCGGTATCCGGAGAGCGTCTCGAACTGTTTGACTTCGCAATGGGGGGCCATTTCGTGGGCCAGCCGGCCGCAGCCGCCGCGCGCACTCAGGCCGATGGCCCTGGGCGGCACCTCGATGGGCGAGCGGCCCGTGTAATCCGCGCCGAAGGCCGTGGTCAGGCCTGATCCCCAAAAACGGTAGACCGAAGCCAGCGGCTCCGGCGTGATGTCGGTAATGTTCATGAAGCGGACGGTTTCCGGGTCCAGCGCCGCCAGATCGAATTCGGAAAACGGGGGGGCGGCCCTGTCGCCGCGCAGGCGCTGCCAATAATCCAGCACCGCGCGATGAAAGGCCGGAAGATTGCTTCCCGCTTCAAGGAACGTGGATTTTATGGTGACCGTGGAACCCATGGATGCGCCTTCTCTGCCCGGTCGAGTTGTGGACGTTCGCCGAGCTTACCTTCGTATGGTGTCATGAATCCGCGCCTGTTTACATCAGCCAAATGGCATAGGTCCACTTGTCCGCACGTCATGGATGTTTGTTATGAAATTGATTGGGGCCATGTGGGTTGGTATATATTTCGATAATTCTAGAATAGTCGTTGATGTGGGCTGCGTTCGGCTCTAAACTGGGCGCCATGGATACGGAACTCGCCGCCCGACAGCTTGCCGAACTGGGCAACCCGCATCGGCTTCTCGCCTTCCGCCTGCTGGTCAAGGCGGGGGAAGACGGCTTGTCGGTCGGCGAAATTCAGGAACATCTGAAGATCCCCGGCTCGACCCTGTCGCACCACGTCTCCCGTCTGGTCTGGGCGGGGCTGGTCGATCAGTCGCGCGAGGGCCGCACCCTGCGATGCCGCGCCAATTTCGCCGCCATGCACGGCCTGATCGGCTTCTTGGCCGACGAATGCTGCACGGGCGTTACGGCGACCTGCGCCGCGCCGGCCGGTAAAACCGCCACCCCTTGACGACAAGAGACCCGCGATGAGCGAAACCATCCTCACCCCCCCGTTGCAATCCTCTGCCGAGCGGTCCGCCCCTCCGACCCGGCCCGGCGTCCTGGACCGGCTGAAGCGGGCCGACCGTGTGTTGCTGGTCATCCTGGGCGGACTGGCGTTTCTGGCCGCCGTCAATCGGGACCAGGCCGCCGCCAGTATTCTGTTCGTCGCCGATGCCTACGGTTTCATCGCCCCCTTCTTTCTGATGTCGGTGCTGGCCGCCGCCTGGACCAAGGCCACCGGCCTGGACCGCCAGATCGCCCGCGCGTTCACCAGCCGGCCGATGACGGCGATCTTCCTGGCCGCCCTTGTCGGTGCCTTTTCGCCCTTCTGCTCCTGCGGGGTCGTGCCGATCATCGCCGGGCTGCTGGCGGCCGGGGTGCCGCTGGCGCCGGTCATGGCGTTCTGGATCGCCTCGCCCCTCATGGACCCGCAGATTTTCATCCTGATGGCCGCCGTGTTCGGCCTGCCGTTCACCCTGTTCAAGGCCGTCGCCGCGGTGGTCATGGGCTTGGCTGCGGGCTACGGCACGCATGTCCTGGTGGCCCGCGGGGCCTTTGCCGATCCTCTGAAGGGAGCGGTCACGTCGTGCTGCGGTGCCCGCAAGAGGGCGCTGGCGGGGGCTCCCGTGGAATGGGGTTTCTGGCGCGACCGCGAGCGTACGGCCCTGTTCCGCGACGAAAGCTGGACGACCGGCTGGTTCCTGTTCAAATGGCTGACCCTGGCGTTCCTGATCGAAAGCTTGATGGTCACCTATATCCCCGCCGATCAGGTCGGGCGCTGGCTCGGCGGCGGCGAATGGTGGACCATTCCGGCCGCCGTGATGGTCGGGGTGCCGGCCTATCTCAACGGCTTCGCGGCGATCCCCACCATCGACGGGCTGATGGACCTGGGCATGGCGCCGGGCCCGGCCATGGCCTTCATGATCGCCGGCGGCGTCACCTCGATCCCCGCCGCCATGGCCGTCTGGGCCTTGGTCAAGCGGGGAACGTTCCTGTGGTACATCGCGCTCGGGCTGGCGGGGTCGCTGCTGGCCGGGATGCTGGCTCAGGCGGTTCTCGGCTGACCCTGTCGGGAGGCGGCGCGGCGGATGCTGTAATTTTTACGCCATTGCCGGGTTGCGGCGGCGGCGCGGCACAGGCAAGCTGTCCGCTGCCCGACCCCGTCGGCTGCTCCTATCGGCTCGCCGACCCTACACACAAGTGACCCGAGGACCTGTCTATGACAAGCGCCGAAACGAAGAAAACCGTCGCCGCCATCTCGTTTCACGACAACAAGAACCTATCTATCGATATCGAGGACGTCGTCGGTATCGACATCGGCACACCGCAGGAACTGACGCCGGGTGTGTGGTTCGTCGATCTGATCATCCGTTCCGCCGTCGGCAACGTATCGCTGCAGCTGACGTCGGACAGCCTGGAAAAATTGCAGGGCATCCAATCGAGCGACCGTTAGGCCGCCCGGCCGGCCTCAATCAGGCGGGCACCAGGGGCGTGCGCTTGACGCCGTTCATGTTCATGCCCTCGATGCGGATCAGGCGGGTTTCGCTGTGCCGTTCCGGGCAGTGCACGTCGCCGACCTGATACACGCGGGCATCGCCCGGGACCATCTTATAGCTTTCGCGCTCCTTGACCTTGCCGGGCTTCTCGCCCTGGGGCGGCTCGACAATGTCGTATTCCGTCATCTTGGTCTCGCCGAAGGCCTGGCCGTAGATGGCCCAGGACGGGCCATGGTCGTGCGGGTTGCCGGTTTTGGCGCCCTTGTACACATGGGTCAGGATACAGAACCCCAGATCCGGGTCCTCATAAACGATCTTGCGCTCGCCTTCGGCGTCATCGCCCAGGTTGGCTTCGACGAACCCGGGGTCCTTCAGCGCCTTTTCCACCAGCTTGCGGCTTTCCTCAAGCTGGGCGGGGCTCTGCCCCTGAGTCAAAACCTGTTTCAGATCCTTGGCGAAGGCATCAAGTGAGTAGGTCATGGTATCGAATCTCTCTGTTCGTCGGTGGGCGGTAGTCTATAAATCTATCACATCCCCAAAAATGATCTGCATCAAGATCTGCATCCAGGAGACATTCCATGAGCCCGCAATCCCATATTCCCGCATCCAAGGTCGCCATCGTCACCGGCGCGGGCACCGGCGTCGGACGGGCCGCCGCCCTGGCGCTGCTCGCCGACGGCTATTCGGTGACCCTGGCCGGCCGCCGCGCCGACATGCTGGAGGAAACCAAGGCCCTTGCGGGCGATGCCGGCGGCCGCGCCCTGGTTCAGCCCACGGACGTCACCAGCCCGGATGACATCAAGGCCATGTTCAAGGTGACCACGGACGCCCATGGCCGGGTCGACGTGATCTTCAACAACGCCGGCGCCAATGCGCCGGGCATCCTGTTGGAGGATTTGGAGGTCGCGGACTGGAAGCGCGTCGTCGACGTCAACCTGACCGGTGTGTTCCTGTGCATTCAGGAAGCCTTCCGCGTGATGAAGGCGCAGTCGCCCATGGGCGGGCGCATCATCAACAACGGTTCGATCTCGGCCCACGCGCCCCGGCCCGATTCCATTCCCTATACGGCGACCAAGCACGCGGTTACCGGTCTGACCAAGACGGCGGCGCTCGACGGGCGCAAATACGACATCGCGGTCAGCCAGATCGACATCGGCAACGCCGTGTCGCCGATGACCGAGCGCATGGCCCAGGGCCACGGCGTGAAGCAGTCGGACGGCAGCCTGAAGGTGGAACCGCGCATGCCGGCCGAACATGTCGGCGAGGTCGTCGTCTTCATGGCCAACTTGCCCATGGACACGACGGTGCAGTTCCTTACCATCCAGGCGACCAAGATGCCCTGGATCGGGCGGGGTTAAACCCCGGCGAGACGGCGACTAGTAGACAACGACGCCGCAGGCGGCGCGGGCACCGCCACCGCCGAGCGGGGCCGGTGTGTCGGAATAGGTGTCGCCGCCGGCATGGATCATGATCGAGCGGCCGGCCAGGTCCGAGGTCTTGAGACGTGCGGCGTAGCTGTCGCGGGTCGCGGTGCCGTCGGCGGCCACGTACAGCACGGGCAGGTCGCCCAGGTGCCCGTTGCCGTCGGGGCCCAGATGCTTGCCCGTGTTGGCCGGATCGTAATGGCCGCCCGCGGCCAGGCCGGGCACCTGCTTGCCGTCCTTTTCCTTGTGCTCGCAGCTGGGATGTTCATGGACGTGGAAACCGTGCTGCCCTTCGCTCAGGCCCGACAGATTGGGCAGGATGCGCAGGCCGCGCGCCGTGTCCTGAAATTCGATCGTGCCGATGATGGGCCCGACGCCATTGGCCGAAGTTTGGTGCATGGTCACGGTGACCGTCGCTGCCTGTGCCGCGCCGGAAATCATCAGGACGGCCGCGGCGGCCGCAAGGTATGTCTTCATGGTTTGCCTCCCGCTTGAAAAAAGACCCGGTCATCACGCCGGGCTGCCCTTGATGTGGGGCCGGTCCGGACCTTTTTCAACGGAATTCGCCGGGATGCCGGGCCCGGGTATCAGCGCATCACCACGCCGCAGGCGACGCGCAGAATGATGCCGCCCACCGGTTTGGGGGCGTCCCGATAAGCGGGGCCAAGGGCGTCGATCACGATGGCATGGTCGGCCAGATCCGCCGTCTTCATGTTGGGGGCCACGGTCGGGGTATAGGCGGCGCCGTCGTAATGGACGTACAACCCCGGCAAGTCGCCCGGGTGGTTCTTGCCGGGCTTATCCGCGCCCAACGGGTTTCCGGCGGCCAGGGCCGGCACGGGTACGCCGTTCTTTTTCTTGGCGGCGCAGCTTGGAAACTCATCCACATGGAAGCCGTGCAGGCCTTCCTGCAATCCCATCAGCCTGGGTGTGATCGCCATGCCTTGAGGGGTGTCCTCGAAAGCGATCGTGCCGAGGTCCTTGCCGAGGCCGCCGACCGTGGCCTCGTGCATGGTGACGGTTACCGTGGCGGCTTGGGCGCCATCGGCCGTAAACAGCGCGGCGGCACATGACACGGCGAGGGCGAGGGGGTGGAGTTTGCGCATGGTCAATTCTCCCGTTCGATCGCGCCCCGGCCGTTTCCGGCGCGCGGGGGGCTAATCCAACGCCGTACCATGGCCATTTTATGACGAAGAACTAGGCGGTGGCGCTCAGGGCTCGAAGGCGTCGAAGGCGGCCTTGAAATCCGGGTGCCAGCGGGTCAGGGGCGGGCGGTTCTCGGTGATGTCGCGGGCCGCCCAGAGAATGCGCTTGGCGTCCATTTCCGGCGTCACTTCGCCGTCGGGGCAGAGGATATAGAAATCGCCCCGTCCCAGGGCGTCCAGCATGAAGTCGACGACCTGGTCCGGCCACCAGGCGCCCGGGCGGTGGTCACGGCCGCCCGTGGTGGTCATGCCGGGGATCAGCAGATGGGCGCTGACGGCGGCCCCTTCGCCGCCGCGCAATTCGTGCTGCAGCAATTCCGTGTAGGCCTTCACGGCGGCCTTGGTGACGTTGTAGTGGGGGCGGCCGGGCGGGTTGGTGATGCCCTGCTTGGAGCCGACGTTGACGATCATCGCTGGTGCCCCCGCCGCGATCATGGCGGGGGCGAAGGCCTGACAGCCGTTGATGACGCCGAACAGGCCGACGTCGAGGGTCCGCCGCCAGTTGTCTGGTTCGTCCAGGCAGCCGCCCGTGTGCCGGGCGACCGCGTTGTTCATCACCAATGCGACATTTCCGAAGGTATCCAGCGCCCGGTCCCTCAGAGCCGCCATGGCATCCGGGTCGGCGACGTCCATGGCCATGGACATGACGCGCCCGGCCTGGGCGGCGGCGCGGACCTCCTCATGGGCGGTGTCCAGGGCGGTTTCGTCCAGGTCGGCCAGGCAGACATGCATGCCCAGCGTGGCAAGCCGTTTGGCGGCGGCCAGGCCGATGCCGCTGGCGGCGCCCGTGACGACGGCACCGCGCCCGGGGGCGAGGATATCTGACAGACGAGAGGCTTCGGATGGCGACGCGGACATGGCGGGTCCTCCGTTTCGTTTGCGGAGGCGCCATTCTGCGTTGGAACCGTGGCGGGGAAAAGATCGCGGTGGCGGGCCGCGCCTTAATTTCGGCCCGGCATCGTCACTTTGCGACTCCCGCCATGTCCGGCAACCGGTGGGCAATGCCCTTGTGGCAGTCGATGCAGGTCTTGTCCTTGTTGGTCAGGAACCGCGCGTGGTGGTCGGCGGCCCGCTTGCTCTGCGCGGTGAAGTCCATGAATTCGAAGTTGTGGCAGTTACGGCATTCCAGGGAATCGTTGGCCTTCAGGCGCCGCCACTCGTGGCCGGCCAACTCCAGCCGCTTCGCAAGGAACTTGTCGCGGGTCGAGATGGTGCCGAAAATCTTGCCCCAGACCTCTTTCGAGGCCTGCATCTTGCGCGCGATCTTGTCCGTCCATTGGTGTGGCACGTGGCAGTCCGGGCAGGTTGCACGAACGCCGGATCTATTGGTGTAGTGGATGGTTGTCTTCAGCTCCGCATACACGTTGTCGCGCATCTCATGACAGGAAATGCAGAAGGTTTCCGTGTTCGTCAGTTCCAGCGCGGTGTTGAAACCGCCCCAGAACACGATTCCGGCGATGAACCCGCCGAAGGTCAGGAAGCCCAGGGAAAAATGCCTGGCCGGACCCGTCAGGGTCTTCCACAGGGTGATGACGCTGTCGCGAAGGGCCACGGCTTAATTCTCCTTGCGGCCCGGGACGGCTTCCTGGATGACCGCATCGACATCCCTGAAGGTATTGCCGACCAGGGGCTTGGCGTCGGTCTGCGGTACATGGCATTGCAGGCAGAAATAGCGGCGCGGCGACACGGCACCCCGCACCTGCCCGTCGCGGTCCATGAAATGGGTGACGCTGACCATGGGCGCCTGGGATTGTTCGACCGCCGTGCGCGAATGGCAGGTCAGGCATTTATTGACGTTCAGGTCGATCTGATAGTCGCGGATCTGATGCGGGATGGTCGGCGGTTGTTCCGGGTAGTTCCGCGCCCGCTTGAGGTCTCGGTTTTCCACCCGCGCCATGGGCGGCGGCGCTTTCTGGCCGATGATGTCGTCCTTGCGCAGGGTTGCCGTCGTGTCGGCGGCAATTACGGAGCCGGCGGCAAAGGCCGTCGCCAGGACGGCGGCACAGGCCAGCAGGACGGCGCGGGCGCTTAGGCCTTGACGATCTTGATGGCGCATTTTTTGTAATCCGTCTGTTTCGAGATGGGGTCCGTGGCGTCCAGGGTGACCTTGTTGATCAACTGGCTGGCGTCGAACCAGGGCACGAAGACCAGGCCCATGGGCGGTTTGTTGCGGCCGCGGGTTTCGACCCGGGTGCGGATTTCACCGCGCCGGGAGATCACCCGCACGTCGTCGCCGCGCCTGAGCCCGCGGGCCTTGGCGTCGTCCGGGTGCATGAACACCTTGGCATCGGGCACCGCCTTGTACAGTTCCGGCACGCGTTGGGTCATCGATCCGGAATGCCAGTGCTCCAGCACCCGCCCCGTGGACAGCCACAGGTCGTATTCCTTGTCCGGGCTTTCCGCCGCCGGCTCGTAGGGCAGGGCGAAAATCCAGGCCCGCCCGTCGGGTTTGCCGTAAAACTCAATCCCCTTGCCGGCCTTCACATAGGGGTCCAAGCCCTCGCGGTAGCGCCACTTGGTTTCCTTGCCGTCGACCACGGGCCAGCGCAGGCCGCGCACCTGATGGTAGGTGTCGAAGGGAGCGAGGTCGTGGCCATGGCCGCGCCCGAACGTGGCGTATTCCTCGAACAGACCCTTTTGCAGGTAGAAGCCGAAATGCTTGGATTCGTCATTGTCGAATTCCAGGCTGGCATGGCCGAGCGGAAACTTGTCGACGTTGCCGTTCCGGAACAGCACGTCATAAAGCGTCTTGCCCTTCATATCCGGCTGCTTGGCGATCAGCTTGGCGGGCCAGACGTCCTCGACCTTGAATCGTTTCGAGAATTCGACCAGTTGCCACAGGTCGGAACGGGCATCGCCCGGCGCCTTGACCTGCTGGTACCAGAACTGGGTGCGCCGTTCGGCATTGCCGTAGGCCCCTTCCTTTTCCACCCACATGGCGGTTGGCAGGATCAGGTCTGCGGCCTGGGCGGTCACGGTCGGATAGGCATCGGATACGACGATGAAATTGTCCGGGTTGCGGTAGCCCGGATAGCCTTCCTCATTGATGTTGGCCGCCGCCTGCATGTTGTTGTTGCACTGGACCCAGTAGCAATTGAGTTTGCCGTCCTTGAGCATCCGGTTCTGGACCACGGCGTGATAGCCGTTCTTGCCGGGGATCGTGCCTTCCGGCAGCTTCCAGATCTTTTCCGCGAAGTCGCGGTGTTCCTTCTTGGCGACCACCAGGTCGGCGGGCAGGCGGTGGGAAAAGGTGCCGACCTCGCGCGCCGTGCCGCAGGCCGACGGTTGGCCTGTCAGGGAAAACGGGCTGTTGCCGGGCTCGGAGATTTTTCCGGTCAAGAGGTGGATATTGTAGACCAGATTGTTGGCCCACACGCCCCGGGTGTGCTGGTTGAAGCCCATGGTCCAGAACGAGGTGACCTTGGTCTTCGGATCGGCGTAAAGCTCGGCCAATTCGATCAGTTTGTCCTTGGGCACGCCCGACAGCTTGGAGACGCTGTCCACGTCGTAGTCGGCGACGAACTTGGCGTATTCGTCGAAGGACATGGCCTTCGATCCGTTGGCGTCCTTTGCGTTCTTGGCGTTTTTCTCCAACGGATGTTCGGGCCTGAGACCATAGCCGATGTCGGGGTTGCCCAGGCGGAAGTTCACGTGCTTGCCGACGAAGTCCTTGTTCACCCGGCCGGTTTCGATGATGTGCTTGGCGATGAAGTTGAGAATCGCCAGGTCCGTTTGCGGCGTGAACACCATGGGGATGTCGGCAAGGTCGAAACAGCGGTGCTCGAAGGTCGACAGCACGGCGACCTTGACGTGTGGCGCGCTGAGGCGGCGGTCGGTCACCCGGGTCCACAGGATCGGATGCATTTCCGCCATGTTGGAGCCCCACAACACGATCGCGTCGGCGTTCTCCATGTCGTCGTAGCAGCCCATGGGCTCGTCCATGCCGAAGGTGCGCATGAACCCGCCGACGGCCGACGCCATGCAATGCCGGGCGTTGGGGTCGATGTGGTTGGACCGGAACCCGGCCTTCATCAGCTTCGACGCGGCGTAGCCTTCCCAAACGGTCCACTGGCCGGACCCGAACATGCCGACCGGCGGCATTTCCTCCGTGTCCTTGGTCTTGGCGATGGCGGCTTTCCATTTTTCGGCCATGATGTCGAAGGCTTGGTCCCAGGTGATCGGCGTGAACTCGCCGTTCTTGTCGAACTTGCCGTCCTTCATGCGCAGAAGCGGCCGCGTCAGGCGATCCTCGCCGTACATGATCTTCGACAGGAAATAGCCCTTCACGCAGTTGAGACCGCGGTTGACCTCGGATTTGGCGTCGCCGTGGGTCGCCACCACGCGGCCGTCCTTGACCCCGACCATGACCGAGCAGCCCGTGCCGCAAAACCGGCAGGCGGCCTTGGACCAGCGCAGTTCGGTTGCCTGGGCCGCGGTCGGCAGGTTGGACGCCAGGGCGGAAATCGGCAGGCCTGCGGCCGCGGCCGCGGCGGCCACGGCCTGGGCCTTGATGTATTCGCGCCGGGTCAGCTTGGGGCCGCTCATGACGCGTCTCCTTCGTCCATCTGGTGATAGACCAGGGACGCGGTGATCACGCCCTTGGTGCCCTCGATACGGCTCACGGCCTCGACCAGGCCGGTGTCGTCATCGACGTCAATGGTAACGATCAGCTTGCCGGGGCCGGCGGACCCATGAGATTCGACCCCGGGGATGGCGTTGAGCGCGGCCTCGGTCACGGCAATGCGGTCGGGCCAGGCCTGGATCAGCAGGCTGGCGACGTGGGGCGTGCGCCCGCGAATGAACGCGCGACGGCTGCGTGAGATGATGGATTGCTTGCCTTCGAGCATGAATTCCTCCCGCCGGTGGTTGGAACCGCTCTCCGGAGTCCGTGTCAGGACCCGGGCGGTCCTGCGAACATTTGATAAATCCAGATGGAAAAGCCCAATCCGCCGACCAGGGCGACGGACACGATGGGGGCCAGGAGCACGGTCAGGAACAGGAAGGCGCGGAGCTCATTCTTCCGGGTATCGATCTCTGAAGACGCCATTGCCTTCCTCCTTCCTTAGACAGGGCTTCGCGCGCGAAAACCGGCGCTTCGGCGCGTTGCCGATGCGTTGCTTGAACAAGACAATAGGTGCGGCGCATGTCCGTTGTCTTGATGAAGGTCAATTTTTCAATGAAACGTTCGTGACGCCGCCGACACGCCGGATATCGCTTGCCATGGCGGCGCGGCTCCGGCATTTTGCGCCGCAACATGTTCATCCCCGCCGAAAAACCAATCCCCGATCCCATGTCGAAAATCCAAAATCCGTCCCTGCCCAAGGAAAAGATCAAGGTCCTTCTGCTCGAAGGCATCTCGTCCACGGCCTCCGCCGTCTTCAAGGACGCGGGTTACTCCAACGGCGAGCGCCTGAAGACGGCCCTGGACGGTGAGGCGCTCAAGGAAAAATTGAAGGACGTGCGCATCCTGGGCATCCGCTCGCGCACGCAACTGACCAAGGACGTCATCGACGCGGCGCCGTCACTGATGGCCGTCGGCTGCTTTTCCGTGGGCACCAATCAGATCGACCTGGACGCCGCGCGGAACAACGGGATTCCCGTGTTCAACGCGCCCTTTTCCAACACCCGCTCCGTGGCCGAGTTGACCATCGCCGAGATCGTCATGCTGTTCCGCCGGACCTTCCCCCGGTCACAGGCGGCCCATGCCGGCGATTGGGACAAGTCCGCCGCCGGGTCGCGCGAAGTGCGCGGCAAGACGCTGGGCATCATCGGCTACGGCAACATCGGCAGCCAGCTTGCGGTGATCGCCGAGTCCATGGGGCTCCGCGTCATCTACCACGACCGCACGGACAAGCTGCGCCACGGTAACGTCATGCCGTCCCGCAATCTCGAAGACCTGTTGAAGCAGTCGGACGTGGTCACCCTGCATGTTCCGGAAACGCCGGACACCAAGGACATGATCGGCGAAGCGGAAATCCGCGCCATGAAGAAGGGCGCCTTCCTGATCAACAATTCGCGGGGCACGGTGGTCGATATTCCGGCCCTGGCGACCGCGCTGAAGGACGGCCACCTGGGCGGTGCCGCGGTCGATGTGTTCCCCAAGGAGCCGTCGTCCAATTCCGATCCCTTCGTGTCGCCCCTGCAGGGTCTGGACAACGTGATTCTGACACCGCATGTCGGCGGATCCACGGAAGAAGCCCAGGAACGCATCGGTGAAGAGGTCGCGCGCAAGCTGGTCGAATATTCCGACGTCGGATCGACCGAAGGCTCGGTCAACTTCCCCCAGGCCCAGTTGTCGCCGCGTCAGGGCGGGACCCGATTTATCCAGGTTCAGCGCAACCTGCCGGGCGAACTGCAGCGTCTGAACGAAGTGTTTGCCCGCAACGGCGTCAACATCGCCGCCCAGACCTATCAGACCGATGGGGAAATCGGCTACGTCGTCCTGGAGGCCGAAGGGGCGGTCGCCGACGCGGATGCGATCCTGGCGGAAATCCGCGATCTCTCCGGAACCATCCGCGCGCGCCTGTTGAACCGGGTCGCCTGAACCGCCCGCGGGCGGGCGCGGCGGCGCACCGCACACGAAGATGTCACTCGCGGCAAAATCACGACCTGTGTAGAATTCCGGCAATCCTAATCTCGTAGATTGCAGGGAGTTCTCGCCATGAAAACCCTTACCCGCCGCCGCTTTGCGGCTCTTTCGGTCATCTCCGTCCTGGCTGCGGCGGCTTTTGCGGCGCCATCTCCGGCCGCGGCCGAACCCGTCGTCGGCAGTCCGGCCCCGGCCTTCACCGGGGTGGATACCAAGGGCCGGACGCTCAATCTCGCCGACTACCGGGGGAAAACCGTGATCCTGGAATGGACCAACCACGACTGTCCTTTCGTGGTGAAACATTATTCATCCGGCAACATGCAGATGACCCAGAAGAAGGCGGCCCAGGACGGCGTCGTCTGGCTGTCGGTGATTTCCTCTGCTCCCGGTGAGCAGGGCAACGTCAGCGGCCCGCAGGCCGATGCCCTGACCCAGTCGCGCAACGCCGGCCCGTCGGCGGTGCTGCTCGACCCGTCGGGCGAGATCGGCCGCCTGTATGGTGCCCGCACCACGCCGCACATGTTCATCATCG
Source organism: uncultured Alphaproteobacteria bacterium (assembly GCA_963976055.1). Taxonomy (GTDB): domain Bacteria; phylum Pseudomonadota; class Alphaproteobacteria; order Rhodospirillales; family Casp-alpha2; genus UBA1479. Next base: position 342,396 of record CAXBJB010000004.1, read on the forward strand.
ATGCCAAGGGGCTGCTCACCTATCACGGCGCCATCGACAGCATCAAGTCGGCGGATGTCACCGACATTCCCAAGGCGCAGAACTATGTTCTGAACGCGCTTGCCCAGATGAAGGCCGGCCAGCCGGTCAATCCGCAGGGTACCCGGCCCTACGGCTGCAGCGTTAAATACGGCTCGTAACCGCGGCGCGCCCGGCCATGGCCTCGCCCATGGCCGGTGCGCCATGCCGCTGGGCTGCCGCAAAATCCCATCCGAATTCGTCAAACCGGCCAAGGCGGACCCTGACGGGGCCGCGGACGCTGCGCGGATAGGTATTGCCTACCCCATACTTTAGTGTCCGTGCCCTCGTCTCCAGGTCAGCAGAAATCGCGGGCCGACCGAGGTACTGTCCCAGCTGTCACAAATGGGAAACATCCTCGCATCCCTACGCTGCAAGGATGGCGCGCAAGAAAAAGGAAGCCGAAATGGCAAAAATTCTCGTCGTCGATGATGACATCGATCACCGGGCCTTTGTCGTGCAACTGCTTGAGCGGCTGGGCCATGCCGTGATCGCCGCGGAGAACGGCCAGCGCTGCCTGAGCATCCTGCGCGATCAGAGCGTTGACGCCATTATCACCGACATCTTCATGCCGGGCGCCGACGGAATAGAACTGGTGACCGAGTTGAAGAGACTGGGCTCCCGCATTCCGGTACTGGGCATGACCGGCGGGTACAAGGGTGTGATCCGTCCTTACGAGAACCTGTTCGAGGTTCTTGCAAAAGCCAAGGTTCTGCACAAGCCGTTCGCCGCCAGGGACCTGGAAAACGCCCTGGAAGAGGTGCTGCGCGATGCTGCATAAATTCGAAGGCAACGCCGTCAAGCGCGTCCGAACCGCCCGCCGCCAGGACGGCCCCCTGGAACGAATGCGCGCCGCGGTGGACGCCTTGGAACGGGAAAACCGGACCCTGCAGGCCGAAGTCGGCGAATTCCAAGACGTGGTCGGCGCCCTGCGCAGCGGCATCGAGAATCTTGCCAGTTCCATGGACGACTACCGGTTCAGGATTTCAAGCGTCCAGACGGGAGGCCTTCATCGCGCCGCCCGGCGGCTGGGCGAGATCGCGGATAACTGGCAGGGGCGTTGCGCGCAGACCCCCGGCGCACCGTCGGGGCGTTCCTCCGGGGGAGCCGCCTGATCCCGTTGGATGCCACGGGCAGGACAGGCAATAAAACGATTAGAGGAAATGTCCCGTGAACGTCAGTAACAGCATTCACCCAGAGCAGGTCAACCAATCCGGCATCCTGTTCACCATCGACCGCGACGGACGGTTCTTGATGACCGATGCGATGCTGGAACAGCTGCCTTTCGCCGGCGTTTCGGGCAACCAGTTGATGCGTCTCCACGACCTGCTTGGCATGGAGGCGGGGCCGATCGTCGCGTCCCTGCTTCGGGATACCCTGACTGGCAGTGAAGAGGGCGTGACGCGCCGCATCGTCATGCGCGACCGCGAAGGCCGATTGTTGAACATTGGGCTGTGCTGCATGACGGGGATCGCCCCGGGCCGGATGGTCTGCACCCTGGATGAATGCCAGTTTCCGGGCGCGGCGCCCGTGAATGTCTCGCGGCCGGCGCCGGCCGTCGACGGTCTGCCGTCGCGGGCGGACGCCTTCCGGCGGGCCGCCGGTCTGGTCGATGATGGCGCGGCCATCGGCGATGGTTTCGTGATCATGCTTGTCGGCTTGAACAAGCCCCGCAATGTCGAGGGGCCGGTGGCCGGGCACATATGGTCGCGCCTAACGGCAAAGGCGGCCAAGCGTCTCCAGGCGGTGGTCGGCCCGCGCGGCCTTGTCGCCCGCTATTCGGAAAACGCCTTCGTCGTGATCAATGCCCAAAGCATCGGTCCGGTGTTTCCCGACATGACCGTCGGCGCCATCGTCAGCAGCTTTGACCATCCCTTCGAGATGGACGGCATGGACTTCTACGTCGGTGTCAACGTGGGCACCGCCGACGTCGGCACCGGGCCGGTCAACATCGGGCATTGTTTTCGATGTGCCGAACTGGCCTTGGATGACGCCCGCAGGTCGGGCGTCCCCGCGCGCGAATGCACGGTTCAGATGGTCGAAGCGGCCAACGCCAAGCTGCGATTGGAACGTGACCTTCGCGATGCCTTTGAATACGAGGGATTCAGGCTCGACCTTCAACCCAAGGTCGACATGGCCGACGGGCAGTGTCGCGGGTTTGAGGCGCTGATCCGTTGGCACCATCCGGAACGCGGGCTGGTTCCGCCGGCACAATTCATTCCCATGGCCGAGGAATGCGGCCTGATCGTGCCGCTCACGGATTGGGTTTTGCACGAGGTCTGCCGGCTGCTCAGGGCGGAGCGCGACGCCGGGCGGTCGCCCCTGCCGATTTCGATCAACGTGTCCCCCAGCCAGTTGATGCAGCGGGAACTGAAGGATTTCATCAAGATCATAAACGCCTATGACATTCCGCCGTCGCTGATCGAGTTCGAATTGACGGATGCCATGTCGGTCGGCGAACTTGGCCGTGGCATCGCCATGATGTCCGGCCTGCGCGCGGCCGGCGTGAAGATTTCGGTCGGGGATTTCGGCACCGGATACGCGTCCCTGTCGCGTCTGGTGCGCCTGCCGGTAAACATTCTCAAGATCGACCGATCCTTCGTTGATGAGTTGCCGTCCGACTCCGGTGCCTGCGAAATCGTCACCGCGATTGTCCGCGCCGCCAAAGCCCTTGATCTGACGGTCGTCGCCGCGGGTGTGGAGAACGATGCCCAGGCTCGCTTCCTCGTGGATCTCGGGGTGACGACGGTGCAAGGATTCCTGTTCAGCCGTCCGCTGCCGCCGGAGAAGGCCTTCCGGCTTGCCGAGGCGCGCGTCGGATGAAAAGATCGAAGCACGTTTATTTTCCAGGAACACGTTGGGCAGCGTGATCCGGGAATACGGGAGCCTTGCCGGGAGGGGCTGAATGCCACGGTCACCATCGGACGAGTCGACGAAAACACGCCAGGCCGACGGACCCGGTGACGACCGCACGGGCGTGGATGCGCGCGTTATCGACTTCGCCCGCGTCAGTGCCGACTGGTTTTGGGAAACGGACGCCGACGACCGCTTCACCTTTATCTCCGACCAAGTGTACGCTGCGGTCGGGCTTGATCCAAAAGCCTGTATCGGCAAGTCGCGTCAGAGTTTGCATGGAATGGTGTCCCAGGATTCGAACTGGGCGGCCTATCGCAAGATCATCGACGCCCGCGAACCCTACCGCGATTTCACCTTTATCTTGGCCGGTTCCGACGGCACGACATTCTCCATCGCTGTCAGCGGCGAACCGGTGTTCGACAATGGCGCGTTCGTCGGCTACCGGGGGACCGGGCGCAAGGCCTCCCAAGGCGAATTCATCGAAAAGCTGATCCGCAATGTGATCGAAGCCACGTCCAGGGCCGTCGGCCATGATTTCCTGGAACAGGTTGCTCTGGCCCTGTGGCGGGAATTGGGGGTGGACAGGATTTTCATCTCCCGCCTGATCGACAATGGTAAGACGGCGGAAAGCGCGATCGCGATCATTGACGGAAAACAGGTCGAACAAGTCAGGTATGCCATCGTCGGCGGCCCCTGTGAGACGGTCACGCGCGCCACGTCGCTTTGCGTCTATCCACGGGGCGTCGCGGACAAATTTCCCGATGACCACTACCTGAGGGACGAGGGTATCGAAAGTTACATCGGCGTGCCGCTTTACGGTGCCGGCGGCCAATGCCTCGGCCTGATGGTGGCGATGTCCCGTCAGCCGATGGTTTTGGAAGATCTGTACAAGCTGGCTTTCGAATTCTTCGCGGGCCGCGTTGCCGCGGAGTTGGACCGTTCACTGGCCGAAGAGGAATTGCGGCGCCGGGACGTTCTGTTATCGGCGATCGTCGATCACCTTCCCCATGGCTTGACCGTGAAGGACCCCGACGGACGCTACATGCTGATCAACAAGGAATTCACGCGCCGCTACGGGGTCGGCGGCGATGAAATCCTGGGCCGTTCCAATGAAGAGCGCTTTCCCGCTTGGAAACAGGCCTTGGCGGCGTCGCGGGTCCAGGAAAAGGCGGTCGCGGACAGCGGCAAGATCATCACCCGTGAGCAGGACCGCCAATTTGCCGACGGGTCGCATCATCGCCTGGAGATCGTCAAGTTCCCCATTTCCGACGACGGTGGCCGGTTGATCGGGGTCGGCGCGCTCGGCGTCGATATCACCGAGCGCGACAAGTGGGAGCGGGACGCCCTGGACCGGGAACGGGTTCTGAAAGGCTATCACAAGGCGCTCGACCGCATTGTCGCCAGCGATGCGATGGCGTCGCCCGATGCCGGGGACGCCTTTTCCCTGTTGACCCAGGTCGCGGCGGAAACCCTGGGTGTGGAGCGGGTCAGCGTGTGGCGTGCCCACCCGGATATGAGCCACATCGAATGCCTGGACCTGTACCAGGCCGCGTCGGCGGCCCATACCGGCGGGATGGTCCTTAAGCGCGATGATCTCCCCCAATATTTCAAGGCCCTGCAACAGGTCGAAGTGATCGACGCCCATGATGCCCGGTCGGACCCCCGCACGGCCGAGTTCACCGGGCAATACCTGAATGAGCATGGCATCGCCTCCATGCTCGATGCGGTGATCCATGTCGGCGACGAATTGAAGGGTGTCTTGTGCCTGGAACATGTGGGCGATCCGCGGGTATGGACGCTTGAGGAACAATCCCTGGCGCGGTCGCTTGCCGCCCTGACGTCGCTGATCATGGCCCGCCAGGAACAGCAGGAGTCCGAACGCGCCCGACAGTCCATCGAGCAGCGGTTCAGCGGTATCGTCAACGCCCTGCCCAGTTCGCTGTCGCTCAAGGACAGGGATTATCGCTACGTGTTCGTCAACAAGGTCTATGAACAGAACTATGGGGTCCGCGCCGAGGAGGCCTATGGCAAGCGGATCGACGAACTGGGCCTGAATTCGCCCGAGATCCTGGCCGCGATCCATGCCGAGGACAGGATGGTCCTTGAACAGGGGCGATCGTTGACCAGCGAGACGACCCGCATCGGCCGCGATGGCGTCGAACGCTCGGCGCTGGTGTCCAAGTTTCCGGTCCATGACAAGGACGGCAACGTCGAGCTGATCGCCACGTTATGGACGGACATTTCCGAACAGAAGGCGGTGCAGAAGACCCTGGAAGACGCCCGGGCGCGGCTGCGCGCGATTACCGACAACGTGCCCATCATGCTCTGTCTGAAGGGCTTGGACGGTTGTTTTATGGAAGGCAACGCGGGCTTTGCCCGTTGGCATGGCGTCGACGTGCGGGCGATTGCCGGTCTGCGGTCGGGCGACCTTGTGAACCCCGGCCGGGCCAAGGTCGTCGAGGCGCTGGACCAGCGGGTCATCGAAACCGGCGAGGTCGTCGTCGAGGAAACGGTTTCCGAATTGCAACGCCGGCCCGACGGCAAGCCGACGATCTTCCGCATGATCAAGTTCCCGGTCTACGATGCCGACGGAACCATCATGGCCGTCGGCACGGCGATGACGGACATCACCGAACAGAAGCTTGCCCAGCGCGCCTTGGAAGAGACCCAGGCGCGGCTCGTTGGGATTACCGACAACGTGCCGATCATGTTGTCGCTCAAGGACAAGAACGGCGCCTATCAGCACTGCAACCTCAAGTTCGCGGAATGGCATGGGTGTGCGCCCGAACAGATCATCGGCAAGACGTCGGGGGACCTGTTGCCGCCTGAGCGCGCCGCGGCCGTCGAAAAAATCGACCAGGAGGTCATCAAGACGGGCGAAGTCCAGGTGTTCGAAACCGATACCGTATTCGGCCACACGAAGGATGGCGCGCTGGTGACCCTGCGCCAATTCAAGTTCCCGATCCGCGACAGCGCCGGCACGATCACCGGTGTCGGTACGGCGATTCTCGACATCACCGACGAACGCCGGGCGGAAAAGGCGCTGCAGGCCCACCTTGAGAAGCTCGAGGACATGGTCGCCGACCGCACCGTGGAGTTGACCCAGGAGATCGCGGAGCGGCGCCGCGCCGAGGCCGAACTCCGGCGCACGGAGGCCAACCTGCGGGCGATCCTGGAAAAAAGCCCCGTCGGCGTCGCCGTCGTCGGTCGCGAGCCGCGCCGCCGCCTGTTTGTGAACCGCAGCCTGCTGGACATGTTCGGCGCGGAAACGGAAGAGCACCTGAACAGCGTGCCCATGGTCGATACCTACGTCGACCCCGCCGACCTGGATCGCGTGGGCGGGCAGTTCGATGAGACCGGTGCCATCATGGCGGCGGAGATCAAGCGCAAGCGCCTGGATGGCAGCGAATGGTGGGTTTTGATGGACGCCCGGTCCGTCGAGTTCGAGGGCGAGAAGGCGGCCCTTGTCTGGCACTACGACATCACGGACCGCAAGGAAGCGGCGGAGGCCCTGGAACTGGCGGTCGCGGAGCGGACCCGGGAACTGCGCGAAAGCGAAAGCTTGGTTAATTCCATTATCGAGCATCTGCCGGTCGGCATTCTGATCAAGGACGCGGACCAGCGCCTGGAGCGGGCCAATTCGACCTACGCCCGATGGTACGGGGTCAATATAGCCGAGCACATCGGGAGCACGACGATCCTGAGCGAGGATTTGCGTGTCCCCGAGGATGTCGCTGTTCGATTGTCTCAGGAACGGGACGTCCTGACGATGGGCGTAATCCGCACGCGGGAGGTCGAACGCCGCTTTGTCGACGGCCGGCTGCATACGATCAACGTTACCAAGTTCCCGATTTTCGACAGCCTGGGCAAGATCGCGCGGCTCGGGTCGGTCAGTATCGACGTGACCCAGGAGGTCGAGGCCCGGCGGGCGCTGGAGCGCCACGAGCGCGTTTTGCGCTCGCTGATCGACAACCTCCCCGTGGGCATTACCATGACCGACCGGGACGAACGGTATGCACTCGTCAATCAGACCTTCTGCGACTGGTATGGGGTGGACCCGTCCTCCGTCATCGGCAACGATATCCTGAGCTTGGCCGTGCTCATGAATGCGGACGGCGCCGTGGTGCGCGAGCAAGAATCGCGCGCAAGACGGACGGGTGAAACCTTGTTCCGCGAAACGGAGCGGCCGTTCGCGGACGGCGCGATCCACAACCTGCAGATCACGAAATATCCGTTCCGCGATGAAACGGGCGCGGTGGCCGGCGTGGTTTCGGTGAGCGTCGACATGACGGCGCAGGTCGAAACCCGCTATCGGCTGGAGGAAAGCGAACGCCTGTTGCGCTATGTCGTCGACAACCTGCCGGTCGGCCTGACGGTCAAGGATACCGCCGGCCGGTATGTCCAGGTCAACAAGACGCTCGCCGAATGGCACGGCCTGACCGAGGATCGGATGCTGGGTCTGACCTTCGAGAAGGGCCTCGGCGACGTGGTAACCGACCCGGATAACGCACGGCAACAGGAACGGAAGATTGTCGACACCGGCGAGGTCTCCACCCGCGAGACCACCCGGCCGTTCATCGACGGCCGCGTTCATGACCTCCTGATCACCAAGTATCCGGTGCCGGATGACGAAGGCAGGCCGCACCGCGTGGTTTCGGTTATCCAGGACCTGACCGACCTGCGCGACCGCGAACGCCAGTTGTCGACGCTGGTGGAGAACGTACCCGGCCTGGTGTTCCGCAGCATCCGCAGGGTCGACGGCAACATTCATGTCGAGTTCCTCAGCGAAGGGGTCGAGGAGATCGTCGGCGAGGACGCGGCAACGGTGACGACGCGCATCAATGCCGGCGATTTCTCGATGTTCCATCCGGAATCCAGGGACGAATATACGAACGAATCCATCCGCTGCTTCAGCGAGGGCCGGCCCTTCGAATTCACCTACCGCATGCTGACGAAGGACGGCGGAACATGTTGGGTGCATGAACGCAGCCGGGCGATCCAGGCGGTGGACGGCGGGTGGTTGGTCGAGGGTCTGGTCCTCGACGTGACGGAACAAAATCTTGCCGACGATGCCTTGCGCCAGAACCAGGCTTGGCTGCGGGCCTTCACCGATAACCTGCCCATTTATTTGAATCTGAAGGATACCGAGGGCAGGTACGTGTTCGTCAACCGGCTGTTCGCCGAGATCAGAAACGATAAAAGCATCGATTTCGTCGGCAAAACGCCGCATGAGGCGCTTCCAGACGATATGTCCGAGGATCTGCTTGAGATGGATCGGGACGTCCTGGTCACCGGAGAGGTCAAGGACTTCGAATCCCATGCCCGCAGCGAAGAGTTGAAGGGGCGGCTGTTGCGCTTCATCAAGTTTCCGGTGCGCGACGATGAAGGTGTGGTCATCGGCATCGGCACCGCGGCCATGGACATCACGGATAAGAAAATGGCCGAGAACGCCATCCGCGAAAGCGAGGCGAAGCTGCAGGCCATCACCCAGAACGCGCCCTTGCTGCTCAATCTCAAGGACATGGACGGGCGCTATCAGTTCGTCAACGATGTCTATGCCCAATGGGTGCGCAAACCCGTCGATGAGATCATCGGTAAAACGGTGAATGATCTGTTCCCGGACAGGAGCACGGATATCATCCTCGAACAGGAAGCCAAGGTTCTGGCGACCGGTGAGCCCGCCGAGTTCGAGGCCACGGCGATGTCCGCTCAGGGCGATGGCGAGCGGATGATGCAGTACATCAAATTCCCCGTGCGCGACGACAAGGGCGACGTGTTCGGCGTCGGTACCGCGATCATGGACGTCACCGACCGCAAGCGTGCCGACCTGGCTCTCAAGGAAAGTGAGGCCCGGTTCCGCGGCCTGTTCGAAAACGCGCCCGCGGGGATCACCATCAAGACGACGACCGGGCGATACCTCGCCATGAACAGGACCTTTCTGGATTGGAAGGGGTGGGATCTGGTCGATGTCGTGGGCCGCCGCTCGGCCGACTTGTTCGGCCCCGAGATCGGCCGGCGCACCGACGAGGAAGACGCCAAGGTCGTCGCCGGGCGCCAGCCCTTCATGAAAGAGATCGTCATCAAGTGTGCCGACGGCCGCAATCTGATCACGACCAACATCAAGGCTCCGATGCTGACGCCGGACGGGTTGGTCACGGGTGTGTGTTCCTTCTATGTCGACGTATCCGAGATCCGTGAGATCGAGGCGCAGTTGCAACAGGCCCAGAAGATGGAGGCCATCGGCCGTCTGGCGGGCGGCATTGCCCACGATTTCAACAACCTCCTGGGCGCCATGATGGGTTTCAACGAATTCCTGATCGAAGACCTTCCGGAAGGCACGCCGCAGCACAATTTCGCCCAGCGTGTCGCCCGCGCCGGTGACCGGGCCAAGCAACTGGTCAGCCAGATCCTGGCGTTTTCGCGGGCATCGCATGGCGAACAGACCGTTGTCGACCTGAACGCGATCGGCGAGGAGGCGGCGACGCTGTTGTCCGGCACTCTGCCGGTAACGACCCGCGTGGTGTTTCATCCTTCCGACGCGGAAGTCACCGCGATGACAAATGCCGGCCAGATGTCCCAGGTGTTGATGAACCTGGGCATCAACGCCAACGACGCCTTCTCGGGCGTGGACGGCGTCATCGATATCGGCGTGGAACGCATCCCCGCCGGCTCGAAACTGTTGTCCGCTCACGAAGGCCCGGTCAAGACCACGCCCGAGGACTTCATGGAAATCCGGGAGATGGAGGACGATGCCTGGCAGGTGGTGGCGGGGGCGATCGATGTCGGTGCCGATCATGTCATGATATACGTGGAAGACACGGGACCGGGCATCGCGGAACCTGTTCTCCGGCGTCTTTTCGAGCCGTTCTTCACCACCAAGGAGGCAGGGAAGGGCACCGGCCTTGGCCTTCCCGTGGTGCACGGTATCGTCACTGCCCATCACGGCGCGCTACGTGTTCACACTCGCCTGGGCAAGGGTACCCGGTTCGAGGTGTTTCTGCCCTGCGTGGCACCGGGTTCGGGCCGTGCGGCGGCGGACGAAGTCACCGAAAAGGTGACGGGCCGGGGCATGATCCTGATCGTCGATGATGAAAGCGAGGTCGCGGACATGGTCTCGATCGGCCTGGAGCGGCTGGGCTATGAAGCCGGGGTCTGTTCCGGCGGCGGCGAGGCGATCGAGGTGTTCGGCGACACGCCCGACCTGTGGCGGGCTGTGATTTCGGACCAGATCATGCCCGACATGCGCGGGATGGAGTTGATCCGGCGGATCAAGGAAATTCGGCCCGACGTGCCCTGCATCCTGTGCACCGGATACAGCGATACGCTGACCGAAGAAACGGCGCGGGCCGGCGGGGCGGATGCCTTCTTCCAGAAACCGGTCTCCGCCTCGCGCCTGGGGCGCGTGCTCGCCGATCTACTGGGCAATTGAGCGCCCACGGCCCGCCGTCTCAGCGGTTCCGTATCAAGATGACAAGTTCTAGGAAGCGGCCAAGACCAATTCCATCTTCCCTGCCCAAAGATTCGGGTGGCGCTGCGTCGCCGCCTTTCTTAATGGATGTATCGCAGTATTTCATCCATTGATCCCATACCTAAGTATAGGAAAATAATAATACGAAGGTCTGGGATCGGGTATACCAATTGGAGGAGATGTATTACCTTTGCGCAGTATTCTAATTGATGAATAAAAAGTATGATTTTCTAGTTCTTCAGGAGGAGAAACTAGAAATGCATACATATCTTCATGTTGTGCGGGGTCTTGTTTTTGCGCTGCTTTGCGGCATCGCGACCGACGCCGCCGCCGACGAGCAGGCCGTTCCGGCCAAGCTGCTCGATCAGATTCGTTCGTGGGCGGCCTCGCCCGTGGTCCTGCTGACCCTTGAGGCCAGCAACAAGCGGCACACCGGGCTCACGGAAGAAAGCATCCTGACGCTTGACAAGCAGTGGCGCGCCGAACGCAAGGCCGATGACCAGCCGTTGATCACCGCCGTTCTGGCCAGCCCGCTGTCAAGCTACCTGACGGCGATCCAGGCGTCGTCCCTCGGTCTCTACACGGAAATCTTCGTGATGGACAACAAGGGTCTGAACGCCGGTCAGAGCGCCATCACCAGCGACTATTGGCAGGGGGATGAAGCCAAGTTCCAGAAAACCTTTCCTATGGGCCCGGCGGCCGTCTTCATCGACAAGCCGGAGGTCAATGGCGAGACCGGGACCGAAAACGTGCAGGTCAACATGTCCATTGCCGACGGTGCCGAAGCGGTCGGGACCGTGACTGTCGAAGTCAACCTGACCGAACTCCGGCGGCGCCAAGCCGCCGGCAAGATATAGCGCTTGAGGACGGAACCATGAACGCGATCAACAATATCACAATCTCCAAGAAGCTGATTGCCGCCTTCCTGACCCTGGTCGTCATCATCGGCGCACTGGCGGGGGTGACCACGATCAATACCAATGCGGCCCAGAAACAGGTCGACGATACGGCGCGCATCAACGCCATCGTCCTGGAACTCGAAGAAGTCCGGGCCCTTGTCGCGGCCCAGCAGGCCGCCATCCGCGGCCTGCTGATCAGCGGCAACCGGGATTACATCAAGTCCTACACGGTGGCCAAAACGGCCTATCTGGAAAAGGTCACGAAACTGGCATCGAGCCTGACCGTGCCCGCGGCAAAGCAGTACTTGCTGGCTGCCGACACCCATGTCCGCAAATGGCAGGACACGATCGTCGACCGGCAGATCACGTTGATGCATCAGCGCTTCACCGTGGATGAAGCCCGGGTTCTCGAAGCCAACGGTTACGGCGAACACGAGATCGGCAAGGCGTTCGAAAGCTTCGACGCCCTGAAGAAACTTGCGGTCGGCCTGATGAACAAGAACCGTGACGCCGTGGCCGGCGAATTCAAGATGACCCTGATCAGCCTGTTTCTCGGCACGGTCATCGCCCTGGTGTTCGCCGTTCTGGCCTGGCTGACGCTGTCGCGCGGCATCGCGCGGCCGATCGACGCCATGGCGCGGTTCATGGAAGACATGGCCGAAGGGGACTACGACACGGAAACCGAGGGCCAGAAGCGCAAGGACGAGATCGGCAACATGGCGCGTTCAGTGGAATTCTTCCGCCAGCGCCTGATCGAGAACCGTGATCTTCAGGCTCAGCAGTTGAAGGATCAGCAGGCGCAGCTTGAACGTGCGCAGAAGCTTGCGGCGCTGACGACGGCGTTCGATGCGACGGTGAGCGAGGTGCTCGGCGTGGTGTCGTCGGCCTCGACGGAACTGCAGGCGACGGCGAGCAGCATGCGCGGTACGGCGGAAACGACGACCCGTCAGTCGTCCTCCGTGGCGGCGGCCTGCGAGCAGACGGCGGCCAACGTGCAGACCGTGGCGACGGCGACGGAGGAGTTGACCGCGTCAGTCCGCGAGATCACCCAGCAGATGGCGCGGTCCTCGCAAAAGGCCGGCCAGGCGGTGACCGAGGCCGATCAGGTCCAGGGCAAGGTCGACGGTCTGGTCGAGGCGGCCCAGGCGATCGGCCAGGTGGTGGAGCTGATCAACGAAATCGCCGAGAAGACCAACCTGCTGTCGCTCAACGCGACGATCGAGGCGGCGCGCGCCGGCGAAGCCGGCAAGGGCTTTGCAGTGGTTGCGTCGGAGGTCAAGAACCTGGCGGCCCAGACCAAGCGGTCGACGGAGGAAGTGGCGGCCCATGTCGCCAAGATCCAATCGACGACGGGCGAGGCGGCGAGCGCGATCAACCTGATCAAGGCGACCATCTCCGAGGTCAACGAGATGACGGCGGCCGTGGCCGCCGCGGTCGAGGAACAGGCCGCCGCGACCCAGGAGATCAGCCGCAACTGCGAACAGGCCGCGGCCGCGACGCAAGAGGTCTCAAGTTCGATCTCAAGCGTACAGGTCGCCGCCAACGACACCGACGGCTCGGCCTCCGAGGTTCTGCACGCGTCCGACGAACTGGCGCAGAAGTCGTCGTCCCTGCAGCAGATCGTGCAGACCTTCCTGCATGATGTGCGTGCCGCCTAGGAGGCGGCCAAGACAAACTCTTTCCTCCTCCCTCCTCCCTCCTCCCGGATACCCGACCGGCGCCGCGGCGCCGGTCGGGATTTTGTTTTCACCCCGCCGGCCAGCCGGGGCCGGAACGTGGCGCTTCAGCGGCCTGATTCCGATTGTTTGTTCGGTATCGACCTAGGTATGTGTTTCAGGCATACTTAAGTATGGGGTGGGAATCATCCGGTTGCGGAGCAACGCGGCCGCAAGACAAAAGAGGCAGGCAGAATGCGATTGCTGTTCGCCGATGACCATCCGATGTTTCTCGACGCAGTGCGTGAGCATCTTAACCGCGCCTTCCCCGATGTTGAAATTCAGGCGGCATCCAATCTCGACGAAGTGACGGCCAAGCTTTCGAGCAAGGGGAAGTACGACCTTGTGGTCCTGGACTTCTCCATGCCCGGGATGGACGGCACGGAAGGGGTCAAGCGGCTTCGCTCCGCCTATCCAGATTTGGCCATTGCCGTGACCTCCGGCGTCGCCAAGACACGGGATGTGAAGACCGTTCTGGATCTCGGCGCCCATGGCTATCTCCCGAAAACCTTGACCGGGTCCGCCTATGCGGGGGCCCTTCGCGTGATCGCCGAGGGCGGCACTTACGTGCCCGTGGAAACCATGCAGGCGCTGGCCGCCGAGGCGGCGGACCGTAAGATCAATGCGGAAGGCCTGACGCCCCGCGAGATGGAGGTGCTTGAGGGCATCGCCGACGGAAAGCCGAATAAGCAGATCGCCCGTGACTTGGAAATCCACGAAGTCACGGTGAAACTGCACGCACGCAGCATCTTCAAAAAAATCGGCGTGCAGAACCGTTCGCAAGCGGCCGTTGTCGCCCGCGAACGGGGACTCGTTTCGAGGGGCTAGGTGCAAGGAACTTACTGACCCTTATGAACGCGGGCCGTCATGGGCATTTCGTGGAACATCCATAAGGCCGAAAATCTTGTCAGCTTTTCCCTCTTCGGGCAGTCAAGCTTGCTCGAGACGGTGGATGCGTTGCGCGATTTGGCCGCCGCACCGGACTTTAGCCCCGGCATGCGCCGGCTTTACGTCTGCGACGACGATCTGACAGCCGCCCCCGGGCTTGATTCCACCCAAGGTGCTTTCGTCGATGTGTTGGGCTACCAGATCGCCAAGATGTTCGACCATCCGGCGACCGCGGCCTACGTTTACCGGCGAAGCAACACCGTCGCCGCCGACCGTTTCGCGATCACCGCGCGGGTATGCGACGCGATCTATGCCCGCGACGGCAAGGGGCCCATGGACCGCAAGGTGTTTGAAGACATCGAAGGCGCCGTGGCGTGGTTGAACCTGCCGCCGGGCTTCCGACCGTCGTAGGAACCGTTCCCAGATATGAAGGATCGGAAATTTCCGAAAGTTTTCGACCTTTATCTTTTTAAGAATTTGCCCTCTGAACCCCATGAGTGGGAGGCCGTAATGCCATCAGAGAGATGAAAGAGACGAGCCCCAGCACGCCCGAAAGCATCAGTACGGCGGCGCCCATATGGTCGATCGCGAGGGCAAACAGGAAAGGGGCCCCGGCTTGGACGAAACGGGCCGGTGCCATCAACAATCCCTGGCGCCGTCCGTATCCCACCGCCCCGAAGATGGCGAGGGGGAGCGTCCCGTTGGTGATGGTGAGGATGCCGTTTCCGGCACCGTGCAACAGGGAGAATGCAGATGCGGCCGGTGCTCCGGCGACTAGTATTACGGCGGCACCCAAGGGGTGGGTTAGTGCCGCCAGCCGTGCGGACAGCAAGGGGTGAAAATGTTTTAAGAATCCGAACTCCAGCAGCCGGCCCACAACCTGGGCCGGGCCGACCAGGGCCGCCGCCGCGATTGCAACGGCAGGAGAGGTCCCGGCCTCTTGGAGTATTCGGGGAAGATGGGCCGCCATCGCGGTACTGGTGAACCATGTGATCGCGAAGACCAGTGCCAGGATTGCGGCGGCGAATCTGGGGGACTCTCCCGAATTCGCGGATTGATGGGTGTGCCCGGCGGCCTCGTCGCTGGTCGGCACGCCGTTTTCTTTCGGCACGAACAGTCGGTTAAGCGGCAGGCCGATAACAAGATGGGCGGCGGCCCAGGCGAAACAGGCGGCCCGCCAGCCGATCTCGGCCTCCATGAAGGCGGTGATCGGCCAGCAGATGGTGCTGGCGAATCCGGCCATCAGCGTGATGCCGGTGATGGCGCCCCGGGCGTCGCGGCCGTAGAGGCCGGCCAGGGTGGCGAAGGCCGCGTCATAAAGGCCCATGGACATGCCGACGCCGATGACGAGCCAGGCGGCGAACAGGCCGTGGGCACCTTCGGCCAGGCCGAGCATCCCCAGTCCGACGGCGAATACGACGTTCGCAGACCACAGAAGGTCGCGCCCTCCCAGCCTGTCGATCCGGCGCCCGACGGTCGGGCCGAGCAGCGCCGACAGGATCAGGGCCGCGGAAAAGGCGCCATAGACCAGCCCGGTCGTGACGCCGATCTCGGCCGCCATGGGTTCGGCCAGGATTGCGGGCAGGTAATAGGTCGACCCCCAGCCCAGGGTTTGCCCTGCACCGACGGCGATGACGACGGCTCTGCGTTGGGTCGCCATGAGTAGCCCTTAGGCGCCGGCGGCCGTGCCGGGGCCGCACCCACAGCCCTTCTTGCCAGCGGTCTTGGCATCCATGTCGCGGACGCAGCAGGCATCGACGTCTTCGGGCGCCGGCCCACCGCAGCAGGCGGATTCCTCCGCCGCGTCCAGCAGGCTGCACACGCCCGTTTCCGGCAGGTCCAGTTCGACCCGGTGCGCCGCCGCCACATCGCCCGCCAGCCAGGCGGCGATGGAGCGGACCTGCTCATAGCCCGTGGTCATCAAGAATGTCGGCGCGCGGCCGTAGGATTTCATCCCGACGATGAAGAAATCGGGTTCCGGATGGCTCAACTCGCGCACGCCGTGGGGTCGCACGGTGCCGCAGCTGTGCAGGTTGGGGTCGATCAGCGGCGCCAGGTCGTTGACGGCCTCCAGCCAGGGATCGAGGCCCAGACGCACCTCGCGCAGCATGTCGAGTTGAGGGCGGAAGCCGGTGGCGACGACGATGCGGTCGACTTGCCGTCGCTCATCGGCCCCGTCCAAGGCGCCGTCGACGTCAAGACCGTCGCCGTTGCGCGAGACAGCGCGCACGGAGAAGGGACGGAGCAGGGTCAGGCGGCCCGAGTCCACGGCCGCGCGTGTTCGAACACCCAGGTCGCCGCGCGCCGGAAGGGCGTCGGCGGCGCCGCCGCCGAACAGCGTGTTGCCGGTATCGCGACGCACGGCCCAGACGATTTCCGTCTCGGGCGCGGCATCTTTCAGGTCCAACAGGTCGAGCAGCACGTTGAAGGCCGAATGGCCGCTGCCGACCACCAGGGTTCGCTTGCCGGCGTAATCGGCGCGATTGCGGCCCAGTACGTCGGGGATGCCGTAGGCGATGCGGTCGGTGCAGTCGGCTTCGCCGGGCACCGGCAGACCACCGGCCCCCATGGGGTTCGGCGCGGTCCAGGTACCGGAGGCATCGATCACCGCCGCGGCGTCAACCGAAGAGCCGTCGGCAAGGTGAATTTCAAACGGCCGCTCCGCGCGACCTTCGGACCGGACTTTGTCCATGCCCTTGCGGTCGAGGGCGATGACCTTGGCATTGAGGCGCAGGTGGGGGCGGATCGCCATGTGGGCCGCGAGCGGCGTCAGGTAGCGATCGACGATCTCGCCGCCCGTGGGCAGGGCGTCGGGATCGGGCGCTTGCCATCCCGCGCCTTCCAGCAGGCCGCGGGCCGCCTTGTCGATGTTGTATCGCCACGGCGAGAACAGGCGCACATGGCCCCATTGGCGCATGGCGGCACCCGGTTCGGCGCCGGCTTCCAGAATGACGAAGGGCAGGCCGTATTCGTGCAGATGCGCGGCGGCGGCGAGGCCGACCGGACCGGCGCCGATGATCGCGATGGGCAGGTCCGATCGAGGTGAAGAAGCGGGCATGATAGGGTCCTTGTTTGATGCTCAATGCATTGATGGGTAATATAAAAAGGTCAAAAAAATATCAGCCGCAGTCCTCGGTCCGGCAGATCCCTTCGCTGTTGGTGGAAACGCAGGCGCCGACCTCGGCCCAGGCCTTTACCGCGACCTGGAATGCCGTCTGTCCCTTGTCGGTGATCGTGTAGATCTTCCGCTTCCGTCCGCTCACGACCTCTTCGCGGACGGTGACGTAGCCGCCCTTCTCGAACTCCTTCAGAACCGGATAGAGGGCGCCCGGTGTCGGCGAGCAGCAGCCCTGTGTCGTATCCTCCACGGCCTTGGAGATTTCATAGCCGTGCATGGGGCGCCGATTGAGGACACAGAGGATAAAGAACTTCGACAGGCTCATCTTGATCAGCCCGTTCCAATAGACGGGATCGGTGTAGTCGATCTCTGGCGGCGGGACGGGGGCTAATCGGGGCATGGCTCTACCGGGACAGTGAATGAACAAAAAATATTACGATGGGTAATATATTGTCCATCAATATATCAAGCCCTCCCGGCTACTGCCTGCAATGCCCATCATCGTCCATCCTGGCTCGCATGGCGCCCTACAGGAGGTTAGGATAGGCCATGGCAAAACAGAAAAAGAACGGCGTTTCGGGTGCCCGGCCCGCCGCCATCGATCCGGCGCTTGCGGCGCGCATCTGCTGGTATCACTTCCGCGAGGGACAAACCCAGCAAGAGGTGGCCGACCGCGTCGGGCTCAACCGCGCGACGGTGAACCGCGTCATCAACGATGCCCGCCGCGAAGGGGTTGTCCGAGTCACTCTGGACCTGCCGCTGGCGCCCTGCCTGGAAGCCGAGAATGCGCTGCGCGAAACGTTCGGGTTGCAGGATGCCGTGATCGTGCCGGCGCCCGCCGACGAGGACGACGTGCGCCGGGTGGTCGGCCTGGCCGCGGGGCAATATCTTTCCGGTGTGCTGGCGCCCGACGCCTTCCTTGGGCTCGGCTGGGGCGCGACGATCCATGCCGCCGGATTCAGCCTGATCCCGCGCGACGGGGCGGCGAACGCCGTCGTCTCCCTGTCCGGCGGCCTGTCGCAAAGCGGCGCCATCAACCCTTACGACAACGCCGCCGCGTTCGCCCGCGTGCTGGGCGCCGGCTGCTATTACATGACCGCGCCGATGATCGCGGAAACGGCCGCCGCCCGGGCCACCTTTGCCGAGAGCGAGCCGGTCCGCCGGATCTACGACATTGCCGGGCGGTGCCAGGCGGCGCTGATTTCGGCGGTCGATCTGTCGGCCAAGACGAAGATGGTGGAATACGGCGTGCTGACCCACGATCAGATCGCGGACCTGAAGGGTGCGGGGTCGGTCGGCAATATCTGCGACTATTTCATCGACGCGGCCGGACGGATGGTCGATCACGAGATCAATGCCCGCACCCTGTCGGTACCGTTCGAGACGCTGCGCCGTATCCCCAATGTCATCCTTGCGGCCGGGGGCACGTTCAAGGCCGAGATCGTGCGCGCCGCCCTGGCCGCCGGTCTGGCCAATACGCTGATCACGGACGAGAAGTGCGCGGCGGTTCTGCTACGCGGCTAGAGCCTATCATCTTGATACGGAACCACTGAGACGGCGAATGACGTGCTCTGGCCAGGAAGGCGGCGCGCAGCGATGCGGGGTCATCGCAAGCGCCGCCTGACGCCGCCAGAGCGCGTCATCCGCCGCCTGCGGTCGGTTGTCCGGGGTTCCGGCGTCGTCGAGGCCGCTCGCCGATGCCCCGCATCGCCGTCACGTCCTCTCCTATCCGGAAACCCGGACAACCGATCTCAGCCGCTTCCGTATCAAGATGATAGGCTCTAGGGATTGGGCCGAACCCGCCACCGTCCGGTTCCTATGCGGCGTGCGTGGCCCGTTTGTCGCTGAGGAAGAACGTGAAGACGGTGGCCGCCGCGAGGAACGCAAACGCGACCATCAGGCATCCGTCGATCCCGGCCCATTGATAGGAGATGCCGGACAACAAGGTCCCCAACAGGCGCCCGGTGGCGTTCGCGCCGTAGTAAAATCCCACATTCATGGTGACGCCCTCGTTCTCCGAGAGGGCCAGGATCAGATAGGAGTGCACGGCGGAATTCACGGCGAACACGATTCCGAACACGGCCAGCCCGGCGATCAAGGCGATTGCTGGATCAACGCCGATGCGCAGTGCGGCAATAATCACAACGACGGACATGGCGAGCATGACCAGCCAGACCCGTGCGGCGCGGACCTCGGTACTCAACCCGTCGAGCGACCGCGACGTCAGCTTCGGCGCCACAGCCTGGACGAAGCCGTAGCCGATCACCCAGGCGGCCATGAAGGCGCCGACCTGATTGAAGGTCCAGCCCAGTTGGTCGTACAGGAACACGGGCACCCCGACGACGAACCACACGTCGCGGGCGCCGAACAGGAACACCCGCGCCGCCGACAGCAGGTTGATCTCGCGGGATTTGGAGAAAATCTCGATGAATTTGGCCTTCTTCTTGGCCTTGCCCATGCCCTTTTCGACCGCCAGGGCGGAACCGGCCAGGATGACCGCAAGGAACCCGGCCATCAGCCACAGGCCGCCCTGGAACCCGGCGACGGACAGCAGCAGGGCGCCGACGAAAAATCCCAGCCCCTTGATGGCGTTCTTGGATCCCGTCAGCAAGGCCACCCAACGATAAAGTCCACCGGCGGCGTTCTCCGGTACGACGAACTTGAGCGCGCTTTTCGAGCTCATCTTGGTCAGGTCTTTGGCGACGCCGGACAGGCCCTGAACCACGAGAACGAACAGCACGGACAGTTCCTTCGGCCAAGTGGGGTCGAGCGCGGAGAGGGCGAGCAGGGCAACGACCTGAAGGAACAGGCCGCCGGTCAAGGTCAGTTTCAGCCCGAACCGCGACGCCACCCAGCCGCCGCCGGCGTTCGTCACGATGCCCATCAGCTCATATGCGAGGAACAGCACAGCCAGTTCGAACGGGGTGTAGCCCAGCCGGTGGAAGTGCAGCAGCACGAGCATGCGCAAGGCGCCGTCCGTGAGCATGAAGCCCCAATAGGCGGCGGTGACGACGGCGTATTTTCGGACGTCCAACATCGCTTAATGCTCCAAGGTGGTGCGTGTCAGTCGATTGACCGCGCAATCTTTTCCGTCAGCTCATACAGGCGGTGGGCATAGCCCATTTCGTTGTCGTACCAGGCGATGATCTTCACCTGGGTGCCGTCGGTGACCATGGTCGACGGCGCGTCGATGATCGACGAATGGGTGTCGCTCTTGAAGTCGCTGGACACCAGCGGTCGGTCCTCGACATCGAGAATGCCCGTGAGCGGCCCACCGGCCGCCTGGCGCAACAGGTTGTTGACCTCTTCCACCGTCGTCTTGCGCGACACCTCGAACACACAGTCGGTGATGGAGGCGTTGAGCAGCGGCACCCGCACGGCGATGCCGTCCAGTTTCCCTTTCAGTTCCGGGAAGATCATGGTGATCGCCGTGGCCGATCCGGTCGAGGTCGGGATCAGATTGGCGAGCGCCGAGCGGGCGCGGCGCATGTCCTTCATGGGCTTGTCGATCACCGTCTGCGTGTTGGTGACGTCGTGGATGGTGGTGATCATGCCGTGGTCGATGCCGATGCCTTCGTGGATGACCTTGACCACCGGCGCCAGGCAGTTGGTGGTGCAGGACGCGGCGGTCACCAGGTCATGGACCTTGGGATCGTACAGATCGTCGTTAACGCCCATGACGATGTTCAGCGCATCGCCCTTGACCGGCGCCGAGACCACGACCTTCCTGACCCCGGCGGCGTAATAAGGCTTCACGGCATCGCGGGTCTTGAACTTGCCGGAGCATTCCAGAACCAGATCAATGCCCAGGGCGGCCCAGTCGACCTCGGCCGGTTTCGATGCGCCGGAATATCCGATCCGCCGCTTGCCGAGGACGACCGCATCCGCCCCGTCCGCCCGCGCCGCGACCGGCCAGCGGCCATGAATGCTGTCGAACGCCATCAGGTGTGCCGCGATCTCCGCCGTGCCGCCAGGTTCGTTGATGTGGACGATGTCGAGATCGCCCTTGCCCCAGGCGCCGCCCGGGCCTTCCAGGCTGGCCGGCTGGGCCGGATCGAATCCCCAGGCCGCGCGGAGCGCCAGGCGGCCCATGCGGCCGAAACCGTTGATTGCGATACGTACGGTCATTTCTTGTGTCTTCTCCTAAAGGTTCACGACCAAACCGTCATAAGCGGTCTCCTCGGGCACCTCGTCCTTGTGCGGCATCATCTCGCGGCTGAAATGGGTCAGGATCATGCGTTTGGGCGTTAAATCCTCTTTGTGTTCGACGATGTCCGGATAGTTCATGTGGAACTTGATGGGCTTGCCATAGAAATAGCATTCGCAGATGAACAGGTCCGCGTCCCGAGCCACTTCCGGCATGTGCTTGGTCCAGGCGCTGTCGCCCGTATAAGACACGACTTTTCCGGCAATCTCCGTGCGCAGGCTGGTGGGGTTGGTCTCCCCCGTATGCGCCGCCGGATAGGGGGCAACCGTCAACGGGCCGATCTTCGACTCCTGCATGACCGGCATTTCTACATAGCTAAGTTGAAACTTTGGTGACATGGCGTGCATGCCCGGCATCAGGGCCTCGCAGATATCGGCGATGCGGGCCTGGGTATCGCGCGGCCCGGCGATCACCAGGGGCTTCGTCCGCTTGGCGCCGAGCATGGAATCCATCAGGAAAAATGGTAGGCCGCCGCAATGGTCGCCGTGGATATGGGTCAGGACCACGGCGTCGATGGTGGTGTGGTCGATGCCGAGCTGGTTCAAGGCGGTCATGCTGGTGGCGCCGAAGTCGATGACGTAGCGAAAGCCCGGCGCATCGACCATATAACAGGTCTGGAACCGGCCGCCGGCGCCGAAGGCATCGCCCGATCCGACAAAGGTGACTGTCACGCTCATGGAATGTTCCTCCTAGATGATTTCGTCGGCGCGCAGACGGGCAACCTCGTCCTGCGATAGGCCGAACACGTCGTTCAGGACTTCGTCGGTGTGCTCGCCCAGGGTCGGCGGCGGGCGGCGGTAGGATACCGGCGTTCCCGACATCTTGATGGGATTTCCGATCATGTCTACCGGCTGGCCGCCGGCGGCGCCATGGGGCATGGAAATCTTCATGCCGCGGGCCTGCACATGGGGGTCGGCGAACACCTGCTCCAGGTCGTTGATCGGGCAGACGGGCAGGCTGGCCTCGCTGAGATCGTGAATCCATTCGGCGCTGGTCCGGCGGCGCAGGATCTCCTGCACCTTGGCGATAAGGACGTCGCGGTTCTTGAGCCGGTCTGGGTTGGTTGCGAAGCGCGGGTCAGTGGCGAGTTCGGGCTCGCCGGCCATTTCACAAAAGCGGCGGAACTGATCGTCATTGTTGGCGCCCATGATGACGAAACCGTCCTTCGTCTCGAACGCCTGGTAGGGCACCGTGTTGGGGTGGGCGGTGCCCAGGCGTTCCGGGATCGTGCCGCCGATCAGATAGTTCATGCCTTGATTGTAGAGCCAGCCGACCTGGACATCGAGCAATCCCAGGTCGATGTGCTGGCCCTCGCCGGTGGCGTCCCGGTGGCGCAGCGCCGCCAGGATGGCGACCGCCGCGTACATGCCGGTCATCACGTCGTTGACGGCGATCGGCACCTTGACCGGCAGGCGGTCGGGCTCGCCGGTCATGCTGATCAGCCCCCCCAATCCCTGCGCCATCATGTCGTATCCGGGGCGCGGCGCGTAGGGGCCGGTCTGTCCGTAGCCGGTGATCGAACAATAGACGAGACCGGGGAAATCATCCTTCAGATCGTTATACCCCAGGCCGTATTTCGCCATGCCGCCGACCTTCAGGTTTTCGATCAGCACGTCCGATTTGGCCAGCATGCGGCGGACCAGGGCGACGCCTTCCGGCTTGGCGATGTCGACGGTGACGGACCGCTTGTTGCGGTTGGCCGACAGGTAGTAGGCGCTTTCGCTGCTGTCGTTGCCGTCGGTGTCCTTCATATAGGGCGGGCCCCAGGTGCGGGTCTCGTCGCCGACACCGCGCCGTTCCACCTTGATGACCTCGGCGCCGAGATCGCCGAGCAGTTGGGTCGATGAGGGGCCGGCAAGGACTCGGCTCATGTCGAGCACGGTGATTCCCTGCAGGGCGTTGCGTGATGTCATGTCTGCCTCCCGAGGTTATTTCTCGGCACTATAACATATGTAAAAAAATAAAACATATGTAGCATCGCGATGGTCCGACCGATCTGTCGATAGATAGAAGAATGACGCCACCGCTTGGACGATCAGGTGCGGACTCTCTGCGACATTGCTTGAATAGGGCATCTGCTGTCGACGGCGCGTTGGCCGCGGCAAGGCGGTTGGTTTATCCGTGCCATGTGCTCGACAAGGGGGATGGCGAAGCGTCCAACCCTTTCGGGGAGGCTGTTCGGGCCGGGGGCGTCAACAGACCAAATACCGACAAGCGGAGATAGATCGAGATCGTGGCACCCGAGTACGTCAGCCAGTTTCGTTCTTTGCGCCTTATAAAGTGCAAATTAACTGGCCAAAATAAATTGCGATTGGGCCAACTTTAGCTGTGATTGGCCAAAGTTAACTGTTTCCGACAGCTAAGATATTGAATTCATATTGAAAAGTGGCTGGGGCGCCAGGATTCGAACCTGGGAATGCCGGTACCAAAAACCGGTGTGTTAAGCCGCTTCACCACGCCCCAATCCTTGCGCGGTCGCCCAGGCTGGGCGGGCCGACTTCTTAGACCATCTCCGCCTCGCGGGCAAGGGATGGTGCTCGCGGAATGCCGGTCCCGGTCATCCAGGCCGGGCCGATTGCGTGCCGTCAGGTCCTGTTGGGCAGCCGGACGTGAACGGCCAGGCCGCCGATGTCGGCGCGGGAAAAGGCGATGTCGCCCCCGTTGACCTCGACGAGATCGGACACAATCGACAGCCCCAGGCCCCAGCCCGGTGACCTGGTATCGAGGCGACGGCCGCGGCGCGATGCCTCGGCGGCCTGTTGCGGAGCCATTCCCGGCCCGTCGTCGGAGACCGTAAGCTCGAAGCCGCTTGCCGACTGGCGGGCGCTCACCCTGACCCGCCGGGCCGCCCACTTGCAGGCGTTTTCCATCAGGTTACCGAGAATTTCCTCGAGGTCCTCGCGATGCCCCCGGAAGACCGTATCGGTTGGGACGTCGATGTCGATGCTCAAGGCGCGTTCGGCGAACACGCGCCCGAGAACGGCGGCAATCCGCTCGGCCGTTTCCCGCACCGGGACGCCCAGTCCCAATACCCGCTCGGCCCCGGCCACCGCCGAGGCGCGGCCCAAATGGTGTTCGATCAGGCGGCGCATGGTCCGCACCTGATCGAGCATCACCGTCTTGTCCTGCCCGCTTTCGACCTCGGCGGACAGGACGGTGAGGGGCGTCTTCAACGCATGGGCCAGATTCCCCACATGGGTGCGCGCCCGTTCGATCAGTTCCGCGTCCTTGTCGAGAACGCTGTTCATCGCCTTGGCAAGGGGGGCGACCTCCTGCGGATAGCGTTCCGCCAACCGCGCCCGTTCGCCGTTGCGCACGGCGTCCAGATCGGCAGTCATGGCCCGCAGCGGGCGCAGGCCGAAGCGGACCTGAATCAGAATGGCGACCGCCAGCCCCGCGCCGAGCAGCCCGAGCGCCGCGATCAGCATCAGGTCGAACCGGCGAACGCCCTCTCTGATCTCGTTCAGGCCGCCCGCGATCAACACGTGGGTAACTCCGTCGGTCCCCGGCAGCCGGAGATCGCGTTCGGCGATCAGCAGGTCCTCGCCATTGGGCCCCTTCGCCCGCCGAAGGTGAAGCGCGGGGCCGCCCGCCACCGTCTCGATGACGCCGTCCCACAGGGACCGCGACCGCAGGGTCCGGCCGGTCGGCGGGGTGATCTGCCAGTACCAACCGGAATAGACCTGCCCGAAGCGCGGATCACCGAGCGGGCGGGCCAGTTTGACGGTGCCGTCGGGGGCGGTCTCCATGGCGGCGATCAGGCCGCGCAGCATGGCGTCCAGGCGATGGCCGTATTCCCGTTCGACCGTATCGCGGAACGCGACGGCAAGGACGCCGCCGCCGACCGCCAGCATGAGGACCAGCCACACCATGGCGCCGGCGATCAGGCGAACGGAAAGCGACAAGGCCGGGCGCTGGGTAGGGGCGCCCGTCATCCGGCCTCCGGCGGCTCGGCAAGCACGTATCCCTGGCCGCGGACGGTCCGGATCCGTTCGGCCCCGACCTTTCTGCGCACCCGCCCAAGCAGGACTTCGAGGGAATTGGAGTCGGATTCGAACAGTCGGTCGTAGACGTGTTCCATCAGCTCCGTGCGGCTGATGATCCGGCCGGGGTGATGCAGGAAATAGGCAAGGATGCGGAATTCCTGGGCGGTCAGTTGGACCGGCACGCCGTCGATGGTCACGCGCCCGCTGTTGCTGTCGAGCCGCAACGGACCGCAGACCAGTTCCGGCTGCGCATGGCCCGCCGCCCGGCGGATCAGGGCGCGCAGACGATAGATCACTTCGTCCATTTCGAAGGGCTTGGTCAGGTAGTCGTCCGCGCCGGCGTTGAACCCGGCCATCTTGTCGGACCAGCGGCTTCGCGCCGTCAGGATCAGGACGGGGGCCGTGCGCCCGGCTTCGCGCCAGCGTTGCAGTACGGTGACACCGTCGATTTTCGGCAGCCCGAGATCGAGCACGATCGCGTCGTAGGTCTCCGTATCCCCCAGATGCCACCCGTCCTCGCCGTCGTAGGCGACGTCGACGGCGAAACCGGCGGCCTCAAGCACTTGCTGAAGCCGGAACGCCAATGCCGGTTCGTCCTCGACCACCAGCACTCTCACCGTGATTTCTCCCGCCCCTTGGCCTTCAGCAACGCGCCGGTTCCGGCGTCGTAGTACAGTTTCATCACCCGCCCGCCGAAGGTCAAAATCTTAATCTCGTAGACGAGGACGCCGTCTTTCTCTTCAAGCTCCGCTTCGATCAGGTGTCCGGGATAAGCCGCTTCGGCGCGCGACAGTATATCCGTCAGCGGCAGGATGCGGCCCTCCTCGAGCGCCCGGCGCGCGCGGTCGTGGTCCTCGTCCGCGGCAGCCGGCGCACAGGACAGGAGCAGGGCCAGAATACAGGCGGCATGTTTCATCCCCCGATCCTAGGCCCATGAACATGAACCCAACCTGAACGGGTTGCTCAGACCCCGTTCAGGTTGGGGTCGCTATGGTGTCCGGCATCGACAGACCAAAGGAGAAAATAGATGCTCGGCAAGATGATCATCCACGGGCTGGTGGCCGCGACCATGATCGGCGCCGCCGCCGCCGTTTATGCCCAGACACGCAACGACGGAGATGCGTCACCGGCGCCGTCTCAGATCTCGCGCGCCGCGTCGCCCGACAAGGCGGCGGACGATGGGTACATGCGCCCGACCGGATTCCGGTTCCGCGAACGCGATGACGACGACCATGAGCACGAATCCCGGCGCGATCACGAGCGCCGCGATCACGCCCATTCGGATCATAAGCGCGGCCACGACAACGATTAGGCGGAGAGCGCGTATGTCCCCCAAGTTCCAATACATGCTGTTGAAGGTCTGGCACGCTTGGATCGGCGGGGCATACCTCGTCGCCTATGTGACGGCGGACGAGGACACTTATGCCATGCATCTGTTCGCCGGTTATGCCGTTGTGGCGGCCATCGCCGCGCGTCTGCTGGCCGGGCTGATTGCTCCGGCCGGGGGACCGCTGCGCCTGCCGCGGCCAAGCCTGCGGACGGCGCGGGCCTGGCTTGCCGGCGGCAAGGGGCGGAATCCGTTGTTTGCCTGGTTCGCGGCCTTGCTGCTGGCCGTCGTCGGCCTGGCCGCGGCCTCTGGCGCCCTGGCGGATGGGATGACATGGCTTGAAGACCCCCACGAGGCGATCTCCGAGGTCTCGCTTTGGGTGATCGTCGGCCATGTCGCCTTCGTCACCTTCATGTACGGCGGAAAGCGCCTGTGGGGGCGGATCACCGCGTGGCTGTCCGCAATCCTGGCACCCATGACCTCGAAGGAGAATTCCCGATGAACCGCGTTCTTTTCCTCACCGCCGTCCTGGCGGCAGCGGCGCCCACCGCCGTCATGGCCGCCGACGCGCGCCGCGACGCCATCATTGCCGATTATGCGGTTCAGGCGAAAAAGGCGGTCCCTGGGTTCGCGGGATTTTCCGCGCAGCGGGGGGAGGCGTTGTTCCGGACCCGATGGGCCGGGGGCGACGAACGCACGCCGTCCTGCACCGCCTGCCACACCGAAAACCCCAGGGCGCCGGGAAGGAACGCCAAGACCGGCCGCCCCATCGATCCCGTCGCGGTGTCGGTCAACCCGGCGCGCTTCACCGACAGGGATGAGGTGGAAAAACAGTTCAAGCGCGACTGCAAGAGCGTGCTCGGCCGTGCGTGCACGCCGCTTGAAAAGGGCGACTACCTGACCTTCATGAGGGAGCAATGACCATGCGGCGCGTGATCATTCTTGCCGCGGCGCTGCTTGCCGCCACGCCGGCCATCGCCGGCGACGATTGGGTCCCGCCGGTCAAGGACCCGATGGTGCGCAAGGAATGCGGCGCCTGCCACATGGCGTTCCAGCCCGCCTTCCTGCCGGCGCGGTCGTGGGGCCGCATGATGAACGAATTGGCCGACCATTTCGGCGAGGACGCGACCCTGCCCGCCGACAAGGTCCGCGCCATCCGCACCTATCTGACCGCCAACGCCGGCGACGTCGTCACGACAGGGCGTGCAGGCAAGTACATGCGCATGGTGGCCCCGGGGGGAACGCCGCAGCGCATCACGCAGAACCCGGATTTCGAACGCAAGCACCGCAAGATACCCGACAGCGTGTGGAAGGACCCCAGGGTCGTCACCAGGTCCAATTGCCCGGCCTGTCATCGCGGCGCCGAACAGGGCTGGTACGACGACGATTGACGGCGGCTCAGTTCAGCCCGTCGGCGGGCGGCACCAGGCGGCCCACGGCGACCCACCAGTCCGGTTCCGCGTCATAGAGCCTGGCGGCGGCGGCAAGGGCCGCGTCGCCGGTCTCGTACAGCGCGAAGCAGGTCCCGCCCGACCCCGACATGCGGGCCAGAAGCGGCCCCTCCGTCGCGTCGAGGGCGGTCAGCACCTTGGCGACGGCCGGGCACAAGGCGCAGGCGGCTTCGGTCAAACCGTTGCCGCGGGCTTTTAGAAGATAGGCTAGATGGGCCGCGTCGATGGGCGTTTCCCGAAACCGATTGGCTGCCTGAAAACCGCCCGTCCGCGCCTTGAACACGGCGGGGGTCGATACGGGCACCTTGGCGTTGACCAGAACCAGGGGGGCTGCGGGCAAGGTCGGGGCCGGTTCGATGTCGTCGCCGATGCCGCCGATGAAGGCGGGCCGCCCGACCCAGCACACGGGCACGTCGGCCCCCAGGTCCAGCGCCAGGGCGCGCATCTCGGCTTCGGCCATCTCCACGCCCCACAGGCGGCACAGCGCCTTCAGCGCCGCCGCCGCGTCGGCCGATCCGCCACCGATGCCGGACGCCACGGGCAGGCGCTTTTCCAGCACCAGATGGGCGCCGGCCTCGATCCCGGCGACCTCGCGCAGGCGCCGCGCCGCGCGTAGCACCAGATTGTCGGTTTCGTCGGCCAGGTCCTTGGCGAAGGGCCCGCGCACGGTTAGGGTCAGCGAGCCGTCGGCGGCGGTCCGGGCCTTGATCTCGTCGCCCACGTCGGCGAAGGCGATCAGGCTGTCGAGCAGGTGGTAACCATCGTCCCGCTTGCCCGTGACATGCAGGTACAGGTTCAGCTTGGCCGGCGCCGCGACGCTAACGATGGGGGCGGACACCTACAGGCCTTTGTCCAGCTTGGCCTGAATCTTGGGGATCAGGTCCTTTTCCGGGGATAGGGAGAGTGAGCGCTTCCACTGGAATTGCGCTTCCAGCTTGCGCCCCACCTTCCAGTAGGCGTCGCCCAGGTGGTCGTTGATCACCGGATCCTGGGGCCGTAGTTCGACGGCGCGCTCCAACTCGACCACGGCTTTGTCGAACTGGTTCTGGCGGTAATAGGCCCACCCCAGGCTGTCGGCGATGAAGCCGTCGTTGGGGGCCAGCGACACCGCCTTCTTGATCATGTCCGTGGCGCGGTCGAGCTGTTCGCCCTGGTCGATCCAGGTATAGCCCAGATAGTTCAGCACATAAGGCTGGTCCGGGCGCAGGTCGAGGGCCTTCAGCAGGTCTTTTTCCGAATCCTTCCACCGCTTGGCCCGCTCAAACGCGATGCCGCGGGCGTAATACAGGCTCCAATGATGGGCCTGCGGGGTCTTCACGCGTTCGATCGCCGCCGAATAGGCCTTGGCCGCCTGCGGATACTTTTCCATGCGCCGGTAGACGTCGCCCAGATGCAGGTGCGGGTCAGGCAGGTCGGGGCGCAGCTTGGCCAGCTTGTCCAGCCGCTTCACGGCCGCGTCGGAACGGCCCAGGTCGCCGAGAAGGGCGGCGGCCTGGAGCTGGGCGCTCCAGCCGTAGGGCGAGGCCCCATCAACGCCGTCGTATTCCTTCACCGCCTGTTCCAGGCGTTCGTCCGACTGCAGGATGTCGGCCAGGATGAAGCGCGCCACGGGGAAATCGGATTTCAGGTAAAGCGACAGCTGAATCAGCGCGATGGCCGTCTCATGCGCGTTCTCCCGGCGCAGGGACGAGCCGATGTCGTACAGCGCCTCGGCAGCACCATCGCGCGCGTTCTTGATGGCGAGCGGCGGTTTCTTGCCGGTCTCCATGCGCGTCATGGCCGTGTCCATGAGCCGCGACACGGGATGTTCGCCGAGGTAGAGGTTATAGATCGCCTTGGCCCGATCGGTGTCGCCGGCGCGCTCCAGCAAGGCCCCCAGAAGATGGGTGACCCGGGACGACGGCGGCGACTGCCGTTCGATGACGCCGGTCAACAGCTTGGCCGCGTCCTCGGTCTTGCCGGTCAGCTGCAGGATCAGCGCCTCGTGGATTTCCACCAGGTTCTCGATCCCCTTCTTGTCCGCAAGCGGCTTCAGGGCGGCCAGCGCGTCCTCGGCCTTGCCCTGGCCGTACAGGCACCAGGCGATGAGAAGCGGCTTGGTGAATACGGAAAGCCCTTCGTCCGGCAGTTTGCTCAGCAGCGCTTGCGCGTCCTTGAAGCGTTTTTGCTTCATGTGATCGATGGCGATGGTCAACTGGGCGATGGTCTGGTCCGGGTCTTCCTTCAGATAGTCGCGGGCCAGCGCGACGGCGGTCGCCACGCGGCCTTCGACCAGATTGACGATGAAGGTCTGGCGCAGCAGGCCGGGGGTGGCCGGGCGCTGGATCAGGGCGGCGCCGTAGAATTCGGCGGCGGCGGCCAGGTCGCCCGCGCGCTGGGCCTGGCGGCCGGCGAGATAGTTGCCGATGAAGGTATTGGCGCTTAAGGCCTCCTTGGCGTCCGGCTTGGCGTCCGGCTTGGCGTTCGCGGCGCCGGTTGAGACGGCCAGGACGGCGGCGCAGATCACTCCGGCGGCGAGGGAACGGCGAAGGCGGCGGGATGGGGTCACGGGCGGTCTCGAACCTCGGGATCAATGGGGACGGGCGGTAACCGGAAATCAGTCTAACCGACGCCGGTCCGGGCCGCCATATCTCGCGGCCTTATACCTTGTCGCTGTATCCTTTGGCGAAAAAAGGGCAGTCGCGCATAATAAGTCCATGACCGCGCCCCGACCCACCCGGCCCCTGGTTCTCGCGTCCCTGGAAAACGGCGACGGCACGCGCTGCGTCGATCTGTTCCGCCGCGCCGACGGCACCCATGGCTTCGAGGAGTACCGCCGCGACCCGGAAGACCCCCGCGGCTGGTCCGGTGCCGCCGGTTTCGGAGAACGCGTTTTCGCCGATGAAAGTGCGGCGCGAAGTGCTGCCGAAATGGCCGTTAAATGGCTGTCCGCCGCGGTTAACGGTTAAAATTCGCTTGTGTTTAAGAGCGTTCGAAAGTACGAATCTTGACGTGATTATGCCCCAGCCGGTTTTGGCGGGCGGTGACCGGACCCTTCGGATCCAAAAACCCCACCAACCCCAGGAAGCGTCGATCACCCGGAAAGCGCGGTTGCTGTTCCGGTATCTCACCATGTCGTGGCGCCATCCGCCCGGCAACTAGTACAGGACTGTAAGTACATGACCACTGGAACGGTTAAATTCTTCAACCAGCAGAAGGGCTACGGCTTCATCACGCCGGAAGATGGCTCGAAGGACGTTTTCGTCCACATCACCGCTGTCGAACAGTCCGGCATGTCCGGTCTGGCCGAAGGCCAGAAGGTGAGCTTCGAAGTCCAGAACGAAGCCCGTGGCCCCAAGGCCGTGAACCTGCAGGAAGCTTGATCCGAAAGGATCCAGACTAGATCCAAGCTTCAACTGGGTTGAAGTACGGTTCCAGGGTCATCCTCCGCAAGGGGGATGACCCTTTCCTTTTTCGGGGGGCTTTCGGGGCCGATTTCGCGAAAATCGCACGCCGCCCGTTGTTTGCATTTTTGTGACAGCCGCCCGTCGGCTACCATCGCGCCCGACTTCAAGGCGCGGCGGGGGACCCTCGATTGACCGGCTATATCTTCCTGCTGCTGGCGGGCGTCGCCGCGGGGACGCTCAGCGGTGTCGTCGGCACCGGCGGTTCCATCGTGCTGATGCCGATTCTGGTCTATCAGTTCGGCCCGCAGCAGGCCGTGCCGATCATGGCCATCGCCGCCGTGCTGGGCAACATCGGCAAGGCCGTGGCCTGGTGGCGCGAGGTCGATTGGCGGGCCTTCTGGGCCTATGCCGTGCTCGGCGTGCCGGGGGCGGCGCTGGGGGCGCGCACGCTGCTGGTGCTGCCGCCCCATGTGGTCGAAACGATGCTCGGCGCCTTCTTTCTGTTAATGATTCCCGGGCGGCGCTGGATGCAGGCCCGTGATATCCGCATCCGCTATTGGCAGATGGCGGTCATCGGCGGGCTGATCGGCTATCTCAGCGGCATCGTGTTGTCCACGGGGCCGCTCAGCATTCCGGCGTTCCTGGCGGTCGGCCTGACTAAGGGGGCGCTGATTTCGACCGAGGCGGCGGCGTCGCTCGCGCTGATGATCGCCAAGGTCGCGACGTTCCAGCAGGCGGGGGCCCTGCCGGGGCCGATGATCGTGCAGGGGCTGATCGTCGGCGGATCGATGATGGTCGGCGCTTATCTGGGCAAACGGGTGATGGCGCACCTAAGCCTGAAGACCTTCGAGTACGTGATGGACGTCATGCTGTTCTGCTCGGGCTTGGCGCTCTTGTGGACGGCGCTCAAATGACGTCGCGAAATCCAATGGACTCAAGCGGTTCCGGCCACTTAACCTAAGTCCTTCGGACTTCTGCCTTGGGGGATACATGAGCGGCTACGACTACGACCTGTTCGTCATCGGCTCCGGCCCGGCGGGCCAGCGCGCGGCGGTGCAGGCGGCCAAGCTCGGCAAGCGGGTGGCGCTGGCCGAACGCCAGACCGTGGTCGGCGGGGTCTGCCTCAACACCGGCACGATCCCGTCGAAGACGTTGCGCGCCGCGACCATGCATTTTTCCGGATACAACGAACGCAGCGTCTACGGCTCGTCCTACAAGGTGAAGCAGGAAGTCACCATGGCCGACCTTCTGGGCCGCGCCGACCATGTGCGCCAGATCGGCATCGACGTGACCCGCCACCAGATGCAGCGCAACGGCATCAAGATCGTCGAGGCGACGGCGTCCTTCCTCGACCCCCACCGCATCGAACTGACCCCCTGCGCCGGCGGCCCGCCGTCGCAGGTGACGGCCGCCAATGTCGCCATCGCCGTCGGCACGACGACGACCCGCGACGACAACATCGCCTTCGACGGCAAACACATCTTCACCTCGGACGATATTCTCGAACTGCACACCCTGCCGAAAAGCCTGACCGTGATCGGCGCCGGGGTGATCGGCATCGAATACGCGACGATCTTCGCGACCCTCGGCGTCCGCGTCACGGTGATCGACAAGCGCCTGCGCATCCTGCCCTTCGTGGACGAGGAAATCATCGACACCCTGGTCCACCTGATGCGCCAGGAACGGGTGACCCTGCGCATGGGCGAGGAGGTCTCGGGCATCGATCTGGTCGACGGCGACCAGGGCCAGAAGGTTCATATCGCGCTGAAAAGCGGCAAGCACATCAATTGCGAGACCGTGCTCTATTCCATCGGCCGCACCGGCGCGACGGACAACCTCAACCTGGACGCCGCCGGGGTCAAGGCCGACAACCGGGGGCGCATCGCCGTCAACGCCAGCTATCAGACCGAGGTCCCGCATATCTACGCGGTCGGCGACGTCATCGGCTTCCCGAGCCTCGCCTCGACCTCCATGGAACAGGGCCGGCTCGCCGCCTGCCATGCCTTCGGCGTGCAGGCGCGCAGCTTCCCCGACCTGCTGCCCTACGGCATCTACACGATCCCGGAAATTTCCGTGGTCGGGAAGAACGAACAGGAACTGACCGAGGCCGAAATCCCCTACGAGGTCGGCCGCGCCGCCTACAAGGAAATCGCCCGCGGCCAGATCGTCGGCGACCAGGCCGGGTTGCTGAAACTGTTGTTCGATCCGCAGTCGCGGAAACTTCTGGGCGTGCACATCATCGGCGACGGGGCCTGCGAGATGATCCACATCGGCCAGGCCGTAATGTCGCTGGGCGGCACGCTCGACTACCTGATCGACACGGTGTTCAACTACCCGACCTTCGCCGAATGCTACAAGACGGCGGCGTTCGACGGGATCAACCGGTTGGGATAGTCGGCGCGACGCGTTGATTTTTTCCGGCGCGTGGGGCCACCCGTTTATCCGCCGGCGCAAACGCATTTGGGGGGATCGCCGTCAGTGCAATGCGCCACCTGCCCCGCCTTACAGTTCGTCTGACAGGTTTGACTTCCATCCTTGGAACTCGCCGAGCAATTGCCCGGCTTGGGCGTTGGCGGCTCAGACTTCCTTGACGCCGGAAATGACGAACCCCTGGCTCGCCGGATAACGGCGTTCCGCCCGGCTGCGGGCCTCGTTCTCGTTATTGCCCGAGAACTCGATGAAATGGGTGTCTGCCCATTCGTCCTTGAACACCTTATGGCGGTCACCGGCTCTCAGGGCATCCAGAACGTCGCTGTTGTGGATTTCGAATTCAAAAATTGGCATGTGCCGGTTCCATCCGCGACTTTGGCTCAATTCCGAAAAGGGGTTTTCGAAAGAGGCATTGGTTGCACGGAGTTATGTACGCCGCCGCGACGGCGGCGACTGTGACCCGTGTCACAAAGGGCATATTTACCGCAGCCGCGCGCGGATACGCGGTTGCGCGGGGCCCGCGGGTTTTGTCGATTGTTCGGCGCAAAACAACTTTTGCAGGCCGGCGGCCCGCCCGGGTTTTGCGGCTTACATATTCGGGTAGTTCGGCCCTTCGCCGCCCTGGGGCGTGACCCAGTTGATGTTCTGGGTCGGGTCCTTGATGTCGCAGGTTTTGCAGTGGATGCAGTTCTGGCCGTTGATCTGGAACTGCGTCTTGCCGTCGACCTCGACATACTCATAGACCCCCGCCGGGCAGAACCGGGCTTCCGGTCCCGCATAGTCTGCCCAGTTGACGGCCATGGGCACGGCGTCGTCCTTCAGCGTCAGGTGGCAGGGCTGTTCTTCCTCGTGGAAGGTTCCGGCCAGTTGCACGGAGGACAGCTTGTCGAAGGTCAGCTTGCCGTCGGGCTTGGGATAGTCGATGGGCTTGCAGTCCTTCGCTTTCTTCAGCGCCGAATGGTCGGCCCGGTTCTTCAGGGTCCAGGGCGCATGGCCGAAGAACAGGAAGGTGTCGATGGCGCCCAGCACCAGGCCCGCCCATAGGCCCCAATGGAAATTGGGGCGCATGTTGCGCGCCTTGTAGAGCTCCTTCCACACCCAGCTGTCCTTGACCGCCTGGGTATAGGCGGGCAGGCCGTCGGCCGGGCTGGCGCCGGATTTCAGGGCCGCGACCACGGCCTCGGCGGCCAGCATGCCGGTCTTCATGGCGGTGTGGCTGCCCTTGATCTTGGGCGTGTTGAGGAAGCCCGCCGTGCAGCCGATCAGGCAGCCGCCGGGAAAGCTCAGCCCCGGCACGGATTGATAGCCGCCTTCGTTGAGTGCGCGGGCCCCATAGGAAATGCGCCTGCCGCCTTCCAGGATCGGCGCGATCGACGGGTGGGTTTTGTAGCGCTGTAATTCGTCATAGGGCGAGAGGTAGGGGTTTTGGTAATCCAGGCCGACGACGAAGCCGAGCGCGACCTGATTGTTTTCCAGGTGATAGAGGAACGAGCCGCCGTAGGTCTTGGAATCCAGCGGCCAGCCGATGGTGTGCAGGATTTCGCCGGGCCGGTGGTTCTCCGGCTTGACCTCCCACAGCTCCTTGAGGCCGATGCCGTAGGTCTGCGGGTCGGCGGGCGCGCCTTCCGGGCCCTGGGCGCGCAGGTTGAATTTCTGTTCCAGCGTCTTGGTCAGATGGCCGCGGCAGCCCTCGGCGAACAGGGTGTACTTGGCGTGCAGTTCCATGCCCGGCTGGTGGTTGGGGCCGGGGGTACCGTCGCGCATCAGGCCCATGTCGCCGGTGGCGATGCCCTTCACCGTGCCGTCGTCGTGGTACAGAACCTCGGCGGCGGCGAAGCCGGGATAGACCTCCGCGCCCAGGGCTTCCGCCTGTTCGCCCAGCCAGCGGCAGACAAGGCCGAGGGAGACGATGTAGTTGCCGTGGTTCTTCATCTGCGGCGGTGTCGGCAGGCGCAGCGCCCCGGCAGGACCCAGCAGCAGGAACTTGTCCTTGCCGGCCGGCGTGTTCAGGGGCGCGCCTTTTTCCTTCCAGTCGGGGATCAGCTCGTTCAGCGCCCGCGGCTCCAGCACCGCGCCGGACAGGATATGCGCGCCGACTTCCGAACCCTTCTCGACGACGCAGACGGAAACTTCCGGGTCCAGTTGACAGATGCGGATGGCGGCGGCCAGGCCCGACGGCCCCGCGCCCACGATCACCACATCGAATTCCATGGATTCCCGTTCCATCCTCGTCGTCCTCGCGTCTTATTGATGTTGCTCGCAATGTGCAGCTGCGAATGCCCGTTATGACATTCCTTGGCCGTTGCCTGCAACTCGCCTTGTGGATTCAAAGGGAATAACGCGCCCGCAAGCTTGTGGTAGGCTTTAATCATGACCCAGACCGCAACCGATCCGATCGCATTGAAAGCGCTGTTGCAGTGGTATCTGGAGGCCGGCGTCGACGAAGCCATCGCCGACGCGCCCCAGGACCGCTTTGCCGAGCAGGCCCGGATGCTGGCCGCCAGGGCTTCGGCCCCAACGGCCGCCCGGCCGGGGTTGAGCGACGGGCCGATGCCGCCGTCGCCGGCGCGGGGTGCGGCACCCCAGGGGCGCGGGCCGCTCACGAAGCCGGCGGCCCCGGCCCAGGTTTCCGATCAGGCGGCGGTCAAGGACGCGGTCGCCCAGGCGGCCAAGGCCGAGACGCTGGACGACTTGCGCGCCGCCCTGGAAGGCTTCGACGGCTGCGCGCTCAAGACCACGGCGTCCAACCTGTGTTTCTTCGACGGCAACCCCAAGGCTCGGGTGCTGCTGGTCGGCGAGGCGCCGGGGGCCGAGGAAGACCGCCAGGGCCTGCCCTTCGTGGGGCCGTCGGGCAAGCTGCTGGACGCCATGCTGGCGTCCATCGGCCTCGACCGTCACGGTGAGGGTGAGGCCGCCGTGCTGATTTCCAACACCGTGTTCTGGCGGCCGCCCGGCAACCGCACGCCGACGCCGTCGGAAGCGGCGATCTGCCTGCCCTTCGTCGAACGCCTGATCGAGATCGTCGGTCCGCGCGTGGTGGTCTGCGTCGGCGGGCCCTCGGCCAAGACGCTGCTGGCCCAGATCCAGGGCATCACCCGGCTGCGCGGCAAGTGGTTCGACTATGCCACGCCCAGGATGATGGGGCCGGTTCCGGCCATGGCGCTGTACCATCCGGCCTATCTGCTGCGCTCGCCGGCCATGAAGCGCGATGCCTGGCGCGATCTGTTGATGCTGAAGAAAAAAATCACTGGCCTTGCCGGGGGTTGAGCCAAGGCGGGCCGGGAGACTCACGTTAACCATAATTTCAAGATATGCGGTCATGCTTTCATGGCCCCACAAAATGTGGGACAATGCCGATTGTCACGGGGCGGCGCCAAGGCCTGAACTTGGCTGCCGGCGGGGACGTTACGCGGGACGACGAGGCCGCGTAAGGCCGCCGGAAGGTTGAGGCGCCGGGGACAGGACGCTATAACGTCGCAGCTCATTGGGGAGCGAATGCGAAACCGCCATCCACAGGCGGGCGGACAATTAAGGGGCTTCATGGCCGGGGTTAAATCTGTGGGCGCGTCCGTTCTGGCCGCTCTCGCCATCCAATTCATGGTCTGTTCGATGCCTGCCGTCGCCGGAAGCCTCGCTTCCATCGACGACGGTGACGCCGCGACCATGGCGCCTGTTCCGGCGACGCCCCAGGCGGCGGTTCCCCGGGTTCTTTCGGATGCCGACACGCAGCGTTATCAGCGCATTTTCGAGGTTCAGGAAGACGGCGACTGGAAAGAGGCCGACCGCCTGATCGCCAAGCTGTCGGACAGGCTGCTGATGGGCCATGTCCTGGCCCAGCGCTATCTGCATCCGCGCAAGTACCGCTCCAACTACAAGGAATTGAAGGCCTGGATGGCGGAATACGCCGACCATCCCCAGGCCGGGCGCATCTATCAGCTGTCGCTGCGCCGCCGGCCGAAGAATTGGCGCCTGCCGGACAAGCCCGACGTCTTGCCGCGCCAGCCCACGTTCCTCGAGGAAGAGGCCGTGGCCGCCGCCGAGGCCGAACAGTCCGAACAGGACGACGAGGAAAAGGCGGCCAAGGTGCTGCCGACCAAGCGGCTGAGCCGCGCCGACGCGCGCCGCTCGCGGGCCCTGAAATACAGGATCACCAAGGCCCTGCGCCGCGGCCATACCCTGATCGCCAAGCGCCTGATCCAGTCGCCGGACGCCCGGCACCTGTTCTCCACCGCCGAGATGGATCAGGCCAAGGTGCAGTTGGGGACACGCTATTTCTTCGACCGGCGCACGGACTGGGCCGCCCAATGGCTGGACGGCGCCTTGCAGCGGTCGGGCAAGTATCTGCCCGACGGCCACTGGACCCTGGGTTTGATCGCCTGGCAGGCCGGCAACTACGCCAAGGCCACGACCCATTTCCGGGCCGCCGCCGACATCGGCTTCGACGACGAATGGATGGACGGGGCCGCCAACTTCTGGGCCGCGCGGGGGCTTCTCGTCACCCGCAAGCCGGAACAGGTCACGCACTATCTTAACGGCGCCGCCCGCCACGCGCGCACGTTCTACGGCCTGCTTGCCGCCCGCATCCTGGGTCAAGAGGTCGCCTATGAATGGTCGTCGCCGCCCGTCGTCGCCGACGCCGTCGGGCGCATCGTCGACGCCCCGCGCGGCCGCCGGGCCATGGCCCTGGTGCAGGCTGGCCAGGACCTGGGGGCGGAACGCGAACTGCGCAATCTGGCCCGCATTTCCGACAAGAACCAGGCGCTTGCCATCCTGGCACTGGCCGATGCCGGCGGCATGGCCGGATTGGCCGTGCGCCTGTCCGACCGCCTGTTCCCGGACGGCGGCGGGTTCGATGGCGCCGCCTATCCCGTGCCCGCGTGGCTGCCGTCGGGCGGCTTCACGGTCGACCGGGCGCTGGTCTATGCGGTCATCCGCCAGGAAAGCAAGTTCAACCCCAAGGCTAAAAGCTGGGCCGGGGCGCGCGGCCTGATGCAACTGATGCCGCGCACGGCCAGCTTCGTGGCGCAGGATTCGTCCCTGCACCGCCACCGCCTGCCCAAGCTCTATGATCCGGATCTCAACCTGCGGCTCGGCCAGAAGTACATCGACATGCTGCTTGCCGAACCGCATATCCAGGGCGATCTGCTGCTGCTGGCGGCGGCCTGGAACGGCGGGCCCGGCAACCTGAACAAATGGCGGCGGCGCATCGAATACACGAATGATCCGCTGCTGTTCATCGAAACCATCCCGGCCTTTGAAACCCGCCACTTCGTCGAACGGGTGCTGGCCAACCTGTGGATCTACCGTGACCGCCTGGGCCAGGACAAACCGTCCCTCGACGCCCTTGCCGCCGGCCAGTGGCCGGTCTACAAAGCCCTAGGCCACGGCAAGCTGGAGGTCGCGAATTTCGATGAGCCAAGAGACGGAATTTCTGCCCGTTAACATTGCGGTCCTGACCGTATCGGACACGCGCACCCTGGCCGACGACCGTTCGGGCGACACCCTGGTCGATCGGCTGACCGCTGCCGGACACAAGCTGGCCGCCCGCGCCATCGTCAAGGACGATGCCGCCGTGATCGCCGACCAGTTCCGCCAATGGATCAACGATCCCGCCGTCGACTGCATCATTTCGACCGGCGGCACCGGGGTCACGGGCCGCGACGTCACGCCGGAAGCCCTCGAGGCCGTGGCCGAAAAGATCATCCCCGGCTTCGGCGAGATGTTCCGCTGGATCAGCTTTCAGAAAATCAAGTCCTCGACCATCCAATCGCGCGCCTGCGCGGGCGTGGCGAACGGCACCTACATCTTCGTGCTGCCGGGTTCCACCGGGGCCTGCAAGGACGGTTGGGACGAAATCCTGGTCCACCAACTGGACATCCGCCACAAGCCCTGCAACTTCGTCGAACTGATGCCACGCCTGAAGGAGCATCTGGCGTAGGCGGGATGCCGAAAACGCGGGCCCGGCCAGCAAAAAATCCATGGGGCTGTCCCAGATAATTACCTGAGATGACGTTTAACCCATTGTCTGAGCTG
>CAXBJB010000005.1:0-356572 GCA_963976055.1 uncultured Alphaproteobacteria bacterium
CAGCGCACTAAACGCCGCCCGCGTATCCCTTCCTTAACCACAATGTCAAACAGCCGTGCGACCGAAGCCGCGAAACTTATTCAGGAACCTAAGTCCCCGCCACCGAAGCAAATATTAGGGGCGCCCGGTTTGTCGCCGTCGCCCCCGTCGCTGGTGGAGGCGGGGTTATACGCAGGCTGCCGCGCCCTGTCAAACCCCTTTTGTCATTTTATTGCAATGGCGGGGAAAGCCCGGAAATCCGCCGTGCACGGCCTTAACGGAGGGTAAAAATCCGCCCTGCCCGACGAATCCAGGGGACAAATCGGCACCCCATCGGCAGCTTCGTCGTCAGCGGAGCGGCCTCCCCAGCGTGCGGAGAGTAAGTCCCTTGGGATTCCTGTACCGTAAGCGCCTTATATGAAACAATATATAAGGGTCATCTTCTATAATGTTGATTCCTATGGATGAATCGCCGATCGACACTTGACAACATCAAGCCCCCCACACATTGTTAGGCGAAAGCACGGGGGAATTCAGCGCCGGACAGGCTAACCGGCCGACTCCAGAGAGCTTTGAGAATACGAACAGGCCCGCCGCCTAGGCTTCATATGTTGCGGCGGCGTCCTGACAGGGCAAACGACGGCGGTCCGGCTGGGTAGCGGACAGCCGACTGGGCAAGACAAGGTAGCGGGCTTCTCTTATGCGTATGCGGACACTCCTTGCGGCGGGAGCGTTCTTCGGTGTCGTTCTGGGTTCGGCCGGACTGGTATTGAAGACCCCTCAGAATATGAACAAGCTGCTGGGCGGCGACGGCGAGCCGACCTTCGCGCTGGCTCCTTTGAGCTTGGGCCACCCGGCCGCAGCCTCGGGCCTGGCGACCCACCGTATCATTCATCCCGGCAGCCGCGAGACGGAATCGCCCGACCAGGGCCCCGCCGTGATCAGCGCCACGGAAACCATCGGCGCCGGCGAGACATTGGCCGGCGTGCTGGCCCGGGCCGGGGTCACGGGCCTTGATGCCGATGCGGCGATGCGCGCCTTCACCGATGCCTACGACCCGCGCCGCCTGCTGCCCGGCCAGAAGATCGTGGTCCGCTTCCGAGCACCCGAGGGTGGACCCGACGGCCCGCGCACGGGCGCCAAGCCCGGCACCTTCCTGGGCTTCGGGTTCGAGCCGGACTTCCGCCACGAAATCGTAGTCAAACGCCACGCGGACGACAGTTTCACCGCCGTCAAGGAAGCCAAGAAGGTCAAGCGCTCCCTTGCCCGCGTCGCCGCCCCCATCACCAGTTCCCTTTATCTGGCAGGAGAGGCCCAAGGCCTGCCTGCCAACGTGCTGGCGGAGCTGATTCGAATCTATTCCTGGGACGTCGATTTCCAGCGCGACATCCGCGAGGGCGACGCCTTCGAGGTCACCTACGAGGAAGTGCGCGACGAGGAAGGCCGTCTGGTCCATGCCGGCACCGTGCATTTCGCGGCCCTGACCCTGTCCGGCGACCGCCGGCCGCTGTACCGTTTCGTCACCGCCGCCGGCGACGTCGACTATTTCGACGACAAGGGCCAGGGGGCGCGCAAGGCGCTGATGCGCACGCCCATCGACGGGGCCCGCCTGTCATCCGGATTCGGCAAGCGCCGCCATCCTGTCCTGGGCTATACCAAAATGCACCGGGGCGTCGATTTCGCCGCCCCCCAGGGCACACCCATCTATGCCGCCGGCGACGGCGTCGTTACCTTCGCCGGGCGCAAGGGCGGCTACGGCAACTACGTCAACATCCGCCACAACGGGCGCTATCATACGGCCTATGCCCATATGAAGGCCTTCGCCCGCGGCATGGGCCAGGGTAAGCGGGTGCGCCAAGGCGAGGTCATCGGCTATGTCGGCATCACCGGCCGGTCCACGGGCCCGCACCTGCATTACGAGATCCTGGTCGACGGCGGACAGGTCAACCCCTTAAGCGTGCGCATGCCGTCGGGACGCAAGCTGACGGGTAAGGAACTGGCGCGCTTCCTCGCCGCCAAGGACCAGATGGACTTGCAGTTCGCCCGCCTGGACGATAACCAGAAGACCGACAGACAACGCGACGTGGCGGACGCCCGATAATCCGACCGGGCGCCGCGCCCCAAGGATCAGGCGGAGCCCTCATGACGGACCCAACCCCTCTTCCCCTCGCCTTCACCGACAGCGGCGCCGGTAAGCCGCTGGTGATCCTGCACGGTCTGTTTGGCTCCAAGCGCAATTGGGGGGCGATCGCCAAGGTCCTTTCCGCCCACCGCCGGGTGCTCTGCCTGGACCTGCGCAATCACGGCGAGAGCCCGTGGGACGCGGCCATGACCTACCCCGCCCTGGCCGCCGACGTGGCGCATTTCATCCATGCCCACGGCCTGGAATCGGCCGACGTGATCGGCCATTCGATGGGCGGCAAGGCGGCCATGACCCTGGCGCTCGCCCATCCCGAGATGGTCGGCAGCCTGACCGTCGTCGATATCGCGCCCGCCCCCTCGCCCGGCACCTTCATCCACTACGTCGAAGCACTACGCGCCATGGACCTGAGCCGGATCGCCTCGCGCAAGGATGCGGACGCCGGGCTGACACCCGCGGAGCCGAACCCCGGCATCCGCGCGTTCCTGCTGCAGAACCTGGAAAGCGGAACCGACGGCTTCAAATGGCGGGTCAACCTGGACGCCTTGAGTGCCGCCATGGAAGACCTGCTGGCCTTCGAGCCGCCGCCCCACGGCCACAGCTACCAGGGCCCGGCCCTGTTCCTGGCCGGCGGGGCGTCCGACTACATCGGCCCGCACCATCACGCCGAGATCGAACGCCTGTTCCCCGCCGCCCGCGTCGAGATTCTGCCCGGCGTCGGCCATTGGGCCCATGCCGAGGCGCCCGAACTGTTTCTGAATCACATCACAGGCTTCCTCGGCGGATAACCCCGGGATGCCAAAAGGGATCATCATGTATGCTGTGATTTTCGAGGTCACCCCCAACCCGGCCCGCGCCCAGGAATATTTCGACCTGGCCGCCGAACTGCGGCCCGAGTTGGAAAAGATCGACGGCTTCATTTCCATCGAGCGATTCCAGAGCCTGGCCGATCAGGAACGCTACGTGTCCCTATCGTTCTGGCGCGACGAAGCGGCGATCGCCGAATGGCGCGGTCATTTGGGTCATCAGGCGGCGCAGGATGCGGGCAAGGCCGGGATCTTCAGGGATTTCCGTATTCGGGTCGCCAAGGTCGAGCGGGATTACGCCCTCGCCGACCGGGTCTGAATTCAATGTCCAGGTCGGGGGCTAGGCCGGACGGCCGAACAGGCCGGAAGAGAGACTGGCGTTGATCGCGATCATGCCATCCAAATTCGGATGCGCCGCCGAGAGTGCCGCCGCCGTGGCGCGGTCCATGAACCGGGCAAGGGACAGCATGTCGTCCCGCATGTCCGACGGCGCGGGGTGCCCCGGATCCGAGGCCTCGGCCTGCACGATCGTCCAGAGTTTCTGATTGTAGCCGAGGGCCCGAACCAGGATGGCCCGGTCATGGGGCTGTTCGGCGGCGTCGCGTAACTGGGCGGCGGCGCGGGCGAAGGCCTCGGCCTCGGCCGGGCGGCCGGAAATCACCGAATGGTGTGCCCGTCCATAGGCGCGCGAAGCGGCGGTATGTTGCCGGATCATCTGCATCATGGCCGTCCCGTATTCAGAAGATCGGCGACCAGACTTTCCGTGCGCACGGTGAAGCGCAGGCCGGCAGTCGCGAAGCGGTCCTGAAGCTGCAACGCCATCTGGCGCGCCGCCTCTTCGTTCAGGTCGGCGCCGGTCAATTTGTCTTCGGCCGCCTGCAGGGTGTTGGAAAGATCCTGGGTGAACTGCCCGCGCGTCGTCAGCGCCGCGATGTCCGAGCCGACGCGCTGTGTCGTCGACCGGACCTGCCGGGTTGCGCCGGCAACGTCGGCCAAGGCCGCGTCGATGTCCGCGTCCGTGGCGAAGCTGGTGTAGTCGCCGGCGGCCGTGCCGATGCCGAGTGCCTCCGATGAAGAGGGCCCGCCCTTGACCGTTATCTCGGCGCCGGACAGATCGCCGACCCGCGTCGTCTGGTCGTCCGCCGGATCGTCGATCAGGCTGACCCCGGCGTAGGATGCATCGCCGGCGAGACTGCTGAGCTGCGACCTGATCCGGTCGAACTGTTCCGTCGCCGCTTGGCGTTGTTCCGCCGTGCCGCCGCGGGCAGCGGTCGCGATGCCGCGCAGTTGGCGGGTCATATCCTCGACCGCATGCAGGCCGACCGATGCGGTCTCGGCCGACGACAGCGCTTGACTGATGCCGGACTTGAGGTCGAACAAATCGCCGACCCGGTTGGCCGCCGCGCGGCCGGCATAGAAATCCTGGGGATCGTCGGCGACGCGATTGACCCGCCGCCCCGTGGCCAGGCGGTCGGCGACCTGCAAACGCAGGGCCTCGTTCCGCTGCAATTGCAGCAGGTTGGCCCGAACGCCTTTGGTGAGAGTCACGTCAGCCATCTCGCCGATCCTTTC
Organism: uncultured Alphaproteobacteria bacterium; assembly: GCA_963976055.1. Classification (GTDB taxonomy): domain Bacteria; phylum Pseudomonadota; class Alphaproteobacteria; order Rhodospirillales; family Casp-alpha2; genus UBA1479. The sequence continues at coordinate 4,498 of CAXBJB010000005.1, forward strand.
AAGGGATCAGCCTAATATCATTCCGGAATCGATACAGTGATTGAGGTCACAGGGTTTTGAGAGTTAACGAGGCTTCCGCGCGATGAACTTCATGCCCGGCTTGAAGGCCGGCAGTTTCTTAAGCACCTCAAGCCCCAGGCTTTCGAGAAGCAACCGCATGCTGGCCGGGTTGAAATAGACGCAATGGACTGGCGGGTTGAAGCCGTCCCAGGTATCCAGGTCGCGGGGCCGCCGCCAATGGCTGATGTCCGGCGTCGTCACATAAACAACGCCGCCCGGGTTCAGCAGCCGCACGATCGCCGCCATGAATGGCTGCACCTCGGCAACATGCTCGATGACCTCGGAGGTATAGATCAGGTCAAACCCCTGGTCCGGCTGGAAGTCCTCGACCAGGCCCAGGAAGTAGTTGTTCTTGGGATAGTGTTCGCGGGCATAGGCCAGGGACACGCCATCGACCTCCAGCCCCCAGGCGTCGAGGCCCGCCTCGCGCGCGGCCTCGACCACGAAGCCGCCGTTGCAGCCGACGTCGAGGAACCGCGCCCCCGGCGGCACCAGCTTCTTGAGCTGGCGGATGCGCCCGCGCGAGCGGCGCATCTTCTTATCGACCTTGGCGAAGTAGCCCGTGGTCGCGCCGTCGTAGGAATCGTCGTACATGGCCGCGACGTCCGCATTGGACGGCAGGCCATGTACGTAGATCGTATCGCAGACGCCGCAGCGGTAGAGATCATGACCGCGGGCCGACATTTCGAACGCCTGCTCGGCCCCGTCACAGACGGGACAATGCGGGGCCGATGCAGGTGTCATGTTCATCAGGCCGCTTCCGCCTCCACTGCCTTGCCGTTGATGGTCAGCTTGCCACCCTCGGCAGAGACCGTGATCTTGGACCCATCGACGACGGCCCCTTCCAGGATCATGGACGCCAGGGGGTTCTGCAAATCCTTCTGGATCACCCGCTTGAGCGGCCGCGCACCATAGACCGGATCATAGCCTTTTTCAGCAAGCCAGTCCTTTGCCGCCGCGTCGAGCTCCAGCGCGATGTGGCGGTCGACCAGCAGCTTGCGCAGGCGCTGCAGCTGAATGTCCACGATTCCGCCCATGTGCTCGGGGAACAGGCGGTGGAACAGGATGATCTCGTCCAGGCGGTTGAGGAATTCCGGACGGAAGGCCTGGCGCACGATCTCCATGACCGGGCCGCGCACTTCGGCCGAATCGTGACCGTCTTCCTGCCCGGCGAGGATCTCGCCGCCCAGGTTCGAGGTCATGATGATCAGCGTGTTGCGGAAATCGACCGTGCGACCCTGACCGTCGGTCAGGCGGCCGTCGTCGAGAACCTGCAGCAACACGTTGAACACGTCCGGATGGGCCTTTTCGATTTCGTCGAACAGTACGACCTGATAGGGCCGGCGACGCACCGCTTCGGTCAGGGCACCGCCCTCGTCATAGCCGACATAGCCCGGAGGGGCGCCGATCAGCCGCGAGACCGAATGCTTTTCCATGTATTCGGACATGTCGATGCGGGCCATCGCCGTCTCGTCGTCGAACAGGAATTCGGCCAGCGCCTTGGTCAGCTCCGTCTTGCCCACGCCCGTCGGGCCCAGGAACAGGAACGAGCCCATCGGCCGGTTGGCGTCCTGCAAGCCCGCGCGCGAGCGGCGCACGGCGTTGGCCACGGCGGTCACGGCCTCGGACTGGCCGACCACGCGGCGGCCCAGGTTGGCCTCCATCTGCAACAGCTTGTCGCGCTCGCCCTGGAGCATCTTGTCGACGGGGATACCGGTCCAACGGCTGACGACCTGGGCGATATGCTCTTCCGTTACCGCTTCCTCGACGACGACGGAACCGTCGGCTTCCTCGGCCTTCTTCAACTTGTCCTCAAGCCGGGGAATCAGGTCGTACTGCAACTCGCCGGCCTTCTCGTAATCGCCGGCGCGCAGTGCCTGCTGCTGGGCCAGATGGGCCTTTTCCAACTCTTCCTTCAGCTTGGTGGTATCGGCGAGCGACGCCTTGCCCTTTTCCCACTCGCCGGTCATGGCGGCGGATTTTTCTTCCAGGTCCTGCAACTCGATCTCAAGCTTGCCGAGACGGTCCTTGGACGCCTTGTCGGTTTCCTTCTTCAAGGCTTCGCGCTCGATCTTCAACTGGATCACCCGGCGGTCGAGTTCGTCCAGTTCCTCGGGTTTGGAATCGACGGCCATGCGCACCCGCGACCCGGCTTCGTCCATCAGGTCGATGGCCTTGTCCGGCAGGAAGCGGTCGGTGATGTAGCGGTTCGAGAGCGTCGCCGCCGCGACCAGGGCGCTGTCGTGAATCTTCACGCCGTGGTGCAGTTCGTACTTTTCCTTGATCCCGCGCAGGATGGAGACCGTGTCCTCGACCGTCGGCTCGCCCACGAACACGGGCTGGAACCGGCGGGCCAGGGCCGCGTCCTTTTCCACATGCTTGCGGTATTCGTCCAGGGTCGTGGCGCCGACGCAGTGCAACTCACCCCGCGCCAGGGCCGGCTTCAGAAGGTTGGAGGCATCCATGGAGCCCTCGGCCTTGCCGGCGCCGATCAGGGTGTGCATCTCGTCGATGAACAGGATGATCTGCCCCGCTGCCGCCGTGACCTCGGCCAGGACCGCCTTCAGGCGTTCCTCGAACTCGCCGCGGAACTTCGCACCCGCGACCAACGCCCCCAGGTCGAGGACCATCAGGCGTTTCTGTTTCAAGGTTTCCGGCACGTCGCCGTTGACGATGCGCAGCGCCAGGCCCTCGACGATGGCGGTCTTGCCCACGCCGGGCTCGCCGATCAGCACCGGGTTGTTCTTGGTCCGGCGCGACAGTACCTGGATGGCGCGGCGGATTTCCTCGTCGCGGCCGATCACCGGGTCGAGCTTGCCGTCCATGGCCGCCTGGGTCAGGTCGCGGGCATATTTCTTGAGCGCGTCATAGGCGTCCTCGGCATTGGCCGAGTTGGCGGCGCGGCCCTTGCGGAATTCCTTGATCGCCGTGTTCAGGTCCTGCGGCGTGATCCCTGCTTCCTTCAGGATGTCGGCGGCCTTGGTGCCCTGGGCCATGACCATGGCGAGCAGCAGCATCTCGACCGTGACGAAACTGTCTCCGGCCTTATCGGCGATCTCCTGCGCCTGATCGAACAGCTTGGCCGTTTCCGACGCCAGGTAAATCTGCACCGTGTCGCTTTCGACCTTGGTCAGGCGCTTCAGTTCGCCCTCGGTCAGACGGAGCGCGCGCTGGGCGTTGCCGCCCGCGGTTTCAATCAGCGAGGCGGCGAGGCCTTCCTTGTCGTCGAGCAGCACCTTGAGAAGGTGCAGCGGCGTGAACTGCTGGTGGGTTTCACGTATGGCAAGCGACTGCGCGCTTTGAATGAAGCCACGTGCGCGTTCGGTAAATTTTTCAAATTCCATCTGTCCCGTCCTTTGGCGACAGAGCGGTGCGTTCCCGATAATCGGCGAACAGGCCGCCCCTCTCAAGGGTTAGTGCACATCCCATGCAACCATAGGCGTTTGTGGCGGCAATGTGCAGGGCAATAGACCGTCTATTCCCGCAACTGAAATAGGGTTATGGCGTCACGCATGCAATCTCGGAACGGATTAATATTTCAAGCGTTGACGGCGAGCGATGAAAGGGCGAGCCTTGCCCTCCCATGAAGGCTGAAATCAAACATATCTACCGCTATCCGGTGAAGGGCCTGACGCCCGAGGCGCTCGGCGCCACCGACCTTGCGGTCGACGGATATCTGCCGGGTGACCGGCGCTTCGCCATGGCTCTGGGCTCGACCCCGGTCAGCGGCGGCCACCATCTGGAATGGATGCCCAAGCGCAACTTCCTGGAACTGGTGAAGAACGAAAAGCTGGCGACCCTGGAAACGTCCTTCGACCACGATAGCGGTGTGCTGACCATCAAACGTCAGGGCCGCCAGGTCGCGCGCGGCAACATCACCGACCGCATCGGCCGCACCATGATCGAGGACTTCCTCGCCGCCTATATGAAGGACGAGGCCAAAGGCCGCCCGCGCCTGGTCGAGGCCAATCCGGGCGAACGCCTGACGGACCAATCGAAACCGCTGATTTCGGTCATCAATCTGGCGTCGATCCGCGACCTGGAACGGGTCGTCCAGGGGCCGGTCGATCCCTTGCGCTTTCGCGCCAACTTTTATATCGACGGGCTCGATCCCTGGGTCGAGTTCGGCTGGCTAGGCACGTCGGTCATCCTCGGCGGTGCCGAGGCGGACGTGATCGAGCGCATCGGCCGTTGCGGAGCGACCAGCGTCAATCCGGCAACGGCAGAGCGCGACCTGAACATCGTCAAATTCCTGCAGACCGGATTCGGCCATACCGACATGGGCGTGTTCGTCCGGGTTACGAAAGCCGGGCCGGTCGCCGTCGGTGAGTTCCTCTCGCCTCGTTGATCTTTAAGGCGGCGCGATCAGGGATCGCGCTTGAGGAATTCAGGCAGTCAATCAGCGGCGTCTGTGGCCGCGGGCCGTTCGGGTTCGACGTCAGGCTGCGCGTCCGGCTTGGCGGTCATGGGCAGTTCGGCCTGCTGGCTTTCCTGCTGAGGCTCCGGCGCCTTACGGCGGCGAGTACGGGGCGTGCGGGCGGGTTTCGCCGCCGGCGCGTCCGCATCGTCCGCGGCTTCGGCTGTGTTGCCGGAACCGTTTCGGCGATTATCGCGACCATCCCGGCTATCGCGACCATCCCGATTATCGCGGCTATCGCGGTCGTCATGGCTGTCGCCGCTGTCCGCCTGCGGCCGGTTGGTGTGGATGACCTCTGCGTCGGTGTCGTCCTGATCGCCGTCGTTGTCCATGTCGTCGTCGTAATCGCCGCCCATGTTGTCTTCGGGCCCGCCTTCGGCGCCGCCAGGAGTCTGACGGGCACCGCCGTCGGGACGGCCGCGGTTCTGGCCGTTGCGGTCGGCGTTACGCTGTTCATCCGTGTTCAGCAGGCGGAAATAGTGTTCCGCGAACTGAAAGTAGGATTCAGCCATGATCCGGTCACCGGCGGAGGAAGCATCCCGCGCCAGGAGCAGATACTTATCGAGAACCTGCTGGGCCGAGCCGCGGACTTTGACGCCGGGGCCGTTGCTTTCGAAGGTTTGATTACGAACGTTGCCGTGGCGCTTGTTGCCGCCGCGGCCGCGCGACCGTCTGTTGTTGGAGTTCTTGTTCATTTTCCTTGCAACACTGCTGTTAGCGGGCTGCTGGGTACGCTTCCCATTTCGGCCGGCCAAATTAAGGACCAGCCCCACCCGCCACGGTGACAGACAAACCACGCCTGCCCGCCGCATCGGCTGTTCAAAGAACGACCGCCTCGTTACCCAACGGAGACGCACGTCACTTTGCTCAGGGAAATCCCGGGGGCCTGTCCGGTGCCGCGACCTGGTTCCGAATTTCGTTTGATTTCCGGATGTCGAGGACGCGTCACACGGGACGATCCGCCCAAGTGGCCTCACAGCCACCACGGGCACCCTAGACCGGTTCCCCCGCATTTCCAACATTTTTTTGCAGGTTCATCCACCACCCGCAATGGCAGCGAATGACCGGGGGATTCCCGCCAGATCGGCGCGCGTCCCGTCAGGGATAAGTCCGGCGCGGCGAAAGATTTCAGCCACCGCCGCTTCCTGTCCCTGGCCCAGTTCGACGATGACGATTCCCCCCGGCGCGAGAATTTTTCCCACCTGGGAGGCAATGGCGGCATAGGCGTCGAGCCCCCCAGGCCCCGCGAACAGGGCCTGCGGCGGATCGAACCCCAGGACTTCCGGCGGCAGTGTCTCGCGGTCGGCCTCGGAGATATAGGGCGGATTGGACAGGATCACATCGAACGCCCCCGAAAGGCCGGCCGTCCAGTCCCCAACCTGAAAGCACGCCCGCCCGCCCAGGCCCAGACGCCGGGCGTTATCCGCCGCCACGGCGACCGCGTCAGGGCAGATGTCGATGCCGAGCCCCTCGGCCCGCGGCAGTTCCGACAGCACGGCGAGCAGCAGACAGCCCGTGCCGGTGCCGAGATCGAGAATACGGAGCGCCTCCCCTTCCCGGCCCATGGCGCGAATTCGGGCAAGGGCGTCTTCGACCAGGGTTTCCGTTTCCGGGCGCGGCGTCAGGGTCGCGCCGGTGACCCGGAAGGTCAGGGACCAGAATTCCCGCTCCCCCAGAATCCGCGACACGGGCTCGTGCGCGGCGCGGCGGGCGATCAGGCCCTGAACCGCGTCCTGCTGCTCGGCGCTCATCTCCGTTTCCGGATGGGTCAGCACGAAGGACGCGTCCCGGCCCAGGACATGGGCGGTCAGCAGGCGGGCGTCCAGGCGGGCCGTGTCGATGCCCGCCGCCGCCAGATCGGCCGCCCCCCGGTCCACGGCATGGCCCAGGGTGCCGGGGGCAAAGCGGCTTTTTACCGCCGTCACGCGATCTCGGCCAGGCGACTTGCCTGGTCTTCGCTGATCAACGCGTCCATCAGCTCGTCCAAGTCGCCGTCCATCACCCGATCCAGCTTGTGCAGGGTCAGGTTGATGCGGTGGTCGGTGACCCGGCCCTGGGGGAAATTGTAGGTGCGGATGCGTTCCGACCGGTCGCCGGACCCGACCTGGCCCTTGCGCTGGGCGGCGCGGGCGTCGTCGCGGATTTGGCGTTCGCGTTCGTACAGCCGCGCGCGCAGCACCTTCATGGCTTTGGCCCGGTTCTTGTGCTGGGATTTCTCGTCCTGTTGAATGACCACCAGGCCCGTCGGCAGGTGGGTGATGCGCACCGCGGAATCGGTGGTGTTGACCGACTGCCCGCCGGGGCCGGACGCACGGAACACGTCGATGCGCAGTTCCTTTTCGTCGATGTCGATGTCGACCTCCTCGGCCTCGGGCATGACCGCGACGGTCGCCGCCGAGGTATGGATGCGCCCGCCCGATTCCGTAACTGGGATTCGCTGCACCCGGTGCACGCCGGATTCGAACTTGAGCCGCGCGAACACATCCGTGCCCGAGATCGTGGCGATGGCTTCCTTGTAGCCGCCGATGCCGGTTTCGTTGACGCTGATGACCTCGAATCGCCAGCGATGGGTTTCCGCGTAACGCTGGTACATGCGGAACAGGTCGGCGGCGAACAGCGCCGCCTCGTCGCCGCCGGTGCCGGCCCGTACTTCGAGGATCGCGTTCTTCTCGTCGGCCTCGTCCTTGGGTAGCAGCATCAACTGCACCTGGCGCTCCAGGTCCGGCAGGGTTTCCTTCAGTTCCTGGAATTCTTCCTCGGCCAGTTCGCGCATGTCGCGGTCGGTCGCCGGGTCGGCCAGCAGGTCGGCCATGCCCTGGGCGTCGGCCTGGGCCTTGCGGTAGGCCTTGACCGCCGCGACCACGGGGCCCAGGTCGGAATATTCCTTGCCCAGCTTGGCGATCTTGTCGCCGCCGGCGCCGCCCTCCGACATCAGGGCTTCCAGTTCCTTGTAGCGGGTCAGCACCCGGTCCAGGCTCTCGTTCAGGCTCACTTAACCGTTCTCCTTGCTGCCGCCCGTGCCGCCATCGGCATCGGGGGGATCGGGCTGAAACAGATGGGCGATCAGGCGTTCCGCCGCCGCCAGGTCCAGGTCGGCCTCGGCCGCCGCGCGGCGCAGCCGCGTCGAGGGCCCGTGCAGCAGGCGTGCCACCAGCAGATGCGTCGCCTTTTCCGCGTCGCCGCCGGCCTCCAAAAGGGCCTGGGCGCGTTGATCCTCGAAATAGCGGCGCAGGCCCGCGACCAGCGGCCCCGCGTCCCGTTCCCGGCGACCGTTGAGGAACGCCCGCACTTCCTCGTCGACGATGCGCTGGGCCGCCTGGGCCTCGGCGCCGCGCCCGACCAGCCCTGCCATGGCGATGCGTTCCAGATCGCCGAAGTCATAGACGTAGGCGTCGTCCAAATCATGGACCGCCGGGTCCACGTCGCCGGGCACCGCCGTATCGACGACAAGGATGGGCCGCCGCCGCCGCGCCTTGAGCGCCGCCGCCACCAGGCTTTTCTCAACGATCCGCCCGCCGCCGCCCAAGGCCGCGATGAGGACGTCCGTCTTGGGCACCAGGCCGGCAAGATTTTCGAACAGATCGTAATTGCAGTTCAGCACCCGCGCCGTGCGCTTGGCCCGGCGTTCGCGGGGATGGATCACGGTCAGGTTGGTGAGACCTTCGCCGATCATGTCCTCGGCCACCATCTCGCCCATGTCGCCGGCCCCGACCAGCAACGCCGACACGTCCTCCAGATCGCCGTGCAGATCCTGAACCAGCATGGTCGCCACGGCGGCGATGGACACCGGACCTTCGCCAACGCCGGTTTCCGTGCGCACCCGCTTGGCGGCACCGTAGGCCGCCTGTAACAGGGCTTCGAGCACGCCGGCAGGCAGGCCCGCCTCCTTGGCCAGGCGGTGAGCCGCCTTGACCTGACCCAGGACCTGGGGCTCGCCGATCACCAGACTGGCGAGCGAGGCCGTAATGTTGAATAGATGCAGGACCGCCGCCTCGTCGATGGCGATGTGGGCCTGGGCCTTGAGATCGGCGAGCGGCACCTGGGTTTCCGCCGCCAGCACACCGAGCGCCCTGTCCGCCGCCGCCGCCGGATCGGGATCGGCGCCCACCACCTCGACCCGGTCGCAGGTCGACAGCAGAACCGCCTCCGCCACGCCGGCATCGCGCAGGCGGGCCAGCACGCCGGGCACGGCGTCGTCCTCAATGAACATCTGGTCACGCAGACCGAGGGAACTTGTCCGGTGATTGACCCCGGCCACGAAGGGCCGGGCGGAATGCGCGCGGTCTTCGGGCATGGGGTAGCCTCGCTAGAAGTGAAGCTTCAGGGTTTCAACGATATCGGAGAGTTTGACTTCGGCCTGGGTGCCGGTTTCCATATTGCGCAGGGTCGCCGCCCCCCGCGCCAGTTCGTCGGAGCCCAGGATCAGCACGGCCTTGGCGTTCGCTTTGTCGGCCCGCGCCAGGCGTTTCTTCAGGTTGCCGGAATAGCCCATGTCGACCGTATGGCCGGACCGGCGCAGGTCGAGGGCGGCCTTCATGGCCGGCGCCAGGGCATCATCGCCCATGGGAATGATCACGATGGGACGTTCCGCCGCCGGCGACGTGCCGATCATCATGGCCAACCGTTCGACCCCGGCGGCCCAGCCGATACCCGGCGTCGCGCGGCCGCCCATCTGTTCCATCAGGCCGTCATAGCGCCCGCCGGCCAGCACCGTGCCCTGGGCGCCCAAAGTGCCGGTGACGAATTCGAAAGCGGTATGGGAGTAATAATCCAGGCCGCGCACCAGACGGGGCTGCACCTCATAGGCGATGTCCAGGGCGTCGAGCCCGGCCAGAACGTCGTCGAAGAATTTGCGCGAGGCGTCGTTCAGGTGTTCCTGCAACAGCGGCGCCGAGGACATGATCTCCTGGTCGCCCGTGTCCTTGGAATCGAAGATGCGCAGCGGGTTCTTGTCCATGCGTGTGCGGCTGTCCTCGGACAGGTCGTTGCGGTACGTGGCCAGATAGTCCAGCAGCACGCCCCGGTAGGCCTGCCGGCTGTCCGGGTCGCCCAGGGTATTGAGTTCCAGCCGCACGTCCTTGGCCACGCCGAGATCGTCCAGGATATGAGCGGCCAGCGCGATGACCTCGATATCCGCCTGGGCGCCCGGCACGCCCAGGATTTCCACGTCGATCTGGTGGAACTGGCGCAGGCGGCCCTTTTGCGGTCGTTCGTGGCGGAACACGGGACCGCGGGCGAAGAACTTCAGCGGCGCTTCCTGGGCCAGGCCGTTCGACATGAAGGCGCGCGCGATGCCCGCCGTGAATTCGGGACGCAGGGTGATGGAATCGCCGCCCCGGTCGTCGAAGGTGTACATTTCCTTCGTCACCACGTCGGACGTTTCGCCGAGGGTGCGCGAGAACACTTCCGTGAACTCGAAGATCGGCGGGGTCATTTCCTGGAACCCGTGACGCGCGGCCAGCGCCGCCGCCCGGTCACAAATGTGACGGTGCAGGCGGAAATCGTCGGCCAGGATGTCGTGGGTCCCGCGAACGGGTTGCAGGTCTGCCATCGCCGCCGGTCCCGCTATTCCGCCGCGTCGGCGCCGGCGCCGGAGTTGGCATTGCCGGTCTTGCGCGGGTACTTGCGGGCAACGTAGTCATCGACGATTTTCTTGAAGTCCTCGGCAATGGCCGCACCCCGCAGGGTCGCGACCTTCTCGCCATCGACGAACACCGGCGCGGTCGGTGCCTCGCCGGTGCCGGGGAGCGATATGCCGATATCCGCATGCTTGCTTTCGCCGGGGCCGTTGACGATGCAGCCCATGACGGCAAGCGACAGGTTTTCCGCCCCGTCGTACTGCTCGCGCCAAGTCGGCATCATGCCGCGCACGTAGCCCTGCACGGTGTCGGCCAGTTCCTGGAAGAAGGTCGAGGTCGTGCGCCCGCAGCCGGGGCAGGCCGTGACCAGGGGCGTGAAGGCGCGGAGCCCCATGGTCTGCAGCATTTCCTGGGCGACGATGACTTCCTTGGTGCGGTCACCGCCGGGCGACGGCGTCAGGGACACGCGGATGGTGTCGCCGATGCCTTCCTGCAACAGCACGGCCATGGCGGCGGTCGAGGCGACGATGCCCTTCGATCCCATGCCCGCCTCGGTCAGGCCCAGGTGCAGGGCCCAATCGCCCCGGCTGGCCAGTTCGCGGTAGACCTTGATCAGGCTCTGAACCTCGGAGACCTTGCAGCTGAGGACGATGCGGTCGCGCGCAAGGCCCAGGTCCTCGGCCCGCAGGGCGTTGGAAATCGCCGACTGGACCAGGGCTTCCTGGGTCACTTCCGCGGCCGTCATGGGGTTGGTGGATTTGGCGTTCTCGTCCATCAGGCGGACGACCAGATCCTGGTCGAGCGAGCCCCAGTTGACGCCGATGCGCACGGGCTTGCCGTATTCGATGGCCTTTTCGACCATCTTGGAGAACTGGGTGTCGCGCTTTTCCTTGAAGCCCACGTTGCCGGGGTTGATGCGGTACTTGTCCAGGGCCTCGGCGCAGGCCGGATGGCTATCCAGCAGCTTGTGGCCGATGTAGTGGAAGTCGCCGACGATGGGCGTGTCGACACCCCGCGCCAGCAGCTTTTCCTTGATATGCGGGATGGCGGCGGCGGCGCGTTCCGTATCGACGGTGACACGGACGATTTCCGATCCCGCCTGAGCCAGGGCATGGACCTGTTCGACAGTGCCGTCGATATCGGCGGTGTCCGTATTGGTCATGGATTGCACGACGATGGGGTTGAGGCCGCCCATGGCGACCTTGCCGATCTGGACCGGCACGCTCACCCGGCGCGCCTTGGGACCAAAGGCGAACGCGCGGTCGGCGGGAAGCGCGGCTTCCTGAGACATGAAAGTGGATCCTTTAAACGCTCAACGGCAACCTACATGGGCCCGGCCACGGCGGCGCACAAGCGAGAAACCGCGCCAGCACAGCCCGTGGGCCATGTTTTGCCCGACGCCCGGCCCGCGGTCAACGGTCGTGACGGCCCCGTCCGCCGGAATGGCCGGCCGGTTCGCGGCGGGTCAACGGAAAACGGCGGTGCCGGCCTTAAGGCGTTCGGGGTCGAGCAGCACGTTGCGCACGACCTCGCCGCTGGCGCCGACCGCCGGGGCGTTGGCGCCATCGACGGTGATGGTCAGGCCGCCGGCGTTGCCGGTCTTCAGCTTGAGGTCGGGCCGGTCGGGCACGGCATAGGATTCGCCGGCGCGCAGCAACTTGCCCCAGACCCAGGCATCGGTGCCCTGCTCGCGGACTTCGACCCAGCTGTCGCTGATCGCCGTCAGGACGATGCGGGCTTCGGCGGTTTCGGCCGGGGTGCTGGCGACTTCCGTCGCCGCCGGCGTGGACGTGGTTTCCGAAGCCTCGGCGGCCGGGGCCGGCATGCCCGATGCGACCGGCGCCGGGGGCGCGGGCAGTTCGGCGGTTTCCACGGGCTGGGCAATGGATTCGGGCGGGCGCACGGTTTCCGTTTCCCTCACCGGCGTAGCCGCAGGTGCGGATTCCGGCGTCGGGGACACGGCGGCGGGTTCGCTGGCCGGCGTGGCGGTGACGACGGGTTCGGTCGCCGGTGCGGGTACCGGCGCCGTCTGCGCCAATTCCGGCTGCGTCTGTTCCATCGGGCTCTCAGTCGGGCTCGCAGGGGCGGGGCCCGACGCCGTTTCGACCGCAACGGCCGGCCGATCGGCAACCTGGGCAGCGGAGGTTTGGGCGGCAGTGTCCTCGCCTGTCGGCGCGGTCGGTTCCGTGGCCACTTCGGTCGCGGCCGCCGGTTCCGGCGTGGCTTCGGATGTCGGCGCGGAAGATGTTGGCGTGGGCTTGTCGGCGGCAACGGCCTGACTGCGGTCCGGGCCGCCGTTTTCCGCACCGCCCGGCAGCAGGGCCGCGAGGCGCGCGGGCACGGGTTCGATCCATTGCTTGAAGAAATCGTTGTCGACAGTCGAACTGTACCAGCCGCCGTAGGCGATGACGCCGATCACCACGCCGAGAAACACAACGGCACCCCGCGGGATGCCCGTCTCGGACATCGGCGACGGGAACACCAGATCGGCCTTGGGCGTCTTGCCCGGCTGCAGGGTCTGTTCGCCCTTGAAGCGGCGCACCACTTCGTCCGAATCCAGGCCCAGGTAATCCGCATAGGTGCGGATGAAGCCGACCGCGTAGGTGGCGCCTGGAAGCTGGTCGAAATTGCCGTCCTCGATGGCCTGCAAGTGACGGCGGCGAATGCGCAGAACCTGGGCGATGACGTCCAGGTCTTCGCCGCAGCGCAGCCGCGAGGCCCGCAACAGCCCCCCGACGCCCGTACGGTGATCAGTGGCGGCGCCCCCCGGCGTCGCCCGTGAGATGGGATCGTGGTTCACGCGTAGGTCACCCCTTTGCCCCAACGTCCGCCTCTTGGAATCCCGACGCGCGGGCAACCCGAAACCGGAGCCCGGCGGCTGGATGGCTGCAGCGACGACGCCCCCCAGGGTCACGCGGCGGCCGAATTAAAAGGCGAATCGTCTCGTCTTTTCCGCAGGTTTAATAATCCCACAAAAATTCATGTAGATTCAAGAAGAAAACCGATTGCTTTAAACCATTACACCATGATCGGCGGCAAAGGCCCTCAATTTCTCCCGAAGCGAATGGGCCGGCGACTGCGACAGCCCGGAAAGATAGCTTTCCAAGGCCCCCACGTCGAGCGAGCGGACCATGGCCTTGACCGGCCCGATCGACGGCGCCGACATGGACAGATTGCGGTATCCCAGCCCGATCAACGTCATGGCGGCCAGCGGATCGCCGGCCATCTCGCCGCACAGGCTCAGGTCGGTCTGGGTTTCCGCGCAGTGCCGCGCGACCTGGCCCAGGAAGTTGATGGCGGCGGGGGCCAGATCGTCGTAACGGGACGCGACCATGGGGTTGCCGCGGTCGGCGGCGAACAGAAACTGCAGCATGTCGTTGGAGCCGACGGAAATGAAATCGACCCGCTTGGTCAGGGCCGGCAGCTGGAAAATCAGGCCCGGCACTTCGAGCATCACCCCGGCCCGCACGGTGGACGGCATCAGCTGGCTGCGGCGGCGCGCGCGGGTCAGTTCGACGTCCAGCAGTTTTTTCGCCATGTCGAATTCGGCGACTTCCGTGACCATGGGGAACATCACGCGCAAGGTCTTGCCCGCCGCCGCGCGGATCAGGGAGCGCAACTGGTCGCGCATTAGCGCCGGGCGGTCAAGCGATACCCGGATCGCCCGCCAGCCCATGGCGGGGTTTTCCTCGGATTCCTCGGCGTCCCAATAGGGCAGCACCTTGTCGCCGCCCGCATCCAGGGTGCGGAAGGTCACCGGACGGTCGCCGGCACGCTCGTAAACCGTGGCATAGATTTCCTGCTGGCGGTCGACGGTCGGGGTTTCCGATTCCACCATGAAGGGGATTTCCGTGCGGAACAGGCCGATACCGATGGCCCCCGTATGGTCCAGGTGCATGAGGTCCACGCGCAGCCCGGCGTTGAGCAACAGGTTGACCGCGATGCCATCCTTGGTCACCGACGGCTGATCCTTCAATTCCGCGTACTGGGCGCGCTGTTCGGCGCGCAGCCGCATGCTGTCCTCGAAGGTGATGCGGATGTCCTCGCCGGGACGCAGATAGACTTGGCCATGGTCACCGTCGACGATCAGAGGGTCGCCTTCTTCGACCCGATCGAGAATATTGTCGAGCCGTCCGACCACGGGCAGGTCGAGCGCGCGGGCGACAATGGCGACATGGGCGTTGGGCGAGCCTTCGGCCAGGACCAGGCCGCGCAATTTCTGGCTATCGTAGTCCAGCAGTTGCGCCGGGCCCATGTTGCGGGCGATCAGGATCGCGTTATCCGGCATTTCGCGAGGCCCTGGTTCGGCCCCCATCAGGTGCTGGGTCAGGCGGTAGCCTAGATCGTCCAGATCGTGCGCCCGCTCGCGCAGGTAGGGATCGTCGATCCCGGCCATGCGGGCGCGCAGGTCGTTCTGCACGCGCTGCACGGCGGCTTCCGCGGACAGGCCGGTAAGAATGGCGTCCTCGATGCGCGACAGCCAACCCGCGTCCTGGGCGATCAAGCGGTAGGTTTCCAGGATGTCGCGATGTTCGCCGCCCTTGGCCATGTCGTCTGAGGCCAGCATGTCGTCGAGCGCGCCATGCATGGCCTTGAACGCCTCGTGCAGGCGCTCGCGTTCCGCCGCCGGATCGTCACCGACGATCCGTTCGATGTACAGGTGCGGGCGGTGCAGGACGGCCACGCCGATACCGATGCCGCCGTTGAGCTTCAGCCCCTCGATGCGCAACGGCTTCAGCGCGATGCCGTCGACCGGCAGCAGTTCGTCCGCCGCCACCAGGTCGCCGCCGGCGACCAGTTCGGCCAACACCATGGCGACGGTCTGAAGGGTTTCGACCTCCTCGTCCTCGTAGGCGCGGCGCGTGCGGTTCTGCACCACGAGAACGCCAGTGACCCGTCCACCGCGCAGAACCGGCACGCCCATCAGGGAATGGAACAGCTCTTCCCCGGTTTCCGGGCGGTAGGCGAAACTGGGGTGCGATTGCGCATCCTCAAGGGCAAAGGGCAGCGCATGGGCGGCGATTTCACCGACCAGGCCTTCACCGACACGCAGGCGGGTTTTATGCACGGCATCCTTGCGCAGGCCCTGCGTGGCGAACAGTTCGAGCACGTCACCGGCGCGGCGCAAGTAGATGGAACAGACTTCGGCGACCATTTCGAGGGCGATCACCTGGACGATCTGATCCAGGCGTTCCTGCGCCGTCGCCGCCGCCGCCATGACGGCGCGGACCCGGCTGAGCATGCGCCGGGGCACGGGCGAGACGTCGGTCCGCCGGCGGCCGACGACGGGCGTTTTCTTCGGCACCTGCCCCCCCGTCTTGGCGGCCGGGTTTTGCGGGTTCGACTTGTCGTTCACTGGATAAAGGACCCCTGCCTTGATCTGCACGCGCGGCCTGCCCGGGTCCGTTTCCCCCCCGGCGTCGCTATCATATAGGATCAAATTGCCGCGATGGCGACCGCGCTGCCGCCGGAAGTGTTCGCTGCCGGGGCCGTTGCCGTGCCGACACGGCCCCGGCAGGGCGCTTTTTTAGGCGGCGTCCAGCCCGTAGGCCGTATGCAGGGCGCGCACCGCCAGTTCGGTGTATTCCTCGGCGATCAGCACGCTGACCTTGATTTCCGAGGTCGAAATCACCTGGATGTTGATGCCCTTGTCGGCCAGGGTGCGGAACATGGTCTGGGCCACCCCCGCGTGCGAGCGCATGCCGACGCCGATAATGGAAATTTTCACCACGCCGTCCTTGGCGATCAGGTCCTCGTAGCCGATTTCGTCCTTTTTCGACTGGATGATCGACTTGGTGCGTTCCAGATCGGCCTTGGTCACCGTAAAGGTCATGTCCGTGGCCTTGCCGTCGGCGGATACGTTCTGCACGATCATGTCGACGTTGACGCTGGCCTCCGCGAGCGGGCCGAAGATGCCGGCCGCCACGCCGGGCCGGTCGGCGACGCGGACCAGGGTGATCTTGGCCTCGTCCCGGGAATAGGCGATACCGCTGACGACTTGCTTTTCCACGATTTCTTCCTCGTTCACAACCAGGGTGCCGCGCTCGGCGGAGAAGCTTGAGCGGACCTCCGTGCGCACCCCGTGGTTCATGGCCATCTCCACGGCGCGGGTCTGCAGGACCTTCGCACCCTGGGACGCCATCTCCAGCATTTCCTCGTAAGTGATCTTGTTCAGCTTGCGGGCCTTGGTGACGATCCGGGGGTCGCAGGTATAGACCCCGTCGACGTCCGTATAGATGTCGCAGCGGTGCGCCTTGAGCGCCGCCGCGAGCGCCACCGCCGAGGTGTCCGAGCCACCGCGGCCCAAAGTGGTGATGCGGCCGTCCGGGGCCACGCCCTGGAACCCGGGGACGACCACGACCTCGCCCTCCTGCAGGCGCGCCAGAATCTTATCCGTGTCGATGCTGGTGATGCGCGCCTTGGCATGGACGTCGTTGGTATGGATGGGAATCTGCCAGCCCTGCCAGGATCGTGCGGAAACGCCGATATCTTGCAACGCCAGGGCGAGAAGGCCCGACGTCACCTGTTCGCCGGAGGCGACGACGGCGTCGTATTCCCGGGCATCGTAGAGTTTGGAGATATTGTCCACATACCCGACGAGTTGATTGGTCACCCCGGCCATGGCCGACACCACCACGGCGATCTGGTGGCCCGCGTCGACCTCGGATTTCACGCGCTGCGCCACCGCCTTGATGCGGTCGATGTCAGCCACCGAAGTGCCGCCGAATTTCTGCACGATCAACGCCATGGAACCGGTGTTTCTCCCGATTGCTGAAAGATGCCCGAAAACCCGAAAGTTCCGTCGGAATTACTTGCCCTTGTCTGCCGGGCGGCGCCTTCTTACTCTTAATCGGCGTTGCGGGCAAGGTGCCCGCGCCGCCAACAACGCAAAGGCCCCTTATGACCGCCCAGACCGCCCCGAAGACATCGCCCCGACCGACCACCGCCGATGACGGCGAGGTTGCGCGTTTTCAAGCCATCGCCGACGAATGGTGGGACGCCAAGGGCAAGTTCCGCCCTCTTCACCGCATCAACCCGGTGCGCATCGCCTATATCCGTGACCGGGTGGCGGCCCATTTCGGCCTGGACGCGGGCAAGACGGCGCCGCTATCGGGCCTTACACTGCTCGACATCGGTTGCGGCGGCGGCCTGCTGGCCGAGCCCATGACCCGGCTGGGCGCCAGGGTCACGGGCATCGACGCCGGCGAAAAGAACGTCGCCGTGGCGAAACTGCACGCAGAGCAGATGGGCCTGAACGTCGACTACCGCCACGTTCTGCCCGAAGATCTGGCCGGCCTGGGGCAGACCTACGACGTGGTTCTGAACATGGAGGTCGTCGAACATGTCGCCGACCTGGACGCCTTCCTGGCCGCCTCGGCCGGGCTGGTGCGGCCGGGCGGCTGCATGGTGGTGACGACCTTGAACCGCACGCTCAAGTCCCTGGCCTTGGCCAAGATCGGGGCCGAATATATCCTGCGCTGGCTGCCCGTGGGCACCCATGACTGGCGCAAGTTCGTGCGACCGTCGGAACTGGCGGAGGGGCTGGCAGCCCACGGCGTGCGGCTCGCTGATCTGGAGGGCATGGTGTTCAATCCCCTGAACGATACCTGGCGCCTGAACGCCAAAGATCTTGCCGTCAACTATCTGGCGTTCTGCATCAAGGACCCAAGTTAGACCTTTTTCGCGAAACATATCTGTCACATGCCGCCGCTAGGATGCGCCCGAGTGAGTTATCAACGGGGACATGGACGGGACGAGGAATGTCGGAGCTGGCGGCTGTCAAAAGCCTGCGATATCGCTACGTCCTGGGACTGACGGCGATCGCCCTATTGGTCACGGCATCGTTCGTCGCCATGCATTTCATCATCGACAAGCAGTCGGACTACGCACATCTGATCTTCGTCGCCGGCGGCCAGAACGGGCAGGCCAACCGCATCGCCCATTTCGCCGGACAGATGGCCTTCGCCCAGGACGAATACGAATACGAGATTTCCCGCGCCCAATTGGGCCGCGCCGTCAACGCCATGCAGCGGGCACATCTGCTGCTGCTGACCGGCAACGCGCAAGCCGGCATTCCCCAGGTCATGACCGCGGACCTGGAAATCATTTATTTCGACAACACCGTCGGCCTGGACTTGGCGGTCAACCGCTTCCTCGGCCATGCACGGGACATCTACACCATGCGGTTCGGCGATCTTCGGTTCAATACGTCATCCTACGTGTATCTGATCAACTACGGCCCGCATGTGCTGGAGCCGATGCTGAACTCCGCGGTCGAGGCCTATGAGGCCTTTTCCCGAAGCGCTATCGGGCGGATCAAACGGTTCGAAACAGGGCTGTGGATATGCGCTCTCCTGGCCCTTCTGACCGAGGCGTTGTTCATCTATCGCCCCCTTGAATCGAAGGTGCGCGCGACGGTTCTGGAACTGGAAACCAGGAACAACGATCTGCGCCGCACCATCATGGACATCGCCCAGGCCCAGACCGCCATGGAGCGCCAGAAGGACCGCGCCGAGCGCGCCAATCGGGCAAAGACCGAATTCCTGTCCAACATGAGCCACGAATTGCGCACGCCGTTGAACGCCATCATCGGCTTTTCCAGCTCGCTCAAGGAAGGCGTCTACGGACCGCTTGCCAACGACCGGCAGGAGGAGTGCCTGCGCGACATCAACGTCTCCGGCAGCCACCTCCTGTCCCTCATCAACGACATCCTGGACCTGTCGGCGGCCGAGACCCAGCAACTGCACCTGAGCGAAGCCGAGATCGACCTGAACCGGGTGGCCTTCGAAACCTTCCGCATGGTCGATGGCGACGTAGCGCGCAAAGGCATCCACCTGAGCGCCGACATCGCACCCAACCTGCCCGGCCTGATCGCCGACGAACGGCGGATCAAACAAATCCTGCTGAACCTGTTGTCCAATGCGGTGAAGTTCACCGGCGCCGCCGGGCGGGTTACAGTCGAGGCCCTGCTGCTGGACGATGGCGGATTGCGCCTTGCCGTCGCCGACACGGGCATCGGCATGAATGCGGAGGAACTGGAAACAGCACTGTCGCGGTTCGGGCAGGTCGGCCATACCATGACCCGCGACCATCAGGGCACGGGCCTCGGCCTGCCGCTCGCCATCGAGTTGGCGAAGACCCATGGCGCGACCACCGAGGTCGTCAGCACCAAGGGCAAGGGAACGCGCGTGATCGTCGATTTCCCGCCGTCCCGGGTGTCCGCCCAGATCGCACCGCAAAGCCCTTCGCTGCCGCGCCTGACCGTGGTGTGAACGCCGGGTCTTCTAGACCCAGCCCGCATTCGCTATCATCCTTTCCGGCACCTTCACGATCCCGCCCGCCCGGGCGCGCATCACCAAGGAACAAGAAACCAATCTGTTCGCGGACGGGACAACCCGCGCGCGGACGACCATGGGAGGACATCTGACATGAATTTGGGATACATCGGACTCGGCATGATGGGCGGCGCGCTGGCGCGACGGCTGATGCGGGAACACAAGTTGCGGGTGTTCGACCTGAACCGCGCGGCCGTCGACGGTTTCGCCGCCGAGGGCGCCCAGCCGGTCCAGGGCCCCGCGTCCCTGGCCCGTGAATGCGACATCATCCTGACCTGCCTACCGACCTCGACCGAGGTCCGCCAGGCGATCTTCGGCCCGGGCGGCCTGATCGAGGGGCTGGCACCCGGCAAGCTGATCGTCGATCAGACCACGGGCGATCCCAACGAAACCCGCGCCATGGCCGCGGACCTGGCGGAACAGGGCATCGGCCTGATCGACGCGCCCGTGTCCGGCGGCCCGCACGGGGCCGAGGCCGGTACCATCGCCATCATGGCCGGGGGGCCCAAGGACCAGTTCGACAAGGTGCGGCCCTATCTGGAAACCATCAGCCCCAACATCTTCCACTGCGGCGACGTCGGCGCCGGGCACACCATGAAACTGGTCAACAACGTGACCAGTGCGTCGATCCGCATCGCCACCTTCGAGGCCGTAACCATGGGCATGAAGAACGGGCTGAGCCTGGACACCATGATCGAGGTGCTGAGCAAGGGATCGGGGCAGAGCAACGCGTCCAAGATTTCCCTGGTCCGCATCCGCGACCATGCGCCGGGAACCTTCGCCATGGACCTGATGCACAAAGACGTGCGCCTGGCCTGTCAGCTCGGCAATGATTCCGGCGTGCCCATGATGGCGTCGAACCTGACGCGCGAGTTTTTCCAGGTCGGCATGCAGATGCTCGGCCCCAAGGCGAGCTGCGACGACATCATCAAGGTTCTGGAACGCAACGCCGGGATCTCGTTCACGGACTGACGTCCGCTGTCCGGGAATTCGCGGTCAGTTGTCGCGGCGCTGGGGGCGGTTCGGCAGGCGGAAGAATTCGATGCCTTCTTCCTCCAGCTCGGCGGCGTCATCGTCCGACGCTTCGCCGTAGATGCCGCGCTCGTCGGCATCGCCGTAATGAATGGCGCGGGCTACGTCGGCGAACTGGTCGCCGACGTAGTCGAATTCCTGTTCAACATTGTCGCGCAGCTTGCCGACGGCGGTCAGGATGCGCCGCGCGACCTCGTGCGCCTTGGCTTCGGCGAACTTGTCCGTGTTGGATGACTTGGCGATGCCCGGCGCCATCATCGCCTTGGTCACATCGACGTCGCCGCAATGGGGGCAGGTCACCTGCTGGCGCTTGACCTGACGCTCGTAACCGGCGCCGTCACGGAACCAGGCGTCGAATTCATGGTCCTGGCTGCAAATCAGTCGATAGCGGATCATCGCTCGGGCTCTTTCTGTGCCGACGACCCCGGATTTCTCATAAAGTCATGAAGAAAGGCGGATTTCGGGGCCGATCGCGCCTGTTATAGGCGTTTTGACCCCTGAAACATAGTATGAAACGCTTAACAAAACCCGAATCGCCACGGCCCGGAACTCCTGGAAACGCCCCATGTCAGACACCCCCCATCACCTGAAATTCAAGGCACCCTCGACCTGGGTGACCCGGTTCGCGCCTCTGGTGGCCATGGACGGCCCCGCGGGTGGCAGGGTGCTCGATCTCGCCGCCGGCGGCGGCCGGCACGCCCGCCATTTCCTGGAGCGGGGCCATCCGGTCACAGTGGCGGACAAGGATGTTTCGGCGCTGGCCGACCTGGCCCGCGACACGCGGGCCGAAGTCGTGGAGATCGACCTGGAGGACGGCAGCCCCTGGCCCTTCCCGCCCAATGCCTTCTCTGGCATCGTGGTCAGCAACTATCTGTTCCGTCCGCATATCGACGGCCTGCTCGGATCGCTGGCCCCCGGCGGCGTGCTGCTGTACGAGACTTTCGCCCGCGGCAACGAAACCTTCGGGCGGCCGCGCAATCCGGACCATCTGTTGAAATCGGGCGAACTGCTGGACCTGGTCCGAGGGCGGCTGCAGGTCGTCGCCTATGAACACGGGCAGACCGACGAAGCGCCGCCCGGCGTGAAACAACGTATCTGCGCCGTCAACGACCTGGGCCTGTCAACCCGCGACGACGGCGAGCCGGCGCCCCATCCCCTGGCACCCTCAAATTCCTAGGATGCCCGCCCGCATCAGGAACCAAAATCCTCAAGATGGCGGTGCAACAGGTCGGTAAACGCCGCAGCACGCTCACCCAGCGGCCGGGCCGCCGGGAACATCGCCTTCAATTCATACGTTACCGCCGGGCGGAACGGGCGCAGCACCACGCCGCGCCCTTCGTGGGCCCGCGCCGTCAGCGGGTCAAGCACGCCGACACCGACTCCGTCGGCGATCAGCGGGCAAAGCGACGCCGAGAACGAGGATTCGAACACCACGTTCACGGAGATGCCCGCCGCGTCCAAGCAGGCCATGAACTGTTGCTGCAGGCGGCTGTAGTCGGACAACACCAGAAGCGGCACGCCGTCCAGGTCCTTGGGCCCGATTGCCGTTTTCGCAGCCAGCGCATGGCCGTCGGGCAGGACGCAGACCGCCTCGTGCACGGGCAGGGCGCGGGTCACGACGCCGGGGGCGTCTGCCGGCACCACGGCGACGCCCAGATCGCATTGCTGCATGGCGACCAGATCGAGCACCTCGGGCGAGGTTCCCGTCTTCAAGGACAAGGCGACCCCCGGCCAAGCCGCGTGAAAGGCACGGATCACCGGCGGCAGACAGAAGAACGACGGCGCGACCGAGGCGGCGATGCGCAATTCCCCCTGGCGGCGCTGACGCAATTCCGCCGCCGCCCGGGCGACCCGGTCGAGGCCGTGAAAGCTGCGTTCGACCTCGCGGAACAGGGCCACGGCGTCGGGCGTCGCGATCACTCGCCCGGCCGCGCGCTCGAACAGGGGCAGGCCGATTTCCGCCTCCAGGTCCCGAATCAGGCGGCTGACCGCCGGCTGGGAGATACCCATCAGCCCCCCGGCGGCGGTCATGCTGCCGGTCTGGAACA
This sequence comes from uncultured Alphaproteobacteria bacterium, assembly GCA_963976055.1. Classification (GTDB taxonomy): domain Bacteria; phylum Pseudomonadota; class Alphaproteobacteria; order Rhodospirillales; family Casp-alpha2; genus UBA1479. Next base: position 26,969 of record CAXBJB010000005.1, read on the forward strand.
CGGCGCGGAAGGCTTCGACCTGTCGCAGATTGAGGTGCATGGCAATGACAGTCCATAATATTTTGTTATAAGTAGCTAATATTTTGAATTCGACATTATCCAATGGGCCCTGTCAAATCGAACCCATCGCCAACCCCGCGAAGACGGGCGCGGCATTGGGGAAACCGCCAATCCAAGGAGCCTGCCATGGCCGTCACCGTTAAGCAGTTGCATCCCACCTTCGTGGGTGAGGTTCAGGACATCGACCTGTCGAAACCCATGAACGACGCCACCTTCGCCGAGGTCCAGGCCGCCATCGACGCCAACGCCGTGCTGATCTTCCACGGACCGACCCTGGACGAGGATGCGCAGGCCGCCTTCGCCGAACGGTTCGGGCCGCTCTACGCCGACAACCGGCTGCTCAAGACCGGTCTCAAGGATCGCATCGGGCCCAAGCTGGTCGATATCTCGAATCTGAACGAAAACAACGAAACCATGGACCGCGCCGACCGCCGCCGGATGTTCGGTCTAGCCAACCAGTTATGGCACACGGATGCCTCGTTCAAGAAGGTGACGGCGAAGTATTCCCTGCTGCACGCCCATACGGTGGTGCCCGAAGGCGGCGAGACCCAGTTCGCCGACATGCGCGCCGCCTATGACGCCCTGCCGCAAAAGATGAAGGACCGGATCGAGGGCCTGGTGGCCGAGCACTGCATCGCCACCTCGCGCGCCCAATTGGGCTTCACCGAATTTTCCGACGACGAGCGCAAGGCCCTGCCGCCGGTTCATCACGGCTTGGTCCGCGTGCATCCGGCGACCGGGCGCAAGGCGCTCTATCTCGCGTCCCACGCGTCGCACATTGTCAGCATGCCCCTGCCCGAGGGTCGCATGCTGATCCGCGACCTGATGGAGCACGCGACCCAGCCGCAGTTCGTCCATACCCATACCTGGCAGGTCGGCGATGTGGTGATCTGGGACAACCGCTGCACCATGCATCGGGCTCGGCCCTACGACCTGGATGCCTATCGCCGCGACATGCGCCGCGCCACGGTCATGGACCCGGACTACATGGAAAACGCCGTCCAGAAGACCGCGTAATCCGTCAATTCCCCACCAAAATGCGCCACCGGGCCGGATTCAGTTCCGGCCCGGTGGCCGCGTTCGTTAGTTGCATGGTAACTTCCTTGATGGCATGATCGGGGCAATTAAGGAATTTTGGGGACCAAAAGGGGCTTCCGGGGACTTGGCAATATCCGCAGCGAAATCTTGGAAACGGCATCTGATGGCGGCGGCCGGTGTGGCCACGCTGGCCGTTGTCGCGTTTGCCCCCCAGTCGGCGAACGCCGCCTGCGCCCCGACCGACGACTTCACCGATATCCGCCTGCCCACGACCTGCCTGAGCGCGCAGGAGAGCCAAGCCGTTCAGATGCGCATGTTCCGCGCCGAGCTGGCCGTGGCCGCCCTTAGCTGCCAGCAGCAATCCCAGTACAACACCGTGGTGACCCGTCATCAGGACGAACTGGTCCGCGAAGGCCGCGCGCTACGCACCATTTTTCAGCGCATCTACCGCGCCGGAGCGGAACGGGAACTGAACCGTTTCATCACTCATCTGGCCAATCGAGCGTCCTTGAAACGCCTGACGCAGCCGACCTATTGCCAGACCATGGCCCGTGTGTTCCGCGAAGCCCAGGCCCAGCCGCGCCAGGGTCTATTGGCCTATGTCCAGGGCGGGCCGGCGACCGCCTCCGTAATGGCGGCGGTCACGCCGCCGCCCGACGCAGGAGCCCTGGCGGCCATGGATACCGCCGCCGGCAAGTCCGGGAAGCCCGTCCTCGACGACTGAGGAAAGAACGACCGAGGCAAGCAGAAAAAACCCACCCCATCGCAAGCTGCCCAACGGGCGGCTTTTTTATTTGCTGAGAATGATCTCGACGCGCCGGTTCTGCGGCTCGCGCACGCCGTCCGGTGTCTGCACCAGGGGCTCGCGCTCGCCCTTCCAGCGCACGACGATCTCGCGCGCGGGAATGCCCAGACGGGCCAATTCGCCCATCACCGCCTCGGCGCGGCGCTTGGACAGACGCAGGTTATAGGCGTCCGTGCCCGAACGGTCGGCATGGCCCGTGGTTTCGATGCGAGTCACGGTCATGGTTTTGGTATTGGCTGCGGCGGCCTTGATGATCGCCTGGGCATCGGCGGTCAGATCCGCCTTGTCCCAGTCGAAGAACACCAGATAATTGCGCGGCGCTTCCGGCGCCGGAGCGGGTTTCGCTACAGGCGCGGGCGCGGGGGCCTGCACGGGAACGGGCTTGGGTTCGGCAACCGGCATGGGCTTCGGCGCACCGAAGGACCAGCGCAGGCCGACCATGATGCGGTGTTCACCCGAATCGGAATCCACATCGATGCCGGAATCGGTGCGCAGATCGCGGTCCATGGCGCCGACATAGCGGTATTCCGAGAACAGGCCCAGCTGATCGTCGATCTTATAGGTCACACCGGCGATGCCCTGGTAGGCGAACACATGATCGCTTTTCGTGATGCGCGAGCCGCCGACCGGCGACAGGTCGTTGGAATCGATCACAGCGGCACCGACACCGGCGCCGACATAAGGCGTCCATCGGGAGTTCGTCTTGAAATCGTAGAGGCCGTTGAACATCAGGCCGAACATGGAGGTTTCGCCCGACCCGTTGGTGCCGGAGAACGAATCCACGTTGGAATTACTGTAGGAAAGTTCCGCCTCACCGCGCCAGTTGTCGGAGAATGTGGTGCCCAACGCGATGGCGCCGGCGAACCCCGGGTCCGATTCCTGTGTGGTATTGACGCCCGCGCCCGTCAGATCCCAGTCGCGCGGCTGGGTCACCCCGAGCGCGCCAGAGACATAGGGCCCGGGCGACTGCGCCTGGGCGGTTCCGGTTACAGCAAAGGCCGCGAGCGCCATGGCGCCGGCGGCGAGAATCTTTCTGAGTTGGTACACGGTCATCCTAAGCATGCAATTGTATGTCGAATGGATATCGAGCTGATAGGCAGTATAACCGATCTACCGTTGCCGCGCTGCAACAAATGCAAAATTTTTGAACACGGCGGCCGTTCAGTTGGGCGTGCCCGCGCCGCCGAACGGGCGGTCATGGGTCAGGGACGGCACCTTGGCCCGTGCCTTCTCGACCAGACCCAGGTCGATCTCGGCCAGCACGATCCCCGTGTCCTCGCCGCCATCGGCGAGGACCTCGCCCCAGGGGTCGACGATGAGCGAATGGCCGTAGGTCTTGCGCCCGTCCATGTGTTCGCCGGTCTGTGCCGGGGCGAACACGAAGCATCCCGTTTCGATCGCCCGGGCGCGCATCAGCACGTGCCAGTGCGCCCGGCCCGTCGGCCGGGTGAACGACGCGGGGATGGCGATCATCACCGCACCCGCCTGGGCCAAGCCCCTATACAGATGCGGAAAGCGGATGTCGTAGCAGATGGTCATGCCCAGCTTGCCCCAGGGCGTGTCGGCGACGACGGCGCGGGTGCCGGGCTCGTAACTCTTGCTTTCCCGGTAGCTTTCGCCGTTTTCCAGGTCGACGTCGAACATGTGGATCTTGTCATAGGTCGCGGCGATCTCGCCCGTGTCGGAAATCAGCACCGAGCGGTTGGCGAACTTGCGGTCCTGGGTTTCGTGTTCGACCACCATGGAGCCGATCAGCACCCACACGCCCGCTTCCCTGGCCGCCGCCTGGAAGCGCGGCAGGTTGGGGTCGTCGGCAAAGGACGTGACCTTGGGCGCGACGTTCTTGGCCCCCGTTTCGACCAGGGTGACGACCTCGGGGAACATCACGAAGTCCGCCCCCTTGGCTGCCGCTTCCTTGATGCGGGCAACGATCATGTCGCCGTTAACGGCGGGGTCGTTGCCCGAATTGGTCTGCACCAGGGCGGCGGTGAAGGTCGGGCTCATGGGGCGGCCTTAATTCAGGCCCAGGATGACATCCAGGGCCCCCTTGGCGTCGAGTTGATGGATGCCGTCGCAGTCGCCGATGTGGTCGCCGTCGACGAACACCTGCGGCACCGAGGTGGCGCCCCCCGCCCGCGCCGACATTTCCTTGCGCTTGGCCGGGGCCATCATCACGTCAATTTCGTCAAAGACCACGCCCTTGGCGGTCAGCAACCGCTTGGCCGCATGGCAATAGGGGCAGAAGGGGCTGGTATAGATTTCGATTTTCTTGGTCACGATGGCGGGTCCCGAACTCAAACGCGGATCATTCCGCCCCCCTTATATAGGTCCCGACCGCCCCTGGGAAAGGGTCGCTGAAATCAATCCGCGCGCGGACGCGGGACCCGGGCCAAGGTCAGCACGTCGACCGCCCCGGCCCCGGCACGCAGCAACACCCGCGCACAGGCCTCGACCGTCGCCCCGGTGGTGAACACGTCGTCAACCAGCAGCACGCGGGCACCGCGCAGCCGCGCCTGGAATTTAGGCTTGAGGCGGAAGGCGCCCCGCACATTGCGCACCCGCCCCGCCGCCCCCAGGCCGCCCTGGGACGGTGTGCGGCGGCGGCGCACCAATAAATCCGGAATGACCGGCAGGTGCCGGCCGCCAGGCCGCGCCGCCCGGGCCAGGGCCTGGGCGAGCAGGGCCGACTGATTGTATCGCCGCTGCCAGAACCGCGTCCAATGCAGCGGCACGGGGGCGATGATGTCGGCCTCGGCAAGCAAATCCGCCCCGGCGCGGGCCAGCCAGCGCCCGAAGGCAGGGGCGGCCTCGGTCCGGTCGCCATGCTTGAAGCCCAGGACCATGCCGCGGCTGGCGTCGTCATAGGCCAACACCGCGCGGGCCCGCTCATAGACCGGCGGCCGCCGGATGCAGGCGGCGCACAGCGCCCCCTCCCCGGCGTCGTATTCAAAGGGCGTGCCGCAGCAGGCACAGGCGGGATCGCTTAAGAACGTCACCGCATCCCAGCAGGGCGGACAGAGGCTGCCGGGCTCAACCACCATCCCGCCACAGGCCAGGCAATGGGGCGGCAGAATGACGTCCAGCAACCGTCGGCCAGCCGACCGCAGCCCGGCGGCGAGCGCACCGCCGCCGTCGGGTCCGGTGCCGTCCAAGGCGTCGTTTATGCCGGGCGAACGATGTGTCATACAGGCACGATGACCGAAACGATCCACGTATTCAATCGCGCCAAGGTGCGCCATCATCGCGACCGCGCGGCGGCGCTGCTCGACGCCCACGGCTTCCTGTTCGAGGAAACCGCCGACCGGCTGGCCGACCGCCTGGACGACATCACCCACCGCTTCCCGCTGGCCCTCGACCTGGGCTGTCACGGCGGCGAGATGGGCCGACTGGTGTTCGGGCCCCGCACCATGGGGCGCGGCGGGATCGAAACCCTGATCCAGGCCGACCTGTCGCCCGCCATGGCCCGCCGCGCCCGCGACGGGGGAACGCCCGGCCTGCCGACCCTGGCCGCGGACGAGGAATTCCTGCCGTTCGCCGACGCCACCTTCGACGCCGTGCTGTCCAACCTGTCGCTTCATTGGGTCAATGATCTGCCGGGGGCGTTGCTGCAGATCAGAAAGGCGCTGAAGCCGGACGGCCTGTTCTTGGCCTCCATGCTGGGCGGCGGCACCCTGGCCGAACTGCGGGACTGTCTGGCCGAGGCCGAGATCGAAATCAGCGGCGGCCTGAGCCCCCGGGTGTCGCCCTTTGCCGACGTGCGCGATCTGGGCGGGCTGTTGCAGCGCGCGGGCTTTTCCCTGCCCGTGGTCGACGCCGATCAGGTCACCGTCAGCTATGAAACCCCCATGAAGCTGCTGTACGACCTGCGCGCCATGGGCGAAAGCAACGCCGTCGCCGAGGCCAAGGGCGGGCTGGCCCGGCGCGATCTGCTGGCCCGCGCCATGGCGATGTACGAAGAGCGCCACCGCGACGCCGACGGCCGCTTCCCCGCGACCTTCCGGATTCTGACCCTGACCGCCTGGGCCCCGGCGCCGACGCAGCAGCAGGCTTTGCAGCCGGGCAGCGCCAAGACGCGCCTGGCCGACGCCCTGGGCACGGCGGAAATCAGCCTGGGCGAGAAAGCCCAACCAAAGACCCCGTCCAGGGATTGAGGCCGCCCCGTCACCGGGCCGCAACATTTTGGCGCTAGAGTCCCGGCCATGAACGTGATGACCGGCGATATGTTCAATCGGGTCGACGGCTATATCGACGCCCTGTTCGCGCCCGAGGACGCGGTGCTGACGGCGGCCCAGGCGCGCGCGCGGGACGAAGGCCTGCCGGACATCCAGGTCTCCGCCAACCAGGGCAAGCTGCTTTACCTGCTCACAAAATTGATCGGCGCCCGGCATGTGCTGGAGATCGGCACCCTGGCCGGCTATTCGACGATCTGGCTGGCCCGGGCATTGCCCGAGGGCGGCCGCCTGATCACCCTGGAACTGGACCCGGACCATGCCCGGGTGGCGCGGAACAACGTGGCCGCCGCCGGCCTGGCCGCGACGATCACCGTCGTCACCGGCCCGGCGCTGGACACCCTGCCGACCCTGGAAGGGGCCGGAGCACCTCCCTTCGATCTGGTGTTCATGGATGCCGACAAGGTGAACTTTCCAAGCTACCTGGACCGGGCCCTGAAGCTGGCCCGGCCCGGGGCGCTGATCCTGGCCGACAACGTGATCCGCGCGGGCAAGGTGCTGGCCCCGGACGACGACGACCCCTCGGCCCTGGGTGCCGCCGCCTTCAACCGCCAGATCGCGCGCAATCCCCGGCTGGAGGCGGTGATCCTGCAACAGGTCGGGATCAAGGGCCACGACGGTCTGGCGGTCGCGCGGATTCGGGACTGAGCCCCACCGTCGTCACCGCAACATTGAAATGTTCGGGGGTGGGGAGTAGCTTCCGTGCCATGAAATTTCACGCCCCCCTCGTCAAAGGCACCCTGGTCAAGCGCTACAAGCGCTTCATGGCCGACGTGACCCTGGCCGACGGCACCGTCGTCACCGCGCATTGCGCCAATTCCGGGTCCATGCTGTCGGTCAACGAGCCGGGCGCGGAAGTCTGGATCAGCCCGGCCGCCAATCCGGACCGCAAGCTGAAATGGACGTGGGAGCTGATCCGCGTCGGCAAGACCCTGGTCGGCATCAACACAGCCCTGCCCAACGCCATCGTCGCCGAGGCCATCGAAGCCGGGAAGGTCCCCGAACTGACCGGCTATGCGACGCTGCGGCGCGAGGTCAAATACGGGCAGAATTCCCGCATCGACATTCTGCTGGAAGACTCCGCGAAGGGCCTGTGTTACGTCGAGATCAAGAACGTGACCATGCGCCGCGATCTCGCTGACGGGCCGCTGGAATTCCCCGACGGGGTCACCTCACGCGGCGCCAAGCATCTGGTCGAACTGGCCGACATGGCCGCCCAGGGGCACCGCGCGGTGATGCTCTATCTGGTGCAGCGCGAGGACGGCGACCGCTTCGAGATCGCCGGCGACATCGACCCGGCCTATGCGGACGGCCTGGAAGAGGCCCGCATGAAGGGGATCGAGGTTCTGTGCTACCGCTGCACCGTCACGCCCAAGGACATTTCCCTGAGCGAATCCGTACCAATTGTTCCTTAGGGACACACGCAGAACTGGTCGCGCCCGGGGTTAAGGTCTGATAAAACGGTCGCGCCAGGGAACACCTGGGTTGCCTTTGTGAATTTACCGCCTATTTGAGACGCCATGAAAGAAATCGTCAAAACCGTGCCGTCCCGCGACGGCCGCCAGATCAAGATCCACGGGCCCGAGGGCTTCGCGGGCATGCGCGCGGCCGGTCGTCTGGCGGCGGAAACGCTCGACATGATCACGCCCCACGTTCAGCCGGGCGTGACGACGGAGCGCCTGGACGAACTCTGCCACCAATTCATCGCCGATCACGGCGCCATCGCCGCTCCGCTGAACTACCGTGGCTTCCCGAAATCCATCTGCACCTCGGTCAACCACGTGGTCTGCCACGGCATTCCCGGGGCCAAGGTGCTGGAGGACGGCGACTGCATCAACATCGACGTCACCACCATCGTCGACGGCTGGCACGGCGACACCTCGCGCATGTTCCATGTCGGCAAGCCCAAGGTGAAGGCGGAAAAACTGGTCGACACCACCTTCGAGGCCATGTGGGAAGGCATCAACAGGGTGCGCCCGGGGGCCCGCCTGGGCGACATCGGACAGGCGATCCAGGCCTATGCCGAGGCCCGGCGCTATTCCGTGGTCCGCGATTTCTGCGGTCACGGCCTGGGCAAGGTGTTCCACGACGCGCCGAACATCATGCATTTCGGACGCGCCGGCGACGGCGACGTCCTGCACGAAGGCATGTTCTTCACCATCGAGCCGATGATCAACGCCGGCAAGTTCGACGTGAAGATCCTGGCCGACGGCTGGACCGCCGTGACCAAGGACCGCTCCCTCTCGGCCCAGTTCGAACATTCCATCGGCGTCACGGCGGACGGCTTCGAGGTCTTCACCCTGTCGCCCGCCGGTCTGGACCGGCCGCCCTACAAGGCCTGATCCGGGGCGGGCCGATGGCGACGGGCGACGACGACCAGCCTAACGCGGCGGCCGGCTCGGCCAAAACCCCGCATTTTCACGGCCATCGGCAACGCCTGAAGGACCGTTTCCTCACAACCGGCGGCGACCGGCTCGCCGATTACGAGCTCATGGAACTGGTGCTGTTTCAGGCCCTGCCCCGGCGCGACGTCAAGCCGCTGGCCAAGGACCTGCTGGACCGTTTCGGCTCGTTCGCCGGGGTCGCGACGGCGGAAGCGTCGCTGATCCGACAGGTGCCGGGGGCGGGCGACGCGGTGGTCGTGGCGCTGAAGACCGTGGCGGCCGCCGCCGAGCGTCTGGCCCGCGACGAGCTGGCATCGGCGCCGGTCTTGGCCAACTGGGACAAGCTTTTGAAATATTGCCGCACGGCCATGAGCCGCGAGGGCCGTGAACAGTTCCGGGTTCTCTACCTCAACCGCAAGAACGTGCTGATCAAGGACGAGGTGCAATGGCGCGGCACCATCGACCACACGCCGCTGTACCCGCGCGAGGTCGTAAAACGGGCATTGGAGTTGCAGGCCGCCGCCTTGATCATGGTGCACAATCACCCGTCGGGCGACCCGACGCCGTCGCAGGCCGACATCGACATGACCCGCCAGGTCGCCGAGGCCGCGCAAAGCATGGGCATCGTCCTGCACGACCACTTGATCATCGCCAAGTCGGGCCATACGTCGTTCCGCGACATGGGGTATCTTTGATTGACGCCGGTCAATCCACGGCGCGCCGGCAGGGGATAGGCTGGCACGGATATCTTTGCGCAAGGGAACAAGGCGGGCGATCGTGACCATTCGGCGCCGGATCTATTACCTGATCGAAGCCAGCCATCCGGACCATACCGGATCGCGGGTGTTCGACATCGTCATGGTCGCCCTGATCATCGCCAATGTGCTGTCGGTGATCCTGGAAACGGTGCCGGGGCTGGACGCAACCCATGGCGACCTGTTTCACACCTTCGACCGCATTTCCGTCGCCGTGTTCACGGCTGAATACCTGGCCCGCCTGTGGGTCGCCGTCGAACATCCGCCGGTCGCCCGTCACGGTGCCTTCCTGGGCCGTCTGCGGTTCGCCATGGGCCCTTACTTGCTGATCGACCTGCTGGCGATCGTGCCCTTCTACCTGTCGTTGTTCATGCCCGCCGCCGACCTGCGGGTGCTGAGAATCTTCCGCCTGCTGCGCATGCTGAAGCTGGCGCGCTATTCACCGGGCCTGAACACCCTGATGCGCGTTCTGGCCGAGGAGCGGCGCGCCCTGGGGGCAGCCCTGATCGTCATGCTGGGCCTTCTGGTCGTCTGTTCGACCATCGTCTTTCATCTGGAGCACGCGGTTCAGCCGGACAAATTCGCCTCGATCCCCCATGCCATGTGGTGGGGCCTGGCGACCCTGACCACGGTCGGCTACGGCGACGTCGTGCCGGTCACGGCGCTGGGCAAGATCGTCGGCGGGGCCATGATGATCTTCGGGCTCGGCATGTTCGCCATTCCCATCGGCATCATCGCCTCGGCCTTTTCCCGTGACATCCATCAACGCGATTTCGTCATCTCGTTCGGGATGGTGTCGGGCGTACCGGCATTTTCCCACCTGGGTCCGGTACAGATCGAACAGATTGTCCGCAGGCTGCAGTCTCGCCGCCTGCCGGCGGGCAGCACCGTGTTCACCAGGGGCGACCCGGCGGACGCCATGTATTTCATCCTGAGCGGCACTGTCCGCGTGCACCTGCCGGGCCGCGCCATCGAACTGGGGGCCGGAGAATTTTTCGGCGAAATGGCGCTATACCGCGACGCGACGCGGCTGGTCCGCGTCCATTGCCTGACCGATTGCCGGCTGCTGCGCCTTGCCAAGGGTGATTTCGACAGGCTGTCCGAGGACGACGCCGACTTCCGCCATAAGATCGAGACGGTGGTCAGGGAACGCCGGGCGGAACAGGAAGCCGAGATCGCGAAGGACCCGCGCGCCTAGGCGGTGGTATCCTTCCCCGCCGGGGATTGCCTGACGCGCTTGGCCAGAATGCGCTGGCGGCGGTCGCGGATGATCCTGAGCGACAGCCTGTAGCCGATCCATCCGCCCACGACGGCCCAGGGGATCCAGCCGACGGCCAGCGGCAGGCCGAACTGTTCCCAGACGTACTCGAAATAATGGGTGACGGTCTGCCAGAAGGTCTCTTCCTGCCAGGCTTCGAAATTAAACAGCCTGGCGAAGGAGTCGTAGCCCGACACATGCTTGATCCGGCCCAGCATCACCTGCCCGGTGACGTAGAAGCCGTAATACATGGGCACCATGGTGAAGACGTTGGAAATCCACACCCAGGCCAGGCCCTGGATCAGGTGGAAGCTGGTCTTGGGATGCAGGCGGAACAGAAGCCAATGGGCGGTGACGAGCGGCATCTGAATGCCGACCAACGGCGTCAGGCCCCAGAACACGCCCCAGAACACACCGCGCGCGGTGTATTCCGGCGGATGCGGACTGCGTTTCATGGGGACCAGGAGCTTGAAGCGCATGAAGCGCTTGGCGCCGTGCCAGTATCCCGTCCCGTTGCCGTTTTTGTTGATGCCCAGTTTCTTGCTCCCGGATTTGCTTTATCAGCCCGCTTTGGGCGGCGCAAACACTTCCTGTTCGCCGGAAACGCCGCGCAGGCGGTGCGCCCCCAGCGGCTGCCAAGCAACCGCCAAATGGCGGGAAAAGCGGGCCGAGACGACGACCCGATTGCCTGTTTCCTTGGTCAGGTTTTCCAACCGCGCGACCTCGTTCGCCGCCGGGCCGGTGACCGAGAACTCGACCCGCGCGGGCACGCCGATGTTGCCGTACATGACCTCGCCGACATGCAGACCGAGCCCGAAATCCAGTTCCGGCTGGCCCGCCTCGCGGCGTTCCGCGTTGACCTTTTCCAGCTTTTCCTCGGCCCGGCCGGCGGCGGCCAGGGCTTTGGCGCAGGCGTCTTCGGGGCTGTAGCCGCCGTCCTCGCCGATCGGGAAGATCGCCAATACCGCGTCGCCGACGAAACGCAAAACCTCGCCGCCGCCTTCCATCACGGCACCCGCCGTGCAGGCGAAATACTGGTTGAGCACGGCCAGATAGTCGCCATGGCTCAGGCTTTCGCATAACTCCGTCGAGTTGCGCATGTCCGAATACCAGATGACGGAGGGAATGACCTGGCCGTCGCCCAGCTTGATCTGGCCGTTCAGCACCCGGCAGCCGGCATCCCGGCCCATGTAGGCGGTGACGATGTTGAGCGCCGTCTCCTCGCGCTTGGCCAACTTGGCGGCGAGCGCGAAGCGCGGCACCAAACGCCGGAGCGCGCGCAGGTGCTTGGCCGAGAAACCGTCTGGCCGGTCGGTGACCCAGGACGTCATCAGGCCGTCGAGGTCATGGACGGAATCCGGCAATTCCACCCCCGTGACGAAGGGGGTCAGGAAGCCGGCGTAGTCGGTGCCGCCCAGGTCCCGCGCCTCGCCCAACAGGGGATAGGGCGCCACCTGCCTGTCATCCGTCAGATCGAAGCGGCATTCGGTGACGTCGTTGTCGAACATGACCTTCAGGGGGCTTTTCTGCCAGGCGTCGGTATTATGCGCACCATGCGGAATGTCCGAGGTCACGTTGCCCCGCCCGCGCACGTAGGTATAGGTATGCGCCACGTACATGGGATGCAGCGTGCTGAGCGCCGAGATGGCGCGCAAAACCGGCAGCCCCGCCGCGTTCAGGGCATCGCACAATCCGGCCAACAAGGGGCGCAGTTGGACACGGCCCAGGGCCTCGGCGACCAGCCAGTCGCTGATCGCCTGAATGTCGCGTTCCCAGTCGCCGTACGGAAAGCCGCCGCCAGGCCCCATATTCTTCCTACCTAAGCTTGTTTTCCCGCCCCGCACTTGCCTTCGGCAAACGTTTGGCGCAAGGTCTCCGCCCCCGCCGGCGGCCTCCCGGCGGGAATTCAACGATAATATAGGCCCATCCATGATCGTCTTTCAGGTCTTTCTTCCCTTCGCCTTCGGCTATTTCCTGAGCTACCTGTTCCGGGTGGTGAATGCCGTCATCGCGCCCAATCTTATCGCCGACCTCGGCCTGACGGCGGCAGACCTGGGACTGCTGACCAGCGCCAATTTCTTTGCCTTCGCCGCCGTCCAACTGCCGCTCGGCATTCTGTTGGACCGCTATGGCCCGCGAAAGGTCGAGGCGGCCCTGCTGGTCGTCGCGGCCGCCGGCGCCCTGGTATTCGGGCTGGCCGGCAGCACGCCGGGCCTGGTCGTCGGTCGGGCGATGATCGGTTTCGGCACCTCGGCCTGCCTGATGGCCGCGTTCAAGGCCTATTCCCATTGGGTTCGCCCGGAACGCCAGTCATTGGTCACCGGCATCCACATGGCGTTCGGCGGCATGGGGGCCTTGACCGCGACCAAGCCCGTGGAAATGGCGCTGTCGTTCACCGACTGGCGCGGCGTGTTCTTCATCCTGGCGGCGGTAACCCTGGCGGCGGCGGCTTATCTGTTCCTCGCCGTGCCCAAGCGCGACCGCACGGAAAGCACGGAAACCTGGGGCGAGATGGTCCAGGGCATCAAGCGCGTGTTCGCCGACCCCGCGTTCAAGCGCGTGGCGCCGGCCTCGGTCCTGGTGCAAAGCGGTTATCTCGGCGTGCAGTCCCTGTGGTCCGGCCCCTGGCTGCGCGACGTGGCGGGGCTGGAACAGTCGGAGATGGCGACGGGGCTGCTGTTCATCGCCGCCTTCATGGTGGTCGGGTTCGTGTCCATGGGCTGGATTGCCGACCGGCTGGCCCGCGCCGGCATCCGCACCATGGCCGTGGCCGTGTTCGGCATGACCATGTTCACCATCGCCCTGGCGGTCATCGCCCTTGATCCGTTCGCCGACACGACGCCTGTGTGGTACGCCTTCGGCCTGTTCGGGACCTTCGGCATCCTGCCCTATACGGTGCTGTCCCAGACCTTCCCGAAGGAGTTGACCGGGCGGGTCGTTACCGGGCTCAACGTCATGGTGTTCTTCGGCGCCTTCGCCGTGCAGTGGGGGATCGGCGAAATCATCTATCAATGGCCCGAACCTTCACCCGGCCATTTCGCGCCCGAAGGCTACCGCTGCGCCTTCCTGATCGTCGCAGGGATGCAGGCGGCCGGCCTACTGTGGTATGCCATATATCGCAAAGCCCGCCTCTGACGCCCACCCGACCCAGCCTTTAAGGAAACATCCATGTTTTACGAGCCCAAGGACGGCCACGGCCTGGCCAAGAATCCCTTCAACAGCCTGGTCGTGCCCCGGCCCATCGGCTGGATCACCACCGTCGACAAGGCCGGCAACGTCAACCTGGCGCCCTACAGCTTCTTCAACGGCGTCGCCTACAACCCGCCGACGGTCATGTTTTCGGCCGGCGCCAGCCGGGTCGACGGTGCCGGCGGCATGAAGGATTCCCTGCGCAATGCGCTGGAAACCGGCGAATTCGTGCACAACTTCGCGACCTGGGATACCCGCGACGCCATGAACCAGACCTCTGCCGACCTGGGCCCGGACCAGGACGAACTGGCGCTGGCCGGGCTGACGCCGATCCCCTCCACCCTGGTCAAGCCGCCGCGCGTCAAGGAATCGCCCATCCAGTTCGAATGCAAGGTGGTGCAGTCGGTGGAGCTGCCCAACACCAAGGGCGAACATCTTTACACCGTGGTATTCGGCGAGGTCGTGGGCATTCACATCGCCGACGACCTGATCATGGACAACGGCCAGATCGACATCGGCAAGCTGCATCCCATCGCGCGCATGGGCTATCAGGACTATTCCGAGGTTACCGCCGACACCCTGTTCACCATGGAACGCCCGGGCTTTCATCCCTATACGTGATCTCCGGCGGGACTTAATCGAGATCAAGGCGACGCCTTGCCGGGGTGTTAGGCTGGCCCTTCGTCATCCCGAAGGAGGCCTGCCCCATGTTCGACCGCCCGTCCCTCGTCACCCGCATCGCCATCGGCAAGGCGCTCGGCTTCCTGGTCGGGCTCGCGGGCTTTCTCAGCTTTCCCTATTTCATGGCCGACGTCGGCTGGCTGGTGCGTTTCGGCATCCTGTTCTGGTACACGACCCTGGGCGCCATCATCGGGCTGGCGGGGGTGATCACCTGGCATCCGGTGCTGCACCTGCCGCTGCCCTGGTGGGCGCGCGCGACGATCCTCGGGGCCTGGATGAACTTCGTCCTGACCTTCTTCGCGTACGATTTCATGGAAGCCGTGCTGATCAACATCTTCGGCTTCGGCAGCCCGCTCACCTCCCCCTGGTGGTTCGCGGCCGAAGGTGCGGTGGTCGGCCTCGCCATCGGCTGGGCCGCCACCCGGTTCGGCGGCGAGGGCAAGGAAACCGTCGGCCATTGAGCAGCCAGCACCCCCGAGCCTGCTATACATTCGGGCCGGCTCAAATCGCGCGGCATAGAGCGGACGCAGGATGAAAACGGAATTTCGGGTTCAGGTTCTCAGTTTCTCCAACATCATGGAAATCGAGGGCACGCGAACCGTCGATCACTACGCGGCCCTGCTCGACGCCATGGAATACGGCGACCAAAGCGGCCTGAGCGACGACGATAAACGCGACATGTGCCTCCTCGCCCTGCAGGGGTTGGAACCCGAGGAAGCGGCCTATCAGGTGCTCAAGCACGACATGAGCGACGTGCTCCGCGACGGCCAGCTGCGCAACATCGCCGGCGAGATGCAGGAAGAAAAACTGTGGGAGGAATATTCCAATTCCGCCCTCCACGAACGCCTGTTCACGGTCGGCAGCCTGCTCTACGCGGCCTTTCCCACCCTATTCCCGAAACCCGACGCGGTCCGCGTCGAGCTTGAGGTCACCGCCGCGAACGCCGCCGCGAAGGCGCTGCTGACCCCGGCGCCGGACGAGGCCTTCGTCGTTCGTCTGCTCGCCGACGGCATGGAGCCCGATGCGGTGCTGCACCGGCTCTACGGCGACCAGCTGGCCGGATCGTCCTTTCCCGAAGCCGCCGAGGTCGTGTGGATCGTGCGCACCACCCCGGCCGGCGACGGCGTGATGCGCATAGAGATCATCAGTTCCGGCTACTGGCTGGACCCGCTCGACGGCATCAAGTCCTACGACTCCGCCGCCTATGCCGACGCCCACCGCCCGGTCGCGCGCTAACCAAAGGCGGCGCGGCCCTTCGCGGCGCAAAGCCGACAGTGTAAGCGTCGGCGATCGATGGCCGCTTTTGCCCCATCGCCGCCTTTGGAGCAGGAAACGTCACCCGGTAAGGGCAGGGTACACGCCGTCCTCATCATGCACCTCCAGACCCGTCAAGGGCGGGTTGAAGGTGCAGATCATGCGCATCTCTTCTTCGGCGCGCAGCAAGTGCTTTTCATTGCCGTTCAGGGCGTAGAGCGTGCCGGGCCCGATCGGGTAGGTGGGGCCATCGGGCAGCACCTCGATCTCGCCCTTGCCTTCGATGCAGTAAACGGCTTCCAGGTGATTTTTGTACCAGATGAGCGTTTCCGTTCCGGCGTGGATCAAGGTGTCGTGCATGGAAAAGCCCATGCCGGCGTCGCGGAGGATCAGACGGCGGCTGGTCCAAGTGCCGCCTTTGACTTCGTGCTCGGTGCCGAGCACGTCGTCGAGTTTCTTCACGATCATATTTTTTTGATCTTTCTTTAGGCAGCGTCTGTCGCGTTTTCAGAGGCACGCTTTTTGATGACACGTGCCGCGGCTTCAACCAGCGTTTGCAGCCCTTTTTCAAGGGTGAGGTCATCGATCGTCAGCGGCGGCATGACCTTGGCGACCTGATCGTCAACACCGGCTGTTTCCATCACCAGACCGTTTTCAAAAGCTTCTTGGCAAATGTCGACGGCAAGGCCTTCCTCTTCGCTCACCAACCCCTGGACCATCCCGCGTCCGCGAACGCGCAGGTTGGCTTCCGGGTGGGCGTCGACGATTTCAGAAAGACGTTCGCGAATGCGCCGCCCTTTGATGGCGACGTCTTCTTCCAACGTGCTGTCACGCCAGTAATCCAAGGCCTTGGCCGCCGATACGAAAGCCAGGTTATTACCCCGGAACGTGCCGTTGTGTTCGCCGGGTTTCCAGATGTCCAAGTCCGGACGAATCAGAACCAGAGCCATCGGCAGGCCCAATCCGCTGATGGCCTTGGACAGACAGATCAGGTCCGGTTTGACGGCGGCGGGCTCGAAGCTGAAGAACGGGCCGGTCCGCCCACATCCCATCTGGATGTCGTCAACGATCATCAAGATGTCGTACTGGGTGCAGATGGCGCGCAATCTGCGCAGCCATTTCCAACCGGCGAGATTGATGCCGCCCTCGCCCTGGACCGTTTCGACAATTACGGCAGCGGGCGTGTCGATACCGCTGCCTGCGTCCTTCAAGGTCTTTTCAAAGTAATCGAGCGTATCGACATCTTTGCCCATATAGCCGTCAAACGGCATGGTGGTGACGTTGTTCAGCGGCATCCCCGCGCCCGCGCGCTTGGATGCGTTGCCGGTCAATGCCAGCGCCCCCGCCGTCATGCCGTGAAAGGCATTGGTGAAGCTCACCACGTTGGTGCGGCCCGTGACCTTGCGCGCAAGCTTGAGCGCGCTTTCCACGGCGTTGGTGCCGGTGGGGCCGGGGAACTGGATTTTGTAGTCCATCCCGCGCGGCTTCAAGATCACTTCATGGAAGGTCTTCAGGAACGTTTCCTTAGCCTCGGTCCCCATATCAAGGCCGTGCATGATGCCGTCTTCGGCCATGTAGTCCATGACGGCCTCTTTAAGCTCGGCATTGTTATGACCGTAGTTCAACACGCCCGCACCAGCGAAAAAGTCGATGTACTGCGTGCCGTCCTGGTCGGTCAGATTGGCGTCCTTGGCCTTGGTAAAAACCGTGGGGAAGTTGCGGATATAGCCACGGACATTGGATTCATGTTTTTCGAAAGTATTCATTGGGTAATCCTCGTTCTAGGCTTTAGGTAATGTCAGCGATGGGCGCGATCACGTAGAGGTCTTCCGCCTCGTGACCATGACCATCGGGAAAATCGGCGGCGGTGAAACCGGTGCGCACGTCCAATTCAGCATTGCGGCTTTTGGCGAAAGCCGCGAACAGCGCAGCAGAGGCCTTGTTTGACCGCGTCACCGTGGCTTCCATGGTGCGCACGCCTGTGTTTTCTTCTCGCGCAAGCAGATTATCGAACATCCGCTTTGCGATACTGAGTCCGCGAAAATCCGGCAACACGGCCACCTGCCAGATAAACAGGACATCCGGGCGCGACGGAATGCGGTACGCCATGACAAAACCGGCGGGTTTTCCATAAACCTCGGCAATGGCACAGGTGCTTTGGAAATGTCGTCCCGCCATCATGTATGCGTAAGGGGAATTCAGGTCCAACCCGCCTGCGTCGCGCGCCAGTTCCCACATCAACGCACCCTCGCCTATGGATGGCGCACGTATGCCAACACCATCGACGTCAAGTAAGGCTTCAGTGTCGGGGATTTTGACCTCGTTTGGTGTAAAGGTGCCCTCGACAATGGTAGTTGAAGTATTCGTGAGTTGAGTTGTCAGTGTTTGGTCGGACATAAATTTTTCCTGTTATTTTTCTGGGGATATGAACGTACCGAAAGAACCGTGCTCACATCCGCGAGCACGCTGGTTCAATTGTCGGCCCAAAGGGCCGACTGGTGTCGGTATCAGTCCTGGAAGGGGATCAGGTGCTCAGAGTGCGGCATGGCGTACTTGCCAATGAACACCCAGGTTGGGGCAACGGTGCTGCGGACGCACTCCGGAACCTCTGCGGCTTGTTTGCGCAGGGTCCTGGCGTCACCTTCAGCAGTAAGGCCCGTCATCACTTCATTGGTGCTGAAATCATTATTAAACATCCCAATAAACCATACCGTTTTTATCGAAAATGTCAAATTATGGCCCCGTTCCACACGTCACCAGCACCGATAACTGTCTGATTTTCGGTTGTTTTCAGACGTTCCCCCTCGGGGCATGACGCCGCCGCTTGAGAACTGAAAACGGCCCGCCCCTCACCCGCCCGGATAGACCAGACCCGATTCCAGGATGATCGCCAGGATGACCTGACGGTCGTTGAGGCTGGCGTATTTCATGTAGAACATCAGGATGTCGGTGGCGCTAATCAAGGCGCGCAGGCGGCCGTCATCGACCACGGGCAGGTGGCGGAACCCACCCGTCTGCATGGTCGCCATGGCCATCGCGATCTCGTCGTCCATGTGGCAGGTTTGGACATCCTTGGTCATCACGTCATGGACCAGCATCGCGCCCACGCCTTCCGGATGTTCGGCGAACACGCGCACGATGTCGCGTTCGGAAATGACGCCCGAGACGATCGTCGGATCGTCGCAGCAGACCAGCACGCCGATCTTTTCTTCCGCCATCATGCGGGCCGCGTCGACGACCAGGTCGTCCGGCGAAATGGTCGAGACGGCCGAGCCCTTTTCCTCGACCAGGCGGCGGACCGTTTTGGGGATGCTTCCCCCGTCCCCGGGCAGTGTGGATTCCATCAAGGCTCCTTCCAAACACACCCCGTTCTAGGCCCGCTGGGTGACCGTATCCTGACAGGCGGCGGAAATTCCCCTTAGCCCGCCAAGCGGGCACCCGCCGCGCCGCCGAACATCGCTTCCATCTCGCGGCGGATTTGCGTGGCGCTCAGGGTTTCGTCCACGGCGACGTCGTCCCAGGTCAGCATGGCGTCCTTGGCCACGGGGCGGATGACCTTCATCTGATGGGCGAGCCCCAGCGGCAGGCGCCCGTCGGCCATGGATTTGGCCGCCGGCTGCAGCGTGCCGAACACGGTCGACCCGCCTTCGCCATCGAGCATGTCGCCGGGGGCAAGGGCGCGCTTGGCCGTCGCCACCACGTCGGCGTTGAAGCAGGTGGCGACACCCGTGGGCTCGCCCCTCAGGCCGATAGAAGCGACGGAGATGCCCAATTCCAGACCGATCATGTGCCATTTCTTGTAGTTGCACATGTAGCGGCCGGAGGGATCGGTCACGACCTGGTATTCCTCGAAACAGCGGCGGATGTAATCCGTGTCGGCCTCGACGCAGACCCAGACCCCCTTGCGGATGTCGTGGGGGATCGGCGTGCCGTCGGGCTTGAGCGACGCCACCGCCTCGACCAGGCCCTTCTTTTCCAAAACCCCGCCTTCGTCGCGGGGACGCATCAGGGTCGGGATGTCGTCGATCGATCCCGGCGGAAAGGCCAATCCGTCCTCGGGTGCTTCCAGCCCCGTCGCGTTGGCGATGACGGCGGTTTCGATGGCCGGCTTGGAGCCGTCGAGGAAAGCGTTGAACATCTTGGGGTTGAGGCCCCCGGCCTTGGCCTGTTCGGCGGTCAGGCCCCAATGGTCCCACACCGTTTCCGGCGTCGATTCCCGGAAGTGCGGCAGCCACTTGTGGCCGCGCCCGGCCGCCACCACGGGAAAGCCCGCCGTGCGCGCCCAATCGACCAGCTCGCACGCCAGGGCCGGCTGATCGCCGTAGGCCAACGAATAGATCACCCCGGCGTCCCCGGCCTTGGCGGCCAGCAGCGGCCCGCAGAAGGCATCGGCCTCGACCGTCACGTTGACGACATGCTTGCCGGCGGCGAAGGCGGCCAGACAGTGATCGACCGCAGCCACGGGATTGCCGGTGCATTCGACGATGATGTCGATGGCGGGATGGTTGATCAGGGCCTGCCAGTCGTCGGACAGATAAGTCTGGCCGGACGTCACGGCGGCGTCGAGCGAGGCCACGTTGGTGCGCGCCGCCGACCAGCCGACCCGGTCCAGGTTGGCCCGGGCGTTCGCCGGGCTCAGGTCGACCACGCCCGCGACGTGCACACCCGGCGTCTTCGGCGCCTGCGCCAGGTACATGGAGCCGAACTTGCCGGCGCCGATCAGACCGACGCGGATCGGCCGGCCTTCGGCCGCACGGACCTTCAGCAGCATAAACAGATTCATGGATGTCTCCTCAACATGCGACACGCAGTTCCAGGAGCCCCCCCGGGTCCGGCAGTCTAGTAAACCGGGCCCGACCGTCAATGACCAAAGTCACAGGATGAAATCGCGGGTTGCCGCCCCCGTCGCCTCGTAGCCGCGCACCTGGAGTGCCGCCGTGGCCGCGTTGGCGACGACGGCGAGCCGCGTTGTCGGATTGAGGATCGGCGGCGCGACCCAGTCGAAGCCGTCCTCGACCCCGTCCCGGCAGGCTTCCATCCGGGCGAGGCGACCCGGGCTGTCGAAGCCCCGCAGGCGGCCCGCGAAGGGCCCGGCGACCCAGTGGTTGGCGATGGCCGCCCCGCCGCCATCGCGGATAAAGGCCTGCGTTTCCGTGCGTTCGATGACGCAGCCTTCATGCGGTTCCGTCCCCGACAGGGAGAAGAAGGCCGGCACGGCGATGGGCGTTTCGGCAAGCAGGGTTTTCGCCGCGTCGTAACTGCGGCAGGTTTCGAAGGCTAGGCGCAGCAGATGCGTGGGCGGCATCAGGCGCCGCCGCCAGATCCGAGTCCGCTCGATCGCCCAATCGAGCCAGCAACTCGCCGTGCACGTCTTCATCGGTGGCTGGTTGAGCGCCGCCGAAAAACGCCCCGGCGCCAGGGCGGTGGCCGCCCCCACGAACCCCGGCCAGGTGACGTTGAGCCAGTCCCCCGCGTCGCCCGTCTGGCGCGCGACCACCACGTTCCGCCCCAGGCCGTGGAGCGGCCAGTCGAGGGTGCGCAACATGCGGTTGCCGCGGCCCGAGGGCGGACGGCCCACGGCCGTGGTGCAGGACCATTCATAGGAGAGGTTCAGCATGTAGACGCCGGGGGCCCCCAGCATCCCGGCGCAGGCGTCGAGATCGGCGCGATAGGGCGTCGGGCAATCGGCCAGCCAGGTCCGCGTCAGGCGGTCGCCCAGGCCGAGGAACAGGGGGCCGTAATGGTCGCGGCCCGCGCGGAACAAGTCCTCGAAGCGCGCCTGCTCGGCCTCGGCCACGGCAAGCACACCGCCCCGCCCGGCTTCAACCAGGGGAATCGCCGGAAGATCGGCCGGAGTGCTGAGCTCATCCATGGCCAGAATATATCCCCGGATTGTTGCAATTTCTCGGAAATCGACCGTCGGGCCTTTTCAAATCCGCCCCAGTCTGGCATGTCCGCTTGTCCGCGACGCCGTGCAGACTATAATTCCCCGCCTGAAACGGAGTTTCCATGATCCCGCGCTATTCCCGCCCCCAGATGGCCGCCATTTGGGAGCCCGCCAACAAGTTCCGCATCTGGTTCGAGATTGAGGCCCATGCCTGCGACGCGCAGGCCCAGTTGGGCGTGATCCCGAAAGAGGCCGCCAAGACCGTCTGGGAAAAGGGCAACAAGCCCTATGACGGGGCGCGTATCGACCGCATCGACGAGATCGAGCGCGAGACCAAGCACGACGTCATCGCCTTCACCACGGAATTGGCGGAGCATATCGGCGATGACGCCCGCTTCGTCCATCAGGGCATGACCTCGTCGGACGTGCTGGACACCTGTCTGGCCGTGCAGTTGAAGCAGGCGGCGACCATCCTGCTCGACGACGTCGACAAGGTTCTGGCGGCGCTGAAGACCCGCGCCATGGAACACAAGATGACCCCGGTGATGGGCCGCAGCCACGGCATTCATGCCGAGCCGACGACCGTGGGCCTGAAGCTGGCCCGGTTTTATGCGGAATTCCAGCGCGCGCGCTGGCGCCTGGAAAACGCCCGCGACGAAATCGCGACCTGCGCCATTTCCGGCGCCGTCGGTACCTTCGCCAACATCGACCCCTTCGTCGAGGAATACGTGGCCGACAAGATGGGCCTGTCGCCCGAGCCGATTTCGACCCAGGTGATCCCCCGCGACCGCCATGCCATGTTCTTCGCGACACTGGGCGTGGTCGCCGCCTCCATGGAAAACCTGGCCACGGAAATCCGCCACATGCAGCGCACGGAAGTGCGCGAGGCCCAGGAATATTTCGCGCCGGGGCAGAAGGGCTCCAGCGCCATGCCGCACAAGCGCAACCCGATCCTGACGGAAAACCTGACCGGCCTGGCGCGCATCGTGCGCATGGCCGTGGTGCCGGCGCTGGAAAACGTGGCGCTGTGGCACGAACGCGACATCTCGCATTCCTCGGTCGAGCGCATGATCGGCCCGGACGCCACGGTGACCCTGGATTTCGCCCTGGCGCGGTTGGCCAGCGTGGTCGAAAAACTGGTCATCTATCCGGCCAACATGAAAGAAAACATCGACCGGTTCGGCGGCATCCACGACGCCCAGCGCGTGCTGCTGTTCCTGACCCAGAAGGGTGTCAGCCGCGAGGACGCCTACCGCATCGTTCAGCGCAACGCCATGCGGGTGTGGAAAAGCTTCGGCATCGACCCGGACGATCCGGACAAGCCGGCCCATCTGGATGCCGAAGACGAAGAGGCCCAGTCCTACGACAACCGCCTGATGTTCTTTCTGGAACGGGACGCGGACATCAAGAAGCTGTTGACGCCGGAGGAACTGAACGCCCTGTTCGAGGTCTCGTCCCTCGCCTACCACACGGCCCAGGTCGATACGGTGTTCCGCCGGGTGTTCAGCGAATAAGCGGATGACGCGGAATGCCGGACCAACCCGATCCCCTGCCCGGCTTTCCCATGAAATACATCGTGTTCACGTCGGCGCGGGGCGAGGCCCCCGTGCTATTCCCCCACGACTTCACCCATAGCTGGGTGGCGGGCGAACTCAGGCCCCTGAAGGCCGTCGCGGCGGGTTTCGTTGAAATGGACGCGGACGGCCGGATCCGCTGCTTCGGGCATTCGAGCAGCCTGAACCTGCCGTCGCGCGGCGAGGCGGACGCGGCGCTGGTCCGCCGTCACCTAAAAGGCGACGGTCGATAGTCCGGCAAAGTCCGTTCGGGAAATTATTCGCTTTTGATCTGCTCGGCCGCGGTGTGCAGCAAGTCGTCGAGCTTGCGCCGGATCTGGTCTTCGGTAATCGACAAGCCGTGCTTTTCGATATCGCCCATGACCTTGCGGACGACATCGTCGACGCCGGGTTCGTCCAGATCGGCCAGGACGACTTCGCGGGCATAGGCGTCGGCGTCGGAGCCCTTCAGCCCAAAGGCCTCGGCCAGCCACAGGCCGAGCAGCTTGTTGCGCCGGGATTCCGCCTTGAACCGCTGTTCTTCGTCCAACTGGTACTTGGCTTCATAACCTTTTTCCCGGTCCTTGAAGGCGTCAGACATGTCCTGGGCTCCCGTTCTGGCCAATGAGTAATGGGTTTCGCTGGGCTTATTTACGCGGGTTGGCGCGTCATCGCAACATCCGGTGCAACTGCTGGCGCAATCTGTCCGCAAGCCTTATGTAACGATCATGTGCACACTCGTCATTCTACGCCGCCCGGGCCATGACTGGCCACTGATCGTCGCCGCCAACCGCGACGAGATGGCCAACCGGCTTTCCGACCCGCCGGGCCGCCACTGGCCGGACGCTCCCCATGTCACGGCCGGGCGGGACAGAACCGCCGGCGGCACCTGGTTGGGCGTCAACGACGACCGCATGGTGGCCGGCGTGTTGAACCGCCACGGATCGCTGGGCCAGGAAGCCGGCAAGCGGTCGCGCGGCGAATTGCCGCTGGAGGCCCTGAGCCACGGCGAGGCCGAGGCCGCCGCCGAGGCCTTGGCCCATCTCGACGGCAGCGCCTATCGGTCGTTCAACCTGATCGTCGGCGACGTGAACCGCGCCTTCTGGATTTCCGGCAACGGCCGGGACCCCAAGGTTTCCGTCCACGAAATCGAGCCGGGCCTGTCGATGGTCACGGCCCATGACCTGAACGACGACACGTCGGCGCGCATCGGCCGTTATCGCCCGTTGTTCGAGGCGGCGCCACCGCCCGAGCCGGCCCGGGGGGCCGACGGATGGGACGCCTGGGTCGCCTTGATGTCGGAGTTCAAGGAATGGCAGGGCGGCAGCGAGCGCGATTCCATGGCCTTCACCACGGATTTCGGCTTCCAGACCGTCTCATCGTCGCTGATCGCCCTGCCCAAACCCTTCGATCCGGCCCTGAAACCCCAGTGGCTGTTCTGTCCCGGGCGCCCCCGGCCCGGCGGGTTCCGGCCAATCACCGGCTGATCCCCTATTCTGTTGAGAGTGCCTGCGGACGCTGCTATATGGTGCGTCTAACCCCTCCCCCGCAGGCGACGCCCCATTTCGGAGCGACCACAAAGGGGAACTTCACGAGGGCACAAACCCATGGCAAGACGCAGACAGATTTACGAAGGCAAGGCAAAGGTCCTTTTCGAGGGCCCGGAACCCGGCACCATCGTTCAGTACTTCAAGGACGACGCGACCGCCTTCAACAACCAGAAAAAGGGCACCATCACCGGCAAGGGGGTGCTCAACAACCGGATTTCCGAGTATTTGATGCTTCGCCTCGGCGAGATCGGCGTGCCGACCCACTTCGTGCGGCGCCTCAACATGCGCGAGCAGCTGGTCCGCGAGGTCGAGATCATTCCCGTCGAGATCATCGTGCGCAACGTCGCCGCCGGCACGTTTTCCAAGCGCTTCGGCATGGAGGAAGGCACGGCCCTGCCGCGCTCGATCATCGAATTCTGCTACAAGTCGGACGAACTGGGCGATCCCCTGATCGCCGAGGAACACGTCACCGCCTTCGGCTGGGCGACGCCGCAGGACATGGACGAGATCATGGCCCTGTCCTTGCGCATCAACGACTATCTGTCGGGCCTGTTCATGGGCATCGGCCTGAAACTGGTCGATTTCAAGCTGGAATTCGGCCGCCTGTGGGAAAACGACCAGCAGATGCGCATCGTGCTGGCCGACGAGATCAGCCCCGATTCCATGCGCCTGTGGGACCTCGTGACCAACGAAAAGATGGACAAGGACCGGTTCCGCCGCGACCTCGGCAATGTCGCGGAGGCCTATCAGGAGGTCGCCCGGCGCCTCGGCATCCTGCCGGAATCGGGCCCCGTCGACATCAAGGAACCGGAGACCGTTCAGTAAGATGAAAGCACGCGTCCACGTTACCCTGAAATCCGGCGTTCTCGACCCGCAAGGCAAGGCGGTGCAGCATTCGCTGGCCGGGCTCGGCTTCGCCGGCGTCAACGACGTGCGCCAGGGCAAGTACATCGAACTGGACCTGGCCGAAACCGACCCCGCCAAGGCCAAGGAAACCGTGGAGGCCATGTGCCGGAAGCTGCTGGCCAACACGGTGATCGAGAACTTTTCCGTCGATATCTCCGAAGGCTGATCCCCCGCCATGCCGACCAACATGAAAGCCGCCGTCATCGTCTTTCCCGGCTCCAACTGCGACCGCGACATGAAGGTCGCGCTGGAAGCGGTGACGGGAACGGATGTCATCATGCATTGGCACCGCGACACCGAACTGCCCGACGTCGACCTGATCGCCGTGCCGGGCGGATTTTCCTATGGCGACTATCTGCGGTCGGGCGCCATGGCCGCCAATTCGCCGGTCATGCGCACGGTGGTCGAACGCGCCAACAAGGGCGTGCCCGTGCTCGGCGTGTGCAACGGCTTTCAGGTGCTGACCGAGGCCGGGCTGCTGCCCGGCGCCCTGATGCGCAACGCGGGCCTGAAATTCGTGTGCAAGGATGTGTGGCTCAAGGTCGAGAACACCAAGACGCCCTTCACCGGCGGGTACACGGACGGCCAGATCATCCGCATTCCCGTCGCCCATCACGACGGCAATTATTTCGCCGACGATGCAACCCTGGACCGCCTTGAGGGCGAGGGCCGCGTCGCCTTCCGCTACTGCGACCCCAAAGGCGCCGTCGCCGACGCCGCCAATCCCAACGGCAGCCGCAACAATATCGCGGGCATCGTCAACGAAGCCGGCAACGTGCTGGGTATGATGCCGCATCCCGAACGCCTGGCCGAAGCGGCGCTTGGCGGTACCGACGGCAAGCCCCTGTTCGATGGGCTGATATCCGCCCTGCACTAGGGTCGGCCGCGCCAACCCGGCCGTTCCCGCAGGCCCTTAAAGGAGGGTCACGAGATGCTGAACATCCGGCCCGTCGTGCACCTTCTGGGTCTGCTGGCCTGTTTTGTGTCCGTGCTTATGTGCGTCCCGGCCCTGGCCGACGCGATCTATCATAATAAGGACTGGGAATCGTTCACGGCGGCCGCCCTGATCACCGGCTTCATCGGCATCGCCCTGGCCATCGCCGCCTGGCCCAAGGACGGCATCAAACTGAACCTGCGGCAGGCGTTCCTGGTCACGGCCCTGGGCTGGGTCACCGTGGCGGCCATCGCCGCGATCCCGTTCCTGGGCCTGGGCATCAGCCTGACCGACGCGCTGTTCGAATCCATGTCGGGCATCACCACCACGGGATCGACCATCCTGACCGGCCTGGATCACCTGCCGCCGGGCATCCTGTTGTGGCGCGCGATCCTGCAATGGCTGGGCGGCATCGGGATCATCGCCATGGCGATCCTCATGCTGCCGCTGATGCGCGTCGGCGGCATGCAGCTGTTCAAGATCGAAAGTTCGGACACGGGCGAGAAGTTCAGCGCCAGCGCGTTCCAGATGGTCATCTACCTGATGGCCTTCTACACGCTGCTGACGGTGCTTTGCGCTTTGCTTTACTTCATCTTCGGGATGTCCCTGTTCGACGCCGTGACCCATGCCATGGCGACGGTATCGACCGGCGGCTATTCAACCCATGACGCGTCCTTCGGGTTTTTCAAGAACCCGGCCCTGCACTGGGTCGCCACGGCGTTCATGGCCGCCGGCGCCATTCCGTTCTACCTGTACATCAAGGCCGCGCGGGGCAGTCCGGGCCAAATATTCTCCGATGAACAGGTGTGCGGCTTCATCACCCTTTTGGTCGTCGTCAGCCTCGGCCTGGCCGGCTGGATGACCTGGGAGCGCGGCATTTCCTTTCCCGAAGCCCTGACCCTGACCGCGTTCAACGTGACCTCGGTGGTGACCACCACGGGCTTCGCCACCGACGACTACACGACCTGGGGTCCGGGCGGGGTCGGGGTGTTCCTGGCTCTCATGTACATCGGCGGCTGTTCGGGGTCGACCTCGGGCGCGATCAAGATCTATCGCCATCAGATCCTCTACAAACTGGTGCGCGCCCATGTGAAACGCCTGTTCAGCCCCAACCGGGTGATCCAGCTGACCTATAACGGCGCCCCCGTGCCCGACGACGTGCCCTATTCCATCCTCGCCTTCCTGGCCGTGTTCGTGGCGACCATCGCCGTGTTCACGGTGGCGCTGTCGTTCCTGGAACTGGATATCCTGACGGCCTATTCGGCGACGGTGACCGCGATCACCAACGTCGGCCCGGGCCTGGGCCCGATCATCGGCCCGGCGGGCAACTTTCAGCCCCTGCCCGACGCGGCGAAATGGATTCTGACGCTGGCCATGCTGGCCGGGCGGCTTGAGGTGCTGGCCCTGCTTGTCATGTTCGACCGGGATTTCTGGCGCTACTAAGCCGCGTCGAAGGCTTCCTGAATTTCCGCCCGCAGCATTTCCTGCCGCTCGCCGTCGATGCGGAATTCGATGGCAACCCCCTTGCCCGTCAGGCGTGAGACGACGCCGGGCAATTCACCCAGCCCGTCAATGCGAAGATCGACCGCGTCGCCCGCGGCAAAGGCATGCTGGGTCCGGCCAAGAATATCGGAAAATTCGACCTGCTCCCCCTGCCGGGAAATGTCGCGCAGAAGTCCCGTTCTCGTCTCCGCCTTGGAGGATACGAAGATAAGCTCGCTGATATCGAACCGGCGCGCGGCGCGGCGTTCTTCAGGCATGGTCAGGACCTCCACCTTAAGGGTTGATCCCCCATGAGCGGGTCGATTCTACACCAACCCGCCCCGCGCCGCCACCGCGCGGCTGTTTACGCCGTCAACAGATTCATCAGCGGGCGGATGTCCTCGGCGGTGTCCAGGCCGGCCACGAAGTCCTTCACCTTGGCCGCCTTGGCCTCGCCCAGCACCGGAATCGCAAGCGCATCGTACTTGCGGTCCAGGTCCGCCGCCGAAACGGGGTTTTCCGGGCTGCCCCGGCGGTTGCGCTCGGTATGGGACAACTCCCGCCCGTCCGTGGTCACCACCGTGACCCGCGCCATGTGGCGCGCACCCGGCCCCTCGGCCTCGATCGCGGGATCGACCTCGGCGTCGATGCGGTCGATGAACCTGAGCACCTCGGGCGCCTTGATGCGGTCCTCGGTGAACTGGGCGGTGAAGGCCTCACCGTCCAGGGCGATCATGGCGAGCCCGTAATACAGGTTCATCTGCGCCGCCGTGATGCCCTGGGCCTTGTAGGGCCAGGCGCAATGGACATAGGTCGGATGGCTGACATATGCCGTGATGCGGTCGATGTCGGCGGCGGCCAGATTGTTGTCCGTCATCACGGCGCGGAGCGCGTCGAGGGCGCCGTGAATGCTGGTCACCATGGCGTGGGGCTTGAAGCCCGTGCGCAGGACTTCCCATTGCATGTCCTGGCCGGGCATCAGGCCCTGCACGGCGCGATCGACATTGATCTTACCGGCAAAGGCGGCGAGGAAGCCGCCGTATTCGGCCTCGACCATGTCGGAAATGCCGGTGAAGCCCTTGGCCGCCAGCTCTGCCCCCCGGACTCCGGCTTCGGCGGCGCGGCCGGAATGCAGGCGCTTGACCATGGCCCCTTCCTGGGCCGCCATCAGCCCGGCCCCGAGGGAACCCGCGATGCCCAGCGCATGGGCCGTCGCGGCGGCGTCCAGGCCCATCATGCGCGCCGCCGTGGCGGCGGCGACCAGCGGGCCGACGGTGCCCTGGGGGTGGAAGCCGCGCAGCAGCAGGTCCGTTCCCGCGGCCGCGCCGATGCGGCAGGCGACCTCGTAGCCCGCCGCCATGGCCGTCAGCACCAGCGAGCCCGGCACCCCGGCGCGGCGCGTGCCCAACAGGCGTTCGCCCATGTTCAGCGCCACCGGCACGGCGATGGAATTGGGATGGGTGATCGCGTCGCGATGAATGTCGTCCATCTCGAACGCATGGCCCGCCGTGGCGTTGACCAGCACGGCGTTGGCCACGGGGACCATGCGCAGCATACCGATCAGCGAGGCCTCGGGCGTGCCGCCGTCATGATCGACCAGATCCGCGACCATGCGGGTCCACGGCAGGGTGGCACCGTGCAGGCAGCAGGCCAGCCCGTCGAGGACGGCGAGCTTCAGATGTTCGACGACCTCCACCGGCAGGTCCTCGAACGTCAGTCCGGCGGCGAAATCCGCCAGAACCGCAGTCGCCCCCGGCACCGCCCTGTCGGCGTCCTTCATCACGTCTCCATCCTTCACTTGGTGCGCGCGCCTATTGCTGGGCCGCGACGCCGCCCCGAGGGCCGGTGTTGAGCAGGTTCAGCATTTCCGGCGCCACCGGGCGGCCTTCCGGGGTGATCATCCAGATGCGCAGCATCAGGCGCTTCTGATCGGCCTCGGCATGGTCCTGGAATTCCTGGCGGGAATGCAGCGTCGTGCGGTTGTTGAGGATCTGGAAATCCCCCGGCTCCAGCATCATGTCCAGGCGCAGGTCGGGGCGGACCGACAGTTCGCGGAAATAGTCGATGGCTTCCTGCTGCAACGGCGTCAGGGGATGGCCCGATTTCTCGGCACCCAGTTCGAGCTGGCGCTTGTTGTAGCGGCAGGCCAGGGCGCCCTCGTAATAGGCGAACACGGGAATGCGCTGATTGGTGACTTCCGTCATGTTGCCGGTCTTGGACGCCAGATCGACATAGAAGCCGCCGCACAGGGGCTCTATCAGGTCCGGGCGGGTCTTGAGGATTTCATTGTAGATGGCGGTGGCGGAGACCACGGAGCTTTCGCCGCCCGTCTTGGCCCGGCGCACGCACATCAGGCCGACCACGTCGCAACTGTCCGTATGGGGCGGCAGGTCCAGCGAGGTGCGGTAGAAACGCACGCCCGACAGGTAAGGGTCCTTGCCCTCGAACTTATCGCCATGGTCCATGACCTGGCCGATCAGCTCGCCCTGTTTGTTCTGGACGATGCCGATGCCGAGGTACTGGCCGATCCCCCACAGGATCATCTTCAGGTCATCCAGTTCATAGCTCTCGGGATCGAGCCCCCGGATCACCTGGAACCCCCGGCCGTACTGGATTTCGTCGGACACCTCGTCCAACACCGGGCCCAGGGCCGGCAGGGGGAAATCCTCGCGCGCGAAGCCGAGGGTCCCGCCCGCCGCCTTGACCACCGCCAGGGCCGCGTTCAGTTCGGCGATCTGGTCCGCGCTCAACGTCAGGGTCCATGCCGCCGCATCGGGGTAATCCGTTCCGCACCAGGCGGAGGCGTCGGTCACGGGCGTGCGCAGGATCTCGGTCATGGCTGCTTATCTCCTAAATTTCCGCCGCTCACGGGTATTCTCCGGGCAAGGCGGTCCCGGGCGGCTTGGCGGCACATTGTATACAATCTGATGCCCCCCGGGGACAACAGGTTTACGTGCCGGCCGGTGCCGAGCCCGCGCATGCTGGCCGGGACGCCCGGCTTTGGTCATAATCGGCACGTACCGCTGGGGGCTCAACGCCCCCGCCCGAGGAGATCGCCACCCCATGCTGCTGCCGATATCCGATTCCAATCCCCGGCACCGCATTTCCTTTCAATACGTGACCGTGGCCTTGATCACGGCCTGCGTCGCCGTGTTCCTGTGGCAGGCGAGCCTGGACCCCAGAAGCGCTCAGGAAGCGGTCTATGCGCTGGGCACCATCCCCGCCGTGGTGTTCGGCGAACGCACCTTGTCGCCGGAACTGTCCTGGATTCCGGCGGAGATGACCTTGCTGACCTCCATGTTCATGCACGGCGGCTGGATGCACCTGATCGGCAACATGCTCTATCTCTGGATTCTCGGCGACAACGTCGAGGACTGCATGGGCCATGTCCGCTTTCTGATCTTCTATCTGGTCTGCGGGCTGGCCGCCGTGGGGACCCATATGCTGATCGACACCGGATCGACCGTGCCGCTGGTCGGGGCGTCGGGCGCCATCTCCGGGGTCATGGGGGGCCTATTTGCTGTTGCATCCCACGGCGCGGATCAACGTGCTGATCTGGGTCCTCATCTTCGTGCGCGTTGTGCCCGTGCCGGCGGGCATCGCCTTGGCCGCCTGGATCGGCCTGCAATTCGTCAATGCCGCAGCCTCCCCCGGAACCGGCGGCGGCGTCGCCTTCTGGGCGCACATCGGCGGGGCCGTCGCCGGCATGGTCCTGGTCCCCTTTTTCAAACGCCGGGACGTGCCGCTGCTGGCCGGCGTCGGCGGCCAGCCCCTGCCCCAGTCGGCCTCGGACAGCCCGAAAATCCGTTTGCGCCGGCCCGGAACCCCGCCGGTGCGGCGGCCTTGGCGTTAGGCGCCATGTATTAATCACGGAATTCCCCGCCGGACGCGCCGTTCGGGCCGATAAAACATTGCCAAACGCCGGGGATTTGCTAAGAAGTCGGGCCATGAACGCTCCCCAGAATTCCCCGGAAATCACGCCCCCAGAGATCACCAAAGAGATCGTCGCCGAGCACGGCCTAAGCCCTGCCGAGTACGAAAAGGTTCTGGAAATCCTCGGCCGTGCGCCGAACTTGACGGAACTGGGCATCTTTTCCGTCATGTGGTCGGAGCATTGCTCCTACAAATCCTCGAAAAAATGGCTGAAAACCCTGCCGACCGAGGGCAAGCGCGTGATCTGCGGGCCCGGCGAGAACGCGGGCGTGGTCGATATCGGCGACGGCCAGGCGGCCATCTTCAAGATGGAAAGCCACAACCATCCCAGCTTCATCGAACCCTATCAGGGGGCGGCGACCGGCGTCGGCGGCATTCTGCGCGACGTGTTCACCATGGGGGCCCGCCCTGTGGCCAACCTGAACGCGCTGCGCTTCGGCGCGCCCGACCATCCCAAGACCCGCCATCTGGTCGCGGGCGTGGTGGCAGGCATCGGCGGTTACGGCAACTGCGTCGGCGTGCCGACCGTGGGCGGGGAATGCGAATTCCACCCGGGCTACAACGGCAACATCCTGGTCAACGCCATGACCGTGGGTGTCGCGGACCAGGACAAGATCTTCTATTCCGCCGCCACCGGCATCGGCAATCCGATCATCTATGTGGGGTCCAAGACCGGGCGCGACGGCATCCATGGGGCGACCATGGCGTCGGCCGAATTCACGGACGATTCAGACGAAAAACGCCCGACTGTGCAGGTCGGCGATCCGTTCACCGAGAAACTGTTGATCGAGGCCTGCCTGGAGTTGATGGCCACGGACATGATCGTCGCCATCCAGGACATGGGGGCGGCGGGGCTGACCTCCAGCAGCTTCGAGATGGCGTCCAAGGGCGGCACCGGGGTCGAACTAGACCTGGATCAGGTGCCGCAGCGCGAACAGGGCATGACGGCCTATGAAATGATGCTGTCGGAAAGCCAGGAACGCATGTTGCTGGTTCTCAAGCCCGGGCGCGAGGACGACGCCCGCAAGATTTTCGACAAGTGGGAACTGGATTTCGCCGTGGTCGGCAAGCTGACCGACACCGGGCACATGGTGCTGCGCCACAAGGGCGAGATCGTCGCCGACCTGCCGATCGACCCCCTGGCGCTCGCCAGCCCGGAATACGACCGGCCCTGGGTGCCGACGCCGAAACAGCCAGAGATCACCCCGGCGGACCTGACGAAGGACATCGCCCCCCTGGACGCGCTCAAGACCCTGATGGGCTGCCCGCATCTGGCGTCCAAGCGCTGGATCTGGGAACAGTACGACCACATGGTCATGGGCGACACCATTGGAAGACCGGGCGGCGACGCCGGGGTCGTGCGCGTGCACGGCACCAAGAAGGCATTGGCCATGACGTCGGACTGCACGCCGCGCTATTGCCTGGCCGATCCCATCGAGGGCGGGCGGCAAGCCGTCGCCGAAGCCTGGCGCAATCTGGTCGCCGTCGGCGCCAAGCCCATCGCGATCACCGACAACATGAACTTCGGCAATCCGGAACGCCCGGAAATCATGGGCCAGTTCGTGGGCTGCATCGACGGCATCCGCGAGGCCTGCGTGGCGCTCGACTTCCCGGTCGTGTCGGGCAACGTGTCGCTGTACAACGAAACCAACGGCAAGGGCATCCCGCCGACACCGACCATCGGCGGCGTCGGGCTATTGCAGGACGCGGCCAAGCGGGTCACTGCGGCCCTTCCGGGCGAAGGACAGACCCTGGTCCTGATCGGTGCGACCAAGGGCCATCTCGGCCAGTCCTTGTATCTACGCGAGATCGAGGGCCGCGAGGCCGGATCGCCGCCACCGGTCAATCTGGGGGTTGAGCGGCGGACCGGCGATTTCGTCCGCTCTCTGATCGAGACGGACCAGATCACCGCCTGCCACGATCTGTCCGACGGCGGATTGCTGGTGGCGCTCACGGAAATGGCGCTGGCCGGCGGCCTGGGCGCCAACATTACCCTACCCGACGGCGTCCATGCGGCCGCTTTCCTGTTCGGCGAGGATCAGGCGCGCTATCTGGTCACCACCGACAACGCGGCGCAGCTTGCCGCCGCCGCCCGCGACACGGGCGTGCCGGCGCTGGTCCTCGGCACCTGCGGCGGCGACCATATCGATGTGGACGGCCTCGGCGCCGTCTCCCTCGTGGAAATCCGGGACATCCATGAAGGCTGGATGCCCGTCTATATGGCCGCGCCGTAGGACCGACAACCGGAAAATTCCGCCACGCGGACTGTTGACCTTGGACCGCAGGCACGCCATATCTTCACCCAATGGATTGCTGAATTTGGGGACCCAACCATGGCCATGGCCGCAGGCGACATCGAAACGCTTATCCGGGAAGGAATTCCCGGCGCGGAGGTGACCATCGAAGACCTGCGCGGTGACGGGGACCATTACCTCGCCGTCGTGGTGTCCGAAGCCTTCCGGGGCAAATCCCGCGTTCAGCAGCACCAGATGGTCTATCAGGCGCTTCAGGGCCGCATGGGCAACGAACTGCACGCCCTTGCCCTGCAGACATCGGCCCCGGCCGGCTGACCCAAGGCCGTCTCAGGCGATTCGCCCGGATTTTTCCCCCGGGCCCAACGAAAGGACACACAGATGAGCGAGAATCCGGTTTTCGCCCAGATCAAGCAGGAAGTAGACGGCAACGACGTGGTGCTGTTCATGAAGGGCACGCCCATGTTCCCGCAGTGCGGTTTTTCCGCCGCCGTGGTGCAGGCGCTGTCGACCATCGGCGTCAAGTTCAAGGGCGTCAACGTCCTGGACGACATGGAAATTCGCGAGGGCATCAAGGCCTATACCAACTGGCCGACCATCCCCCAGCTTTACGTGAAGGGCGAATTCGTCGGCGGCTGCGACATTATCCGGGAAATGTACGAAACGGGTGAGCTGAAGCAGCTTCTCGACGAAAAAGGCATTGAAAACGCCGCTTGAATTTCGTCTTATTCGTCTGGGTTTAATCACCCATAAAAATGAGGCCCCCGAGTTTCCAGGGAGGGCTTGAGGGAAGGGCCGCCGTTTGGCGGTCCTTTTCGTTGGGGCTTGCGTTCGTGGCTTTCGCGGTCCGCCCGCCTGAAAAATCGCATTTTAGCTTTCTAAACTTAAACTAATCGTATTTATCGATTTAATTTAATTAGTAAATTCATTTTAATAGTCATTCGCAATTGGCTATCTAAGGGGTGTACCCAACAACACCAACCAACGGAGCCGATATGTCTCTCATCAATACCGAAATGAAGCCGTTCAAGGCCGAAGCCTTCAAGGACGGCAAGTTCGCCACCGTCACCGACGCCGACGTGAAAGGCAAATGGGCCATCTTCTTTTTCTATCCGGCCGACTTCACCTTCGTCTGCCCGACCGAGCTCGAGGACTTGGCCGACAATTACGCCGAATTCCAGAAGATGGGCGTCGAGATCTATTCGGTTTCCACCGACACCCATTTCTCGCACAAGGCCTGGCACGATTCCTCGCCCGCCATCGGCAAGATCGCCTTCCCGATGATCGGCGACCCGACCGGCACCGTCACCCGCAACTTCGAGGTGATGCGCGAAGGCCAGGGCCTCGCCGACCGCGGCACCTTCGTGGTCGACCCGGACGGCGTGATCCAGATCGTAGAGGTGACCTCGGAAGGTGTCGGCCGCAACGCGACCGAGCTTCTGCGCAAGGTCAAGGCCGCCCAGTACGTGCGGGCCCATCCGGACGAAGTCTGCCCGGCCAAATGGGAAGAAGGCGCCGAAACCCTGGCCCCGTCCCTGCAGCTGGTCGGCAAGATCTAAGCGGCACCGGCAAGCGGACGCGTCCCCCTTCCCCTCCCCGGGGGACGCGTCCCTTCCGCCGACATCCGAAATCGAATCAAGAACGAAAGACAGGACCATGTTGGACGAGACCCTGAAGACCCAGCTGAAAGGCTATCTGGAAAACCTGCGCGCGCCGATCGAACTGGTCGCCACCTTGAACGGCGCCAAGGCGTCCCAGGACCTGGAATCCCTGCTGGGCGACATTGCCGCCCTCTCCGACAAGGTATCCTGGCGATGCGCCGAGGGCGCAGAAGTGGACGCCCGCCTGCCGTCCTTCACGATTCTGCGGGACGGCCGGGAAACGGGGGCGCGGTTCGCCGGTATC
Source organism: uncultured Alphaproteobacteria bacterium (assembly GCA_963976055.1). GTDB lineage: Bacteria > Pseudomonadota > Alphaproteobacteria > Rhodospirillales > Casp-alpha2 > UBA1479. The sequence goes on from CAXBJB010000005.1 coordinate 63,024, forward strand.
CCGCTGGGCCACGAATTCACGTCCCTGGTCCTGGCTCTGCTGCATTCAGGCGGCCATCCGCCCAAGATCGCCCCGGACGTCCTGGATCAGGTCAAGGGCCTGACCGGCGAATACCGCTTCGAAACCTATTTCTCCCTGACCTGCCAGAACTGCCCCGACGTGGTGCAGGCGCTGAACATCATGGCCGTGTTCAACCCAGGCGTGACCCATGTCGCCATCGACGGCGCCCTGTTCCCGGACGAGGTCGCGGCGCGCCAGGTCATGGCCGTGCCCTCGGTCTACCTGAACGGCGAGCCGTTCGCCCAGGGCCGCATGGAACTGGAACAGATCCTGGCCAAACTGGACACGGGCGCCGCCGACCGCGCCGCCGACGCCATCGACGCCAAGGATCCCTTCGACATGCTGATCGTCGGCGGCGGACCTGCGGGGGCGGCGGCGGCGATCTATGCCGCACGCAAGGGCATCCGCACGGGTGTCGCCTCGGAACGCTTCGGCGGCCAGGTGTTGGACACCATGGCCATCGAGAACTTCATTTCCGTGCCCCACACCGAAGGCCCGGCCCTGGCGGTGGCGCTGGAATCCCATGTCCGGGATTACGACGTCGACATCATGAACCTGCAGCGCGCCAAGGAACTGGTTCCGGCCGCCACCCCCGGCGGCCTGCACAGGATCGTGCTGGAAAACGGCGCCAGCCTGCAATCCAGGACCCTGGTCCTCAGCACCGGGGCGCGCTGGCGGCAGATGAACGTGCCCGGCGAGGACGAATACCGCAACCGTGGCGTCGCCTACTGCCCGCATTGCGACGGCCCCCTGTTCAAGGGCAAGCGCGTGGCGGTGATCGGCGGCGGTAACTCGGGCGTCGAGGCGGCCATCGACCTGGCCGGCATCGTCGCCCATGTCACCCTGATCGAGTTCGACAAACAACTGCGGGCGGACGAGGTCCTGCAACGCAAACTGCGCAGCCTGAACAACGTCACGGTCATCACCCAGGCCCTGACCACGGAAGTGCTGGGCGACGGCGGCAAGGTCACCGGCCTGACCTATCGGGACCGGGCGACCGAGCAAGCGCACACGGTCGAGCTTGAGGGCATCTTCGTGCAGATCGGCCTGGTGCCCAACACGGAATGGCTGAAGGGCGCCCTGGACCTGAGCCCGCGCGGCGAGATCGAGGTCAACCAGCGGGGCGAGACCTCCGTCCCCGGCGTCTTCGCCGCCGGTGACGCGACGACCACGCCGCACAAGCAGATCATCATAGCGATGGGAGAAGGCGCGAAATCGGCCCTGTCCGCCTTCGACTACCTGATCCGCCAGGCGCCCGCCGAAAACGCGGCCGCCGCCTGACCCAACGGCCCGCCGCCCCCTGCTCCGGGGCGGCGGCGCCCACGGTCACGCCCAAGCCGTTTCCGTCAGGCCCAACTGGCGTTTCAGGCCGTCAATATCACCCAGCACCCAGAGGCTTTGAATCTGGCCCCCCGATATCTCGAAGAACGCCGCCCCCATCCAGTGCAGCGTTTTTCCCGTGGCCGGCACCCCGAAGAAGTCGTCCTGATGGACGCCTTCGAAGTACATCTGGGCGGCGATACGTCCCCCTGCCGCCACCATGTCGCGGATGGTGCAGGTATAGCCGCCGAGCGCCTTGTGAACGCCCCTGTTGTAATCGATGAAGCCCTCGACGCCCTGACGTTCATCGTCGAGCGAGCCGCGGAATCTAAAGTCCTTGGCGATGATGCGTCGGGCCTCGTCGTAATCCCGGCGGTTCCACACATCCGCATAGAAGCTTTCGACGATTTCCGTCGGTGTCATGGCTGATCTCTCCGTCCCGTTCCCCGGACAATAAAAAAGGGGCACCCGATGGTGCCCCTTTTCCGGCGCGGAGAAAACCGCGCAAAGACTGGAAACTCCCTTAGCGGGAATAGAATTCAATGACCAGGTTCGGTTCCATCTGAACCGGATAGGGCACGTCGGCCAGCTTGGGCGTGCGCAGGAAGGTCCCGGCCAATTTCTTGTGGTTCACTTCCATGTAGTCGGGCACGTCGCGTTCGGACGATTCGATGGCCAGCAGCACCAGGGGCATTTCCCGGGACTTGTCCTTGACCTCGATAAGATCGCCTTCGCTGACCTGATAGGAGGAGATGTTGACCTTCTTGCCGTTCACCTTCACGTGGCCGTGGTTGATGAACTGACGGGCGGCGAACACGGTCGGCACGAATTTCATGCGATAGACGACGGCGTCCAGGCGGCGCTCCAGCAGGCCGATCAGGTTTTCCGAGGTGTCACCCTTGCGGCGCGAGGCTTCGGCGTAATACTTGCGGAACTTCTTTTCCGAGATGTTGCCGTAGTAGCCCTTCAGCTTCTGTTTGGCCATCAGCTGGGTGCCGAAATCGGACGGCTTCTTGCGCCGCTGACCGTGCTGGCCGGGGCCGTATTCGCGGGTGTTGACAGGGCTTTTCGGGCGACCCCAAAGGTTTTCGCCCAGGCGGCGGTTGATCTTGTACTTCGAGGCAAGACGCTTCGACATGACTTCTCAGTCCTTTTTGCTTTGCCGGCGGCCGGTTTTTATCGCCGCGGCGGTCTACGTTGTCCCGGTAGGCCTTGATCCCTCCCTGGCCCTTGCGGGCGTCAGGAGGGGGCGGGATGGGCCCGATATGCAGCGACATCCACGTTCCCGGAAAGGAAGCGCGGGAGTATAGGCATTACGCCCCCTTTGTCAACGCATGCGGCGGATTTCCGCGCCCGGGGTCGGTTTTCCCCCGGCGGGCGGTTGCGGGGCCCGGCCCGGTCCTCTACCCTGGCCGGAATCACGGCACATCTAAAGGTTTTGACCGCGGAAACAGACCGTACGGATCGGTATTGAACATTCAACGCAGCAGCGAACCGACAGAAACAAACGCCCCCGCCACCGGCGGCACGGGCGCCAGTGTCCGTTTTGAGAGCGTTCAGAAAAGCTATGACGGCGAAACCCTGGTCATCAAGGACTTGAACCTAGACATCGCCCGGGGCGAGTTCCTAACCATGCTGGGGCCGTCGGGATCGGGCAAGACCACGTCCCTGATGATGCTGGCCGGGTTCGAGCCTGCGACCCACGGCGAAATTTTCCTTAACGACAACCCCATCAACGCCGTGCCGCCGCACAAGCGGGGCATCGGCATGGTGTTCCAGAACTACGCCCTGTTCCCGCATATGACCGTGGCGGAAAACCTGGCTTTCCCCTTAAGCGTGCGCAAAATGCCCAAGGCCGAGATCGCGGCCAAGGTCGCCCGCGCGCTGGAGATGGTCGAACTGCCCGATTTCGGCAGCCGCCGCCCGGCGCAACTGTCCGGCGGCCAGCAGCAGCGCGTGGCCGTCGCCCGGGCCCTGGTGTTCGAGCCGGACCTGATCCTGATGGACGAGCCCCTGGGCGCGCTCGACAAGCAGCTGCGCGAGCAGATGCAGTACGAAATCAAGCACATCCACGCTAACCTGGGTGTCACCGTGGTCTACGTCACCCACGATCAGGGGGAAGCCCTGACCATGGCCGACCGCATCTGCGTGTTCGACCAGGGCGTGGTGCAGCAGTTGTCAACGCCGGACGAGCTTTACGAGAAGCCCGCCAATTCTTTCGTCGCCCAGTTCATCGGCGAGAACAACCGCCTGTCCGGCCGTATTACAGACATCCAGGGCGGCGAATGCCGCGTCGATCTGGACGGCGGCGGCAGCGTCACGGCGCTGGCCGTCAATGTCGGCAGCGCGGGAGAAAGAGCAACCCTGTCGATCCGCCCGGAACGGGTGGCGCTGGTCACTGCCGGGGACGACGGCTTGCCCAACCGCCTGACCGGCCGCGTCGAGGAATTAATCTATCTCGGCGACCATATCCGCGTGCGCATGACCGTGGCCGGCAACGACGGCTTCGTGGTCAAGCTGCGCAATGACGGGGAACGCCCGTCGGTCAAGATGGGCGATACCGTCACCGTCGGCTGGCAAGCCGCCGACTGTCGCGCCCTCGACCCTATCGACACCTGAAATGGATGACTTAACGGATGCAGGAGAAACGCAGATGACCGCCTTGAAACCGATTGCCGCCGCCGCCCTTGCCGCGGGGCTGGTCCTGGCCGGTTCGCCCGCGGGCGCCGGTGAGATCACCGTCGTGTCCTGGGGTGGCGCCTATACCAAAAGTCAGGTCGAAGCCTATCAGAAGCCCTGGATGGCCAAGACCGGGCACAAAATCAAATCCGTCGACGCCCCGAACCCGGCCGCCCCCATCAAGGCCCAGGTCAAGGCGGGCAACGTATCCATCGACGTCGCAGACGTGGAATATTCGGACGCCGTGCGCTATTGCGACGAAGGACTTCTGGAAATCATCGACCCTTCAGTGCTGCCGCCGGCCCCCGACGGCACCCCGGCAACCGAGGATTTCATCGAAGGGGCGTTGACCGACTGCGCCGTCGCCAACATCGTGTGGTCCACGGTGTTCGCCTATGACGCAGCCAAGTTCAAAGGGGCCGAGCCCAAGACCATCGCCGACCTGTTCGACGTCAAGAAATTCCCCGGCAAGCGGGGCCTGCGCAAGGGTGCCAAGCCGAACCTGGAAATGGCGCTGATGGCCGACGGCGTACCGGCGGCCGAGGTCTACAAGCTGCTGACCACGGACGCGGGCGTCACCCGCGCGTTCAAGAAACTGGACACCATCAAGAAGCATGTCGTGTGGTGGGAAGCAGGCGCCCAGCCGCCGCAGCTTCTGGCCGACGGCGAGGTTTCCATGACCACCGCCTACAACGGCCGCATCTTCAACGCCGCCATCGGCGAGAACAAACCCTTCAAGATCGTCTGGGACGGCCAAGTGTTGGATTTCGACCTGTTCGTCATCCCCAAGGGGGCCCCCAACAAGGATCTGGCCCTGGAATTCATCAAGTTCGCCACGGACACCCAGCGCCTGGCCGATCAGGCCAAGTACATCGCTTACGGCCCGGCGCGCAAATCGTCGGGCAAGCTGGTCGGCCTGTACCAGGACGGCAAGACCCCGATGGCGCCCCATATGCCGACGGCGGAAGCCAACATGGGCAACGCGCTGGTCAACAACTTCGAATTCTGGGCCGACCGGGATTCCGAACTGAACGAACGCTTCAACGCCTGGATCGCCTCCAACTAGGCGCCGAAGGCTGGAACGGGCAATGACGACGGCGACCGACACCGTGGCGGCGGGCAGTCTTGGCCCGCTGACCACCGGCGACGGCACGCCGCTGAAGACCGCCCTGGCGCGGGCGACCCGGCGCGCGCGCCTGAAGGCGCTGATCCTGGTCGTGCCTCTGCTCCTGTTCGTGATCGTCACCTTCGCCGTGCCGATCGGCCAGATGCTCTACCTCAGCATCTACAACCCCGTATTTTCCGACAACATGCCGCGCCTATCGTCCTGGCTGCGGGATCACGACGTGACACAAGTTCCGGGAGAAGACGCCTTCGAGGCCCTGGTCCTCGACCTGACGGAAGCGCGCGCCAACCGCACCCATGCCCAGGTCGGCACGCGCATCAATTACGAACGCACGGGCGCCACCAGCCTGTTCAAGTCGACGGCGCGAAAGATCAAGCGGATCAAGGGCCCACCCTACAAGGACCAGCTTCTCGCCCTCAACGAAGAATGGGGCGACCTGCACCTGTGGACCGTGATGGCCCGCGCCGCCTCGCCGCATACCGCCGCCTTCTACGCCCAGGCCCTGGACCTTTCCTATGACGCCGAAGGCGATATCGTCCGCGCACCCGAAAATCGGCGCATCTATGGCCATTTGTTTCTGCGCACCCTGTTTCTTTCGGCGTTGATCGCGGGGCTCTGCCTGATTCTCGGATATCCGGCGGCGCATCTTCTGGCCAGCCTGCCGCTCAAGTATTCCAACCTGCTGATGGTGATGGTGCTGCTGCCGTTCTGGACATCCTTGCTGGTGCGCACCACGTCCTGGATCACGCTTTTGCAAAGCCAGGGGGTGTTGAACGACATGCTGGTCACCCTCGGCGTTCTCGGCGACGACGGACGCTTGCAGCTCATGTACAACCAATGGGGCACGGTCATCGCCATGACCCATATCATGCTGCCGTTCATGATCCTGCCGCTCTATTCGGTGATGAAGACCGTGCCCAAGGATTTCGTGCGCGCCGCGCGCTCGCTGGGCGCCGGGCCGGTGACGGCGTTCCTCCGCGTCTATCTGCCGCAGACCGTGCCGGGCATCGGCGCCGGTGTCCTGCTGGTGTTCATCATCAGCGTCGGCTACTACATCACGCCCGCCCTAGTCGGCGGTTCGTCCGGGCAACTGATTTCCAACCAGATCGCCTTCCACATGCTGCAAAGCCTCAACTGGGGCCTGGCGGCGGCGCTGGGCGCGTTGCTGCTGGGCGGCGTGATTCTGCTCTACTGGCTGTACGACCGCCTGGTCGGCGTCGACAACATGAAGCTGGGTTAGGAAACGGCCATGGCGATGCCCCCGCACGCGACGACGTTCGAACGCATCTGGCGGCGCCTGTATCTGGTGTTCTGCGCCGGGGTGTTCCTGTTCCTGATCGCCCCCATCATCGTCATCGTGCCGCTGTCGTTCAACGCCGAGCCCTATTTCACCTTCACCCGCGACATGCTGGCGCTCGACCCCGACGGGTTTTCCCTACGCTGGTACGACCGGCTGCTGACCTACGGCATGACCGCGCCCGACGCGGTGCGCGACGGTGCCTGGTGGGCGGATGCCTGGGCCAATTCGCAATGGATACACGCGGCCAAGAATTCCTTCGTCATCGGCATTTCCTCGACCCTGATCGCGACCGGCCTGGGCACCCTGGCGGCGCTTGGCCTGTCGCGCCCGGAAATGCCGTTCCGCCGCGCCGTCATGGCGCTGCTGATCTCACCGATGATCGTGCCGATGATCATCTCGGCGACGGGGCTGTTCTTCTTCTATTCAAAAGCCGGGCTGGCCCATACCTACGTCGGCATCGTGCTGGCCCATGCCATGCTGGGCATTCCCTTCGTCATCATCACCGTGACGGCGACGCTCGCCGGCTTCGACCGTTCGCTGATCCATGCGGCGGCCAGTCTGGGCGCATCGCCTGTCACGACCTTCCGCAAGGTGATCCTGCCGCTGATCCTGCCCGGGGTGATTTCGGGGGCGCTGTTCGCCTTCGTCACCTCGTTCGACGAGGTCGTCGTGGTCCTGTTCGTCGCGTCCTACGACCAGCAGACGATCCCGCTGCAGATGTGGAACGGCATCCGCGAACAGATATCGCCGACCATCCTGGCGGCGGCGACAATCCTGATTCTGTTCTCGATTGCCTTGCTGACGACGCTGGAACTGCTGCGCCGGCGCACGGAACGCCTGCGCGGTCTGGCCGGCTAGACCTTAGCCGTCTTCCCGCTTGGGCTCCGCCCCCAAGGGTAAGCCGATGTCCCGATCCCGGCTGCGCTTTTCCGCCGCGTCCTCGATCAGACGGCTTTCCGTCAAAACACCCATGCGTTCCAGGATCGGATAGGCGACCGAGGTCAGATGGCTGTTGACCCGCTTGAGGTCGCGCAGCACATCCAGGTGCAGGGCGCTGGAATCCAGGGTGTCAGGGCGCCGTTCGCCCATGCGGCGGAAATGGTTTTCCACATAGCGGCGTTCCAGGTCGCGGATTTCCGTCTTCTCATGCAGCAGCCGGCGCGCCGCATCCTCGTCCGCCGACACGAAGACATGCAGCGCCAGATCCAGGTTCTGCATGATGCGATTGTGGAAGGCTTCCAGTTCCCGGTAGCCTTCGTCGGAAAAGTTGATGTGGCCCTTGATCTTCTTGCCCGCCAGTTCCATCAGGTTCTTGTCGATGATGTCGCCGACATGTTCCAGATTGGTGGTGAAACTGAGAATTTCGACGCTGCGCTGGCTTTCTGCCTTGTCCATTTCCTCTTCGGTCAGGCGGGTCAGGTAAAGCTTGATCGCCTCGTGCAGGCGGTCGACCACGTCGTCCTGGGCTTCGACCGTCTTGCGCAAGTTCGCGTCGTTGGTTCGCAGAACCTCGCGCGTGGCGGACAGCATGGATTTCACGGCGTCGCCCATGCGCAGCGTCTCGCGCGCCGCCCCGGTCAGAGCGACGGAGGGCGTGTCGAGCGCCCCTTCATCCAGGTATTGGGGGCTGCCGGGATCGTCCGTCGCCGGGCGGTCGGGGGCAATACGCCGGGCGGCCCAGTCGACCAGGGCGAGCGCCGGCAGGAACACCACGACCAGGGCCAAGTTGAAGCCCGTGTGGAAGTTGGCGAGCAGCCGCGCAGGCGTGTCGCCCAGGACCGCCAGATGGGGCTGCAGGTACGGCACGAAGGGCAGCACCACGAACACGCCGGCCATGCGCATCAACAGGTTGCCGAGCGGCACCCGGCGCACGGCCGGCAGGGCCTTGGCCGTCAGCCCGACGGCAGCCAAGGCGCCGCCCAGATTGGCGCCCAGAACCATGGTCATGGCCAGTTGCACGTTCAACACCTGCATGCCCGCCAGCGACAGGATCAACAGCACCACGGCGACCGAGGAATGGGACGCCCAGGTCAGGGCGGCCGCGAACACCACGGCCAGCAGCGGCTCGCTGGTCAGGGGATGGACTAGGACGGCCATGGCCTCGCTTTCGCGGAACGGCAGAGAGCCCATGGCGATCAGACGCAGGGACAACAGCATCAGGCCGAGGCCCAGAAGGGCGCGGGCGATGGCGCGGCGGCGGCTGTTTTCCGTCGACAGGAACAGAAACACGCCGGCGGAAATCAGCACCGGCGACAGCCACTCCAGATCGACCGACAGGGCCTGCACGATCATGGTCGAGCCGACGTCCGCGCCCAGCATGATGGCGAGTGCGGCAACACCGCCCAACAGCCCCTGCCCGGCGAAGGAGGAGACGATCAGCGCCGTCGCGGTCGAGCTTTGCAGGATGGTGGTGACGCCGAACCCGGCAGCCAGGCCCGTCACCCGGTTGCGCGCCGACGCCGCCAATGCATGGCGCAGGTCGGCGCCGAAGGATCGGGTGATCCCCGTGCGCACCATGCGGATTCCCCATAACAAAAGGGCGACGCCGCCGACGATGTTGATGATGGTTTCCACGTGCCTTCGCGCTTTCCAGTGCAGATTTCAGAACCGGCGCGCCGAGCGATCCTATCGCCGGCGGTCGCCGTAACGTTCGCCCATCCCTCAATAGGCGCACTGAGTGCGCTTATAATCCGAAAACCCGGTTTCCGCAAATGGATCCCTAGGAGAACCGCCTACTAGCTTAGCCAGGGCATGGAGAAGGTCTTCACGTTGGTGAAGCTTTTCATGGCCTCGATCACGCCTTCCTTGTAGCCCAGGCCCGAATCCTTGATCCCGCCGAACGGCGACATTTCGATACGGAAGCCGGGAACCTCCCAGACGTTGACCGTGCCGACCACCAAGCCGTCGATGAAGCGCGTGATGTATTCCATGTTGTTGGTGCACACGCCGGACGACAGGCCGAAGGCGGTGGAGTTGGAAATCTTGATCACCTCGGCGATGTCGTTGGGGCAACGAATGATCGGCACCACGGGGCCGAAGGTTTCCTCGCGCACCAACTCGCAATCGAAGGGCACTCGGTCGACCAGAGTCGGCGAATAAAGCGCACCGTCCCGCTTGTTGCCGTAGAGAAACTCCGCCCCCTTGGCGACGGCGTCATTGACCCGCCGCTCGAACTGCATGGCGGCCTTCTCGTCGATCACCGTGCCGACGTCGGTGTCCGGGTCCATGGGGTCGCCGTATTTGATGGCCTTGACCTTTTCCAGGGCGATCTTGACGAATTCGTCGGCGACCGCATCGACGACCAAAATGCGCTTCACCGCCGTGCAGCGCTGACCGGAATTCTTGGTCGCCCCCGCGACGGCCAGGGTCGCGGCCTTTTCCAGGTCGGCGTCTTCCATGACGATCAGGGGGTCGTTGCCGCCCAGTTCCAGCACCATGCGGCGATAACCCGCGTGGTCGGCGATGTACTTGCCGACCGCGACGCCGCCGGTGAAGGTCACCAGATCGGCATGTTCATTGGTGATCATCTCGTCGGCGATGTCCTTGGGATCGCCGGTGATGACCTGGAACATTTCCGGCGGCAGGCCGGCTTCATAAAGAACATCGGCCAGCAGCAGCGCCGTCAGCGGCGTCTTTTCCGTCGGCTTCAGGACCATGCAGTTGTTGGTCGCAACCGAAGGCGCGATCTTGTGCGCGACCTGGTTGAGCGGATGGTTGAACGGCGTGATGGCGCTGATCGCCCGCAATGGCTGACGCGTGGTGAAGATCTTGCGCTTCGGGCCCGAGGGCGACACGTCGCAGGAAAACACCTCGCCGTCATCCATCAGGGTCAGGGCGGCGGACAGGTTGAACACGCTGTTGGAGCGCCCGGCTTCGTACATCGAATCCTTTTTCGACAGACCGCATTCGGCGGTGATCAGGTCGGACACCTGGTCGCGGCGGGAATAGAGGATTTCGCCGGTCTTCTTGAGAATTTCCGCGCGCTCGTGCCGGGTCAGGGTCGGCTTATACTCGGCGGCGGTCTTGAACGCCTTCTTGACGTCGGCGACCGACGCCTTCGGCACCGTGCCGACAACCTTGTTGGTGTAGGGGTTCATGACCTCGATGCGCTCGTCGCGCACGCCGCTGTCTCCGACGATGCGGAGCTTTTCGTGGATCACTTCATCTTTGAGATCGGTAACGGCGCTGTCCATGGAATTATCCTCCAAACGTCCCCTGGGGGGTGTTGTTTAATGCTGTGTTGGTACGGGCGGCGTACATCAGGCCGCGTTCTGGGCGAGCGCCGTGTGGTTGAGCGCCACGTCGAAGATGTCGAAGTTGCGCAGCCGCCGACCGCTGTCGACCGAGGCCGTGCGGGTCACGATCAGGGGCACCTTCTGTTCCGTCACCCCGCCGTGGGAGCGCAGGGGCTCCTTCAACTGGCTGAGGTCGTGGCGGTCGGACGAGGTGCCCAGCACCTTGGCTTTATCGGACACCACGATCAGGTCGCCCAGGCGGTCTTCGGGCAGTTCGAACTCGGCGCAGCCGTGTTTCTTGTCATAGACCTTCTGCACGCCGGAAACCGCGGCCAGCTTGGATATGACGGCGGACGTGTCCGCGTCCGCGGGCAGATAGACCGTGGCGAAAGAACCGAGCGCCCCGTGGTGCACGACATAGGGATCGGTGATCGGCAGGATCACCCGCGCCTTGCCGGCGCCCAGGATGCCGTCCATGACTTCCTGCAGATAAATCACATCGGGCTGGCCATCCGTGCCGAACTTGGCGTTCATGCCGTGGTCGGCGGTCAGCGCCAACACGGCGCCCAATGCATCCAGCTTGGCCCAGTAGCCGTCCATCATGGCGTAGAAGGCATTGGCCACCGGCGTGCCGGGGGCATGCTTGTGCTGGATGTAATCGGTGGTCGACAGGTACATGATGTCGGGGCGCATGGTTTCCATCAGCTTGACCCCCGCGTCGAAAATGAATTCCGACAGGTCCGCCGAATAGACGTCGGGGATCGGCCGGCCGACCAGGGCCTGGGCGTCGGCGATGCCGTTCTCGGCCAGGGTCGTTTCATCGGCCTTTTCCGACGAAAACGCGACGGCACGGCCCGACGAGAAATCGAGGCCATGGCCCAACAGGCGGCGCAGCTTGTCCTTGGCCGTGACGATGGCGACCTTGGCGCCGGCGTCGTGGAAGGCCTTGAAGATGGTGTCCGTGCGCAGGAACTTGGGATCGTTCATCATCACTTCCTCGCCGGTGTCCGGGTCCAGGAAGAAGTTGCCGGAGATGCCGTGCACCTTGGGCGGCACGCCGGTGACGATCGACAGGTTGTTGGGGTTGGTGAAGCTGGGCACCACGCAGTCAGCGCGCAGGTCGGACCCGCCTTTCAGCGCCTTCTCCAGAAACGGCATATGGCCGCCGGCGATGGCCTGTTCGATGTAATCGGGCTCCGAGCCGTCGATGCAGACAACCACCAGGGGCTGGCTGGGCCAGGCATAGGTGCGGCCGTTGACGGAGACGCTACGGGGGTGGGATTGGGTCTGATCCATGATGCTGCTCACCTTTGAAATCTTCCGGCACGCGGGCCCGTGCCTGGGTTTCGGGAATTCTCGTGAGCGGCCAAGGATATGTCAAATCGCTAATAGCTATGTGATTGATAGGTTAAATCAATATGACGTCTCTCCGATCCAGGGTCGGATCGGGCATCAGTTGGGGCGAATTAATGGGGGAAATCAGCCGCGCAGGCGGGACGACGCGGGGTCGTAGAGGGGCTTGAGCGAGGCCCGGGCCGGATAACGCACCCCGGCGATCTCTATCTCGTAGGCATGGCCGTCGAGCCCGGCCAGCCCCCCGTCCGGCACGCTCACATAGCCCATCCCGACGGTGCCGCCGAGGGTATGGCCGTACATGCCGGAGGTCACTTTGCCGACGATCTCCGCCCCGCGCCAGATCGGCTCGTTATGATAGAGCAGCGGGGCCGGGTCGGTGACCAGGAACTGCATCAGGCGGCGCGTGATCCCGGTCTCACGCTGCTTCAACAACGCCTCGCGGCCGATGAAGCCCCCTGTCTTGTCCCAGGCGACGGCAAAGCCGAGCCCGGCTTCCAGCACCGTGTCCTCGTCGGAAATGTCGTGGCCCCAGTGGCGGTAGGCCTTTTCGATGCGCAGCGAGTTCATGGCATGCATGCCCGCGTGGACCAGACCATGCCCCTGTCCCACCGCGACGACGGCTTCATAGACATGGGCCGCGAATTCCGTCGGCACCATGATTTCCCAGCCCAGCTCACCCGCATAGGAAATGCGGGTCAAGCGCGCCATCGCCATCGCAAACTCGACTTCGCGGCTGGCACCGAACGGAAAAACGTCGTTCGACAGGTCTTCCGGCGTCAGCGTCGCCAGCAGGTCCCGCGACGTCGGCCCCATGACGCCGATCACCGCATGGCCCGAGGTCACGTCCGTGACGATGCAGTGCTCATGGTCGTCCACATGGCCCTTGAGCCAGTGGAAATCCCGCACCTGACAGGCCCCCGAGGTGACGACCAGAAAGGCATCCTCGGCCAACCGTGTCACGGTCAGGTCGGCCTCGATCCCGCCCCGCTCGTTCAGCCATTGGGTATAGACGGCGCGGCCGGCGTCGCTCGCGGCGTCGTTGGCGGACACGCGGTTCAGCACCCGGGCCGCGTCCGCGCCCTCGACCCGAAACTTGGCGAAGGACGTCAGATCGAACAGGGCGACGCCTTCCCGCGCCGCGCGGTGCTCGGCGGCGGACGCATCGAACCAGTTCTGGCGGCCGTAGCTGTACTGATACTTGGGTTCCGTGCCCTCGGGTGCGAACCAGTTGGCGCGTTCCCACCCCGCACTTTCGCCGAAGCAGGCGTTGGCGGCCTTCAGGTGTTCGTGCAGCGGCGAGCGGCGCAGGCCGCGCCCCGTGGTGTATTGCTGAAACGGCCAATGGGTAGCGTAGAGCAATCCCAGGCTTTCCGAGACCCGGTCGCGCAGATAGGCGCGGTTGGCCTGGAACGGCATCTGGCGGCGCACGTCGACTTCCCACAGGTCCATGGGGGCATGGCTCGACTTGATCCAGTCGGCGACCACGCGGCCGATGCCGCCCGCCGACTGGATGCCGATGGAATTGAGCCCCGCCGCGACCATCAGCCCGTCCAGCCCCGGCGTGGGGCCCAGGTTATAGCGCACGTCGGGGGTAAAGCTTTCCGGGCCGTTGAAGAAGGTCTGGATGCCCGCGTTCTGCAACGCCGGCAAGCGCGCCATGGCGGCTTCCAGGATCGGCTCGAAATGGTCGAAGTCGTCGGGCAGTTGATCGAACTCGAAATCGTCCGGGATGCCGCCCATGCCCCAGGGCTTGGCCTTGGGCTCGAACGCGCCGATCAGCATCTTGCCGGCGTCTTCCTTATAGTAGGCGCATTCGTCGTAGACCCGCAGCACCGGCAGGTCCGGCGTCATGCCGGCGAAGGGTTCGGTGACGATGTAGAAATGCTCACACGCATGCAGCGGCAGGGTCACGCCGACCTTGGCTGCCATGTCGCGCGCCCACATGCCGGTCGCCAGGACGACCCAGCGGGCGCGCACCTCGCCCTCGGCGGTGCGCACGCCGACGGCGCGGCCGTTCTCGACGATGATCTCGGTGACCTGGGTGTCCTCGAACAGGCGGGCACCGCCCATGCGGGCCCCCTTGGCCAGTGCCAGGGTGATGTCGGCCGGATTGCCCTGCCCGTCCGACGGAATCCAGGTGCCGCCCAGCACGTCGTCGACGTTGACCAGGGGGTGGCGTCCCTTGACCTCTTCCGGCGAAATGATGTTGACCTTGAGGCCGAACACCTTGGCCATGGAGGCGTTGCGGCGGAATTCCTCCATCCGCCCTTCGTGCAGCGCCACGGAGACGGACCCGTTCTGCTTCAGGCCCGTGGCCTGACCGGTCTCGCCCTCAAGCTCGCGGTAAAGCTCGGCCGTGTATTTGGCCAGCCGCGTCATGTTGGCGCTGCCGCGCAATTGGCCGATCAGCCCCGCCGCGTGCCAGGTGGTGCCGGAGGTCAGCTTGCGCCGCTCCAGCAGCACCACGTCGGCGATGCCGATCTTGGTCAGGTGATAGGCGACGGAGCAGCCGATGACCCCGCCGCCGATGACGACGACCTCACAACTCGCGGGCGGCGTCTTGGCGGCGGCGGTCACGAAGGCGGCCTATTCGGCGGCCTGAGGGGCGCCGGTCTTCACGCCCATGTCGGTCAGCACTTCCGACATCGCCTTGAGCGCCGCCGTCATTTCGGCCGCCCCCAGGTGGCCGATGCAGCCGACGCGGAAGCTGGGCGCCACCGTCAGCTTGCCGGGGTAAAGCACGAAGCCCCGGTCCTTGACCTTGTCGTAGAACACCTGAAAATGGAAGGCAGGGTCCGACGGCATGTGGAAAGTGACGATGATCGGCGCCTGCAACCCTTGGGGCAGCAGGGTCTGGAACCCCAGTTCCGCCATGCCGTCGATCAGGATTTTGCAGTTGTTGGAATAGCGTTTGAAGCGCCCCGGCTGGCCGCCCTCGGCCTCAAACTGTTCGATGGCCTTGGCGAAGGCGAAAATGACATGGGTCGGCGGGGTGAAGCGCCACTGGCCGTTGGCTTCCATCGCCTTCCACTGGTCGTAAAGGTCGAGGGCCAGGGAATGGGAATTGCCTGCGCAGCCTTCCAGCACGGTCTTGCGGATCAGCGCGAAGCCCATGCCGGGCACGCCTTCCAGGCATTTGTTGGACGACGCCATGACGGCGTCGAAGGGCACCTTGGCGAGGTCCAGTTCGATGGCGCCGAAGGCGCTCATGGCGTCGATGATCAGGGATCGCCCCGCGTCCTTCACCACATGGGCGATGTCGGCGATGGGGTTGAGGATACCCGACGTCGTCTCGCAATGAACGACCAGGACATGGGTGATGGATTTATCGCCCGCCAGTTTGGCGGCCAGGGCGGCGGCATCCGGCGGCACGTCTTCGGCGGTTTCGGAAATCTCATAGGCGCGGCCCGCGTAGTCCAAAATCTTGCCCATGCGCTTGCCGTAGGCGCCGTTGACCAGGATCAGCGCCTTGCCCGATTTGGGGATCAGGGTGCACAGCGCCGCCTCGACCACGAAGGTGCCGGAGCCCTGCAGCGGCACGCAGACGTGAGTATCCGTGGCATTGGCGATTTCCAGCAGCTTGCGGCGCACGGCGGCGTTGGCGTCGATGAAGGCCTGATCGCGCGAGCCCCAATCGTGGCGCATGGCGTCGCGGGTTTCGGCCGCCGTGGTCAGCGGGCCGGGCGTCAGCAGCAGGGGATCACCGGGGGTCAGGGTCATGGTGGAGCCTTTCAAGTCATTCATCTGGCTGCGGCCGGGCCGTTCGGGCAGCCGGTCGCGCGGAGTTTCGGGCGGGATGGGTCAATTCGTCAAATCGTTAATTCGGATATCATCCATAGACCAGAACTATGTCGTGGCGCGGCCGATGTTATCGACCGCTCAGCGCTTCCGCCATGCCTGGGTGCGGGAGAGAATACCCCGAGTGAGCCCCGCATGCACCAGCCGAACCGCCGCCGCCGTGCCGACGATCATCATGCCCATGGCCGCCGCGGGCGCCACGTCGCCGGCATCGTCCATGTTGAGAATCGCGACCGACGCCAGGGCCGTGTCCGGGGAATACAGGAACACCACCGCCGACACCGTCGTCATGGCGTTGACGAACAGATACATCGAGATATCCAAAATCGCCGGCATGCAGACGGGCACGGTGATGCGGAAGAAGGTCTTGTAGAACGGCACCTTGAGCGACTGCGACACGCTTTCAAACTCGCCATCCAACTGTTTCAGCGCCGTCACCGCCGTGAGGTGCGAGACCGTGTAGAAATGGGTGACCGTGCAGATCACCAGGATCGGCATGGTGTGATAGAGGAAGCCCAGCGGGTTGTTCGGCGCGTTGAAAAAGAACACATAGGCCAGCCCCAGCACCAGGCCCGGCACGGCCATGGGGATCATGCAGAGCAACTGCATGGCGGTGCGTCCGGAATGGAAACCTTTGCTTTTTTCCACCAAATAGGCGCCGGTGAACACCATCGCCGTGCCGATCACCGCGGTCCAGGCCGCCAGTTCGATGGAATTCCAATAGGCATCCCAACTGCCGCCGTCCATCAGGTCGAAGTTGTAATGCTTCAAGGACAGGGTCAGGTCATAGGGCCAGAACTTGGCGAAGGACGCGAAGCAGGCCATGCCCAGGATCGAGATCATGATCAGGCCGATCAGGCAGCAGAAGGCCAGCATGGTCATGTCCACCGCGCTGTTCTTCTTCGGCTGATATGGCACCGCGCGGGCCGACAGCAGGGCGACCTGACGGCGCTGCACGATGCGGTCGGCGGCGAAGGCGAACAGGGCCGGCAGCAGCAGAACCATGGACACCACCGCCCCCATTTCGAAATCCTGGCGGCCGACCACCTGCTTGTAGATGTCGGTCGCCAGCACGTTGTACTTGCCGCCGACCACCTTGGGCACGCCGAAGTCGGTGATGACCAGGGTGAAACAAACGAAGAAGGCCGAGACCACGCCGTAGCGCACGCTGGGCAGGGTCACGGTGAAGAAGGTCTTGATCTTTGAGGCGCCCAGCGCGTCCGACGCCTCGTACAGGCGCGCATCCGAATTCGCCATCGCGATCAGCATGATCGTCAGAACATGCGGGAACACATAGAAGCATTCGCCCATGACGATGCCGATGGGGCCGTAGATCTCATGGCCGAACAGCCAGTCCTTGATGATGCCCTGGTTGCCGAACAGATAAACCAGGGCGATTGCCGGCAGCAGCGACGGCATCAGGATCGGCAGCAGCGCCACGCCCTTGAACAGGGCCTTGAAGGGAATGCAGGTGCGGGTCAGGGCATAGGCATAGATGAAGGCCAGCGTCACCACGATGACGCAGCAGATCAGGGTCACCGTCAGGCTGTTTTCGATCGACCAGAACAGCGCCGGGGTGGAAAAGAAGCTGACGTAGTTGGCGAGGCCGACGAACACGCCGTCGGCGTTCTTGAAGCTTTTTGACAGGATGGCGTAAAGCGGCAGCAGGATCGAGACGGTCAGATACAGCGCGATGCCGACCAGCACCGCGCGCATGATCCAGTCTTCGCTGCTGACCTTGGGCGTGATCCGAGGTGCTGCGGTAACGGCGGCGTCCCGCATGGCTCAGTCCCCGTCCACGGGGCGGTAGATGCGCACGAATTCCGGCGGCAGGGCGGCCTGCACGGCCATGCCCTCGCGGATGCCGAGATCGCGCGCGCGGTTGGCCGACAGGTCGATCATGAAATCGGTGTCCGCGCCGAAAGTCTGGCCGGCGCCGTTGACCGGCACCACATGGCAGCGGTGGAACGAACCCAGGAATTCGACGTCGGTGATGGTCACCGGAATGCCGGCGGCGCCGGCCTCGGTCGAGACCTGCACGTCTTCCGGCCGGATGCAGACCGTGACCTTGTCGCCGGGGAACAGGCCGTCCAGCGCGGCGCCGCAGTCGATGGCGACGCCCGCGACGGCGACCTGCCCGCCCGGCCGCACCTGGCCGTCGACGAAATTGGTGGTGCCGATGAAGTCGGCGACGAAGGGCGACGCCGGGTCGGCGTAGATGTCTTCCGGCGTGCCGACCTGTTCGATGACGCCGTGGTTCATGACCACGATGCGGTCGGCCATGGCCAGGGCCTCTTCCTGATCGTGGGTCACCATGATGGTGGTGATGCCGATCTTTTCCTGCAGTTCCTTGATCTCGTGGCGCAGGTGGACGCGGACCTTGGCGTCGAGCGCCGACAGCGGCTCGTCCAGCAGCAACAGGCCCGGTGACATGGCCAGGGCGCGGGCCAGGGCCACGCGTTGCTGCTGGCCGCCCGACAGTTGCGCCGGATACTTTTCGGTCTGGTCGCGCAGGCCGACGAGGTCGAGAAGTTCCGACACGCGGGCCGCGATGTCGGCCTTCGCCATCTTTCGGTTTTCCAAGCCGTAGGCGATGTTCTTCTTCACGGTCAGGTTGGGAAACAGGGCGTAGGACTGGAACACGATGCCGAAATCGCGTTCGTTGGGCGGCAGGGCCGAAATGTCACGGCCGGCCTGTTCGACCGTGCCCATGGTCTGAATGTCCAGGCCGGCGATGGCGCGCAGCAGCGTCGTCTTGCCGCAGCCCGACGGCCCCAGGAAACACACGAATTCACCCTCGGCGACGTCCAGCGACACGCTTTGCAGCGCCGTGAACTCACCGAACTTCTTGGTCAGGTTTCGGACCCTGAGATAAGCCCCGCCGTTGTTGTCGTTCGCCATGCCCGCCCTCCAAGGCTGAATTCTATCAGACCGCGCCCCCCCCGCGCACGGACTGAACGCGACCGAAACAGAAAGCCCCGGCCCCTTGCGGGAGCCGGGGCTTGCCGTTCAGATCAGTGTGGAAAAGATAATCTTACTTCTTCGGTTCGGACTTGCCGTCGTAGCGCTTGCGCCACTCGTCCAGAATGCGGATGCGGTTGGCGGCCGCCCACTTGAAGTCGTTCTTGATCATCTTGTCTTCGATGCCGACGGGGAAGTTCTTCACCGGCTTGGCGACGCCGGGCATGGCGACGACGGCGTATTCCTCGTTGTAGATTTCCTGCGCCGTCTTGGACACGGACCAGTCGGCCAGCGCCTGCGCGGCCTTCAGATTTTTCGTGTTCTTGACGATGCCGAAGGATTCCAGATCCCAGCCCACGCCTTCGGTCGGCGCGATGACTTCCAACGGCGCGCCTTCGTTCTTGGACTTGGCGCCCCGGTAGGCGAAGGAAATGCCGATGGCGATTTCACCCTTGGCCGCCAGCTTGCAGGGCTTGGAGCCGGAATGGGTGTAGCGCGCGATGTTTTCGTGCAGGGCGTCCATGTATTTCCAGGCCTTGTCCTCACCCTGGATCTGAATCCACGACGACACGTCGAGGAAGCCCGTGCCCGACGAATTCGGGTTCGGCATGATGACATGGCCCTTGTAGACCGGCTTGGTCAGGTCTTCCCAGGTCGCGGGGACCGGCAGCTTGTGCTTGGCGCCCTCGACCGTGTTGAAGCAGACCGACGCGATCCAGGCGCGCTGCCCGACCCACAGCGGCGGGGTGTTGGTGGTGTCGTAATACTTCTTCGACAGCTTGTCCAAACCCTTGGGCGCATAGCCCTGGAAGTAGTTGTAATCGGCCAGCAGCAGCAGGCTGGTCGCCGCCACGCCCCAGACGATGTCGGCCTTGGGGTTTTCCTTTTCGGCCAGCAGCTTGGAGGTGATGATGCCCGTGGAATCGCGGACCCACTTGATGTTGACGTCCGGGTTGTCCTTCTCGAAGGCCGATTTGAACTTCTTCAGCTCGTCCGCCTCGACCGCCGTGTAGACCAGAAGATCGGTCTTCGCCTTGGCGGGGGCGGCGCCCAGAATGGCGGCTGTCGCCACCGTCGCGAGCCCCAGACCGAGGCTGCGGAACCATGTCGATTTCATTGTGATACTCCCTGTTTGATCGCCGGATTATCAGGTTGGACCGTTACCGGCATGTGACAGTTTTAACCGTTTCTGCGGTGACGTGACAGGATTTGTTCGGCACTGCACCAAATCCCCCCGGTGCCCGCGCCCTCGTCGACGCCGGCCCCGAACCCCCGGCGAATTCGCCGATACGCGGGGTTCATGTAGACTCAATCGCATTGGGGAAATATAAGTCAAATCGTCAGTTTATATAGGTCGTATAGGTTTCATCTATGTACTATTCGCAACTGCGCGCGTTCCATGCGGTCGCGACGCAAGGCGGTTTCTCCAAGGCCGCCGACCACCTGCACCTGACCCAGCCGACCCTGTCCGACCAGGTGCGCAAGCTGGAGCGTGATTTCGACATCCTCTTGTTCAACCGCACCTCGCGCTCGGTCGCGCTGACCGACGCCGGGCGGCACCTGCTCGCCATCACCAACCGGATGTTCGAATGCGAGGGCGAGGCGCTGGAATACCTCAAGGAATCGCAGAACCTGCTGGTCGGCTCCCTGACGCTCTCGGCCGACGCGCCGTTCCATGTGCTGCGCATCGTGCGCGCCTTCCGCAACCGCTATCCCGGCGTGACCGTGAACCTGAAGATCGGCAACTCGGAAGACATCCTGAACCAGCTTTATGATTTCGACGCCGACGTCGGCGTGTTTTCCCACGTGCCCGACGACGCCAGGCTCAAGGTGCTGAGCCTGCGCGACGACCCGCTGGTCGCCGTCATCAACCGCGACCATCCCTGGGCCGGGCGCGGCGCCGTGAAGTTCAAGGAACTGGCCGGCGAGCCCCTGGTGCTGCGCGAACGCGGCTCGACCACCCGCCGTCTGGTCGAACAGGAATTCGCGCGGCTGGAACTTCAGATGGGCACGGTGATGGAGGTCGAGGGCCGCGAAAGCATCCGCGAGGCCGTGGCCACCGGCAACGGCATCGGCTTCGTCTCCAAACCGGAATTCGGCTTCGATAGCCGCCTCGTGATGATCGAGTTGAAGGACTGCAAGCTGCCCATGCACGAATACATGGTCTGCCTGGAAAACCGGGCGGAGACGCGGGTGGTGCGGGCGTTCTGGGAACTGGCGGTGACGGAGCGGGATTAGGGTTCTTCGTCCGCTAGGAAATCATAAATCTCATTTTGGAACTGGCTCCAGGACGTGACCCTTTTGGAAAACGTTTTCAAGCTATCAATAGTTGCACCAGCCTCAACCGCTTGTTCCAAGAGATCGAGACAGTCTCGCTCATTCAAATAATTGAGCCGATTTCGCAGAATGCCGCGAATATATAGTAACTCCTTCAGAAACGGCTTTTCAGCTGATGATCGGCGAACCCTAATAATGCCAGGAACTGCATCAAAGGCACGGTTCCAACTCTCCGATGTAGCTTGTCGCTCATCTTCCCATTTCAAATATTGGAGAAACGCCGTATCGATCGCGTCGAGTATTTCATCGAATTCGAACTGCGCTAACCATTTCCGAACGTTACGCCGACCATGTTCATTGACGGCAAACTGTGATTTCCCTTCTATAGATTTCTCTATGAGACTTAGCTTGTCTTCCTCAATAGAGGCCAGTCCATCTCGCCAATCCACAAGCATTTCGAGTTGCACGCGACGTTCGTTTAAGTCGTCAAGCTGTTGCTTTTGCTGTGTGACGACAGTCTTATCGCCAAGTTCCCGTTTGCCTTTCCCAGCGTTGCAAGCGTGGCAAGACGTTATCAAATTCAGAAATTCATTCGTGCCACCAGACGCAACGGGATTTATATGATCAATCTGAAGAAGGACGTCTGGAGCCGCAGCGCCGCAATACTGACAGGTAAAACTGTCGCGCTTGAATATCTCAAATCTCGTTTTCTTGCTGAGGGGTTTTCGCTTAGCCATCTATCCATCGGATGATGTTAGAGAATTGAATAACTAGACTAGCACAGCACGGAACCCGAGTGGAGAGACGTCTACCCCCGGCTAGAATTGGACATTTCGTCCCGTCATGGCCGGGCTTGACCCGGCCATCCACGCCTTTACGCGAGCCTGTCGAAAAGATCATCCCAGTTTGGGTTGGCCTCCAGAATCAAGCGGACCTTCCATGCGCGTGACCAATGTTTGAGGTTCTTCTCACGTTGGAGTGCGGAGCGGATATCCGCATGGGGTTCCGCGTAGACCAATCGTTTGAGGCCGTATTTCTTCGTGAAGCCATCGGCCAAGCCCTCCCGATGCTCCCATACGCGACGCGCGAGATCGTTTGTGACGCCGACGTAGAGCGTCCCGTTTGGCCTGTTCGTCATGATGTAGACCCAACCGCCTGCCATCGGCCGATTTTAGATATCAACGGGCCGAGCCGCCACATTCAACGTGGATGGCCGGGTCAAGCCCACTGCTGTCCGGTTTAATCGGGAAGACGGTCTTTTTTACTGTCTCCGATCCGCAAATTCACCCAAGGATCGTCATGGCCGGGCCCAGACCCGGCCATCCACGTGCTGATCGAGTCAAAACCCGAGAGAGGGAAGGCGTGGATGCCCGTGTCAAGCACGGGCATGACGACGAAAAGATGCATCCAGAGTCGAATACGCGACCCAATTTTCTGAATCGGACAGCCGTGGGTCAAGCCCGGCCATGACAAACGGGGCGTCGATACGCCCGTCCCTCAAATAATCTCAAAATACCGCTCCATCTCCCAGTCGGTGATGGCGCGGCGGAATTGGCGTTCTTCCCATTCGCGGGTCGCGGCGTAGTGGTCGACGAATGAATCACCAAAGATGGCGCGCGCGGGCTTCGACGCCCTGAGCATCCCGGCCGCGTCCATCAGGGTGCGCGGCAGGTTGAGGCGTTTGGGGAAGGTCTTGTCGTAGGCGTTGCCCTCGACCACCTTGTCGGGCTCGATCTTGTTCTCGATCCCCCACAGGCCGGCGCCGATGCCGGCGGCGAGGGCCAGGTAGGGATTGGCGTCGGCGGCGGCGATGCGGAATTCCACGCGCTGCGATTTTTCCGAGCCGGGGATGATGCGGATCGCGCAGGTCCGGTTGTCGACCCCCCAGGTCGAATCCGTCGGCGCCCAGAAGCCCGGCACCAGGCGAGTGTAGCTGTTGACCGTGTTCGCGATCATCGACAGGAATTCCGGCAGGAGTTTCTGCTGACCGCCGACGAAGTGGCGCATGGTGTCGCTCATCCCATGCGGTTTTTTCTTGTCCAGGAAGATCGGCTTGCCCGCCTTGTTGGTCAGCGACATGTGGATATGGCCCGACTGCCCCGGCCAGTCCGGCGACCAGCGCGCCATGAAGGTCGCCATCAGGCCGCGCTTCTGCGCCATGATCTTCGCAAACGTCTTGAACAGCACGGCCTTGTCGGCAGCGGACAGCGCCCCGTCGACCTGGATCGCGGCTTCGAGCACGCCCGGCCCGGTTTCCTCGTGCAGGCCCTCGAGCGCCATGTCCATCTTCACGCAGCCGTCGAGGATGTCGCGGTAGAGGTCGCTTTCGGTCGTGGAGCGCAGCATGGAATAGCCGAAGAAGCCGGGCTGGATCGGCTTCAGATCGCGGTAGTTCTTTTCGCGCACGGTTTCGGGCGTTTCCTCGAACATGAAGAATTCGTATTCGAGCCCGGCCAACACCTTGAAGCCCATCTTCTCGGCTTTCTCCAAGGTCCGGCGCAGCACGGCGCGGGGGCAGACGTCTTCATACTTGCCGTCGAATTCGCCGAGGAAGAACAGCATGTCGTCTTCCCAGGCGATCTCGCGGCAGCTTTCCGGAATGATGCGCACGGGCGCGTCGGGATAGCCCGTGTGCCAGCCGGTGACGGAGACGTTGTCGTAAAGCTGGTCCTTGGAATCCCAGCCCAGCACCACGTCGCAGAAGCCGAAGCCCTTATCGAGGGAGGAGATGAACTTGTCGGCCTTCATGTACTTGCCGCGCATGATGCCGTCCATGTCGACGACGCCGACCTTGACGTAATCGCATTTGCGCTCGGCGATGATCTTTTTGGCGTCCGCCGCCGTCTTGACCTGTCCCGGTTTCATCTGCCTGTCCCCCTGCCTTGAATGAAAATCGTTGGCCCCTAGAATTCCAGACGGCCCCCATGGGCGTCCAGGAACAATGCGGCGTACTGGTCCTTGGTGAACGGGATCGGATTGCCGCCCGCCGTCGGATCCTCGACCGCCATGGCGCCGATCCTGTCGGCGGCGTCGCCGGGAATGTTCATCTCGGCGAGCGTGTGCGGGATGCCGACCTCCGTGCGCAGGTCCAAAATCCACTGGATCACCCCGGCGGGCGAATAGTCGGCGAGGTCGAGGGCGCGGGCGAGGTCCGTCAGGTCCTTCGCCACCGCCCCCTTATTGGCGTTGACCACATAAGGCATGAGCACGGCGTTCAAGAGCCCGTGGTGAGCATCGTAGAGGGCGCCCAGCGGATGGGCCAGCGCGTGAATGCCGCCGAGGCCGCGCTGAAACGCCGTCGCCCCGGCCATGGCCGCCGCCATCATGTGGGAGCGGGCCTCGATGTTCTTGCCGTCCCTGACCGCCGTGGGCAGCCAGTCCTTGACCAGGCGCATGCCCTCCAACGCCACCCCTTTCGCGAACGGGTGATAGAACGGCGCCAGATAGGCCTCCAGGTTGTGCGACAGGGCGTCCATGCCCACCGCCGCCGTGACGTGCGCGGGCAGGCCCACCGTCAGGGCCGGGTCGGCGATGGTGACGCTCGGCATCATCTTGGGGTGGAAGATGACCTTCTTCACATGGCGGGCGCTGTCCGTGATGACCGAGGCGCGGCCGACGTCCGATCCCGTGCCCGAGGTCGTCGCGACGCAGACGTTGGGCGCGATCCCGGCCGGGTCGGCGCGGGTCCAGTTGTCGCCCACGTCCTCGAAATCCCACAGGGGCCGGGTCTGCCCGGCCTGGAAGGCGATGGCCTTACCCGCGTCCAAGGCACTGCCGCCGCCGAAGGCGATGACCCCGTCGTGGCCGCCCGCCTTGAACGCGGCGACCCCGGCCTCGACGTTTTCCAGGGTCGGGTTGCCCTTGATGGCGGAGAACACGGTGACCGCAAGCCCCGCCCCCTCGACCGCCCGAACGGCGTCCGCCACCATCGGCAGGGCGGCCAGACCCGGGTCGGTGACCAGCAGGGGATTGGTCATGCCCGCCTGTTTGCAGGCCTCGCCCAGTTCACCCAGGCGCCCCGCGCCGAAGCGGATGGACGTGGGATAATTCCAGTTTCCTTTGAGCGGCATGTTCGTCATGGCTGTCAGACCTGTGTGCGAAGGTGAAAGGACATGGGCCGGGTCAGGTGATCGTAGCCGAGCGGCGACAGGGTGCAGCCCCGCCCCGAATTCTTGACCCCGGTCCAGGCCAGGGCCGGGTCCAGGTAATCGGCCCGGTTCATGAACAGGGTCCCGGTTTCGATGCGGTTGCCGAGCGCCAGGGCGGCCTCCATGTCCGCCGTCCAGATGCTGGCGGTCAGGCCGAAGTCGCTGTCGTTCATCAGGGCCACGGCCTCGTCGTCGGATTTGACTTTCATCACGCCGACCACGGGGCCGAAGGATTCCTCCGTCATCACGCGCATGGAATGGTCGACGCCGGTCAGCACCTGCGGCGCCATATAGGCGCTGCCGACGGCATCGCGGGGGAACGCCTTGGGATCGATCAGCGCCTGTGCGCCCGCCGCGACCGCTTCCGCGATCTGGCCGCGCACGAAGTCCGCCGCCCGGGGCCGCACCATGGGGCCAAGCGTCGTGGCGGGATCGAGCGGATCGCCCAGGACGTATTGCTTGGCGAGATCGACCATGCCCTGGACGAAATCGTCATAGACGTCGGCATGGACATAGACCCGCTCGATCCCGCAGCAGCTTTGCCCGGAATTGAAGAACGCCCCGTCGGTCACGTTCTCGATGGCATGGGCAAGGTTCGCGTCGGCGCGGACATAGGCCGGATCCTTACCGCCCAGCTCCAACCCCAATCCGATGAAGCGGCCCGCCGCCGCCTGCTCCATGGCCGCCCCGCCGGGGACCGATCCCGTGAAGGCGACGAAGTTGATTTCGGGGGATGCCACCACGCGGGCGGTCTGGTCATGGGTCAGGTGCAGGACCTGGAACAGGCCCTCGGGCGCCCCCGCCGCCTGGAACGCGCGGGCGATGCGCTCGCCGCACAAGGGTGTTTGCGTCGCGTGTTTCAGGATCACCGCGTTGCCGGCCATGATCGCCGGCACGATGGCGTTGACCGCCGTGAGATACGGATAATTCCAGGGGGCAACGACCAGGACCACGCCCAAGGGCATGCGCCGGATGAAGCGGGTGAAGCCCGGCTTGTCCGGGGCGGGCCGGTCGGCGAGCGCGTCCCCGGCAATGGCGATCATGTGCCGGGCCCGTTCCTCGAACCCCTTCACCTCGCCCGCGCCGTAGCGCGCGGGGCGGCCCATCTGGCGGGCCAGTTCCTCGGCGACGGCCTCGGGCTCCTTGATGAAGGCATCGACCATGGCGGTGCACAGCGCCGCCCGCTCGGTGACCGGGACGTCGCGCCAAGCCGCCTGACAGGCCTGTGCCCGGTCGAGGGTCGCCTGAATATGGGCGTCGCCAGCCGCCGGGCGTTCGGCGTAGACCGAGCCGTCGACGGGGGAAATGCATTTAAGGGTTTCGGTCA
This sequence comes from uncultured Alphaproteobacteria bacterium, assembly GCA_963976055.1. GTDB lineage: Bacteria > Pseudomonadota > Alphaproteobacteria > Rhodospirillales > Casp-alpha2 > UBA1479. Next base: position 89,611 of record CAXBJB010000005.1, read on the forward strand.
TGGAGCACTCGGTCAGTAAGCGGGGAAGAGGCGGACGTTAGCCCGCCGCCCCGACCCGCGCCAGGGGGATTCTAGCCCTCGAACCGCACGCCCTTCGTCTGGGCGCGCAGGCGCGGGTCGGGGGACTTCACGGTCACCGGGCGGCCTTCCAGCACCTCGCGGCAGCGCGCCAGGGTTTCCCGCTCCAGTCGGTCCATGGCCTCATGGGTAAAGAAGGTCAGATGCGGCAGCAGGATCACGTTGTCCATTCCGAACAGGGGGCTTAGCGGATGACCTTCGAGGGTCAGCGGCTCCCGGCTGTAGACGTCGAGCCCGGCCCCCGCGATGCGGCCTTCCAGCAGGGCGCGGACCAGGGCGGCCTCGTCGATGACCGCACCGCGTGCCACGTTCAGGATGATCGCCGTCGGCTTCATGGCCGCCAGTTCCCGGGCCCCGATCAGCCCCCGCGTTTCGTCGTTGAGAACCGAATGGACGGACACCACGTCGGCCCGCGCCATCAGGTCCATCAGGTCGGCCACGGGCTCGATCCCGACCCGCATCAATTCGGCGGGCGGGGTGTGGGGGCTGTAGGCGATGACACGGGCGCCGAACCCCGCCCCCGCCATCTGCGCGAAGGCGCGGCCGATGCGCCCGGCCCCGACGATGCCCACGGTCTTGCCCGCAATATCGCTGGCCAGCCACTTTTCCTCGGGCCAGGCCCAGCCGTCGGCATGCATGGCGCGGTCCAGCGGGATCAGTTTCTTGGCCAGGGCCAGCATCAGGGTAAACGCCCCCTCGGCCACCGTGCGCTCCGCGTATTCTGGGATGTTGACCACGGGGATGCCCCGCGCCCGCGCGGCGGTCACGTCGATGGCGTCGATGCCCACACCATACTTGACGATGCCCTTCAGCCTGGGTGCCGCCGCGATCACCCGTTCGGTGATCGGCGTGTAGCACATGAGGATCAGGTCCGCGTCGGCGACGGCGTCGAGCAACACGTTCTCGCCCGCCCCGTCGGGCACCAGGACCAGATCGACGCCCATGCCGCGGAGGCCGGCGTCGATCACCGGGCATTGCAGTTCGCGGTCCGTGCGGACGACCTTGACCATGGCGGCGGTTTCCCTTTCCGGGTTGTTGTCGTTCAGGCCAGTCCCGCGGCGCGGGCGGCATCAGCGATCGCGGCTTTCAGCACGTCGAGGGCCAGGTCCATCTGGTCCCGCGTCACCACCAGCGGCGGCGTCAGGGTCAGCGTGTTGCCCATGGAGATCTTGAACGACAGGCCGCCGTCGAGGCAACGGTAGAGCACGTCCTCGGCCAGGGCCACCGCCGGCTCCTTGCCCGCGCGGTCCATGACCAGTTCGACCCCCATCAGGAACCCCCGCCCACGCACGTCGCCGACGACGTCGAGCCGGCCCTTCATGTCGTGAAGGCGGTCCAGGGCATATGCCCCCAGGGTGGCCGCGTTCTCGACCAGGTTTTCGTCCTCGATGATTTCAATCGTGGTCAGCCCGGCCCGCGTGGTCACCGGATTCTTTTCATGGGTGTAATGGCCGAAGGCGTAATCGCCGGCCACGTCCAGGCCCGGCCGCGCGATCACGGCGGCGATCGGCAGGATGCCGCCGCCCAGCCCCTTGCCCATGACCAGGATATCCGGCACCACGCCGTCATGGTCGCAGGCGAACATGCGCCCGGTCTTGCCCAGGCCCGTCGGGATTTCGTCGAAAATCAGCAAGGCACCCATGTCGTCGCAGGCCTGCCTGACGGCGGCCCAGAACCCCGGCGGCGGCACATAGGGCACGGCGCGGGCCGGCTCGGCGATCACGGCGGCGACGTCGCCCTCTTTCTCCAGCACGTAGCGCACCATGTTGGCGCAGGTCATCCGGCACAGGTCCAGGTTCGGCTGACCGTCCGTTTCCGGATAGCCATAGGGGCAGCGGTAGCAGGCGAAGGGGGCGACGTGCTCGGTCCCCGCCAGCAGCGGACCGACGAGGTTGGAGCGGAATAGTTGTTCCCCGCCCACGGACGACGCCCCGAACCCCGCACCGTGAAAGGCATCCCAGAACGACACGGTCTTGAACCGCCCGGTCGCGGCGCGGGCCAGCTTCAACGCGACCTCGACCGCGTCGGAGCCGCCCGTGGTGAACAGCACCTTGGACAAGTCGCCCGGCGCGATGTCGGCCAGCTTGCGGGCCAAGGCCGTCGCCGGCGCACAGGCAAAGCGCCGGGGGGCGAAGGGCAGCGCGTCCATCTGCTCGGCGATGGCCTTCTTCAGGCGCGGATGGCCGTAGCCGATGTGGTGCACGTTGTTGCCGTGGAAATCGAGATAGCGGCGGCCCTCGGCATCTTCGATCCAGGGGCCTTCCGCCTTGACGATGACCGACAGGCAGGGCGTGGACACGGACTGATGCAGGAACAATTCCGCATCCTCGGCCAGGGCCGCCCGCGACGCATCGCCCAGGGCCCCCGCCGCCCAGTCGCGGCGCCGGGGCGAAGCATTGCTTTCGCCCTCGGACAAGGCCGGCGGCGCGGGGGTTTCAAAGGGCATGGGGCGGCGCCTTGGTCTGAGATTTCGGTGGCGGAGTCTCGCCATCGGCCCAGCTATTCGTCAAATCGCTAATGTCGATAGAATTTATCGGCGGAGCCTATGGAGGCCGGTCCGACGAAATCTTTATCAGTCGGCCTTGACCTTCCAGTTACTGGAAGCCTTATGTAGAGGATCATGACACCGACGCCGGCTTTCGCCGACGCCGCAACCAAAGGGTTTCCGCCATGTCCAACCATACCCACCCCACTCCCGACAAAGCGAAAAGCGGCGGTTCCTGCTGCGGCGGGGGCCATCACGGGCACGACCATGGCGCGGAGACCGCCAAGGACCCGGTCTGCGGCATGACCGTGACCTTGGGGCTCGGCAAGCCGACGTTCGAACATGCGGGCACGACCTATCATTTCTGTAACCCGGGCTGCCGCGCCAAGTTCGAGGCCGACCCGGGCCATTACCTGTCGGGCGCCCACAAAAAGCAGGCCGAAGCCATGCCCGCCGGCACCAAGTACACCTGCCCCATGCATCCCGAAATCGTCACCGACAAACCCGGCGACTGCCCCATCTGCGGCATGGCGCTGGAGCCCATGGGCGTGCCCACGGGCGACGAAGGCCCCAATCCCGAACTGGTCGATTTCACGCGGCGGTTTTGGGTCGGCGCGGTGCTGACCGTTCCGGTCCTGATCCTGACCATGGGCCCCATGCTGGGCCTGGGCATCCGCGAGGCCCTGGGCGAACGCACCGCGCAGTGGATCGAATTGGCCCTCGCCACCCCGGTGATCCTGTGGTCGGGCTGGCCGTTCTTCCTGCGCGGCGTCAAATCGGTGCGCGCGGGAAACCTCAACATGTTCACCTTGATCGCCCTGGGTGTCAGCGCCGCCTATCTGTTCAGCATCGCCGCCGTGCTGGCCCCCGGCATCTTCCCCGACGGCTTCCGCGACGCGGGCGGGCACGTCGGCGTCTATTTCGAGGCCGGGGCGGTGATCGTCGTCCTGGTCCTGCTGGGCCAGTTGATGGAACTGGGCGCCCGCGACCGCACGGGGGCAGCGATCCGCGCCCTTTTGGACATGGCGGCGAAGACCGCCCGCGTCATCCGCGATGACGGCACGGAAGCGGAAATCCCCCTGGAGAACGTCAAGGCCGGCGACCGCCTGCGCGTGCGTCCGGGCGACAAGGTGCCCGTGGACGGCGTGGTCCTGGAAGGGCGGTCGTCCGTCGATGAATCGATGATTTCCGGCGAACCCCTGCCGGTCGAAAAAACCGCGGGCGACGATGTCACCGGCGCCACGATCAACGGCACCGGCAGCCTGATCATGGAGGCCAAGCGCGTGGGCGCGGACACGATGTTGAGCCGGATCGTCGAGATGGTCGCAAGCGCCCAGCGCTCCCGCGCGCCCATCCAGAAAGTCGCCGACAGCGTCGCCGGCATCTTCGTGCCGGCGGTGGTCGGCGTCGCGGTCATTGCCTTCATTGCCTGGTCGATCTGGGGCCCGCCCCCGGCCATGGCCCATGGGCTGCTGGCCGCCGTGGCGGTGCTGATCATCGCCTGCCCCTGCGCCCTTGGCCTCGCCACGCCCATGTCGATCATGACGGCGACGGGCAGGGGGGCGCAGGCGGGCGTGCTGATCAAGAACGCGGAGGCTCTGGAGCGCTTCGCCAAGATCGACACCCTGATCGTCGACAAGACCGGCACCCTGACGGTCGGCAAGCCGAAGCTGGCCGCCGTGCTGCCGGAGCCAGGGCATGACGAGGCCGAGGTTCTGCGCCTCGCCGCCAGTTTGGAACGGGGGTCGGAGCATCCCTTGGCCGAGGCCATCGTCACGGGCGCCGAGGAACGCGGCCTTGAGCTTGCCAAGGCCGAGGATTTCGAGGCCGTCACGGGCAAGGGCGTTACGGGCGCCATCGGCGGTAAACGGGTGGCCCTCGGCAACGCCCGGCTGGCGGCGGACCTGGGCCTGGACGGCGACGCGTTGTCGGCCACGGCGGACGCCCGCCGCGACCAGGGCGAGACGGTGATGTTCGTGATTGTGGACAGCAAGATCGCCGGCCTGATCGCCGTCGCCGACCCGGTCAAGGACACCACGGCGGGCGCGATCAAGGCGCTGCACGCCCAGGGCTTTCGCATCGTCATGGCGACCGGCGACAATGAACGCACGGCCCGGGCCGTGGCCGCCAAGCTGGGCATCGACGAGATCCGCGCCGACGTCCTGCCCGAAGACAAGGCTCGCATCGTCAAGGACCTGCAAACCCAGGGCCGCAAGGTCGCCATGGCCGGAGACGGGGTCAACGACGCGCCCGCCCTGGCCCAGGCCGATGTCGGCATCGCCATGGGCTCGGGCGCCGACGTCGCCATCGAAAGTGCCGGGTTCACCCTGATCAAGGGCGACCTCAACGGCATCGTCCGCGCGCGGAAACTCGCCCGCGCGACCATGCGCAACATCAAGCAGAACCTGTTCTTCGCCCTGGTCTACAACGCGCTCGGCGTGCCGGTGGCGGCGGGGGTTCTCTATCCCCTGTTCGGTATCCTTTTGTCGCCCATGATCGCGGCGGCGGCCATGAGCCTGAGTTCGGTTTCGGTCATCACCAACGCGCTGCGCCTGCGCCGCGCCGACATCGGGGAGGGCTGAGCCCATGAACATCGGCGAAGCGGCCAAACGGTCGGGTCTGCCGGCCAAGACCATCCGCTATTACGAGGAAATCTCCCTGGTCGTGCCGGGGCGCAGCGACAACGGCTACCGCGCCTATTCCCCGACCGACGTACACAAGCTGCAGTTCGTGCAGCGGGCGCGGGGTCTCGGCTTTTCGGTGGAGGATTGCCGCGCCCTGCTGTCGCTGTACGAGGACGACCACCGCGCCAGCGCCGACGTGAAGGCAATCGCCGAAGAGCATCTTTCCGAGATCGAAGCCAAGATCGCGGAACTCAAGGCCCTGCACAAGACGCTGAAGCACTTGGTCGACACCTGTCACGGCGACGGCCGCCCGCACTGCCCCATCATCGACGACCTGGCGGGACCGGACCATTGACGGCGACGCGCGGCAAAACCCGGTGGGCGGTCGCCGTCCTGGGTGCGGTGGCGCTCGGGGGTGCTGCCTGGTTATGGCTGACCCCGGGCGGCGGCACGGCGGTCGTGCTGCGCCCAGGCGACGCGGCGGTCGTCGCCGTCGGCAAGACGATCTACGGAAAACACTGCGCAAGCTGCCACGGCGTCAATCTGCAAGGGCAGGAAAACTGGCGCGAGCGCCTGCCCTCCGGCCGCCTGCCCGCCCCGCCCCATGACCGCACGGGCCATACCTGGCACCATCCGGACGCGCAGTTGTTCGACCTGACCAAACGGGGGCCGGCGGCGGTGGTCGGCGGGAGCTATCAAAGCGACATGTCCGGCTATGCCGGCATCCTCAGCGACGCCGAGATCGTCGCCGTTCTGTCTTACATCAAGAGCACTTGGCCGCCCACCGTCCGCCAACGTCACGACGAAATCAACCTTCGCACCAAATAGAGGAGCATCAGAAAATGACCGCTTTTACACGCTTTCGCCTTCCCGCCCTGACCGTCCTGGCCTTGATCGCCGGGTCGGGCCAGGCCCTCGCCGATCAGAGTTCCGGTGGCTCCTACTACGGCCACCCCATGTGGTCCGGCGGCTGGGGTCATATGTTCATGGGTTGGGGCATGATGGCCGTTTTCATGATTGCGGTGATCGTGATTGTCCTGTTTCTGATCAAAGGGTTCATCGGCGGTGACCGCGCGCCGTCTTCCACGGCCTTGGACCTTTTGAACGAACGCTACGCCCGGGGTGAAATCGACACTGCGGAATACAACGAACGCAAGAACACGATTTCGGGATCTTCCTGAGGTTTTGTTGAAGACCCCATGACATAGGTGATACGTTTTCCCGTGATGATGATGGCGATCCGAAACGCAGTCCTGAAACGTGGCGTACAGCACGTGTTCGTCGCGCTGCTTGCCATTGCCGTCCTTGCTGCGGGTACCGGGATCGGACATGCGGCGATGCAAGCGGGCGGACAGGCACATCATGTCCAGGCCGCCGACCCGGATCATCACGGCGACCCTACGGCCGAATCAGCCCATCAGGCTGACTGCCACGGTCCCGCCAAAACCGCCTCCTCCGACAGATCGCCAAAGAACAGCACGATGCACGGATGCTGTGCCAGCGCGTGCTTCCCGAGCATCCCCGTCCAGGAGTTCGATCACACCGCCGGCCTGACGTTTTCCGTCGAACGGCTGATGCCGCGGGCGGATCAAGCCATCGTGGTCAATGCCCTGCACGGGCTTTTCAGGCCTCCAAAGCGTCACGGGTGATTTCCGTGCGCTCGGACCGGGCGGCGTAACATTCTACAACCTTCCTGACGTTGCGCGCCCCCAGGCAAGCAAGGCGGAATCCATGAATCCGACCGTGCACACCGCTTTCAACCGATAGCGGCAAGCCCGAGCAGACCAAGCGGAAATCCATCGCCGCGGCGGGGCCACGCCCTCGCCATTCGAGCCCCCACGTGATTTCAGCTGATAAACAAGGACCACGATCATGACGACTTCCAAGAAAATATCATCCCGTGCCGCCTGTGCGTTGCTTGCCACCGTTCTCAGCCTGGGAACGACCCCGGCATGGTCCGGCGCCGGCAGCCCCGGTCATGGTCACGGCGCCGCGCCCGCGCAGGACCATATGATGGGCGGCCAAGGCATGCCCGGCCAGATGATGGGGGGCCAGGGCATGCCCGGTCACCACGGCGCCGCGCCGGCCATCGGCGGCCCGGGCAAGGCCGCGGACGTGACCCGCGCCATCGACATCACCATGCATGACAATTTCTATGAACCCGCGGAGATCGCCGTGAAGGCGGGCGAAACGGTGCGCTTCAAAATCGCCAACAAGGGCACCTTGCTGCATGAATTCGGGCTGGGCACCGCAGCCATGCACGCCGCCCACCAGAAGGAGATGCTGGTGATGATGGAGCACGGCATGATCGAGGCCGACCGCGTCAACCATGAGCGCATGAAGATGAGCCACGGCCCCGGCCAAATGCCCATGAGCCACAGTCACGGCGCGGACCAGGGCAGCGTCCTGGTCGAGCCCGGCAAGTCGGCGGAGATTATCTGGACATTCCCCAAGGAGGCGACGCTGGAGTTCGCCTGCAACGTTCCCGGCCACTACGAGTCCGGGATGATGGGGCCCATCAAGATCAAATGACACGCAATCGGGAAGGAGCGATTCCATGAGACGTTTCATGCTCGCCGTCCTGGCGGCGATCCTGCTGGCCCCCGCGACCGCGCGGGCCGGCACCTACGACCTGACCATCGGCAAGGCGGCGATCAACGTCGCCGGCAAGGACCAGACCGCGATGACCATCAACGGCGCGGTCCCTGGGCCGGTCCTCCGTTTCAAGGAGGGCGAGGACCTCGTCATCAACGTGACCAACACGCTGGGCGAAGACACCTCAATCCATTGGCACGGCCTGATCCTGCCCTATCAACAGGACGGCGTGCCGGGCATCAGCTTTCCCGGCATCAAGCCGGGCAAAACCTTCACCTACCGCTTTCCGGCGCAGCAGGCCGGCACCTACTGGTACCACAGCCATTCGGGCATGCAGGAGGCCGTCGGCATGTACGGCGCGCTCGTCATCGAGCCCAAGGCGCGGGAGCCCTTCCGCTACGACCGGGAGCACGTGATCGTGCTGTCCGATTGGCATCCCGACGACAATCCGCACAAGATTCTGTCGAACCTGAAGATGTCCGCCGACTACTACAATTACCAGAAGCGCACCCTGTCGACCCTCGTCGAAGACGCCGGGAAGATGGGCCTCGGCGCGGCGCTCGCCGACCGCATGGATTGGGGCGACATGCGCATGCTGCCGTCGGACATCGCCGACGTCTCGGGCTACGTGTTCCTGGCGAACGGCCGCAACACCGAACAGAACTGGACCGGCCTGTTCAAACCCGGCGAACGGGTGCGCCTGCGTTTCATCAACGCCGCCGCGATGACCTTCTTCGACGTCCGCATCCCGGGCCTGAAGATGACGGTGGTGCAGGCCGACGGCAACAATGTGCGGCCGGTGCCCGTGGACGAGTTCCGCATCGCCGTCGCCGAGACCTATGACGTGATCGTGCGGCCCACCGAGGACAAGGCCTACGCGGTGCTCGCCGAAAGCATGGCGCGCACGGGCTTCGCCCGCGCCACTCTGGCGCCTCGGATGGGGATGGTTGGCGACATTCCGCCCAACCGTCCGAAACAGTATCTGACCATGGCCGACATGGGCATGGCCCATGGCGACATGGCCGGCATGGACCACGGGACCATGAATCACGGGGCCACGAGCGATGCGCCGACCCACACCATGCCCGACGGCACGGCGATGGCCGGGATGGACCATTCCGCCCATGGCGCCATGGCCATGGGCGACAAACCCGATCCGTTCTACGCGCCCGGCAGTGGACTGATGCCCAAGGCCGCTGAGGGCGGCAAGTTCCTATCCTATGCCGACCTCAAGGCGATCAAGCCGCTCTACCCCGACCGCCCGGCCGCGCGGGAGATCGAGGTGCGCCTGACCGGCAACATGGAACGCTACGTATGGTCGATCAACGGCGTGAAGTATTCCGACGCCGAGCCGATCCGCCTGAAGTTCGGCGAGCGGGTGCGCTTCAAGTTCATCAACGAAACCATGATGACCCATCCCATGCACCTGCACGGCATGTGGCAGATTCTGGACAACGGATCGGGCAAGTACAACCCGGCCAAGCACACGGTTTCGATCTCACCCGGCAAGACGGTCGAGGCCGACATCGAGGCCGACGCCGAGGGCCAATGGGCCTTCCACTGCCATCTCATGTACCACATGGCGACCGGCATGTTCCGCGAAGTCGTGGTCGAACGCGAGACGGCGGAGGCGGTGCGATGAAGCGGATCACCCCCCTGCTCGCCGGCGGCCTCACCATATTCATGGCCGTGGCCTTCCCGGGCCGAACGCATGCCGCCGGCATGGACGACGCGATCTATTGGCACGTCCAGGCCGACCAGCTTGAGTACCGCGCCGGTGACGGCGCCGATGTCATGGCCTGGGAAGCCAACGCCTGGATCGGCAACGACGACCACCGTTTGGCGTTCAAGTCGGAAGGGGAGAACCCCATCGGCAAGCGCCTGGAGAAGGCGGAACTGCAGATGCTCTACCGCAAACCAATTTCCGACTTCTTCGACGTCAATGCCGGCATCCGCCACGACCTGCGCCCGGACCCGGACCGCACCTACGCGGTGATCGGCATCCAGGGCCTGGCCAAGCAGTTCGTGGAAACCGACGCCAACCTGTTCGTCAGCGAGACGGGCGACGTGTCCGCCCGTTTCGAGGCCGAAGTCGATTGGCTGCTGACCCAACGTCTGATCCTGCAGCCTGTGGTCGAGGCCGATCTCGCCTTCTCCGAGGACCGGCGCATTCATTCCGGGGCGGGGATCAACACCGTCGAGGCGGGCCTGCGCCTGAAATACGAAATCCGCCGCGAGTTCGCGCCGTACATCGGCCTGCATTACGAACGCAAGTTCGGCGCCACGGCCAACTTCGCCCGCGGCGAGGGCGAGGATGTCGATGCCCTGCGCTTCGTCGCCGGCGTCAGTTTCTGGTTCTAGGAAAGGAAGCACGAATGAACTTCAAGGTCATGCGCGCCGCCTCGGCGGCGCTCGCCGTCCTCATGCTGTTACTGCCCGCCATGGCGGCAGCCGCCGAGGTCACCGTCTACAAATCACCCTATTGCGGGTGCTGCGGCGCCTGGGTGGACCATATGAAGGCCAGCGGCCATACCGTGAAGACCATCGAGATGGAGGACCTGACCGGCATCAAGAAGATGACCGGCGTGGGCGACCACCTACAGTCCTGCCACACGGCGGTCGTGGACGACTACGTCATCGAGGGCCACGTCCCGGCGGCCGACGTGGCGCGTCTGCTGACCGAGAAGCCCAAGGCGCGCGGCCTTGCCGTGCCGGGCATGCCTGTGGGCTCGCCCGGCATGGAAGGCCCGAACCCAGAGGCCTACGATGTGTTGCTGTTCCAGTCGGACGGATCGACGGCGATCTATGCCCGTCACCAGGGAAAAAAACTCTAGGGTTCGAGTTCGGTATCCCAGTAGAGAAAGTCGCGCCAGCTTTCGTGCAGATAGTTGGGCGGGAAGGCGCGGCCGTTTTCCTGCAGCAGGAAGTTGGACGGCTGTTCCGGTTCGCGCAGCGGCACCATGCCGCACTGCCGGGGCAGGCGGTGGCCCTTCTGTAAATTACAGGGCGCGCAGGCCGTGACCACGTTGGACCACGACGTGCGCCCGCCGCGGGCGCGCGGAATCACATGATCGAAGGTCAGGTCGTCCGCCGGGAAATGTTCGCCACAATACTGGCAGTGGAAGGCGTCGCGCAGGAACACGTTGAATCGGGTGAAGGCCGGCCGCCGGCCCATGGACACATATTCCTTCAGCGCGATGACGCTGGGCAGGCGGAATTCCTGGCTCGGCGAATGGACGATCCGGTCGTATTCGGAGACCACGTTGACCCGGTCGAGAAACACCGCCTTAAGCGTGTCTTGCCAGGACCATAGGGAAAGGGGGAAATAGCTCAACGGCCGGAAATCGGCGTTGAGAACGAGAGCGGGACAGCTTTCGGCGGAAGCGCTCACGGGGTCGAAACCTCATATCTCCTACCTGATGGCGCGGAGAGTACTACATATTGCGATTCAGCGCCAAATGGTTCCGCCGTGAAACTTTTCTGACAGGACGCCTTGCCTTCCGGTTACAGCTTTCGGACAGGAGAGGCCTCTCGCGGAAAACCGTGGGCCGTCAGGATTTCGGGGGCGGGACTATTTGTAGAGGTCGGCGACGACGCGCACGGTGGTCATGCGTTCCGGCGTCTTGGGCCGGTTGGCGGACTTCAGCGCCTTCAGGTGCTGCATGCCGGCAACGACCCGGCCCCAGGCCGTGTACTTGCCGTCCAGGGTCCGCGCCGTGGGGCCCAGGGCGAAGAAAAATCGGCTGTCGGCGCTGTCGGGGTCGTTCTTGAGGCGTGACATCCCGACCATGCCTTCGGTGAAGGGGGTGGACGAGAATTCGGCGGCGATGGCCGTGCCGCTGCCCCCCGTCCCGCCGACGCCGCCCGGCGTGAACGACGGGTCCCCGGTTTCGGCGACGTAATCCTGACGCACGAAATGGAAGGCCAGGCCGTCATAGAATTGCTGACGCACCAGCTGCTTGATCCGTCGCACATGAAGCGGCGCGAGACCGGGCAGAAGTTCGACATAGACCTTGCCCGCGGGTAGGTCCGCGACCAGCAGGTTTTCCTTGTCCTTGTTCGCCAGGAACGGCGGCAGGACGATCAAGCGGGTTTCCTTTTGCGGATACGGGGCCGCTTGGGGGGCCCCGGCCCCACCGTCCGCAAGCATGGTCACCATGAATTCGATGGCCTGGCTCATGCCCGGGGAGCGCGCGTCGGCGAAGGCCGCGCGGCGGGTCGTGACCTGATAGACCTGACCGCTGCGCACGTCGGCGATGCCGAACCGGGACTGCACGACGACCACGCCCTCGACCACCGCGACCTCGGTGCTGCCGTCGTTGACCAGGACGTCGAACTGGGTGCCGCGGATGCCGATGGTCGCCGTCGGCGTCTTGATCAGAAAGTCCATGGGCACGCCGGCGGAGGCGAAACGGATCGCCCCCGACATCATGCGGAAGGCGCCGGTGACCTTGTTCTGGTCGCGCCCGTAGACCAGATCGTCCAGGATCAGTTCGGAATTTTCACCGATGGTCAGCGACGACTGGTCGGCCAGCCGGATGTCGATAGCGCTGCGGCTCTTGGTGATGACCGTTTCATTGGCGACCAGGGCGTCGCCGGTTTGCACGGACTGACCGAACGACCGGGTGACGACGTCGTTGACCACGCGTTTCGCCGTGCCGACGTTTTCCGCCGCCATGGGAGAACCTGGAAAGGCCGCCGCCCAGCACAGGGCAAGCGACAGACAAAAGGCGGCGAAAAGGCGGGAGGCGTTCATGAGGCGATCTTGGGTTCGGCGGCGTCTAGGACGTACGGCCGGCAACCCCGAGAACGTCGATGCCGAACATTTCGGCGAGGAACTCCATGCCCAACTGGATGCCCATGTCGTCGAGGCCATGGCCCAGGTCGGGGCTGAGGTAGGCCGCCACGGGCACGCCCGCCGCCTTCAGGGTGTCTTCCGCATGGTGCATCAGGTCGGGCGGCACGACGGGATCCGCGTCGCCGTGCATGAGCAGCACCGGCGGCTTGGATTTGATCTCGGACGCCAGAAGATCATCGCCCACCAAGGCGCCGGAATAGCCGATGATGCCGGCCAGCGGCTTGACCCGCCGGGGACCGACATGCAGCGCCATCATGGTGCCCTGGGAAAAGCCGATGAGCGCCATCTTGCTTTCGTCCAGACCGAGTTCGGCCAGCAGGTGGTCGATCAGCGCATTCAGGATGGGGGCCGCCATCTTCACGCCCTCAAGTTTCTTTTCCTTGGACGGATCGGCGAGGGAGAACCACTGGAAGCCCATGGGCCCACCGTCGAAGCGGAAGGGCGCGTTGGGCGCGATGAACACGGCCTTGGGCAGCACTCGCCCGAAATAGGTCGCAAGGTTGATCAGGTCGTCGCCGTCGGAGCCGACGCCGTGCAGCAGCAGAACCACCTGCTCCGGCTTGGAGCCGTCACGCGGCAGCACCATGGGGCCCGTCAGATGCGGGATGTCCTCTTCCTTGGGAAGATCGGGCGCGAGTTTTACGGGCTTCTTGAATTTGCTCATGGCGGCGGGCTCGTCTAATCCATTACGTGAACGGTATTATGGCTGGTACCGGTTCACCTTGTTACCCCAGAATGGTTAACGAATGGTGCCGATGGGCGCCAAACCCCGCAGAAAAGGCCGATAGACCTTCCCATGGCCACCGACACCACCGTTACCCGCTTCGCGCCGAGCCCGACAGGACGCCTGCACCTGGGCCATGCCTATTCGGCCTGGGTCGCCTGGGCCCAGGCGGCGGCCGATGGCGGGCGGTTTTTGCTGAGAATCGAGGACATCGACCGGGGCCGCTGCCGGCCCGAGTTCGAGGACGGGATTTTCGAGGACCTGCGCTGGCTGGGTCTGACCTGGGAAACCCCGGTGCGCCGCCAGTCGGATCATCTTGAAGACTACGCAAAAACCCTGGGCGGCCTCCGGGACCAGGGGCTGATCTATCCCTGCTTCTGCACGCGCAAGGACATCGCGGCGGAAATCGCCGCCGCCGGGCACGCGCCCCATGGTCCCGACGGCCCCCTTTATCCCGGCACCTGCCGGGATTTGGACCCGGCCCGGGCCGAAGACCGCATGGCGGCGGGCGAGACCTACGCCCTGCGCCTGAAAACGGATGCCGCAGCGGCGATGACCGGCCCCCTCGCCTGGCTCGACCTGGACCGGGGCGAACAGACCGCCCGGCCCGAATTGTTCGGCGACGTGGTGCTTGCGCGCAAGGACACGCCGACCAGCTATCACCTGTCCGTCTCCACGGACGACCACATCCAGGGCGTGACCTGCGTGACGCGCGGCCAGGACCTGTTCGAGGCGACCCATGTCCACCGCCTGCTGCAGGCGCTGCTGGGCCTGGACACCCCCGTCTACCGCCATCACGGCCTGCTGGCGGGACCGGACGGCAAGCGTCTGGCCAAACGCGATAAGGCCGAAACCATCGAAAGCCTGCGGGCAGCCGGCCATTCACCTGCTAACGTATGGGCCATGGCGGGCGTGTCGGCGGAGGCAATGCCATGAAGCTCACGGCCATCCTGATCGGATGCGTTCTATGGGCCGCCCCAGTGGCGGCTCAGGACGCATTGACCCCCGGCGAACAGGCCGTGGTCGCTGCCGTGGTCGACGGCGATACGGTGTTCCTCGACCGGGATATCGTCGGCGCCTCTCAGGTCCGCCTGACCGGCATCCAGGCCCCCAAATTGCCTCTTGGCCGCATCGGATTCAAGGAATGGCCGCTGGCCAAGGAATCCAAGGCGGCGCTTGAGGCCATCCTGATGAACCAGCCCGTGCAGCTGTTTTACGGCAGCGCCCGCATGGACCGCCATGGGCGACTGCTGGCCCACCTGATCGGGCGCGAAGGCACCTGGGCCCAGGGCGAAATGCTGACGCGCGGCATGGCAAGGGTCTATACCTTCCCCGACAATCGGGAACGCGCGGCAGAGATGTACAAGCTGGAAGCCGCCGCCCGTGCGGCCGGGCGCGGCATCTGGGCCGATCCGTTCTATGCCGTCCGTCCCGCCGATCCCGAGACCCTGGCCCGCGACATCGACACCTTCCAGGTCATCGAGGGCCGGGTTATCGACGCGGCCGATGTACGCGGCGTGATCTATCTGAACTTCGGCGCCAACTGGCGCACGGATTTCACGGTGCGCATCGACCGCAAGTCGGCGCGCCTGTTCAAGCGCGCGGGCCTGGGGCCGGATGCCTATCGGGACCGTGAGGTGCGCGTGCGCGGCTGGCTCAAGACCTGGAACGGCCCGATGATCGAGGCCAGCCACCCGGAACAGATCGAGGTTCTGGCAAAGTAGCGCCATTCCTCCCTATATTGCTGATATGCGCCCGTTGATGTCCGCCCTGGCCCTGATCGCACCGCTGCTGCTGGCGGCGGCCTGCTCGACCAATCCGGCGACGGGGGAGCAAAGCTTCACCGCCTTCATGTCGGAAACCGACGAACTGCGCGTCGGCGCCGAGGAACATCCGAAAATCCTCAAGGAAATGGGCGGGACCTACAAGAACCCGACGATCCAGACCTATATCGACTGGGTCGGCGAGAAACTGGCCAAGGCCTCGGACCGGCCCGATCTGAAGTTCACGTTCACGGTCCTGAACGATTCGAACATCAACGCCTTCGCCCTGCCCGGCGGCTATGTCTACATCACCCGCGGCCTGATTGCCCTCGCCGAGAACGAGGCGGAAATGGCCGGCGTCCTGGCCCATGAGATCGGCCATGTCACCGCGCGCCACACGGCGCAGCGCTATTCGGCGGCCATGGCGACCAACCTGGGGCTGATCGGCGCCAGCATCCTGGGTTCCGTGTTCGGCGTGCCCGGCGACCTGAACCGCCTGGCCGGTCAGGTCGGCCAGATTTACCTGCAGTCCTATTCCCGGGAACAGGAATTGGAGGCCGACATGCTGGCCGTGCGCTACATGTCCAAGGCCGGCTACGATTCCAGAACCCTCGAAACCTTCTTCCGCAAGATGGCGCAGCACACCTCGATCACCCAGCGCGTGCGCGGCCGCCCCGACAACGACCCGGCGGGCAACATCATGTCGACCCACCCGCGCACGTCGGACCGCATCGCCCAGGCCATCACCCTGGCCCGGGTGCCGCCCAACGCCGACCCGCGCGTCGGGCGCGAGGACTATCTGGCCCGCATCGACGGCATGCTGTGGGGCGATTCGCCGGACGAAGGCGTGGTCCGCGGCCGGGTGTTCGAACATCCGGAACTGCGCTTCCGGTTCGAGGTGCCGCCCGGTTTCTACCTGATCAATTCGCCGTCCCAGGTTGCCGCCCACGGCCCGGACCGCACGGTCATCCTGTTCAATCAGCTGATACAGAAGGAAGCAGCCCAGGTCCGCGATATGCGGGGGTACGTATCGTCATGGGGCGGCGGGCGCCTGCGCGGGGTCGAACGCATCGACCTGAACGGGCTGGAGGCCGCGACGGGGAGTGCGCGCATCAGCACATCGGAAGGGGTCCGGGACGTGCGCCTGGTCGCCATCCGTTTCGCCAAGGATCGCATCTATCGCTTTCTGTTCCTGACCCCGCCCGAAGCGACGCCGCAGCGCAGCGAGGACCTGCGCCGCGTGACCTACAGCTTCCGCGCCCTGACGGAGGCCGAGGCCAAAGCGGTCAAAACCCTGAAACTGCGCGTGCTGACGGTGAACCCGGGCGACACCCCGGACAGGCTGGCGGACATCATGCCGCTGGAATCCTACAAGCTGGATTGGTTCCTGGCACTCAACGGCCTGACGCCGGGGGACAAGCTGACACCGGGCGACAAGGTCAAGGTGGTCACGCCGTGAACCGGCCCAGGGTCCGGCCGGATCACAGGATCAGGTAAACGGATCCCGATTCCTCCTGCGCCGGACCGAACACGACCACGCCGATCCCGTAATTGGCGGTCTTGCCGTCAGGCGAACAGGGGAAATACAGCGTCGTCGATTGCTTGTAGCGTTCCGTGGGCCTGCCCCGGTCGAACGTGATCGATCGGCGGGCGAAAAACGGCCGGCAGTCCGCGATGGCTTGGTGATGAAGCGGGAAATAATGCGTGGCGCCGTCATCACCTGTGTAGACGTCCTCGACATAACGGCCTTGAAGAACCTTGCCGTAGTGCTCGTCGATGGCGGTGCCGGAAAACTTGACCAACATGCCCCGCTCGATCCCACCCCGGTAATCATGGACGAAGATATGCGGGGCAAGGTGCGGGACCTTCATCAGGTCGATGGTTTCATAGACCGGCAACGCACGGCCAGCCAGCCCCGCGACGATGAAGTCGCAAAACTCCCGCACCATGGACACATCCGTCAGCGCCGCAACACGGTCGCGGACGGCGGCAAGCCCAAGACTATCGGGCGTCGTCTCCGTCACTGGCATGCTCTCCCCATTCCCCGGAGCAAGCATATCTTTTTATGCGAAGAGGTGGAGAACTTATTGGTCTGTGCACGCGACTTTTCGCCGCTGGCGCCCCGGAAACGGAAAACGGCCGGGCTCCGCCTCCGCAAGGAGATCGGAAACTCCGGCCGTTTGCCGTAACGGTCGCCCGGCGGGCGGGCAACGCTCTGCCTGAAATCAGGCGGCGCGCAGAACTTTTTCCAGCTTTTCCGTCGCCTTTTCCACGTCCGTCTTGTCGACGGCCGCCAATTCCGCGGCCAGACGGTCACGGGCGGCTTCGTAGATCTGGCGTTCGGAGAACGACTGGTCGGGCTGACCGACATTGCGATGCAGGTCGCGCACGACCTCGGCAATGGAGACGGGATTACCCGAATTGATCTTGGCTTCGTATTCCTGGGCCCGGCGGCTCCACATGGTGCGCTTGACGCGCGCCCGGCCTTTGAGGGTGGTCATCGCCTCTTCCATGATCTTGCGCGTCGACAGCTTGCGCAGGCCCGAGGTCGGGGCCTTGGACACGGGCACCCGCAGGGTCATCCGGTCCTTATCAAAGGAAATGACGAAAAGATCGAGCTTGTGGCCCGCGATTTCTTCGGTTTCGACACCGATGACCTTGCCGACGCCATGCGTCGGATAGACGACATAGTCGCCGGTATCGATCTGCAGTTCTTCTTGTTTGGACATAGGTGAGGTCAACTCCGATATTACCCTTCTTGTCATTGGGCTGCCCAGGCCCGCCACGGCCCGCTCTCCCTGACGATTACGGTCCGGCGGCATGCTTCAGAGAGTACAAAAATCGTCCGGCGACACTGAACGTGGCCGCTGACCGATCCAATCCTGAAGCGGGCGGCTGTCTTCCCCGGCAGGCGCTTGAGCGCCCATCCCACAGCCGAATGCTGGCCGTAAAAATCCCCCCGGACGGACAGATGGGCGGTTCCGAGGGGACATAGACCTTAAGGCCAACAATTAACAACTGTAACACAAATTACAGGTAAAAACCACCCTCAGGTTCGCAAGTGCACAAATTCCACGCACCCGGCGGGAATTCCGCCGGTTTCAAGGCAATCGGGACCGCACGCCCGGTGGGCGGGGTGTCGGATCAGCTGCCCTGGCCGGGATTCGGGCTCAGCAGTTCTTTCTTGCCGTCCTTGCCGTTCCAGTCGTCGGCATCGGCGGGGCAATCCCCCTTGGAGGTGATGTTGGGCCACTGAGTCGCGAACTTGGTATTGATCTCCAGCCATTCCTCGACGCCGGGTTCCGTGTCGGGAACGATGGCTTCGGCCGGGCATTCGGGCTCGCAAACGCCGCAGTCGATGCACTCGTCCGGATGGATGACCAGGAAGTTCTCGCCTTCGTAGAAGCAATCCACGGGGCAGACTTCCACGCAGTCCTGGAATTTACACTTGATGCAGTTTTCTGTGACGATATAGGTCATTGCGGGCTCCGTAAGGTCGATTAAGTTCGATAAATCCAGAAAGCCGTTAGGCTAAGCAAGCAATAAGTTTGCGAAATACCGACAAGGTCATCTACTTACGCCCTATCCGCGCCATGCTCAAGCCGCGCCCGGGCCCGTTTGCGGGCGGCGCCGCTGTCGCGGTCGGACACGTGCAGAAGCCCCGCGACCCGGCGCGCCAGGCTGGCCTCGAAATCATGGAGTTCGCCGTCCGCATAGGCCACGGCCCAGACCATCTCAAGAACCCGGACCCGATCCTCGGGCATCATGCGCTCCTTGATGGTGCGGGTCATGCCGTAGAATTCGACCGAGATGTCAGCGTGTGTCTTGGCCTCGGCGATCAGGGCATCGGCCTCGCCCTCCGCCAAGTTGAATTCCTCGGTCAACAGGCCGCGAATGGCCGCTTCCTCACCCGCGTCGAAATCGCCGTCGAGGGACGCCGCCTCGACCAGCAGCAGCGCCGTGGCGGCTTCCAGTTCGCCCGCCCCGGCCTTAGGCGCGGCGGCCGCATCGGCGGAAAGGTGATCGGCCCAGGATTTCAATTTGGCAAGCATGGAAGTCAGTTAGCACGCAAGGGCGGTCCCCTCAACCACAGCAAAGTTGCGGGTTTTCCTTGCCCCCGCCGATTGCCCCTCCTAAACCTCGGAACCATGACCTCACCGCCCGACGATCCCCGCTTGAATTTCCCCGCAACCGGCCGCAACCAGGCCGCGATCCTGGAGGTGCTGGCCCGCGTGTTGCCGGCCGAGGGTCGGGTGCTGGAAGTCGGATCCGGTTCCGGTCAGCATATCGCCGCCTTCGCCCAAGCCCTGCCCCATCTGGGCTGGCAGGCCTCGGACCCGGACCCGGTATATCGGGCCTCCATCGATGCCTGGGCTCGTCACGCCGGTCTCGGTCTGCCGCCGGCCCTCGACCTGGATGCGACCCAAAATCCCTGGCCGGTGACCGATGCGGCGGCGGTGATGTCCGTGAACATGATCCATATCGCGCCCTGGGCCGCCTGCCTGGGGCTGCTTTCGGGCGCCCGGGATATCCTGCCCGAAGGGGGCCTGTTGTACCTGTACGGGCCCTTCGCCATCGGCGGCACCCACACGGCGGAGAGCAACGCCCGCTTCGACGCCAGCCTGCGCGCCGAAAACCCCGACTGGGGCGTGCACAATCTGGACGACGTGGCGCTGGAGGCCCGCGGGCGCGGCCTGCATCTGGTCGAAACGGTGCGGATGCCCGCCAACAACCTGTCGGTGATTTTCAGGAAACGCGCGGGCATGGCCTAGGCCGCCCCTCACTCAGGCATCCGCATCCTCGCCGCGCAGGCGGTCCGTTTCCCGCCGTTCGCGCTTGGTCGGTCGCCCGCTGCCGGCATCCCGCGGGGCAACCTTGCCCGGCCGGCCGATGTCGGCCGTATCCTTCGGCGGCGGCGGGGGCGACAGGTCTTCGTACAATGCCTGGGCTTCGGTCGCCGGGCCACGGCGGGTACCCAGGTCCAGGACCTTCACGACCTTGACCCCCACCCGGAGGGGAAAGGTCAGCACATCCCCGATCTTCACGGCATAATGGGGCTTGGCGATGATCGCCGTATTGACCCGCATCTTGCCCGACTGCACGTATTTGGTGGCGAGCGAGCGGGTCTTGAAGAACCGCGCGAACCACAGCCATTTGTCGAGCCGCAGATTGCCGCCGCCGCCATCCGTCATGACAGGACCAGATCCTTCAGTTTGGCGAAGGGGGAATGGGGATCGATCTTCGGCGCGGCCGGCGGCGCCTGGGGTTTCGCTTTCGCCCTGCCTTTGGCCTTGCCATCGGCGGGACCGTCCGGCGCGGCCCGGCGCGCCGCCGGGCGGAAGCGCAGGACGCCATCGGTCTCCCGGCCCTTGAAGCCGAGGCCTCGAAGAATCTGCGTCATGTCGGCGGCGGTGCAACCGGCCAGGGACAACAGATCCGGCACGATCTCGAACCCGGCCTTGCCGCCCGCCTTGGCCATTTCCCAGGCCTTGGCGGCGATGCGTTCCACCATGTCGATGCGCAGTGCCGTCTTGCCGAAGCGCCGGAACCCGACCTGTTCCCAATAGTCCGCAGGCAGCCGTCCGGCGGGCACCGAGACACGGCCCGGCTGCGGCGGCGGCACGGGACGGCGCCCCTGGGACAGGCACCACAGGAAGCCCCGCATGGCGGCGGGGGCCGGGCGGACCAGGGCCGGCAGGAACACGGTTTCGCGGCCGATGCGGATACCGGCGGCACGCAGGTCACGCCGCGCCTCCTTGCCGATCAGGTCAAGCTGTTCGTCGACCGCCGCGCGGGGCAGCGAGCCGTGGGCTTCGCGCAGGCGGAACGCCAAGCCCTTGGCCGGGCCCGTGAGGGCCGCCTTGTCGAGGGCGAGGAGATCGCGGAACAGGGTTGCCAGATGATCCGCGGTCCAGCGTTCCAGCCGCCGGGCAACCCGGTCGCGGCCCTGGGCGTCCAGCAGGTCCGACGCCGTCACCCGCACGGCGGGCCGCAACAGGGCTTCGCCCTTGACCAGCCGCCCGACCGGGATGCCGTCCCACAGGATCGTGCCCGCGTCGGGGCCGTCGAGCGGCGCCAGCGCGATATCCTTGCCGGCAGCCTGCTCCAGGGCCTGGACCCGGCGGCGGAATTCGCCCTTCAAGGCCCGGCCCGCCGCCGCCGCGATGGCCTTTCCGGCGGCATCCCCGCCGGCCCCGCCGGCGTCGAACAGAAAACCCTTGAGATGGCCCACGGGATGACCCTCGACCACCACGTCGCCCGTCGCCGTGACCGCGGCCATCAGGTCCGGCGTGTCCTTCAGCTTCATCATCAGATGCGCCGTGCTTTTGTCGACGAAGCGCTGGGTCAGGCGGTCGTGCAAGGCGTCGGACAGCCGATCCTCGATGGCGCGGGTGCGGTTCTGCCAATGCAGGGCGTCGCCCAGCCAGTCGCCATGGAACGACACATAGGTCCAGGTGCGGATATGGGCGATGCGCTGGGTCAGGGCATCGATGTCGCCGTCCGTGCGATCCAGGCGCTTGACCTGGCCCGCCATCCAATCCTCGGGCAGGCGGCCGTCGGGGCCGGTCAGGTATTTGTAGATGGTCGCCAGCAGGCTGGCATGGGCGTCGGTCATCACGCCCTGGAAATCGGGCACCTGGCAGACGTCCCACAACAGGCGCACGGCCTCTGGTGTCTGGGCGCGGTCCATCACCGTCTCGTCGCGCAGCAACAGGGTCAGGGCCTGTTCGTCCTCCGCCGCGCGGGCGCGGATCAACCCGCCCCGGGGCGCCGGGCGGGTCAGGGTATGCTTCAGGGCATGGACCGAGGAGAAATCCAGATCCCCGTTGCGCCAGTAGATTTTGGTCAGGGGATCGAAGGTGTGCCCCTCGATGGCGTCGGCCAGGTCCGGGTCAAGGGCGCGTTGATCCGCCGTGGTGCCGAAAGTACCGTCGTTCATGGCGCGCCCGGCGCGCCCGGCGATCTGCGCCAGTTCGGCCGGGGCCAGGTTGCGCCGGTGACGGCCGTCGAACTTGGAAATTCCGGCGAACGCGACATGGTCGATGTCCATGTTCAGCCCCATGCCGATGGCGTCGGTGGCGACCAGGTAATCGACCTCGCCCGCCTGATACATGGCGACCTGGGCGTTGCGGGTGCGCGGGCTCAAGGCACCCAGCACCACGGCCGCCCCGCCCCGCTGCCGGCGCACCAGTTCGGCCAGGCCGTAAACCTGGGCCGCCGAAAACGCGACGACGGCGGAACGCGGCGGCAGGCGCGTGACTTTCTTGTGCCCGGAATGGCGCAGCACGCTCATGCGCGGACGGGTCATGAATTCGGCCTCGGGCACAAGCTGCTGAATCAGCGGGCGCACGGTCTCGGCGCCCAGGAACATGGTCTCGTACCGCCCGCGTGCCTTCAACAGCCGTTCCGTGAACATGTGCCCCCGGTCTGGGTCGGCGCACATCTGGATTTCATCGACGGCCAGGAAGTCCACCGGCCGGTCGAGCGGCATGGCCTCGACCGTGCACAGGAAATAGCGCGCCCCTTCGGGCAGGATTTTTTCCTCGCCGGTGATCAGCGCGACCTGGCCCTTGCCTTTCTTCTTGACCGCCCGGTCATAGTTTTCCCGCGCCAGAAGCCGCAGCGGGAAGGCGATGATGCCCGACGGATAGGCCAGCAGGCGGTCCATCGCCAGATGAGTCTTCCCCGTATTGGTCGGGCCCAAAACGGCGATGATGCGCCGACGCTGTGTGGAGAGTTCCATGGTGCGCTAAATGTCGCCCCGTCGGCGGCCCGGCGCAAGGGCGTTACTCCGGCTCTTTCGCCTTTACCATCGGCACGAAGGCGACGGGCAGGACGCTGTCGATGGTGACCTTGCCGTCCGGCCCCTTGACCACCAGGGTCAGGGTCTGGCGGTCATGGGCGCGGCCGATGGGAACGATCATGCGCCCGCCGGGGCGCAACTGTTCGATCAGCGCTTCGGGGATTCGCTCCGGCGCCGCCGTCACGATGATGGCATCGAAGGGCGCTTCCTCGGGCCAGCCCCGGTAGCCGTCGCCGATGCGCACGAACACGTTGCCGTAATGCAGGGCCGCCAAACGTTCCGTCGCCGCCCGGCCCAGTTCCTCGACGACCTCGATGGTGAACACGCGGGCCGCCGCATGGGCCAGCACGGCGGCCTGATAGCCGGACCCGGTGCCGATCTCCAGCACCTTTTCCGTGCCGTCGAGATCCAACAGATCTGTCATCAAGGCCACGATATAGGGTTGGGAAATGGTCTGGCCGTGGCCGATGGGTTGCGGCCGGTTGATATAGGCCACGACCGCGTCCCCATCCCGCACGAATTCATGGCGGGGCACGGCGGCCATGGCCGCCATGGTGTTGTCCGAAAACGCCTTGCGCCCGGTCCAGAACGCGGTGTCGCGGGCATCCTGCGCGATTTCGTCCAGCAGGCGCCGGCGCTTTTCCGCGAAGGGGTCGTCTTCCGCCATGCCGCCGCCTCCGATTTCGGGGGTTGCAAACCTCGGCCCACCGTCACATATCTCGCCCTCCAAGAGCAAGACGCGCCGAAACCGGCGCCCCGCGACCACGATTTGGGGGTAAATGCGCGATGACCACGGAAACCAAAGTCGAAACTCATGCCTTTCAGGCGGAAGTGGGCAAGCTTCTCGATATCGTCGCCCACTCGCTGTACAGCCAGAAGGAAATTTTCCTTCGCGAACTGATCTCCAACGCGTCGGACGCCTGCGACAAGCTGCGCTACCGGGCGCTGACCGAGCCTAAGCTGATCGAGGGCGACCCCGGGTTCCGCATCACCCTTTCGTTGGACAAGAAGGCCAAGACGCTGACCGTGTCCGACAACGGCGTCGGCATGGACAAGGACGAGCTGACCGGCATCCTCGGCACCATCGCGCGGTCGGGCACCCAGGCCTTCGTCGAAGGGCTTTCCGGCGATGGGAAAAAGGATAAAGACAAGGCTGTGTCGCTGATCGGCCAGTTCGGCGTCGGCTTCTATTCCGCCTTCATGGTCGCCGATCTGGTCGAGGTCGTGACCCGCAAGGCCGACATCGACAAGGCCTTCAAATGGGCATCGGACGGGCGCGGCGAGTTTACCATCGAGGATGCGGCGCGCGAGACCCGCGGCACCGACGTCATCGTGCACCTGAAGAAAGATGAAAAGGAATATCTGGAGCCCGCCCGCATCGAACACATCGTGCGCACCTATTCGGATCATATCGGTATCCCGATCATCCTGGCCGGCGACGGCAAGGATACGGCGGAAAAGACCCTGAACACGGCCTCGGCCATCTGGACCCGCGACAAGAAGGATGTGACGGACGCGCAGTACACGGAGTTCTACCACCACGCGGCCCATGCCTTCGACGACCCGTGGATGACCCTGCACAACCGGGTCGAGGGCGTGGTCAGCTACACCAACCTGCTGTTCATCCCGTCCATGCGGCCGTTCGACCTGTTCCATCCGGACCGCACGGGGCACGTGAAGCTCTACGTCAAAAGGGTGTTCATCACCGACAACTGCGAGGGCCTGCTGCCGCCTTACCTGCGCTTCGTGAAGGGGGTCGTTGACTCCGAGGATCTGGCGCTCAACGTCAGCCGCGAGATGATGCAGCACAACCCCGTGGTCGCGAAAATCTCCCAGGGCCTGACCAAGCGCATCTTCGGCGAACTGAAGAAGTCGGCGGAGAAAAAGCCCGAGGACTATGTGACGTTCTGGGAAACCTTCGGCCCCGTGTTGAAGGAAGGGTTGTACGAGGACGGCGACAACCGCGAGCGGATTTTGGAACTCGCCCGCTTCAAAAGCTCGGAGCGCGACGGCTGGATCAGCCTGGCCGACTACGTCGCCGCGATGAAGGACGGCCAGGATGCGATCTTCTATATCTCCGGCGAGGATCCGGAAGCGGCCCTCGCCAGCCCTCAGCTGGAAGGCTTCAAGGCCAAGGGGGTCGAGGTCCTGTTGATGACCGACCCGGTCGACGAATTCTGGCTGTCCCATGTCGGCGCGTTCCAGGACAAGCCGTTCAAATCGGCGACCCGGGGCGGCGCCGACCTGGCCAAGATCGCCAAGGCGAAAGACGCCGAGAAAGACGCCGACGGCGATGCGGACAAGGCCGAGGACAAGCCCGCCGCCCCCGGCATGGACCAGCTGATCGCAGCCTTCAAGGCCGCGCTGGGCGACAAGGTCAAGGACGTGCGCCCGTCGGAACGCCTGACCGACAGCGCGGTCTGCCTGGTCACCGACGACGGCGACATGGACATCAACCTGGAACGGCTGCTGAAACAGCACAAGCAGCTCGACGGGCGCGACTTGTCACCCCGCATCCTGGAAATCAATCCGGACCACGCGCTGATCGGCAAGCTGGCCACGCTGGCCGAGGCGAAGAACGCCAAGGACCCGGCGCTGGACGACGCGGCCTTCCTGCTGCTCGATCAGGCGCGCATCCTGGAAGGCGAGCCGGTTCTCGACGCGGCGGCCTTTTCCAAGCGGCTGTCCAAGCTGATGGCCAAGGGTTTGGCCTAGGCCAAACGACCGACGGCCCGGCGTTTTCCGCCGGGCCGCGAGGCCGTGTTCCCAGGGAATTTTCTTTAGAAGGAACTTTCCGCCGCGAGCATCTGGCGGAACAACAGCCGCGCCCGCGCCGACGCCACCACGTCGCGCATATCGTCCAGGGTCACGCCGTCGCGCGCCATGACCAGGTGCACCACGGGGTCGCTCAGGACATCGTCCATCTGCGGCTCGCGCCGGGGGCTCAGGTAGTATCGGGACATCATTGCCACTTCGTTCATCGCGTGGGACTCCTCATTGGCCGCACAGGGATTTGACATCGGCGTCAGGCGGCCCGCATCCTCGCGCCCCCCCAGGTCCCGGCCGCCATCGCCGCTTGCCGGGACCATAGATTTCCAAGATGAACCCGTGATGACAGGGCCATGAAGGTGGGGCGGCAATCGGATGCACCCCACGATCACGAAAAGGCCGGCCCAAACGGGCCGGCCTTCTCTGTTCGGTGGTGCGAAAATCTAAGCGGCGAGGCGCTTCAGCACGTATTGCAGGATGCCGCCGGCGAGGAAGTAGTCGACCTCGTCCACGGTATCGATGCGGCACAGCACCGGAACCTCTTCCGTCGTGCCATCCTTGCGGTGGATCTTCAGGGATAGGGTCATGCGCGGCGTGATGCCGGCGTTGAGGCCGACGACGTCGTAGGTTTCCGAGCCGTCGAGCTTCAGCGTCTGGCGCGTCACGCCCGAGGGGAACTGCAGCGGCAGCACGCCCATGCCGACCAGGTTGGAGCGGTGGATGCGCTCGAAGCTTTCGACGATCACGGCACTGATGCCGAGCAGACGGGTACCCTTGGCCGCCCAGTCGCGCGACGAGCCCGTGCCGTATTCGGCGCCGCCGATAACGACCAGCGGGATGCCCTGGGCCTTGTAGCCCATGGCGGCCTCGTAGATCGTCGTCGTTTCCCCGGTCGGCTGCAAGGTGGTGAAACCGCCTTCCGTGCCCGGGGCCATTTCGTTCTTGATGCGGATGTTGGCGAAGGTGCCGCGCATCATGACTTCGTGGTTGCCGCGGCGCGAGCCGTAGGAGTTGAAGTCCGCCGGACGCACCTGATGTTCCATCAGATAGGTTCCGGCGGGGCTGTTTTCCTTGATGTTGCCGGCGGGCGAGATGTGGTCGGTGGTCACCGACTGGCCCAACAGCGCGATCGGGCGGGCGCCGATGATGTCCTCGGCCTTGCCTTCGTCGTCGATCGAGATGCCGTCGAAGAACGGCGGGTGCTGCACGTAGGTTGATCCCGAATTCCAGTTGTAGGTCAGCGACTTGGTGGTCTTGATCGCTTTCCAGTTCTCGTCGCCTTCAAGCACGTTGGCATAGCGCGCGCGGAACATTTCCGGCGTCACGCAGGTGTCCATGACCTTCTTGACCTCGGCGTTCGTGGGCCAGATGTCCTTCAGATAGACGTCCTTGCCGTCGCGGTCCTGGCCGATCGGGTCCTTCAACAGATCGATGTTGATGTTGCCCGCGATCGCATAGGCGACGACCAGCGGCGGCGACGCCAGGTAGTTGGCGCGGGTCAGGGGATGCACCCGGCCTTCGAAGTTGCGGTTGCCGGACAAAACGGCGCAGACTGTCAGGTTCTGCTCCTCGATCACCTCGTGGATGTCTCCCGGCAGGGGACCCGAATTGCCGATACAGCTGCCGCATCCGTAGCCGACCAGGTTGTAGCCGATGGCGTCCAGATGTTCGGTCAGGCCGCCGGCGTTGAGATAGTCGGTGACGACCTGACTGCCGGGAGCGAGCGACGTCTTGACCCAGGGCTTCTTGGTCAGGCCGCGTTCGTTGGCCGCCTTGGCGAGCAGGCCGGCCGCGACCAGCACCGCCGGGTTCGATGTGTTGGTGCAGCTGGTGATCGCGGCGATGACGACGGCGCCGTCGGACAGGTCGAAATTGCAATGCGGCACGTGGACGGTCTTCTGAGCGTCGCGGCCGCCGGAGATTTCCTTGAAATTGGTTTTGAAGGACGACGCGGCTTCGGTCAGCTTGAGGCGATCCTGAGGCCGTTTCGGGCCGGCCAGGGACGGCACGACGGTGCCGATGTCCAGTTCCAGGGTGTCCGTGAAGATAGGGTCCGGCGTCGAGGAATCGCGCCACATGCCCTGGGCCTTGGCATAGGCCTCGACCAGTTGGACCCGGCCAGCATCACGGCCGGTGAAGATCAGATAGTCGAGGGTCGCCTGGGTGACCGGGAAGAAGCCGCAGGTGGCCCCGTATTCCGGGGCCATGTTGGCGATGGTCGCCTGATCGGCGAGGGACAGGTGGTCGAGGCCGTCGCCGTAGAATTCGACGAACTTGCCGACCACGCCCTTCTTGCGCAGCATCTGCGTGACCGTCAGGACCAGGTCCGTCGCGGTCATGCCTTCGGCCAAGGCGCCGGTCAGCTTGAAGCCGACGACTTCTGGGATCAGCATGGACACGGGTTGGCCCAGCATCACGGCCTCGGCCTCGATGCCGCCCACGCCCCAGCCGAGAACCGACAGGCCGTTGACCATGGTGGTATGGCTGTCCGTGCCGACGCAGGTGTCCGGATAGGCGATCATTTTGCCGTCGACTTCGGTCGTCCATACGACCTGGGCCAGATATTCCAGGTTGACCTGATGGCAGATGCCGGTGCCCGGCGGCACGACGCGGAAGTTGTCGAACGCGCCCTGGCCCCATTTCAGGAATTCATAGCGTTCCTGGTTGCGCTCGAACTCCAGGGCCACGTTTTCCTTGAACGCGGTCGGGGTGCCCGAATTGTCGATCATCAGGGAGTGGTCGATGACCAGATCGACGGGGGAGAGCGGGTTGATCTTGGACGGATCGCCGCCCAGGGTGTTCATGGCATCGCGCATGGACGCCAGATCGACCACGGCGGGAACGCCGGTGAAATCCTGCATCAACACGCGGGCCGGGCCATAGGCGATTTCGTGGTCAGACGTGCGCGTGTCCAGCCATTTGGCGACGGCCTTCACATCATCGACGGTAACCGTGCGGCCGTTTTCACGGCGCAGCAGGTTTTCCAGCAGAACCTTGAGCGAGAACGGCAGCCGTCCGACGGCGCCGATGCCGGCCGCTTCCGAGGCTTCCAGAGAGAAATAATCGTATTCCTTGCCGCCGACGTTGAGGGTGCGGCGGGTGTTTAGGGAATCACTACCGATGACGGACATGCGAGGCCTCCTTGGTTGGCACCGGCGTTTTCTCGACTGGGCCGATCCGTAGCCCTTGTCGGAAAACCGCTGCGATAAAGGGTTCAATGACGTTTAAGTCTATTCACCCGAGCGGAGAGGAAGGAGAATTTTCCAAGCCAATCGCTCCGTTTTCGTCTGAACCCGGCACGGCCGCTGATTCAGAATGAAATCGAACTAAACTCTAACATATTCAAGCAATTAGATTCACCTTGCAAGCCGAACTAGGCTAAACTAAACCATCTCCGGCGCTTTTCGGCGAGATCGCCCACTCGATTCGCCGTTGATTTGTCGAGAACACCCAGGATCGCGGAGCAATCATGAGCTTGTACACGGATTATTTGGCCGAAATCGAAGAACGTAAAAAGCAGGATTTGCATCCGAAACCGATCGAAGATGGGGCGCTCGTTGAAGACCTGATCGCACAGATCAAAGACACCGGGAACGAATACCGGGAAGACTCGTTGCAGTTCTTTATCTACAACACATTGCCCGGAACGACCAGCGCGGCAGGCGTCAAAGCGGCGTTCCTAAAAGAGATCATTCTCGGCCAGGCCGACGTCAAGGAGATCACGCGGGACTTCGCGTTCGAACTTCTTTCGCACATGAAGGGCGGGCCGTCGGTCGAGGTGCTGCTCGACCTGGCGCTGGGCGACGATGCCGACATCGCCAAGGCCGCGGCTGAAGTTCTGAAAACGCAGGTCTTCCTGTACGACGCGGACACGGATCGCCTGCAAGCGGCCTACAAGGCCGGAAACCCGATTGCCAAGGACGTCCTGCAAAGTTACGCGGATGCCGAGTTCTTCACCAAACTGCCGGAGATTGAGGACAAAATTGACGTCGTGACCTACGTCGCGGCGGAAGGCGATATCTCCACCGACCTGATGTCCCCGGGCGCCGAGGCGCATTCCCGCGCCGACCGGGAACTGCACGGCAAGAGCTTCATCTCGGAAAAAGCCCAGAAAGAGATCCAGGCGCTGAAGATCCAGCATCCCGGCAAGCGCCTGATGCTGATCGCCGAGAAAGGCACCATGGGCGTCGGCTCTTCGCGCATGTCCGGGATCAACAACGTGGCACTCTGGATGGGTGAGCAGGCCAGCCCCTACGTACCGTTCGTCAACATCGCGCCGATCGTCGCCGGCACCAACGGTATTTCACCGATCTTCCAGACCACGGTGGGCGTCACCGGCGGCATCGGCGTGGACCTTAAGAACTGGGTCAAGAAAGTGGACTCGGACGGCAATGCCATCATCAACAACGACGGCAGCCCGGTGCTGGAGGAAAAATACTCCGTCGCCACGGGCACGACCCTGACCATCGACACGAAAGCCAAGAAGCTCCTGAACGAAGACGGCTCCGAAGAACTGGCCGACGTTTCGAAGGCCTTCTCGCCGCAATCGATCGAGTTCATGAAGGCCGGCGGCTCCTATGCCATCGACTTCGGCAAGAAACTCCAGATTTTCGCCGCCGAAACCCTGGGCGTGGCGCCGAAGCCGGTGTTCGCGCCCGCCAAGGTGGTCTCCCACCCGGGTCAGGGCCTGACGGCGGTCGAGAAAATCTTCAACAACAACGCCGTGGGCGTTCCGGAAGGAACCGTTCTGCACGCCGGTTCCGACGCCATGGTGAAGGTCAACATCGTCGGATCGCAAGACACGACCGGCCCGATGACCGTCCAGGAACTGGAGGCCATGGCCGCGACCGTGATCTCCCCGGTTCTGGACGGCGCCTACCAGTCCGGCTGTCACACGGCCTCCGTGTGGGACAACAAAGCGCAGGCCAATACGCCCAAGCTGATGGCCTTCATGAACAAGTTCGGGCTGGTCACCGGCCGCGACCCGAAAGGCGTCTACCCGGCCATGACGGACGTCATCCATAAGGTCTTGAACGACATCACCGTCGATGACCGGGCGATCATCATCGGCGGAGATTCGCACACCCGGATGTCCAAAGGCGTCGCCTTCGGGGCTGACTCGGGCACCGTCGCGCTGGCGCTGGCCTTGGGCATGGCGAACATCACCGTCCCTGAGTCCGTTAAAGTGACCTTCAAGGGCACGATGGCCGACCACATGGACTTCCGTGACGTGGTCCACGCGACCCAGGCCCAGATGCTGGCCCAGTCCGACGGGGAAAACGTTTTCCAGGGCCGCATCATCGAAGTCCACATCGGCACGCTGCTGGCGGACCAGGCCTTCACCTTCACCGACTGGACGGCCGAGATGAAGGCCAAGGCATCGATCTATATTTCCAATGATGAAACCTTGATCGAGTCCCTGGAAATCGCCAAGGCCCGCATTCAGATCATGATCGACAAGGGCATGGAAATCCCGTCAGGGATGCTTCAGGGGCTGATCGACAAGGCGGACAAACGCATCGCACAAATCAAATCCGGAGAGCAGCCTGCGCTGCGGCCGGATGACAACGCCAAATACTACGCGGAAGTCGTCGTCGATCTGGATCAAATCAACGAGCCGATGATCGCCGACCCCGACGTCAACAACATCGATGTGGCGAAACGTTATACGCACGACACCATCCGCCCGATTTCCTATTACGGCGGCAACAAGAAAGTCGATTTGGGCTTCGTCGGTTCATGCATGGTGCACAAGGGTGACCTGAGCATCGTCGCGCAAATGTTCCGAAACCTGGAAAAGGCAAACGGTAAGATCGAGTTCAAGGCGCCCCTGGTTGTCGCACCGCCGACCTACAACATCGTCGATGAGTTGAAGGCGGAAGGCGACTGGGAAATCCTGCAAAAATACGCGGGGTTCGAGTTCGACGACACGGCCCCCAAGACCGAGGCGCGGACATCTTACGAGAACACCCTCTATCTGGAGCGTCCCGGTTGCAACCTTTGCATGGGCAACCAGGAAAAAGCGGAAAAGGGCGATACGGTCATGGCGACGTCGACCCGATTGTTCCAGGGCCGGGTTGTGGCGGACTCCAATGAAAAGAAAGGAGAGTCGCTGCTGGCTTCGACGCCGGTCGTGGTGTTGTCGACGATTCTCGGCCGGACACCAAGCGTTGACGAGTACAAGTCTGCAGTGGATGGCATCAACTTGACCAAATTCGCACCGCCGCGTGTGTAAGTGCTGATCAGGTTCGCTGCACCGTTATTGACCGAGGATTAGGACAGGAGTTTGAGCCCCGATGAGGGGCGTCGACTTCCTGAAACGAGTCTCACCTGGCGCCCCCTAAATTCGGCGTTGTCGCCTGCGCACAAGGCGCAGAGGCACCGCATGTCCATGGCTATGCGGTGCCTTTCATAAGGTGAGCAACCTTCCGCGTTTCGCCACGCGGAACATATCCGGATGCGAACAACCGATTTTACGTGGCATCAAGCGCCCGTTCTCACGTAACCGTGCGGCGGCGCGGGATATTTCGGCTTGCGTCTTCCAGATCAATCTGCATGTTATTTTATCTCAACGCCCTTCAAGAGGCGGTAAATTCAAAAAATCCTAAAGCACGTCTGAACAAAGAAGGCTGAGGATTTACAGGGAGACATCCATGTCCGGCGATCAAGCGGCGGGCCTAGACACTTTTCCCAAACTGTTGGCCGCGAACGCGCGCATCCGGGGGGGCAAACCCGCAAGCCGCGAAAAAGATTACGGGATCTGGCAGACCTGGACATGGTCCGAGGTCGCCGACGAGGTCCGCGCACTCGCCTGCGGTCTGGCGGCATTGGGGTGCAAGCGGGGCGACCGGCTGGCCATCATCGGCGACAACCGGCCGCACCTGTACTGGGCCATGCCCGCGGCCCAGGCCGTGGGTGGCGTGCCGGTGCCGATCTATCAGGATTCCGTGGCCGACGAGATGCAATACGTGCTGGCGCACGCGGAATGCCGTTTCGCCGTGGTCGAGAACCAGGAGCAGGTCGACAAACTGCTGGAGATCAAGGACCGCCTGCCCCTGCTGGAAACGATCATCTATCATTTCCCCCGCGGCATGCGTCATTACACGCAGAATTTCCTCCACCTGTACGCCGATGTCCAGGCGAAGGGCCGCGCCTTCGACGCGGCCAATCCCGGTTTTTACGACGGCGAGGTCGCCAAGGGGGCGGGCGGGGACTTGGCCATCATGGTCTATACCTCGGGCACCACGGGGCGGCCCAAGGGCGTGATGCTGAGCGCCGACAACCTGATCCAGACGGCGCGCAACGCCGCCGACTGGGAAGGCCTGACGGACGACGACGAGATGCTGGCGTATCTGCCCATGGCCTGGGTCGGCGACCACATTTTCTCGGTCGGCCAGGCCTTCACCCACGGGTTCTGCGTTGCCTGCCCGGAAAGCGCCGAAACGGTGCTTCAGGACCTGCGTGAGATCGGTCCGACCTATTTCTTCGCGCCGCCCCGCATTTTCGAGAACATATTGACCACGGTGATGATCCGGATCGAGGACGCGGCCCCCTGGAAACAGCGCATGTTCCATTATTTCATGGACCTGGCGGGGCGGGTCGGCCGCGACATCCTGGACGGCAAACCGGTGCCCCTGATCGACCGCGTGAAATACCGATTGGGCGAATTCCTGGTCTATGGGCCGCTCAAGAACGTTCTCGGCCTGACGCGCATGCGGCTGGGCTATACGGCGGGGGAGGCCATCGGCCCCGACATCTTCGATTTCTACCGATCGCTCGGCCTGAACTTGAAACAGTTGTACGGCTCGACCGAGGCGTCCGTGTTCATCACCATCCAGCCGAACGGCGACATCCGTTCCGATTCCGTGGGCGTGCCCGCCCCCGGGGTCGATATCCGCGTCGCCGACACGGGCGAGGTCCTGTTCAAGAGCCCCGGCGTGTTCCAGGCCTATTACAAGAACGACGACGCCACGGCCGAGACCAAGACCGACGACGGCTGGGTCCATACCGGCGATGCCGGGTTCCTGGACGCCGACGGGCATCTCAAGATCATCGACCGGGCCACGGACGTGGGTAGGCTGACCGACGGCACGCTGTTCGCGCCCAAGTACCTGGAAAACAAACTTAAATTCTTCCCCTTCGTGTCCGAGGCCGTGACCTTCGGCGACGGCCGGGACTATGTCGCGGCGTTCATCAACATGGATTTGGAAGCGGTCGGCAACTGGGCCGAGCGGCGGGGCCTCGCCTATACGGGCTATACGGACCTCGCCGGCCGGCCCGAGGTTCTGGAGTTGATCGCCGACTGCGTCGACAAGGTCAACGCCGACCTGGCCCAGGACGACAAGCTGGCGGGATCGCAGATCAAGCGGTTCCTGATCCTGCACAAGGAACTGGACGCCGACGACGGCGAACTGACGCGCACCCGAAAGGTTCGACGCAGCGTCATCACCGAACGCTACGGCGACCTGATCGCCGCCCTTTATTCGGACCAAGACCATTGCGAGGTCACCGCGACCGTGACCTTCGAGGACGGCCGCACGGACACCATCCACGCCGATCTGAAAATCCGCGACGCCAAGATGGTCCCGCCCGGCGCGGCACAGGCGGCGGCATGAGCGGCACCCGCGGCGCATAGGAGCGAAAGGAACCTGAATGCCGGACGGCCCCCAGACACCCACCGGACGCGTCATCGGCGACGTCATCATGAAGGTGGAAAATGTGTCGCTGTCGTTCGGCGGCGTGCGCGCGCTCGACAACGTGTCGTTCGAGGTGCGCGAGCACGAAATCCTCGCCATCATCGGGCCCAACGGGGCCGGCAAGTCGTCCATGCTGAACTGCATCAACGGCTTCTACCACCCGCAGGAAGGGGCCATCACCTACAAGGGCAAGCGCCGCGACACGGCCAAGCCTTATGAGGCGGCCGAGGAAGGCATCGCCCGCACCTTCCAGAACATCGCCCTGTTCAAGGGCATGTCGACGCTCGACAACATCATGACCGGGCGCGGGCTGAAGATGAAACGCAACCTGTTCTGGCAGGCGCTCTATTACGGCCCGGCGCTCAAGGAAGAACTTGGACACCGTGCCAAGGCGGAAGAGGTCATCGACTTCCTGGAGATCGAGGCGATCCGCAAGACACCCGTGGGGCGCCTGCCCTACGGCCTGCAAAAGCGGGTGGAACTGGGCCGCGCACTGGCCGCCGAGCCGGACCTGTTGCTGCTCGACGAGCCGATGGCCGGCATGAACCACGAGGAAAAAGAGGACATGGTCCGATACATCCTCGACGTGAACGACGAATACGGCACCACCATCGTCCTGATCGAACACGACATGAGCGTGGTCATGGACATTTCCGACCGGGTCGTCGTGCTGGACTACGGCAAGAAACTGGCCGACGGCACGCCGGACGAGGTCAAGCGCAACCAGGACGTGATCGACGCCTATCTGGGCGTCAGCCACGACTAGGGCGGGGAGGGAACGACACCTATGGAATTTCTCGAATCGATCCTGGTCACCCCGTTCATCGAGATATGGGAAAGCCCGTACTATTTCATCGAACTGGTGCTGGTCGGGCTGTCCACGGGCGTCCTTTATTCCCTGGTCGCGCTGGGCTTCGTGCTGATCTTCAAGGCGTCGGGCATGTTCAACTTCGCCCAGGGGGCGATGGTGCTGTTCGCGGCCCTGACCCTGGTCGGCCTGATGGAACACAGGGTACCGCTTTGGGCGGCGCTGATCCTCACCGTCGCCATGATGGTGGGCCTTGCCTTCCTGGTCGAACGCTTCATGCTGCGCCATCTGGTCAACCAGGAAGGCCTGATCCTGTTCATGGCGACGATCGGCCTCAACTTCATCCTGGAGGGCACGGGTCAGCTGATGTGGGGATCGGACGTCAAGCGCCTGGAAATCGGCATCCCGGACCAGCCGTTCGACATTCTCGGCGGCAAGATCCTGCTCAACACCTTCGACGTGACCGCCGCCGTCATCGGCGCGCTTCTGGTGATCTCGCTCGCCGTGTTCTTCCAGAAAACGCCCATGGGCCGCGCATTGCGCGCCGTCGCCGACGACCATCAGGCGGCGCTTTCCGTCGGCATACCGCTGAAGACCATCTGGATCGCCGTGTGGACCATCGCCGGCATCGTGGCGCTGGTCGCCGGCATCGTCTGGGGGGCCAAGTCGGGGGTTCAGTTCTCGCTGTCTCTGATTGCGCTGAAGGCCCTGCCGGTACTGATCCTGGGCGGGTTCACCTCGGTCCCCGGCGCCATCGTCGGCGGCCTGATCATCGGCGTCGGCGAAAAGGTCGCGGAAGGATTCTGGGGTCCGGCCCTCGGCGGCGCCATTGAAAACTGGTTCGCCTACATGCTCGCCCTCGCGTTCCTGGTGTTCCGGCCCCAGGGCCTGTTCGGCGAAAAAATCATCGAGCGCGTGTAGGAAGGATCCGGACCATGTTCTACCGCGAAGCCGGACAGTTCAAGACCACCTACCAGGGCGACCAGGCCGTTTTCCCGGTGTTCCAGGACAAGGTCGCCGTGATCCTGGTGATCCTCGCCGCCTATGCGGTGCCCCTGTTCGCCGACGAATACTGGTTGCAGGCGATCTTCATCCAGTTCCTGGTGTTCGCCCTGATGGCGATCGGCCTGAACATCCTGATGGGCTACGCGGGGCAGGTCTCGCTCGGCACCGGGGCCTTCGCCGCCGTCGGCGCCTATGCCTGCTACAAGCTGACCACCAACATCGAAGGCATGAACATCATCGTCGCCATACTGCTGTCGGGCGGCTGCGCCGCCGCCGTCGGCGTGGTGTTCGGCCTGCCCTCGCTGCGCATCAAGGGCTTCTATCTGGCCGTCGCGACCCTGGCCGCGCAGTTCTTCGTCCTGTGGCTGTTCAACAAGGTCGGCTGGTTCTACAACAACAACCCGTCGGGCACGATCACCGCACCGCCGCGCGAATTGTTCGGGGTGCTGATCACCGGCCCCTCGGCATCGCCCGAGGCCCGCTACATCGTCTGCCTGACCTTCCTGATCGTCTTCGCCTGGTTCGCCAAGAACCTGGTGCGCGGGCGCATCGGGCGGAACTGGATGGCGATCCGCGACATGGACATCGCCGCCGAAATCATCGGCATCCGCCCGTTGCAGACCAAGCTTCTGGCCTTTGCCATTTCGTCGTTCTACTGCGGCGTGGCGGGGGCCTTGATGATCTTCTGCTGGCTGGGATCGGCGGAAACGGAGGCCTTCGACCTGGCCACCGTGTCGTTCCGCGTGCTGTTCATGATCATCATCGGCGGGCTGGGGTCGATCGGCGGATCCATCATGGGGGCCGCGTTCATCATTCTGGTGCCGATCTTCCTGACCAACTTTCCGCCCATGGTCGGCCTGGATATTTCCACGGCTTTGCAGAAGCACCTGGAGGAAATCATCTTCGGCGTGATGATCGTGTTTTTCCTGATCGTCGAGCCGGAAGGCTTCGCGCGGCTGTGGCAGATTTTGCGCGAGAAGCTCAGGAAATGGCCGTTCCCGTACTGACGGAACGGCCCGAGGATTTTTGAAGTGACGCGGCGCGACTGCCGCCAAGACCAATAACAAGCGACGTTGGAAACCGGATTGTGCGCGTTGGGGCCCCTTGCCCCGCCGTGCCACGATCCGAGGGATTATCAGAAGGACCAAGCCCCACAAAAACCGGGGCGTCCGCAACTGGGAGACACAACCATGAAGTTCCGTAAACTGGTACTGGCCACGGCAGGTGCCGTGGTCGGCCTCGGTACGTTCGCCGCGGCCGAAATCGCCAAGGCGGACGAGCAGTTCTTTCCGATGCTCGTCTACCGCACGGGTGCCTATGCGCCGTCGGGCATCCCCGTGGCCAACGGCTTCCGCGACTACTACACCCTGCTCAACAAGCGCGACGGCGGCATCAACGGCGTCACCGTCACCTTCGAAGAATGCGAAACCCAGTACAAAACCAACCTGGGCGTCGAATGCTACGAAAAGCTGAAGGGCAACGGCCCGACCGGGGCCAGTCTGTTCAACCCCTATTCCACGGGCATCACCTATCAGCTGATCCCGAAGGCCAGCGTGGACAAGATTCCGATCCTGTCCATGGGTTACGGCCGCACCTCGGCGGCCGACGGCCGGGTGTTCGAATGGATCTTCAACCCGCCCGCCACTTACTGGTCGCAGGCGTCCGCGGTCATCAAGTACTTCGCGCGCCGGGCCGGCGGATACGACAAACTGCAGGGCAAGAAGATCGTCCACCTGCACCACAATTCCGCCTACGGCAAGGAAGCCAACCCGACGCTCGAGGTTCTGGCCAAACGCTACGGCTTCAAGCTGACCCTGGTTCCGGTCGACCATCCGGGCCAGGAACAGGCCTCGCAATGGCGTCAGATCCGCCGCATCAAGCCTGACTTCATCTTCATGTCCGGTTGGGGCGTGATGAACCAGGTTGCGATCAAGGAAGCCGCCGGCATCCGCTATCCCATGGATCAGTTCGTCGGCAACTGGTGGTCCGGTTCGGACGCCGACGTGGTGCCCGCCGGCGACGGTGCCAAGGGCTACCTGTCGACCACCTTCCACGGCGCGGGTGCCGACTTCGGTGTTCATGCCGACATCATCAAGCACATCTACGGCGGGGATGCGGCGGCGGCCAAGGAAAACAAGGTCGGCGAGGTGCTGTACAACCGCGGCGTCGTCAACGCCATGTTCGCCACCGAAGCCGTGCGCACGGCCCAGGCCAAGTTCGGCAAAAAATCCCTGACCGGCGAACAGGTCCGCTGGGGCCTCGAAAACCTGAGCATCACCCAGGAAACCCTGGACAAGCTCGGGTTCAAGGGGATGGTCAGCCCGCTCAAGATCACCTGCGAGGACCATGAAACCATGGGGCCGGTGATTATCCAGAAATGGGACGGCGCCAAATGGTCCTATGCCAGCGAATGGCTGACGCCGATGCGCGACATCGTCCGCCCCCTCGTGGAGGCCGATGCCGCGGCCTACGCGAAGGAAAACAACATCACCCCGCGAACCTGCAAGTAAGCGGTTTCGACGGGTCCCCGAACAGAACACGAAAGGCGAGGTTCATGGCACAGGCTGTTAAACAGAAGACCGAGGCGGCCGCCCAGACGTCACCGCTCGTGGTCAACAACATCGAGGTCATCTACGACCATGTGATCCTGGTGTTGAAGGGGGTATCGCTTGAGGTTCCCGAGGGGGGCATCGTCGCCCTCCTCGGGGCCAACGGCGCCGGCAAGACGACGACGCTGAAGGCCATCTCCAACCTTCTGGGGGCCGAACGCGGCGAGGTCACCAAGGGCGAGATTCTGTTCCGCGGCGAACGGGTCGACAGCCTCACGCCCAACGAACTGGTCAAGCGCGGCGTCATCCAGGTCATGGAAGGCCGCCACTGCTTCGAACATCTGACCGTCGAAGACAATCTGATGACCGGCTCCTACACGCGCACCGACGGCGCCGCCGCCGTCGCCGAAAGCCTGGAGAAGGTCTACCACTATTTCCCGCGCCTGAAGGAACGCCGCACCTCGCAGGCGGGCTATACCTCCGGCGGCGAACAGCAGATGACCGCCATCGGCCGGGCGCTGATGGCCAACCCCAACACCATCCTTTTGGACGAGCCCTCCATGGGTCTGGCCCCGCAGCTGGTCGAGGAGATTTTCGAGATCGTGAAGGCCCTCAACGAGCAGGAGGGCGTGTCCATCCTGCTGGCCGAACAGAACACCATGATTGCCCTGAAATACGCCGATTACGGCTACATCCTGGAAAACGGCCGCGTGGTCATGGACGGCGACGCGGCGGGCCTGCGGGAAAACCCGGACGTCAAGGAATTCTACCTGGGCTTGGCCGGGGAAGGCCGCAAAAGCTTCCGCGACGTCAAGCACTACCGCCGCCGCAAGCGCTGGCTCTGACGCAAATGCCGGACAAGCCGCATTACGACGATCTGGAAACCCGCGCGGCGGAGGCCCGCGAGGCGGCCCTGTTCGAGGGGCTGCGGGGCCTGCTGACCCATGCCAAGGCGAAGGCCCCCTATTACCGCGAAGTCCTGTCCGGCATCGATCCGGCCGGGCTCGCCGACCGCGCGGCGCTGGCCAAACTGCCCGTGACCCGCAAGTCGGAACTGGTCGACCGGCAGGCGCCGGGCCATACCCTGGGCGGCCTGACGACGGTGCCCGACGGGCGGCTGCGCCATATCTATCAAAGCCCCGGGCCGACCTACGACGCCGATGGCCAGGGCGCCGACTGGTGGCGCACGGCGCGCGGACTTTACGCCGCCGGGATGCGCGCGGGCGATGTCCTGCACAACAGCTTTTCCTATCACCTGACGCCGGCCGGGCTGATGATGGATAGCGGCGCCCAGGCGATTGGCTGCGCCGTGGTGCCGGCCGGTGTCGGCAATACGGAACTGCAGGTCCGCGCCATCGAACACATCCGCCCCACGGCCTATTGCGGCACGCCGTCGTTCCTCAAGATCCTGCTCGACAAGGCCGCCGAGACGGACGCGGACGTGTCGTCGCTCGCCAAGGCCGCCGTCGGCGGGGAGCCTTTCCTGCCCGATCAGCGCGCCGCCTGCGACGCCGCCGGGATCGACGCCTTCAACATCTATGCCTCGGCCGACGTCGGCCTGATCGCCTACGAATCAACCGCCCGCGAGGGCCTGATCCTGGAAGAAGGCCTGATCCTGGAAATCGTCACGCCCGGCACGGGCGATCCGGTCGCCCCGGGCCAGGTCGGCGAGGTTCTCCTGACCACGCCGTTCAACTTGGAATATCCGTTGATCCGCTTCGCCACCGGCGACATGTCGGCGGTGCTGGCCGGGGCGAGCCCCTGCGGGCGCACCAACACCCGCATCAAGGGCTGGATGGGCCGCGCCGACCAGGCGGCCAAGGTCAAGGGTATGTTCATCCACCCGCGCCAGATCGCCGACATCGTCAAGCGCCACCCGGAAATCGCCCGCGCCCGCATGGTGGTGGACCGCCGGGACGGCGCCGACGTCATGACCCTGATGTGCGAGACCACCCCGCCTGCCCCGAACGCCCTCGCCGCCGCCCTCGCCGAGACCATCCAGGCGACCTGCAAGCTCAAGGGCGAGGTGGAATTCGTCGCCCCCGGCAGCCTGCCCAACGACGGCAAGGTGATTGATGACCGGCGGGGGGCAGGGTAAGGGTCAAACCGGAAGCTCGGTCGCCCCGCCGGGCATAGCAGCGTTAGGGCTTTAGGATGAACGCCATCGAGAAATTAGCCGAACGGATTTACATTGAAACTGATTTCGGGCGAAGCATCGCAACGACGTTGGCCGGGGTTATTGGCCTAGGTGTTTATCTTTCTTATGGCGATTGGGTGATTGCCGCATTTTCTTCAATTATATCATTTCCGATCATGCGTTTGATTGCCTCCGGTCTGCACGAGAAGGCCATGCGAAGAAAAATACGCGGCACCGAAAGGGAAGAAGCAAAATACCGTTATGATCAAATGAGCTCGGATGAGAAAGCCGTGGTTCAGTATTTTGTTGAACAAGGCGGCTGTGTCGTCACTTGGGCACAAGTGAATAACTCGCCTTTGAATATGGCCGCAATTGAATCACTGATACAAAGAGATCTTCTTTCAACATCTATGACAGCCGATGGAATGCGAGAAACGTTCGTACTTGATGCGGCAATGTTTGACGCGGGCCAATCTGTCAGGTGAGTACCCTCTGTGTACAAAACGTCCGCCTTGGGTTGGAAACAAACCTCACTTCACGCCCCCAAATTCCTCCGCCAACCGCAGCCAGTCCTGGGGCGTGACCTGGGCGATGAACACGAAGCCCAGGTCCGATCCGGGGTCCGGGCGGACCACCACGGCCCCGGCCTCGTCCGTGTACTGGCCCGTGGCGGCGCGCATCAGGTTGCCGTGGCCGACCATGATGCGGTTTGTGCCGGGCGCCGGCGGGCGGGCCAGGAGGGCGCGGGCGCGGGTCACGGCGGCGTCACGGCCGCCGACGAAATCCTGCGACCGCAGGTTCATGATTTCCGTCGTCGTGCGCACGGCGCCCAGGCCCATCAGGCGGGCGGTTTCCGCCGTACGGCAGTATTCCGAGGAAACCACCTCACCCACGGGAACGGCCAGGGTGCGCAGGGCGAGGCCGATCAGCTGCGCCGTCGTCCGCCCCGTTTCCGACAGTTGGCGCATCCGGCCGCCGTCGCAGCTTTTCCAGTCGCCGGCCTGGGATATCTGGTCGTTCTGGGCCCAGTCCGTGGCGGCATGGCGGAAATAGAGGACATGGCCGCCGCCGCGCAGCGCCGCGACCAGGGCCGCGCCATCGCGCTCCGCCGCCGGGGCCGGGCGCACGGCCAAGGGCGCCAGGAACAGCAGCAAAAGCAGGACCGGGGCGGCGCGACGCCCCCCGCGAAGGCGAGAATTTGCCATGAACCGAAGAATATCCCCCGCCGCATCCCCGGAAAAGCCCGGATTTCCCGGCTTTCCGAGGGGGGCCAGAAAAGATCACATTGGGGACATAATCTCGCCCCATTCCGGGGGCTAAATAGGAACCATAGACCTCCTCGTCTATTAACCAGAGACCCCCCTCTCTGGTCCCCTTAATCGGCACCAGCCGAACTTAAAGCCGGGCTCTCCCCAAGAGCCCGGCTTTTTTTCGCGATGCCGCCCCCGATGGGGCAAGAAGACCCGCGCCTATTTCTTTTGAATGGGGATGCGCTTGGCGTCGGATGCGGGCGCCTTTCCGCTGCGCGGCACCTTGACGGTCAGCACTCCTTTTTCCAGGTCGGCGGTCACGCCGTCTTCCAGGGCGTCCGCCGGCAGGGAGAAACCGCGCGAAAAGCTGCCGTAGCTGCGTTCACGGAACACATAGCCTTCGCCCTTGGTTTCGCTCTGCGACTCCTTTTTACCGGAAACGGTCAACAGCCCATTCGCCACGGCGACATGGATATCGTCTTCATCCATGCCCGGGACCTCGAGGGTGAAGGTCATCACGCGCTGCGATTCCTTCATGTCGGTCACGGGCAGGTCGCCGCTGTACGCCCGCCCGGAGATCGACATATGGTGCTTACCGATGGTTTCCCACATGTCCTCGAATACGTCGGACAGCTTTTGGCGAAAACTTTCCTTGGGTTCGGCCTTTTTCACGGGGACTTTGGCCGGTGCTTTCGGTTTGGCGGCGGTTTCGGCCGCAGGTTTGGTCGCGGGTTTCCGGGTCATGTCTAAATTCCTCCATACGCATGAAAACCACGGCCCCTATCACAGCCCCGCACGGCCCGGCGCGCATTGATGAAAGTCAAGTCCAAGGCCCTGTATTCCCAATGTCTTCCGGGCTATTACTGAGCGGGGCGATCGCCCAGAACCGGAGGACCCATCCACCCGTGAACCGTTTCCAAGGACAAAAGCTCGACTGTCTGCGCAGCACCCGGCCCGTGTTCCGGGGCCTGGCATTCCAAGTCGAAAGCGGCGGCGCGCTGATGCTGACCGGGCCCAACGGCTCGGGCAAGTCGTCGCTGCTGCGCCTCATGGCGGGGCTTCTGCCGCCGGCGGCGGGCAGCCTGTCGTGGAACGGCCAAACCATTTCCGACGATCCCGACGCCCATCGCCTGCGGCTGCGCTATCTCGGCCATCTGGATGCCGTGAAACCGGCCCTGACGGCGGCGGAGAATTTGGCCTTCTGGGCCGGGCTGATGGGTGCGGAC
The DNA here is from genome assembly GCA_963976055.1 of uncultured Alphaproteobacteria bacterium. Classification (GTDB taxonomy): domain Bacteria; phylum Pseudomonadota; class Alphaproteobacteria; order Rhodospirillales; family Casp-alpha2; genus UBA1479. The sequence continues at coordinate 132,982 of CAXBJB010000005.1, forward strand.
CCCGATACGGCCGTGGCCCCGGCGCTGGATGCGCTCGGCATCGGGCATCTGGCCGACCTGCCGGCGCGGTTTCTCTCGGCCGGGCAGAAGCGGCGCCTCAACCTCGCCCGTCTGGCGCTCGCCCCGGCCGCCATCTGGCTGCTGGACGAACCGGCGACGGCGCTGGATGCGGAAACCACCGGCCGCCTGCGCGGCCTGATCCAGCGCCACCGCGACACGGGCGGCATGGCCGTGGTCTCGACCCATTCGGACCTGGGGCTGAAGGACGCCGGCAATCTGGACCTTGCCGGCTTCGCCGCCCGCCCGTCGCTGGACGCGGATACCGCCGCATGACCGGCTTCCGCGCCATCCTGACGCGCGACCTGCGCCTGGCCCTGCGCCAAGGCATGGACAGCGCCATGGTCGTCATGTTCTTCGTCATCGCCGTGGTGCTGTTTCCGCTCGGCGTCGGGCCGGAGCCCAACGTGCTCGCGCGCATCGCGCCCGGGGTGCTGTGGGTCGCGGCCCTGCTGTCGGTGCTGCTGTCGCTGGAACGCCTGTTCCACACGGACTTCGAGGACGGCTCGCTGGAGCTTCTGGCCCTCAGCCCGCCCGCCCTGGAGGTCGTCGTGCTGGCCAAGGTGCTGGCCCATTGGCTGATCACCGGCCTGCCGCTGATCGTCGCCGCCCCCGTGCTGGCGGTGCTGCTGAACATGCCGGCGGACGGCTTCGGCCTGTTGCTGCTGGCGCTCTTGCTCGGCACCCCGACGCTCAGCCTGATCGGCGCCGTGGGCGCGGCGCTGATCCTGGGGTCGCGGCGCGGCGGCGTGCTGCTGGCGCTGTTGATCCTGCCGCTGTTCATTCCGGTGCTGATCTTCGGCGTCGGCGCGGTCGAGGCGGCCATCGGCGGCTTCCCGGCGCGCGCCCCCCTGCTGCTGCTGGGCGCGATCTTCGCGGGCGCCCTGGCGCTTTGTCCCTGGGGGGCGGCGGCGGGCCTTCGCCAAGCGCTGGAATAAATTTTTCGAAGAGGGTAGCTTCCCGGCCATGTTCAATTACTTCGCCAATCCGCGCCGCTTTATGAAGCTGGCCACGGTGCTGAGCCCCTGGCTGGCCGGGGCGACGATCGTGCTGGCGGCGGCCGGGCTTTACCTGGGCCTGTTCGCCTCGCCCGCCGATTACCAGCAGGGCGAGACCGTGCGCATCATGTACGTGCATGTGCCGGCGGCCTGGATGTCTTTGTTCTGCTATGTCGGGCTGGCGGTTTCCGCCGCCGTCGGGCTGATCTGGAAGCATCCGGTGGCCGACGTGGCGGCCCGGGCGACGGCGCCCATCGGCGCCTGCTTCACCTTCCTGGCGCTCTTGACCGGCTCGCTCTGGGGCAAGCCCATGTGGGGAGCTTGGTGGGTGTGGGACGCGCGCCTGACCTCGGTTCTGGTGCTGTTCTTCCTCTATCTCGGCTACATGGCGCTGAACAGCGCCTTCGACGACCCGCAGCGGGGGTCCAAGGCGTCGGCGATCCTGGCCATGGTCGGTCTGGTCAACGTGCCGATCATCAAGTTTTCCGTCGACTGGTGGAACACCCTGCATCAGCCGGCGTCCATCGTGCGCATGGGCGGGCCGACCATCCATCCCGACATGCTGTGGCCCCTGTTCCTGATGATCGGGGCGTTCACGACCTATTATCTTTGGGTGCTGATGCTGCGCATGCGCCGCGAGCTGACGGAAACCCGCCTGCGCGCACGGCGACAGATCCAGGCCGAGGAAGCCGGGGCGTGAAAAACATATTCAATAAATTGCAATCTTGCCCCGAAAGCATGGGCCGCTAAACTGACCAACATCAAGGACGGCGCCGGTATCGGAGATATGATGCCGGTGTTGCCGATCCGGCGCACGGCCACCACATAAATGCCGCAATCAGAGGGCCCCTTCCAACATCATGAACAAGATCAGCGAATTCCTCGACATGGGCGGTTACGCGGGCTTCGTTTGGCCCAGCTACGGCGCCGTCATCGCCGTTCTGGCGGTCCTGCTGTGGCTCAGCCTGCGCGGGCTCAAGGCGGCGGAAAGCGAGCTGGCCCGCCTTGAAGGGGACGCCCCCCGAGCCCGGCGTGGTGCGGCCCCGAATGACGGAGCGGCCGGGCCGTGAAGCGCAAGCATAAACGCCTGACCTTCGCCGCCATCGGGCTGTGCCTGCTCGGCGTCGCCGCCGCCCTGGCGCTGACCGCCTTCGAGGACAGCATCGTGTTCTTCCATTCGCCGACCGACATCGCCGAGGGCAAGGTCAAGATCGACCGCCGCGTGCGCCTGGGTGGCCTGGTCGAGGACGGCAGCGTGAAGAAACAGGCCGGTGCCGTCACCGCCTTCCGCATCACCGACGGCGCCAACGTGATCGACGTGACCTACAGGGGCATCCTGCCCGACCTGTTCCGCGAGGGGCAGGGCGTGGTCACCGAAGGCCGCCTGCAGGGCAGCCTGTTCGTGGCCGAGGAAGTCCTGGCCAAGCACGACGAAAATTACATGCCGCCCGAAGTCGCCGACGCGTTGAAGAAATCCGGCCGCTGGCAGGAAGGATCGGGCAAAGGGGAAAATGCCAAATGATCGCCGAACTGGGCCATTTCGCGCTGATCCTGGCGCTGTTCGTTTCCGCCGTGCAGGCGACCCTGCCGCTGATCGGCGCGCATCGGGGCGACGCCGGATGGATGGCCGTCGCCCGTCCGGCGGCGTTGGCGCAGTTCCTGCTGGTCGCCGTCGCCTTCGGCTGCCTGATGAACCTCTACATCACGTCGGATTTTTCCGTCCTCAACGTCGCCCAGAACTCGCACACCGATAAACCGCTGATCTACAAGATTTCCGGCGTGTGGGGGAACCACGAGGGCTCGATGCTGCTGTGGGTGCTGATCCTGGCCCTGTTCGGTTCCGCCGTCGCCGCCTTCGGCGCCAACCTGCCGCCGTCCTTGCGCGCCCGCGTGCTGTCGATCCAGGCGCTGATCGCCGTCGGCTTCTACCTGTTCATCCTCTTGACCTCGAACCCGTTCGAGCGGCTGATCCCCGCCCCCGTCAACGGCAACGACCTGAACCCGCTGCTGCAGGACCCGGGCCTCGCCTTTCATCCGCCCATGCTCTACCTGGGTTATGTCGGCTTCTCCATGGCCTTTTCCTTCGCCATCGCGGCCCTGATCGAAGGCCGGGTCGATGCCGCCTGGGCGCGCTGGGTACGGCCCTGGACCCTGGCCGCCTGGTGCTTCCTCACGGCCGGCATCGGATTGGGCAGTTGGTGGGCCTATTACGAACTGGGCTGGGGCGGCTGGTGGTACTGGGATCCGGTCGAAAACGCGTCGTTCATGCCCTGGCTGGCGGGCACGGCCCTGCTGCATTCGGCCACGGTGGTGGAAAAGCGCGACACGCTCAAGGGCTGGACCATCCTGCTCGCCATCATCACCTTTTCCATGAGCCTGCTGGGCACCTTCCTGGTGCGCTCGGGCGTGCTGACCTCGGTCCATGCCTTCGCCACGGACCCGACGCGCGGCGTGTTCATCCTGATCCTGCTGATCATCGTGATCGGCGGCTCGCTCGCCTTATACGCCTGGCGCGGTCCGCAATTGGTCTCGACCGGCCTGTTCCAGCCGATCAGCCGCGAAGGTGGATTGCTGTTCAACAATCTGGTCATGGCGACGGCGACGGCGGTGGTGCTGCTGGGCACGCTCTATCCCCTGCTGCTCGACGCCGTCGGCGGCGGCAAGGTCTCGGTCGGCCCGCCGTTCTTCAACGCCGTGTTCATCCCCATCATGCTGCCGATGATCGTGGTCATGGCGGTCGGCCCCATGCTGAACTGGAAACGCGGCGACTGGCGCGCCGCCGTGGCGCGCCTGTGGCCGGCCATGGTGGCGGCCCTGCTGGCCGCCGTCGGCGCCTGGGCGCTGGTCACCGACGGCCCGTTCCTTGGCATCGTCGGCATGGCGCTGGCGGCTTGGCTCGCCGTCGGCACGCTGGTCGAACTGGCGGAACGCCTGCGCCTGGGCCGCGACGGCCTGGGCCGCGCCCTGTCCCGCCTTGCGCGTCAGCCGCGCGCCGCCTGGGGCATGACCCTGGCCCATCTGGGCCTGGCCGTGACCATCGCCGGGATGACCGGCGCCGGGGCCTGGGTCAAGGAAAGCATCCAGGTCATGGCGCCGGGCGACACGGTGACACTGGCCGGTTACGAATTCCGTTTCGACGGCGCCAAAAGCGGCCAGGGCCCCAATTACACCTTTACCGCCGGTCATTTCACCGTGTCCAAGAGCGGGCGGGTGCTGGTCGTCCTCGACCCGGAAAAGCGCGTCTACAACGTGTCGGGCCAGCCGACCACCGAGGCCGGGATCGAGCCCACCCTGCTGGGCGACATCTATGCCGTGATCGGCGACCAGGGCACCACGCCCGAAGGCAAGCCCGGCTTCGTCACGCGGCTGTATTTCAACCCCCTGGTCGCCTGGATGTGGGGCGGCCTGATGATCATGATCGCGGGGGGTGCCCTCAGCCTGTCGGACCGCCGTCACCGCGTCGGCGCCCCGGCCCGGCGAGGCGCCGTGGTCCAGGCCGCGGGCGCGGACTGAGGACACGCCATGAAATCGCGCCTGCCCTATCTGCTGCCGCTCGGCCTGTTCCTGGTGCTTGCCCTCTACTTCGCGGTCGGCCTGACCAAGGATCCGAAGATCATCCCCTCGGCCCTGATCGACAAACCGGCGCCGGAATTCACCTTGCCGCCCGTGGCCGGCGGCAAGACCCCGGGCTTCGCCACGGCCGACCTGAAAAAAGGCCAAGTCAGCATCGTCAACGTGTTCGCCAGCTGGTGCGTGCCCTGCCGCGCCGAACATCCCGAGATCAACAAGCTGGCCAAGATGGGCATCGTTCCCGTCTACGGCCTGAACTACAAGGACACGCCCGAGGCGGCGCGCGCCTGGCTCAACCAACTGGGAGACAACTACACGGCCACGGGGGCCGACGAAAGCGGGCGCATCGGCATCGACTGGGGTGTCTATGGCGTGCCCGAGACCTTCATCGTCGACGGCACGGGGCGCATCCGCTTCAAGCATGTCGGCCCCATCGTCGGCGACAAGCTGGAAAAAGAAATCCTGCCGCTGATCCGCGCGATCCAAAAGGGGAGCGGCAAATGACGCGCCCCCTCTTCGCCGTTATGGCCGTGGCCCTGCTGCTGGCGGTTCTGCCCCTGTCATCCGCCCGCGCCGTCAACCCGGACGAGATGCTGGCCGACCCGGCGCTGGAACACCGCGCGCGGGTAATCTCCAGGGATCTGCGCTGCCTGGTCTGCCAAAACCAGTCGATCGACGATTCCGACGCGGGCCTGGCCAAGGATTTGCGCGTGCTGGTGCGCGAGCGTCTGAAGGCCGGTGACAGCAACGAACAGGTGATCAATTACGTGGTTGCCCGCTACGGCGATTTCGTGTTGTTGAAACCACCGGTGAAGGCCTCGACCATCGTGCTTTGGGCCGGACCGGCGGTGGTTGCCTTGTTCGGCATCCTGGCCTTGATCCTGTTTTACCGCCGCCGCCGCACGGCATCGCCGGTCGCGGTGAAGCCCTTGTCGGCCGAAGAACGGGCGCGCCTGAACAAACTGCTTGAGGGAGACGCCCCATGACCGCCCTGGTCATCGCCATGGCGGTGCTGGCGGCCGTTGTCGGGCTGGCCCTGGCCGGGCCGCTGCTGCGCCGCAACGCCGCCCCCGCAGCTCGCGCCGAATACGATCTGACCGTTTTCCGCGACCAGTTGAAAGAGATCGAGCGCGACGCGGCCCAGGGTCTGCTGGATGCCGAGACCGCCGAGGCCGCGCGCCTGGAAGTCCAACGCCGCATGCTGGCCGCCGACACGGAATTGCAGGCCGGATCCGGTGCCGCGGCAGGCAGCGGCGGCCCGCGCCGCCTGACCGCCGTGCTGATCGGCGCCGGCGTGCCGCTGGCGGCGGCGGCCCTCTACATCGTCCTGGGATCGCCCGACCAGCCGGATCAGCCCTTCGCCGCCCGCGACCTGTCCGCCGCACAGGCGGCGGTACAGACCGCGGCGCGCCCGGAAGCCAATCCCGAAATGACCGCCATGGTCGACCGCCTGGCCGAACGGCTGCAGGAAAACCCGGACGATATCGAGGGCTGGCTGCTGCTCGGCCGCAGCTACATTTCCATGGAACGCTTCGCCGAAGCCCTGAACGCCTTCGCCCGCGCGCGCAAGATCGCCGACGGCCGAACCGACGTGGAAATTGCCTATGCCGAGGCCCTGATTCTGACCGGCCAGATGAAGGTCACGGACGACGCGGCGGCGATTTTCCGGGCCGTTCGCGACAAGGCCCCGTTCAACCCCAAGGCCCGCTATTACCTGGGCCTGAAAAAGGCCCAGGCCGGCGACGTCAACGGGGCGCTGCAGGACTGGGCCGATCTGGTCGCCATTTCGTCGGAAGACGCCCCCTGGGTGCCCGTGGTGCGCCAACAGATCGCCCGCGCCGCCGAGGAACTGAAGATCGATCCCCTGACCATCACCATGTCCGAGGACGCCCGCAAGCTGTTGGCACAACAGCCCCCGGTGCTGCGCCCCTCGACCCCCATCATGCCGCCCGCCGAAACGGCGGGACGCCCCCACCGCCCAACCGGGACCGTCCCGCGAACAGATGGAGGCGGCCCAGGAAATGACCGCCGAGGACCGCGACGCCATGATCCGCGGAATGGTCGAGCGTCTGGCCAACCGGCTGAAGGAAAATCCGGACGATCTGGCCGGCTGGACGCGGCTTGAACGCGCCTACCGGGTGCTGGGCGACACGGCCAAGGCCGACGCGGCGGCGGCCGAGATCAAGCGGCTTGCTCCCTAATTGGCCACTTGGCCTCCTGGCTGTGACCGCCTATAACCCCGAGAAATCCCACTAAATCGACCAAGGGACAGCCTGACCATGCGCCAATTCAAGACCATCGACGATCTCGACGTCCGGAGCAAAACCGTCCTGGTCCGCTGCGACCTCAACGTGCCCATGAAGGACGGCCAGGTCTCCGACGCCACGCGCCTTGAGCGTTCCGCCGTGACCCTGACCGATCTGATCACGGCGGGGGCCCGGGTCTGCGTGCTGTCCCATTTCGACCGGCCCAAGGGCAAGATCGTCCCCGGCATGAGTCTGAAGCCCGTGGCCGACGCCCTGTCCGGCATCCTGGGGCGCGAGATCGCCTTCGCCCCCGACTGCATCGGCCCCAAGGCCCGGGCCGTGATAGACGCCATGAAGGACGGCGAAGTCTGCGTGCTGGAAAACCTGCGCTTCCACGCCGAAGAGGAAGCCAACGACCCCGCCTTCGCCGCCGATCTGGCCGCGTTGGGGGATTTCTACGTCAACGACGCCTTTTCCGTGTCGCACCGGGCCCATGCCTCGACCGAGGCCATCGCCCGCATCCTGCCCGCCGCCGCCGGCCGTTTGATGCAGGCCGAACTGGACGCCCTGACCAAAGCCCTGGAAGCCCCGGAACATCCGGTCGCGGCCGTGGTCGGCGGCGCCAAGGTCTCAACCAAGATGGAAGTCCTGGGAAACCTGGTGGAAAAGGTCGATCTTCTGATCATCGGCGGCGGCATGGCCAATACCTTCCTGCACGCCCAAGGCATCGACGTCGGCAAGTCGCTGTGTGAACACGACATGGCCGATGCAGCCAGGGACATCCTTGCCCGCGCCGAGGCCGCCGGCTGCGAGGTCGCCCTGCCCGTCGATGCGGTGATTGCCCGCGAATTCAGGGAGGGGGCGCCGTCGGACGTGGTCGACGTGCGCGCCGTGCCCAAGGACGCCATGATGCTGGACGTCGGCCCGGTCACGGTCCAGCACCTGACCGAGCGGCTGAAGGACTGCCGCACCCTGGTGTGGAACGGCCCCCTGGGGGCGTTCGAGATCAAACCCTTCGACGCCGGCACCAATGAGCTGGCCCGCGCGGCGGCGGTGCTGACCCGGGCCGGCACGCTGACATCCGTCGCGGGCGGGGGTGACACGGTGGCAGCGCTGATCAATGCCGGCGTGGCGGCCGAATTTTCCTATGTCTCCGCCGCCGGCGGGGCGTTCCTGGAATGGCTGGAAGGCAAGGACCTACCCGGCGTCGCGGTCCTTCGAACCTGAAGCCTGGGCCGCCACCGGCCCGGCGATCGCCTGCGGCTGCGTGCGGTGGGCGAGGGTGTCCAGCAACGCCCGCAGATAATCGGATTGGGCCGCCAACTGGTCGGTCGCCAGGCGCGCCTCGTCGGATGCCGAGGCGGCCAGACGCTGCGCCGTGTCGGTGACGTGTTCAACCTCACGCGTGCAGGCGCCCAGCGCCCGCTCGGCACGGTCGACGGCATCGCGGATGGCGGCCAGACGGGCCCGAGATTCCGGATCCTTCAGACTGGCCTGACGCACGGCGCCGCCGTTCAGGGCGACGGTCTTGTCGCCGTCGGCGGACGTCTCAGACCCACCCGGGGTATTCGGGCGGCCGAACAGGAACTGGTTGAATTCCTCGCGCACGGCGACGACATGGCCGCCCAGGCCGTCCAATTGTTCGCGCGCGGCGGCGATGTTGCGGATCAGGGTATCGGTCAGTTCGACGTCGATAATCGCCGCCGATGCCTGGCGGCTGACCTGCGACAGATGGTCGGAGACCTTGCCCAGCGCCGCCTCGCCGCCCGCCGCCGCGGCCTGGACCTGGGATTGCGCCAGGGCCTGGGCCCGGGCGAGCGCCGGCACCGGGACCTGATTGGCCTGATCCTCTTCGAATTCGGCCAGCAGGTTTTCCATTTCGTCCATTTCGCGGCGGTAGTCGGCGAGCGTGCGGCGCAGGACCTCGGCGTCGTCGGACGCGGCCTGGGCACGGCGCGCTTCGGCCTCCATGGTCTCGACCGCCTGCAGGGTCTTGGCCTGGGCATGGTCCAGGTCCTGGCGCAGGTGTTCGGCGTCGGCCATGGCCGCCATCCAGTCGTCGAAGGCGCGGGCAAGTTGACCGACGGCGTCGCGGTTGCCACGGCCCGGAATCATGACCGTGCGGTCGCCCCGGGCCAATCGGTCGGCGGCCTCGGCCAGGGCCTGAACCGGGCGGGTGATGGTGCGCATCACGATGAGCCCAAGGGTCACCACCCAAAAGATGATCGCGGCCCCGCCGCCGACCAGGGATGCGGCGGCGAACTTGCGCGCCTCGGTCAGGGCGTCCCAGCGTTCGCCGGTCAATTCGCCGGCGACGCTGGTCAGCGCCGCCAGGGAGGGCGCCATGTAGGTCAGAATGTCGTCGAACCGCTGAGCATCCTCGTTGACGCGCACCCGTGCCGTGATCAGAGCCATCATGGCGTCCTGGTGACGGGACAGCAGATCGGCGATCGCCGCGCGGTCGCCGCGCGGCAAATCCGCCTCTTCGATCCGCGCCGCCAGTTGCTTGTAGGCGTCCTGCAGGTCGACCAGATGCACCGGGTCGCCGGTCAGGACCATTTCGCTGCCCAACTGGTTGACCCGCGACAGAAGCTCCGGCAGGCCGCGCCGGCCCGAGGCGGCCAACCGGGGCGCCAGAGCCTGATCGGCGTCGCGCAGGGCGCCGCCCGCCGCCGCCGGATTGCCGGACAGGGCGCCGGCAAGCTCCGACAGATGCTGGTCGTACTGCACCAGGCCGTCCTTCAGGGTTGCGATGGGCCGTGCAAGGTCGCCGGCGTCCGCATAGGCGCCAAGGGCGTCAAGGGTGCGCGACTGTTCATCCAGAAGGCCGCGCATGTCCCGCGCCGCCGCCGCGTCGCGGGTCAGGATATAGCGTTTCTCGTCGGTCTGCAGGGCGGCCTGTCCGCGGGCGATGGCGGTGACCAGCGTGCTCAGATTTTGCGCCCGCTCAAGCCCCAGATGGGCGGCGGACACGCGGTCGTTCACATGCACGATCAGGCCCGCATAGACCATGACCGCCAACAGGCCCACGACCACGAACATCCCCGTGCGCGTGGACAATCGGGTTCCGCCCAGGAACGTGCGGCTGGCGTAGGTCGGGCGGCGAAGCGCCAGGTAGGTGTGATCGTAGTCGCGGTCTGCCACGGGTGCCTTCAGTCTGCTCTTTCACATGCCGAGATGTGCGCCCTTTCGCGGACGTCATCCAGTACATGTGGATTTTCGCAATTAGGTCCGAATATTTCCTTAAAATACAACGAGCCGGGCCCTTTGGAACCAGTCCATAAGACATATTGAATTCCCCGCCTGATGTGCCATGATTTAAGACCGATTCGCAAAGGGAAACTGCCATCATGGTCGGATCCGTCGGGCCCCTGGGTGCCGTCGCCAATGTTCTGGGTTTGAAACGCTCGCTGAAGCAGGATCAGCTGGCGGCTGACCTGTTGCAGGATGCGCAGAACAACCTGAAGGAATTCAACGCCCAGAACGGCACCGTTCCCGAACTTGACCCCAATACCCCCGTGCGGCGCGGCCAGATCATCGACGTCATCGCCTGATCTCGGCAAAGCGGCGTTTCCAGCCCCTTTGCCGCCCGGGCCGACATTCGGCTACAGTCCCCTCCATGAGTGACGATACGAGCAAACCCGGCCCCAGCGTATGGACCGTGCCCGAGGGTGACGAGCGCGAGCGCCTGACCTGCCTGGACTGCGGGTTCATCCATTACGACAACCCCAAGGTCATCGCCGGCGTGGTCGCAACCTGGGACGGGCACTATCTGATGTGCCGGCGGGCCATCGAACCCCGCGCCGGGTTCTGGACCGTGCCGGCGGGGTTTCTCGAACTCAATGAAACCACCGCCGACGGCGCGAAGCGCGAAGCCTGGGAAGAGGCCCGCGTCGATATCGAGATCACCGGCCTGATCGGCGTTTACGAAATCCCCCGGATCTCGCAGATCTACGTCATTCACGCCGGGCGCATGACCACGGGCGACCACGCCCCCGGCCCGGAAAGCACCGATACCCACCTGCTTGCCTGGGACGACATTCCATGGGACGACCTGGCCTTTCCCTCCATCCGCTGGGCCCTGGAACGCCACAAGGACGGCCTGCCGCCAGACATCGCCCAGGCCCCACCCCGGCCCGCCGCCGGCCCCCGCTGACCGTCTTCTTTCCAACTGGGCAAAATTTACCGGGCTTTGAGACTCCGTTAACTTTTGCCCGGCTATCCTCGGCGCATGGACAGCGTCAACACCCCAACCGGCGGATCAACCGCCCTTCCCGCGAAGCCCGCCGGTCAGTCAGCGGTGACCTACGAGTCGGAGTCCGTGCGCGAAGTCCAAGCTCGGGCCAGCCATATCCGCCAGGGCGAAACGGCGGTCGAGCGGCGCGGCATGCGGCGCCTGAACGAGGTCATGGCCGCGGGCAAGGATCTGCGCCGCGACGTGCCGCGCGGGTTCTACCTGAACATCACGGTTTGACGACCCGGCGCCCACAAATTCTCTGCGGGCTTGATCCCGGCGCGATCCGTTCATAGCTTCACCCAAGACATCCAAAATGCCCCGAAACCCGACACAGGACCCCCGGCCGGTGTTCAGAACTGCCCTGATTTCCCTGTCGATGTGCTGTGCATTGGCGGCCGGCGCCGGCCATGCCGCCGATCTGACCGTGACGGTAACGGGGTTGCGGTCCGACGACGGCGACGTGCATGTGGCGGTTTATGATCGGCCGGAGACGTTCCCTAAAAGCGATGGCATGCTGTCAGAAGGGGTGCTTCCGCCCGTGGGACGCCGTGCAACCTGGGTATTCAAGGACCTGAAGCCTGGACGCTACGCCATCGCGGCGTTCCATGACGCCAACGGCAACCATTCCTTCGACCAGGGCCTGTTCGGAATTCCGCTGGAGGATTTCGGCTTTTCCATGGACGCAAAGGTGTTCCTGAGCGCACCGGACTTCGAAGACGCGGCCTTCCCGCTCGACGAGGAAGGCCGCACCATCACGATCGATCTTGGGAATTAAAGCGAAGAGAAGACGCCGTCAGCGTCGCTCCCTTCAATTCCGGTCGCCAGTGCCGTTGCCCAAGCGGTCGGAATAGATGCGCACGATGTCGAGCGGGAATACTTCCGTGCCCGCGGACCCTTGGGGCTCACCGCGCTTCACCGCTTCGGTCAGTTGCGGATTGTTGGTCAATTGCTGGAACTGGCGTTCGGCAAGGACCGCGGGGGCGCGCTTGGTCAGGCCTGCGACATCCACATGGTCGACGGTCGCGACCATGTCCTCTTTCGACAATTTGGTGCCCTGCGGCGCGCAGTAATACCCGAACAGGTGGTTGTCGTAACGACCGCGATAGTCGTGGGGGTCGCTGTTGAATTCGGCATGGAAGCCGAAGCAGCTTTGCCCCGTGTCCTTGCGCTCGAACGGCAGCAGATAATAAGGCAGTTTGCCCTTGTAGGCGAAGCTTTCGGCACCGTAGGCGAACTTACCGCCCTTCGCCAAGTTCCAAAGCTCCAGCGTGTCCCGGGTGGTCTTGTCGAATTCCAGGACATGCTTGTCGCCGCCTTGCGCGCCATAGCCGTAGGACGAGGCCTCGACGGAGATGATTTCCGCCTGGGCGCCGCCGGGGCCGCGGAACAGAGCATATTCCTCTTCCTGATAGTTGTCCTTGTACTCGGCGCGGAGGGCACTTTTCGGTGCCAGACCCGGCACGTCGAACGACAGCAACTCGCTGCCGGGCGGCACGGGGGCGACGGCGGGGGAAACGTTCCAGGTTGCGTTCATGGTGCAGCCGGAAATCAGCAAGGCCGCGCCGGCGGCGGCGGCAGCCTTGGAAATAAACGTTGTCGGCGATTTCGAATGGGAGAACTTCATCTGCGTACACTCCAGTGAATGACGAACAGATCCGGAAACCGCCCCTTCCCGGACATACAGTTAATCTTGCACCCATAAACTGGGCCGGGAAATGCGCTAAATCAAGCGTCAGCCCCTGAAATAGGGCCGCCTGATACCAAACGCTTATGGCGCGCGGCCCGCGTGCCATAAACGCTTACCGCAATCCCTCAAAACCCCCGCCCACGTTCCGCCAGAAAGGCCGCCTCCGCCTCGGTCGACGGGCGGCCGAGCACACCGTTGCGGTGGGGGAAGCGGCCGAATTCGCGGATAACGGCATGGTGCTTGAGAGCCGAGTCGACGCAGGCATCGTTGGGAATGGTGGCAAACAGCAGGACCGAGCGTTCCTGGGCCGCCAGATCCTCGGCATGCATGAACGGCATGTAGAGGAACATGCGCTCTGCCCAATCGAGCCCCCGGTCGTGGCGCGCCATCAGCGCCTTGCGCGCATGGGCCAGGGCCTGGGCGTCGGTAGCATAGGCTTCCGGTCCGTCGCGGAACAGGTTGCGCGGCACCTGGTCGAGCAGAATGACCAAGGCCAGGCTGCCCAAGGGTTTGCGCGCCAGGCTGTCGTAATGGCCCTTGGCCGCCCAATGGTAATGGTCCTCGAAACGGGCCCGGATATCGGCGTCGAATGCGGTGTCGGCCTTGAACCATGCGTCGCGGAACACGGGCTCGCCCGTGTCGTCCCGCACGAACCAGAAGTCCAGAACCTCGTCGATCACCGCCGCCCGTGACATGCGGTCCTCCTCTGCCCCGATCCTTTAAACGATCATAACAGGCCCACGAACCCTTGTTATGCCCCCCTCTTTAGCGATAGCGTACACGCCCTGCCGTGCAAGCGGCGTGTTTTTTCCGGCGCGTGACATGGAACGGAAGGAGTCCCCCGCATGACAGTCCGCTTCCGCAGGCCCTTGGGCCTTGGCGCCCTGCTTCGCGGGACCGTGTGCGGCGCGGCCCTGAGCCTGACCGCCGCATGCCAACCGACCGTGCAGGTGGCCGCCCCGGAAAAACCCATCGTCATCAATCTGAACGTGAAGATCGAACACGAGGTCCGGGTGAAATTGGAAAAAGACGTGGACGACCTTCTCAAGAAAAACAGCGGTTTGTTCTGATGAAACGCATGATGAAATCGATCGCCCTGGCGGCGGTGCTGGTTGTGGCCCTGGCCGTCAATGCCTTCGCCATGGACCTGGGTACGGCCAAGGGCCAGGGATTGGTCGGCGAACGCCCGGACGGCTACCTGGGCGCCGTCGCCGCCGGCCGCGCCGACGTGCAGGCCCTGGTCAACGACATCAATGCGCAGCGCCGCGCCCAATACCAGGCGCTCGCGCAACGGAACGGCACCTCGCTGGCTGCGGTCGAACAAGTGGTCGGCCAAAAGCTTATTTCCCGCGCAGGCCCCGGCGAATACGTGATGACGCCCGGCGGCCAATGGGTCCGCAAGTAGCCCCATGACCCCAGCCGATACCGACACCGGCGACATGGCGGCCCTGCTCGACTGGCTTGATCAGTTCCAGGGTTTCCGGCCCGAAGACGTCAACCTAGCCGATCCGGCAGGAGCGTCCCGCAACGCCGCCAAGGCCGGACGCGACGCCGCCCGGGACCTGCCCTTCGACGCCGACCCGACGGGATTTACCCGCCTGCTCGAAACCCTTGCCCGCAAAGACGCCTGATCCCGTGACCACACCCGCCGCCGATCCCGCCTTCATGACCTTGGCCGAGGCCGCCGCCGCGATTGCCGCCGGTGACGTCTCGTCCCGCGAACTGACCGAGGCCTGCCTCGCCCGCATGGCCGCCCTGAACCCCAAGGTCAACGCCCTCGCCGGGCTGGACGAAACGGACGCCCTGACCCAGGCTGACGCCGCTGATCAGGCCCGCGCAAAAGGCGGGAATCTGGGCGCGCTTCACGGCGTGCCGCTGGCCCATAAAGACATGTATTACCGCCCGGGCCGAGTTTCCGCCTGCGGCTCCGCCATCCGCAAGGATTTCCGCCCCGACCATACGGCGACGGCGCTGGAACGGCTCGACGCTGCAGGTGCCCTCGACATAGCGCGGCTCAACATGGTCGAATTCGCCTTTGGGGTCACCGGCCATAACGACGTCGCCGGCACGCCCCGCAATCCCTGGAACACGGACCATATGACGGGGGGCTCGTCCTCCGGCTCCGGCGTCGCCGTGGCGTCGCGCATGTGTTTCGGCGCGCTGGGCTCGGACACGGGCGGCTCGATCCGGCTGCCCGCCGCCTGTTGCGGGCTGGTCGGCATGAAGCCGACCTACGGCCGGGTCAGCCGCCATGGCGCCATGCCGCTGGCCCATTCGCTGGACACCGTCGGACCCCTGACCCGCACCGTGCGCGACAACGCCCTGATGATGCAGGCCATCGCCGGGATCGATCCCAACGATCCGGTGACGGCGCAAATGCCCGCCGGCGACTACCTGGGCGGGTTGGACCAGGACGTGCGGGGGCTCAAGGTCGGCCTGCCGGAAAGCTTCTTCTACGACGGCGTCGCCCCCGAGGTGCGGGCCCTGGTCGCGGCCAGCCTGAAGGTGTTCGAAGACCGGGGCTGCGAGATCGTGCCCGTGAAGATCCCGGACGCCGTTGCCGTCATGAACCGCCTGACCAACCTGATCACGGCGACCGAAGGCGCCGCCGTGCATGCCCGCTGGATGCAGGACCGGGCGGCGGATTACGGCCCGCAGACCCGGGCACGGCTGGCCATCGGCCTGTTCACGCCGGCGAGTATCTATCTCCGCGTGCTGACGCTGCGCAAACAATTGGTCCGCGAATTCTGCGATCAGGTGTTCGGCGCCGTCGATGTGCTGCACACCCCCCTGATGGTCATGCCCGTGCCGACCCTGGCCGACAGCAACATGTCCGCCAACCCGGGCTTCGCCGATTACCTTTTGAAGATCGGGCAGAACACGCGGCCGGGAAATTTCCTGGGCTTGCCCGGACTCAACGTGCCCTGCGGCTTCACGCCGGACGGCCTGCCCTGTTCGTTCCAGTTGATGGGACGACCCTATGACGAAGGCCTGCTGTATCGCCTGGGCCATGCCTATCAGCAGGCCACGGACTGGCACGAACGGGCGCCGGCGCTGGATTAATCGGAAAGCCCCATGAGCGAGCGGGCGAAGGAGCGTGCCTCAAAGGGTTTCAGGTCGTCAATGCCCTCGCCCACGCCCACGGCATGAACCGGCAGGCCGAATTTTTCCGCCAACGCCACGACCACGCCGCCCTTGGCCGAACCATCCAGTTTGGTCATCACCAGGCCCGTCACCGCGACCGCCTCCTTGAACGCCTCGACCTGGGCATGGGCATTCTGGCCGATGGTCGCGTCCATCACCAGCAGACAGGCATGGGGGGCGGTTTCGTCCTGTTTCTTGATGACGCGGACGACCTTTTCCAATTCCGCCATCAGGTCCTTCTTATTCTGCAACCGTCCGGCGGTGTCGATGATGACGATATCCTGGCCGTTCTCCCGCGCGTCCTTGACGGCATCGAACGCCAGACCCGCCGGGTCCGCCCCCTGGGCGCGGGCGACCACGGGACAGCCCGTGCGTTCCCCCCAGACCTGAAGCTGTTCGATGGCGGCGGCGCGGAAGGTGTCGCCGGCGGCCAGCAGCACCGATTTGCCCTGGGCCTTGAACTGGGCCGCCAGCTTGCCGATCGTCGTCGTCTTGCCCGATCCGTTGACGCCACAGACCAGAAGCACGAAGGGTTTTGCTCCGCCATCGACGGAAAGCGGTTGGGCGACGGGGGCCAGCAGGGCCGCGATCTCGTCGGCCAGGGCTTCGCGCACCTCACCGTCGGTCACTTCCTTGTCGAACCGCCCCTTGGCCAGCGCCGTAGTCAGGCGGCCCGCCGTGGCCACGCCCAGATCGCCGCGGATAAGAATATCCTCCAGCTCGTCGAGGGCGGCCTGATCCAGCTTGCGCTTGATGAAGACGTCGGAGATGGCACCGCCGACCCGGTCGGCGGATTTCGACAGGCCCGACCGCAGGCGGGCGAGCCAGCCCTGGGTTTCCTCCGCCATCAGGCGGGGGTGCCCATCAGGCTGCCGGGCCGCACGCCGGTGATGCGCGTGGCGACGACCGTGCCCTCCGGCGCAGGCGCATCGAGGTGCACGGGCGCGTAGTGGGGGCTGTAGCCCATGGCGTCGCGTTCGATCAGCACGGGCACGATCCGCCCCACACTGGATTCCAGGAAACGGGCAAGGTTGGCCGCGCCCTGGCCGCGCAATTCGGCCGCGCGGGCCTTGCGTTCGGGCACGTCCACGGTCGGCATCTTGGCCGCCGGCGTGCCGTCCCGTTCCGAATAGGGAAAGACGTGAAGATGCACAAGGTCGAGGTCGCGCACGGCAGCAAGCGTATTGTCGTGCATGGCCTGTGTCTCGGTCGGGAACCCGGCGATCAGGTCGGCGCCCAGAGCCAGGTCGGGGCGCAGCGCCCGGGCCCGTTCGGCGACCCGGTAGGCGTCGTCGCGGCTGTGGCGGCGCTTCATGCGTTTCAGGACCATGTCGTCCATGGCCTGGAGCGACAGATGCAGATGCGGCATCAGGCGCGCTTCCTCGGCAATCGCGCGGAACAACTCGTCGTCCATGGCGGCGGGATCGAGCGACGACAGGCGCAGGCGGTCAAGCTCCGGCACGGCCTTGAGCAGACGCCGCACCAGATGGCCCAGGGTCGGGTTGCCCGGCAGGTCCGTGCCGTAGGAACAGATGTCGACGCCGGTCAGAACGACCTCGCGGTAGCCCTTGGCGACCAGGGCCCGTACCTGATCGGCGATGGCGCCCATGGCGAGGGAGCGGTTGTTGCCCCGCGCGAAGGGAATGATGCAGAAGGTGCAGCGGTGATCGCAGCCCTGCTGCACCTGGACGAAGGCGCGGGCGCGGCCGTCGAAACCGTCGATCAGATGGGCCGCGGTTTCCTTGATTTCCATGATGTCGGCGACCTGGATTTCCGGGCCGTCCGGGTTCCCGAGCGCTGCATAGGCGGCGGGGTCGAGCTTTTCCTCGTTGCCCATGACCCGGTCGACTTCCGGCATGGCCGCGTACTTGGCGGGGTCAAGCTGGGCCGCGCAGCCGGTCACGATGACCTTGGCCCCGGGGCGGTCGCGGCGCGCGCGGCGGATCGCCTGACGGGCTTGGCGTTCGGCCTCGGCCGTGACGGCGCAGGTATTGACGATGATGGTGTCGGCTAGCCCGGCGCGGGCCGCGTTGGCGCGCATGACTTCGCTTTCGAAGGCGTTCAGGCGGCAACCCAGGGTGATGACATCTGCACCACTCATGGCATCACGCGCCGGCGGCGGCGCCGTTCAGCAGCCGGGGGTCCAGGGTGCCGGTGAAGCTGGTCGCCACGGGCCCGGTCAGCAGCACATGGTCATCGGGCAGCCATTCGATGGTCAGGGTGCCGCCGTCGACCACCACGTCGGCCTTGCGACCCGCGATCAGGCCCCGGCGCACGGCGGCGACCAGGGTCGCGCAGGCGCCCGTGCCGCAGGCCTGGGTCACGCCGGCGCCGCGTTCCCACACCCGCATGCGGATGGACCCATCAGGGCGCAGGCTGGCGGCTTCGACGTTGGTGAACTGGGGAAACATCTTGTGCTGTTCGATGACGGGGCCGAACACCTCGATCGGCACGGCCTCCGCATCATCGACGAAATAGACCGCATGGGGATTGCCCATGGAGACGCAGACCGCATCCTGCAACGGCCCCGCCCCGGCATCGACATGCAGGGTGTCGACGGCCTCGGACAGGGGGATTTCCCGCCAGTCCAGGCGTGCCGTGCCCATGTCCACGGTAACCAGGCCGTCCTTGCCCTTTTCCGCGTCCAGCAGCCCGGCCCCCGTTTCGACGATCAGATGGTCGGATGATTTTTCATCCATCAACATGGCGGCGATGCAACGCGTGCCGTTGCCGCAGGCCAGCGATTCCCCGCCGTCGGAATTATGGAACCGCACGAACACGTCGGCGATGTCCGAGCGCGGCCGTTCCAGCACGATCAGCTGGTCGCAGCCGACGCCGCGCCGGCGGTCGGCGATGGCCGCGGCCTGACCGGCGGTCAGGGGCATCGGCGTCTCGCGGGCGTCCAGCACCACGAAGTCGTTGCCCAGGCCATGCATCTTTATGAAAGGCACCTGTTCCATGGATGGCTACATAGGCCCGACGGGCCCAGAAGTCCATGGCCTTCGCCGTCAGGACCCGAAGGCCGCGAGGAACGAATGGGCAAGGAACGCCTGATGTTCGGGGCCGTAGGCATGGCCCGCGCCGACCGGGCAGACGCGCCGCGCCAGACAGCCGCCGGCCATGCAGTCCGCGCCTTCGGCCGACCGCAGGTGGCCCAGGCAGGCCGCAAGATCGAACCCCTTGTCGCCGAAGGCGTCCACCGGACAGGCCGACAGGCACGGCCGGCCGGCGCAGCCGTCGCAGGGATGGGTGGTCGCAGGCGGCGGGCCCAGGTCGATAATCCCGCCAAACAGCAGCGCCCCGCGGTAGCTGTGCCACAGGCCGAATTCGGGATGGGTGAGTGGGCCGATGGGCGACGGCCGCAACCCTTCCGCCCGCATGGCCCATTGCTGGAACGGATGATGGGGCGGGCCGCCGAAGGGATAGACCACGCGGGCGTCCAGGTCCGCCGCCACCGGCGCCAGCACCCGTTCCGTCCAGGCATCCAGGGGGTCAGGCTCGTCCCGGCGATCGGCCTTGAAATGGGGCCACAGGCGCCCGCCCAGATCGCCGACCAGGATCAGGGTCCGGGGCGCGCCCGGCACGGCGTCTTCCGCCGCCGGATGGAACCCGCCCCGCAGGGCAAGGCCCGTGGCCGCGATGCGGCGTTGTACCGTGGTCAGGTCCATGACTGCGTTTGTCCTCCCGGCAGGTTCAGGGGTCAAGACGTCAGGCGGTTTCCTCCGCCGCCCGCGCCAGGGCGCGGATCGCCTCGGTTATACTGCGGCGCAACCGTGGGTCGCGGATGCGCGCAAGCTGGCGCAGGAAGTCCTCGGCCTCGCCCGCGAAGACCTTCGCCTCACCAACGCTGATGTCCGGCCCTGGCCAGATCCGGTCAGCGCCGTCGAACAGGTCGGCGGGATCGCAGTCGAACAACCCCGCCAAAATCAGGATTTCAACTGCCTTGGCCTCGGTCAAACCAGTTTCCCGGTTGGTATAGGCCTGCACGGAAAGACCGAGCGCACTGGCGGCGGCGGCGCGAGAAACGCCGCTCCGTTCGCGAAGCGCCTGTAGCCGCGCGCCGATATGTGAAGCCAGTTTCCTGTCGTCCGTACCGTCCGTCGCCATGTGCCGCCCAGAAATTCGCGCTGTATCCAGTCAGGTTGAAACTTTTGGTTGTATATAGCGTAGTATTTTTATTCCTATAGCATGGGCCGCCGCATTCGCAAGCCTTTCAAATATGCAGCAGGGCCAGCCGGCGGTTGACTTCCGGGGCCGCGGTCCATAGATTGCGCGCCGACATTCCACTGGGTGTACGGATCATTCCGTCCCGAGGGGCGACGCCAGTCCGCGAGTTTCGCGCACTGGCGCGTTTGCCGTTGGGCATTTGATGTGGGTTTTTGAGTTTGGACCGAAAAGGGTAATCAGGCGCATATGTTCGAGTCTCTAAGCGAACGCCTGTCCGGCATTTTCGACGGCCTGAAGCGGCGCGGCGCCTTGAAGGAAGCCGACGTCGAGGCGGCGCTGCGCGAAATCCGCGTCGCCCTGCTGGAAGCCGACGTCGCCCTGCCCGTGGTCAAGGACTTCATCGACGGCGTCAAGGAACAGGCCGTCGGCCAGAACGTCCTGCGCTCCGTCACGCCGGGCCAGATGGTCGTCAAGATCGTCCACGACGCCCTGGTCGGGATGCTGAGCCCCGCCGATCCCGAAGACGCCGGCCTGGCCATCCACGGCAATCCGCCGCAGGCGATCCTGATGGTCGGCCTGCAGGGCTCGGGCAAGACGACGACCAGCGCCAAGATCGCCAAACGTCTGGTCGAACGGGAAAAGAAACGCGTGCTGATGGCGTCGCTCGACGTCTATCGCCCGGCCGCCCAGCAGCAGTTGCAGGTTTTGGGCGAGCAGACGGGCATACCCGTAATGACCCCGGTGCTGGGCGAACTGCCGGTTGCCATCGCCAACCGGGCCATGGAAACGGGCCGCCGCGAAGGCTATGACGTGGTCATCCTGGATACCGCCGGACGCTTGGCGCTCGACCAGGAGATGATGACCGAGGTCATCAACGTGCGCATGGCCGCCGGGCCGTCCGAGGTTCTGCTGGTCGCCGACGCCATGACCGGCCAGGACGCGGTCAATCTGGCCAAGGAATTCAACGACCGGGTCGGCATCACCGGCATCGTGCTGACCCGCGTCGACGGCGACGGCCGCGGCGGCGCGGCCCTGTCCATGCGCCAGGTCACCGGCAAGCCGATCAAGCTGATGGGCACCGGCGAAGGCGTCGACGCGATCGACGGCTTCGACGCCAACCGGGTCGCCGGATCGATCCTGGGCATGGGCGACGTCGTCGGCCTGGTCGAAAAAGCCGCCCAGGTGGTCGAGCAGGAAGACGCCGAGAAGCTCGCCAAGAAGATGATGAAGGGCCAGTTCACCCTGGAAGACATGGGTGAACAGTTCAAGCAGCTGCGCAAGATGGGCTCCCTCGACGGCATCCTGGGCATGCTGCCGGGTGCCGCCAAGGTCAAGAACGCCTTCAACCAGCATAACGTGGACGACAAGATGATCGCCCGCCAGGAAGCCATCATCCTGTCCATGACGCCGAAGGAACGGCGCAATCCCAAGGAAATCAACGGCTCGCGCCGCAAACGTATCGCCGCCGGTTCCGGCACTTCGGTGCCCGAGGTCAACCGGCTTCTGAAACAGCATCGCCAGATGGCCGACATGATGAAGAAAGTCGGCAAGAAGGGCGGCCTCAAGGGCCTCATGGGCGGCATGCCGCCCGGCATGATGCCTCCCGGCATGCCCCGGTAATCCGGCATCACGTAACCCGCAATCAAGACAACCCGAACATCAACCCATTTCGAGACATCAGACCAGACAAGGATTGAACAGAACATGTCAGTGAAAATCAGGCTCGCCCGGGGCGGCGCCAAGAAGCGCCCCTACTACCAGATCGTCATCGCCGACAGCCGCCGCGCGCGCGACGGCAAGTTCATCGAGCGCGTGGGCTCCTACAACCCCATGCTGCCCAAGGACAACCCCGATCGGATCAAGCTGAACGAAGAACGCATCAAGCATTGGCTCGGCGTCGGCGCCCAGCCGACCGACCGCGTGCACCGTTTCCTGGGTGCCGCCGGTCTGACCGACGCGCGTCCGGCCCCGGAAAACCAGACCAAACGCGCGGCGCCGAAGGCCAAAACGGTCGAGCGCATGAAGGAACGCGAAGACAAGCTGAAGGCGGCAGAAGAAGCAGCGGCCGCGGCAGCGGCGGCCCCGGCCGAAGCGGAAGCACCGGCCGAAGCGGAAGCCCCGGCGGAAGAAGCCACGGCCGAAGCGCCGGCTGAAGAAGCCCCGGCGGAACAGGCAGAGGAGACGAAGGAGTAGCCGGCGAAGCGCGTCACGAGCGTCAGGGTGATCGGACCATGACGGGCGACGAAGGGAAAACCCCGGAGCGGGTCTGTCTCGGCGTCATCGTCGGGGCCAGGGGCCTGAAGGGCGACCTCAAGGTCAAGAGTTTCGCCCAGGTTCCGGAAGACCTCACCGCCTATGGTCCGCTGGAGGACGAAACCGGCAACCGCCGGATCGACCTGCGGGTGACCGGCCAGACCAAGGATGTTCTAATCGCCCGCGCCGAGGGTGTCGGCGACCGCACGGCGGCGGACAAGCTGAAGGGCCTGCGTCTTTTCGTGGACCGCGATCGGCTGCCGCCCCCCGACGAGGACGAATATTATTATTCGGACCTGATCGGGCTGGCGGTCGAGGCCCCCCAGGGCAACCTGGGCACGATCCGCCAGGTGTTCGATTTCGGCGCCGGCGACGTGCTGGAGATCGCGGGCGGGGATTTCGGAACGGTCATGGTGCCCTTTACCCGGGCCATCGTGCCGGTGGTGGACATCGAGGGCGGCCGGTTGGTGATCGATCCGCCGGACGGGCTGCTGGACGACAACGGACCGGATGAAAGCGGGCAGGACGCGCAATGAGCGGCTGGACGGCCAAGGTACTGACGATCTTCCCGGAAATGTTCCCGGGACCGCTTGGCTGCTCGCTTGCCGGAACGGCGCTTGAAAAGGGCATCTGGGCCCTGGAAACGGTGGACATTCGCGACTTTGCAAGCGATAAACACCGCTCCGTGGACGATGCCCCCTTTGGCGGCGGCCCCGGCATGGTGATGCGGCCCGACGTGGTCGACGGCGCCATCCGGAACGCCCGGGAAGGCGCTGCGGATCTGCCGTTGATCTATCTGACCCCCCGGGGCCGGCCATTGGGCCAGAAACGGGTGGCGGAATTGGCGGCGGGGCCTGGGATGATCCTGCTGTGCGGTCGGTTCGAGGGCGTCGACCAACGGGTGCTGGAAGCCCAGGACGCGGAAGAGATATCGCTCGGCGATTTCGTCCTGTCGGGGGGCGAGCCGGCGGCCCTGGTGGTGTTGGATGCCTGCCTTCGTCTGTTGCCGGGCGTGATGGGCAAGGACGCATCGCTGGAGGAAGAGAGTTTCGAGCGGGGATTGCTGGAGTATCCCCACTACACGCGGCCCCAGGAATGGCAGGGCCGCAAGGTGCCGGAGGTTCTGGTCTCCGGGCACCACGAAAAAATCGCAGCCTGGCGCCAGCGCCAGGCGGAGGAAATCACCCGCGACCGGCGGCCCGATCTTTGGGCGGCGCACGAGCGGACCTAGGAATTGCCGGCGACGGCAGAGCGTTTGTAAGGAAAGGTTTGAACCATGAACATGATTGAACAACTGGATCAGGAACAGATTGCCCGCCTGACCGGCGACAAGGAAATGCCGAAGTTCGCCCCGGGCGACACGATCCGCGTCAACGTCCGCGTCGTCGAAGGCGAGCGGACCCGTCTGCAGGCCTTCGAGGGCGTGTGCATCGCGCGCAAGAACGCCGGTGTCAACTCGGCCTTCACCGTACGCAAGCTGAGCTACGGCGAAGGCGTGGAACGCGTGTTCCCGGTGTATTCCCCGAACGTCGACTCGGTCGAGGTCGTGCGCCGTGGTGACGTCCGCCGGGCCAAGCTGTACTATCTTCGGGGCCTGACCGGTAAGGCCGCGCGTATCGCGGAAAAGACCGACGGGTTCTCGGGCAAGGTGTCGCAGGAAGAAAAGAAGGCCGCGCGCGAAGCCAAGGCCAACCGCGACGAAGCGTCGACAAAAAAAGGCGGCAAGAAAAAGTCCGCCGAACAGGAAGCCTAGGCCGAGGAATAGGCCCCCGGGGGATACCCCAAGGGACTTTTCCAAGGTTGGCATGCAGGACCCGGTTTGTTGCGGCCGGGCCCGCACGCCACATATAAATAACTTAAAGGAACCGCAGCGCCGTCGGGGGCCGGCGTTCGTGCACACGTCGGAGGATATAACACCCATGGCACAACCGAAAACGCTGTTCGAGAAGATCTGGGACAGCCATCTGGTCGAAGTACAGGAAGACGGCACCTGCCTGCTGTACATCGACCGGCACCTGACCCACGAGGTCACCAGCCCCCAGGCTTTCGAAGGTCTGCGTAATGCCGGCCGCAAGGTCCGCCGCCCGGATCTGACGCTCGCCGTCGCCGACCACAACGTCCCGACCAAGCGGGGCGAAACCATCGACAATCCGGAATCGGCGCTGCAGCTGGAAATGCTGACCAAGAACTGCGCGGAATTCGGCGTGCCTTTGTTCGACATGGGTGACGTCCGCCAGGGCATCGTCCACGTGATCGGCCCGGAACAGGGATTCACCCTGCCCGGCACCACCATCGTCTGCGGCGACAGCCACACGGCGACCCACGGCGCCTTCGGCGCGCTCGCCTTCGGCATCGGCACGTCCGAGGTCGAACATGTGATGGCGACCCAGACCCTGCTGCAATCGCCGTTGAAGAACATGCGCATCACGGTCGATGGCGACCTGCCGTTCGGCTGCACGGCCAAGGATCTGATTCTGGCGATCATCGGCAAGATCGGCACCGCCGGCGGCACCGGCCACGTCATCGAATACGCCGGCAAGGCGATCCGCGACCTGTCCATGGAGGGCCGCATGACCGTGTCCAACATGACCATCGAAGGCGGTGCCCGCGCCGGCCTGATCGCGCCGGACGAAACCACCTTCGAGTATCTGAAGGGCCGTCCCATGTCGCCCAAGGGCGCCACATGGGAAGCCGCCGTCGCCTATTGGAAGACGCTGCCGTCGGACCCGGGTGCAACCTACCAAAAAGAAGTCACGATGGACGCGTCCCATATCGAACCGCAGGTCACCTGGGGCACCAGCCCGGAAGACGTCGTACCGATTTCCGCCGTCGTGCCCGGACCCGGCGATTTCGCCAATCCGGACAAGCAGGAATCGGTCAAGATGGCGCTCAACTACATGGGCCTGGAACCGGGTACCCGCATGGAAGACATCAAGATCGACTACATGTTCGTGGGGTCCTGCACCAACGGACGGATCGAGGACATCCGCGCCGTCGCCGAGGTCGCCAAGGGCCGGAAGGTCGCCGACCATGTAACGGCCCTGATCGTTCCCGGATCGGGTCTGGTCAAGGAACAGGCCGAACAGGAAGGCCTGGACAAGATCCTTCTGGAAGCCGGCTTCGAATGGCGTGAGCCGGGCTGTTCCATGTGCCTGGCCATGAACGAGGACAGGGTGCCCGCGGGCATGCGTTGCGCCTCCACGTCGAACCGCAACTTCAAGGGCCGCCAGGGTGCGGGTGCGCGCACCCACCTGGTCAGCCCGGCGATGGCGGCGGCGGCGGCCGTTACCGGTCATCTGGCCGACGTGCGCAAGCTCTGACCCCCGTTCGCAGAAGGAATCGTTCAAATGGAAAAGTTCACCAAGCTGACGGGTGTCGCGGCACCCATGGACATGATCAACATCGACACCGACATGGTCATTCCCAAGCAGTTCCTGAAAACCGTCAAGCGCGACGGCCTGGGCAAGCATCTATTCCACGAAATGCGCTATGATGCCGACGGCAACGAGAATCCGGATTTCGTGCTCAACAAACCGGCCTACCGGAACGCGGAAATCATCGTCGCCGGCGACAACTTCGGCTGCGGCTCGTCCCGCGAGCATGCCCCCTGGGCGCTCAAGGATTTCGGCATCAAATGCGTGATCTCCACGTCCTTCGCCGACATCTTCTACAACAACAGCTTCAAGAACGGCATGCTGCTCATCAAGGTGTCCAAGGAAAACCTGGACAAGCTGATGGACGATGCCGACCGGGGCGCCAACGCGACCCTGACCATCGACCTGGAGAACCAGACCATCTCCGGGCCCGACGGCGGCCAGATCTCGTTCGACATCGACCCCTTCAAGAAGCATTGCCTGATCAATGGTCTGGACGACATCGGCCTGACCGAACAGAAGGTGAAGAAGATCGACAGCTTCGAGGAAACCCGCGAGGCCGCGCAGCCCTGGATCGCGGGTGCCGCGACCGTCAGCTGAGCCACACGACAAAAATCAAAGACGAGGAAACCAGCCCATGGCTGCCAACAAGAAACTCCTGATGCTGCCCGGCGACGGCATCGGCCCCGAAGTGATGAAACAGGTCCAGACCATCATCGATTGGATGGACAAGCGCCGCCACGTCTCGTTCGACATGGCGGAGGACGTGGTCGGCGGCGCCGCCATCGACAAATACGGCCAGCCCCTCGGCGACAACACCCTGGCCGACGCCATGGGCGTGGACGCCGTGCTGCTGGGTGCGGTCGGCGGCCCCAAGTGGGACAACGTGGCGCGCGACCTGCGCCCGGAAATGGGCCTGTTGACCCTGCGCAAGGAAATGGACCTTTACGCCAACCTGCGCCCGGCGACGGTTCTTCCGGCCATGGCCAAGGCGTCGAGCCTGAAGGAAGAATTGGTGTCCGGCCTGGACATGCTGATCGTCCGCGAACTGACCGGCGGCGTCTATTTCGGCAAGCCGCGCGGCATCGAAACCCTGGCCGACGGCAGCCGCAAGGCGGTTGACACCCAAGTCTATTCGGAAGCCGAGATTGAGCGTGTCTGCCGCTTGGCCTTCGAATTGGCGGGTAAGCGGTCGGGCAAGCTGCATTCCGTGGAAAAAGCCAACGTGATGGAGACCGGTGTGCTGTGGCGCGCCGTCGCCACCGAGGTCGGCAAGGATTTCCCCAACATCGAACTGCACCACATGTACGCCGACAACTGCGCCATGCAGCTGGTGCGCCAGCCCAAGCAGTTCGACGTGATCGTTACCGACAACCTGTTCGGCGACATCCTGTCCGACTGCGCGGCCATGTTGACGGGCTCGCTCGGCATGCTGCCCTCGGCCTCGCTGGGTGCCGCCGACGGCGACGGGCGGCGCAAGGCCCTGTACGAGCCGGTGCACGGCTCCGCCCCCGACATCGCCGGCCAGGGCATCGCCAATCCGATGGCCATGATCCAGTCCTTCGCCATGTGCCTGAAGTACTCCTTCGACATGGGCGAGGATGCCGACCTGATCGAACAGGCCTGCAAGAACGTGCTGGACGCGGGCCTGCGCACCGCCGACATCATGGAAGCCGGGATGACCAAGATCTCGACCACCCAGATGGGCGAAAACGTGGCCAAGGAACTCGACAAACTGGCGGCCTGACCGATTGCCTCCGCCCGCCTGTGACAAATAGTGTTCTGCGTCACAGCTTTGCAGCGCATCGCTGCCTAGGTTACACCCTCATAAACACTCGGTACCGGCGCGCCCCGACCCTGGGCGCGTCGCAGCCGGAGGGTTGAGC
Organism: uncultured Alphaproteobacteria bacterium; assembly: GCA_963976055.1. Lineage (GTDB taxonomy): Bacteria > Pseudomonadota > Alphaproteobacteria > Rhodospirillales > Casp-alpha2 > UBA1479. The sequence goes on from CAXBJB010000005.1 coordinate 160,601, forward strand.
ATGCGGGATTCAGAAGAACACGAGCCCCCGCCGGAACTGTCCGGGACAGCTTCCGACGCCGGGCCGGACTGGCAGACCATCGTCGACAGCATCGACACGTCGATCCGCGCCTTTGACGCGGATGACCGGCTCGTCGCCTGGAACAAGGCCTTTACCGAGATTGCCGGCGCCCCCCCACTGAAATGGCGCATCGGGATGACGCAGTACGAGGTGCTGGAGCAGTTGGCCCGGCGCGGCTACTACGGCGACGGCGACCCGAAGGACCTTGCGACCAAGCGGCTGCGTACCATCCGCAACAATCGCGACCGCGGCGCGCCCGAGGAAATCGCCGTCCTGCCCCGCATGTTCCGAACCCGCAAGCGGTTCTGGCGGGACGACGGCATTCAGATCGCGACATCCCGCAACATCGATCAGCAAACCATCATCGAGCAGGAACTGGCCAACAAATCGGCGATCCTGAAAACCCTGTTCGAAACCCTGGATCAGCCGGCTTGCGTGATGGACGGCGACCATCGAATCATCGCCTGGAACGACAAGTTTCTGGAATTGGCCGGCCTTGATGCGAAAGACGCCCACGAGGGCATGCACATCCTCGAAACCCTGATCAGTTCCGCCCGCCTCGGCAATCTCGGCGAGGGCGACCCGGAAGAACTGGCCCGCGCCCGCTACCGGCAAATCTGGGAAAACGGCACCCCCGCCCCGCACGAAGTCATCCACCAGGCCGGCGGACGGACATTCGACGTCCACCGGGGGCTGCTGCCCGACGGCGGCGTGGTCTCCATCTTCAACGACGTGACGGAGCGCGCCCGCGCCGCCGAGGAACTGCGCGAAGCCAAGGCCCAGGCCGAGAACGCCAACGCCGTGAAATCCGACTTCCTCGCCAACATGAGCCACGAACTGCGCACGCCGCTGAACGCCATCATGGGCTTCGCCGAAATGATGATTCACACCAGGTTCGACGACCCCGCCCGCTATCAGGAATATGCCGGCGACATCCGAAGCAGCGCCGAATTGCTGCTGAACATCATCAACGATCTTCTCGACCTGTCGCGCATCGAGGCGGGCAAGACCGAATTCCGCCTGGTCACCGTCAACCTGTATGATTGCGCCGCGACCTGCGTCGACCTGATTCAGCGCACGGACGGGGCCCAGCGCCTGACCATCGAAAACCTCGTGCCAAGCGACTTTCCCAATGTTCAGTTGGACGAGACCTTCCTGCGCCAGGCATTGCTGAACCTGCTGTCCAACGCGGTCAAGGCGACGCCCGACGGCGGACGCATCACCGTCACCGCCGAGATGTCCGGCTACGAGCGGTTCGCCCTGACCATCGCCGATACAGGCATCGGCATGCCGCCGGACATGGTCGAGACCGTGTTCAACCCCTATGACGGGTCGGGCAACAGCTACGTGCGCAAGGAAAAGGGCACGGGCCTGGGCCTGTCGATCGTCAAACGCCTGGTGGAAATGCTGCGCGGCGACGTCTCCATCGTCAGCGCGCCGGGCGAAGGCACCACCGTGCGCATGGACCTGCCGACCGCCTTCACACCCCAGGGCGGACACACGGATTAGCGGGATATTCCTGGTTTTTTCTTGCGTCGCGGACCCCTTGGGAGTATGTCAGCCGCCATGAACATGCATGATGCAACCCTGGCCCCGCTTCCCACCATTAAAGGGAAGATTAAAACCGCCACCACGAGGTGACGCGGGACCGATTGCTTGTGCGATATTTGCAAACGGCCCGCGGATACACCCCGCGGGCCGTTTGCGTTAAGATACGCGCATCGTCCCGCCCGGGATGTTCGATCCAAGGGCCCCCAGGGACGTAAGGAGAGTTAAGATCATGGGTTACAAAGTTGCCGTCGTCGGCGCCACGGGCAACGTGGGCCGTGAAGTTCTGCAGATCATGGCCGAGCGGGAATTCCCCGCCGACGAGGTCGTGGCGCTGGCCTCCGCACGGTCGGCCGGCCGCGAAATCTCCTATGGCGAGGACGAGGTCCTCAAGGTGCAGAATCTCGAAACCTACGATTTCAAGGGCACCGACATCGTATTGTCCAGCCCGGGGGCCAAGGTTTCGGCCAAGTATTCGCCGATCGCCGCCGCCGCCGGCGCCGTCGTGATCGACAACACCAGCCAGTTCCGCATGGACCCGGACGTGCCGCTGGTGGTGCCCGAGGTCAACCCGGACGCCCTCGCCGGCTATGCCAAGCGCAACATCATCGCCAACCCCAATTGCTCGACCATCCAGATGGTCGTGGCGCTGAAGCCGCTGCACGACCTGCAGCCGATCAAGCGGGTGGTGGTGTCGACCTATCAATCCGTGTCGGGTGCCGGCAAGGCGGGCATGGACGAACTGTTCAACCAGACGCGCGGCATCTATTCGAACGAGCCGTTCCACAAGTACCAGGAAAAGTTCACCAAGCAGATCGCCTTCAACTGCATCCCCCATATCGATGTGTTCATGGACGACGGGTCGACCAAGGAGGAATGGAAGATGGTGGTCGAAACCAAGAAGATCCTCGATCCCGACATCCAGGTCCACGCGACCTGCGTGCGCGTGCCCGTGTTCATCGGCCATTCGGAAGCGATCAACATCGAGTTCGAATATCCGGTCAGCGTGGAAGAAGCGCGCAAGGCGCTGCGCAAGGCGCCCGGCGTGTCCGTCGTCGACCACCGGGCGGATGAAGGCTACGTCACGCCGATCGAATGCGCCGGCGAGGACGCCGTCTACGTGTCGCGTCTGCGCAAGGATCCGACCGTCGAACACGGCCTGTCCATGTGGGTTGTCTCCGACAACCTGCGCAAGGGCGCGGCGCTGAACACGGTGCAGATCGCCGAGGAGTTGATCCGCTCCTACATGAAGAAGGCGGCCTGATCCGATGACGACACAGGCGACGCAGGTGACCGCCCCCCGGCACAGCCGCATCGGCCAATGGGTTGGCCTGGGCGTGATCGTGCTCTGCGTCGCCATCATCGGCTACATCGCCAGCCAGCGTCCTGCCGAAATCAGCCTGGCCGACGCGCAGAACCGCAAGCAGGTCGACCTGGGCCAGCTGACCTATCAGCAGAACTGCATGGCCTGCCACGGGGTCAAGCTGAAGGGCAAGCCGTCGTGGGAGGTTGCCTCGCCCAAGCAGGCGGGCATCCCGCTGTCCGCCGACGGCACCACCTGGCACCTGTCCGACCGCCATTTGTTCGACGCCATCGCCACCGGCCAGCGGGTCAAGGCGGGCAAGACCACGCAGATTCACGACACCCCCTATGCCAAGGCCCAGGGCGGGCGCCTCACGGACCAGGAAATCTGGGCCCTGATCGCCTATTTCAAGACCACCTGGACCGCCCGCCAGATCGAATCCCAAAAGGAAACGGGTCTGCGCGAGCGGCCCGCCGCCCCCGCGGCCAAATGACCGGCCGGCCGGTTTCGCGCCGCCGGGCGCTGACCGGCCTGGGCGCCGTGGCGGGCGCGGCCCTGGTTTCCGTCACCCTGCCGCCGCTCGTCCGCGCCAAGGGCAAGGTTCGCGACGTCCGCTTGCAGGCGGGCCCGGCCACGGCACGGCTGGTCGGCCCCGAAGGTCCCCAAACCGCCGTCTGGGCTTATAACGGGCGCACGCCGGGGCCGGTGATCCGGGCGATGCAGGGTGAGCGCCTGCGCGTGCATTTCAAGAATGCCCTGGAACAGCCGACCACGATCCATTGGCACGGCATCCGCCTGGCCAACGCCATGGACGGCGTGCCCTACCTGACCCAGGAGCCGGTGCCGCCGGGCGAAATCTTCACCTACGAATTCGATGCCTTCGACGCCGGAACCTATTGGTACCACCCACACTTCAATTCGTCGGAACAGGTCGCCATGGGCTTGGCCGGCGCGCTGATCATCGACGAGCCGGCGCCCCCCGAAGTCGACCGCGACGTGCTGTGGGTGATCGACGACTGGCGCCTGACCAAGGACGCCGCCATCGCGTCGTTCGACCGGCCGTTTCACGACATGGTCCACGGCGGGCGGTTCGGCAACACGGTCACCGTCAACGGCCAGATCGCCGAGGACGTGCCCGCGACCCCAGGCGAACGCATCCGCCTGCGCATCGTCAACGTCGCCAACGCGCGCATCTTCCGCCTGATCTTTACCGGCCACCGGCCGTGGCTGGCCGCCATCGACGGCCATCCCGTGCCGCCCCGCCAATTCGACGAAGGCCAGTTGATCATCGCGCCGGGCAGCCGCGCCGACCTGATTATCGACATGACGGGCAAAGCCGGCGACCGCTTTACCGTGATCGACAATTCACCCGAGGGCATCCGCTACCGCCTGGCCGATCTGGCCTATGGCCCCGCCCCGGCAACCCCGGCCCCGGCGCGCGGAACGCCCGAGGCCTGGGCCGACAACCCGATTTCCGAACCGGACCTGGACACGGCGACGCGCCTGGAACTGGTCATGGAAGGTGGCGCCATGGGCGGGCTGGAGACGGCGATGTACAAGGGCGAGAAATTGACCGGCCGCGAACTGGCACGCCAGCACGGCATGGTCTGGTCGTTCAACGGGGTCGTCCATCCGCCCATGCAGTACGGCGAACACAGCCATCCCATGTTCACCTTCAAGAAGGGTGAAAGCGTGATCCTGGCGATCCGCAACGACACCGCCTTCGCCCATCCCATCCACCTGCACGGCCATACCTTCCGCGTGCTGACGCGGAACAGCAAGCCGGTCCCGGACCGGCCCTGGCAGGACACGGTGCTGCTGCCCCTCGACGGCGAGGCCGAGATCGCCTTCGTCGCCGACAACCCGGGCGACTGGATGCTCCACTGTCATATCCTGGAGCATCAGAAGTCCGGGATGATGGGTCACTTCCGGGTCGCTTAGGCAGAAACACCGCCGGGTACGTTGTCGCCGCTTTCCGGCTTTCGCAAAATTGCTATGATCGCGCCTTGACCGGGCGGCGGCGTCCGATCGGTCTGCAACCAGCAACGGCGCGATGGGAATGGTCATGACGGCAGGCATCGACTTGGGGGCGGAAGCCGAGGACACCGCGAAGGACCAACCGTTGATCGAAGACATCCGGCTGCTCGGCCGGCTGCTCGGCGAGACGGTAAAGGCGCAGCAAGGCGGCGGGGTGTTCGACCTGATCGAAACCATCCGCCGCGTGTCCGTGCAGTTCCACCGCGAGGACGACCTGTCGGCGCGGCAGGCGCTGGAGGATATTCTTCGCGCTCTCGATCCCGCACTGGCGGTCCAGGTCATCCGCGCCTTCAGCTATTTTTCCCACCTGGCGAACATCGCCGAGGACCATCACCACGTGCGGCGCACCCGCCATCACGCCATCGCCGGATCGAAGCCCCGGCGGGGGACCATCGCCGATGCATTGGATCGGGCGTTCGGCGCCGGTCTTTCCCCAACCGAGGTTCGAGCGTTCTTCGAAAATGCCCAGATCAGCCCCGTGCTGACGGCGCACCCGACCGAAGTGCGCCGGCAAAGCATGATGCATCGCGAGATCGCCATCGCGGACCTGATCGCACGGCGCGAGCGGGCCGACCTGACACCCGATGAACACCGGGAGATCGAGGACCGCCTGGCCCGGGCCGTTCTCGTGCTGTGGCAGACCAACCTGCTGCGCCAGACGCGCCTGGACGTCATGGACGAAGTCACCAACGGCCTGACCTATTTCGACCATACCTTCTTCACCGAACTACCGCGCCTGTTCGCGGAGGTCGAGGACCGCCTTGCCGCGGCCGGCGCCGATACGGACACGGCGGCCCTGCCGTCGTTCCTGACGATCGGCAGTTGGATCGGCGGCGACCGCGACGGCAACCCCTTCGTCGATGCCGACGTGCTGCGGGGTACCCTGCGCCGGCACAGCGAGAAGGCACTGACCTTCTATCTGCAAGAGGTTCACAAGCTCGGGCAGGAGCTTCCCCTGTCCTCGCTGATCGTGGAGGTGTCGCCGGCCCTTGCGGAATTCGCCGCCGGGTCGCCGGACACTTCGCCGCACCGCGATGCGGAACCCTACCGTCGGGCGCTTAGCCGCATTTACGCCTGCCTGGCCGCGACGCAGAAAAACCTGAACGGAGCCGCCCCGGCGCGCGCGCCGTTGGGCAAAGCGGCACCCTACGGCAGCGCCCGCGAACTGAGCGACGACCTGCGGATTCTTCACGACTCCCTGGCGCAGAACGGCTCCCTCGCGCTGACGAAGGGCCGGCTTCGCCATCTGCGCCGGGCGATCGACTGTTTCGGATTCCATCTTGCCCGCCTTGACCTGCGGCAGGGATCGGACGTGCACAACGCAACCCTGGCGGAACTGCTCGACGTGGCCGAACCCGGCACCGACTACCTGGGCATGGACGAACAGGCGCGGCGCGACCTTCTGGGTGCCGAACTTCTGGGCCGGCGCCCCCTGATCATCCCGCGCCACGCCTATTCCGAAACGACGGCGAAGGAACTCGGCGTCCTTCGGACGGCGCGCGACGGGCTGGACAAGTACGGCGCAGATACCATCCGCACCGCCATCGTGTCCAACACCCGGGAAGCGTCCGACATCCTGTGCCTGGCGGTCCTGCTGAAGGAAGCCGGGTTGATCGACGAGACGGGGCGAAGCAGCCTCAACCTGGTGCCCCTATTCGAAACCATCGACGACCTGCGCCGCTCGGTCGAGATCATGGACGCCCTGTTGTCGACACCCGCCTACCGCCGTCTGGTCGACAGCCGCGGCGGGCTGCAGGAAATCATGCTCGGCTATTCCGACAGCAACAAGGACGGCGGCTACGTCACCTCGGGGTGGGAACTGTACAAGGCCGAGACGGGCCTGGTCGATCTGTGCCGGCGCCACGGCGTCAAGCTATGCCTGTTCCACGGCCGGGGCGGGTCCGTCGGGCGCGGCGGCGGTCCCAGCTTCGACGCCATCCTGGCGCAGCCGGCGGGCGCGGTCGACGGCCAGATCCGCCTGACCGAACAGGGCGAAATCATCTCGTCCAAGTACACCAACCCGGAGGTCGGGCGGCGCAATCTGGAAATTCACGTCGCGGCGACGCTCGAGGCATCGCTGCTGCATCCCTCCAACGGCCCCGCGCCCGAGGCGTTTACCGGCGCCATGGACAGGCTGTCGGATCTGGCCTTCCGCGCCTACCGCGACCTAGTGTTCGAAACGCCCGGGTTCAACGAATACTTCCGCGCCTCCACCGTCATCGACGAGATTTCGACCCTGAACATCGGATCGCGGCCGGCGTCGCGGAAGGCGTCCGGACAAATCACCGACCTGCGCGCCATCCCCTGGGTGTTCAGTTGGTCACAATGCCGGATCATGCTGCCGGGGTGGTACGGGTTCGGATCCGCCGTTCAGGCCTGGCGGGACGAAGCGGGCGACGGCGCCCTTGACCTGCTGCGCCGGATGCACCGCGACTGGCCGTTCTTTTCCACATTGCTGTCGAACATGGACATGGTGCTGGCCAAGTCGAACATGGCGATCGCCTCACGCTATGCGGACCTGCTGCCGGACAAGGACCTGCGCGATGCCATTTTCAACCGCATCCGCGAGGAACGCATCGCGACCATCACGGCGCTGTTCGAGATCACCGGCAACGACCGCCTGCTCGCCGGCAATGCGCTGCTCGCCCGGTCCATCGAAAACCGCTTTCCCTACATCGACCCGCTGAACCACCTGCAGGTCGATCTGCTGCGCGCCCACCGGGCCGGCGCCGACGACCCCAAGGTGCTGCGCGGCCTGCTTCTCTCCATCAACGGCATTTCGGCGGGCCTGCGCAACAGCGGCTAGCTTCGCAGCCAGCCAGAGGCTCAGGCGAATTTCACGGCCGCGATCGGCGGCAGGCGCGCGTCCAGCGCCTGCCAACTGTCGCCCGCGTCTTCGGAAATCCAGAACCCGCCCGTGGTCGAGCCGAAGGCAAGCCGTTCGCCCGTACCGTCCACGGCCAGGGCGTGGCGGTAGACCAGATCATAGGCATGGCGTTGGGGCAGCCCTTTGGACAAAACCTCGAACGACTTGCCGCCGTCGCGGGTGCGCAAGACGACCAGCTTGCCGTCCTTGGGAATGCGCCGTTCGTCCTTTTCCGCCGGCACGAACCAGGCCGTGTCGCCGTCCGTCGGATGGGCCTGCACGGCGAATCCGAAGCCCGTGGGCTTGGCCGCCGTCACCATCACCCAGTTCTCGCCGCCGTCGGTGGAGCGGAAGATGGCGCTGTGATGCTGGCACCACATGATGTCGGGTTGGCCCGGACATTGCGCCAGTTGGTGAATGTCCTGGGGGATCGGGTCGCCCTGCTGGTCCGGCGGCATGTATTCGTTGGTCATGCCTTTGTTGATGACGTTCCAGGTCTTACCCCCGTCGCGGGTCGCCCAGACGCCGCCCGTGGACACGCCGACGGTGACATGGGTGGGATCGCGCGGATCGACCAGAACGGATGACAATCCCGGCTGCTCGCCGCCGGCGACGCCGAACCATTGTTTGCGGCCGGGATGCCGCCACAGTTCCTCGACCAGGGACCAGGTTTCGCCCCTGTCGTCGGAACGGAACAGCCCGCCCGGCATGGTGCCGGCGTAGATGCGACCATCGACGCCGCCCGGCGTGAAACTCCAGATGCGGCCGAGCGTCCAGGGGTGCGGGTCGTCGTCGGCATCTGTCGGTTTTTCCGGAAAGGTCGGCATGGCCATTTCCACCCATTTTCCCTTGCCGTCGCGGCGCCACAGCTTGGGCCCGAAATGCCCCAGGTCGGGGGCGGCCAGGGTCATGCCGTCGAGGGTCAGGACGGCGGAAATGGGGTCGCCCAGGAAATGGCTGGCGACGATGTCCCAGCCGCCGTTCTTGCGGGCGATTTCAAACAGACCCTTGCGGGTCGCGACCTGCAACAGATCACTCATCACATCGTTCCTCTTGCTTCAGCCCCCGGACAGGGCTTGGAAAACATGGATTTCATCGTCCGGCCCCACGGGGTCGGTCAGCTTCACCCGGTCCCGGGCCGGCTTGCCCGCAACGAACACCGCAACGTGGCGACGTAGCGCGCCCTGGTCATCCAGGATGTAGCTTTTGAGCGTCGGGTGGTCCGTGAACACGGCGGCCAGCGCCGCGCCCAGGGTCGCAGCCCCCGGCCCCACGTCGACGCTGGGGGCTGGTAGGAAGCGTTCAAGCTGGCTGGTGAAATGGACCGTCGGCATGGTGCTGTCGGTCATCCCGCCGCCAGAAGAGCGGCGATCTTGTCGAGGCACATGCCCCAGCCCTGACCGTGCAAGTCGCGCGCTTCGCCGTCGGTGAAGGCCTCATGACGCAGGGTCAGTTCCGTACCGCCGTCCTGTTCCGCCAGGGCCACGGTAACCAGGGTGTCCGCTCCCTTGAAGTTGCCGGCTTCCCAGGACCAGGTGAAGACCAGAAGGCCGGGCTCGGCGATCTCGCGGTACACGCCCCAAACGCGGTTGACGGTGCCGTCGGGCATCTTCCCCTCGGAAATGAATTCTCCGCCGACGCGCAGGTCGTTGCGGAAACTGACCTCGCTTTCCGGGGCACAGCCCAGCCAGCGGGCGACGTGCTGCGGCTCCGTGAACATGCTGAAGACGAGCGCCCTGGGTGCTGCGAAGCGGCGCGTGACGACCAGGGCGTCGGAGGCCGCTTTGCCCGTTGAAACTGTTTTGAACTGTAAGGTCATGGCACGGGCCTCCCTTCAACCGTTGTGGGCGGCCAGATAACCGGCCAGGCGATCCAGGCTGGCGGTCCAGCCCTCGCCGTGGGCCGCACAAGCGTCTTCGGTGGCGAAGGATTCGTGACGCAGCGTCAGTTCCGTCTGATCGTCCTTGTCTTTGAACGTGACGGTGACCAGCGTCTCGCCGCCCTGGAAGCCGTCGGTGTTTTCCCAGGACCAGGTGAAGACCAGGCGTTCCGGCGCCTCGATCTTGCAATAGACACCGGAAATGCGGTGCGTATGGCCGGTGGCCAATTGCATGACGGCGGTGAATTCGCCGCCGACCCGGAGGTCGTTGGTGAAATCGACCTCGCCGGTTTCGGCGCAGCCCCACCAGCGGACGATATGTTCCGGCTGGGTCCAGAGCTTGAACAGAAGCGCGCGGGGTGCTGCGAAGATGCGCGTCAGCAAAAGGGTGGTGCGCGGTGTGTCGAGTTCCGTGCGTTCGATGGAATCCATGTCTGCCCCTCCTCGGGCCAGGAGTTAAGGGTATCGGGTTACTGTTCCAGGTAGGCGGCCAACCGTTCGAAGGTACCGGACCATCCGCCCTGCATGGCGGGAATGCTGATGGCGAAAATCTGCTGTTCTTCGGTGGTGGCGTTGTGCGGCTCGGCGCGCAGAATGATTTCCGTCTCGCCGCCCTGGTCCTTGAAGGTCACGACGTTCAACGTCTCGAGCGGCCAATTGTCGGCGAAGGGGGCGCGGGCAAAGGCACCCTCCGGGTCGGAGAACCCGGAAAGATAGACCAGCCGTTCCGGCGCCGCGATTTCCCGGTATCGGAAGATGCCCCACAGCACCCCCATGCCCGGCACCGTCATGCAGTAATGGAAGGTGCCGCCCACGCGCAGGTCGACGCGCGAATGCGAGATGGTACTGCCGTGCGGACCGAACCAGTCGGCGAGTTGACCTTCGTCGGTCCAAGCCTGCCAGACGCGGTCGCGGGGCGCCTTCACCCGGCGGGTCATCTCGAACACGGGCAGGGTGTTAGTGCTGCTCATCGCTGGCATCCTTTTTCTGAATCTCTTCCAAATAGGCATCAAGCCGGTCGAAGCTCTGCTCCCAGAACCGGCGGTATTCCTCGACCCAATCAAAGACCGGCTTCAACCCCTCGCCGTTCAGGCGGCAGGGCCGCCATTGCGCCTGGCGGCCACGCTCGATCAGGCCGGCGCGCTCCAGCACCTTCAGATGACGGGACACCGCGGGCAGGGACATGTCGAACGGTTCGCTGAGTTCCGACACCGAGGCCTCGCCCCGCGCCAGCCGCGCCAGGATCGCCCGACGGGTCGGGTCGGCCAGGGCCTGGAAAGTCTCGCTGAGAGCGTCCGCGGTCATGTCATATCGGTCTTTCTTTATTTAACATATTGGTTAAATACTAAACCAGCATCGGCCTGTCAAGAGCGCCTCTGTGACCATTTCGGGTCAGCGCACGGCTTGCGGCTTGAAGGTGCGTTCCGGTTGCGTCAACAGATCGCGGCGGCGGATCACCGGCAGGTCCAGGTCGTCCTCGTCGGCGGCTTCGAGCAGGCCGTGGACCGAGGCCGTGGCCCGCGCCGCCGCATCGCGCAGCGCCATACCGGCGAGCAGATGCCCGATAATCAGGCCCGCGAACACATCGCCCGCCCCTTTCGCCCGGCGGGTCAGTTTCGGCGCCTCGATCAGCCATTCGCCTTCGTCGTCGACGGCCAGGGTGCCGATCAGAAGCCCGCCCAGATCCGGGTCCGGATGGTCGGGCACGGAGGTCACGACAACGGCCCCCGTACCGCGCGCGCGCAGCGCATGGGCGGCGGCCACGGCCGTGCCGACATCAACCACCCGGTCGCCGGTCAGCTGTTCCAGCTCGAACGCGTTGGGCAGGGCCAAGTCGGCGCGCGGCAGGGCCTCGCCCCGGAAAAACGGCAGCAAGGCGTCGTCCACGTAGATGCCTTCGTCGCGGTCGCCCAGGATCGGATCGCAGACATAGATCGCACCGGCCCGCGCCGCCTTGACCCGGTCGACGATGCCGAGCGCCGCCCGCGCCGTATCGACCCCGGCCATATAGCCGGTCATCACCGCACGGAAGGCCGGTGCCCCGGCCAGCATCAGGACCGCGTCGGCCAACGCCCGGACCTCTTCGGCCGGCACCCGCCGGCCGGTCACCGTGCGGTGGCCCGGATGGTTGGACAGCACCACCGTGTCCACCGGGGCGACGTCGCGGCCGAGCGCCTGCAGCGCCGGCACGACGGCGCTGTTGCCCACGTAGCCGCGGGAAACCCGCGAATGGAAGGACAGAACGGACATGTGCGGAAGCTTGCCACCAGCGCCGTCCAGTTGCTAGTGTGCGGCGCAATATAATCACCGATTTTCCAACCCAATTCATTGTCCCAAGGAGAGCTTTCAGATGGCCCTCACCATTCGGCCCCGCCGTTCCGTTCTGTACATGCCCGGCTCCAACGCCCGCGCCCTGGAAAAGGGCCGCTCCCTGGCCGCCGACGGCCTGATCCTGGACATGGAGGACGCCGTCGCGCCCGACGCCAAGCAGACCGCCCGCGACCAGATCACGGCGGCGATCAAGGAAGGCGGATATGGGGCACGCGAGTTGATCGTGCGGACCAACGGACTCGATGGACCCTGGGGCGAGGACGACCTGAAGGCCGCAGCCAAGATGGGCGCCCATGCGGTGCTGCTGCCCAAGGTCGAATCGAAGGCCATGGTGGACCAAGCCATCGCCATCCTGGACGCCGCCGGGGCGCCCAAGGACCTGCCGGTCTGGGCCATGATGGAAACGCCGCTGGGCATGCTGCACGCCGAGGAAATCGCCTTTTCCAGCCCGCGACTGCAATGCTTGGTGATGGGCACGTCGGATCTGGCCAAGGACCTGCGCGCCCAGCACACGCCGGACCGCATTCCCTTCATCACCTCGTTGGGGCTGTGCCTGCTGGCCGCCCGCGCGGCCAAGATCGCGATCCTCGACGGCGTGCATCTGGACCTGGACGACGACGCGGGCTTCATGGCCTCCTGCCGCCAGGGCCGCGAACTGGGCATGGACGGCAAGACCCTGATCCATCCCAAGACCATTGCCATGGCCAACGAAGCATTCTCGCCGTCGGCGGACGAGATCGCCTGGTCCAAACGGATCATCGAGGCCCATGCGGGGGCGGAAAAAGAAGGCAAGGGCGTGGTCCTGGTCGACGGCAAGCTGATCGAGAACCTGCATGTCGAGGGCGCCAAGCAGATGGTCGCCATGGCCGACGCCATCACCAAGATGGAACAACCCGCCCAGGCCGCCGAATAATCTCCTTCCATCCCATACGACCGGAACACCACAGGCCATGAGCGACAAGACAAACCGGGGCAATTTCTTCGAGGATTTCGTCCCCGGCCAGGTCCTCCGCCACGCCACGCCGCGCACGGTGACCGAGGGCGAAATCGCGCTCTACACCGCCCTTTACGGCAACCGCTTCGCGTTGCAGTCATCGGACATGTTCGCCATGGCGCTGGGCTACGACGGCATGCCCGTGGACGACATGCTGGTGTTCCATATCGTGTTCGGCAAGACGGTGCCGGATATCTCGCTCAACGCCGTGGCTAATCTGGGCTATGCGGACGGGCGGTTCGGGGTGCCGGTCTATCCGGGCGACACGCTGAGCGCCCAGTCCGAAGTCATCGGCGTGAAGGAAAATTCCAACGGCAAGACCGGCGTCGTCTGGGTCCGCACCACGGGCACCAACCAGCGCGGCGAGGACGTTCTGTCCTACGTGCGCTGGGTCATGGTCCGCAAGGGCGACGAGGCCACGCCGGCACCCGCTCCCCAAGTGCCAGACCTGCCCGCCGCCGTCGCGGCCGAGGATTTGGCCGTGCCGGAAAGCCTGAACCTGGCCGCCTATGACGAGATCGCCGCCGGCAGCGCCCATTTCTGGGACGACTATGCCGTGGGCGAGATGATCGACCACGTGGACGGCATGACGCTTGAGGAAGCCGAGCACATGCTGGCGACGCGGCTTTACCAGAACACGGCCAAGGTCCATTTCGACCTACACGCGCAATCAGGCGGCCGGTTCGGCAAACGCCTGATCTATGGCGGCCATATCATTTCCCTGGCCCGGGGGCTCAGCTTCAACGGCTTAGCCAACGCCTTCCACATCGCCGCCATCAACGGCGGCCGGCACGTCGCCCCGTCCTTCGCGGGCGACACGGTCTATGCCTGGTCCGAAGTCCTGGACAAGGCCGCCCTGCCGGGCCGCGACGATGTCGGCGCGCTCCGCCTGCGCCTGGTCGCGGCCAAGGACCATCCTTGCGCCGATTTTCCGCTGAAGGTTGCGGACGGCAAGGATCACCCCGCCGTGGTGCTCGATTTCGACATCTGGACCTTGATGCCGCGCCGCGGGTGATCCGCCCGGCGCCAACCCCCGTATAAAATTTCACGTATGCAAGGCTCCCGTCAGTTTGTTTGCATATTTCTTGCATGACCTCCACCAACGCCGCCTTTTTTCTCAATTTGCGAAAACCCCAAGGAACCCTTCATGTCCCTCACCATTCGTCAGAAGCTGGCTGCCTGTCTGTTCGGCATCCTCGCCGTGTTTATCGCCGCCGGTGGTTATGAGGTCCGCGAACTGTCCAGGGAACTGAAAATCCTTGAGCAGGCCAAACATGACGTCGCGCGCAACTTGGACAAGGTGGTGCCGCTGAACCTGCTGGTGAAGGACATCCGGTTCCATGTCGTCCAGGTACAGCAATGGCTGACCGACATTTCTGCGACCCGGGGCCTTGACGGACTGAACGACGGCTTCGACGTGGCCAAGGAACACCGTGCCGCGTTCGAAAAGGCCGCCGCCGAAGCCAAGGCTATTGCGCGGGATCTTGAACTGGTCAGCATCCTCAAGGCCATCGAAGCTGCGGAAGCTGCCATGCCCGCCTATTTCCAGCAGGGAGAAACGATGGCCAAGGCCTATATCGCCGAGGGTGCGGAGAGCGGTAACAAGTTGATGGGCAATTTCGACAAGGCCGCCGGTGCCATGACCGCGGCCGTCGATCAAATTAACACGCAGATTGAGAAATTCGCCCGTGACGCGGCCGTCGATCTCAACCGGGAAATGAATCAGATCACCGAAGACACAAAGGGCATCGTCAACGCCTTCTTCGTCGCGGCGGGCCTGGCCCTCGCGGTCGCGATCATCCTGGCGTTCTACCTGTTCAGGGTCATCCGCGAGCCGATCGACAAGCTTCTGAACGATCTCGACATCGTCGCCGACCGCGGCAACGGGGACAGCCTGTCCCTGTCCCCGTCGCGCAAGGATGAGTTCGGCCCGGTTGGGCGCGCATTGGGTGAACTGCGGGCCGGCCTGGACGAAGCCAGTAAACTGGAAGCGCGGCAGAAGGAGATGGAAGCCGCCAACCTGCGCGAGCGCAAGGAAACCATGGAAAAACTGGCCGCCCAGTTTGAATCCAGCGTCGGCGGCGTGGTCTCGCACGTCGGCGACGCCGCGGACAATCTCAGCGCATCGTCCGAAACCATGGCCGCCGCCGCCGATCAGGCCGGCAGTCAGGCATCGACCGTCGCCGCCGCCTCGGAACAGGCCGCCGCCAACGTCCAGACGGTCGCTTCGGCGGCCGAGGAACTGTCCTCGTCGATCCAGGAAATTTCCCGCCAGGTCTCCGATTCGACCCGCATCGCATCGGACGCCGTGACCGAGATCGAACAGACCACGGTCCGGGTGCAGAGCCTGACCGACGCCGCCAACCGGATCGGCGAGGTCGTCAATCTGATCACGGATATCGCGGAGCAGACCAACCTTCTGGCGCTTAACGCGACCATCGAGGCGGCGCGCGCCGGCGACGCCGGCAAGGGCTTCGCCGTGGTCGCCTCGGAGGTCAAGAATCTGGCCAACCAGACGGCCAAGGCGACGGAGGAAATCGGCCAGCAGATCGCCGGCATTCAGAACGCCACCCGTGAATCCGCCACCGCCATCTCCGGCATCAGCACGACCATCGGCCGGATGAACGAAATCACGGCCTCGGTCGCCGCCGCCGTCGAACAGCAAGGTGCGGCAACAGCCGAGATCGCCCGCAACGTCGAGCAGGCTTCGGCCGGCACCCGTGACGTTTCGTCGAACATTCAGGGTGTCACGGTCGCCGTTTCCGAAACCGCGGACGTCTCCCGACAGATTCAGGAAGCCGCCGCCGACCTGTCCTCGCAGTCCGCCCAGTTGAAGAGTTCGGTCACCGCCTTCCTGGCGGAAGTCCGGGGCGGGTGATCCGGCGCAGCCGGCATCGGATGCGGGCTTCCTGTGGCTTTCATAAAATTGGGGTTGCTGAGAATTATGTTATAACATAACATAATTACCCTATGACGCTAATGATAATTATTATTAGCTATGCGAGCACGCTTAATGATAAGAACGATTCGCAACGGGGGTACTGCATCATTGCGGACCGAATACCAAAAGGGGTTACCATGACGAACACAAAAAAACGCTTCACAACCGTTCTGCTTGCCTCAACGGCGCTGATAGCCGGCTTGGGCCTTGCGGCCGGACCGGCTTCCGCGGGCTCGATCAAGAACAACAGCCCTGTGGAACTGACGGTCGGCGGGCAGCTGAACCGCGCATTCCTTTACGTCAATGACGGCGAGGAAAGCATGTACCGCCATGTCGACAACGAGAACGATTCGACGCGGATGTTCCTCAACGCCGACGGCATGATCAACGAAGACTGGTCGGTGGGCACGCAGTTCATCATGCTGATGCGCTCCAACCCATCGAACGAGATGAGCGCCACTGTGGAATCCGCAGGTGCCGGCAGCTTCGAGGAAGAGGCCGCCGAAGTCTATTTCACCCATAAACGGCTTGGCACCTTGTGGCTGGGTCAGGGCGATACGGCGACCAACGGCATTTCCGAAACGGACCTGTCCGGGACCGGCGTCGCGGGCTATTCATCGGTCGGCGACGTGGCCGGCGGCTTCGCCTTCGTCACCTCGGCCACGGGGGCCCGCTCGACGGCGACGATCGGCGCCTCGGCGGACAATCTCGACGGCCTCAATGTGGCCGACCGCATCCGCTACGATTCGCCCGAGATCAACGGCTTCCACTTGTCCACGAGCCTGTTGGGCAATGGCATCATCGACGCCGCCCTGTACTATTCCGGCGAGGTCTCGGGCATCGCCGTCGAAGCCGCGGCTGGCTGGTACAATGGATCAGGCAATACGGCCGCCTTCACGGACGGGGTTTCGGGCTCGATTTCGGCGCTTGTGCCGAGCGGCTTCAGCCTGACGCTGGCCGCGGGGACCAAGTCATCCGCCACCCAGGGCCGCGACGATCCGAAATTCTATTACGGCAAGATCGGTTATCAGGCGAAGCTCAACACCTTCGGCCCGACCGCCTTCGCCGTCGACGTCGGGCGGTTCGAGGATTCGGCACAGAACGGCGACACCCTCGACACCTTCGGCGCCCAAGCGGTGCAGGAAATCGAGGGCACCGGCTCCAGCGTCTATGTCGCCTACCGCTATCACACGCTCGATCGCAGCGGCACCGACTTCGATGCCATCCACTCGATCATGACCGGGGCTTACGTGGCCTTCTAATTCCAAGGCTTCCGTTCAAGGAATACCCAGCGGGCCCCGTCAATCGGGGCCCGTTTCCTTTTCCGCACGGCGGTCCTGCCCGGCGCGGCAGCGAGCGGCGGCCATCAGGGCCATGGCGCCGAGAACCCCGGCCGCGCAGGTCATGATCAGAACGCCGTCGTATCCGGCGACGGTCCAGACCACGCCGGCAAGGCCGGGCGCCAGGGCGAACAGGCCCAGGTAGGGCATGGCCAGCAGCCCGGCGATGACGCCGTAGCGGCGTCGGCCCATCAAATCGGCGACGATGACCGGGCGGGTAATGCTCATCACGCCGTTGCCCGCCCCCTGGCACAGCACGAACAGTACCAGCAGGCCCGGTACGGCATGGGCCCCCAACAACGCGACGGACGCGAGTGACATGGCGAGCAGGCTGACCGCCGCGATGGGCGGCGCACTGATATGGCGCTGAACCGCCAACACGGCCAGCCGACCGGCGACCTGCATCGGACCGATCATGGACGCCGCCAGCACCGCCGCCTCGGTGCCGACACCGCGTTCGGCCAGCATGGGCAGCATGTGTGCAATGATAGCACCGTTGTTCAACGCCATCATGGCAAAGGAAATCGCGAGGAACCAGAACACCCATGACCGGCTGAGGCTCACCGGCTTGCCGGTGTTGGTGGCCACCGGTTCCGGCGGCGCCTGGGTTTCCGGCCCGTGGTGGGCAAGGCCGAACAAAAGCAGAGGCACGCAGACGAAGGCAGCCAGGGCCGCGAACACCAGGACCACGTTGCGCCAGCCGATCACGGCCTCCAGCGTGTGGACGCTGGGAAAGGCGACGGTCCCTGCCAGGCCGGCCACCAGGGTAACGACGGTGATCGCCTGGCGCGACCGGTCGCCCATGATCCGGGTCAGGATCGCGAAGCAGGGTTCATACAGGCAGCCGGCCATGATCACGCCGAGGCCGGTCCAGACAGCATAGAAATGCCACAGCTCGGTCACCCGCGACAGAGCGACCAGCAACAGCGCGCCGGTCAGCGCCGAGCCGATGAACAGGACCCGACCGCGT
The DNA here is from genome assembly GCA_963976055.1 of uncultured Alphaproteobacteria bacterium. Classification (GTDB taxonomy): domain Bacteria; phylum Pseudomonadota; class Alphaproteobacteria; order Rhodospirillales; family Casp-alpha2; genus UBA1479. Next base: position 178,870 of record CAXBJB010000005.1, read on the forward strand.
CCACGGTCGATGATGCGCCCGGCGATGGGAGCGAGAAAGGCCGATGCCAGCAACGCCACCGTCAGGGCGCCCGCGATCTCGACCTTGGACCAGGGGAATTCCCGTTCCCAGACGGCCAGAAGGGCGGGAAAGATGTAATAGAAGCCCGCCCACAAAAGGGTTTCGGCCACGGCAAGCGGCCAAACGACACGCCGGAACTGGTCACGTGACACCATGGGTGCTCCTTGGCGGGCGGGACGGTTGCACAGACGGACGTCTGCCCCATTTGTTTAGACCAATTTTTTTGTCGGCGCAAAACAAGGGGAAGGCTTATCCCATAAGAAGAGGCGTCAGGGATGCAGGTCCTGGGACACCTACATCTCGTGCCGACAAGCGACACACCTGACACCTCTCTTGGAGCCGGCCAGGCTCCACGCTTATGAAAGACGCCTATCCGCCTTTGAAACCCTTCCTCCCGCGGCCGCACCCTGGGCAGAGATCGAACCCCGGGACGATGGGTCTTTGGACTTGCGACCGGGGCGTGTCCGAAAACATGCTCCGGGCCTGGGCCCTACGGCGGGATGCCGGACTGCGGCTGATACCGGCTCTCCCTCCCTCCGGATCGACGAAGCGAAGCTTCGGCGTTCTTTCGGGTGGCCCCAACCGGACGGCGGGGACCATGGCGACGCCTTTCAAAGCGCGCAACATCATGGTCTTGGCATATGTGTGGCGGCAACGCGGAAACCTGGGGATTAGCGGCGAAAGTTGTGCATAACTCCCGCACCTTCCCACATTCCATCCACAGGTTTTCCCCAGGGGATCAGGGACATTCCGCCTAACCCGTTGAAAGGTTATGAAACCACCATATCGCCGCCGCCAAAACCGCGCCGACACAATCTGCGTCCGGGTGGATGAACATCCGCGGGATTTATTGTGGGATACAAAAGACCATATACCATAAGTATCTGAAATCGTGACATATCCAATCGCCATCAGACGTTTGCGCAATTGCGAAATAGGCGTTAGGTTTGCCGCGGATTCATCACTAGGCGAGGTTCTCCCATGGCGCGTCGTGAACGGCCCCTGTCGCCCCATCTGCAGGTCTACCGGCCGCAAATCACTTCCGTACTGTCGATCACGCATCGCATGACCGGCATCGCCCTGGCAGGGGGCATCCTGATCCTGACCTATTGGCTGACGGCCGCGACCTACGGTGCCGACGCCTTCGCCACCGCCCAGGCGGTGATCGGGTCCTGGGTCGGCCAAGTGGTTCTCTGGGGGCTTTTGTTCTCTCTCTATTATCATCTGGGCAACGGCATCCGGCACCTGATGTGGGACGCGGGGGCCGGCTTCGACCTGCCGTCGGTCCGGCGCACGGGCATGCTGGTCGTGCTGTTCGCGGTTGTCATGACGGCGGCGACGCTCGGTTGCGCCTACTTCGTGATCGGAGGCTAAGCCCATGGAAATGCGATCCCCCCTCAGCCGCGTGCGCGGCCTGGGTGCTGCCCACGAAGGCGTCGCCCATTGGTGGGCCCAGCGCCTGACCGGCATCGCCCTGGTGCCGCTGACCCTGTGGTTCGTCTGGGCCATGTCCGGGCTTCTCGGCGCCGACCTTGCGGTCATCAAGACCTGGATGGGCACGGGACAGAACGCGGTCCTGCTGATCCTGCTGATCGTCGCCGGCATGCACCACGCGCAGCTCGGCCTGCAGGTCGTGATCGAGGATTACGTCCATTCCGAAAGTGCAAAAACCGTTTCACTGATCCTTATTAAGCTCGGCGCCGTATTACTGGGTGTGCTCAACATCTTCGCCGTTCTCAAGCTGACTTTCGGGAGCTGATTCGCAAATGTCCAAGGCCTACGAACTCATCGATCACAAATACGACGTCGTCGTGCTGGGCGCCGGCGGCGCCGGATTGCGGGCGACGCTGGGCATGGCGGCGGCGGGTCTGAAGACCGCCTGCATCACCAAGGTGTTCCCGACCCGATCCCACACCGTGGCGGCCCAGGGCGGCGTGTCGGCGGCGCTCGGCAACCTGGATGAAGACCATTGGGAATGGCACATGTACGATACGGTGAAGGGCGCCGACTGGCTGGGCGACCAGGACGCCATCGAATACATGTGCCGCGAGGCCGTGCCGGCGGTGATCGAAATGGAACACTTCGGCATGCCGTTTTCCCGCACCGACGACGGGCGCATCTATCAGCGCCCGTTCGGCGGCCACATGCGCAACTTCGGCGAAGCCCCGGTGCGCCGCGCCTGCGCCGCCGCCGACCGCACGGGCCATGCCATGCTGCATACCCTGTATCAGCAGTCCCTGGCCCATAATGCGGAATTCTTCGTCGAATATTTCGCCCTCGACCTGATCATGAGCGACGACGGCGTGTGCGAAGGCGTCGTCGCCTGGAACCTGGACGACGGCACCATCCACACCTTCCGCGCCCACCAGACCGTGATGGCGACGGGCGGCTACGGCCGGGCCTATTTCTCCTGCACCTCGGCCCATACCTGCACGGGCGACGGCAACGCCATGTTCGCGCGCGCCGGCCTGCCGCTGGAAGACCACGAATTCGTGCAGTTCCACCCGACCGGCATTTACGGCGCCGGCTGCCTGATTACCGAGGGGGCGCGCGGCGAAGGCGGCTACCTGACCAATTCCGAGGGCGAGCGTTTCATGGAACGCTACGCGCCGACGGCCAAGGACCTGGCGTCCCGCGACGTCGTCAGCCGCGCCATGACCATGGAAATCCGCGAAGGCCGCGGCATCGGCGACAGCAGCGACCACATCATGCTGCATCTGGAACACCTGGGGGCCGACACGCTGATGAAGCGCCTGCCGGGCATCACCGAGACGGCCAAGATCTTCTCCGGCGTCGATGCCACGAAGGAGCCGATCCCCGTGCTGCCGACCGTGCACTACAACATGGGCGGCATCCCGACCAACTACATGACCGAAGCCCTGAACCCGACGGACGACGATCCCGACGCGGTCAGCCCCGGCATCATGGCCGTCGGCGAATGCGCCTGCGCGTCGGTGCACGGGGCCAACCGGCTGGGCACCAATTCGCTGCTCGACCTTATCGTGTTCGGCCGCGCCGCCGGCATCCGCGCCGCCGAGATCATCAAGCCGGGCGCGCCGCTGCGTCCCTACCGCTCGGGCTGCACGGACAAGGCGCTGGAGCGCCTCGACCGCATCCGCCATTCCTCGGGCGGCACCAAGGTCGCCGAAATCCGTGATGCCATGCAGCGCACCATGCAGAACGACGCCGCCGTCTACCGCACCTCGAAGACGCTTAAGGAAGGCTGCGAGAAGATGGACCAGGTGTGGAAGTCCAAGGACGACATGCGCATCGAGGACCGCTCCATGATCTGGAACTCGGACCTGGTCGAAGCCCTGGAACTGGAAAACCTTCTGATCTGCGCCAAGGCGACGATCCATTCCGCCGAAGCCCGCCACGAAAGCCGCGGTGCCCAGGCGCACGAGGATTTCCCCGACCGCGACGACGCCAACTGGATGAAGCACACGCTCGCCTGGGTTAATGAGGACGGGTCCGTGCGTCTCGACTACCGGCCGGTCCATACCTGGACCCTGACGGACGAGGTCCAGTACATCGAGCCCAAGGCTCGGGTGTACTAGTCGCAAAACCTGAGCGAAGCGAAAGTGGCTTTGCGCAAAGCAATGTTGAGACCTTAAGAAGGCGAGACCGAGGAAAACAAAATGGTCGAATTCAACCTTCCCGCCAACTCGCGCATCACCGAGGGCAAGACCGTCAAGGCCGCCCCCGACGCGACCAACATCCGCAAGTTCAAGGTTTACCGCTGGGACCCGGACACGGACGACCTGCCCAGGGTCGACACCTACGAGGTCGATCTCGACCGTTGCGGGCCGATGGTTCTCGACGCCCTGATCAAGATCAAGAACGAGATGGATTCGACCCTGACCTTCCGCCGGTCCTGCCGCGAGGGGGTCTGCGGGTCCTGCGCCTTCAACATCGACGGCACCAACACCCTGGCCTGCACCAAGGCCATCGAGGACATCAAGGGTGACGTGAAGATCTATCCCCTACCCCACATGCCGGTGGTCAAGGATTTGGTGCCCGACCTCAACGTGCCCTATGCGCAGCTGAAATCCATCGAACCCTGGCTGCAGGCCGACACCCCGGCGCCGACCCGCGAACGCCTGCAAAGCCCGGAAGAGCGCGAGAAGCTAGACGGCCTGTGGGAATGCATCCTGTGCTTCTGCTGCCAGACCAGCTGCCCGAGCTATTGGTGGAACGGCGACCGCTACCTCGGCCCGGCCATCCTGCTGCAAAGCTATCGCTGGATCGCCGACAGCCGCGATGAGGCCACGGGCAAGCGGCTCGACAACCTGAACGACCCGTACCGCCTGTACCGCTGCCACACCATCATGAACTGCACCAACACTTGCCCGAAGCACCTGAACCCGGGCCTGGCGATCGCCGAAATCAAGAAGTCGATCGCGGCGCGGCAGTAGACTTCATCCTATTTCGCCAACGAAAAGCCCGTCTCACGGCGGGCTTTTTGCTGTGTGGCGCACATCCTGGATCAGTCGTAGGACGGCGTGCCCTGCGGGTCCTCGGGCTCCAGCGTGATGTCGCTGGTGATGTCGTGGCTGATGCCCAGTTCGGGGATGCTCAGGGTCACCTTAGCGGTCACACCGCCGTCCTGGGCCAGTTTGCCGGACGCCAGGGCGGCGCGCACGGCGCCCTCAATCTCGCGCTGGCTGGTCACGCCGACCTGTTTCAGGAATTTCCTGATCTGCATGTTGAAATGTTCTTCGTCCATCGGTCCCTCCGTGGTCCGGGCGGGCCCATCCGCCATTGAACGGGCTGCCCCCTCTGCCTCCTGGCAACCTAAGCGGTGGCCCCGGCCCGGGCAACGGACAAAGCGGCCCTTTTCATTTGGTGGAAATGGTCCTTTCATGGGGGCCTGTTCCCGGCCTAAACGGAATCCCGGCGCGGCACCGGCCGCGCCCCGGCATAATTCAAGGACCACGGCCATGTATCGCCCCAAGATGTTCGACATCGACGACGCCGACGACATGCGCGGCATCATCCGCGCCAACGGCTTCGCCGTCCTGGTGACGGCGGGGGCCCAGGGCATGACCGCAAGCCATGTGCCGCTGCACCTGATCGACGACGGGGAATTCGGTTTGTTGTGGGGGCACTTGGCCAAGGCCAACGACCAATGGCGGGCATTCGACGGCACGGCCGAGGCCCTGGCCGTGTTCGGCGGCCCGCACAGCTATATCTCGCCGACCTGGTACGCGACCGAGAAGTCCGTGCCGACCTGGAACTATGAAGCCGTCCATGCCTATGGCAGGCCCAAGGTAATGGACGACCCGGAGGCCGTCATCGCGCGGCTGGCGTCGCTGACGGGCCAGTACGAAGGCACCGACGCCCGCGCCTGGTCGCCCCGCAACCTGCCCGCCGATTTCGTCGCGGCGCAGTTGAAGGGCATCGTCGCCTTCGAAATGCGGATCGAGCGCCTGGAAGGCAAGCGCAAGATGAGCCAGAACCGCAAACCGGAGGACGTTGCGGGCGCCATCGACGGCCTGAAGGCGACCGGCCGTCCCGTCGACGGCGCGGTCGCCGCGATCGTCGCCAAGGCCAACAAGGACCGGCTTTAGGCTTTAGGGGTACGGAACGGCTGAACCAGCAGGTCGGCGAGGCGCAACCGCGCCGGATCGCGAAAATCGCCGACGCCGATCACCATGGCGTCGTGGCCGTCGCGGGGCTGGGCCCGGTAAGTGCCGAACAGACGGTCCCAGACCGACAGGTTGAAACCGAAGTTCGAATCCGTCTCGTCCCGGTGGACGGAATGGTGGACCCGGTGCATGTCCGGCGTCACGAGCACCCGGCGCAGGGCGGCGTCGACCCCCAAAGGCAGGCGCAGGTTGGCGTGATTGAACAGGGACGTCGCGTTGAGCGCGACCTCGAACACCACCACGGCCGCCGCCGGGGCGCCCAGGGCCAGGACCAGGGCGACCTTAATCACGATGGACAACAATATCTCCAGCGGGTGAAAGCGCACGCCGGTGGTCGTATCGATGGCCATGTCCGAATGGTGGACCCGGTGCAGGCGCCACAGCACCGGAATGTGGTGGACCGCCACGTGCTGTCCGTAGATGGCGAGATCGAACAAGATCAGCGCCAGTCCGAAGGCCGCCCAGCCGTCCAGCCCAAGAAAGGGAAACAGCCCCCAGCCCCGGTCCGCCGCCAGCACCGCCGCCGCCACGGGCAGGAACGCGGGCAGCGCCCAGGCCACGGCACGCACGGCCAGGGTGTCGACCACAACCAGGGCCGCGTTGCGCGGCCAGCGCTGTGCCCGGCCCATATCCGGGCGGCGCGGCCACAGGGCTTCCGCCGCCGCCATGGCGATCAGCATGCCCGCGAAACAGCCCAGCCGCAGCAGGGGCTCATGGGCCGAAATGAAGTCGTTGAGCGCGGTCATGCCTTGGTCCTGGATCATGCGATGGACGGCCGGGGGAATCCGGCGCCGGGCCTGTTTCCCGTTCCGAATTGGGATGCGGTTGTAGTATGGTGCCTTTTCCCCCGGGCGGCCAGCAGGGCCACGGAATTGTGATCCCCGGGGGGACGCGCCGCGCCCAGCCGCACCAGGGCCGGCCGCCAACCTGGGAAGTGGTGCCTGGGAACGGGTCCGGCGAACGGATCCAGGGAAAGGGAACGGATGAACCTTAATTCGCTTCTGCACGCGCGCGCCGATGCGGGAAACCCCGTGCGCGTCGGCGTGATCGGCGCCGGCAAGTTCGGCTCCATGTTCCTCAGCCAGGCCCTGCATCATCCGGGCTTCCATGTCGTCGGCGTCGCCGACCTGAACCCCGCGACGGCGGAAAAGGCCTTGTTGAACACGGGCTGGCCGAAGGAACGGATCACCCGTCATTCCGCCGCCAAGGCGCTTAACAAAGGCATGACCTTCGTCACCGACGACGCCCTGTCGCTGATCGAACACGGCGGCCTGGAAGTCGTCGTCGAGGCCACGGGCATCCCCGAGGTCGGCATCAAGCATGCCCTCGCCGCGTTCAATCGCGGCCGCCACGTGGTCATGGTCAATGTCGAGGCCGACGTACTGGCCGGCCCGCTTCTGGCCCAAAAGGCGGCCGAGATGGAGGTCGTCTACTCCATGGCCTACGGCGATCAGCCGTCGCTGATCTGCCAGCAGGTCGACTGGGCCCGCACCATCGGGCTCGAGGTCGTCGCCGCCGGCAAGGGCACGCTGTACATGCCTGAATTCCATGCCTCGACGCCGGACACGGTCTGGGCCCATTACGGGCTGACCGCCGAGCGCGCCAAGGAAAGCGGCATGAACGCCAAGATGTTCAATTCCTTCCTCGACGGCACCAAGTCGGGCATCGAAATGGCCGCCGTCGCCAACGCCACGGGCCTGACACCCGCCCCCCATGGGCTCGACTTTCCGGCCGTGCCGGTGCATGAGCTGGCCTCGACCCTGATTCCGAAAGAGGCCGGCGGCCAGTTGCACCACAAGGGCCAGGTCGAAGTGATTTCAAGCCGCGAACGCTCGGGCGAAGACCTGAAGAACGACCTGCGCTGGGGCGTCTACGTGGTGTTCGAAGCCCCGACCGACTACGTCAAGCGGTGCTTCTCCGACTACGGCATGATCACCGACGCCGGCGGCGGCTATTCCGCCCTGTGGCGGCCCTATCACCTGATCGGGTTGGAGTTGGGCGTGTCCGTCGCCTATGCGGCGCTGCTGAAACAGCCAACCGGGGCCTCGACCCGGTTCGTCGGCGACGTCGCGGCCTGCGCCAAACGCGACCTGCGCGCCGGCGAGGAGTTGGACGGTGAAGGCGGGTTTACCGTCTGGGGCAAGCTGATGCCCGCCGCCGACAGCCTGCGCACCAAGGCTCTGCCCATCGGCCTGGCGCAGAAGATCAAATTGAAGCGCCCGATCAAGCAGGGCGCCATCGTGACCTGGGACGACGTCGACCAGGACCGGACGGACACCACCTATCAGTTCCGCCGCGAGATGGAGGCCCTGTTCGGCCCCGCGCCGAAGACCCCGGCGGGCACGCCGCCGTCAGCCCCCGGCGCCACCTCGGGCGGGTCCGCGTCCGGCCCCACCAAGCCCAAGGACAACCAGATCGCCGCAGCGGGAAACTGATCTTCCGCCCCGGCGTCCCCGCCCAATTCCCGAAGACATGAAAGGTGACCGCAACTGTCGATCACCCGCACCCCGCAGGAAGCCTATGACGCGCTGATCAGGAACGGCGACGTGCGCCCCGACCCTGCCCAGGCCCATGCCATCGGGCGCCTGCAGGATCTGTCCGAACGGCTGCAAGGGTACGGCACCCAGATGGGCCGCTCCGGCTGGGCGGCGCGCCTAGGCTTGGGCGGACGCAAGCAGCCGGCGCCCAAGGGCATCTACATGTGGGGCGGCGTCGGGCGCGGCAAGACCATGTTGATGGACCTGTTCTTCGAACACACCCCGGTCGAAGCCAAGAAACACGTCCATTTCCACGCCTTCATGCAGGAAGTCCACCGCCGCATCCACGCCTTCCGCGAGGCCCAGAAGGCGGGCAAGGTCGGCGAGGAAAAGGACCCCCTGCCGGCCCTGGCGCGGGTCATCGTCGACCAGGCCTGGCTGCTTGCGTTCGACGAATTTCACGTCACCGACATCGCCGACGCCATGATCCTGGGCCGCCTGTTCGAAACCCTGTTCGAACAGGGCGTGGTCGTGGTCGCGACCTCGAACCGCCATCCCCGGGACCTGTACAAGGATGGATTGCAGCGCGAACGCTTCATGCCGTTCATCGAGACGTTCATCGAGAAGATGGAGGTGATCGAGCTGGATTCCGGCACCGATTACCGCCTGCAGCGGCTGCAAGAACTGGACATCTACATCACCCCCAATTCGGCCGAGGCGGACAAAAAGCTTGAAAAGGCCTTCCGCGAGCTGACCGTGGGCATGGAGCCGCGGGCGGTGACGCTGGCCGTCAACGGCCGGTCGATCGACATTCCACTGGCCGCCGAGGGCGTCGCCTTCACCACGTTTTCGGACCTCTGCGCGCGGCCGCTGGGGGCCGGCGATTATCTGGCGATCGCGGAAAAATTTCATTCCGTGGTGATGAACGGAGTGCCCAAGCTGGGCCCGGAAAAGCGCGATCAGGCCAAGCGCTTCGTGACCCTGATCGATGCGCTGTACGACGCCAGAGTCAATTTCGTCTGCGCCGCCGACGCGCCGCCAACGGAACTTTACACGCAAGGCGACGGCGCGTTCGAGTTCGAACGCACGGTCTCGCGCCTGATCGAAATGCAGTCGCCCGAGTACATCGCCCAGCCCCACGGCGGCGGCGTCTAGGGCGAATTACCACCCGTGCCGTCCAGGCACAGGTGTCATGCGATTGAAAAATACAGATTGACCCGGAACCTTGTTCTGGTTTTCTTAAGGTCTGAACCTATATTAGGGTTCAGAGACACCCTCTGAGGCTGGCCGCGATGCCGTCGGTCGAGGGAAGACGTTTCAAGGAGCTTTCAGGCAATGGCCGCCGATATGACCCCATTGATCGTGCCCGATACGGTGATCCCGGCGGGCCCCGAGGCAACCTCGTGGACGGACGTCGACCCGAGCATCGACCTGTGGGCGGAGATCGACCGCCTGCGCAAGGAAAAGAACGCCGTCATCCTGGCGCACTACTATCAGGACCCGGAAATCCAGGATCTGGCCGATTTCGTGGGCGACAGCCTCGACCTGTCGCGCAAGGCGGCGGCCACGGAAGCCGACATGATCGTGTTCTGCGGCGTGCGCTTCATGGCCGAGGTCGCCAAGATCCTGAGCCCGACCAAGACCGTCGTGCTGCCCGACCTGAACGCCGGCTGCTCGCTTGAGGAAAGCTGCCCGCCGGACGACTTCGCCAGGTTCGTGGCCCAGCACCCGGACCATATCGTGGTCACCTACATCAATTCATCGGCCCGGGTGAAGGCCCTGTCGGACGTCATCGTGACCTCGTCCAACGCCGAACACATCGTGCGCAACCTGCCGGCCGACCGGCCGATCCTGTTCGCGCCGGACAAGCACCTGGGTGCCTATATCCAGCGCCAGACGGGCCGTGACATGATCTTCTGGGACGGCGCCTGCGTGGTCCACGACATGTTCTCGGAACGGGAGCTGGTCAAGCTGAAGGCGCGCCACCCGGACGCCCCCGTCGCCGCCCATCCGGAATGCCACGAGGGAATCCTGAAGCACGCAGACCATGTCGGCTCGACCCGCTCGATCCTCGACTACGTGGTCGACCATCCCGCCGACACGGTGATCGTCGCCACGGAACAGCACATCTTCCACCAGATGCAGAAGTCGGCCCCCGGCAAGACCTTCCTGGCCGCCCCCGGTGCGGACGGCACCTGCAACTGCGCCAACTGCCCCTATATGGAGCTGAACACCCTGGAAAAATTGTACCTGTCCATGGTCAACGAGGCGCCGCGGGTGGAAATCGACGAGAACCTGCGTCTCAAGGCGTTGAGGCCGCTTGAAAAGATGCTGGAAATGTCGCCCCCGGCCAAGGCCCAGAAGAACACCAAAGGCCAGAGCGGCAAGGGCAAGGCCGCGGCCTGATCGCCGCGCCGCCCGCCCCCGCCCTTTCCAGCTTAAAGCAGATGACCTTCGCCCCCCCCGATCCGGCCGACATCAAGGCCGCCGTCGATGCCGCGCTGACCGAGGATATCGGCGAGGGCGACGTGACGACGCGCGCCACGGTGCCCGCCGGCACGCAGCTGACCCTCGACCTCAACACCCGTCAGGACATCGTCGTCTGCGGCATGCCGGTGGCGCTGGAGGTGTTCCGCCGCCTTGCCCCCGAGGCCGAGGTCGAGGTCTTCGTGGCCGACGGCGACCGCGTCGCCAAGGGCACTCATCTGGCGCGCCTCACCGGCACGGCCCAGGGTTTGCTGTCGGCGGAGCGCACGGCCTTGAACCTGTTGCAGAAGCTGTCCGGCATCGCGACCGTAACCCGCCGGTACGTCGACGCCATCGACGGTACGGGGGCGGTGCTGCTCGACACGCGGAAGACCATTCCGGGCCTTCGGGGCCTGTCGAAATACGCCGTGCGCGCCGGCGGCGGCACCAACCACCGCATGCGCCTGGATGACGGCATCCTGATCAAGGACAACCATGTCGCGGTCTGCGGCGGCTCCGTCGGCGAGGCGGTGACGCGGGCCAAGGCCGCGAACACGGGGCTTGAGGTGCGCTGCGAATGCGACACCCTGGACCAGGTCCGCGAAGCGGTCGAGGCCGGAGCGGATTCGCTTTTGCTCGACAACATGCCGCCGCCCGTGCTGCGCGAGGCCGTGGCCTGGGTCGCCGGGCGGGTGCCGCTGGAAGCATCCGGCGGCGTCAAGCTCGACACCATCCGGGCGATCGCCGAAACGGGGGTCAATTACATCTCCGTCGGCGGCATCACGCAGAGTGCCCCCGCCGTCGATATCGGCCTCGACCTCGCAGATTAAATCCGACTAACGCCGAACGCAGGCCGCCTGCGTGTTGTAGCACACGCCGACCATGCCCTCGGCGTCGGCGAAGCGATGGGCGAGGTCGAAGATCGTCGCGCGGGCCGCCGCCTCACCATGCCGTTCCTTGTAGGGCGTCATCTTGGAGCGCGACAGCATCAGCCCGGCGAAGCCGTCGGGCGTCAGCCGCCAGGTCCAGGGATGGACGATCTCGGTCACGTCCCGCGCCCAGTCGAGGGCATGCAGTTCCGCCATCAAATCCCAGCTGCGGTAGTTGCGCCAGTAGCCTTCGACGGAGGTTTCGACCTCGGTCTCGAACGTCGCCATCAGGGGATCGCCGTACAGATCGCGATTATTGTAGAGGATCACCATGACGCCACCGGGCGCCAGCACCCGCGCGGCATCGGTGTAGAACCGCGGGCGGTCGAACCAATGGGCCGCCTGCGCCGCCATCAGCAACCCGACGTCGCCGTCGTCGAACGGCAGGGCCTCGGCCTCCCCTTTCACCACCGAAACGTCCGGCCGATCGGCCAGCGCCGCCGACGCCTGGGCCCGCATGTCGTCGTTGGGTTCGACCACCCGGGCGGTCCAAGCCTCGCCGCCGCCGCCCGCCGCCAGCGCGGCCATCATGGCCCGGGTCGAGATGCCGGTGCCGCCGCCGATATCGGCGAGCAGGCGGGGCACGCCGGACGTTTCAGCCCAATAGTCCCGCACGGCGGAGAGGGCTTCCGCCGGATAGCTCGGGCGAAATTTCTCGTAGGTTTCGGCCAGGCCGGTAAAGCGGGCCGTGTTGTCCGAAGGCGCGGTCTCTGTCATGGCGCGACCATAGAGCTTGTCATCTTGATACGGAAGCGGCTGAGACGGCGCCGGACGCGGGGACAGCCATCGCCGGAAGACCGGGCCGAGGAAGATTTTTTTTCATCCCCCGGCGGGAAGAGGCTTGCCGAGAATAATTTGCTGTGGGATATTGTATACCAGATTGTGACGTCAAGGGGTGGGCAGCCAGTCCCGGTTGCCCTGGGGATTGTTTCGCGCTACGAACAGTTTGAGATTCTTGGGGTTCTTGGGGCTTCCGGGGCCAATCCCGCTGTCCTGATCCGGAATCCGGGAAATCGCTTCACCACAAACGACTCGCGGCAAGGGATTTAAAAATGGCACGCAACAAAATCGCGCTCATCGGCGCCGGTAACATCGGGGGCACGCTGGCCCATCTGGTCGGCCTCAAGGAACTGGGCGACGTGGTGCTTTTCGACATCGTCGACGGCATTCCCCAGGGCAAGGCCCTGGACATCGCTGAATCGGGCCCCGTCGAAGGCTTCGATTCCAACATGAAGGGCGCGAACAGCTACGCCGCCATCCGCGGCGCCGATGTCTGCATCGTCACCGCCGGCGTCGCCCGCAAGCCGGGCATGAGCCGCGACGACCTGATCGGCATCAACACCTCGGTCATGCAGTCCGTGGGTGCCGGCATCAAGAAGTACGCGCCGAACGCCTTCGTCATCTGCATCACCAACCCGCTGGACGCCATGGTTCAGGTCCTGCGCGATGCCTCGGGCCTGCCGCACCGCAAGGTCGTCGGCATGGCCGGCGTACTCGACAGCGCGCGGTTCCGCACCTTCCTGGCCGAGGAATTCAAGGTTTCCGTCGAAGACGTCACCGCCTTCGTGCTGGGTGGCCACGGCGACACCATGGTGCCGTCGGTGCGCTATTCCACGGTCGCCGGCATCCCCGTTCCCGACCTGATCAAGATGAAGTGGACGACCCAGGCCAAGATTGACGCCATCGTCCAGCGCACCCGCATGGGCGGCGGCGAGATCGTCGCACTCCTGAAGACCGGCTCCGCGTTCTACGCGCCGGCGTCTTCCGCCATCCAGATGGCCGAAAGCTACCTGAAGGACAAGAAGCGCGTCCTGCCCTGCGCCGCCTATCTGTCGGGCGAATACGGGGTCAAGGGCATGTATGTGGGCGTGCCGACGGTGATCGGCGCCCGGGGTGTCGAGCGCATCGTCGAGATTCAGCTGGATGCCGATGAGAAGGCCATGTTCAAGGCCTCCGTCGCGGCCGTGAAGAGCCTGGTCACCGTGACCCAGCGCCTGATGAAGAAGGCTGCCGCCGCAGCCAAGAAGACCCCGGCCAAGAAAAAGGCGCCCGCCAAGAAGGCTTCGGCGAAAAAGCCGGCGGCCCGCAAGACACCGGCGAAGAAGAAGGCCGCCGCACCGGCGGCCGCTTCCACGCCGCCGACGAAGTCGTAATGAGCGACCGCCCGCGCCCGTCCCCCGGGCGCGGGCCGGTTTTTCAGGGAAACTTAACCAGCAGAGTTGGGAGTTTGAGGGGACGCAATGAACATCCATGAGTACCAGGGCAAGCAGCTGCTCGCCAAATACGGGGTCGCCGTGCCGAAAGGCAAGGTCGCCTATACCGTCGACGAGGCCGTCTCGGCCGCCCAGGAATTGGGCGGACCCGTGTTCGTGGTCAAGTCCCAGATCCATGCGGGCGGCCGCGGTGCCGGCAAGTTCAAGGGCAACGAAGGCGGCAAGGGCGGCGTCCGCGTCGTCAAATCCGTCGACGACGTCAAGGCGAGTGCTTCGGAAATGCTTGGCCAGGTCCTGGTCACCAAGCAGACCGGCCCCGAGGGCAAGGAAGTGAAGCGCCTTTACATCGAGGAAGGCTGCGACATCGCCCGCGAGCTGTACCTGTCGGTGCTGCTCGACCGCGACTCCTCGCGCATCGTCATCATGGCGTCTACCGAGGGCGGCATGGACATCGAGGACGTTGCCCACAACACCCCGGAAAAGATCATCAAGGTGTTCATCGACCCGGCCACCGGCATCCAGGCGTTCCACGCCCGGCAAGTCGCCTTCGGCCTGGGCCTCGAAGGCAACCAGGTGAAGTCCGGCGTCAAGTTCGTGCTGGCGCTGTACAAGGCGTTCATGGACCTGGATTGCTCGCTGGTCGAGATCAACCCGCTGGTCGTCACCGGCTCGGGCGACGTCATCGCGCTCGACGCCAAGATGAACTTCGACGACAACGCGCTGTTCCGTCACAAGGACGTGGCCGAACTGCGCGACGAAGACGAAGAAGACCCCACCGAACTGGAAGCCGCCAAGCACGAGCTCAACTACATCAAGCTCGACGGCTCAATCGGCTGCATGGTCAACGGCGCCGGCCTGGCCATGGCGACCATGGACATCATCCAACTGGAAGGCGGCTCGCCCGCCAACTTCCTGGACGTCGGCGGCGGTGCGACTAAGGAACGCGTCACCGAGGCCTTCAAGATCATCCTGTCCGATCCCAATGTCGAAGGCATCCTGGTCAACATCTTCGGCGGCATCATGCGCTGTGACGTCATCGCCGAGGGCGTGGTCGCGGCCGCCAAGGAAGTCAGCTTGAGCGTGCCCCTGGTGGTCCGCCTGGAAGGCACCAACGTCGAAAAGGGCAAGCAGATCCTCGCCGATTCAGGGCTTCCCATCAAATCCGCCGACGACCTGGGCGACGCCGCCCGCAAGATCGTCCAAGCCGTGAAGGAGGCCGCGTAATCATGTCGGTTCTGGTCAACAAGAACACCCGGGTCATCTGCCAGGGCTTCACGGGTGCGCAAGGCACCTTCCATTCCGAACAGGCGATCGCCTACGGCACCAACATGGTCGGCGGCGTGACGCCGGGCAAGGGCGGCTCCAAGCACCTTGACCTGCCCGTGTTCGACACGGTGAAGGACGCCCGCGAAGCCACCGGCGCCGACGCTTCCGTGATCTACGTGCCGCCGCCCTTCGCGGCCGACGCCATCCTGGAAGCCATCGACGCCGAAATCCCACTCGCCATCTGCATCACCGAAGGCATCCCCGTGAAGGACATGCTGGCGGTGAAGCGCGCCCTTCAGGGATCCAAGACGCGCCTGATCGGGCCGAACTGCCCGGGCGTCATCACGCCGGGCGAATGCAAGATCGGCATCATGCCCGGCCACATCCACAAACCGGGCGTGGTCGGCATCGTGTCCCGCTCGGGCACCCTGACCTACGAGGCCGTTGCACAGACGACCAAGCCCGGCCTGGGCCAGACCACCTGCATCGGCATCGGCGGCGACCCCATCAACGGCACCAACTTCGTCGACTGCCTTAAGATGTTCGTCGAGGACGACGCCACCAAGGCCATCGTGATGATCGGTGAAATCGGTGGCTCCGCCGAGGAAGAAGGCGCCGCGTTCCTGAAAGCCTCGGGCACCAAGAAGCCGGTCGTCGGCTTCATCGCTGGCCGCACGGCCCCTCCGGGCCGCAGAATGGGCCACGCCGGTGCGATTATCTCTGGCGGTAAAGGTGGTGCGGAAGATAAGATCGACGCCATGAAGGCCGCTGGAATCCACGTATCGGATTCGCCGGCGGCCCTCGGTGAAACGATGATGAAGGTGTTCAAGGGGTAACCCGCGCCTGGGATCGACCCGGCGCGGCCCCCATATCAGGGAGGGTGCGCCGGGCTCGCGCCTTATCGCATGACGGAAATCGATCTCGATCCGACACAATTTCTCTACTCCGGTAATACGGTCTACGTAGCGGAACTCTATGAACGCTACATGGACGATCCCGGATCCGTGGATCTGCGCTGGCAGGACTTCTTCAAGGGACTGGAAGACGACGCCCGCGGATTCGCCAAGGAACAGGACGGCGCCAGCTGGGCGCCGCGATCCGAAAAGATCCTGGGCCACGGCGACGTCGTTCCCCTGACCGACCACCTGACCGCGGCCCAGCAGGGCCGCCGCCGCGACGATCGCGGGCGCGACCAGGACCCGGCGCAAGACCGCATGAGTTCCGCCAAGGTGCGCGAGGCGACCCTCGATTCCCTGCGCGCATTGATGCTGATCCGCGCCTACCGCGTGCGCGGCCATCTGCACGCCAATCTGGACCCCCTCGGCCTGACCGAACCGGCGCCCCATTCGGAACTGGACCCGGCGACCTACGGTTTCACGGACAAGGACTGGGACCGGGAAATCTTCATCAACTACGTCCTGGGCCTGGAAACGGCGACGCTGCGCACCATCATGCAAATCCTGAGGGAGACCTATTGCGGGTCCATCGGGCTTGAGTTCATGCACATCCAGGACCCGGAGGAAAAATCCTGGCTGCAGGAACGGATCGAGCGCATCCGCAATCAGACCTCGTTCACCAACGAAGGCAAGCGCGCGATTCTCAACCGCCTGATCGAGACGGAAGGCTTCGAGCGCTACCTGGACAAGAAATTCACGGGCACCAAGCGGTTCGGCCTGGACGGCGGGGAAAGCCTGGTTCCGGCCATGGAACAGATCTTCAAGCGCGGCAGCCAACTGGGCTTGGAGGAAATCGTTCTCGGCATGGCCCACCGCGGGCGCCTCAACGTGCTCGCCAACGTCATGTCGAAGCCGTTCCAGGCCATCCTGAACGAATTCCAGGGCGGGGCCTCCAAGCCGGAGGATGTCGGCGGATCTGGCGACGTGAAATACCACCTGGGGGCGTCGGCCGACCGCGTGTTCGACGGCCGCTCCATCCACCTGTCGCTGACCGCCAACCCGTCGCACCTGGAATGTGTCAACACGGTCTGCCTGGGCAAGACCCTGGCCAAGCAGCGCCAGCGTAACGACCCGGAAATGGAAAAGGTGATGTGCATCCTGCTGCATGGGGACGCCGCCTTCATGGGACAGGGCATCATTCAGGAGACCCTGGATCTGTCCAACCTGAGCGGCTACCAGACCGGCGGCACCATCCACATCATCATCAACAACCAGATCGGCTTCACCACCAATCCGAAGCAGCACCGCTCGTCGCCCTATTGTTCCGACGCGGCCAAGATCGTTTCCGCGCCCATCTTCCACGTCAACGCCGACGACGTCGAAGCCGTCGTCCATACGTCGCGCATCGCCACGGAATACCGCCAACGCTTCAAGAAGGACGTGGTGGTGGACATGATCTGTTATCGCCGCCACGGCCATAACGAAGGCGACGAGCCGATGTTCACCCAGCCGAAGATGTACAAGACCATCCAGACGCATCCGACGACGCTGAACATCTACGCCCGCAAGCTGATCCACGAAAAAGTCCTGACCGAGGACGAAATCGAAAAGCAGATGCAGGGCTTCATCACCACCATGGATGAAGCCTTCGAGGCGTCCAAGGGCTACAAGCCCAACAAGGCCGATTGGATGGACGGCGTCTGGGCCGGCATGGCTGTCGCCTCCGGCGACGCCCGGCGCGGCGAAACCGGCTGTTCCATCGAATTCCTCAAGGAAGTCGGCGCCGGCCTGACCCGGCTTCCGGGCAACTTCACCCCACACTCCAAGATCGAACGCCAGTTGGCCGCCAAGGCCAAGATGATCGAAACCGGCGAGGGCATCGACTGGTCGACGGCCGAGGCCCTTGCCTTCGGCACCCTGGTCGTCGAAGGCCATCCGGTGCGCCTGTCGGGCGAGGATTGCGAACGCGGCACCTTCTCGCAGCGCCATTCCGTGCTGATCGACCAGGAGAACGAGGACCGTCACACCCCGCTCGCCAACATCCGCTTCGGCCAAGCGCCGTTCGAGGTCCTGAACTCGCCGTTGTCCGAATTCGGCGTGCTCGGCTTCGAATACGGCTATTCGCTCGCCGAACCGCAGACCCTGACCTTGTGGGAGGCCCAGTTCGGCGATTTTGCCAACGGGGCGCAGGTCATCATCGACCAGTTCATTTCCTCGGGCGAACAGAAGTGGCTGCGCATGTGCGGTCTGGTCATGCTGCTGCCGCACGGCTACGAAGGCCAAGGGCCGGAGCATTCATCGGCGCGCCTGGAACGCTATTTGCAGAATTCCGCCGACGACAACTGGCAGGTCTGCAACTGTTCCACGCCGGCCAACTATTTTCATGTGCTGCGCCGCCAGATGCGCCGCGACTTCCGCAAGCCGTTGATCCTGATGACGCCGAAATCGCTGTTGCGTCACAAGCTCTGCGTCTCCAGGCTCGACGAAATGGGCCCGGGCACCACCTTCCATCGGTTGTTGTGGGACGACGCGCAGCTGGTCAAGGGCGGCCTGGTCGCCGACGACAAGATCAAGCGGGTCGTGCTGTGTTCGGGCAAGGTCTATTTCGACCTGTTCGAGGAACGCGCCCAACGCGGCACCAAGGATGTCTATCTGCTGCGGGTCGAACAGCTCTATCCGTTCCCGCATTCCGCCCTGGTCGAGGAATTGAAGCGTTTCAAGAACGCCGAGATCATGTGGTGCCAGGAAGAACCCAAGAACATGGGTGCCTGGAGCTTCATCCTCGAGCCGATGATGGCGGTCATGGAGGAACTGAAGCTGAAACAGGCCAAGCCGTCCTATGCCGGCCGCGCCGCCGCCGCGGCGCCGGCCACCGGCAGCGCCAACAAGCACAAGGTCGAACTGGACGCCTTCATGAACGATGCGCTGACCGTCCAGGCGCCGCCGCGCGCCAAAATCAAGCCCCCGGCCAAGGCGCCGGCCAAGGCCAAGAAATAACGCCGAAACCGGTCGCAGGGTTTCGAGCAGTCGATAATCGCAGGGGAAGAATTGATGACCGTTGAAGTTAACGTCCCGACGTTGGGTGAATCCGTCACGGAGGCGACCGTCGGCAAATGGACCAAAAATCCAGGCGACGCCGTCGCCATGGACGAGGCCCTGGTCGAACTGGAAACCGACAAGGTGACCATCGAGGTCAACGCCCCCGCCGCTGGAACCCTGGGCGCCATCGCCGCCCAGGAGGGCGAGACGGTGGCCGTCGGCGCCCTGTTGACGACCATCCAGGAAGGGGCCGCCCCCGCCAAGGCCGAGGCCAAACCGGCCGCCGCCCCGGCTGCCGCGCCCGCCCCCGCGAAATCGGGCGGCGGCAAGACCGTCGACATCGTCACCCCGACCATGGGTGAAAGCGTGTCCACCGGCACCCTGGGCGCCTGGGCCAAACAGGTCGGCGACAGCGTCGCCGCCGACGAGGTTTTGGTCGAGGTCGAAACCGACAAGGTGACCATCGAGGTCAACGCCCCCGCCGCCGGACGCCTTACCTCCATCGACGCCCAGGCCGGTGCTGAAGTCGGCCCCGGCGTGAAGATCGGCACCATCGAAGCGGGTGCCGCAGGCGCCGCAGCCGTTCCCGCCGCCACCCCGGCCCCTGCCGCGACCCCCGCCCCCGCCGCCAAACCAGCGGCAGCCCCGGCGCCCGCCGCGGCACCCGCGCCGGCCCCCATCGCGTCCGGCAACCGTCCCCCGCTGTCCCCCGCCGTGCGCAAGATGGTCGATGACAACGACCTGGACGCAGCGCGCATCACCGGCACCGGGCCTGACGGCCGCATCACCAAGGGCGATGTGCAGCAGGCCATCGCCAACGGCTCCGCCAAGCGACAGGCGGCCCCTGCCCCTGCCGCAGCGCCGCGCGCGATGGGCCCGGCCCCGGCGTTGACCACGGAAAACATGTTCGCCCCCCGCCCTCCGCGCGCCCCCAACGAGCGCGAGGAACGGGTCAAGATGTCCAAACTGCGCCAGGTCATCGCCCGGCGCCTGAAGGAAGCGCAGAACACGGCGGCCATGCTGACGACCTGGAACGAGGTCGACATGGGCAACGTCATGGCCCTGCGTTCCGAATACAAAGAGGTGTTCGAGAAAAAGCACGGTGCCCGCATGGGCTTCATGTCGTTCTTCGTGCGCGCCGCCTGCATCGCGCTGAAGGAATGGCCCGCCGTCAACGCGGAAATCTACGGCGACGAGATCATCTACAAGAACTATTACAACGTCGGCGTCGCCGTCGGCACGCCGCAGGGCCTGGTCGTGCCCGTGCTCAAGGAAGCCGACAAGATGGGCTTCGCCGAGATCGAAGGCGGCATCGCCGACTTCGGCCGCCGGGCCCGCGACGGCAAGCTGGGCATGGACGAGATGACCGGCGGCACCTTCACCATTTCCAACGGCGGGGTGTTCGGCTCGCTCAATTCCATGCCGATCCTCAACGTGCCGCAATCGGCGATCCTGGGCATGCATTCGATCCAGAAACGCCCCATGGTGGTCAACGACGAGATCGAAATCCGGCCCATGATGCACCTGGCGCTGAGCTACGATCACCGCATCGTCGACGGCCGCGAGGCGGTCAGCTTCCTGGTCCGCATCAAGCAGTGCATCGAGGATCCGCAGCGCATCCTGTTGAACGTGTGACCCAACGGGTTACATTGAAGAACGAGACTCCCGAAACACGATCAGGAGCGATCAGATCATGAGTGACGCTTACGACCTGGTGGTCATCGGCGGCGGGCCCGCCGGCTACGTCGCCGCCATCCGCGCGGCGCAGCTGGGCATGAAGACGGCCGTCGTCGAAGGACGCGGCGCCCTGGGCGGGACCTGCCTGAACGTGGGCTGCATTCCGTCGAAGGCGATGTTGCAGTCATCCCACCATTATGAAATGGCGGACAAGGAGTTCGCCCACCACGGGATCGACGTTTCCGGCCTGAAGGTCAATCTGAAGACCATGCTGGCGCGCAAGGACAAGGTGGTCGAAGGCCTGACCGGCGGCATCGAGATGCTGATGAAGAAGAACAAGGTCGACTACATCAAGGGCTGGGGAAAGATCGACGCCGTCGGCAAGGTGTCGGTGACGCCGCTTGAGGGCAAGGCCAAGGCGCAAGTTCTGAACACGGCGAACATCCTGATCGCCACCGGCTCCGAGGTCACGCCGCTTCCCGGCGTTGAAATCGACGAGAAACAGATCGTCTCAAGCACGGGCGCCCTGGCGCTGCCCAAGGTGCCGAAGACCATGGCCGTGATCGGTGCCGGGGTCATCGGGCTGGAGCTCGGCAGCGTGTGGCGACGGCTGGGCGCGGACGTGACGGTCGTCGAATTCCTCGACGTCGCCCTGCCCGGCATGGACGGCGAGGTATCCAAGCATGCGCAGCGCATCCTGAGCAAGCAGGGCCTGACCTTCAAGATGAAGACCAAGGTGACGGGAGCCAAGGCTGGCAAGGACGGCGTGACCCTGACCATGGAGCCGCGGGATGGCGGCAAGGCGGAGTCCCTGAAGGTCGACGTGGTGCTGGTCGCCATCGGCCGCCGACCGTTCACGGAAGGCCTGGGCCTGAAGGAAGCCGGGGTCGAGGTTGGGGAACGCGGGTTCATTCCCGTCGATGCCGATTATCAGACCAACGTCGAAGGCATCTACGCCATCGGCGACGTGATCGGCGGCGCCATGCTGGCCCATAAGGCCGAGGACGAAGGCGTCGTCTGCGCCGAGATCATGGCCGGGCAGACCGGGCATATCGACTACGGCGCCATTCCGGGCATCGTCTACACCCATCCGGAAATCGCCGCCGTCGGCAAGACCGAGGAACAGTTGAAGGAAGCGGGCATCGCCTACAACAAGGGCAAGTTTCCCTTCACCGCCAACTCCCGCGCGCGCTGCAACGACGACACGGACGGCTTCGTGAAGATTCTGGCCGACGCGGCGACGGACAGGATTCTCGGCTGTCACATCATCGGCCCTCAGGCCGGCGACCTTATTCAAGAGGTCGTCAACGTGATGGAATTCGGCGGCTCGGCCGAGGACATCGCGCGCATCTGCCACGGCCACCCGGGCCTGCCGGAATCGGTCAAGGAAGCGGCGCTGGGCGTGGCGGGGCGTGCGATCCACATCTGATCGCTTTCTCATCGGCCTTATCCACCAATGACCTGCCCCGTCCAGCGACGGGCACGAATACGCCATTTCATCCATCTAGGCGTGGACCTTTATTAATGGTCTAAACGTCTATCCCTATCGGCAATCCGCCGAGGCGTCATTCGACGAAAGATGGATCATGGACTCCTGGATTCTCGCGCTGGTGCTTCTGGCCGCCGCGCTGCACGCCGGCTGGAACCTGCTGGTCAAGATGCGCGGCGACAAGCTGGTGATGATGGGCGTGATCGATGCGGGCCACGGCCTGCTCGCCCTGCCGCTGCTGTTGTTCTTTCCGGTCCCGAACCTGGAGGCCTGGCCCTTCATCGTCGCCTCGGCGATTCTGCATGTCGGCTACAAACTGTTTCTGGTGCGAGCATATGTCCACGGCGATATGGGCGTGGTCTATCCCATCGCCCGCGGCATGGCGCCGGCCCTGGTGGCACTGGGCGCCTATGTGTTCGCCGGGGAAAACCTGACCCCGACCCAGTTGGCCGCCATCATCGCCATCGCCGTCGCCATTTCCGGCCTGACCTTCGCCAACGGCTGGCGCGACCTTCCGCTTTTGGGCCTGGCCTTCGCCGTGGGCACGGCGGTGTTCATTGCCTCCTATACGGTGGTCGATGGGGTCGGCGGGCGTCTCGCGGGCAGCGCCCATGCCTACGCATTGTGGATGTTCGTCACCGACGCCTGCCTGTTCACCCCGATCGTGCTGCTGCGGCGCGGGCGGCAGTTCCTGACCACCGCCAAGGAATACTGGCGGCCGGGCCTGGCCGGCGCCGCCATGTCCATGAGCGCCTATTGGATCGTCATCTGGGCCATGAGCGTCACGCCCATGGCCCCGGTGTCCGCCGTCAGGGAAACCAGCGTGCTGTTCGGCGCGCTGCTCGCCGGTTTCGTTCTGAAGGAAGGCCGCCTGGTCCTGCGCCTAGCGGCGGCGGCCGTCATCGCGGGCGGGGTCATCAGCCTGCAGTTCTAGGGCCGCCCCGAAGGCGCGACGGGGCGGTCGGATAAGGGTAGTCTTCCGGCATGTTTCGCACGCCCGGTCCCGTCCTGATCACCGTCCTCATGTGCCTGGCCCAGGTCGAGACCCTGGTCGACGTCTTCGTCTTCGCGACCCTGATCCGCACGTTCGAGGCGGAATGGCTTTTAACCAAGGTCGAACAGGGCTGGGTGCTCGGCATCTATCACGCCGGCTATGTGCTGGCCGTGCCGGTCATCATGGCCCTGACCGACCGAGTCGATGCCCGCCGGCTTTACATGGCGGGATGCCTGTTCATCGCCCTGGCGGCGGCGGGGTTCGCCTTCCTGGCGGAAGGGTTCTGGTCCGCCCTGGCGCTCCGCGCCCTGTCCGGCTTCGGGTTCGCCGCCACCTACATGCCGGGCCTGCGGGTGTTGGTCGACCGCTATCCGGGTAGCAACGAGGGCCGGGCCATCGCGTTCTATACGTCGAGCTGGTCATTGGGCACGGCGGTCAGCTATCTGCTGGCCGGCATGCTGGGCGAAGCGCTCGGCTGGCAGGCGGCGTTCCTGGCCGGCGGCGCCGGGGCACTGGCCGCCTTCGTCCTGATCCTGGTCTGCCTGACGCCGCTCGCCCCGACGCAGGCGCCGGAGCCGACACGCCTGCTCGATTTCCGCCCCGTCCTGCGCAACCGTTCGGCCATGGGCTATGTGCTCGGCTATGCCGCCCATACCTATGAGCTGTTGGCGTTTCGTGCCTGGCTGGTCGCCTTCCTGGCGTTTTCCCTGACCCAACAGGCCGAACCCATGGTCAGCTGGCTGGCCGAGCCGTCGCGCATCGCCATGTTCACGGCCCTGGCCGCCATGATCTCGTCGATCGTCGGCAACGAGCTGGCCCAACGTCTCGACCGGCCCCGCTTCATCGCCGCCGTGCAATGCGTGACGGCGAGCCTGGCCTGCGTCATCGGCTTTCTGGGCGCCCTGTCCTACGAGGCCGTGGTCGCCCTGGTCATCCTTTACGCCCTGTTGGTGCAGGCGGATTCGGCCTCGCTCACGGCCGGGGTGGTGGGCGCGGCCGAGGACGGCCGCCGGGGGGCGACCCTGGCCGTCTACAACCTGGTCGGCTGGACCTGCGGCTTCGCCGGGCCGGTGCTGGTCGGCTCGGTCCTGGGCGCGGCGGGCACGGAAAGCACCGCCGGCTGGGGCATGGCCTTCATGGTCATGGGGGGCGTGACGTTCCTGGGGGCGGCGGCGGTCAGAACCCTCGCGGGCGGACGGCGCCCGGCTTAGAGCCTATCATCTTGATACGGAATCACTGAGACGGCGAATGACGTGCTCTGGCCAGGAAGGCGGCGCGCAGCGATGCGGGGTCATTACAAGCGCCGCCTGACGCCGCCAGAGCGCGTCATCCGCCGCCTGCGGTCGGTTGTCCGGGGTTCCGGCGTCGTCGAGGCCGCTCGCCGATGCCCCGCATCGCCGTCACGTCCTCTCCTATCCGGAAACCCGGACAACCGATCTCAGCCGCTTCCGTATCAAGAGGATAGGCTCTAGCCCTTTTTGCGCGCCCTGGGATGGGCGTCGTCGTAGACGGCGCTGAGCCGCGCCGTGTCGACGTCCGTGTAGCGCTGCGTGGTCGACAGCGACGCATGGCCCAGCAGTTCCTGAATGGTCCGCAGGTCGCCGCCGCCGGCCAAAAGGTGCGTCGCGTAGGAATGACGCAGCGCATGGGGCGTCGCCGTATCCGGCAGGCCCAGAAGGACGCGCAAATTCCGCACCCGAGCCTGGGCGACCCCGGCGGCGAGCCGCCCGCCCCGGGCCCCCAGGAACAGCGGCGTGGCGCCGTCGCCCGCATAGGGGCAGACATCCAGATAGGCCGCGATCGCCTGACGCACGGCGGGCAGCACGGGGACCAGGCGGTCCTTGTTGCCTTTGCCGCGCACCATCATGGTATCGGCCGGATTGCCGAACAGGCCCGGCGCGCGGTCGCGGTTGAGGTCCAACGCCTCGCCGATGCGCAGCCCGCAACCGTACAGCAGCGTCAGCAACGCCCGGTCGCGCAGCCCGATCCAGGCATCGTCCGCCAGATCCGGGGCCGAGAGGATCAGGTCGAAGGCTTCCTCGATGCTGAGCGCCTTGGGCACGGATTTGGGCACGCGGGGCGTGCGCAGGGCGCCGATCGCCGAATTGCGCACCACCCCCTGTTTTTCCAGAAAGCGGAAGAAGCCGCGCAGGCAGGACAACGCCCGGGCGGTGGAGGTACGCGACAGCCCCCGGCGGTTGAGGTCGGCCAGCCAGGCCCGGAAGTCGAGCGGCGTCAGGCCCTCGATCTCCGTCAGGCCCGGCGGTCCGCCCAGATGGTCCGCCATGAAGCGCAGGAACCCGGCAAGGTCGCGTTGGTATCCCGCGAGGGTGTGCTTGGAATAACGCTTTTCGTGAGCCAGCCAGTCCCGCCACCGCGACGCCGCGGCCGCCAAGGCAGGATCGCAGGTCAGCTCCGGCGTCAGGGTCACATCGAGGGTTCCTGCATGCGCTCGATGCAGTTTTCCAACACGCGGGCGAGGAACACCACCAGTTCCGTGCCCTGGCCCGGCTGGAAGAACGAATCGGAGCGCGAGCCCAGCGCCATCAGGCCCACGGGCGTGCGCGGGCCCGGGCGCAGACGCGCCACGGCGGCCGACTGCACCAGACCGGCGGCGGCGCCGAACACGGAGCCGTCGTCGGCGATGTCGCGGTACAGCTTGGCCGCCCCGCCCGACCCTAAAAGGGCATCGACCAGCCCCGGTTTCAGATCGGTGATTTCCGGCGAAACCAGCCAGGACAGCGGATTGTTCGACGGCTCATAGCCGACGCAGACGATATCCACGTCGAGAATCCGGGCCAAATCGTCGTTGACGACGCGGATCAGGGCGTCGAAATCGCGAGCGCTCAGCAGCGCCAACACGGCGGCATGGGTGCGCTGCTGCACCGACATGTTGGACCGGCTGGTCTCGATCACGTCGCGCACGCATTCGCGCAGTTCCTCGACCGCCTCTTTCTGCTGCGTCAGCAGAGCCTGCTGGAAATCCACCACCTGGGCCCCTTCCTGGGGGCCTTCCTGGGCGAATCGGCCCGGCATGTTCATGAAGGACAGCACTTCCAGGCGTTCGCGGAAGAAGTCGGGATGGGCCACCAGGAATTCGGCCACATCGTCGTCCGACAGGCTGATATCCGCCGTTTCCAGGGTCTCGGCGGCGAATTCGTCCTTGCCTTGGGGCATCCCTTGGGTCCTTTCGTACTCACGCGCGGTGAAGGTGCGCGCCTATGATCCCTATTATAATGCCAAGCCCCGCGTCCCCATAGAACCACCCCCGAGGACCCTGCAAAGCCCGCCATGACGAAGGACCGCCAACCGGCCGACGGAAAGAACGCCCCAGGTTTCCCGCCAGGCGCGCGGGTTGCCGTGCGCCTGCCGCTGCCGCTGACCGACGCCTACGACTACCGGGTGCCGACGGGCCTGACCCTGGCGGCGGGGGATTTCGTGCGCGTCCCCCTGGGTCCGCGCCGCATGGCCGGCGTCGTCTGGGGCCCGGGCACCGGCGACGTGCCCGACGCCAAGATGAAGGAGGTCGCGGGTCTGCTGGACGTCCCGCCCATGACGGCGGAGGCCCGGACCTTCGTCGACTGGGTCGCCGACTACACCCTGAACCCGCCGGGCGCCGTGCTGCGCATGGCCTTGAGCGTGCCGGAAGCCCTGGAGCCGCCCAAGCCGTTGACCGCCTACCGGCCCGCCGACCCAAGGCCCGAAATCAAGATGACCCCGGCCCGCGACCGCGTGCTGGCCGCCGCCGCCGACGGCCCGCCCCGCCAGGCGGCGGAGCTTGCCCGCGTCGCAGGCGTCACCCCCGCCGTGGTCACCGGCCTGGCCAAGGTCGGCGGACTGACCGCCTGCCCGATCCCGGCCTTTCCCCCGCCCCCGGCACCCGACCTGAACCATCCTGGCCCGGACCTGTCGGCGGAACAGGCGGCCGCCGCCGATTCGCTGAGCGCCGCCGTGAACGACGGGTTTTCCGTGCAGGTCCTGGAAGGCGTGCCCGGGTCGGGCAAGACCGAGGTCTATCTGCAGGCCGTGGCGGAAGCGGTCGCGCGCGGCCGCCAGGTATTGGTGCTGCTGCCGGAAATCGCCCTGTCGGCGCAATGGCTGGAACGCTTTCAGGCCAGGTTCGGCAGCGAGCCGGCGCTGTGGCATTCCGAGGTCACCCAGGCGCAAAAGCGCGAAACCTGGCGCCATGTGGCGCTGGGTCAGGCGGACGTGGTGGTCGGCGCGCGCTCGGCCTTGTTCCTGCCATTCCGGGATTTGGGGTTGATCATCATCGACGAGGAACACGACGGCTCCTTCAAGCAGGAGGAAGGCGTCGTCTACAACGCCCGCGACATGGCCGTGGTGCGCGCCCGGATGGGCCGCATTCCCGTGGTCCTGGTCTCGGCGACGCCGTCGCTGGAAACTCAGGCCAACGTGGACCGGGGCCGCTACGTCCATCTGCACCTGCCGGCCCGCCACGGCGGCGCCGACCTGCCCGATGTCGAACTGGTCAACATGACCAAGACACCACCGCAGCGCGGCCAATGGCTGTCGCCGCCGCTGCGCGAAGCCGTGACGGCGACGCTTGCGCGCGGCGAACAGGCCCTGCTGTTTCTCAACCGCCGGGGCTACGCGCCGCTGACCCTGTGCCGGACCTGCGGCCACCGCCTGCAATGCCCGCAATGCACGGCCTGGCTGGTCGAACACCGCCTGCTGCAACGCCTGCAATGCCATCATTGCGGCTACCAGATGGCGCCGCCCCATACCTGCCCCGGCTGCGGCGCCGAGGACTCTCTGGTGCCCTGCGGGCCGGGGGTCGAGCGTCTGGAGGAAGAGGTCCGCGCCCTCTACCCCGACGCCCGCATCGCCATGGCGACGTCCGACAACCTGTACAATCAGCGCACGGCCCGCGACTTCGTGCACCGCATCGAGGCCCACGAGGTCGATCTCATCATCGGCACCCAGATCGTCGCCAAGGGCTACCACTTTCCGCTGCTGACCCTGGTCGGCGTGGTCGATGCGGACCTGGGACTTTCCGGCGGCGACCTGCGGGCGGCGGAACGCACCTATCAACTGCTCTATCAGGTCGCCGGACGGGCCGGGCGGGCGGACCGTCCGGGCCGGGTGCTGATCCAGACCTTCATGCCGGAGCATCCCGTGATGGACGCCATTCTGAAGGGCGACCGCGCGGCCTTCCTGGCCGCCGAGGCCAAGGGCCGCGAAGAGGCCCACATGCCGCCCTACGGCCGCCTGGTCGGTGTGGTGGTGTCCGGCACGGACGAGGCGGCGGTCGATGCCGGCGCCCGCGCGCTGGGCCGCACGGCCCCTCATGGCGCCGATATTCAGGTCCTGGGCCCCGCACCTGCGCCGCTCGCCATGATCCGAGGCCGCCACCGCCGACGGCTGCTGTTGAAGGCCGGGCGCGGCACGGCGGTGCAACCCCTGGTCCGCGCCTGGATCAAGCGCGCCACTATCCCGAAAAAGGTTCGCGTGCTGATCGATATCGATCCCTATTCCTTCATGTGACCGGCCCCGTGATCCGGCTGCTCATCAGGCTTGAAAATTGCCCCGAAACGGGCCCAATCCAGGGTCTTTCACAGTCTGTGAAAAAACCCGGGCGACTCTGGTTGCATGCGCGAAACCTCTGTGGTAGGACTGGCCGCGCTTTCCAGGCGGGGCCCGCCGGAATTGGCGGGATTGCGGCTGTTTTTTAGGCGCGATCCTTGTCCGAAACCGGCATCTCAGGGTCTTTAAAAAAAACTTAATCAAGGGGTTTCCCAGGTGTCATCGGATATCGCAGGCGCTTCCGGCCTTGCAGGTCGCTACGCGACCGCCCTTTACGAATTGGCCGCGGCCGATAAGCAGCTGGACACAGTCGCCCAGGACATGGCCGCGATCCGCGACATGATCGATGAAAGTGCCGACCTAGCGCGCCTGATCCGCTCCCCCGTCATCGCCCGCGACAGCCAGATCGCCGCCATGGACGCGATCCTGACCAAGGCCGGGATTTCCGAGTTGACCAAGCATTTCGTCGGCGTCGTCGCGCAGAACCGCCGGTTGTTCGCGCTGACCGCCATGATCAAGCAGTTTCAAGGCATCTTGGCCCAGCACCGGGGTGAAATGACCGCCGAGGTCACGTCCGCCCAGGCGCTGAGCGACAAGCAGCGTCAAGCGATCGAGGATGGATTGAAAAAGGCCATGGGCACGAAAGTGGCCGTGGACGCCCGGGTTGACGAAGACCTTCTGGGCGGCCTCGTGGTCAAAATCGGCTCACGCATGATCGATTCCTCGATCAAAACCAAACTTCAGCAACTTCGCTTAAGCATGCGATAAGAGGGGATCCCGACAATGGAAATCCGCGCCGCGGAAATCTCCGCCATTCTCAAGAAACAGATTGCCGACTTCGGCTCGGAAGCCGAGGTCGCGGAAGTCGGCCAGGTGCTGTCCGTCGGTGACGGTATTGCCCGCGTCTACGGTCTGGATCAGGTCCAGGCCGGCGAAATGGTCGAATTCCCGGGCGGCATCAAAGGGATGGCGCTGAACCTGGAAACCGACAACGTCGGTATCGTTATTTTCGGCGACGACCGGGACATTAAAGAAGGCGACACCGTCAAGCGCACCGGCGACATCGTCGACGTGCCGGTCGGCAAGGCCCTGTTGGGCCGCGTCGTTGACGGTCTCGGCAACCCGATCGACGGCAAGGGCGAGATCGCAACCACCGAACGCTCCCTGGTCGAAGTCAAGGCTCCCGGCATCATTCCCCGGAAATCGGTGCATGAGCCCGTGCAGACCGGCCTCAAGGCCATCGACAGCCTGATCCCCGTCGGCCGCGGCCAGCGCGAACTGATCATCGGCGACCGCCAGACCGGCAAGACCGCCGTCATCATCGACACGATCCTGAACCAGAAGTCGGTCAACGAGAACGCCAAGGACGAGTCGGAAAAGCTCTACTGCGTCTATGTCGCCATCGGCCAGAAACGGTCCACCGTGGCCCAGTTGGTCAAGACCCTCGAAGACTACGACGCCATGAAGTATTCCATCGTCGTCGCCGCCACGGCCTCCGAGCCGGCGCCGATGCAGTTCCTGGCGCCCTACACGGGCTGCGCCATGGGCGAGTACTTCCGCGACAACGGCATGCATGCCGTCATTTTCTATGACGATCTGTCCAAGCAGGCCGTCGCTTATCGCCAGATGTCCCTGCTGCTGCGCCGCCCGCCGGGCCGCGAAGCCTATCCGGGCGACGTCTTCTACCTGCATTCCCGCCTGCTGGAACGCGCGGCCAAGATGAACGACGAACTGGGCGCCGGTTCGCTGACCGCCCTGCCGGTCATCGAAACCCAGGCCGGTGACGTGTCGGCCTACATCCCGACCAACGTGATTTCGATCACCGACGGCCAGATCTTCCTGGAAACGGAACTGTTCTATAAGGGCATCCGCCCGGCCGTGAACGTCGGCCTGTCGGTGTCGCGCGTCGGTTCCGCCGCCCAGACCAAGGCCATGAAGCAGGTCGCCGGCTCGATCAAGCTGGAACTGGCCCAGTACCGCGAAATGGCGGCCTTCGCCCAGTTCGCGTCGGACCTGGATCCGTCCACGCAGAAGCTGCTGGCCCGCGGTGCGCGCCTGACCGAGCTTCTGAAGCAGCCGCAGTATTCGCCGCTGACCGTCGCCGAACAGGTCGTCGTGATCTTCGCCGGCGTGAAGGGCTATGCGGACAAGATCGCCGTCGGCGACATCACGGCCTACGAACGCCGTCTGCTCGACGCGGCCCGCGACAAGGGTGCCGACCTCCTGGCGACCATCACCAAGGAAAAGGCGCTCAGCGACGACACCACCGAGAAGCTGTCGAAGTTCCTGGACGACTTCACCAAGTCCTTCGCAGCCTAAGCGTCGGGATCGGTCATCAGCCCAACCTGACGGACAAACGGGGAAAGCGCTTTCATGCCTTCGCTTAAGGATCTGAAAATCCGGATCAACAGCGTCAAGTCGACGCAGAAGATCACATCGGCCATGAAGATGGTGGCGGCGGCGAAGCTGCGCCGTGCCCAGGAAGGTGCCGAGGCCGCCCGCCCCTATGCCCAGCGCATGGAGGGCATGGTGGCCGCCATCGGCGCCTCGATCGGCGACCCCACGGGGGCTCCCCGGATGCTGTCCGGCACCGGGGCGTCGGATGTCCATCTTCTCGTCGCCTGCACCGCCGACCGCGGTCTGTGCGGCGGCTTCAACGGCACCATCGTGCGGGAAACGCGCAACACGGCCCGCCGCCTGAAGACCAACGGCAAGACGGTGAAAATCATCTGCGTCGGCAAGAAGGCGCGCGATCTTCTGAAGCGCGACATGGCGGCCGACATCGTCGACACCTTCGAAGGCATCGGCCGGCGCGGCGTCAAATACGACGAAGCCGAAGCCGTGGCCAAGAAGATCACCGACATGTTCGAAGCGGGCGAATTCGACGTCTGCACCGTGATCTTCAACCGCTTCCAGTCGGCGATGACCCAGATCATCACCAAACAGCAGGTCATTCCCTTCCAGCTGCCGGAAGGCGGCGACGAGGAAAAGACCAGCGGTCCCTCCCCGGTTTATCTGTACGAGCCGGAAGAACAGGAAATTCTCGCCGACCTGCTGCCCCGCAACATGGCGGTGCAGCTGTTCCAGGCGTTCCTCGAAAGCTCGGCCTCGGAACACGGGGCGCGCATGACCGCCATGGACAGCGCCACGCGCAACGCCGGCGACATGATCAACAACCTGACGTTGACCTATAACCGGACGCGTCAGGCCGTCATCACCAAAGAACTCATCGAAATCATCTCTGGCGCGGAAGCGCTTTAGAATGTCCGTTTAACGGGAGCTAGAAGACTATGGCTACGAACAGTGTTGGTAAGGTGACCCAGGTTCTGGGCGCCGTGGTGGACGTACAGTTCTCGGGCGACCTGCCCGCGATTCTGAACGCCCTGCATGTGAAACTCGGCGACCGCGTTCTGGTCCTGGAAGTGGCGCAGCACCTGGGCGAAAACACGGTGCGCACCGTCGCCATGGACACCACGGACGGCCTGCAGCGCGGCACCGAAGTCACGGACACGGGCGACAGCATCACCGTTCCCGTCGGGCCGGAAACGCTCGGCCGCATCATGAACGTGATCGGCGACCCCGTGGACGAACGCGGCCCCGTCGTCACCAAGATGAAGATGCCGATCCACCGTTCGGCCCCGGAATTCCACGAGCAGTCGACGGAAACGGAAATTCTGACCACCGGCATCAAGGTCGTCGACCTGATCGCGCCCTATTCCAAGGGCGGCAAGATCGGCCTGTTCGGCGGCGCCGGCGTGGGCAAGACGGTGCTGATCATGGAACTGATCAACAACGTCGCCAAGGGCCACGGCGGGTATTCCGTGTTCGCCGGCGTCGGCGAGCGTACACGCGAAGGCAACGACCTGTACCACGAAATGATCGAATCGGGCGTTATCGACCTGGAAGGCGGCAATTCCAAAGCCGCCCTCGTCTACGGTCAGATGAACGAACCCCCGGGGGCCCGCTCCCGCGTCGCCCTGACCGGCCTGACCCAGGCGGAATACTTCCGCGACGAGGAAGGCCAGGACGTGCTGCTGTTCATCGATAACATCTTCCGTTTCACCCAGGCCGGTTCGGAAGTGTCGGCGCTGTTGGGCCGCATTCCCTCGGCCGTGGGCTATCAGCCGACGCTGGCCACCGACATGGGTGCGCTGCAGGAACGCATCACCTCGACCAAGAAGGGCTCGATCACGTCCGTGCAGGCCATTTACGTGCCGGCCGACGATTTGACCGACCCGGCACCCGCGACCTCGTTCGCGCACTTGGACGCGACGACCGTTCTGTCGCGCCAGATCGCGGAACTGGGCATCTATCCGGCCGTCGATCCGCTCGACTCGACCTCGCGCATCCTCGATCCGCGTATCATCGGTGAAGAGCACTACGGCGTCGCCACCAGCGTTCAGCAGACCCTGCAGACCTACAAGTCCCTGCAGGATATCATCGCGATCCTGGGCATGGATGAACTGTCGGAAGAAGATAAGCAGACCGTCTCCCGCGCCCGTAAGATCCAGCGCTTCCTCAGCCAACCCTTCCACGTCGCCGAAGTGTTCACCGGCACGCCGGGTGTGCTGGTGCCGCTCGAAGACACCATCAAGGGCTTCAAGGGCATCGTCAGCGGTGAATACGACCACCTGCCGGAAGCGGCGTTCTACATGGTCGGCACCATCGACGAGGCCATCGAAAAGGCCAAACGTATGGCGGCGGAAGCAGCCTAAGAACTTGGTGCGAACAAAGGACATCCGATAAATGGCCGATACGATCCAATTCGATCTGGTTTCGCCGACAAAATTGGTGGCGTCGCAGGCCGTGGACATGGTCGTCGTCCCCGGCGGCGAAGGCGACTTGGGTGTCTTGCCCGGCCACTCACTGCTGATCGGCACCGTGCGCCCCGGCGTCATCGATATCCACGAAGGCGGGAAGGTGACCAATAGCATCTTCGTCGCCGGCGGGTTCGTCGAGGTCAATCCGGATACCTGCACGGTTCTGGTCGAAGAAGCGACGGCCGTCGCCGACATCGACAAGGCGGCCGCCAGTCAGCGCCTGCAGGACGCGCAGAAGGCCCTCGCCGACGCTGGTGACGCCAAGGCGAAATCCGCCGCCGAAAGCGAAGTGAAGGTCGCCGAGGCGATGATCGCCGCAGCGTCCTGACCGCAGCGTCACGGAGTTCAAGAAAACGCCGCTCACCGCGGCGTTTTTTTACGCCGAACTGCGGCCTTACATCCCGGCGCCGACGGCGAACAGGATGCGCAGGTCCTTGTCGCCCTCGGTCGAGACCTCGTGGTTTAGCGGCTTGGCGACCTGAAAGTCGGCGTAGATGCCCTTGGCGAAGGTCGATCGCAGGCCCAGGCCGGCAGAAGTCAGGGTTTGACGGCCAACGCCTTCGTTCCATACGAAACCGCCATCGTAGAACGCATAGACGTCATAGCTTTCGATCCAGTACGCCGGCTTTTTGCCCGTATAGCGTAATTCCACAGCCCCTGCCGCCCCGCGGTCGCCGACCAGTTCGCCATAATCGAAGGCGCGACCGTACTGACTGCCGCCGAGCGAGAACTCCGCCCCCGTCAGAAGCGGCTGATTGGCCCATTGGCCCTTGGCCTGGGCATAGAGGCCGAAGCCGCCCCACAGCTTCTGCAGGCGGCGCACCTCAAGCGTCACCTTGTCGAAGGCCGCCTTACCGTCGGAACGCGATAACTGACCGTTGCCGGGGTTGGAGGCACCCAGGATGTCCAGGCCGCGTGCATAGACGGCCTTGGCGTAGAAATCTCCGTTGAGGAGCTTCGAGCGGTAATATTCCAGGCCGAGCCGGGCCGTGCGGTTGCGGTCCTCGTAACTGGTCGCACCGAAAGTATCTTCGTTCACATTGTAGACATCGAACTCGCCGCTCGCCCACAAGCTGTCCTGGCGGGTTCGCAAAATTGGATGGCGCAGGGACAGTTGCATGCGCCGGCTATCGGATTCCGTCTCGCTTGCCGCCAGGCTGTTCCCGGCATCGACCTTGCTCCCGGAAAGCGTGACCTCGCCGACGGTGCCCCAGCCACCCAGAGGCTGCGACCATTTGATCTGGCCATAAATCAACTCGCGCGGCGTGTCGGGGACGATGAACAGGCCGATCTGGAGTCGGTCGCCAGTGGACAGAAGGCCATTGGCCGCACCTGCGGCCCAGGTTTGCAGTCGCCCGGACGACGGCGTGCCCCGGTTGTCGACGTAAAGGTCGGCGTTGACCGCGGTTTTTTCAAGCACGAGGTTCAGAACTTTGGCGACCGGCTCATCACCGTCGCCGACGCTGGCATCGACGACGGTGATGCCGGGAAGATCGTTGACGAGCAGCATGGCGCGCTCGATGGTTTCCAGACGCACGGGTTTTTCCGCCAGGACCGGCGCCATATAGGCCGCGACGATCCCGTTTTTTTCACCTGCTCCACCGTAATCGATGCGCGCGACATGCCCTTCGGTGACCCGGACCTTCAACACGCCGGCCAAAACGTCCTGCGCCGGAACGTCGGCCTGGGAGAACACGTAGCCGGCGTCGTGGTACACCCGGGTGATCGATTGGGCAATTTCCTGGACCTCGACCTCCGTCACCCTGCGGGCGAGGTACTTGCCGTATAGCGGCGCCAGGGACGCCCGCGTAAAGGCGGTCGCACCATCGATGATGACGGCGCTGAGCACGAACGAGAACGTGTCTCTGATCGGCGTAATCTGAGAGGGCGGCAGAACCTCAAGATGCGGCTGCAATATCTGGGGCCGGCGCGGCTGCTGATCATCGAGGCGCTGTTCAATCTGCGTCGGGTCGGACGCCGTCGTCGCGGACTGGGCGAAACCGTGACCGGGCCGGCTGAAGATCGCCGCGGCGGCCACGCAAAATGCAAGTCCCGCGCGCCGCGAAATGCCGATCACGGGTCCCACCGGCGAATGGCGAAACCCGACCGCGCGGGGTATTTACACATATCGGGCAATTTGTCCTCGCATACCAAAGGCCATATTGCATCCCGTGAATATGATGGTTAACATGAATTTTATAAAAATTAAAAACTAAGAATACCAATGCTCTTTGGTGAAAGAATACAATTCTTGGTTCACTTTTGAACCTTTGTAACTTCACTGCCTCTCATATTCCGGGGCACAGACCAGAGATGCGTTAAACATGAACAATTTCTTGCCTCGCCCCGCTCCGCTATTGCGAGTTGCCGCGATCTTTCTGATGGCGGTTATCGTCACAATTCGGCCTGCCGCGGCCAACGATGGGGCCGCATGGCTTCTGGCCGAAAGCAGCGGCAATGTGCACATCACCGCAAACGGTGTGCGCCCCGTGGCCCTGAACACGGGCGACCTGATCGGGCCCGGCCAGCGCATCGTCACCGACACGGATGGCCGCGCCGTCCTGCGCCGCGGCAAGAATACCATCGTCGTATCGCCGAACAGCATCCTTGAGGTGCCGGGCAACGCCGCCGGTGGCCTGATGACGCGCATTCGTCATGTCCTGGGCACGCTTCTGTTCGACGTGGAAAAACGCAAGGAACAGCATTTCGAGGTTCTCACGCCCGACGTCGCGGTCGTCGTCAAAGGGACGACTTTCACCACCAGCGTGGGCCCACAGGGTGCCATCGTGCACGTCATCAGCGGACTGGTCCAGGTCGCCAACCTCCGGTCGGGCCAGAACGTGTTCGTGCGTCCTGGGCAAACTGCCGTCAGCCCGAGCGGCGGCGGCCGCGTCGATATCCAAGGTGGACCGTCGAACGGTCCGGGGCCAAGCACCCCCAAGACAGACGGCGACACCGCTGGCAAGGCCGACAAGGGCGGCGTGAAGATCGCACATAACATTTCCGGCCAAAACCGGTCCCTCGGCACGGTCAGCAGTGGCCTGCTGCGCAAGGACGGCAACCCGGGCCATGGCCACGGCAAGGGCGCCGCTGAACCGGCTGACCTGGACGCCGGGTTTGAGAACGGCAATCGCGGAAACGGGCTGGCCCTGGGCCAATTGCCCGGCTTTACACCGCCCGGCCAGGCCAACGGCAATGGAAACGGCAGCGGCGGCAACAGCGCGTTCGGCCATAGCCAAGGAAATGGCGGCGGCGTGGGCGGATCGTCCGGCAACAGCGCGTTCGGTCATAACCAAGGAAATGGCGGCGGCAACGGCAACGGCAACGGCAACGGCAACGGCAATAAATAACCGGCCCATATAATCGGTCAAAGCGCATTTCAACCGGCGATAAAGGGGGCAAGACCATCGCCCAGGGCCTGATGCGAGGGGGGCTCAAGGCAACCGTGCTCCGGCACCTGCCTTATGCCGTGATTTTTCTGGTCGTCGCGACATTGCACGCCACCGGAGCGCTATGGCCCATCGACCGGCTGTTCGTCGATGCCGGCTTCGCCTTTTCCAAACGCCCCGCGACGAACCACCTCGTCCTTGTGGAAATGGATCCGCATTCGCTGGAGAAGATCGGCGTCTGGCCCTGGCCACGTTCGGTTCACGCCCACCTACTCGACCGCCTGACCGACGCCGGCGTCAGCGAAATCGGCTACGACGTTGATTTCTCCTCACGTTCCACCCCAGCCGAAGACAAGGCCCTGGCCGACGCCCTGGAACGGGCCCGCAGCAAAGTCATTCTGCCGGCCTTCCGGCAACGACCGAACGCGCGGAAAAGCGGCCTGAACACCCACGACACGCTGCCGTTGCCGATGTTCCAGAAACACGTCCAATTGGGCAACGTCGTTTTCCGGCCCGCGACGGACGGCCTGATCCGGGAGATGGCTGTCACCGCCCCATGGCGGGGGGGCGCCATACCCGCCATGTCGGCGCTGCTCGCTGGTCCCGCCGCTTTCAACATCGAGGCCTTTAACATCGATTTTGCGCTCGATGTCACCACCGTCCCTCGCTATTCCCTGGTCGATGTCCTGGAACGCCGTGTACCCAACGGCGCATTGAAGGGAAAAAAGATTCTGGTCGGTGCCGCCGCAACGGAATTGGGCGATCAGCATGCCGTGCCGGTCTATGGCCGGCTCCACGGCATCGAACTTCAGGCCCTGGCTTTCGAAAGCCTCGTCCAGGGCCGCGCACTGCACGTGGCGCGGCCGGAAGCAGTGATCATTGGCCTGCTGATCATCACGCTGATGCTGGGTGCGCGCCTGGAAATTCTCCGCTGGCAGACCAGCGCGGTGATCGGCGGCGTACTCGCGTCGGGCTATGTCGTCTTCTTGCTCATGGTTCAGACCATCCTGCCTGTCGTGCTGCCCGCAACCGCCATGCTTCTGTTGATCGGGTCTTTCGTGTTGTTTTCCGCCTACCGCGACCTGTGGGCCAACGCCATCTTGATCTTTCGTCAGCGCATGAACCTGATCCACCAGCGCGCCTTCATTCAGGAGGTGTTGGAGAACAGCTTTGACGGGCTCGTGGTCACGGATTCGAGCGGACTCATCGTCGTCCATAACGACGCCGCGCGTGTTCTTCTGCGCACCGGCGACGGCGAATTGGCGGGGCGCGCCCTCAATGAATTCCTGCCGGCAAACAAGGAATTACTGTTTCCCGGCGCGGCGGAGAGCGACGTCGATACAGAAGCCGCATCGCGCGCGCCTATCGTCATCCGCTTCAACCCGCATTACGACCCGGAATACTATCTGGAATTCATGCCCGGCCGGTTCCGCCGCCAGATTTCGCACCTCATCCAGGCAGAGCGGCGACAGACCGACCGCATCTTCCACACCTACACCTTCCGCGACGTGACGGAGCGCGTGAACCACGAGATTGCCGACCGTCAGGAGAAGGAGCACGCACTCGAGCAGAGCCGTGCCAAGTCCGAAGTTCTGGCCAGCATGTCGCACGAACTGCGCACACCGCTCAACGCGATCCTCGGCTTTTCCGAGATCATGAAGAACGAGATTCTCGGCCCTCTGACGGCCAACTACCGCAGCTATGCCGATGGCGTCTATGAAAGCGGCAAGCACCTTCTCAACCTGATCGATGAAATGCTCGACGTGGCGCGCATCGACGGCGGCCAGTTCACCCTGAACGAAGCTCTGTTCGACATCGATCAAGCGTTGACCCGATGCATGCGCATCGCCGAGGGCTGGCGCGACACCCGCAACAGGTTCATCAGCCTGGAGTTGGCCGAGGACCTGCCGCAAATGATGGGCAGCGCGCGCTTGGTCACGCAATGCGTCATCAACGCCGTGTCCAACGCCGTCAAGTATTCCAACGAAGGCGACGCCGTGACCCTGAGGGCACGCCTGACCGACGAGGGCGACTTGGTGATCGAGGTCGTCGACACGGGCATCGGCATCGACCCCGACCAGATCGAATTCGTCACCAAGCCGTTCTACCGCGCCGGCGGGGTATCGACCCGCGCCGCCGCCGACAGCGTCGGTCTGGGCCTGTCCCTGGTCGATGCCTATGTGCGCGCCCACGGCGGGCGCCTGGAGATATTCAGCCAGCCGGGCCTGGGCACCAACGTGCGGATGATCTTCCCCGGGGCACGCCTGTTCACCGCCGATGACGCGGCCCCCGAAGACGCACCCGAATCTGCGCCTGGATCGGACGGTCCGGCGCGGGACGACAACGTCATCGATATCCGCAATAAGTTTTAGCAAACCCGCCTGCTGAGCATTTGGCGGCGCGCTTCGGCCTGCTATAACAATGCGACGAAAAAAGACAAAAATCAGACCCATCAGACTCAACGGAGGAAATGCCGTCCATGCGCCTTTACCTCGTGCGTCACGGCCTTGCACTGACCAAAGACGAAAACCCCGACCGGCCGCTCAGTGACCAAGGCCAGAAGGACGTGAAACGCATGGCCTCGTTCCTCGGCCGGGCCGGCGTGCGGGTGCCGCGCGTCATTCATTCGGAAATCCTGCGTGCCCAGCAGACCGCCATGCACCTGTCGGCCGTGATCGGACCTGGGCGCATCGTCGAGGAAATGAGAGACCTGAAGCCGTCGTCGCGCCTGGACAGTCTGGTCCAGGCCGCGTCCGGATGGACCGAGGACACCATGGTCGTCGGCCACGATCCGTTCATGAGCCGCATCACCTCGTTCTTCACTGCGAGCGATGCCAACGCCGGAGTGATCGCCTTCGACCCCGGCGCCGTGATCTGCCTGGAACGCGACCCCATCATCACGGAAAACGGCGGCCATTGGACCATCTTGTGGCACATGAGCCCGGTGCTGCTGAGCGCATGATGGATTTGCTCGCGAGCGGCCCCGGCGCCATCGTTCTTTTGGTCGTCGTGGTCTATCTGCTGATCCGCGTGTTCATCGTCGCCCATCCGAAGAACGAGCGCACGGTGGTCGAGGTGTTCGAGAATATGCTGCTTGAACTGGTCGGCGCCGCGATCATCGTAATCGGCGTGCTGATCCTGCCACTGTTTCTGTGACCATCGAGCCGGCGGTGCTCACGACCGCCGTTTCGGTGCCCGGGACGTCGCCTTGCGGGCACCCTTGCCCTTCGGCTTCCAGGACGGGCCGCCGGCAGAACGCTTTTCCGCGCCCGGCTTGCGGCTGACCAGCTTGGACGGCGCCGTGCCGGGGGCGGCCAGCCCCAGATCGACCGCTTCCAGCCTTCGGATTTCGTCGCGCAGTCGGGCCGCTTCCTCGAATTCCAGGTTGCCGGCGGCCTTCTTCATCTTGTCGTTCATGTCATTGATGACGGCGGTCAGGTTATGCCCGGCAAGATGGGTTTCACCGGCAACGCCCGTGTCGACGGTCAGGTAATCGCCCTCGTAAACGCTTTCGAGCGCCTTGGAGAATCCCTTCTTCACGCTTTCCGGGGTGATGCCGTGGGCGAGGTTGTATTCCTGCTGCTTTTCCCGCCGCCGTTCGGTTTCCGACAGCGCGTAGTCCAGGGCCTCGGTCATGTTGTCCGCATAGAGGATGACCCGGCCGTCCAGGTTGCGCGCCGCCCGGCCGATGGTCTGCACCAACGATGTCTTTGAGCGCAGGTAGCCCGGCTTGTCGGCATCGAGAATACAGACCAGGGCGCATTCCGGGATGTCCAAACCCTCGCGCAAAAGGTTAATACCGACCAGTACGTCGAAAGCGCCCAGGCGCAGATCGCGGATGATTTCGATGCGTTCCAGGGTGTCGATGTCCGAATGCATGTAGCGCACGCGCACGCCCTGCTCATGCAGGTACTCGGTCAGGTCCTCGGCCATGCGCTTGGTCAGGGTGGTGACCAGGGTGCGCTGGCCCTTGAGCGCCGTTTCCTTGACCTCCATCAGCAGGTCATCGACCTGATTTTCCACCGGCCGGACAATGCAGAGCGGATCGATGAGCCCCGTCGGGCGCACCACCTGCTCGGTTATTACGCCTCCGGTACGATCAAGCTCCCACGGGCCCGGCGTGGCCGAGACGAACACCGTCTGCGGGCGCATGCCGTCCCATTCCTCGAACTTCAATGGCCGGTTGTCGACACAACTGGGCAGGCGGAAGCCGAATTCCGACAGGGTCGTTTTGCGCGCGTAATCGCCTTTGAACATGCCGCCGATCTGCGGCACCGTGACATGGCTTTCATCGACCACAAGCAAGGCGTTTTCCGGCAGGTATTCGAACAGGGTCGGCGGCGGTTCGCCGGGGGCGCGTCCCGTAAGGTAGCGGCTGTAGTTTTCGATCCCGGAACAATGTCCCGTGGTCTCCAGCATCTCGATGTCGAAGGTCGTGCGTTCCTGCAGCCGTTGCGCCTCCAGAAGCTTGCCCTCGGCGATCAGGCGGGCGAGGGTTTCCTTCAGCTCGGCCTTGATTTGGGGGATCGCCTGCATCAGGGTCGGGCGCGGCGTCACGTAGTGGCTGTTCGGGTAGACAATGATCTCGTCGAGCGTCGCGATCTTGTCGCCGGTCAGGGGATCGATTTCCCACATGGCCTCGACCTCGTCGCCGAACAGGGACAGCCGCCAGGCCCGGTCCTCCAGGTGCGAGGGGAAGATTTCCACAACATCGCCCCGCACCCGGAACGTCCCCCGCACGAAGGACGCGTCGTTGCGCTTGTATTGCAGCTCGACCAACTGCTTTAGCAGTTTTTGCCGATCGACGACGGCGCCTGCCTTAAGGCGCACGATCATCTCCGCATAGGTCTCGACGGCGCCGATGCCGTAGATGCAGGACACGGAGGCGACGATCACCACGTCGTTGCGTTCCAGCAGGGCGCGGGTCGCCGAATGGCGCATGCGGTCGATCTGTTCGTTGATCGAGGCGTCTTTTTCGATGTAGGTGTCCGTGCGCGGCACGTAGGCTTCCGGCTGGTAATAGTCGTAATAGCTAACGAAATATTCGACCGAGTTTTCCGGGAAGAACTCCTTCATCTCGCCGTACAACTGCGCCGCCAGGGTCTTGTTGGGGGCGAGCACCAGGGTCGGCCGGTTCAGGTTGCGGATGACGTGGGCCATGGTGAAGGTCTTGCCCGAGCCGGTGACGCCGAGCAGCACCTGGTCCCGTTCGCCGGCCTCCAGCCCCGCCGTCAACTCGGCGATCGCCTCGGGCTGGTCGCCGGCCGGGGAATATTCGCTTTGCAGGTCGAACACGGGGCCACCCGTGACCGCCGCCCGCCGCGACGGGTGGTAAAGCGCCGGGTCGTTTTTCAGTTCCATGGCCATGGCTGATTATATAGGCGCTGCGCGCCCGCCGGTCACCCTTGGCATGCAGATTTCCTCGGGTGCCGGCGGGCGCAAACGCCGCCTAGGATTTAGGATTCAGGATGGCGTCCACAAGCTGCGCCGACAGGCCCGTGTAACGCCCCGGGTCAAGCAGGGCATCCAGGTCATCGGCGGTCATGATCGCCGCCACCCGGGCGTCCTCCAGCAACAGGTCGCGGAATACCTTGCCCTGTTCGAAGGCCGTCATGGCCGCTTCGTAGACCACGTCGTGGGCCGTGTTGCGGCCGATGGTCTCGCCCAGTTTCATCATCACCGCTTCGGACAGCAGCAGGCCGCCGGTCAGGTCCAGGTTGCGGCGCATGTTGTCGGCCCGCACGGTCAGCCCGCCGGTGACCATCACCGCCTTGCGCAGCGCCGATTCGGTCAGACAGCTGACCCGCGGCACGAAGTCCCGTTCGACCTGGTTGGCGACCTTGTCCCGTTCGTGGTCGGCGATCATGCTTTCAAAGGCCGGCGGCACGCAGGCCCAGGCCAGGCGGACGATGCCCTGGGTGACCTCGCAGATCGCCGGGTTGCGTTTCTGCGGCATGGTCGAGGAGCCGACCTTGCCCGGCTTGTGCGGTTCCTCCAGCTCGGCCGTTTCCGTGCGCTGCAGGGTCGCGACCTCGCGGACGATGCGGCCCATGGTGCCGGCGATGCTGGCCAGCACGGCCGCGTATTCGGTGAATCGGTCCTTGGCGACGTGCCAGGAAATCGCCGGCACGCCGAGCCCCAGGTCGGCCATCATCCGGGCCGCGACCTCGGGCCCCTTCTCGCCGACCGCCGCATGGGTGCCGACGGCGCCGGAAAACTGGCCGACCAGAACCCGCGCGGCCATCTGGTCCAGGCGTTCCCGCTGGCGGCGGATTTCGTCGATCCAGACGGCGACCTTGTAGCCGAAAGTGATCGGCAGGGCCTGCTGACCATGTGTGCGTCCGGCCATGGAGGTGTCGCGGTGCTCCTTGGCGAGCTTGACGCAATTGGCTTCCAATTCGCCCAAGCCGTCCCGGATCAGCGCCACCGCGTCCTTCATTTGCAGGACAAGGCCGGTGTCCATGACGTCCTGGGTGGTCGCCCCCCAATGGACGTATTCGCCGGCCTTCTTGTCGCCCTGGGCCTCGCATTGCGCGGCCATGGCGCGGACCAGGGGCACGATGGGGTGGCTGGTGCGGGCCATTTCGTCGCGGATGGCGTCGAAATCGTACAGCGACATGTCGGCGGCCTTGGTGATCTGCGCCGCCGCACTTTCGGGAATGATGCCGAGGCCGGCTTCGGCGCGGGCCAGGGCAGCTTCCATGTCCAGGAACTTCTGCAGGGTCGCGGTGTCGTCGAATGCCGCGCGCATGGCGGGGGTGGAGAACTGGTCGCGGTAAAGGACGCTGTCGATGCCGGAAACGGCCATGAAATGTTCCTCCTGGAGGCGTGGTTTCTTATTAAACAGGCCGCCATGTTAGGGGGAACCGCGGG
Source organism: uncultured Alphaproteobacteria bacterium (assembly GCA_963976055.1). Lineage (GTDB taxonomy): Bacteria > Pseudomonadota > Alphaproteobacteria > Rhodospirillales > Casp-alpha2 > UBA1479. The sequence goes on from CAXBJB010000005.1 coordinate 222,650, forward strand.
CCAGGTTAATCAGAATCGCTTTTCCGCCGTGACGATCAGGCGCAGCGGACCGCCCGGCGTCCAGTCCTCGAACGGATAGCAGGTGATCAGGGTCAACAGGTTCGCCTCCGGATGCAGCATGACCTGTTCGTTGCGTGTGTCGATGACTCGGCGTTCGACGATGCGGTAGCCGCTTTTCGCCCCCGACGGCTGCTCGACCCCAATCAGGTCGCCGACCGCAGCGTCCTTGAGATAGGCGAAATGGGTGTCTCGGTGGGCCGAGACGACGCTGTGCCCCGGTTGCCCCGGCAGGGCGGTGCCGTCGACGTGGCCGGGCCCGAAGGCCAGCGTGCTGCCCGAAGCCCCAGCGAGCACGATGTTCCAGGCCCCCAGCCGGTCAATGCCGAGCCGCGCCACCGGCGTCATGTCGGCCCAGGGCCAGGGCCGGGCCAGAATGCCCGAGGCGGCCTGATTGGCGCGCGCCTGGTCCCAGGCCCGTTCCAGCAGCACCTGCGCCACCCAGGCCTTGGCCGGGATATAGGCTCCCCAGGCAAAAAGACCCAGGCCGGCGGCAATCAGGATGACCGCCACCGGCCTGGAAGGTGCCATGGAGGCAGGGAGCAACAGGGAAAACCGGGCGGCCATGCGCATCAGTCGGCGCCTTCCGGACCACGGCGGCGGCGCGGCCGCGGTCCGCGCCAACCGAGAGCAAGGATGGCGAGCGCGGCGATCACGAACAGCGCGCCGAGCCCCATGTAGGCATGGGCCGGGGTCGCCGTCTGGGGTGCGGTCGCCAACGGCGTGCCGGAAACGGCGGCCGTGAGATGGGCGCGCATGGCCGGGTCGGTCCGGTCGAACGCCAGGGTGGTCGCCTGTCCGGCGGGCATCGGAGCCGCCGGGGTCATGGTTTTTTGCGGGCTCGGCACGGGGACCGGCGCGGCGACGGGCGCGCTCGGCGTACCTTCGATGCCAGAGCGGTCCCAACCCGCCGGCAGGTTCACGGGCACCTCGGCAACCGCAAGCGGCGTGCCGGCGGGGCGTGCCGGCGCGCTTTCCAGGTCGACGGCGACGAGACTGGTGAACTTGCTGACCAGTCCGATACTGAGGGCGGTCTTGACGATTTCGCCGCGCAGCGCGTCGCGATCTTCGACCCGGCGCATGTCGGCCATCAACTGACGGATCTTCTCGCGCCCCCACAGGCCCGCCACGCCGGGCGCGGCGGCGCCGCCGGTGATGGTCACCGATTGTTCCCAAAAACGCCCGCCCAGGCGGCCCGAAACCTTCAGTTCCGGCCCTGCCCCGTTCAGCTTCATCAGCGCGACCAGGGGTTCGCCCGCATAAAGGTCCGGCAGCGGCCGGGGCCAGACCTCGACCGCATGAACCCCACCCTGGGGCCAAGTCAGGGCGACGTCGGTCAACGCTGGGCGTTCCAGCTTGAGGAACAATTCGGCCATGCGTTCCTTGATCTCGTCGGCCGACGGAATGAACGTGAAGGTGCCGCGCCCGGCGCGGGCGGCGCGGGTCATGAGGAACCCGTTGGGCGCCGATCCGATGCCGACCGTGAACAGGCGCGCATCGCCGATGCGCCCGTTGATGAGGGACAGCAGACGGTCCTCATCGCCGACGGCGCCGTCGGTGATCAGCACGATCTGCTTGAGGCGGATGCGGGTTTCCTGACCCGTGTCCTCGGCCGGGTCGTGGACGCCGGCCAGCGCCGCCGTAACGGCATTGACGATTTCCGTGCCGCCTTCGGCCTCCAGCCCCTGCACATAGGCCTGGGCGCGGGCGATGGCCGCCGCGTCGGCGGCGACCGGCAGGGGCGTCAGATCCGAATAGCCCGAGGCGAAGCGGATGACGCGGAAGCGGTCGGCCAGGGTCAGGCGGTCGAGCGCCATGATCAGGGCTTCCTTGGCCTGGGTCAAAGACGCGCCTTTCATGGACCCGGACGTATCGAGGACGAACGTCACGTCGCGGGCCGGCCGCGGCAGGGACAGCCCGGCCCCACCTGACACGGGCGGCATCAGCATCAGCAGGCCGTAGGTGGCGTCCCCGGCTTTTTCCCAGAAGAACCCGGCCTGAGGGGCCGCCCCCGCCTCGGCCGGGGCCCAGCGCAGGACGAAATCGCGGTCGGCGGGCACGGCGTCGCCGTTAAGCCGCACGACGGCCTGGCCGGCTTCCGGCCGCGTCACGGTGACGTCGTGGCCGGGGCTGGTGATCTTGCCGATCTCGAAACCGGCGGCGATGGCAACCTGGAGGGTCACCGGATTGCCCTTGCCCGCGTCCGGTTCGCGCAACGGCGGCGTGATCTTGGAGGCGTCGGGCACCATGTCCGTGTCCCGGGCCCAGCCCGTGCCGCCCGCGAAGTTCACGGGATGAGCCCGGCCGGGGATGTAGCGCGGGCCCACGACCAGCGGCAGGCGCAAGGTGAACTGCCCGTCGCGGAAGGCCAGACGTTCCTGAAATTCGATGGCGACGGTGACTTCCTCGCCGGGGCCCAGATTGGCGACGGCGGTGGTGAAGATGTTGGGCCGCTGCTGTTCGACCAGGGACGCCCGGCGACCCGTGTTTTTGGCCGCCGTGTACAGACGCCGCGCCTCGGCCCGTTCCTTGATCCGGCCTTCGGTGACACGCCCGCCAACGATCATCTTCAGGCGGTCGACGGCGCTGTCCGGCGGCAGGGGATAGGTGTAGATGGCTTCGGTCCAGCGCGCCGTGGGATTGCGGAAGCGGTGGGTGACGGCATAGCGCGCGATCAGGCCCGAAACCTGGACCTTGATATCCATGCCCAACATCGGCGCAATCTGCACTCGGGCCTCTTCGTCGCCGTCATCCCCGGTCGGCAAGAACAGGCCGCCCAGATCCATGGCCCCCGCCGGAACGACCGCCGGCCGCCCGGACGGGTCATCGGCCCGCGCCGAGGACGTCGCCATGACGGTCATCAGAATCAAGGTAACGGCCAAAGCGAAGGGAAAGCCCCACCAACGACGGCCGATGACGGTGACGATTGGCATGTTGCGCTTCCCTCCCGGCGGGGCTCCGCCTTAGCGATCCGGCAAGGCCGCCCGGGATCCGTGCGATCCGCGGAGCGGCAGTTCGGTGCATTCAAGAGAGGGAGTGGGGCCGCCCTAGGGTTGGCCCAAGGTCATTTGGAGGCAGAAAGGCCGCGATTTCGCCACAGTTTCCGCAGGCGCGGCGCCGGGATTACGCGAACCCGGCCTTGCGCAGGCCCTTGATGTAGAGCGCGCGCACCTTGGGACTGGTATGGGGTATGGCGTTGGCGATCTTTTCCGCGGTCACGCCGGGAACGTATTCCAGAACCCGGTCGCGCGACCATTCGGCGTCCGCCTGACGCCCGGCCAGGGCCGCGCAGGCGGCGCGCAGGCGGTGGACCCAGACGATCTTGGGATTCTCGGCGATGCCGCGGTCGATCCAGTCGATGGCCGTGTCGTAGTTTCCGGCCACGAAATTGGCCTGACCGATGCCCATGAAGATGCCGAACTTCAGGGGGTCGAAGGGGCTGAGGCGCAACGCCGTCTCGAAATGCTCGACTGCCGTCACCACCTCGCCCATGTAGTTATGGATCCAGCCGCTGCGGTACCAGGACCAGGCCAGGTTGCGGTCGATGGCGAGAGAGCGATTGACATGAGCCAGCGCCGAGGGGATGTCGTGGGCGAAACATTCCGCCGTCGACAGCATGGTCAGCACGAAGGGATCGTTGGCGTCCATGGACATGGCGAGGCGGGCCAGGCGCAGGGCCTCGGCCTTGTGGCGTTCGATCGCGTCCGGTTCCGACGACCAGTTGTAGACGATTTCCTGGCCGTGGCACCAAGATGCGATCGCGTAAGGCAAGGAATAGGCGGGATCGAGGGCGATAGCCTGGGCGCAGAGCTCGCGGGCCAGACGGGATTCCTCCTTGGTCAGCGCCCAGGCATTGGGCATGGCGCGCATGGCGTAATCGTAGGCGCCCAGGTTTTCCGGCCGCTTGGCCCGCGCGCGCTCGATTTCGGCGCGCAAGATCGCGGGCTCCAGGATGCCGACGACGCCTTCGGTGATACGGTCCTGGAAATCGAACAGGTTGCCGACCTCGCCGTCGAAATAATCGCCCCACAGAACCGTCGAAGTCGAGGCGTCGACCAGTTGCGCGCTGAGGCGCAGGCGGTCGCCGCCGCGCCGCACGCTGCCTTCCAGGAAATAACGCACGCCCAGTTCGTTGGCCGCGTCGCGTGCGGCGAGGTTGCGCCCCTTGAGGGCCAGGGCCGACTGGCTGGAGATCACGAAGAATGCCTTGAACCGCGACAGGGCATTGGTGATGTCCGTCGCCAGGCCGTCGGCGAAATAACCCTGTTCCGGATTGCCGCCCACGTTGTCGAAAGGAAAGACGACGATGGACGGCCGGTTGGGAGACACCGGGGAACCGGACACGGATGGGGCGGGGTCAGGGCCCTGGCGCGGCGGCGACGGGACCTCCACAGCGCCGGTTGGCGGAGCCGCCTTGACCCGCTCAATCAGGGCCAGAGTCTCGGGCTCGGGCTTGACCCCCAGGTCGCTTGCCAAGCGCCGCGCCAAGTCCTCGAAATGGCGCACCGCCTGATTGCGTCGGCCACTCGCGGCATACAACTGCATGAGTTGACGGTGCCCCTCCTCGTACAAGGGGTCGAGGTCGATGCGGCGCCGGGCGGCGGCAATGGCGGCGGGCAGGTCGCCGGCGGCGCGGTGGCCGGCGACCAGACGCGCGAACAGGTCGCCCGCCGTCTCGCGCAGGCGGTTGCGGGCCCCGGTCAGCCACTCCTCGTACTCGTCCGTTTCCGTCGGATATCCGCCGAGAAGATCGCCCTGGTAAAGGCCCGCCGCCCTGATCAGGGACGGCGCGTCGTCCTGGGCGGCCAGGGCCTGAAACAGCACCGCATCGACGGTGACCGCATCGGGCACCAGGGCCACCCGATCCTTGTCAATGGCGACAGCCTCCGCCCCCAGCACCCGGCGCAGGGATGACAGGGCGTTGCGTAGACTGCCGCGCGCCTGTTCGTCGCCGCGGCCGGCCCAGAGCAGATTGGTCAGACGGTCGCGGGGGTGCGCTCGGCCCGGCTCCACCGCGAGAAACGCCAAAAGCAGCCGCGCCTTGCGCGTCGGAAACAAAAGATCGTCGCCGTCCGCCATGCGCGCGGACAGCCCTCCAAGCAGCTCGATCTCCAAATGGCCCACGCTTTGGCGACCTTTTTCTAATTAAGAACCGCGCCCTTTAAAGTCGTGGTCCCCACACTGGAAACCCGTATTTTCGAATTTAACGCGATTTGGCCTGATTTCACGAATTTTTCACGCTGTGTTCACGGTCGTTTCCGCTGCCTTTTCACATGCCCTGCGTATAAGCCCACGCTAATTCGCGCGGCCATAAAATGCCGCGTCAAAAACCAAAAACGGCGAACCGGAGAACCGGGTTTCCCACACCAGTACAGCTCAGAGGACCGTCCCAATTTTGTCCGCGCATGTCCCTTGGGGGAACGCGCGGAACCGGTTGCCCTGCCCCGGCGCCGGCCCTGAACGCCTGGAGGAGATACCGCGAATGCCCATTATTAACCACGACGGCGTGCCCGTTCATTTCGTCGAAACCGGATCCGGCGAGCCCGTAGTGCTGATCCACGGCACCGCCGGATCGGCCGGCCAATGGACCAACACGGCCCAGATCCTGCGCCGCCACGCCCAGGTTGTCATGCCGGATCTCCATGGCGCCGGGGCGACCGGTGCCTGGCACGGCCGCCGGGCCGTATGCCTGGCCGACGAGGCCCGCCTGGTGCGGTCCGTCCTGCCGTCGGCGGCCCCCGTGCATGTCGTCGGCCATTCCTACGGCGGCGCCGTGGCCATGCGATTCGCCATGGATCACCCGGACCGAGTCGCGACCCTGACCCTGATCGAGCCGGTCGCCTTCCACTTCCTGCGCCAGGGTACGCGCGGCGACCGCAGCGCCCTGGAAGAGATCAAATGCCTGGCCGGCGAAATCGCCAACCTGAGCGCCCGCGGCGAGGTCTGGAAGGCCATGGAACGGTTCGTCGATTTCTGGAACGACGCCGGCATCTGGGCCCGCCTTGACGACCTGCAACGCCAGCATCTGGCGGCAAAGGTGCATAGCGTGGCGCAGAACTTCTGGGCCGTGTTGAGCGAGGACTCCCGCCTGACCGATCTGGCGCGGCTCGCCATGCCGACGATGATCGTCACCGGCGACGAGGCCCCCCTGGTGACCCGGCGCATCGCCCGCCTGATGGCCGGCGTGGCGCGCGCCGCCCTGGTCAAATCCGTACCCGGCGGCGGCCACATGCTGCCGTTGACCCATGCGGAACGGCTAGCCGGTATGATCGCCGGCCACGTTTTCGCCCATCCCGCCGCCCGCCCGATGGCGGCTTGACGAGCCACCCCCGGTCCGATCAATTAACCGACAAGAACGTCCATCGAGGAGAGAAAAGAATGCACAAGAACACCATCTGCCTGCACCACGGCTACCGTGCCGACCCGGCGACCAATTCCGTCGCCGTGCCGATTTATCAGACCACGTCCTATCAGTTCGACGACACCGCACAGGCAGCGCGCCTGTTCGGGCTGGAAGAACTGGGCAACATCTATACCCGCATCATGAACCCAACCTGCGACGTTCTGGAACAGCGCATGGCCGCATTCGAAGGCGGCGTCGCGGCGCTGGCCGTCGCGTCGGGCCAAGCGGCGTCGGCCATGTCCGTGCAGAACATCGCCCAGGCCGGCGACAACATCGTCGTGTCGACGGACATCTACGGCGGGACCTGGAATCTGTTCGGCAACACCCTCAAGACGATGGGCATCGAAACCCGCTTCGTCGACCCGTCGGACCCGGAAAATTTCCGCCGCGCCACCGATGACAAAACCCGCGCCTATTACGGCGAAACTCTGGCCAACCCGAAATTGCGGGTGTTTCCCATCGCCGAAGTCGCAGCCATCGGCCGCGAGTTGGGCGTGCCGCTGATCATGGACAATACGGCGGCGCCGACCCTGTGCCACCCGTTCGAACACGGCGCCGCGGTCATCGTCTATTCCATGACCAAGTACATCGGCGGCCACGGCACGTCGATCGGCGGCATGATCATCGACGGCGGTAATTTCGATTGGGAAAACCACGCCGCGCGCTTCCCCATGCTGACCCAGCCCGACCCCAGCTATCACGGCGCCGTCTGGACCAAGGCCGCCAAGGGTCTGGGCGCCCCCATCGCCTATATCCTGAAGGCGCGAACCACCATGCTGCGCGACATGGGTCAGGCGATGAGCCCGTTCAACGCCTGGATGTTCATCCAAGGGTTGGAAACCCTACCGCTGCGCATGCGCGAGCATTGCCGCAACGCGGAAACCGTCGCCAAGCATCTGGCCGCCAAGCCGGGCGTCACCAAAGTCATCTTCCCGGGCCTGGAAGACGACGCCGACATCAAAAAGCGCAACGAGGCGCATATGGCCGGCGGCTGGGGCGGCCTGGTTGGCTTCGAGATGGCCGGCGGCGCGGCGCAGGGCGCGAAATTCATCGACGCGCTCAAGCTGCTTTACCATGTCGCTAATATCGGCGATGTCCGGTCGCTCGCCATCCATCCCTGGTCGACGACACACCAACAGCTGAGCGACGAAGAAAAAATCGCCGCCGGCGTGACCGAAGGCTATGTGCGGCTGTCGGTCGGCATCGAGCACATCGACGACATCATCGCCGACCTGGATCAGGCATTCGCGGCCGCCGGCTAACCGGACAATCATAGCCGAGAGAAGCCGAACACCGGCTTTTCCATTGACGCCGGGAGGCCCCAACGCCTCCCGGCGTTTTTCATTGCGTGTCTTGCCTGAAACAAAAGGGCGGCGTAGTCTCCGGGCGGCCCATAAACAGGGCCGCCGCCCGCTTTTCACGGACCAGAATACAAGGACCCGATCATGGCCTTCCTCGCCGACCGCCTTGCCGCCATCAAACCGTCACCGACCATCGCCGTCACCCAGAAAGCCCGCGACCTGCAGGCCCAGGGCAAAGACGTTATCGGTCTCGGCGCGGGCGAACCCGACTTCGACACGCCGCCGCACATCATTGAGGCGGCGAAGAAGGCGCTCGACGCCGGCATGACCCGCTACACGGGGATCAACGGCATCCCGGAACTGCAGGACGCCATCATCGCCAAGTTCAAGCGCGACAACGGCCTGGACTACGCCCGCGACCAGATCCACGTCAGCTGCGGCGGCAAGCCGGTGATCTTCAACGCTTTCATGGCGACCATCAATCCGGGCGACGAGGTCATCGTCCCGGCCCCTTATTGGGTGTCCTACGCGGATATCCCGCTGATGTTCGGGGCCGAGGTGAAAGTCGTGCAGTGCGGCGCCGAAAACAAGTTCAAGCTGAAGCCGGAGCAACTCGACGCGGCGATCACGCCGAAGACCAAGTGGCTGGTCTTCAATTCCCCGTCGAACCCGACCGGCGGCGCCTATACCCGCGACGAGATCAAAGCCCTGACCGACGTGCTGCTGCAGCATCCGCATGTCTGGATTTTCTGCGACGACATCTATGAAAAGCTGGTCTATGACGGCTTCCAGTTCACCACCATGGCCCAGGTCGAACCCCGGCTGTATGACCGCATCGTGACGATGAACGGCATGTCCAAGGCCTATTGCATGACCGGCTGGCGCGTCGGCTATTGCGGCGCGCCAAAGGAACTGGTCAAGGCCATGACCATGATCCAGTCCCAAGGCATCACCCATACGGCCGCCGTGTCGCAGGCCGCCGCCGTGGCGGCGCTGAACGGCCCGCAGGACTTCATCGAAAAGCACAACGCGATCTTCAAGGAGCGCCGCGATCTGGTCGTCAGCATGCTGAACCAGGCCAACGGCCTGAGTTGCGCCACGCCGGAAGGGGCGTTCTACGTCTATCCGTCCTGCGCCGGCACCATCGGCAAGAAGACGCCGTCGGGTCAGGTGATCCAGAACGACGAGGATTTCGTGACCTACGTCCTGGAATCCGAAGGCGTCGCCGCCGTGCATGGCGCCGCGTTCGGGCTGGAACCCCATTTCCGCATTTCCTACGCCACGGCCACGGATTTGCTGGAAGACGCCTGCCAGCGCATCCAGCGGGCCTGCGCCAACCTGAGCTGAGCGTTCCCGACCGGGGAACTCACGCGGCAATTGCTTTTCCGCGCGAGTTCCCGTTTGAATCAGGCATGACTGACCTGAACGAAATGCTTGCCCAGGCTGTCGATGCGCTGCGGCAGTCACGCATTGATGCCGCCATGCCGTTGTTGGACGCCGTGCTGGCGCAGGCGCCCGGCCATCCCCAGGCCAATGTAATCAAGGGCACGGTCACCCTGTTACACGGCGATGTGGCGCAGGCGCTTGGCCATTTCCGGAAAGCCGCCGAGGCCCACGCCGACGACCCCGCCTTCAATCAAAACTATGCAACGGCCCTCTTGAGCGCCGGCGACGCGCCTTCGGCCGAACACCGTGCTCGCCGCGCCCTTGCCGCACAGCCGAACAATATGGCCGTGAAGCAGCTTTTGGCGCGCTGCCTGTGCGCCCAAAGCCGGGACGCTGAAGCCGTGCCTTTTCTGCAACAAGTCGTGGACGAGCAGCCCAGCCTTCCCGCGTTCAATGAACTGGGTTTGGCGCTGATGGAATTGAACAGGCCGGGCGAAGCGGAAGACGCCTTCGCCCGGGCGACGGAAATTAATCCGGATATATCCGCCCCTTGGCATAATCGGGGGAATGCCGCCCTTGACCAGCACCGTCCCGAAGACGCCATCGCCGCGTTCGACCAGGCTATCCAACTCATGCCGGACCATGCCCCGTCACATGTTCATCGCGCGCAAGCATTGCTGCTGTCCGGCCGTTACAAGGAGGGCTGGGAGGCCTACGAAGCACGCTGGACCCTGCCCGCCCCTTTGACCCGGCGCGCGCCACTATCCACACCCCTGTGGGACGGGGGGCCGTTCACGGGCCGCTTGCTGGTCTACGCGGAACAGGGCTATGGCGACAGCCTTCAATTCGCGCGATTCCTGCCGCACGTGGCGGAACGGGGCGGCACGGTTATCCTGGACGTACCGCCCGCCCTGCACCGGCTGTTCGCGTCCCTGGGCAGCGACTACGAGGTCACGCGCCAGGATGAGCCCACACCGGCCCACGACTTTCGGATTCCGATGATGAGCCTGCCCCGGGTCCTAGACATGACCTTGGAAAACCTGCCCGCGCCGGAGGCCTATCTCCACGCACCCGACGACGGCAGGGTCTGGCGCGACCGCCTAGCGGATGCCCGGAGATGTAAGGTCGGACTGGCCTGGCGGGCTTTTGCCGAACGCCGCGGCAGCGCCCATCGCTCCGTGCCGCTGACGGCGTTGGCGCCGCTGTTCAAAATTCCGGACATCGCCTGGATCAGCCTGCAGAAGGAAACATTGCAGGACGACCTGCCGCTGCCTGCGGGAATGCGGGACGTGTCCCCATTCCTGAACGATTTCGCCGACACGGCGGCGCTCATCGGTCAACTCGATTTGGTGATCACCGTCGATACCGCCGTCGCGCATCTGGCAGGCGCTCTCGGCCGGCCGGTTTGGGTCATGCTGCCCCACGGCAGCGACTGGCGTTGGCTGATGGCGCGGTCGGACAGCCCCTGGTATCCGTGCGCGCGGCTCTACCGGCAGGACGGTACCCGGACCTGGACGCCGGCAGCCGATGCCGTTGCTCGGGACCTCGCCGGTTTTCGGCCATGACGCGCCACCGCTGGGTCCTCATCACTGGTCTTGCGGGCGGCATTCTGGCCGGGATCAACTCTGCAAGCCCCGCCCACGCGGGACTGGCGGAAGCCCAGGCCGCCTATAACACCGGCGATTTCGCCGGCGCCTTCAAGGAACTGAAGCCCGCCGCCGAAGCCGGCGACGCCGAGGCCCAGGCCCTGATCGCCGGCATGTATGCGCGCGGCCAGGGCATCCCGGCCGATCCCGCCGAAGCGGCGCGCTGGTACGGCCTGGCCGCCGATCAGGGGCATCTGTATGCGACCACCATGCTAGGCTGGTTTTACATGCGCGGCATCGGTGTCGAACAGGACGCGGTCAAGGGATACCGCCTGTTATCGCGGGCGGCGGCGCGGGGCCAGCCGCGCGCCGTGGAAATGAAACAGGCGGTGGCCGAAAAGGCGCTTGCCGGGCTGGACGACCTGGCGGAAACGGAAGCCCATAGCCAGTCCATCGACCGCGCCGCCGCGTACTTCCGGATCGGCCGGAGTTTCGCCCTCGGCCACGGCGTGCCGCGCCTGCCCGAGGTCGCCGCCGCCGCCCTGGGCCGCGCCGCGGAACGCGGCCATAGCGCCGGTCAGTATGAGTACGCCCGACGGCTGGATACCGGCGACGGGGTCGCGGAAGACGCCGAAGCGGCCTTTGCCTGGTTCAAGAAAGCCGCCGAGCAGGGTCATGCCGACGCCCTCGCCATGGTCGGTCGCGCCTATCTTTCGGGACGCGGCACGGCGCCGGACCGTTATCAGGCGATGATTGCGATCACCCGCGCGAAAGCCGCCGGGTCCAGGATCGCCGACACGCTGCTCGATAATCTGGATAAGTAAGCGGAAGCCGGTTCAATCCGTGTCGTCAGGGGCGTCGACATCGACGGGCACGCCCGGTTTGGCCTTTGACGCGCGAATCGACAGCGCCGATTTCACGTGGCTGACGTTGGGCGCCGCGGTCAGCTTGGTGGTCAGGAAGTCCTGATACGCGTCCCAGTCGGCGGCGACCACCTTGAGAAGGAAATCCGTTTCCCCGGCCAGCATGTGGCATTCGCGCACCTGGGGCCAGGCGCGCACGGCATTCTCGAACGCCTCCAGATCGTGTTCGGCCTGGGAGTTGAGCCCGACCTGGGCGAACACGGTGACGTTGAAGCCCAGCATCTTGGGCTCCAGATCGGCATGGTAGCCGCGGATAAAGCCCGCTTCCTCCAACGCCCGGACCCGGCGCAGACAGGGCGGCGCCGAAATGCCGGCGCGTTTCGACAGTTCCACATTGGTCATGCGGCCGTCGCTTTGCAGGTCGCGCAGGATACGCCGGTCAATCTTGTCCAGTTTCACGCGCTGCATGATCGTTTCCTAACCCCCAGGGTGCGGCGAAATATTGTTGCGAAATTATATTATAACACCGCCGGGGGAAAGCCCCGTCACCAGGGTCTTTCCCCCGGCCGCTGTCGATGCCCCCGCGGCCGGGCCGCTTGTCCTTGCACGGCGGCCGGGCCCCACTTATCTTAGGTCCCCAATCCGCCGTGGACCCTGGGCAGACACGGCCCCCGCATCTTCGTTCAAAAGGTAGACCGCTCCATGCCCGCCGCTTCCGACACAGCCCCCCGCCATTCCAAGGTTCTGATCATCGGCTCCGGCGCCGCCGGCTATACGGCCGCCGTCTATGCCGCGCGCGCCAACCTGAGCCCCCTTTTGGTGCGCGGCCTGCAGCCGGGCGGCCAGCTGACCATCACCACGGAGGTCGAGAACTATCCGGGCTTCGCCGAACCGATCCAGGGCCCTTGGCTGATGGAACAAATGTTCGAGCAGGCCAAGAACGTGGGCACGGAAATGGTCGAGGACACGATCATGGAGGTCGACCTCAAATCCCGGCCGTTCCGCGCCGTGGGCGATTCGGGCGCGGTCTACACCGGCGACACCCTGGTCATCGCCACGGGGGCGAGTGCCCGCTGGCTCGGCCTGCCGTCGGAGGAAAAATTCATGGGCTTCGGCGTGTCCGCCTGCGCCACCTGCGACGGGTTCTTCTACCGCGGCAAGGAAGTCGCCGTGATCGGCGGCGGCAACACGGCGGTCGAGGAAGCCCTGTTCCTGACCAATTTCGCCTCCCGCGTGACCCTGATCCACCGCCGCGACGAGCTGCGCGCGGAAAAGATCATGCAGGACCGCCTGTTCAAGAACGACAAGATCGAGGTCATCTGGGACACGGTGCTGGAGGAAGTGCTGGGCGAGGGCACCCCGCCGGGCGTGTCGGCCATGAAACTGCGCAACATGAAGACCGGTGAGATCACGGAACGCGCCGCCGACGGCGTGTTCATCGCCATCGGCCACGACCCCAACACCAAACTGTTCGCCGGTCAGATCGACATGGACGACGAAGGCTACATCATCACCAAACCGGACAGCACCAAAACCAACATTCCTGGCGTGTTCGCCGCCGGCGACGTCCAGGACAAGGTGTTTCGCCAGGCCATCACCGCGGCCGGCACCGGATGCATGGCGGCGTTGGAGGCCGAACATTTTCTGGCCGCCCAGGAGGCGCAGCAAGCGGCCGCCGAATAGGCGGCGACAACCGGCCCGGGTGCAATTAGGGAGCGCATCCGCAAAGGGTCGATCAGGGGGAATTTCCCATGGATTGGGACAAACTGCGGGTGTTTCACGCCGTCGCCGAAGCGGGCAGCTTTACCCGCGCGGGCGAGGATTTGCACCTAAGCCAATCGGCGGTCAGCCGCCAGGTCAGCGCGCTTGAGGAAAGCCTGCGGGTGCCGCTGTTCCACCGCCATGCGCGCGGCCTGATCCTGACGGAACAGGGCGAATTGCTGTTCCGCACGGCGCATGACGTGTTCGCCAAGCTGGCCATGGTCGAGGCCCGCATCGCCGACAACAAGGACGAGGCCCAGGGGCCGCTCAAGGTGACGACCACGGTCGCCTTCGGGTCGATCTGGCTGACCCCGCGCATGCGCGAGTTCAAGACCCTGTACCCGGACATCGCGGTGTCGCTTGTTTTGGCCGACACGGAACTGGACCTGTCCATGCGCCAGGCCGACGTGGCGATCCGCCTGGCGCCGCCGAAGCAGCCGGACCTGATCCAGCGCTACATCATGAACATGAACTACCATGTCTATGCCTCGGCCGAATACCTGGCCGAACACGGTACGCCGGCCCGGCCCCAGGACCTGGACGACCATGACCTTGTCGTCTACGGCGACGACGCCCGCCCGCCGGTCGAAAACCTGAACTGGCTGCTGACCGCCGGCGCCCCGCCCGGCGAAACGCGGGAGCCGGTGCTGCGGGTCAATTCCATCTACGGCATCTTCCGCGCCGTGCAGTCGGGGCTCGGCATCGGGGCCTTGCCCGATTACATGAGCCGCGAGGCCGACAACCTGAAGGAAGTGCTGCCGGAACTGCGGGGGCCCTCGATCGAGGCCTATTTCGTCTATCCGGAAGAACTGCGCAATTCCAAGCGCATCACCGTGTTCCGTGACTTCCTGGTGAGCCGCCTGAACCCGGAAAACTTCTAAGGTCCGCAGAGCAAGCCTTCACAGGATTCACAATCAATGGCCGCATTTTGTTAATCAAATGCAATATTTGCAGGGCGGCGAACAAGATATGCGTGAATTGCATATCTGGAATGCAGGTTTGTGACTGGTATACCAGGCTTGGCGGTTTATATAACCTCCATCCCGTCGCGACCGATTGCTCCTAAGCGCTGTGGCGACGGAACGGATTTTGGGTCTCCTCCCAGACCCACCCCGCCGGAGGTCATCCGGCACCGGGACCGCTCCCTGGCCCCCCAGGCCGGCGGCCCCAACGTCTCCCAGACGTGAAGCCTCCCTGTCAAACTCGCCGGTCCCCTCCCAGGGACCGGCAGTTTTTTTTATGGCCTCGATATTCTGCGGCGCTACTGCGCCGCCTGGGCCCTCAACGCCACCACCTGATCCGCTTCCTTGCCCATCAGTTCCTGCAAGTGGTCGAATTCCCATTCGAAGGTGCCGACCCCCATGGTCATGGAACGCAGTTCGATCACCAGATCGTGCATTTCCGACTGCGGCAATTGGACCTGCACCTCGTCCCAGCCGGCCCAGCCGGGCTTGGCGTCGAAACCCATGATCTGGCCGCGCCGCCCGGACACCAGGCGCTGCATGCGCGACGTGAATTCCGACGGCATGGATATGACGACCTTGCAGATCGGCTCCAACAACACCGGCTGACAGTTGGGCATGCCTTCGCGCATGGCCTGCTGGGCCGCCTTGCGGAACGCCATGTCCGAGGAATCGACGTTGTGGTACTGGCCGTCGGTCAGGGTCACGGACAGATCGACCACGGGGAAACCCAAAGGCCCGCGCACGAGATATTCGCGCACCCCGGCCTCGACCGCCGGAATGTATTGCTTGGGCACCACCCCGCCGGTGATGGTGTCGCCGAAGGTAAAGCCGCCGCCCCGGGCAAGCGGCTTGATGTCCAGGTGCACGTCGCCGAATTCGCCATGCCCGCCCGATTGTTTCTTGTGGCGGGCGTGCTGGCTGGTCGGCTTGCGGATGGTTTCCTTGTAGGGGACCTGGGGTCGTTCGCTGTCGACGTCGATATTGAACTTGCCCTTCATCCTGTCGAGGGTGATCAACAGGTGCATTTCGCCCTGCCCCCACAGCAGCATTTCGCCCGTATCCGGGTTGTGTTCGTGGGAAATCGAGGGGTCTTCCTCGATGATCTTGGCCAGCGCACCCGACATCTTGACCTCGTCGCCCCGGTTGGCCGCATGCACGGCCATGGAAAACAGCGGCGTCAGGGGCGCCGGCCAGGCCATGCCCTTGACCTTGCCGGAGGCCGAGACCAGATCGCCGGTCTTGACCGCGTCCATGCGGCCGAGGGCGACGACCTCGCCCATCCCGACCTTGGCGACCTTTTCCGTCTTCTGGCCGAAGGCTTTGGACAGGCCGGACACCCGGCCCTGGGCCGACGCCAGGCCGTCGGCGATCTCGCCCGACCATACGCGGGCAAAGCTGAGCTTGCCGGCATGACCGGCGTGGACGGTCTTGAACACCCGGGCCGCCGCCTCGCCCGACACCGGCTCGCCCAGGCGCGCGGCCGTGGCCTCCGGACCGGGGGCCTCGTGGCGCAGGGCCTTGAGCAGGCGGCGCACGCCGTTGCCGTGTTCGGCCGAACCAAAGAACACGGGCACGGCCTTGCCGTCCTGCAGGACCTTGGCGAGATGGTCGAACACCTCCCCCGTCTGCGGCACCACGTCTTCCAGCAGCTTTTCCAGCAGCGCGTCGTCGAAATCGGCGAGGCTTTCCAGCAACTCCGTGCGCGCCGCCGCCTCGCGGTCACGGATGCTTTCGGGCAGTTCCATCAACTCCGACGGCTTGCCTTCCTGCCAGCGGAAGGCGCGTTCCGACACCAGATCGACATGCCCGGTCACGTCATCCCCGTCGCGGAGCGGAATTTCCCGCAACACCAGGGGGCTGTCGGACAGACCTTGCAGGGCGTCCAATGTCTCGGCGACGCTGGCCTCGGCCGTGTCCATCTTGTTGATGAAGATGAGGTGCGGAATCTGGTGCTGGTCGAGGAATTTAAGGATCGGCGCCGCCGTCAGGGCGCGGGCCTGCCCCGGCTCACACACCACCACGGCGGCGTCGGCGACCATCAGGGCGTTATGGGCGTCCTGCAGCATGTCGATGGAACCGGGACAGTCGATGAAGGTCCAGGGGTCGCCCAGGTAGGGGGCGCTCACGATATTCATTTCCGTGGACATCTGGCGGGCGCGGGCTTCGGGCGCGCCGTCGCCGACCATGTTGCCGTCCTTGACGGAGCCCTTACGGTCAATGACCTCGCATTGACGCAGGATTTCCTCGAGTAAAGATGTCTTGCCGCTTAAGTAGGGGCCGACCAGGGCGGCCACGCGGGGCCGGTTGTCGGATGTGGTCATCGTTACCTCCCAAGTGCGTTTTTTGTCGCAGGAAGGGGCCGTTCAGTCGGCCTTCGAAGTCCGTTTTATGGTTAAAGCCTATCCTTCCCAGAGGGGGATTCAAGAAGATTCCGGGAATCCGGCCGATATTTGCCATTGCGCGGGTCCCGGGCCGGGCAGATCGGCGGGAAGGACAACAAACCCTTGGCGTTAGTGGACAACCCCCCCATATGCGAGGCTAAACTGGCCTTTCTCGGCGCACCGCCGTGGCAGAAGCAGCGACATACCATGAACACCAAGACACATAGCTATTCAGAAATAACGCGCGACATCCGCGTCAGCGTGATCCCCCAGTACCTTCCCGACCAGTCCGCGCCCGAGGACGGCCGCTATGTCTGGGCCTATACGGTACGGATCGAGAACCAGGGCACGGAGACGGTGCAACTGCGCAACCGTTATTGGCGGATCACGGACGCGCAGGGTACTTGCCACGAAGTCCGCGGCGAGGGCGTGGTCGGCGAACAGCCGGTCCTGAACCCGGGCGAGGCCTTCGAATACACCAGCGGCACGCCTTTGGCGACGCCATCGGGCATGATGATGGGGTCCTACGAGATGGAAACCCAGGCCGGCGATTTTTTCGACGCCACCGTGCCCGCCTTCTCGCTCGACAGTCCGCACGAACGCATCCACCTGAACTGAGCCCTTAAGAACCAACAGGACCGGGAACCCCGACCGTGACCGCCAAGAAACATCTGAGTGTCGCCAATGTCGCCGCCAACGCGGCGAAGTCACAAAGCGGCAAGCCGTCCCGCGCCGAGGCCGAACAGGCCGTACGCACGCTGATCCGCTGGGCCGGCGACGACCCCGCCCGCGAGGGCCTGATCGACACGCCCAAGCGGGTCGTCAGCGCCTACGAGGAATTCTTCGCCGGCTACGATGCCGATCCGGTGGAAATCCTGAAGCGCACGTTCGAGGAAACGGATGGTTACGACGAGATCGTGGTCCTTAAAGACATCCGCCTGGAAAGCCATTGCGAGCATCACATGGTGCCGATCATCGGCGTCGCCCATGTCGCCTACCTGCCGCACCGCCGGGTCGTCGGCATCTCCAAGCTGGCCCGGGTCATCGACGCCTATGCCAAGCGCCTGCAGATCCAGGAAAAGATGACCGCCCAAGTGGCCAACGCCATCAACGACGTGTTGGAGCCCAAGGGCGTCGCCGTCGTCATCGAGGCGGCGCACCAATGCATGACCACGCGCGGCGTTAGCAAACCGGGCGTGACCATGGTGACGTCGCGCATGCTGGGCGCGTTCCGCGACGATCCGACGACGCGCCGCGAATTCCTGGCCATGATCGGCCACTAGCCTTCCTACGGGTCCGGTCCGGCCCCGCGCCGCCGATTGTTTCCTTCTTTGTCCAAAATGCTCTAAACCTCGTCGCAACGGGGATAAGACGAGGCAAGGGCATGGATTTCCGTCCCATTCTGATGATCGTGGGCACGCTGCTGGCGACGCTGGCGCTGGTCATGTGCGTGCCGGCCGTGGTCGATGCCTCGCTCGGCCATCCGGACTGGGAGGTATTCGCCGCCTCCGCCGGCGTGACCCTGTTCCTCGGCGTCGCCATGGCGCTGACGGCGACGACGGGCGGCGTGCGATCGCTGTCCGTGCGCCAGGCCTTCGTCATGACGACCCTGACCTGGGTCGCCCTGACCGTGTTCGCCTCCTTCCCCTTCATGTTTTCGGAACGGGACCTGAGTTTCACCGACGCATTCTTTGAGGCCATGTCCGGTCTCACCACCACGGGATCGACGATTCTCACGGACCTGCAATCGCTGCCGCCGGGGATACTTTTGTGGCGAGCGTTGCTGCAATGGCTCGGCGGCATCGGGATCATCGTCATGGCGATCGCGATCCTGCCCATGCTGAAGGTCGGCGGCATGCAGTTGTTCCGCATGGAATCCACGGACCAGTCGACGGAGAAGGCGATGCCCCGGGTGGCCCAGATCGCCAGCACCATCGGCGTCATCTACCTGTTTCTGACCATGGTCTGGGCAGGCGCCTTCTGGGTCGCCGGGATGAGCGGATTCGACGCCGTGGCTCACGCCATGACCACCATCGCCACGGGCGGTTATTCGACCCGC
The DNA here is from genome assembly GCA_963976055.1 of uncultured Alphaproteobacteria bacterium. Taxonomy (GTDB): domain Bacteria; phylum Pseudomonadota; class Alphaproteobacteria; order Rhodospirillales; family Casp-alpha2; genus UBA1479. The sequence goes on from CAXBJB010000005.1 coordinate 241,412, forward strand.
GACGATTCCATTGGCCACTTCAACAGCGCGGCCATCGATTACATCGCCTCTCTGGGCATGGTCGTCGGGGCCCTGCCCTTCATCGCCTATGTGCGCATGCTGCAAGGCCAATTCACGGCCCTGCCCCGCGACCCGCAAGTGCAATGGTTTCTGACCACGGTCACCGCCGTGGTTCTGGTGACCACCATGTGGCTGTGGCTGGAACAGGAAAAGCACCCCGCGGATGCCCTGCGCCTCGCGACCTTCAACATTATCTCGATCATCACCGGCACCGGCTTCGCCACGGACGACTATTCCCTGTGGGGGCATTTCGCCCTGCCGATCTTCTTCTTCATCATGTTCATCGGCGGCTGCGCCGGATCGACGACCTGCGGCATCAAGGTGTTCCGCTTTCAGATCCTCTACGCCGCCTGCCGCACCCAGCTGCGCCACTTGTTGCATCCACACGGCGTGTTCATTCCGCACTACAACAAGCAGCCGATTTCCGACGAGGTCATCATCTCGGTGTTGTCGTTCTTCTTCGTCTGGTTTTTGTGCTTCACCGTGCTGGCGTTGGGGCTGGGCTTTCTCGGCCTTGACTTCGTGACCGCGTTCTCGACGGCCGCCACGGCGATCGCCAACGTCGGCCCGGCGCTGGGCGAAACCGGCCCGGCGACGACCTTCGCCGACCTGCACGACGGCGCGAAATGGCTGATGGCCATCGGCATGCTGTTGGGGCGGCTGGAACTGTTCACGGTGATCGTGCTGTTCACCCGCGCGTTCTGGCGCAACTAGGCGGCAGCAGCCTACCTGGCGGGATCACGCACAATCGGCGCGGCCAAAAGATCGTCGATGAAAAGGCAGACGAATTGCGGTCGGCTGGTCACACCGGCTTTGGCATAGACCCGCGCCAGTTGGGCACGGATGGTGCCTTCCGCGGTGCCGCGGATCGACGACATTTCCGCAACATCGAAACCCTTGAGCGCCAACAGGGCAACCTCCGCCTCCGCCGCCGTCAATCCCCATTCCTCGAACCGCGTATCGATCAGGACGGCGAAGGCCCCCGATGCGGCGGCGGCTGCGTTTTCCGCCCGGCGGTTCCGCTCGATGGTCCGGCGCATTTCCACGCCACCCAGCAGCACACCCGCGAACAACGCAAAGGCGACGGCCGCTTCGAATGCCGTATGCCCGTCCCACCCGTCATGGCGGGTGTCCTGCACCACGTCGGCGACGAAGAAGACAGCGCACAGGACCTGAACCACAAGCAGCAGGCCAAGGATAAGGGTGCGCCGCGCGGCAAGCCGTTTGGCACGGTCTGGGCTGTCCGGCTCGCTCATTCCCCGCCTTGCAATCGTTTTCCGCCTCTGACCATGGCCCGCACCAGATTGACCCCCGAAAGCCGGGATTCCAACAACACCCCGCCGACATGAAGCATCGCGAGGAACAGTAGCATGTTGGCCGCGCCTTCATGAATTTCCTCGGTGATCTCGCCGCCGGATAGGGGGCGGTCGTATTCCTGAAAATAGCCGGCAAGGCCGTGGTCGGTAAGGCCAGGCAGCGATTGGAATGGCGTGCTCTCCATGATCACGCCGGTAACACAGACGACGGCCAGCGTACCCCACAACGCGTACACCATGAGGGAGCCGATAGGATTGTGAGAGGGGTAGGCCTTGTGACGCCCCGCGAACATGTCGCCGACATGGGCCTTGGCGGCGGACAGGCTGGGCGGAAACGACGTGAACCGCGCCTCTTTCGTACCGATCACGCCCCAGACCATGCGCAGCACCAGAAAGGCGATGGCGGCGTAGCCGATCCACACATGCGCCAGGGATTCGTCTTCGACAATCAGTCCGTTCAGGACGACCGCCAAGGCGACGCACCAGTGGGTCAGGCGGACCACCGGGTCCCAGGCGGGGGCCGCCGGCATCCCCGTCTCTTTGGACTTGCCGGACATCAGTCGTCGGCCTTTACTTGCGTGATCTTGCCGGTTTGGGCGTCGATCTTCACTTCCCAGCGTTGACCGTTCTTCATGGCCTTGACCTCGATACGGCCGTGTTCCTGTTCGAACTTGACCAGATCATACCCCTGCGCGGCCAGGGCGGCGGCGACGGCCTTGTGATCGTTTCCCAGAACCGTGCCCGGCGTCATATCGGCGGCCAAGGCGGCGCCCGTCGTCAGAACGGCCAGGGCTGCGGACAGGATCAGTTTGCGGATCATGGCGGAAATTCCTCGGGTTATCGGGTTAAAGGCGCGCAGGGCATATCCTGCACTGTCGGACAATTCTGTGCCCGCCGATCCGCGTTTGCGATTGGCTTGACGCTTACCCGAAGGCTGTTAAGCGTTTGCGTACGGCGTTGTTCTGTTTACCGCTGCGCGATGACGGCGAGCGCGACGACCGCCAGCATGGACAGGGCCATGGCGACGTTGATGGCGAACTGGGTGCGTTTCGGCAGGTCCAGGCGGTGCAGGGTCACCCCGGCCCACAGCCAGAGGAAATGAATGCAGATCCAGATCGCGTTCATGACCGCGAACTTGATCGCAAGCTCCATGGCCAGATTGTCCGGCATGAAGGCGAAGCCCGAGAAAAAGGCCGTGTTCACGGCATAGGCCTTGGGGTTGATGGCCTGCAACATCAAGCCACCCATCACGCCCGGCGCGGATTGGCGTTCGATAAAGGCGATCTTCGATCCGGCGAAGGCGATGCGCAGCGCCAGATAGAGAAGATAGGCCGCCGACGCATAGAGCAGCACCGTGCGCACATGCGGCACCGCCAACACGGCGGCGGCCAGGCCCGTGACCACGGCCAGCGCCACGAAGTTGGTGCCCAGAAACAGGCCGATCATGTAGCGCCGTCCCTGGGCGAAACCGAACCCCGACCCGACCCCGGCGAGCGACAGAACCCCCGGTCCCGGCGTGATGAACAGGAAAAAGCAGGCGGCGGCGAAGGTTAGCATGAAAGCCTTCCGGCGGGGAGGATGAGACGAATTGTCACGGAATCGGGAGACGTGCCGAACAATGACGGCCCGGCCATATGGTGCGAAGGCAAAATGCCGGGGTCAACCCCTCCTGATACGCGTCAGCGCATCCAGTTGCCGAGGAACCGGCGCATGTTGGTTTCCATTTCGTGGTCGAAGTCCTTGAGCGCCGCTTCCATCATCGCGAACCAGGTCTTGTTGAGATCGTTCAGGGTCACGTCCTCGGGCACGGTCTGGTTGCGGGTGGCGCGCGCCGCCGCATGGCCGACGCGTCGGCCCTGGGGATCGAACACCTCGATCATGGCCGACATCTCCAGGTCGTAGCGGGCGTCCTGATCCGTCGTGAAGGCACCCTTGATGCCTTGGGTGCGCGGCAGCTTGGTTTCGATGACCTGGGCGCGTTCGATGGTCAGGCGCGCGACCGTGCCGGCGGCACCGCCCACGGCCTTCAGCCGGTCGCGGCCCCAGATCGCCATCGCCTTGGCCGGAGGCGTCTGCATCTTGTGTTCCACGTTGGGCGGCGCAAGGGGCGCCTTGTGAACATCGACGATTTCGACCCGGTCGACGGCAAGGTTCAAGGCCGGCGCGTGCTGGAAGGTGATTTCCGGCAGGTTGACGCTGGGATCCGGCGTGGTGCAACCGCCCAGTGCCAGAAGGCCGGCGACAAGGGCGGTGGTCAGTGATCTGGTCAAGGTCATCGGTCGTCGTTTCCTCGCTCCAATGGTTTCCCCGGTGCCCGTCATACTGGGCATGCCCTGTGTCAGGATCAAGGCATGGGCCGAATTAACCGCGCTGCCGGGACGGACGGCGGCGTCAATCCCGGTAAAGGGCTTCGATCTGGTCCGGGTCGAAGACATAGTCCGTGCGGCAGAATTCACAGGTTACCGTGACCTTGCCATCGTCGGCCATGTCCTCGATTTCCGCCTGCGGGAAGGAACGCAGGGTCATTTCGACCTTGTCCCTGGAACAGCGGCAGGACTGTTTCACGGGCCGGCCCTCGGTCACCCGCACGCCGTCCTGATGATACAGGCGATAAAGCAGCCGGTCCGTCGTCACCGCCGGGTCGAGCAGTTCGCCGGACGACAGGCTGCTCATCAGGATCACCGCCCGGCGCCAGGCTTCCTCGGCCTCGTCCTTGTCGGCGCCGCGCTTGTCCGGCAGGCGCTGCACCATGATCGCCCCGGCGGCCAGCGGATCGGTGCCCGACGCCAGAAGGATCGCGGTTTCCAGCTGTTCGGATTGACGGAAATAATCATGGGCGCAGTCGGCCAGGGTCGCGCCCACCAGTTCGGTGATGCCCTGATAGCGGTCCGTGTCCGGCCCCTGGTCGACCGTGAAAGCGAGATACCCGGAACCAAGCAGCGCCGGAACCGGCGCCCCCTGAGCGCCCGCGGCGTCCACCGCCGCAAGACGGTCCGCGTCATACCGGGCATAGCTGCGCACCCCGCCGGCCGAGGTCACATCCGCCATGACCAAGCCGACCGGGCCGTCGCCCTGGACCTGCAAGGTGAACACGCCGTCGAACTTGAGCACGCTGGACAGCGTCGCCGCCAGCACCACGACCTGCGCCAACAGGTCGGCGACCACCGGCGGATAGCCGTGCGGCGCGACCAGTCGGTCGAGGATCGGGCCCAGGCGCACGACCCGCCCGTTGACGCCCAGCGTGTCCACATGGAACGGCTGAACGACGTCGTCGAGGGAAAGGGTCACGTCAGGCATGGTCTCGGTCGGCGGTGTCTGGAAGGGCATCGTTTGAGGCGGCTTGTGTCTGTGTCCGGTAATAATAGGTATGCGCGGCTTCGAAGCCCGCCAAGTGATAAAGCGCCATGGCGGGGCGATTGTCCGATTCCACCTGCAGGAACAGGCGGCGGTCGCGGTCCGTATCAGCGGCCCAGGCGGCGAGTGCGGCCAGCACCCGCGCGGCATGTCCCCGGCGGCGGCAACCATCCCGCGTCGCCATGCACAGGATCAACGCCCAGTCATCGCGTATTACGGCCGCCCCCACGGCGGCGGGCTCGGTCCCGTCGTCCACCACCGCATAGGCCCGCGGCGCCGGCAGACCCTCGGCGAGGCGGCAGCGCAGACCGCGTTCGCGGCCCTGCGCCAAGCCGCCGCCGTAGACCTGAAACCACGCCCCCGTGGGGCCGGAAAACAGGCGCGCGCGAAAACGGGCATCCTGGCGGTCAGCCAGATTTCCCACCACGGACGCGGCGTCGGCGGTCATGACCAGGGTGCGCGCCTCGATCGCGTAGCCGCGGCGTTCCAACGTCGCGTCCAGGCCGCGCGGCGCGACGGCGCCGGAAATCTGAAAGCGGCAGGGCAGGCCGCGCTGGCGGTAGAATTTTTCCGCCGCGTCGATGCGCAGGTCGAGGGCGCTCGACCCCGTTTCCTCAAGCGCCAGAACGGAATTGGCGCGCCGCGACACGCCTTCGGAAAAGCGCAATTGCCAGCCTTCCAGAATGCCCTGGCTGAACGGCGGCCAGCAGTCGGCGGCCCGGCGTTCCAGGTCGCGGATGCCCTCTTCGTCAAACATGAGGGGCGTCCTTCATCATCATTCGGAAGACCCGGTCAGACGTCGCCCAGACACCAGGCCAGGATGCCCTTTTGCGCGTGCAGGCGGTTTTCGGCCTCGTCCCAAATCACGGACTGGGGCCCGTCGATCACGGATTCGGTCACTTCCTCGCCGCGGTGCGCGGGCAGGCAATGCATGAACAGGGCATCGGGCGCGGCCTGGGCCATCAGGCGGTCGTCCACGCGGTAGGGCGTCAGCAGGTTGTGACGCGGGCCTGCGTCGGCATCACCCATGGACACCCAGGTATCGGTGACCACGAGGTCTGCCCCGGCGGCCGCCGTTTCGGCGTCTTCGGTCACCTGCACATCCGCGCCCTCACCCGCCGCCCAGGCCACCAGATCGGGATTGGGGGACAGCGCCTCGGGGCAGGCCAGGCGCAATTGGTAGCCGAACCGCGCGGCCCCATGAATCCACGACGCGGCGACGTTGTTGCCGTCGCCGGCCCAGGCCACCGTGCGGCCTTTAATCCCGCCCCGGTGTTCCTCATAGGTCATGATGTCGGCCATGATCTGGCACGGATGCGAGGCGTCGGTCAGGCCGTTGATCACCGGCACGGTGGCGTATTCGGCCAGATCGTGCAGTTTCTGCGGATCGTCCGTGCGGATCATGATGACGTCGCAATAACGCGACAGCACGCGCGCCGTGTCGGCCACGGTCTCGCCGCGACCGAGTTGCGATTCATTGCCCGACAGCACGACGGCGCGCCCACCCAACTGCTGGATTGCGACCTCGAACGACACGCGGGTGCGGGTCGACGGTTTCTCGAAGATCATGACCAGCGTCTTGCCGGCCAGGGACGGCGGCGCGGACGCCGCCGCGCCGTTCTTCTTCATTGCGGCCGCGCGGTCGAGAATCCGGCGCAAGGTGCCCGCGTCGGCGCGGTCGAGGTCGAGGAAATGGCGAAGGCTGTTCATCCCGCCTTCTCCGCGGCCATGTCCACCGCGATCTCGGCGCAGCTTTTGTCGAGCGCGGCGACCGCCTCGTCGATGTGGCTTTCCTCGAGAATCATCGGCGGCAGCATGCGCACGACATTGTCGCCCGCCGGCACGGTCAGCACGCCATTGTCGATCATCTTGCCGACCAGGACATTGTTTTCCACGGCGCAGCGCATGCCGACCATGAGGCCCTGGCCGCGCACTTCGGTCAACACGGTCGGATGCTTGGCGACGACGGCGCCCAGCCGGTCCCACAACACGCGGGCGATCTTGTCGACCCGGGGCAGGAAGCCGGGCTCCAGAACCACGTCCAGCATCGCGCCGACCGCCGACATGGCAAGCGGCGTGCCGCCGAAGGTCGACCCGTGGCTGCCCGGCGTCATGGCCTTGGCGGCGGCCTCGGTCGCCAGCACGGCGCCGACGGGGAACCCGCCGCCCAGGCCCTTGGCCGTGGCCAGGATGTCCGGGGTCACGCCGGCCCATTCATGGGCGAACAGCTTGCCCGTGCGGCCGTTGCCGGTCTGCACCTCGTCCAGCACCATGAGGATGCCGAACTCGTCGCACATCTCGCGGATACCCTTCAGGAAGCCCGGCGACGGCGCCTTGATGCCGCCCTCGCCCTGCACCGGCTCGACCAGGATCGCCGCCGTCTGGTCGGTGATCGCGGCACGCATGGCGTTCAGGTTGTCGAACGGCACATGGTCGAAGCCTTCGGGCATGGGGCCGAAGCCTTCGCGGTGCTTTTCGTTGGACCCGGCCGCCAGGTCGGTCAGCGACCGCCCATGGAACGAGCCGTCGCAGCTGATGATCCGGTAGCGTTCCGGATGCCCCGCACCATGGTGGTAGCGCCGCGCCATTTTGATCGCGGCCTCCACGGCCTCGGCGCCCGAATTGTTGAAGAACACCGTATCGGCGAAGGAATTGGCGACCAGCAGGCCGGCGACCCGTTCCTGCCCGGCGATGCGGTACAGGTTGGAGACATGCCACAGGGTCTTCGCCTGTTCGGTCAGGGCGGCGACCAGTTTCGGATGGCAATGGCCGAGCGAATTGACAGCGATCCCCGATCCCATGTCGAGGAATCGTCGGCCGTCGTCCGCCCAGACGTACATGCCCTCACCCTTTACCAGGGCGAAAGCGGTCCGCGCGTAATTCGGCATGACGGCGCTGATCATTTCGCTCTCCTTTGGCTCAACGTGTCAAAACGGAAAAAAGCCCCCGTTTTCCAGGAGCTTCAACCGTCTTCCTTACCAGGAAAGCCGCCGAGTATCGGTATCTCGTGCCCCCTTGTCAACGGCGGCAAGATGACCGTTCGGCGACGGCTTACGGGCGGGCGTCAGGCCTTCAGCTTGTAGCCCGTGCGGAACATCCAGGTACAGAGCCACCACAGGCCCGCGTTGATCACCGCCATGACCGCGACGCCGACCCACAGGTTGCCGTCGGCATGGCCGATGAAGCCGTAGCGGAAGCCGTCGATCATGTAGAAGAAGGGATTGAAATGGGCCGCGATTTGGACGCCCTGGGGCAGGCGTTCGATCGAATAAAAGGTTCCCGAGAGGAACGACAGCGGCGTAATGACAAAGTTGGTGACCGCCGCGATATGGTCGAACTTGTCGGCCCAGATGCCCCCCGCCAGACCCAGCAGCGACAGCATCAAGGCCCCCATCACCGCGTGATAGACGACGAAGAACGCATCATGCAGGCCCAGGTCCACGGTCACCGCCATGGCCGCGCCGACGACGACGGCAACGGCAACGCCGCGCGTCATGCCGCCGATGGCGAAACCGAACGTCAGTTCATGGGCATTCAGGGGCGCCATCAGGCTGTCGACGATGTTGCCCTGAATTTTGCCGATCATCAGCGAGCTTGAGGTATTGGCGAAGGCGTTCTGGGCGATCGCCATCATGATCAGGCCGGGCGCCAGAAACGTCATGAACGGCATGCCGGCGACGACCCGGTGATCGCCGCCCAGCGCAAGGGCGAACACGGCGAGAAACAGCATGGTCGTGACCAGGGGGGCGACCAGCGTCTGAGTATAGACCTTGATGAAGCGCCGGACCTCGCGCAGGTAAAGCGTCTTCAGCCCGATCCAATTGACCGCCCCCATGGCGGGCAGGTCGCCGGGCGCGGACGGTAGGGCGGGCAGGGCGGAAAGGGGTGTCTGGTCACGCATCATCGCGCTCCTTATAAGATATGACCATGGAGAGTCCAATCGGTTCCGACGATCCGGCGCCCGCCAAGGGCGCCAAACGCAAGCCCCGGGGGCCCAAGAAGGCGACGCAAAGCCATCTGGCCAACGCGGCCCTGCATTACCTTGCGCGCTTCGCCACCTCGGCAGAAAACCTGCGCCGGGTGCTGATGCGCCGAGTCGACCGGTCGGCCCGCCATCACGGTACGGATGCGGAGGAAGGGGCCGCCTGGGTCGAGGACCTGATCCAGCGCTACCGGCAGGCGGGCCTGCTGGACGACGCCGCCTATGCCGAGGCGCGGGCCGGCGACATGCTGCGTCGGGGCACGCCGGTGAAGGGCGTGCGGTTCAAACTGATGCAGAAGGGCGTGGACCCGGATGACATCGACCGCGCGCTTGCCGCCGCGACCGAGGACACGCCCGAACCCGACCTGGCCGCCGCCGCCACCCTGGCCCGGCGCAGACGCCTGGGCCCCTACGCCGCCCCGGACAAGCGGGCGGAACGGCGCGACAAGGACCTGGCGACCCTGGCCCGCGCCGGGTTCGATTACGACACGGCGCGGCGCGTGATCGAGGCCGAGACCGTCGACGACCTGATCCGGATGCTCGACGACCGCTAGGGTTTGCCGCCGGCCCGGAATTCAGGAACAATGGCCTGAGACCGATCCGGGAGGGACGGATGACGCCACGCATGCCGGTAATTTTCGCGCTATGGGCCGTCCTGACGGTGGGGCCGACGTCCGTTCAGGCTGACGGCGCGCTGAAAACCGCCGGTCTCATCGAAACCGTCCGTATTCAGCCGGAAGCCATCGACATCCGCGCCAAGGTCGACACGGGGGCCGAGAATTCATCCCTCGACACCCGGGAGTGGCAGGCCTTCGAGCGCGACGGGGCGACCTGGATCCGCTTCACCCTGAACCTGGACGGCGGCGACAGCCGGGCTCTGGAACGCCCACTTGGACGCATGACGGTGATCCACCGCGCCGGCAGCCGACAGGAACGCCCCATCGTGATGATGACCCTTTGCGTCGGCGACGTCACCCGGGTGGTCGAGGTCAATCTGGCCGAGCGGCCCAAGCTGTCCTACCGCATGCTGTTGGGGGCGAGCTTCCTCACGGGTGCCTATGTGGTCGACGTATCGCAATCGGACCTGACCCGCCCAACCTGCGGCGAGGCGGCAAAATGAGGAACCGCGCGGTCTATCTGCTGGCGGCGATGTTCGCGGCGGTGGGGCTGGCGCTGTTGGCATACAAGGTTCTGGCCCTCGACTTTCCCCTGACCCCCGGCGACGTCCCCGACAACTGGGCGGTCGAAACTCGCGTCACCTTCCAGGCCGCGGGCGGCCCGGTGGCCGTGCGCTTGTTCATCCCGCGTAACACCCGAACCCATACGATCCTGGACCAAAGCTTCGTATCCCGCGGCTATGCCCTTGCCATGGAACTGACACCCGACGGCCGCATGGCGAGCCTGACCCGACGTCAGGCCAAGGGGCCGCAGACGGTTTATTTCCGCTTTCTGATTCACCGAACCGAGCCGGCGCCTTCCCTACCTCAGGCCGAGCCCACCTCGGTGCAGCCGCCGCCGTGGAAGGCCCGGCGTCTGATCGCGGCGCGGGCCCTGCTGGATCAGGTCCGCAACGAGGGTGAGACGGCAACCGCCATGGCCCAGGCCCTGATCAGACGGTTGGCGGCAGCCGACCCGGACGACGCGGCGCGCAGCCTGTTGGGAAAAGCCGCGGGTGCGGAGCGCATCGTCGATGTGGCCGCGGGCGTGCTGACCCTGGGCGGCATCCACGCCCGGTCCGTACACGGCATCGCCCTGGCCGAAAGCCAGAAGCCGGTACACACGGTCCATTGGCTGGAAGTGGCCGAGGCCGGCGCCTGGCACCGCATGACCGCCGATCCGGCGGCACCGGAAGTTCCCACAACCTGGTTCCCCTGGTGGCGGGGCACCGGCAAGATGGCCCAGATCGACGGCGGCAGCCATCCCAAGCTGCGCATCACCGTCGAACGGGCGGCGGACCAGACGATCGTCGACAGCCTGTCGCAGGACCGCGCCCAAGCGAGGAATCTTGTCACCTCGGCCATGGCGTCCTTGCCGTTGGAGGTTCAGCAGGTTTACCGCGTGCTTCTGGTAGTGCCGCTTGGCGTGCTACTGCTGGTCATCTTGCGCAACGTGATCGGTTTGAAAAGTTTCGGCACCTTCATGCCCGTGCTGATCGCCCTGGCGTTCCGTGAAACACAGCTTCTGTGGGGCATCGTGCTGTTCACCATGATCGTCGCCATCGGTCTGGCGATCCGCCTGTGGATGGAGAACCTGCGCCTGCTCGTCGTGCCGCGCCTGGCGGCGGTGCTGATCGTGGTGGTCGGCGCCATGGCCGTGCTCAGCGTCGTCAGCGCCCAATTCGGTCTGGCCGGCGGCCTGTCGGTTGCCCTGTTCCCCATGGTTATCCTGACCATGACGGTGGAACGCATGTCCGTGATCTGGGACGAACGCGGCCCCCGCGACGCCGTGCAACAGGGGGTCGGCAGCCTGATCGTAGCCACGGTCTGCTACCTGTTGATGAGCCACCCCCTGGTCGAACATCTGTTCTTCCAGTTCCCGGAACTGCTGTTGGTCGTGCTGGCGGCAGTGCTGCTGCTGGGCCGCTATTCCGGCTACCGGCTGACGGAACTCTACCGCTTCAAGCCGCTGTCCGGGGGCAGGCCCTAGGATGGAGATCGTCGATCTTTACCGGCGCCTTCGCGCCAACGGGGTCCTCGGCCTCAACTGGCGTAATGCGGAATATCAGCTGGTCCACAACCAGCGCAAATACTTCCCCCTGGTCGACGACAAGCTGAAGTCCAAGCGGTTGGCCGAGGCCGCAGGCATCGCCGTGCCGCCCCTGTTCGGCGTCATCGAATATCCGCACGAAGTCCGCACCTTCGACGCCATCGTCCAGGATCATGAGGATTTCGTGGTCAAGCCGGCCGAAGGCAGCGGCGGCGACGGCATCCTGGTGGTCGTGGGCCGCGACGGTGACGGATTCCGCCTGGCAAACGGCGCAGTCCTGTCGGCAGACGAGATGCGATTTCACATCAACAACATCCTGGCCGGAACCTTTTCCCTGGGTGGCCAGCCCGATAAGGCGCTGATCGAATACCGCATCCGCTTCGATCCGCTGTTCGAGCACATCGCATTCCAGGGAGTGCCGGACATCCGCATCATCGTGTTTTACGGTGTGCCGATAATGGCCATGACCCGCCTGCCGACCGAAGAATCATCGGGCAAGGCCAACCTGCACCAGGGTGCGATCGGCGCCGGCATCGACATGACCACGGGACGGACCCTGAACGCCGTGTGGCACGACCGCATCATCACCACCCATCCCGATACGGGGGCCCCCGTATCGGGCGTGCAGATCCCCCATTGGGGCACCTTGCTGCATCACGCGGCGCGGTCCTTCGACCTGACCCACCTGGGCTATCAGGGCATCGACATGGTGCTGGATTCGGACCGCGGGCCGGTGATGCTGGAATTGAACGCACGCCCGGGCCTGAGCATTCAGCTCGCCAACGGCGAGGGCCTGGGCCTGCGCCTCGCCAAGGTGGAGGAACACCTGCAAAACGCGCCGAAAACCTTGGCTTCGGTCGATGGCCGCGTGGCCTTCGCAAAGGCGCATTTCGCCCCCCGCCCGGCGGCCTAAGGCGCCTGCGTTATTTCGGGACTTCGATGGCCTCGCGGCGGCGGATCAGGATCAACTTGCCCTTGAAGGAAATGCGGTCCTCCATCAGCAGCGCCGTGCCGAATTCGGGCACGTACCAGGCGTTGATTTCGACCAGGTCCCATTTCATGGACTTGGGCCCCTCGACCACCTTTTGCGAGATATCGACCAGGTGGGCGGTGAATTCACCGGCCGGCAGTTTCAGGACCTTGGAGCCGCGCACACACAACGACGACTGCAGCTTGAACACCGGCTTGCCGTCCTTCTTGCCTTCGACGACATAGTTGGCCTCGTTGCCCTGCTTCAGCGGCCACAGCTTGTCGTATTCCGGCACCTTGAAGTCGAAATTCCAGCCGCCGCCGCCGGCGACGCGGGCGAACGCGCGGTACAGGGTCACGTCCTGGATCGGCCCCTTGCCCTGGATCGGTTCGCGGAACCAGCGCACCTTGTCGCCGTCGATGGTTTTCACCCGATAGCGGTGATGGGTCACGTCCGGGGTTTTCGAATCCGGGTTGTGGGTGATCTTGAAGATGAAATTGGCGTCTTCCGCAGGTGACGAATAGGGGATCGGCGCTTCCCCGCCCTTCGATGCGATGCAGGCCGATGCCCATGCGGACGACGACGAGGCCACGGCCCCGATCAGGGCCGCCACAAATGCGATGGTACGGGACAGGCCCATTCGGCTCCCCTTGGTTGTCACGGTGCGGGACGGCCCCGTCCTCGCCCCCAAGAAGCAGTTTTATCCGGGCAACAGTCTAGTCAAGCAGGCCCAACATACAATAAACAACTGTTATGAAAGACATGACCGAGTTCTGGAATCTGGTTGTCGACGTGTGGCAGCACGGCGTCATCGGCATCGACGTCGGCCGCATGGCCGCCGCCCTGGGGATTTTCCTCGTCTTTTTGATGCTGCGCGGTCTGATGACCCGCTTCCTCATGGGCTGGCTGCGCATGATGACCAAGCGCACACCCTGGACCCTGGACGACCAAATTCTGGCGATGATCGAGCCGCCGGTGCGATTCGTGCCCATGGTCATGGGACTGTTCTTTTCCTTCCAGGTCCTGAAGCTGGAAGGCATGCCGGATCAGATGGCGTCGAACCTGGTGCGCTCGCTGATCGCCTTCACCATCTTCTGGGCGCTGTACCGGGCGATCACGCCCTTGAGCGTGCTGCTGCACCGGCTCGACCGTGTCTTCTCCGTCGAGATGGTGGAATGGATGACCCGCGCCATCCGCGTGCTGGTGTTCATCATCGGCGCGGCGGCGGTGCTGGAAATCTGGGGCATCAAGGTCGGCCCGATCATCGCCGGGTTCGGCCTGATCGGCGTCGCCGTGGCGCTGGGCGCCCAGGACCTGTTCAAGAACCTGATCGCGGGCCTGCTGATCCTGGCGGAAAAACGCTTTCATAAAGGCGACTGGATCCATGTCGAAGGCGTGGTCGAAGGTCATGTCGAGACCATCGGATTTCGTTCGACCATGGTCCGCCGGTTCGACAAGGCGCCGGTCATGGTGCCCAATTCACAGCTGTCGGACACGGCAGTCGTCAACTTCACCGCCATGACCCACCGCCGCATCAAGTGGCTGATCGGGGTCGAGTACCGCACCTCGGTCGATCAGTTGCGCCAGATCCGCGACCAGATCGCGGCCTATATCGAGGAGACGCCGGAATTCGCCCCGGCGACGGACGTCTCGACCTTCGTGCGCATCGACAGCTTCGGCGATTCCTCCATCAACATCATGGTCTATTGCTTCACCCTGACGACGAAATGGGGCGAATACCTGGAGATCAAGGAACGCCTGGCCTACAAGGTCATGAACGTCGTGCACGGTGCGGGCACCGCCTTTGCCTTCCCAAGCCGGTCGCTTTATGTGGAAAGCCTGCCGGGCGACGACGCACCCGAGATATTCCAGCCGCCGGCGGCCCCGCCGGTCGAGTAAGCAAGAAAGGGAGGATACCAAGCCATGGCTATCACCATCTATCACAACCCGAAGTGCAGCAAATCGCGCCAGACCCTTCAGCTGCTGGAGGACAACGGCGTGACCCCGGAAATCGTGCTGTACCTGGACACCCCGCCTACGGCGGACGAGATGAAGGCGCTGTTGCGCAAGCTTGGCATGAAGGCCGCCGACATCCTGCGCGCCGCCGAAGCCAAGGAGGCGGGCCTCGCCAAGGACATGGACGAGGACGCCTTGATCAAGGGCATGATCGCCAATCCCCGGTGCATCGAACGGCCGATCGTCGTCAAGGGTGGGAAAGCGGTCCTCGGGCGGCCGCCGGAGAACGTTCTGGCGCTTGTCTGACACATACCTGACAGGCTGCCCGAACCGCCGAGTTTTATTGTAATCCTCGTAGGTTACGATGCTTGCGGTTCCGTTGTGGACACTTCAATATGTGCGCGCGAGGGGAGTGTGGTTCCACATCACTTCTCTGGTTCGTCTTAAGATCACCAAAACGGGGCATGAGCGGGCCAGATGAGCACTACCGACAGCGGTCCAGGGACCGCTGATATCGTGGAGGACTGATGGCTGCCGACGACCGCGCCAGCCCGGATCAATCCCCGGTGGACGTCAATGACGCCCGCGCCGCATGGGAGTCTCTTCCGGAAGAAGAACGCACGGCCCTGCGCGACCGCGAGGCCGCGCGCCTGTTCGCCATCGGCTCCGACCATCAACGGGGTGGCCGCCTGGAAGAGGCGATCCCCGATTACACCCGCGCCCTGGCCCTCAACCCCAATCTGGCCGAGGCCTACAACAACCTGGGCGTGGTGCTGCGCGCCACGGGCCGGCCGGAAGCGGCTGTTGCCTGCTATCGGCGGGCCATCGCGCTGAAGCCGCGCAACGCGTCGTCCCATTCCAACCTGGGCAACGTGCTGCGCGACCTGGGCCGGTTCGAGGCCGCCGTGGCCAGCCATCAGCAAGCCGTGCACTTGGACCCGAAGAATCCCGACACCCTGCACAATCTGGGCGTGGCGCTGCGTGACCTGGGCCGCCGCGACCAATCCCTCGACTGTTTCGAACGCGCGCTGGACAACAATCCAGACCATATCCCGAGCCTGCTCGACCGCGGGCGGTCGCTGCTTCTGGCGGGCGAATACATCGCCGGTTTCAAGGACCTGGAAGCGCGCTTCCGGATGCGCCGCTTTCAACTGCGCGGCATGGACACGCCGCGCTGGACCGGCGCCAAGGTCAAGGGCAAAACGGTGCTGGTGCCCTGCGAAGGCACCCCGGGCGACATCATCCAGTTCGCCCGCTACATTCCCATGATCAAGGCCCAGGGCGCCAACGTCGTTCTCGAAGCACCCGCCGCATTGGCCGATCTGCTGGCCACGGTGCCCGGTGTCGACAAGCTGGTGATCCAGGGGGCGGCCCTGCCGAAATTCGATCTGCACGCGCCGTTGCTGTCGCTCGCCGCCATCTTCAAGACGACTGCCGCCAAGGTGCCCGCCGCGATCCCCTATATCGCGCCGCCCGATCCGGGGGCCTTTCGCCTGCCGCCCGGCGGCGACTTTCTGAAGGTCGGGATCGCCTGGGAGGACGAGCGGACGCCGGCCCATGTCACGCCGACGCCGGGGCTGCGCCCATTCCTAGACCTGGCCGGTCTGGCCGGAGTCACGTTGTTCGGCCTGCAGACGGGTCCGGCATCGGGCGATCTGAAGGCACAGGGCGCGGATGCCCTGATCATCGACGTGGCACGCCGGGCCGGCGGGCTGGCCGGTCTCACGGCTTATATCGATCAGATGGATTTGGTGATCGCCGTCGACGGCGCCGTTGCACATCTGGCCGGCGCGCTGGGCAAGGAAACCTGGCTGATCGCCCCGGCCTCACCCGATTGGCGCTGGGGCACCTCCGGCGATGCCACGCCCTGGTATCCGACGATGCGCATCCTGCGCACGGAACGCCGGGGTGACTGGTCGGCATTGCTGGACCAGACCCGGCGCGACCTGCGGGCCCGGATGCGGCGCGGCAACGGAACGTAGATTAAAACCTAGAAGCGGTAACTGTAACGCAGACCGATGTTTTCCAGACCTTCGTTGTGATCGCAGATCTTGGCGTTCGAGATATGGTCGAAGATGGCCGCGATCTTGTGATGTTCGGTCAGCTGCCAGCCGAGAGTGAACGATTCCCGGAACAACAGGTGACAGCCCAGGTCCTTCTTGTCGAGCGCGCCTGAATCCGTCTCGCCATCGTGATAGGCGCCGCCGACGCTGAGCCCCGCGAACAGACCCTTCCACAGGTTCCATTCATAACTGAGACCGGCGAACACCTGGCTGGTGTCGCCCTCGGAATTGATGTTGGCGCCGATATGGGGTTCCGGGCTCCAAATGAGGTCGAGGAACTTGGGCGAGGCGAAGCGGATTTCGATATGCCCGTCGTAGCCGTCTTCCTTGGAATTGGAGAACGGTCCGTCGTCGTGGACCAAGGCGCCGATGGAAATTTCGGAGACGATGCCGCCAAGCGGCTTGCCGCGTGAGCTGGCGCGGGCCCCCCGTTCCGTGCCGCCGGGCCACAGCGGCCCCGTCTTCGACGACACCGGCGTCATGGGTTCGGCCTGCGGCTGCGGCGCCGGCGCGGAGGCCGAAACGGGGCGGACCTGGGACCGAGGGACGGGGCGCGCCGGCATGGGGGCGTAAATCGGCTGAGCCACGCGGCCGGCGGCGGGCTGTCCCGGCCGGGCCTGATCCCACTCTTTGGCCGGACGGGCGGCAAAGGGATGGGCCTTGCCCATCAGAATTCGGATGTCGTATCCGGTCGACGCACTATCCGCCTGCGCACTGGAAACGGCCACCATGCAGAGCCCCAGGGCCCAGCACAATTCCTTGAATTTATTATACAAAATAGCCCCTCATTCGCTCCAGGGCGCCGCTTTCGACGTTCCCCTGTCCCCGGTCATATCCCTGGCATTCAGTCCCGATTAAGGAAGCAGATCGGCCTTAAACAAGGGTAAACCTTCTTTCTGTTTAATGGACGGGGCGGCAATCGTCCAGCGCCGCCGTCGGCTCCGATTGGATCGGGCAATCGGAGAATGGGCGGATAGCGTTTAACAAGCAGGCCAGGGTCCGTGAACAGCAGGAAACAACAGTTCCGCGACAAGGATATCATCTTCCGCGAGGGGGATCCGGCGACCCGTGCCTTCACCATCATCGCCGGCAAGGTCGAACTGATGACCGAGGTCGACGGCAAGGAAAAGCATCTGGGTGTTCTCGGCCCAGGCAAGACCTTGGGCGATGCGGATGTCGCGCACGGCCGCCACAAATCGACGGCGATCGCCGCCGGCACGGTGACCCTGCGCCCGCTCGACCAGCAGGCCCTGGCCCTGGTCAAGGCACCGGTTCAGGGGCCCGGCCTGCTGGCCCGCCTGCTCGCCCCCCTGGCCGCGCCGAACACCGGAGCACCACACCGCCGGTTTTCCCTGTTCGGCTGGTTCCGCCAGATCAAGGAAGCCAGTCAGCCCACCGACCCGACCCGCATCGAAATCCGCGTTGCGGCCCTGCCCCCCGAAGGCCAAGCCCCGGAAGGTTTCACCCCCGATACCGGCGCCGCGACGGACCCTGAAATCCTGATCCTCGACGCCTTCGCCGAACTGGAAGGCGTGCGCGCCCGCCCCTTGAAGAAGCCACTTACTCTCCCTGAAGACACGGAACCCGAGGACCGCGCGAACCGCCTGCACTGGGCCGCCCGCCAGGCCCTGGCCCAGGCCGAGGCGGACATCCTGATCTGCTTCGAACTGGACGCCGCCGGCAAGCGCCTGACCCTGCGCTTTCTGCCCTTGGGCATCCAAAACGAGGACCCGCCCGGAATGTTCCATGCAGCCCAGGCGCTGGTGCTGCCGGCCCAGCCGGATCCGGCCCTGACGGCCCTGGCGACGGCGGTCACCCTGACGGCGACGATCCCGCTGACCGAGGTCAAGAAGAGCCGCCTCGCCAAGGTCCTGCCCCAGGCCATGGAACGCGCCGCCCCGGCCATCGAAGCCCTGGGCACGGCACCGGACATCACGGACCGCGACCGCGCCATCGCCCGGCTGTTTTTCGCCAATCTGCTGACGCTTCAGTCGGGTCCGGCGGGACAGCTTGAGGGCTACCGCATGGCCGCCGACATCTACGGTCAGGCCATCGCCTTCCTGAAGGATGACGCCGACGCCTTCGACCGCGCCGTGGCGCAGCGCGCGCTCGGCGCGATCCTGCCGACCCTGGCGCCCGAATGGGAAACCCTGGAGATGGCGGCCGACGACGAACACAAGGCCGCCGGCCCGATGGCCCAGGCGATGGCCCTTCTGGAAGCGGCGGCCGAGCAGTTCACCCGCGACACCTACCCCAAGGAATGGGCGGCGCTGCAAAATAGGATGGGGCAGATCTGCTACCGCATCGACGCCCAGGAAGGCGACCAGGACCTTCTGAAACAGGCCCTGAACCACTATCAGGCCGCCTTACAGGTGTTCAACCGGATCGACCATCCCATGCGCTGGGCCGAGGTCATGAACAACATCGGTCAGGCGGCGGCGATCCTGGGCGAGCAGTTGAAATCGGTGGAACTGTTTGAAAAAGCCATTGAGGCGTGCTCCGGCGCATTGGAAGTCCGCCACAAGCTGGACCATCCGCTGCTGTGGGCGGCGACCCAGAACAACCTGGGCTCGGCCTTGTTCATGCTGTCCAAGCTGACCCATGATCCGGGCCAGCTGGAAGCCGCCCGCGAGGCCTTTTCCCTGGCCAAGGGCGTGTACGAGGCGCGCGGCGCCCACCGCCTGACCATGATCACGGAAAAGAACCTATCGCGGGTCGAACGCCTGATGGAACTCGCGCGGCCCAAGTCGCCGCCGCCCCTGCCGTGGGAGCCCAAGGATTACGCCCCGCATCTGGCGGAAGCGTCCGGCGATGCGGACGATGACGAAGAAGAGGGCGACATGTCGGTCTATGACGCCCCGAAGGACGACGATGACGACCGCAGCCTCAAAAGCCGGGCCGCCGGAGCCTGATTCCCACCGGCCCCAAGGGGACTTGCACCCGGCGGCGAAGATATTACATTTAGGGCTCAGCGGCGCGTCCGGGCCATCGGACCGGCATGGCGCGACAACCCAAGGACCGCGGACGGCCCAATGACCACCTTACGTTCACCCATCGGATCGGAGATCACCTGGCGTCAGCCGGACGGTGAATTGGTGTCCTGCGAGGAAAAACTGAAGGTCCTGAACGAGAACCTCGAGGAAATCCGCCAGTACTGCCAGGATGCCTTCGAGGACGCGATCCTCATGGGCTGCGACGAGGCCCAGGTCCGCGAGGTCCTGCAGTCCGTCGTCGACGCCATCGAGAACCCCTACAAGGGCCGCGCGTCCTAACCTGATTTTTCGAGAAGCACCTAATCCGCGCCGATGAAGCGGTCGGCGAAGGTGAAGGGATCGGGGCTGGGCTTGCCGAAGTGCCAACCCTGGCCGTAGTCGATGCCGCAATAGAACAGCTTGTTGGCGGCGTCCTGGTCCTCGACCATTTCCGCAACCGTATGAACCCCCGCCGAGGAACACATCTTGGCCATGGACGACAGCATGTCGCGGCCCTTGTCCGAGGCGCAGGCCCGACGCACCA
The DNA here is from genome assembly GCA_963976055.1 of uncultured Alphaproteobacteria bacterium. Classification (GTDB taxonomy): domain Bacteria; phylum Pseudomonadota; class Alphaproteobacteria; order Rhodospirillales; family Casp-alpha2; genus UBA1479. Next base: position 261,335 of record CAXBJB010000005.1, read on the forward strand.
CGGGGCCGTCGAACTTGACCACGTCGACGTCGAGGGCGTTGAGATAATCGAAGCTGGCGGCCCCCGCGCCGAAATCGTCGAGACAGAACTGGAACCCGCGCGAGCGGATTTCCTGGATCACCTTATTGAGGGTTTCCAGGTCCTCGGCCTCGGCCGATTCCGTCAGCTCGAACATCACCCGGCGGTTCATGTCGCGGCGGCTTTCGAGAACCTGGATCAGGCGCTGCACGAATTGCGGCTGAGCCAGCGACAGGGATGACAGGTTGACCGCCACCGGCGGCAGCGGCCCGCGTTTCGCCATATGGCCCAGAATGTCCATGACCTGACGGACCACGGCAAAATCGAAATCGACGATCAGGCCCAGTTGTTCGGCCAGGGTGATGATCTGGAACGTCGTCTTGGCGCGGGTCTGGTCGCGGAACCGGGACAGGGCCTCGAAATGATGGACCCGGCCCAGACGCAGGTCGCAGATCGGCATGAACACCAGATCGAAGTCGCAGCGTTCCGTCGTGTCCTTGATGAACTTCACGGTTTCCACCGTGTCCTGCATCATGTCGTCGAGCGCGTCCGACAGTTTTTCGACCGGCAACCGGGCCTTGCCCGTGCAGAACTGCTGCATGGTGTGGACCAGGGCGCGGGCGACCTGGTCCTCGCTGAGCCCGGCACCATCGGCGTCCAGGGTCGATGAGCGGGCACCGAAGTCGGCAGCCTTGTCGCCGAGAAGCTGCTGGGCGGCTTCCTCGACCTTCATGTTCACGGCCTCGGGATCGACGTCGCCGCCGTGGACATAGGCGAAGTTCTCGGCGTCCAGCTGGCCTGCCGTGCTGCCGCCGAGCGAATGAGTTTTCAGAATGCTGCCGACGGCGGTCATCAGGTTGCGCTTCTCGCTGGCGCCCAGGGTTTCGGTCAGGGACTTGACGTTGTCCAGACGCACGAAGGTGAGCTGCCCCCGGGCGCCCGTGCGGTCGTAATCCTGGATGCGCTCGACGGCGGCACGGGTGAAGGACTCGCGCTCCAGCACGCCCGACCATTCGTCCTCGATCAGGTCCTCGGCCGGGACATGGGTCTTGCGCAACGGTTCGACCTTCAGCGCCAGGAAATAGTGGTCCTCGAAATCGGGCATGCGGTAGCCGGAAAACACCACGGGAATGCGTTTGCCGGCGGTGCTTTTCAGGTCGAGGACGACGTCCTCCAGGCGACCATTGCGGCCACCGCCGGTCAGCAGGTCACGGGCGTAGGTCTTGTGCTCGTCACCGACGAAGTCGAGGAACGACGAGCCGATCAGGGTTTCCGGCGTGGCGCCCAGCACCGGGGTCACCCCGGCGGCGAAGGCGATGTTGTAGTCGCCGTCCAGTTCAAGAAGCAGATCCGCGCGGCAGAAGGCCAGGGCCACGAAGCGTTCGCGGTCGGTCTTGCCCTGGGCGCGGGATTTCGCCGCGGGCTTGGCCTTGGCGGCCGTGCCCGTTTTCCCCGCCGTGTCATTCCTGTCCGCGTCGGCCATGGCGGCCCCCAAACTTTTGAGCGCGATCTCGTTCATGTCGAGCCTACCTCACCCCGTCGCCGGGGTCCACGGGCGGCCCCCCTGGCCGACCTTATGACAAAAGCGTAGGGATGCGGGGCCGCGCCCTCTGTGACGGGCGGCACAATTTTGAAATTAAAGGAAAATGAGTTGCGCCGTCGTTACGAGCCGGCGGCGTCCTCGACCAGGTCCTTCATGCGCTTGGCGATCGCGTTGTAGCGATAGTCGGAGATGCGGAACACCCAGGGGCCGGTGCGCGCGCGCAGCCCGTCCGCCTCGGCCGTGCCCTCGCCGCCGGCAATGTCGAGCGACACCCAATATTCGGCCGCCGGCCCCTTGGGATCGCCCTTGGGCAGTTCGATCAGGGCGGTCACGGTCAGCCCGTCAAAGGTTTCGTAGACGACGCGGGTCGCCGTGGCCGGATCGACCGGATGTTTTTCGCGGCGCGCGACGTCCATGATCTTGTACTCGTCGATGGCCGACGCGATGCCGTTGACGCTGAACCGGCTTTTCACCTTCTTGCCGTCGGGAACGCCGTTCAGGACGAAATCCAAATCCCCCTGCTGTTCCTTGAAGATGGAAATCTTCTCGCCGTCGGCGTGATGAATTTCGGCGCGGCGGATGCGCTTGGTCGGAATATCGAAGATGTCCATATCGATCCATTCGGAAATCAGCTTGCCGATTTCGATGGAGCCCTTGGCCAGCCAGGCCTGGTCCTTGCCGGGAATGCGGAAATAGGTGCCGCCCTCGGCCGAACCTTCGAGCGCGCTGCGGGCCGTGCCGATCACCATGTCGACCATCGGCCGCCCGCCCTTGTCGCCCAGACGCAGGCCGATGGCTTTCGAGCCCACGGCATCGGGATCACCGAGATCAAGCCGCGGAAACAGCTCCGGCGTGGCGGTCTTGGGCGCCAGATAGGTGAGCTCCGCCACGCGCAGCGCCAGCGCGTTCACCTGGCTTGCCTTCACCGGGTACATGTCGCGCTCGACGATGCCCCAGCCGCCGGAATCCTTGGTATCCGCCGGCTGGGTGCCGTCGGCCTCGGCGTTGCGCTTGAAGGTCAGCGTCCCGCCTTCGTGGCTTTCGATGCGCACCGTGTCGACATCGTTCAGGTTGTCGATCAGGCCGGGCACCACCGGGTCGCCCAGGTTGGCATAGACCGCGTCGCCGGGACGGGTGACCACGGCGGCGGCGGCCGCAACGATGCCCAGCACCGTGGCGACGAGAAGGATCAGGAAGTTTTTCGCGCTCATGCCGGCTCTCCCCTATTCCGTCACCGGCCGCGTGCGGGCGCGGCTCAAGCGGCGGGCAACGGCGATGACCAGGGCGGCAAATCCCAGGATCAAGGGAATGGCCGCGATGTTGAGGAACTTCAGCCAGGCGTCCAACGCGTCGATATCCTTGCGCAATGCGTGCTGCACGTTGCGCAGGTCGTGGCGGATATCGATCATCTTGCGGCGGAACTCGGCAATCGCGGTTTTTTCTTCGGCCGTCAGGATGGCTTCGCCGCTGCCGCCCTCGCGGCTGGTCAGCCCCTCGATCCGCTTCTGGGTTTCCTGCAGTTCCTTGGCCAGCTTCTCCTGTTCGGCGCGGAACTTGCGCTCGGCCTCAAGCTGGATTTTCTCGACCATCAGGAACGGACGCTTGGAATCCCCGCGCGAGCGCAGGCCCAGCAACACGTCGCCGCCGGACAGGTTCTCAACCGCGTTGATGACGAAGTCGCTATTGCCCGCATAGGGCACCATAAGCTGTTCGCCGTTGACGTTGCGAATTTCCGCCCACAGGCCTTCGTGCAAAACGTCCGTATCGGCGACGATCACGGCGTTGAGCGGCTTCCGCGATTCCGCCAGATGGGTCTTGGCCTTTTCGGCGCGAGCCTTTTCGGCAGACTCGCCCTCGCCGATCAGCGGCGGCCCGTCGGGAAACGCCGACTTGACCGGGCCGGTTACCCGCGCGGCCATAACCAGCTTCTTGCCCGACGGCTTGAAATCGCGGAACAGGCCGACGATGTCGATGCGGCCCTGCAGCTTGGCCACGTCGAGGGCCTCGGAATCCTCCGAGGTGGTAACGAGCGGACGGAAGGTCGTGGTCGCGCCCTCGGCCGGCTCGATGATCCCGGCCGAACCGACGTTGAGATCGCGGATGTCGGCGACCACCGCGTCGGTGGTGTCCAGGTTGCGCCGGTCGAGCGTATTCCATGCCACGTAATCGACCTGGGTGATCTGGCCTTCGTGGCGGACGTTGACGCGGCGCGCTGATTGCAGGTCGGCGGCAACCTTGTCCTTAATGAAGGTGACGCCCCAGGATTTCAACAACCGGTCGATGTCCGACGGACCCGCCGGCGCCTGGGGGCTGGGGGTTTCGGTTTCCGCGTTGGGATCGATGAAGGCCAGCACCCGCCCGCCGCGCATGACGAACTGGTCGATGGCGTACAGGGTTTCGTCGCTGAGATTTTTCGGATGGACCAGCATCAGCATGCCGAATTCCGGCGGCACGGCGTTGAACTCGGCCGGCATGGTGCGGACGTCGAACAGTTCGCGGATCTGGTTGATCACGGCCCAGGCCGGCACGGGCCGCTGGCCCATCATGAAGCCGCCCTCGACCGGCAGGCGCGCGACCATGCCGACAATCGGCCGATCCAGGGTCGCCAGCGAATAGACCAGCTTGGTCAGATCGTATTCCAGGAACGGCTCGCGCTCCGTCGTGAAGTAGGGAATGACGGCCTTGCCATCGACGGAATTGGTGCCGGCCAGGCCGAAATAGCCGCGATCGCCGGACTGGTCATAAGGCAGGCCTTGCAGGCCGAAAGTGACGGCCTCGTCCTCGACCTCGGAAAAGGCCTCCGGGTTCTTGACCTCAAGCCGGATCTTGCCGCCCGAGATGTTGACGTAGCGTTCCAGAAGCTCGCGCACGCGGTTGGCGTAGGCCTGATGGCCCGGATAGCTTTCGCCCAGCGCGCGGGTGAAATAGAGCCGCAGCGTGATCGGTTCCGTCAGCGACGTCAGCACCTTGCGGGTGCCGTCGGACAGGGTGTAGAGCCCTCGTTCCGTCAGGTCGACCTGGGCCGAGCGCAGGGACAGGTTGACCGCCAGATTGACGGCGAGGAACAAGACGGCGGCAAGGCCCACGCCGATCACGGCGAGACGGTTGCGATCGATTGTCTTCAATGCGTTCATGATCTTTCCCGCCCCCTACGCCGATTTCTTCACTTCGACGACGATCACGTTGGTGAACAGGAAGAACGCGATCAGCGACACGAAGAACAGCACATCGCGCAGGTCGATGACGCCGCGCATCACCGCATCGAAGCGGACCAGGAAGCTGAGGCTGGCCACCGTGTCGACGATCAGCGCCGGCGCCCAGGCCTGGAAGAAGTTAAGCACCAGATCCAGGCCGCTCATGGTGAACAGGAAGCACACCGTGGCCGAAATGATGAAGGCGATCACCTGATTCTTGGTCATGGCCGACATGCAGGCGCCGATGGACATGAACGCCCCCGCCATCAGAAAGCTGCCGATATAGCTCGCGACGATCACGCCGTTGTCCGGTTCGCCCAGCACGTTGACGGTAACCCAGACGGGAAAGGTCAGCGCCAGCGCGATGCCGCAGAACGCCCAGGCTGCCATGAACTTGCCGAGCACTGCCTGCGTCGTGGTCACGGGCAGGGTCATCAGAAGCTCGATGGTGCCGGATTTGCGTTCCTCCGCCCACAGGCGCATGGCGACGGCGGGGATCAGGATCAGGTACAGCCAGGGATGAAAGCGGAAGAAAGCTTCCAGATCCGCCTGGCCGTTGTCGAAGAAACGGCCCAGATAGAAGGTGAAGGCGCCGGTCAGCGCCAGGAAGATGACGATGAACACAAGCGCCAGCGGCGTCGCGAAGTAGCCGGCCAGTTCACGCTTGGCGATGATCCAGATGTTACGCATCGGCTCCCCCTTGGGCCTCGCCCTGGGTGATCTTGCGGAACACTTCGTCCATATGGCCGCGTTCCACGTACATTTCCTCGGGCGTCACGTTCTTGGACCTGAGAAAATCGCCGACCGGCAGGACGATGGACGCCCCCGCCTTGGGCCGGGCGCGGAATGCCGCCGTGCCATTGACCGGATCGCCCAGCGCATCGACACCCGCGACCTGATCCAGGGCCGCCAGACCGGCCACGATGTCGGCAGCCTGATCGGCCGCCAGCTTGACCACGACCGCGTTGTGGCGCGCGTCGCGGCACAGCAACTGTTCCGGCGTGCCGTCGGCCAACAGCTTGCCGTGGGCAATGACCACGGCGCGGGTGCAGATGGCTTCGACTTCTTCCAGGATATGGGTCGAAATGACGATGGCTTTGTCATGGGCCATGTCCTTGATGAGCGAGCGGACCTGATGTTTCTGGTTGGGGTCGAGGCCGTCCGTCGGCTCGTCCATGATCAGGACTTCCGGATCGTGGAGGATCGCCTGGGCTAGGCCGACGCGGCGCTTGAAGCCCTTGGACAGGGTTTCCACCGGGCGGTCGAAGACCTCGTCCAATGCCGCCATTTCGCGCACCCGGTCGACCCGGCGGCCGATCTCGGCGCCGTTGAAGCCGCGGATCTGTGCGATGAAGCGCAGGAAGGAGGAGACCCGCATGTCGCCGTAGGTCGGCGCCCCTTCGGGCAGGTAGCCGATCGCCGCCTTCACGGCCATGGGTTCGGTCACCACGTCGTGGCCCTGAACCCGGGCGGTGCCGCTGGTCGGCGTCAGGTATCCGCAGACCATCTTCATGGTCGTCGACTTGCCGGCGCCGTTGGGGCCGAGAAAGCCCAGCACCTCGCCCCGGCGCACGGCCATGGACACGGCGTCGACGGCGGTCAGGTCACCGAACCGTTTGGTCAAATTCTCAAGAACGATCATATCAGACATTGCGCGTCACCACCCCCCACTGGCGTGCGTGATCCCACGGGACGGGGACCGGCGCAATGATAATCGCGAATATGTCCGGAATGCGGCAATCGCAGTTCACGGATATCTCTCCCTGTTTGTCCGGTTGTTGGCCAACCTTGAACGGCAAGGGAAATAGTCTGATTAATCGGGCATTTGCAACCCTTGGGGGCGAAGATTTTTTTGCCGGGCCGGTCACACGGCCTGGGAATGGCGCGCCGGAGGGGCTATCCCTGGGGCCGGCAGATAGGCATCGAAGACCGCCGCCACCGCCCGCATCAGGGGCCGCGCGTCCTCGGGAACGGTGACCACGGCGCCGTCGACGCGCACCAGCCCGTCCACCGCCATATCGACCAGGCGCGCCAGTTCGGTGGCGAACATGGAGGCGCCGCCGAAGCGGTCGAGATCGACCGTCATTTCGCACATCAGGCGTTCGATCACCGCCCGGCGGCGGCGGTCGTCGGCGTTGATCACAATGCCTTTCACCGTTGCCAACTGTCCGGCGGCGATACGCCGGCTATAGGTTCCTGTGTCCGGCGCGTTCTGGACATAGCCGCCCGGAAGTTCGCCGATGGCCGAGGCGCCCAGCCCCAGCAGGACGTTGGCCGTATCGGTGGTATAGCCCTGGAAATTGCGGCGCAGACGGCCCGCCTCGAGGGCATGGCACAGGGCGTCATCCGGCATCGCGAAATGGTCGAGACCGACGCGCCGATAACCGTTGCGGGTCAGGCGCAGGGCGGCGGCGGCGGCCTGATCAAATCGTCCTTGCGCATCGGCCCGGGGCAGGTCGTCGAGCAGGCTCTGGTGGCGCTTCATCCAGGGCACATGAGCGTAGCCGAACAGGGCGATGCGTTGGGCTTCCAGTTCCGCCGTGCGGTCCACGGTGCGCAACACATGATCGACGGTTTGCAGCGGCAGGCCGTACATGAGGTCCAGGTTGATACGGTCGATGCCGACGGCGCGCAAAAGATCGACGGCGCGGCGCACCACCGCGAACGGCTGCTCCCGGTTGATGGCCCGCTGGACCCGTTCGTTCAGATCCTGGACCCCGATGCTGACGCGGGTCACCCCGCCCGCCGCCATGGCCTCGGCCATGTCATGAGTCAGAACGCGGGGATCGATCTCGACCGCCGTTTCGGTCTGCGGGCCGAAGCGGAAGACGGCGCGCAGACGGTCCATCACGGCGCGAAAGTCGTCGGCGCCCAGAATGTTGGGCGTGCCGCCGCCGAAATGAACATGCGACACGGCGGGCGGGGTCCCCAGAGCCGCCGCGACCAGGTCGATTTCCGCCCTCAGATCGGCGACATAGACGGCGATGGGGGCGTATCGGCGAGTGATCTTGGTGGTGCAGCCGCAATAGGTGCAGAGTTCGCGGCAATAGGGAATGTGCAGGTAGATCGACACGGGGCCGTCGGCAGGCGTCAACCCGGCGAGCCCATCCGCATAGTCCGCGGGACCGATGCCGTCCCGGAAATGCGGCGCGGTCGGATAGCTCGTGTAGCGCGGCACCGGGCCGCCGTAGGTGTCGAGCAGATGCGGGTCCATAGCCCCGGTCCCTTCCCATGTTCATTGGCGTCGGGATTTAAGGACGGCGGCGGGGACCCTGCATTGACATGGGTCAAGAATGCCCGCGGCGCGGCGGCGGATCAGCGGACCGCGTTGACCCGCCAGTCGTAGGCATGGGCGTCGACTTCCGTGCGTCCGGCCAGGCGGGCCTTCAGGTCCGGCCCGGCGTACCGCGTCAGATGCGCCAGCACGCCCGCCTCCGCGCCGCCGAAATCGTCGATGAACCAGTCATAGATCTTGGACACGACCAATTGGCCGTCGGCGTCGATGCGCGCCCCGCGCGGGCTGTTGACGTAGGTTTCCGCCGCGGCGGTCAGCATGCGGTCCACCGTGTCGCCCGTGTAGGGCCGGGGGGCCAGGTCGGGGCAGCCGATGGACGCGCAGTTGACCGCGTAGTGGATGCGGGGATCCCGCCAGATCGGGCGCAGGATGCGGTGTTCGATATCGTCGAGGGCCAGTTTTTCACCTTCCACCGCCGCCAGCTTCTTGCCCCAGGGCCCGTCGGAAAACAGGCCCGGCGAGATGTCGATGTCGCGGATCGAGGAGACCGGCCAATGATCGAGGACAACCTTCACCGTCAGCGCGTTATAGAGGTTGATCCAGAACGCCATCTGTTCCCGCCGGTTCAGGCCGGAGACTGCGACCGCCTCCAGCTTCGTGACATAGGCCGCGAGGTCCGCATGGTCGGCCGCCGTGACGCGGGCATAGTCGACCCGGTTGGCCTCTTGGGGCTCGATGCGCAGATAATGGGCGAGGAAGCGGCCCCAGACGCCATGATCGACACGCGCCGTCGATGCCGGGTCATGGGCCTGCCAGCGGTCCCACAATTCGGCCTTGGGCCCGCCGGCGGCGGCGGGCAGGGCAAGGACGGCCAGAAACAGAAAAACGGCGGCGCGGATCATCGGCAAGGTCCTGAAAAGCAGGGAACGACATCGGCGACATAGATTAGGATAATCCGCGGGCAGGCGCCCTACACAGCCGTTCACATCCCCGTCACCGGCCCGCGCATGCCCGGTCACGGGGCGGAAATCGCCCTTTAACGCCGGTTTAACTGGAAATCCGCGACGATGCCCCTTATATCGGGTCGTTAAATACCCTGGGAAAACGAACATCTTAAGCCTTTGAAGAGGTGCCTCATGGCGATCAAATGGACGCCCGACTCCTGGCGCGGCAAATCGATCCTTCAGGTTCCGGAATATCCGGACGCGAAGGCCCTGGAAACCGTCGAAGCGCAGCTGAAGCGCCGGCCGCCGCTGGTTTTCGCCGGCGAGGCGCGCTCGCTGAAGAAATCCCTGGCCCAGGTCGCCGAGGGCGAGGCCTTCCTGCTGCAGGGCGGCGACTGCGCCGAAAGTTTCGCCGAATTCCATCCGGACAACATCCGCGACACCTTCCGCGTGCTGTTGCAGATGGCGGTTGTGCTGACCTTCGGCGCGGCCCTGCCGGTGATCAAGGTCGGCCGCATGGCCGGGCAGTTCGCCAAGCCGCGCTCGGCCCCCACGGAAGTCATCGACGGCGTCGAACTGCCGTCCTACCGGGGCGATATGGTCAATGGCATGGAGTTCACGCCGGAATCCCGCATCCCCGACCCCGAACGCCTGATGCAGGTCTACAACCAGTCGGCTTCGACCCTGAACCTGCTGCGCGCCTTCGCCCAGGGCGGCTATGCCGACCTGCACAAGGTCCATCAGTGGAACCTGGGCTTCGTCGCCGACAGTGCCGAGGGCGAAAAATACGCCGACATGGCCGACCGCCTGGATGAAACGCTGGGCTTCATGGCCGCCTGCGGCCTGACGTCGGAAACCACGCCGCAGATCCGCGAAACGGATTTCTATACGTCCCACGAGGCGCTGCTGCTGTGGTACGAACAGGCCCTAACGCGCATCGACAGCACCACGGGCGATTGGTACGACACCTCCGCCCATATGCTGTGGATCGGCGACCGCACCCGCGATCCCGACGGCGCCCATGTGGAATTCATGCGCGGCATCAACAACCCGATCGCCTTCAAGGCCGGCCCGTCCCTCGACCCGGACGAAATGATCCGCCTGATCGACATCCTGAACCCGAAGAACGACCCCGGGCGCATCACCATCATCGCCCGCATGGGATCGGACAAGATCGCCCAGGGCCTGCCGCCCTTGGTGCGCAAGGTCAAATCCGAAGGCCGCAAGGTCGTCTGGGTCACCGACCCCATGCACGGCAACGTGATCAAGGCGTCCAGCGGCTACAAGACGCGGCCGTTCGACCGCATCCTGTCGGAAGTGCGCGACTTCTTCGCCGTGCATCAGGCCGAAGGCACCCATGCCGGCGGCGTGCATCTGGAAATGACCGGCCAGGACGTGACCGAATGCACGGGCGGCGCGCAGGCGATCACCGACACGGACCTCAGCGACCGCTACCACACCCATTGCGACCCCCGGCTCAACGCGCGCCAGGCGCTTGAACTGGCCTTCCTGGTGGCGGAAATGCTGAAGGAAGCCCGCACGCCCAAGCTGAAACAGGCCGCCCTGCCGTCTTAAGGACGGACCTGTCGGCGGCGCGGTGGGGAGATATTCCATGGCCGGGCCCCCGGATGATGTAAGCGACAATTTGGCCGGCGCGGCGCCGGACGGCGCCGACACGCGGTTCGAAGACCAGATCGCCCGCTGGGCCGATCATTATTTCCTGCGCACCAAGCAGACCGTGCGCCGGTTCGGCGACACCCAGGTCACCTATGCCGTGTTCATGCGCCGGCCTGTCGTGTTCGCGCCGAAAATTGCGCTGGACTGGCTGACCGAAGCGGCGCGGGCACGCAGCACGGATTTCAGGATCGAGCCCAATTTCGCCGAGGGCCAGTGGGTCGGCGCCGGCGAGCCCCTGATGTACGTGACTGGGTCGCTCGAACATCTGGTCGATCTGGAAACTCTGCTGCTGCAAAAGCTGGGCGCCTGCTGCGTCGCCGCCAACAATGCCTATGTCATGTGCGCGACCCTGCCCAAGGTCGCCTTCCTGGCCATGGACGCGCGGCACTGCGCGGGCACGGAAATGGCCGACCACATGGCCTATGCGTGCTCCGTCGGCTCCAAAGCCGCGCAAGAGCAGGCGGGGGCCAAGGGCTTCATCGGCAACGCGACCAAGGCCACTGCCCATCATTTCGGCAACGACGGCGGCATGGGCACCATGCCCCATGCCATGATCGGTTATGCCGGATCGACCCTGCGCGCGGCGGAAATGTACGCCGAAACATTCCCGGGTGAGCCGATGACCGTTCTGGCCGACTATTTCGGGACCGAGATCACGGATGCCCTCGCGGTCTGCACCCGTTTCCCGGACCTCGTCTTGGACGGCAAGCTGGCGTTCCGCCTGGACACCCACGGTGGTCGCTACATGGAAGGCCTCGACCCCCAGGAAAGTTATGCCGTGCTGGAACGCCACGTACCCTTGGCCGTGCGCCGCTACCGCAACGAAAAGGAACTGCGCTATCTGACCGGCACCGGCGTGTCCGCCGCCGCGATCTTCCTGTTCCGCGAACGGCTCGACGCCGCCGGCCACCACAAGGCGCGCATCGTCTGTTCGTCCGGCTTCGACGTCGAGAAATGCAAGGTCATGGCCGACGTGGAGGCGCCCATCGACGTGGTCGGCACGGGATCGTACCTCCCGTCGAACTGGAGCGAGACCTACGCCACGGCCGACATCATCGCTTACGACGGCAAACCCCGGGTCAAACTGGGCCGCGAGTTCCTGCTGCAGCGGCCGGGCAAGGACCGCTGACAAGCCCAAATCCCCGCCGGTTTCGTTGACAGGGGAAGGGCGCGTGCCTACCCTGCCGCCGCTTGACCGACCCCTTCTGAAAACCCGAACACCGCGAAGCTTTCATGACCGAAACCCTGGCCATCGCCATTGCCCAGATCAACCCCACCGTCGGCGACGTGGCGGGCAACCTGACGCTCGTCCGGGATGCCCGGGCCGAGGCCGCCAAACTGGGCGCCGATCTGGTCGTCACGGGCGAATTGGCGCTCTGCGGTTATCCGCCGGAAGACCTGGTGCTGAAACGCACGTTCCAGGACAGGATCGAGGACGCGGTGAAGACCCTGGCCGCCGAGACCAATGACGGCGGTCCGGCCGTGCTGACCGGGGCGCCCTGGCGGGAAAAGGGCAAGTTGTACAACGCGGCCCTGCTGCTCGACAGCGGCGCGGTTCAGGTCGTACGGCTCAAGCACGAATTGCCCAATTACGGCGTGTTCGACGAAAAACGCCTGTTCGCGCAAGGCCCCCTGCCCGGCCCGGTGCCGTTCCGGGGGGCGCGGCTCGGCGTCATGGTCTGCGAGGACATGTGGTTCGAGGACGTGACCGAATGCCTGGACGAATCCGGGGCGGAGATGCTGATCGTCCTCAACGGATCGCCCTATGACGTGGAGAAGGGCGATCAGCGCCTGAGCTATGCGGTCAGCCGCGTCAAGGAATCGGGCCTGCCGCTGCTTTACGCCAACCTGGTCGGCGGGCAGGATGAACTGGTGTTCGACGGCGGCTCCTTCGTGCTCAACAAAGACTGCGCCCTGACCGCCAAGATGCCCTGCTGGCAAAGTGCCGTCGCCCTGACCAAGTGGACCCGCGACGGCGAGGCCTTCCGGCCCGAGCCGGCGGAGATCGTCGCCGAGCCCGGCGACCTGGAGGCGATCTACCGCGCCATGGTGCTGGGGCTCCGCGACTATGTGAACAAGAACGGCTTTCCGGGCGTGGTCCTGGGCCTGTCCGGCGGGGTCGATTCGGCGCTGTCCGCCGCCGTCGCCGTCGACGCGCTCGGCGCCGACCGCGTGCTGACGGTGATGATGCCCTCGCCCTATACCTCCGCCGACAGCCTGGAGGACGCGGCCGCGGCCGCGGCGCTTCTGGGCACGCGCCTGGAAAGCATTGCCATCGCGCCGGCCATGGACGCCTTCGACGCCATGCTGGCCCCCCTGTTCGCCGGCCGCGACCGCGACATCACGGAAGAAAACATCCAGGCCCGCACGCGGGGCCTGTTGCTGATGGCGCTCAGCAACAAGTTCGGCCATATGCTGCTGACCACCGGCAACAAGTCGGAGATGTCCGTCGGCTACGCCACCATCTACGGCGACATGAACGGCGGCTATTCCGTGTTGAAGGACGTCTACAAGACCACCGTGTTCAAGCTCTGCCACTGGCGCAACCAGCATTGCCCGGCGGATTTCCTGGGCCCCCGTGGCCGCGCGATTCCTGAGCGCACCATCACCAAGCCGCCCTCGGCCGAACTGCGCCCCGACCAGAAGGACCAGGACAGCCTGCCGCCCTATGAGGAACTGGACGCCATCCTGATGTGTCTGGTGGAAAAGGAAATGGGCTTCGACGCCACGGTCGCGGAAGGCTTCGATCCCCAGGTCGTGCGCCGCATCTGGGTCCTGCTCGACCGCGCCGAATACAAACGCCGTCAGGCCCCGCCGGGGGTCAAGATCACCGGCCGCGCCTTCGGCCGCGACCGCCGCTATCCCATCACCAACGGATTTACAAAGCAGTTCTGATGACCCTTCGCCTGCACAACACGCTGACCCGGGACAAGGTCGATTTCAAACCGATCGACGACAAGAACGTGCGCATGTACGTCTGCGGCCCCACGGTCTACGACTTCGCGCACATCGGCAACGCCCGGCCCGTGGTGGTGTTCGACGTGCTGTACCGGCTTCTGAAACGGCTTTACCCCGCGCCGGACCACAAGGTCACCTACGTGCGCAACATCACCGACGTGGACGACAAGATCAACGCCCGCGCCCAGGAATCCGGCCGCTCCATCGAGGACCTCACGAAGGAGACCGCGGCCCAGTTCCACACCGACATGGCGGCCCTGGGCGCCCTGCCCTTGCCCCGCAAGTACGAACCGCGCGCCACCGACCACATCCCCGAAATGATCGCCATGATCGAAACCCTGATCGATAAGGGGTTTGCGTATGAGGCCGAAGGTCATGTGCTGTTCAGCGTGCCGGCCATGGACGACTACGGCCGGCTGTCGCGCCGCGACCGGGACGAGCTGATCGCGGGGGCCCGGGTCGAGGTCGCGCCCTATAAACGCGATCCCGCCGACTTCGTTTTGTGGAAGCCGTCGCCGATTGCCGACGGCCTGCCCGGCTGGCCCAGCTCCTGGGGACGCGGGCGGCCCGGCTGGCACATCGAATGCTCGGCCATGTCTAGGAAACTGCTGGGCGAGACCTTCGACATCCACGGCGGCGGCCAGGACCTGATCTTTCCCCACCACGAGAACGAGATCGCGCAAAGCCGCTGCGCACACGGCACGGACGTGATGGCCAACGTGTGGATGCACAACGGCTACCTGATGGCCGAGGGCGAGAAGATGTCCAAGTCGCTCGGCAACTTCTACACGGTCCACGACCTGTTGCAGGAATTCCCCGGCGAGGCGATCCGCCTGACGCTGCTGAAGACCCATTACCGCCAGCCTTTGGACTTCACCAAGGACGGAATCCGCGAAGCCAAGGCGGAACTGGACGGCTTCTATGGCGCCCTGCGCGGTGTCCCCGTTACGGACAGTGATGAGGCTTCGGCAGCCTTGATGGATGCGCTCTGCGATGATCTGAACACGCCGCTGGCGATCAGTCAGCTTCACGGCCTCGCCGCCGCCGTCAACAAGGCGGATGACGCGGCCAAACCGGCGTCGGCCGGGGCCCTGAAATCCGCGGCCGGCGTTCTGGGCCTTCTTCAGCAGGACCCGGAAGACTGGTTCAAGTGGCAGCCGCCGGCCAAGGCGGGCGGGCTCACGGACGCCGAGATCGACGCCCTGATCGCGGAGCGCGTGGCCGCCCGCAAGGCCAAGGATTTCGCCCGCGCCGACGAGATTCGCGGCATCCTGACCGCCGGGGGCATCGCGGTCGAGGACAGCGCCGGGGGCGCGACCTGGCGCAGAATCTAATGGATTAACCCCCGAAGGCGCGGAAGCGCCGGCGGATTTCCTGTTCCGAGGCATCGCGCGGCGGCTCGCGCAGGGCGGCGGCCTCGGCCTTGCTGCGCTTGGTTCCGGACCAAGTCTCGGCGGAATGCGGCAGGGGCGCATCCTCCGTCGCCAGATGCGCGGCGTACCTCTGGAACAGGCCGACGCAACGCTGGTAGGCCATGACCTCCAACTCGTCGTAGCGTAGCTTCAGCCCCGCCGGCAAGTCGAACCAGTCGACGTCGATGATCGGCCCCTCGTCCACGCGCCGATCCATGACATGCAGGGTCGCGCCGAACCGGGCCGCCCCATCGTACAGGGCGAAGCCCGCGGCCCAGCTTCCCGGATAGGTCGGCGGACCGGGATGGAAATTGTAGGCCGGGCCCGGCAGGGCATCGAGAACGTCGGGCGGCACCACGACCCCGGTACAGAAGGCGACCAGCCGGCGGCCTTGGTTCGCCGACGCCCCGCCCGCCAGATCGAGGGCATCGCGCAGGGAGGCTTCGCCGTCAACGTGATTGACGTGAACGGTCGGGTTATGGGCCATCAGGACGGCCGCCAGATGGGGCCCCTCGACGTCGCCGGTCAGCAGGATGATCTCGTGCGGCATGACCGAACGCTAACACGGGCGATGGCCAGGCGCGAATATGACAAATAAAATGTAATCTTTTGGCTAGCTTGACGGTTTCGCCCTTTCACCCGCTATAATGCGGAACAGGGTGAGAAAACCCCCCGAACCTGCGGAAAGCGGCCATCGAAGATGGTCAGGGGGCAAACACAAGCTGGTTCAATGGCGGACATCTACGAAATCAAGCCGGGCGCCCGGCAGGCGGGCCAGCACCTTCAGGACGAAGGTGACGCCACGGAAGAGGCCAACGAGACCCTTCTGGAAACCCTCAGTCACGACCTGCGCACGCCCCTGAACACCATCATCGGATTCGCCGACATGATGGACCAGGAAATCCTGGGCCCGCTGTCGAACCCTCATTACCGCGAATATGTCGAGGTGATCTCGACCGAAGGCCGGCGCATGCTGGACTTCATCAACGACCTGCTGAACCGCAAGCGCTTCGAGAACATGAAGCGCACGGAACAGGGCTTCCGCCACGTCATCGAGTTGGCGCCGGACCTGATCGCCGTGTGCCGCGGCGGCGCCATCGACCTGATCAACCCGGCGGGCGCCGACATGCTGGGCGTGTGGCCGGCGGTCGAATTGAAGGGCCGCGTCTTTACCGATTTCGTGCAGGCCGACAGCCTGGCCCATTTCACGGGCGGGATCGAGAACCTGACCAAGGAGCGCCTGCGCACACCCATGGTCCTGTTGCGCGCCGACGGCACGACCCTGGATGTCGAACTGGCGGCCCTGCCCTATGAGGAGCACGAGGACGACGGCGACGGCACCGCCTACATCATCATGGCCCGCGACGTGACCGAGCGGAACCGCGCGCTGAAGGCCCAGGCGACCCGCGAAGAACACCTGCGCAAGATCATGGACACGGTCGCCGACGGCATCATCACCATCGACGAGACCGGCACCATCGAGACCCTGAACCCGACCGCCGAGGAAATCTTCGGCTACAAGCCCGGCGAACTGGTCGGCTCCAACGTCAAGGTCCTGATGAACGAAGACGACGCCGCCAACCATGACCATTATCTGGCGCGCTACACCAACACCGGCGTGCGCCACATCATCGGCGCCGCGCGCGAGGTCATCGGCCGGCGCAAGAACGGCTCGCTCATCCCCATCGAACTGGCGGTCTCGGAAATGCGGTTTTCCGGGCGGCGCCTGTTCATCGGGGCGTTGCGCGACATTACCGAGCGCAAGGAGAACGAGGAACGCCTGCGCGACCTGGCGACCCGCGACCCGCTGACCCGGCTGCCCAACCGCAACCTGTTCACGGAACGCCTGGAAGAATCCATCGAACAGGCCGACACCTGCGGCGTCGGCTTCGCCGTGCTGTTCCTCGACCTCGACAATTTCAAAACCATCAACGACGCCCTCGGCCACCTGATCGGCGACCGCATCATCCAGCTGGCGGGCCAGCGCGTGTGCGGCTGCGTGCGCGGCCAGGATACGGTCGCCCACCTGTCCGGCGACGAATTCATGGTCATCCTGGAAGGCATGGACGACGAAGCCCGCGCCGCCAAGATCGCCCGCGACGTTCTCAAAAGCCTGTCGCAGCCGTTCAAGGTCGATGGCCGCGAGGTCTTCACCTCGTGCAGCATCGGCGTGGTGATGTACCCGAAAAACGCCAATTCTCTGGTCGAACTGATGCGCAACGTGGACACCGCCGCCCACTTCGCCAAGAAGCAGGGCCGGGCCAATTTCCAGTTCTACACGGAACAGCTGTCCGAGGACGCCAGGCGGCGGATCGAGGTCGAAAGCGGCCTGCGCCGGGCCTTGGAAAACAACGAGTTCGAACTGGTCTTCCAGCCCAAGGTCGACCTAGAAACGCGCCGTATCATCGGGGCGGAAGCCTTGCTGCGTTGGGACAACGCCAACCTGGGCAAGGTGTCGCCGGTGGAGTTCATCCCCGTCGCCGAGGAAACCGGCCTGATCGTTTCCATCGGCAGCTGGGTGCTGCGCCAGGCCTGCGAGACGGCGGCGGTCTGGATCAAGGAAGGGCTGACCGCCTGCCACATCGCCGTCAACCTGTCGGCCATGCAGTTCCTGCACGGTGACCTGGCTGGCGAAATCAAGGATGTGCTCGACACCTGCGGGCTCGACCCGCACTTGCTTGACGTGGAACTGACGGAAAGCATGCTGGTCTCCAACGCCGAGGAAACCATCCGCATTCTCAAGGTCATCAAGGACATGGGCGTCAACGTGTCGATGGACGACTTCGGCACCGGCTATTCATCGCTCAGCTATCTGACCCGCTTCCCGCTCGACAACCTGAAGGTCGACCGCTCGTTCGTCACGGGGCTGCCCGACGACCGCGATGCCTCGGCCGTGGCGCGGGCGATCATTTCGATGGCGCAGAACCTGAATCTGAAGATCATCGCCGAAGGCATCGAAACGGAAAATCAGGTCGGCTTCCTGCATGCGCTCGGCTGTCAGGTCGGCCAGGGCTATCTGTTCAGCCCGCCGGTCAGCAACGAGAAGTTCATGGAACTGGCCCGCGCGGGCACAAGTGCCTTTCTCAAGACGCCGCCCGCCGCCGGCGAGTAACCCGCCGGCCGCCGACATCGTCAATTCAAGTGAACCCCGCCCGCACGGCATTCAGGTCGCGATGATGGCGTCGATCTCTTCCTGGTCCATGGTCTTGGTCGCGCCATGGATGATGCCCGATGCGGTGTCCAGCAAGCGCTGGATCATGCGTGACATGACGGTCGCCTGTTCGCGCAGCATGCTCTGGTCGCCCGCCTCGATATAACGCTCCAGAAGCTGGATGCTGGTCACGATCACGTTGTTCAATTGCGCCACCGTATGTTCGAAGGGTTCCCGGTAGACCGGCAGCACATGATCGTAGGCTTCCATGGCCAGTTCCCGGTCGGCGATGGTCGAGTCGCGAAAATGCTCGACATAGCCCTTAGGCTGCCAGGCCTTAACCTCTTCCATGATGTCCGGCATGTCGGGAACCATTTCCAACAACATGACGATTTCGTTGAAATGGTTGAGGTAATCGGTGGCCAGCAGGGTGTCGGAATCAAGATTAGACCCGGCAGCGCGGGCCTTGAGATCGAGATATTCCGGCGATGGATCGGTCACCATGTTTTTGCCCACAGCAGCCGCGGATGTTAACGCCACGATATTTCCCTTCAGACCACCTTCCCCCTGCCCCCACAGCGGCCCTCTTTGCCGGAAGCGGCCGCACCCGCGAAACCGGCCGGATCGATATTACATTTCCAGCATAATCATCCGGGCGGCAATTTCCAATCGGCCTTTGCGAAATCGCACGCCCGGACACAACCGGGCCTGGGGCCGCGCCCCTTGAGAAATGCCGCCGCATTCGGCATTCTCCCGCGACCCTGCGGCGGACAATGCGCCCGGGAACAGCAAACCGAGGCCAGCCCCCCATGACGGACACCCGCGTCTATCCGTTCGATATCTCTCTCCGCGACGGCGTCGCGCCCGTAAAAGTCTGACCCGGATCATGGCGGGCACGGATTCCTCGCGGCGCGGCGACGCCGATACGATCGATGCCTCGGGTGCGCCCGCGGTCGTTCTGGTCGAACCGCAGTTGGGCCAGAACATCGGCATGGCGGCGCGGGCCATGCTGAACTGCGGGCTGACGGACCTGCGCCTGGTCAACCCCCGCGACGGCTGGCCGAGCGAACCCGCGCGGGCCGCCGCCTCGGGCGCCGACCTGGTGATCGACGGGGCGCGCGTATTTGACACCGCCGCCGAAGCCGTCGCCGACCTGAACCTGGTCATCGCGACCACGGCGCGGTCCCGCGACATGACCAAACGGGTGCTGACCCCGCGCCGCGCGGCCGAGGAAATCCGCCACATATATGCCGAAAGCGGGGCCCGCACGGGCATCCTGTTCGGGCGCGAAGCGAAGGGCCTCGACAACGACGAGGTGGCGCTGGCCGACGCCATCCTGAATGTGCCGCTGAACCCGGCGTTCTCGTCCCTCAACCTGGCGCAGGCGGTGCTGCTGGTCGGCTATGAATGGCGGCTGATGGGATTGGACGTGCCGGCCGAGGACCTGGCCATGCCCAAGACCACGCGCCCCGCCGACCACCAGGACCTGGTCAACCTGTTCGAGCATCTGGAAAGCGAACTGGAGACCTGCGGCTTCCTTCAGCCGCCGGAACGGGCCCCCACCATGGTCCGCAACCTGCGCAACCTGTTCGGCCGCGCGCGCCTGACGGACCAGGAAGTCCGCATCCTGCGCGGCGTCATCGTCGCCCTGCGGCGGGGTCCCAGGGACCCCGCCAACCAGGATTAATCCATCACGAACACGCCCTTGCCGGTCGTCTGGGTGTCGAACAGCTTGTAAGCCGCGTCGGCCTGATCCAGCGTGAAGCGGTGGGAGAACAGGGCGTCGACGTCGATCTTGCGTTCGGCCACGAAGGCCGCGCAATCGGCCTGCCCGTTCTTGGAAAAGGTCCAGGACCCGACGATGGAGACCTGACGGCGCAGGATGTCCTGGCTGACATCCAGGGTCACCTGTCCGCCCTCGCCGACGAAACACGCCGTGCCCCAGGCGCGCAGGCAGCGCACGGCGGACGCCCGGGCCTCGGCATTCGACGAACAGTCGAGGGATTTATGCGCGCCCTCGCCGCCGGTCAGGTCGCGGATCACCGCGACCACATCGTTGCCCATGGGGTCGATGACGTGGTCGGCGCCAAAATCTTCCGCCATCTTGCGCCGCTCGGCCGAGATGTCGAGGGCGATGACCCGCGCCCCCATGGCCTTGGCCAGCTGCGTCGCCGACAGCCCGACCGGCCCCTGACCGAACACCACCACGGTCTCATCCCCGGCCAGGTCCAGGCGCTTGAGCGCCCCGTAGGCCGTGCCCGTGCCGCAGGAAATGGCCGCCCCCGTGGTGAAGCTGAGATCGTCGGGCAGCCGGACCAGGGTATGGGCCGGCACCTTCATGTATTCGGCATGGGCGCCGTGGCCGGTGGTGCCGTAGACGGTGATGCCGTCGATGCACATCTGCGACCAGCCCGTGCGGCAGTGCTTGCACACGCCACAGCCGGAATAGTGATGATCCATCATGCGGTCGCCGACGCGCGCCTGGGCTTCCGACACGCCCGCGCCGACCTCTACCACCACGCCGCAAGGTTCGTGCCCGGCGATGATCGGGCCCTTGCGCTCGCCCAGGCCCAGGGTCGGGGTGCCCGGCGGATTGCGGTAGTATTTCAGGTCGCTGCCGCACATGCCGGACGCCTTGATCTTGAGAACGACCTCGCCCGGCCCCGGATGAGGGTCGGGGAAATCCATGATCTCGATCTTGCGGTCGCCGGGGAACACCACTGCCTTCATCGTCTTGGTCCTTTTGGTTTCTTCTCTGTCTTGGATGTTTTTTTAGGGAACAGTATTAGATGCGCTCGGACAGCCAGATGGCGAGCTTGGAGCCGCGCTTGATCGCCCCCTTCAGCAGCTCGTAGCCGGGCGCGTCCTCCGCCCCCAGTTCCAGCGCCGTGTCGTGGTGTTCCAGTTCTTCCTGACGGAATTTCTCGAAGGTGTCGCGCAGGTCGTCCTCGCCCTCGCCGTCCAGGCGGTCGATCTGGGCCGCGTAATGTTCGTCGATGGCTTCTTCCACGGCGACGGTGCAGGCATGGGCCGCCTTTTCGCCCAGCAGCGCCGTGCCCGCGCCCAGCGCGAAACCCGCCAGATGCCACAGCGGCAGCAGCGCCGTCGGGCGCACCCGGCGGTCGGCGACCAAGTCGTTGAAGGTGGCGAGGTGGACCTCTTCCTGTTCCGCCATGTGCTTGATGGCGCCGCCGCCCGCATTCTTGCCCAGCACGGCCATCTGGCCCTCGTAGATGCGTACGGCGCCGTATTCGCCCGCGTGATCGACGCGCAGCATGCGTTCGACCATTGCGGCCTTGGACGGATCGCCCGGCATGCGCCGGGGTTTGATGGCGGGTTTGGTGGATCGGTCGGTCGCCATGGCGTCCTTTCTCCTGTTCTCGGTGGCGCCCTGTCAGGCGGCCCTCATGCGGCGGACGGCGACAAAGCACAGCCCGGCCATGACGGCGGAGAAGGCCGCATTATAGGTCGCCATGGAAAGGCCAAGAAAGACCCAGTCCACGGAATCGCAGGATTTTTCCGGCCGCGCCGACAATCCGGCCATCAGATCCTTCGTCGATCCCACGTCAGCGATCTTGCCGCCGCACACGGCCGACGCCCACCAATGCTGCTCCACGCCCACATGATAGACCGCGATCGCCGCCCCAATGGCGAAGCCGAGGGCGGCCAGCCCGACCACGGCGCGCCCCGCCTTAGGATTGGGGCGCGTCATGCAGGCCCCCGCGAACAGGCCGATCACGGCATAGGGAATGCGCTGATAGAGGCAGAGGTTGCAGGGCTCCAGCCCCAGCACGAACTGGGCATGCAGCGCCAGGCCGAGAGCCCCTGCCGATATGGCGAACAGGATGGCCGGATACCAGCGTTGCAATTT
Organism: uncultured Alphaproteobacteria bacterium; assembly: GCA_963976055.1. Taxonomy (GTDB): domain Bacteria; phylum Pseudomonadota; class Alphaproteobacteria; order Rhodospirillales; family Casp-alpha2; genus UBA1479. The sequence continues at coordinate 283,338 of CAXBJB010000005.1, forward strand.
GGGGTCGTCGAGCATGGACAGCATGGCGGTCTCCTACAGCACGAACCTGATAACCACGAATCCGCCGACCAGGAGAATGCAAAAGATCGTGAACAGAAGCCCCAGATACTTCTCGATGAAGGCGCGGATGGGCTCGCCGAAATACCACAGCAGCCCCGCGACCAGATAAAACCTGAACCCCCGCGCCAGCACCGAGGCGACGCAGAACACCCAGATATCCAGGGACGCCACGCCCGAAAGTATCGTAATCACCTTGTAGGGAAAGGGCGTGACGCCGGCGATGAACACGGCCCAGGCCCCCCAGTCCGCATAGGTCGCACGGAACGTGTCGAACTTGGCGGTGTAGCCGTAGAATTCCAGCATCGGCCGGCCGACCTGATCGAACAGGAAGGCACCGATGGCATAGCCCAGCAGCCCCCCCAGGACCGAGGCGACGGTGCAGATCAGGGCGATGCGCCAGGCCCGGGCGCGGTCGGCCAGAACCATGGGGATCAGCATGACGTCGGGCGGAATGGGAAAGACCGAGCTTTCGATGAAGCTGACCGCCGCCAGCCAGCGGTCCGCGTGGCGGTGCCCGGCAAGGGACATGGTCCGGTCGTAAAGGCGGCGCAGCATGGGCGTCAGGCCCCGTCCCGTCAGTGAAAGCGTCGGGCGCTTCTATCAGGCGGCCGACGTCGAGACAATAAAGCCTGCACGCTTTCGAGCCTTGTTTTTGGCATCGGGCGTCGTATCCTTCGATCAGAAACATCCAACAAAAGGCAGACAGCGATGACCCATCCGACCCAACCGCTAAACGGCGATTTCGGCATTTTGATCGACCAGGTATCGCCGGACGACCTCGCCGACCCGGATTTCCAGGCCTGGGCACGCGGCCTGTGGCTCGACCACGGCGGGCTGCTCGGCGTCCGCGGCGCGCAGCTCGCCGACCTGTTGCCCGAGCAGCTTGTGCGCTGGTCCGAGGTCTTCGGTGTCATTGAGGACAAAATCCAGACGGCGCGCGAGGACAAATCCGTCGCGGGCTTTCCCATCCTGCGCATCGGCAACGTGCGCAACAAGGACGGCAAGATGGTCGCGCAGCTGTTGCAGGTGCCGCAGCTGACCGGCGACGCGGACATCCGCTACAACCCGGAAACCCGCAGGCCCGTGTGGCATACGGATTCCACGTTCCGCGCGCGGCCGCCGGTCGGCTCGGTCTTTCATTGCCGCAAGGCGCCGCCCGAGGGCGCGGAAACCCTGTTCGCCGACATGCAGGGCGCCTATGCCGCCCTGCCGCCGGAGGAGCGGCGGAAACTGGACGGCCTGGAGGCCGTCTGCTCCCTCGCCCACCACGACAAGAAGATCAACAGCTACTCGCCGCACTATCCGGTGCTGACGCCCGAACAGCGCAAGGAAAACCCGCCCAACCGCGTGCCCCTCGTCCTCAACCATCCGGTCACGGGCCGGCCGTCGCTTTACGGCCTCAACAGTTCGACCTGCGCCATCGTGCCCAAGGGCCAGGAAGTCGATCCCGCCGACCTGGACAAATGGGACCTGGAAGGCGTGGAGGACGACAGCGTGATGATCTGGCGCAACATGCTGCCCACCGTCACGGGGCCGGAGTTCACCGTCAAATGGCAATGGCGGGCGGGCGACATCGTGGTGTGGGACAACCGCTCGACGATCCATTCGGGGACCGGCTTCGATTACAGCAAGTACGAGCGGGAAATGTGGCGCCTGACACTGGTGGCCGAGGCTTCCTGATACAGGCTATTCCGGCGCCACGAGCGAATAACTCGTACTGCGCCCGCCGGCGGCGTCCCTGAGCATGGCGGACGGTGCCAAGCCTTCCGGCAAGCCCGTGCTGATCCCAGCGAAAGGCCAGCCCGTCTTTTTGTTGATGGATAATCACCGCAAAATTCGCGGAGATTATGGCGGTTATTCACCGCATCATACGCGGAGAATAAACCGGCCAGTCTCCGCATCGCAGTTTCGACTACGCACGTTATAGGCATTTGCCTGGAACCCGCCGGGATGGTATTTAGTCGCCCCTTCCGACGGGCTTAAGCGGGCGTGGCGGAACTGGTAGACGCGCCAGACTCAAAATCTGGTTCCGGCAACGGAGTGGGAGTTCGATTCTCCCCGCCCGCACCACTCACCTGTATCATTTTGCAGGTGGATTTTGTTTCTGCAAAATCTGTTAGATTATCCCCGATTGTGAAACCCCATGAGTTATCGGGGGCCAGATGACCGATCCAGTTTCCCTCAGTTTGTCGGCACTCGCGTTGGCGATCTCCGCTGTTACGGCTTGGCTCACGCTGTTTCGGCGGGGAACCGTCAAGATGACTCAGCCGACTGTCATTTTTTTCGGACCGGACGCGCCGGGGCGGCGAGAGACTCCCTTGCCAAAGGTGTATCTGAGGACACTACTCTTCTGCACAGCAAAGCGTGGGCGAATCATCGAAAACATGTATGTCACGCTGTCGCGTAATGAAATGCGACAGAACTTCAACATATGGGTTCACGGGGAGAGAGATAAATTGGTGCGCGGGAGTGGGCTTTTCGTCGGCGAAACCGGCGTATCTGCCAATCACCATTTTCTCATACCTGATGATGCGAACTCATTCGCTTTTTTGCCCGGGACATACCGGCTTGAAGTTTTTGCCCACCTTTTAGGCGACCGAAATCGAAAGATTCTTTTCACGCAGCAACTTGAGATTCCAAGAGAAATTGCCGAACAACTGAATGGCACCGAAACGGGATTATATTTTGACTGGGGTCCAGACGCTGGGCGCTATTTGTATCATGTCGATAAACGCCCGCCCGCACTCAATCCTGATGAGTTAATCGCGATCCTAAAGGAAAGCGGCTAACCACAAAAATAACGAAATGGCGGGATGGCCCGGCATTAAACGCTATTGGTTCAGCCCGGGCATTTTAAAAATCGCGGACCTGATATTTATAAAATCGCGTGAATCAAACTGCCTCTGGGGAGACAATGCTGTAATTACTCCCCAAACGCCGCCTGGATCGCCTCCGCATCCAACCCGTATTTCCGGTAAAGATCCTGGACCGTGCCGCACTGGCCGAAGTCCTCGACGCCCAGCGCGCTCACCCGGTGGCCGAGCACGCCGCCGAGCCAGCTGAGCGTCGCCGGATGGCCGTCGATGACGGTGACCAGCTTGCCCCCGGGTTTGATCCCGGCCAGCAGCTTCGCCGCATGGCTGCCCGCGCCGTTCTTGCGCCAGTCGGAATAAAGCCTGTCCGGCGAGGTCACGGCGAGCACGCCGGGGCCGTTTTTGCCCGCCAGCTTTTCCGCCGCCGCCAGGGCTTCCGGGGCCAGCGCGCCGGTGTAGACGATGGCCCCGGCGTCCGGTGAGGCCGGTTTCTTCAGCCAATAAGCGCCCTGGATGACCTGATCGGCCAGGGCCTTGTCCATCTTGCGGGCGGGCTGTTCCAAAGGCCGGGTGGAGAGGCGCAGGTAGACCGAGCCGCCGTCATCCGCCTGCATATGGCCGAAGCCCCAGCGCATGACGGCCTCGAGCTCGTCTGCGAAGGCCGGCTCAAAATACGCCAGGCCCGGCTGCGCCATGCCGATCATCGGCGTGGCGACGGACTGATGCGCCCCGCCTTCGGGGGCCAGGGTCACGCCCGCCGGGGTCGCCACCACCATGAAGCGCGCGTCCTGATAGCAGGCATAGTTCAGCGCATCCAATCCGCGCTGGATGAACGGATCGTAGAGCGTGCCGACGGGCAACAGCCGCTCGCCGAACAATTCGTGGCTGAGGCCGAGGGCGGCGAGCGCCAGGAACAGGTTATTTTCGGCGATGCCCAGTTCCAGGTGCTGGCCTTCGTCGTTGGCGCCCCATTTCTGCACCGAGGGCACGTTGACCTTGCGGAAGGTGTCTTCCCGTTCCTCCATGGCGAAGATGCCGCGGCGGTTGACCCAGGGGCCCAGGTTGGTCGAGACGGTGACGTCGGGCGAGGTGGTGACGATGCGGTCGGCCAGGTCCTGGTCCGTCGCCGCCAGTTCGAACAGAATCTTGCCGAAGGCTTCCTGGGTCGAGCCCTTGCCCGTGCCCGTTTCCGCCAGCTTGGCCGGCACGGCGACGGGCTTGGCCGACATGCGCCGGTCTTTGGCACCGGGGCCCATGAAGGGGGTCTTGGCAATGAAGTCGCGCAATTGGTCCGCGCGGTCTTCCATGCCCGCGAAGGGCTCCCACTCCTGGCCTTCCTTGATCCCTAAGTCCTTCTGAAAGCCCTTCAGCTGATCCGGGGTCAGGATGCCCGCGTGGTTGTCCTTGTGCCCGGCCAGCGGCAGGCCCCAGCCCTTGATGGTATAGGCGAGGAAGCAGGTCGGGATGTCGTCGTCGGCGGATTTGAAGGCCTCGCAGATGGTTTCCAGGCAATGGCCGCCCAGGTTCGACATCAGGTCCTGCAATTCGTCGTCCGTGTGGGAGGCCAGTAATTCCGGCACGCCGGGCGCGTTGCCGATGTCGGCGGTCAGATGGTCGCGCCAGGCCGCCCCGCCCTGGAACGTCAGGGCCGCGTACATGTCGTTGGGGCAGTCGTTGATCCATTTCTTCAGCGCCTTGCCGCCGGGCTTTTGGAAGGCGTCCAGCATCAGCTTGCCGTACTTCATGATGACCACGCGCCAGCCGGCGGCGCGGAACAGGCGGTCGATCAGGCGGAACAGCTTGTCGTTGACGACGCCGTCCAGGCTTTGGCGGTTGTAATCGATGATCCACCAGCAATTGCGCAGGTTGTGCTTCCAGCCTTCGAGGATCGCCTCGTACATGTTGCCTTCGTCCATTTCCGCGTCGCCGACCAGGGCGATCATGCGCCCCTGTTCGCGCGCGCGGACGGTCTCGAAATGGCGGCGGGTATAGTCCTGGGTCAGCGAGGCGAACATGGTCATGGCCGGACCCATGCCGACGGAGCCGGTGGAGAAATCGACGTCGTCCGTGTCCTTGGTCCGCGACGGATAGCTTTGCGCGCCGCCGAGGCCGCGAAAATTCTCAAGTTTCTCCCGCGTCTGGTTGCCCATCAGGTACTGGATGGCGTGGAACACGGGGCTGGCGTGGGGTTTCACGGCGACCCGGTCCTGCGGACGCAGGGCATGGAAATACAGCGCCGTCACCAGCGCCGCCGAGGACGCGCAGGACGCCTGATGGCCGCCGACCTTGACCTCGCCCTTGACGCGCACGTGGTTGGCGTTGTGGATCGTCCAGGTCGCGAGCCACAGGATGCGCTTCTGCAGGTCGGTCAGGCGGGCCAGGGTATCCGCATCGGGGGCGGCGCCCGGATTGGGCTCGATCATCAAATGGTTGGGGGTGTCGAGAGGGGCCATGGGGATCTCCGGGCGGCAGGGATGCGAATTCGCAGAATGTTGCGCAATCCTACGCCAAAATTATGGGTATTTCCTTGCGATTTGCGGCGCTTAATGGGATATTTACGCAATAATTATGAATTTTATGGTCCAGAATTGGTGAAAAATGCCCGATATCGACCTCGACGCCATCGACCGCCGCATCCTCACGGCGATTCAGACCAACGCGCGCATGCGCAACGTCGATCTGGCCGAGGCCGTGGGCCTATCGGCCTCGCCCTGCCTGCGCCGGGTCAAGCGGCTGGAGGACGCGGGCGTGATCCGCGACTACGTCACCCTGGTCGATCAGCAGGCCGTGGGCTTGCCGGTCTCCATCTTCATCAGCGTGACCTTGGAACGGCAGGTGGAAAAGGCGCTGGAGGAATTCGAGGCGGCCATCCGGTCCTGGCCCGAGGTCATGGAATGCTACCTGATGACCGGCGACGCGGATTACCTGCTGCGCGTGGTCACGGCGGACCTCGCCGCCTACGAGCGGTTTTTGATGGACAGGCTGACGCGGGTGATCGGCGTCGCCGCCATCAAATCCAGTTTTTCCCTGAAACAGGTGGTCTACCGCACGGCCCTGCCGGTGTCGGCCTGACGTAACGACGCAACCACCGCCCCCTTCGTCATGGCCGGGCCCCGACCCGGCCATCCACGTCCCGATCAAGTCGAAGGCCGTGGAAAGGAGGGCGTGGATGCCCGTGTCGAGCACGGGCATGACGGCAAAAAATTGTATCCAGGCTCGAACCTGTTACCCGGTTTCCAAATCGAACAGCAGTGGGTCAAGCCCAGGGGTAACGCATGGAAAAGCAGCACCAAATCGGCGACTGTTACTTCTTATCGACGTCGATGTAGCCGCGCTCGATCGCGGTTTCGATCATCTGCGCACCGTGGATCAGCTCGTCGTAGGAGCGGCGCAAAAGGTTCAGCTCCCGCACCTGGTCGTCCGACGGCAGGCCCTTCGCACCCTGGGCCAGTTCGATCAGCCGCTTGATGTACATGCCCCGCGCCTTGGCCACGAGCTGGAAATAGGGCGTCAACTCGGCCACGGATACGTTGGGTACAAGCTCGTGGATGGTCTCGCGGTTGATGTCGCGCAGGATGTCGTGCATCTGCATGCGCGCGCGGCCGATATCCCGTTCGTCACTTGGCATTTGAATGTCCTCCCATAGGCTTAGGCCATAGGCTCAGGGTCGTTGCCCCGACGTTACGCCGAAGCGGGCCCGCCGCCAATGCGCGAAATCAAACGCGCGAAAGTGACCTGCGGGCGCCGGTCAGATCTGCGGCAGGTCTTCTTCCAGGATCGCGATCTGCAGGGAATAGGAAACCTCGCCCTCGTCCTCGTCGCGGTGCAGAACGCCGACGAAGTGGTCACCCAGATAGACCTCGACCGGATGGCCGTCCTTCTTGGGCGGCTTGACGGTGAAGCGGTTGTTGTCGAAGGCGGCGCGCAGGTACTGCTGCACGCGGGCGATTTCCGAAAGTTGCATGGCGGTGGGGCCTCCCCTTGTCTCTTTATGTCGGTATGTCGGTTGCGCCGGGCACGGCGTGCGGGACTGCACGATCGTGGCCGACCTTATCAGATATCCAGCACCAGCGCCGTTTTCGGCACGGAACAACAGATCAGGATTTCGTCCGGGGCGTCCGGCTGATAGACGCCGTCGTCGCTGTATTCGATGTCGCCCGCGATCTTGCGGCACTGGCAGGTCGTGCAGATGCCCGACCGGCAGCTGTAGGCCAGCACCAGGTCCAGGCTTTCGGCCAAGTCCAGGATGCTGTCATGAGACCCGTCCCAGGTCCCGGTCACGCCGGAGCGGCGGAATTCGACGGTCAGTTGCTCAGTCATTGGCGCCCCTGACCGCGGCCAACACCGCGTCCGTGACCTGGCGGGTGGTGGCGGAACCGCCGAGGTCCGGCGATACCGCCTCACGCGATCCGGTGACCCGCTCGACCGCCGCCATCAGGCGCTGGGCCGCAGCCGCTTCACCCAGGTGTTCCAGCAGCATCACGCCGGACCAGAAGCAGCCGATGGGGTTGGCCACCCCCTTGCCGATGATGTCGAAGGCGGAGCCGTGGATCGGCTCGAACATGGACGGGAAGTCCCGTTCGGGCCGCAGGTTGGCCGTCGGCGCGATGCCGAGCGATCCCGTGAGCGCCGCCGCCAGGTCCGACAGCACGTCGGCATGCAGGTTGGTGGCGACGATGGTGTCCAGCGTCTGGGGCTTCAGCACCATGCGCGTGGTCATGGCATCGACCAGCATCTTGTCGGTTTCGACGTCGGGGTAGTCCTTGCGCACGACCTCGAACACGTCGTCCCAGAACACCATGCCGTGCCGTTGGGCGTTGGACTTGGTGACCAGGGTCAGCTTCTTGCGCGGCCGCGAGCGGGCCAGGTCCAGGGCGAAGCGCTGGATGCGCTCGACGCCGGCACGGGTAAACACGGCAACATCCATGCCGACTTCCTCGGGCAGGCCCGTATGGACCCGGCCGCCGACGCCGGCGTATTCGCCTTCGGAGTTTTCCCGCACGATGACCCAGTCCAGATCGCCGGGCTTGACGTTCTTCAGCGGCCCGTCGATGCCGGGCAACAGCTTGGACGGACGCACATTGGCATATTGGTCCAGGGTCTGGCAGATCTTGAGGCGCAGCCCCCACAGCGTGATGTGGTCGGGAATGTTGGGGTCGCCGGCGGAGCCGAAATAGATGGCGTCGAAGGGCTTCAGCGTCTCGACCCCGTCTTCGGGCATCATCACGCCGTGCTTGCGGTAATAATCGCCGCCCCAGGGGAAGGTTTCGACCTTGAGCGAGAACCCGCCGTCCCTCTCGGCGACCGCGTTCAGGACCTCGACACCGGCCTCGACGACCTCCGGTCCGATCCCGTCCCCGCCGATGGCGGCAATTCGGTATTCACCCATGGTCTAATTTTCTCCATAATTTAATCGGATGTTTCCCAATTATGGGCTTGAATAGTGGAATTTCCGCCCGGGTCAAGCCGCGCCTGGGCGGAAACGGTATAATTCCCCCGCGGGAATAGTGCAAATTTAGGCGGCGAACCTGGACCGATGCCCCGATTGAACCACCACACGGCCTGGACTGTTTTTGTCGACTGGTGCCAGAACCGGGGGCTGCGGCCCCTGCCGGCCAACCCGTGGACCGTGGCCGCCTATGCCCGCTGGTGCGAGACAAACCACCACTACCAGACCATCGTCAACATGGTGAAGGCGATCGCCAAGGAACACATGCGCAAATCGCGCAAGCGCCCCGACCGCCACCCCCTGGTGACGCGCACCCTGAACCTGATCGCCAAGCGCGAGGAAGAACGCGAAGAAGACAAGGTCCAGGCCGCCGCCCTGTTCCCGGAAGAGGATTTCGTTTCTACCAAGGCCGCCGAGACCACGACCGCCCGCGTACAGCGCGAGGTTCACACCCGCACCCAGGACGCCGCCAAGGGCCTGCGCCGGGCGTTGCGGGCCACGCCCAAGCTGGTGTCGCGCCGCCCGTCCCTGACCTGATCCGCGCGCCGGGCAGGCCGCCCCGCCCCCTATCTCTCGCCCCCTATTCGATCTCCAACCGGCGTTCGATGCGGAAGGTTTCCTTGCCGCCGTCCTTGGTCGCGCGTTCCAGCACGGCGACGCCGAGGTAGCTGCCCGCGTGCCAGTCCACGGTCTTGCGCTTGCCGACGAAACGCATGTGCCGCGCCTGGGTCTTGTCCACGGTGAAGGTCTTGGCCGCGATCTTGCGGTCCTTGGGGCCGGTGAAGGTCAGGGTCAGGCGGTCGCCCTGTTCGACCCAGAAGGCATCGACCCAGAACGCCAGCAGCGGCGCCTTGGCCGACAATTTCGTGTCGCGGTAGAAGCCCCGGCGCAGCGCGATGGGATTGACCTCGACCGGCGCGAAGCCGGCATCGTAAAGCGCCGTCGGCGTGCCCTTGAGCTGGCTCAGGGTCCGCGAATCCCACAACGGCGACGGCCCCGCACCGCAGTTCGATGCGCGCTTGACCCCGACAAAGGGGTCCACGATCTTGCCGTTCAGGCGCACGCCCAGATGGACATGGGGGAATTCAGCCAGGCCGGAGGATCCGACGGAACCCAGCCTGTCGCCCTTTTCCACCCGCTGACCCGGCCGCACGGTGAGGGAGCCCCGCCGAAGATGGCAATAGAAGGTCTCCCAACCGCCGCCGTGGCCGACGGCGACGGAATTGCCGCAGCCCTGGGACATCACCGCGTCATGCCCGACCAGGGACACGTCGCCGTCCAGCATGCCATCGCGCAGACGCAGCACCGTGCCCGTGGCGGCGGCGACCACGGGCACGCCGTCCTCCATCTTGGAATAATCGCGGATGGCGATGTCGACCCCCGTGTGGCCGTTGTAGCCATGGGCGCCGCAGGCATAGTCGCGCATGCCGGGGCCGGGATCGTGGTCGACATGATTGACCAGCCAGCAGGTCCGCCCCGGATCGCAGATCAGGGGCAGGCCCAGGGACGGCTGATCGTCGGCGCGCAGGGAGGCGGCGGACGCGAGCCCCGCCGCCAGAAAAATCGCCGCCAAAATCGCGGAAAACCGGGGAAATTCAATGAGCCGCACAGCACCGTCCCTTTCCCGGGCATGCTACACGGGCATCCCCACCCCGCAAAACATTCCCTTGCGAGGACATATATTGCGGCGCAATATGCGGACGCTGCGCTGCGGAATCCCGCCAAGCGTCAAAAAATCCCAATCCAAAGGTGTATTGGAGCGCGTAAATCATGGACACCCACACCGTCACCGCCCTCGACAGACTCCACGGTTTCTACTTCGAAGACCTGGAGGTCGGGCAGAGCGACGAATATTCCCGGACCATTTCCGAATCCGACATCCTGATCTTCGCGGGCGTGTCCGGCGACACCAACCCGGTGCACCTCAACCACGAATTCGCGTCGGAAACCATGTTCGAGGGCTGCATCGCCCACGGACTTCTGACCGCCAGCTACATTTCCACCGTGATCGGCACCAAGATGCCGGGGCCGGGCTGCATCTACGTCGGCCAGACCCTGAAGTTCAAAGGCCCGGTCAAGGCCGGCGACACGGTCATCGCGCGGGCGACGATCCTGGAAAAGATCGCGGACAAGAAGTTCGTCAAGATCCAGACCCAGTGCCTGGTCGGCGACAAGGTCGTGCTGGACGGCGAGGCCACCATCATGGTGCCGTCGCGCAGCAAATAATCCGGCCCCCAAACGGGGCAACAGGCCGGGGTTGACCGGGCCGACACCGGCGGGCACCTTCACCGGCACGATGCGTATTTTTCGCCATTACCAGAACATCCCCGGCGACGCCCGGGGCGCCGTGGTCGCCATCGGCAATTTCGACGGCGTGCACCTGGGCCATCGCGCCGTGATCGGCGAGGCCGGGGCCATCGCCCATGCCACGGCGCGGCCCTGGGGGGTGCTGACCTTCGAGCCGCACCCCCGCGCGTTCTTCGCCCCCGGCACGCCGCCCTTTCGCCTGACCCCGTTCCACGCCAAGGCGCGGCTGATCTTCGGGCTCGGCGTCGACACCATTTTCGTGCAGCAGTTCAACAAGGCGTTTTCGTCGCTCATGGCCGAGGATTTCATCAAAACGGTGCTGGTCGGCGGCATCGGCGCCCGGCATGTCGTCTGCGGCTATGATTTCGTGTTCGGCAAGGGCCGGGGCGGCAGCGCCGAAATGCTGCTGGGCTTCGGCAAGCAGCTCGGTTTCGATTTCACGGCCGTACGCGCCCAAACCCTGGCAACCGGAGACGGCGGCGGCACGGCCTATTCCTCGACCGGCGTGCGCGAGGCGCTGCGCACGGGCGACCCCCAGGCCGCCGCCCGCATCCTGGGCCGCCCGTTCGAGATCGAGGGCCGGGTCATCCAGGGCGATCAGCGCGGGCGCACCATCGGCTTTCCCACGGCGAATTTGGCGCTGGGCACCTATCTGCGGCCCGCACGGGGGGTTTACGCCGTGCGCGTGCGCGTCGGCGAGGGCAAGGAATTCGCCGGCGTCGCCAACATCGGCAAACGCCCGACCTTCGCCGGCGAGGCCGATTTGCTAGAGGTCTTTCTGTTCGATTTCACCGGCGATCTTTACGGCCGGCGGCTCGGCGTGCAGCTGGTCGAATTCCTGCGCCCGGAAAAGAAGTTTGACGGCATCGACCAATTAAAGGCACAAATCGCCGCGGACAGCGATCAAGCGCGCCAAATTTTATCGAAAACAGGGCCATGACCGTCGATTACAAAGCCACGGTGTTCCTGCCCCGGACCGACTTTCCCATGAAGGCCGGTCTGGCCGCCAAGGAACCGGACATCATCCAGAAGTGGGAAGAGGTCGGCCTCTACCAGCTTCTCCGCGAGGACGCCAAGGGCCGCCCGCCCTTCGTGCTGCACGACGGCCCACCCTACGCCAACGGCAACCTGCACATCGGCCATGCCCTGAACAAGATCCTCAAGGATGTGATCGTGCGCGCCCAACAAATGATGGGCAAGAATGCCAATTACGTGCCCGGCTGGGACTGCCACGGCCTGCCCATCGAATGGAAGATCGAGGAACAGTACCGCGCCCAGGGCAAGGACAAGGACCAGGTGCCGGTCGTCGAGTTCCGCCAGGAATGCCGCGATTTCGCGCAGCACTGGATCGGCGTGCAGCGCGACGAGTTCAAGCGCTTAGGAGTCATCGGCGACTGGGCCAATCCCTACACCACCATGAGCTTCCCGGCGGAAGCGCAGATCGTGCGCGAGCTTTTGAAGTTCCTCGACAACGGGCTCCTCTATCGCGGTTCCAAGCCGGTCATGTGGTCGGTGGTCGAAAAGACCGCCCTGGCCGAGGCCGAGGTCGAATACCACGACCATGAATCGGACACCATTTGGGTGAAGTTCCCAATCGTTGGGTTTGAGGCCCGCTATGGTGGTCTCGTCGATGCGGAAGAGTACGAAGGCCTCAGTGATGCGTCCGTAGTGATCTGGACCACGACCCCCTGGACCATCCCCGGCAACCGGGCGATCTGTTTCTCCAAGCGCATCTCCTACGGCCTCTACGAGGTCACGGCGGCGGCGGACGACAACTGGGCCAAGCCCGGCGACAAGCTGGTGCTGGCCGACGCGCTCGCCGCCGACGTCATGAAATCCGCCCGGATCGAGGGGTTTGAGCGCCTTCGCGATGTGTCCGCAGACGTTCTCGCAAGCATCACCTGCGCTCATCCCTTCCGGGGCATGGGATACGATTTCGACGTGCCGCTGCTGGACGGCGACCATGTCACGGAAGAAACGGGCACCGGCTTCGTCCATACCGCCCCCGGCCATGGGCGCGAAGATTTCGAGGCCTGGACCGGGTCCGGCAAATTCCTGACCGAACGCGGGATCGATAGCCACATCCCCTATACGGTCGACGCCGAGGGCCGCTTCACGGTCGAGGCCCCCGGGTTCGAGGGCGGCCAGGTCATCACCGAGCACGGCAAAAAGGGCGATGCCAACGACCGCGTCATCAAGGCCCTGGTCGCGGACGGCAAACTGATCGCGCGCGGGCGCCTGAAGCACCAGTACCCTCATTCCTGGCGGTCGAAGAAACCGGTCATCTTCCGCAACACGCCGCAATGGTTCATCGCCATGGACCGGGATTTCGCCGTGCCGAACGGCACCGGCCAGGCCAGCCTGCGCGACGTCGCGCTGGGCGCCATCGGCCAGACCCGGTTCGTGCCGGGCGGCGGACAGGCCCGCCTGCACGCCATGATCCAGAACCGCCCCGATTGGGTGATTTCCCGCCAGCGCGCCTGGGGCGTGCCGATCACCGTGTTCGTGCACAAGAAAACGGGCGATCTGCTCAACGATCCGGCGGTCAACGCCCGCATCGTCGAGGCGGTCGAGGCCGAGGGCGCCGACGCCTGGTTCGCGTCCCAACCCGCGCGCTTCCTCGGCAACGATTACAGCGCCGACGACTACGACCAGGTCATGGACATCCTCGACGTGTGGTTCGATTCCGGATCGACCCATTCCTTCGTCCTGGAACACCGCGACGACCTTTCCTGGCCCGCGTCCCTTTACCTGGAAGGCACGGACCAGCACCGTGGCTGGTTCCATTCCTCGCTGCTGGAATCCTGCGGCACCCGGGGCCGCGCCCCCTACGACGCGGTGCTGACCCACGGCTTCGTCATGGCCGAGGACGGCCAGAAGATGTCCAAGTCGCTGGGCAACATCGTCGCGCCCCAGGACGTTTGCAATCAACACGGCGCCGACATTCTGCGGCTTTGGGTGGTCGGATCGAACTATTCCGAGGACCTTCGCATCGGGCCGGAAATCGTCAAATTCCACGCCGACATCTACCGCCGCCTGCGCAACACGCTGCGCTACCTCCTGGGCAATCTGGACGGCTTCAGCGCCGCCGAGCGCCTGGACGTGGCCGAGATGCCGGAACTGGAGCGCTGGGTGCTGACCCGCCTGTGGCGGCTCGACAAGATGCTGCGGGGTGCCTGCGACAGCTTCGAATTCCACGGCGTGTTCACGGAACTGCACAATTTCTGCGCCGTCGATCTGTCGGCGTTCTATTTCGACATCCGCAAGGACACCCTGTACTGCGACCGCGCCGATTCCATCGAACGCCGCGCCGCGCGCACCGTGCTGGACGAACTGTTCACCTGCCTGACCGCTTGGCTGGCCCCGTTCCTGTGCTTCACGGCGGAAGAGGCTTGGCAAGCGCGCCTGACTGAGCCCGACGCCGCCGACAGCGTCCACCGCCGCCAATTCCCGACGATCCCCGACAACTGGCACGACGAGGCCCTGGAAGCCAAATGGCGCACCGTGCGCCAGGTCCGCCGCGCCGTCACCGGTGCGCTGGAACTGGAACGCGCGGAAAAGCGCATCGGTTCATCCCTGCAAGCCCATGTCACCGTGCATGTCACGGCGGAACAGGCGGCGGCCCTCGACGGCCTCGACCTGGCTCAGACCTTCATCACCTCGTCGGGCGAGATCACGACCGCCCCGGCGCCCGAGGGTGCCTTCACCATGCCGGAAGCCCCCGGCGTCGCGGTCGTGCCGGTGCTGGCCACGGGTGCCAAGTGCGAACGCTGCTGGAAGGTGCTCGACGACGTGGGCGCGGACACGGACCATCCGACGGTCTGCACACGCTGCGCCGACGCCGTGCGCCATTCCCCCCTGGCCGCCGAATAAGGCCCCCCTTGTTGGCCGATCCCCGGACATCGCTACGCATCCAGGGTCTGGGGCTCGCCTTCCTGGTCATCGTTCTCGACCAGATCAGCAAATGGTGGGTGCTGACGGACCTGATGAACCCGCCCCGGGTGATCGAGGTTCTGCCCTTCGCCAATCTGGTCCTGGTATGGAACCGGGGCGTCAGCTTCGGCCTGTTCAATACACAATCCGATTACGGCCCCTGGATTCTGGCCGCCGTGGCCGTCGGCGTTTCGGCCGTTCTGGCGGTCTGGCTGTTCCGCGGGCCGGAGCGCATCGTCGGCTGGGGAATCGGACTGATCCTGGGCGGCGCGCTCGGCAATGTCATCGACCGCATGGTTCATGGCGCCGTCGTCGACTTTGTCGATCTGCACGTGGGCGGCGCCCATTGGCCCGCTTTCAACGTCGCCGACAGCGCGATCACGGTCGGCGCGGCGCTTCTGATCCTTGATTCCTTGTTTCACCGGGATAAATCATCGTAGATTGGCGGGCCTCGGCGGGAGCCGGAACGGCGACCCGTCCTGCGGAAATCACCCCAGGGCGCAACCTGTTGAGCATGAAACGGCGGGCATGAAACGACAAACGGCACGAACGGCGGGCATTTTTCTGGTGCTGATGATGGCATTCAGCCTGAGTGCCTGCGATTCCGTGAAACGCGCGATTTCCGGCGGCAAGAAGGCCCCCGACGAATTTGCCGTCTACAAGCGCCCGCCCCTGTCGCTGCCGCCCGATTACGCCTTGCGCCCGCCCGAGCCAGGACGCGAACAGCTGGAAACCTACAGCCCGCGCGACCAGGCCCGCGCCGCCATGCTGCGCCGCCCGGTGCAGGCGCAGCCGCTTGCCGAAACCACGCCGGGCCTGACCGTGCTGATGGACAAGATGGGCACCGCCGATGCCGATCCCGCCATCCGCACGATCATCGACCAGGAAACCCTGGCGCTGTCCGAAGAAGACCGCCGCCTGATCGACAAGCTGATCTTCTGGGTCGACGATCCCAAATATTCGGGCACCGTGGTCGATCCGGCGGCCGAACAACGCCGCCTGCTGGAAACCCAGGCCCTGGGCAAGCCGGTCAACGAAGGCAAGACGCCCGAGATCAAACGCGAGACCCGCAAGAAAGGCATTCTCGGATTCTAGCCGGAAGCCCGCAAAAAGCGGCCTAGGCGCCTTGAAATCGCCGCGATCTCGACGACAATCTTCCCAAAGCCTATTCCCTGGGGCGCCCGCCGTTGTCGCAGGCGCCGTTCATCCCCATCTTTCGGGGGCCCGCTACTCCGCAACCCGCAACAGGCCCTGATCCCGACATGTTCATGCCCCCCGCCCCCCGCCACCGGTCCGGCCGTCACCCCCGCCTGCTGATCGCCGCCCTGGCCCTGCTGGCCGCCGCCCTGACCCTGGGCGCCACGCCGGCCCTGGCCAAGGTGTTCAGCCCGGAAACCTTCACCTTGAAGAACGGCATGCAGGTGGTCGTCGTGAGCAACCACCGCGCCCCCGTGGTCACCCATATGGTGTGGTACAAGGTCGGCTCCGCCGACGAAAGATCGGGCTATTCGGGGATCGCGCATTTTCTCGAGCACCTGATGTTCAAGGGCACCAAGACGCGCAAGCCGGGCGAATTCTCCAAGCTGGTCGCGCGCTATGGCGGCCAGGAAAACGCTTTCACCTCCTACGACTACACGGCCTATCACCAGACCATCGCCCGCGAGCACCTGGAGATGGTCATGGAGATGGAAGCCGACCGCATGACCAACCTGACCCTGACCGACGCGATCATCGAGCCGGAACGCCAGGTGGTGCGCGAGGAACGCCGGTCGCGCACGGACAACAACCCGGCGGCGATCCTGGGCGAACACGTGTCGGAAGCGCTGTACCGCAACTATCCCTACCGGCGGCCGGTCATCGGCTACGACCATGAAATCGTCGCCATGACTCGCCAGAACATCATCGATTTCTACACGCGCTGGTACGCGCCCAACAACGCGATCCTGGTGGTTGCCGGCGATATCACGGCCAAGGAACTGAAACCGCTGGCGGAAAAGTATTACGGCGCCGTTCCCGCCGCCGCCCCGATCTCCCGCGCGCGCCCGGCCGAGCCGCCGCAGGAGGCGGCGCGCATCGTCGCCATGCAGCACACCCAGGTGCGCCAGCCGTCGTGGCGGCGGTCGTACCTGGCCCCGAGCTACCTTTACGGTGAAACGCAACACGCCTACGCCCTGCAGGTCCTGACCGAAATCCTGGGCGGCGGCGGGACCTCGCGGATTTACCGCAAGCTGGTCATCGACGACCGCAAGGCGGTCTCGGCCGGCTCCTACTACGATGCCGATTCCCTGGGCCCCAGCAGTTTCACCATCTACGGCAGCCCGCGCCCCGGCGTGACCCTGCCCGAGATCGAGCAGGCCGTCGATGCCGAGCTTGACCGCATCGCCAAGGACGGCGTCACCAAGGACGAAGTTGCCCGCGCCAAGAAGCGGCTGGTCGCAAGCGCCGTGTTCGCCCGCGATTCCTTCACCGCCGGAGCGCGGACCCTGGGGGCGGCGCTTGCCGTCGGGCGCAAGGTCGCCGATGTCGAGGCCTGGCCCGACCGCATCGCGGCGGTCACCGCCGAGGAAATCCAAGCCGCCGCCAAATACGTTTTCGTCAAGAAACACTCGGTCACGGCCTTTCTCGTGGAAGACAAGGAGAAGCCGGAATGAGCCGCCTTCTGTCCCGCGCCGCCCTGGCCCTGGCGGCGGCCGTCTTCGTCCTCTACGCCGTGCCGGCCAAGGCGACCCAGATTGAGCGCGTGGTCAGCCCCGGCGGGATCGAGGCCTGGCTGGTCGAGGATCACCTCAACCCCATCGTCTCCCTGCATCTGGCGTTCCGGGGCGGCAGCGCCCTCGACCCCAAGGGCAAGGAAGGCCTGGCCAACATGGTTTCGACCCTGCTCGATGAGGGGGCCGGCGACCTGGACAGCAAGGCCTTCCAGCAGACGCTGGAGGACAATTCCATCACGCTCCGCTTCAGCGCCGCGCGCGACAGCTTCGGCGCCCGCGTTCAGACGCTGACCGAATACCGCGACCTCGCCTTCGATCTGCTGCGTCAGGCCATGACGAAGCCGCGTTTCGACGCCGAGCCCGTGTCGCGCCTGCGCGCCCAGCTTTTGGCCAATCTGCGCCATGAATCGGAAGACGCCGACGCGATTGCCGGCAAGACGCTGATGAAGACCCTGTATCCCGACCATCCCTACGGCCGCCCGACCGGCGGCACCGCGGAAAGCGTCGCCGCCATCCAGATCGCCGACATGCGCGCCTTCGTGCAGGAACGGCTGGCCCTGGACACCCTGGCGATCGGCGTGGTCGGCGACATCACGGCCAAGGAACTGGCGCCGCTGCTTGACAAGACCTTCGGCGCCCTACCGGCCAAGGCCGCGCCCTGGAAGGTTGAGGACGTGGCGCCCAAGGTCGCGGGCCGCACCATCGTCATCGAAAAGCCCCTGAAGCAGAGCAACATCCTGTTCGCCGACCGGGGCCTCATGCGCAAGGATCCGGATTTCTACGCCGCCTATGTGATGAACCACATCCTGGGCGGCGGCGGCTTCACCTCCCGCCTCTATACCGAAGTGCGGGAAAAGCGGGGCCTGGCCTATTCCGTCTATACCTACCTGCACCCCATGGACCGCTCCGCGATCTATGCCGGCGGGGCCGGCACAGCCAACGCGCGGGTTGCGGAAACCCTGAAGGTCGTCCGCGACGAATGGGACAAGCTGGCCAAGGACGGCGTGACCGAGGCGGAATTGACCGCGGCCAAGCAGTACCTGACCGGCTCCTTCCCGCTGCGCTTCACGGCGACGGAACGAATCGCGTCCATCCTGGTCGGCATGCAGACGGAAGACCTGGGCATCGACTATCTCGACAAGCGCAACAGCTATATCGAGGCTGTGAGCCTCAACGATATCCGCCGCGTGGCCCGGAAACTCTTGCATCCGGACGACCTTACCGTCGTCGTCGTGGGCCAGCCCAAGGACGTCAAACCGATGCCCTGAGCCCCGCCGTTGGCGACGCCGGGGCCGGATGGTACTCTCGCCCGCGCAAACGTCCCCCCGGAGGATCAGAGACCTTCATGCCGCCCCTCGCCCCAACGCCGGCCTGGCAGGCGCTCGCCGACCACCACCCGGCGACGGCGGGCAGGCATCTGCACGACCTTCTCGGCGACGACAAGCGCACCGATGTCCTGACCTTCGTCCTGGGCGGCCTGTTCCTGGACCTGTCCAAGAACCGCCTCACCGAAACGACGCTCTCCCTTCTGCTTGATCTTGCCGCCGAACGCGGGGTCGCGGCCCGGCGCGACGCCATGGCGGCGGGCGCCGCGATCAATGAAACCGAAAACCGCGCCGCCCTGCACATGGCGCTGCGCGCCCAGGCCGAAGACGGCTTCGCAGTCGGGGGACAGCCCGTGCACGACGCGGTTCAGGCCGTGCTGGACCGCATGGCGGACTTCGTCGCCGGGGTGGAAAAGGGCACCCGCGCGGGTGCAACCGGCAAGCCTTTCACGGATGTCGTCAACATCGGCATCGGCGGCTCGGACCAGGGGCCCCGCACCGCCTGCCGCGCACTCGCCCCCTACCGGCGGCGCGGACTGATGCCCCGCTTCGTGTCCAACGTCGACGCGACCGATCTGACCGAGACGCTCAATGCCTGCGATCCGGAGACCACCCTGTTCGTCGTGTCGTCGAAGACCTTCACAACCCAGGAAACCATGACCAACGCCATGACGGCGCGGCGCTGGCTGACCGAGGCCCTAGGACCCGCCGCCGTCGCCGATCATTTCTGCGCGGTCACCACCAACGACGACGCGGCGCGCGATTTCGGCATCGGCGACGACGCCCTGTTCGGCTTCTGGGACTGGGTCGGCGGGCGGTATTCGGTTTGGTCGGCGATCGGCCTGCCGCTGGCGCTGACGGCGGGCATGGACGCGTTTCGCGACTTCCTGGCCGGGGCCCGGGACATGGACCGCCATTTCCTGGAAATGCCCCTGGCGGAAAACCTGCCCGTGCTGCTGGCGCTGACCGGCATCTGGAACCGCAATTTCGAAGGGGCCGCCGCCCATGCGGTGCTGCCCTATGACCAGCTGCTGAACGGCCTGCCCGACTACCTGCAGCAGTTGGAAATGGAAAGCAACGGCAAGGCCGTGGACCGCGACGGCGCGCCCGTGGCCCAACCCACCGCCCCCGTCGTGTTCGGCCAGGCGGGCACCAACGGCCAGCACGCGTTCTATCAGCTGCTCCACCAGGGCACGGACCTGATCTCCGCCGATTTCATCGCCGCCGTTGAACCGGCTCATCCGGCGGGCGATCATCACGACAAGCTGCTCGCCAATTTCCTGGCCCAGCCGGCGGCCCTCGCGCTCGGCCGCAAGGCCGGGCCAGGCGTGCCGCCGCACAAGGTGTTTCCCGGCAATCGGCCGTCGACCACGATCCTGCTCGACCGGCTGGACCCGCGCAGCTTCGGCATGCTGCTGGCCCTTTACGAACACAAGGTATTCGTCCAAGGCGTCATCTGGAACGTCAATTCCTTTGACCAGTTCGGGGTCGAGCTGGGCAAGGAACTTGCCGGGCCGCTGACCCGCGCGCTGACGGAGGGCACGGAGCCGCCGAACCTCGACGCCTCGACCCGCAGCCTGCTCGCCCGCATCCGCCGGGTCCGGGGCGGCGGGGACCGCCCATGACCAGCCTCCCGGTGATCCGCCGCCTGCCGGAGACCGTGGTCAACCGCATCGCCGCCGGCGAAGTGGTGGAACGCCCGGCCTCGGCCGTGAAGGAGCTGGTCGAAAACGCCATCGACGCCGGTGCTAGGCGCATCGAGGTCGTGATCCGCGACGGCGGGCAGACGGCGATCACCGTGACCGATGACGGCTGCGGCATGACCCCGGAGGAAATCGAATTGGCGCTGGAACGCCACGCCACCTCCAAACTGCCGGACGACGACCTGATGGCGGTCTCGACGCTGGGCTTCCGGGGCGAGGCCCTGCCCTCCATGGCCGCCGTGGCGCGCATGACCATCACCTCGCGTCCGCAAGGGGCCGCCCAGGCCTGGGCCGTCACGGTCGAAGGCGGCGGTCCCGCCAAGTTCCAGCCCGCCGCCCACCCCCAGGGCACCCGGGTCGATGTGCGCGACCTGTTCTACGCCACGCCGGCCCGGCTAAAGTTCCTCAAGGCCGCGCGCACGGAACAGAACCATGTGGTCGAAACCCTCAACCGCCTGGCCATGGCCCATCCGGAAATCGCCTTCACCCTGTCCGACGGCACGCGCGACCTGATCAAGCTGAACGCCGTCACGCCGCGCCTGGACGACGATCCGGCGGCGGCGCGGCTGGAACGCCTGTCCGGCATCATGGGCCGCGCCTTCGCCGACAACGCCATGACCATCGACGCCCTGCGCGAGGGCATCCGGCTTTCCGGCCATGCCGGGGTGCCGACCCTGAACCGCGGCAACGCGGCCATGCAGTTCCTGTTCGTCAACGGCCGGCCCGTGCGCGACCGCCTGCTGTTGGGCGCCGTCAGGGGTGCCTACCGGGAATTCCTGGCATCCGACCGGCACCCGCTGCTCGCCCTGTTTTTGGAGATCCCGCCGACCGAGGTCGACGTCAACGTCCACCCGGCCAAGACCGAGGTCCGGTTCCGCGATGCCGGGGTCGTGCGCGGCCTGATCGTCAGCGCCCTGAAGCATGCGCTCGCCGAAGCCGGGCACCGGGCCTCGACCACCGTGGCCGGGGCGGCCTTGGGCGCCTTCCGACCCAGCCAGAATCCCGGTGGCGCCTTGCCCCTGGGGCGGAGCGGCGGCGGATACGGCGGGGCCTATGCCCCCGCCGCGCGGCCAACCGGCCTGTCGGATATCTACGCCCCCCTGCCCGCTCTCGACCGCGCGCCCAGCGCGCCGATGACGATGGCGCCGGACGGCGGGGCGGCGGCGGAACCGCCCCCGGCGGAATACCCCCTGGGTGTGGCGCGGGCCCAGGTCCATGCCACCTACGTCATCGCCCAGACGGCGGACGGCCTAGTCATCGTCGATCAGCACGCGGCGCATGAGCGCCTGACCCAGGAAAAGATCAAGGCCGCCCTGGCCGCCGGTGGGGTCAACCGCCAGATGCTGCTGATCCCCGAGGTGGTGGAGATGGAGGAGCCGGCGGTCGATCGGCTTTTGACCCGCGCGGACGAACTGGCAGAGATGGGCCTGGTGATCGAAGGTTTCGGCCCCGGCGCCGTGGTGGTGCGCGAGACGCCGGCCCTCCTGGGCGACATGGATATCCAGGGCGTGATCCGCGATCTGGCCGACGACCTAGCGGAATACGGCGAGACCATCGCACTGGCCGAGCGTATCGGCGACGTCTGCGCGACCATGGCCTGCCACGGGTCGATCCGCGCCGGGCGGCGGCTGAACGCCGACGAAATGAACCGCCTGCTGCGGGAAATGGAGGCAACCCCCCATTCCGGACAGTGCAGCCATGGCCGACCGACCTATGTCGAACTGAAGCTGGCGGATATCGAAAAGTTGTTCGGCCGGCGCTAAGATCGCCGGACTTTCCGCAACCTTGCGATCGGGCCCATGCTGCGTGAATGGCTCACCCACCGGATGACCCCGGCGCCGGAACCGGTCAAGCGGCTCGGCTATCTGAAGGAACAGATCGCCATCGCCGCCCGTCACCGGCGTCTGCACCCTGCCTGGAAAGAACACCTGGAACGCTCGCGCCGTTTCGTCCTGTGGTCCGCCGCCAATTGCCCCGGCCAAAACAAGGTCGTGATCCTGGGCTCGGGCGGGCTTTTCGACGTGCCGCTCTGCGATCTCGCCGACGACTTCACCGAGGTCGTGCTGGTCGATATCTTCCACCCCCCCGCCGTGCAGGCCTGGGCGGGGCAGTATCCCAACGTCTATCTGGCCGAAGCCGACCTGACCGGTCTGGTCGATGACCTGGCCCAAGGCGAGATGCCGACGGAGCCGCCGCTGCCGGACATCCCCGAGGCCGACGCCGACCTGGTGGTATCCCTGAACCTGTTGGGCCAATTGCCGCTGATCCCTGCCCGCCACGCGCCCGAAAAACAGGCCAAGGCCTTCGCCGCGGAAATCCAGCGCCAACACCTGCGCGCTCTGCAGGCACTGCCGGGCCGGGTCTGCCTGATCACGGAGACGGTGCGGGAGTTCGTCGAGGATGGGGAAGTGGATGCGACGGAGCCCGCACTTGCCGATATCAAGCTGCCGGAGCCGGACGAACGCTGGATCTGGAACTTGGCACCGGCACCGGAGGTGGAACGCGGCCGCGACCTGCGCCTGAAGGTCGCGGCCTATTCCAATCTTTTCAAGAAATAGACCTTGGCAGCACCATAGATGCGCTCATCCAGAACCTCGAACCCGCGCGTCCCGGCCAGGCTTTCCTCGGCCCCGACCTCGACCACCACGGTGGCGTCAGGGGTCAGCCAGTTCTTGTTCAACAGCCCGCGCAGGGCCGGGTCGGCCATGCCCTGGCCGTAGGGCGGGTCGAGAAACACCAACCCTGCCGGCGTCTTGGCGGCGCGCGGCGGCACGGCCAGATGGGTGCAGTCGAGCCCCAGCATCAGGCATTCCCGCCACAGGCCCATGGCCGCCGCATTGTCCTTGGCGATCTTGAGGTGCTGGGGATTACGGTCCGCGAACACGCCGAAGGCCGCCCCCCGCGACATCGCCTCGAGCCCCAGCGCCCCCGTGCCGCAGAACATGTCGGCGACGGTGATGCCGTCCAGGTTCATCGCCGCCTTGCCGTGGGCCAGGATGTTGAAGATGGATTCGCGGGCCCGGTCGGAAGTCGGGCGCAGGTCCCGACCCTCGGGCGCCGTCAGTTTTTTGCCGCGAAATCTGCCCGCAACGATGCGCATCAAGCCGCGCCCCGCATCAGGACAGGACCTTGCCCAGTTGTTCCTTCAGGGTCTTGCCCTTGATCTCGTACACGTCGCCACGCGCCAGATTGCCCAACTGAAACGGGCCGTAGGCCGTGCGGATCAGGCGATTCACGGTCAGACCCAGGTGTTCCATCACCTTGCGGACCTCGCGGTTCTTGCCTTCGGACAGGCTGATGGTCAGCCAGTGGTTGGCGAAGCCCTTGCGCACCTTGTCGCCGGCGTCCATCTGATCGATCTCGGCCTTGATCGGACCGTAGCGCACGCCGGACACGGTGACGCCGCGGGCCAGCCTGGCCAGATCCTCGGGTTTCACCACGCCATGCACGCGCACCCGGTAGCGCCGGTTCCAACCGTTGGACGGCAGTTCCAGGCGGCGCGCCAAGCCGCCGTCGTTGGTCAGCAACAACAGCCCTTCGGAATTGAGGTCGAGACGCCCCACGGAAACCACCCGGGGCAGGTCCTTGGGCAGGCGGTCGAACACGGTCGGCCGGCCTTCCGGGTCCTTATGGGTGGTGACCAGGCCGACGGGCTTGTGATAGCGCCACAGCTTGGGCGGCGCCTTGCCCGGCAGGGGCTTGCCGTCGACCAGGATGATGCTGGCCTCGGTCACCGTCTGGGCCGGGGTCAGCAACTTCTTGCCATCGAGCACGACGCGCCCTTCCTCGATCCAGCGTTCGGCCTCGCGGCGCGAGCACAGGCCCGCGCGGGCGATCACCTTGGCGATGCGTTCGGGGGCGTCCGGGGACTTGTCGGTCTTGGGTTTTTGGGCCATGGCGGGGACATTAGGGGCGGACGGCGGCGGCGGCAAGCATTGACGACGGGAGGCCGGAGAGTATGGTTGGCGCCATGGACAAACCGGCATCCGACAGCTTCATGGCCCAGGCCCTGGATGAGGCCCGCGCCGCCGCCCGGCGCGGCGAGGTGCCCGTGGGCGCGGTGGTGGTCGAGGCGGCGACCGGCAGGGTCCTGGCCCGCGCCGGCAACGAGACCGAAGCCGCCCACGATCCGACGGCCCATGCGGAAATCCTGGCCCTGCGCCGCGCGGCGCAAGCCCGGGGCGAACCCCGCCTCCCGGACTGCGATCTTTACGTGACGCTGGAACCCTGCGCCATGTGCGCCGCCGCCATCAGCCATGCCCGCATCCGGCGGCTTTATTTCGGGGCCTACGATGCCAAGGGCGGCGGGGTCGAACACGGCCCTCGGTTCTTCGCCCAACCGACCTGTCATCACGCGCCCGAGGTCGTCGGCGGCCTGGGGGAGACGGCCGCCGCCGCGCTTTTGAAGGTATTTTTTCAGGACAGGCGCTAAACCGGGCCGCCAACACCAGCCTGAGCCCGACAGTGTTTCTCCATATTTGATTCCCTCACTGCCTCACCGCCTCAGTGGTTTTCTTTTTTTGAACCACAGAGGCACAGAGACAGTGAGAAGAACCTGAGAGAAAAATTTAGGATTCCGCCGCAAGGGGCAGATTGACCAGGAGATTTTGCGGTTTCAGGCGGACCCGCTGATCGGGGGTCATGCAGAGCGCGAGATAGATCGGCTTGCCCCGCACCTCGATGGCCATCTGGTTGGGGTCCTTGAAGTCAAGGCGGAACAGCGACAGCAGGCGTTCCATGCGCGCATCCTCGACATCTTCCCCTTCGTAGAGGTCGTTCAGCAGCGTCGAGGCCTCGGCGTCCAGGCCCAGATGCCAGACCCATTTCTCGTCGTTGATTTCCTGCACCGGCTGGATCGAGATCTCGGCCTGCAGGAAATGACGGACCCAGGCCTCGAGCACGCGGCACAGCGCATCCAGCCCCGGCCGGGCGAAGGAAATATCGAGCACCGTGTCGTAGCGTTCGTTGCGCCCCCAGTAGATGTCGGCGGTGTCCGTCTGCAACACGTCCATGTCGACCTGGCGGGCGGCAGCACCGCTGCCGACCACCAATTTGCCCAGGCTGCCCATGCCGGCCGTGGTCGCCAGCATCTCGACCGTTTCCGCGTCGCCCAGCAAAATCGCGCCGTCCTTCAGCGTCACCGTCTGTTCGCGGAACAGAAGTTCCGCCGCGCGGGCGCGGAATGGGTCGTCCGTGCCGTCGATGATGCGCCGCGCAACGACGTGGGCCATCTGATCGATGAACAGCGGCGGCATGGTGACGCCGTCCGAGCGGAAGATTTCCAGGTAACAAGCCTCGACCGTGCCCGCCCCCACCAGACGGTCGCGAAACGCCAACAGCACCCGGTAATTGTCCTGGGCGTCCGGATCGGCCATGGCCTCGATGCGCCCGTCGCCGACCGCTTCACGGGGGTTGGCCATCAGCGCGCCGTGCAGGGCGCGTTCGGCATCACAGGATTCCGCGATGGGGGCGATTTCCGGGCGTTGCAGATAGGCGCGCAGGAAGGCGTCGGTCACGGCCAGATGCCCGGCCCCGTTCCGCGTCAGCAAATGGTAGCCGGAATTGGGCCAGAAATCAGGCGCCGGGGTATTCATGGGCTAGTTATGGCCGCTGATGTCGGCATGCAGCGGCTTGGTGTCCTCGAAGGTCTTTTTCTGCGCTTCGTCGGCGGGTTTCTGGAACTTGTCCTTCCACGCGTCATAGGTCATGCCATAGACGACCGTGCGCGCCGCGTCGTAGTCGATGTCCTGGCCCTTGGCCTGGGCCTCGGCGGCGTACCATTTGGCCAGACAGTTGCGGCAGAACCCGGCCAGATTCATCAGGTCGATGTTCTGCACGTCCGTGCGCTTCTGCAAATGCTTGATGAGGCCGCGAAAGGCGGCGGCCTCCACTTCCGTGCGGGTCTTGTCGTCCATGTCGTCATCTCCTCCGTCTGCCGCCGCGTGCCCGGTGGAGGGCCGCGGGTGGTCGTCTGTCTCTGCGCTTTATATAGGGGTCGGCATGCATCGGCAAAAGGGCGGCGGCACCTAGCGCTTGATCGCCCGCCAGCCGATATCGCGCCGGCAGAAGCCTTCGGGCCAGTCGATCCGGTCGACGGCCTCGTAGGCCCGGGCCCGGGCTTCCTTGA
This sequence comes from uncultured Alphaproteobacteria bacterium, assembly GCA_963976055.1. Classification (GTDB taxonomy): domain Bacteria; phylum Pseudomonadota; class Alphaproteobacteria; order Rhodospirillales; family Casp-alpha2; genus UBA1479. The sequence continues at coordinate 309,766 of CAXBJB010000005.1, forward strand.
CGTCCTTGCCGATCGCCGTGACGCCCAGCACGCGGCCGCCGTTGGCGGTGATCGCACCGTCATCGCCGGCGGCCGTGCCCGCGTGGAACACGACCACGCCCTCGACCGCACCAGCGGCATCCAGCCCCTTGATTTCCGTCCCTTTTTTATACTTTCCGGGATAGCCCTTGGCGGCCATGACGACGGTCATGGCGACGTCATCCCGCCATTGTAGCTTGGTCTTGGCCAAACGCCCTTCGGCGCAGGCCAGGAGAACCTCCAGCACGTCGGATTTGAGCCGCATCATCATGACCTGACATTCCGGGTCGCCGAAGCGGGTGTTGTATTCGATCAGCTTGGGCCCCGTGTCGTCGATCATCAGCCCGGCGTAGAGCACGCCCTTGAACGGCCGGCCCTCGGCCGCCATGCCCTTGATGGTCGGCTGGATGATCTCGGCCATCACCCGGTCGATCATGGCCCGGCCGACGATGGGGGCCGGGGAATAAGCGCCCATGCCGCCCGTATTGGGGCCCTCGTCGCCGTCATGGGCGCGCTTGTGGTCCTGGGCGCCGACCAGGGGCAGCGCCGTTTCGCCGTCGACCAGGGCGAAGAAGCTGGCTTCCTCGCCTTCGAGGAATTCCTCGACGACGATTTCCGTGCCGGCGCGGCCGAAGGCTTCCTCGATCATGATCTGGTCGACCGCCGCATAGGCCTCGTTGACGTTGCGGCAGATGATGACGCCCTTGCCGGCAGCCAGGCCGTCGGCCTTGACCACGATGGGGGCCCCGTGCGTGCGGATGTATTCCTTGGCCGCGTCCGGTTCGTCGAAACGGTCGTAATCGGCGGTCGGGATGTCGTATTTGGCGCAAAGGTCCTTGGTGAAGGCCTTGGAGCCTTCCAATTCCGCCCCCGCCGCCGTCGGCCCGAAGGATTTGACGCCGAGCGCGTCGAGTTTATCGACCAGGCCCGCCACCAGGGGGCCTTCCGGTCCGACCACAACGAAGTCGATAGCGCTGTCCTTGACGAATCCGATGAGGCCGTCCAGATCTTCGGCGTCGATATCGACATTCTTGGCAAGACCGGCCGTGCCCGCGTTGCCGGGGGCGCAGAACAGTTCGCTGCATTTGGGGGATTTGGCGATGGCCCAGCAAAGGGAATGTTCGCGCCCGCCGGAGCCGACCACAAGTACCTTCATCCTGTCCCAATCCCTCCCGGTTCCGTCGGTTCGTTCGGCGCTCCGCCTTGGTCACGGCCCGCCGTATTGTGTCCGTTCACTGGGCCTTGCATACTGCGCCCATGAGCGACAATTCCAGCGGCACCGCGCAGAGTCAACCCGGCGAAACCGAGACCAGCCATAACCTGCCGGTCTTTACCGTTTCCGAAATTTCCCAGGCCGTGAAACACACGGTCGAGGAGACCTTCCAATGGGTGCGAATCCGGGGGGAAATCTCGGGTTTCAAGCGGGCATCCTCGGGCCATCTGTATTTCGCATTGAAGGACGCGGACGCGGTGATCGACGGCGTGTGCTGGCGCGGCACCGCCGGGCGCCTGACCATCAAGCCCGAGGACGGCATGGAGATCGTCGCCACCGGACGGCTGACCACCTATCCCGGGCGCTCCAAATACCAAGTCGTCGTCGACCATATGGAATTGGCCGGCGAAGGGGCGCTGCTGAAGTTGCTGGAGGACCGCCGCCGCAAGCTGGAGGCCGAGGGCCTATTCGCGGCCGAGCGCAAGCGCGACATCCCCTATCTGCCCGACGTGATCGGCGTCGTGACCTCGCCCACGGGGGCCGTGATCCGCGACATCCTGCACCGCCTGGCCGACCGCTTCCCCGTTCACGTCTTGATCTGGCCGGTGCTGGTCCAGGGCGAGAACGCCGCCGCCCAGGTCGCGGCGGCGGTGCGCGGATTCGGCGAGATCGAACCCGGCGGCCCCGTGCCGCGCCCAGACGTCGTCATCGTGGCGCGCGGCGGCGGCAGCCTGGAGGATTTGTGGGCGTTCAACGAGGAAGCCGTCGTGCGTGCCATCGCCGAATGCCCCATTCCGGTGATTTCGGCGGTCGGCCACGAGACGGATACCACGCTCGCCGATTTCGCCGCCGACCGGCGCGCACCCACCCCGACCGCCGCCGCGGAAATGGCCGTGCCGGTGCGTCTGGACCTGTTGGCCCAGGTTCTGGAGGACGGGCGGCGCATCGCCAGCGCCGTATCCCGGCGGCTGGCCGACCACCGCCGCCATCTGGACGCCACGGCCCGGGCCCTGCCCAACCCGGCGCGCATGCTCCACGAACAGGCGCAGCGGCTCGACGATTGGACGGACCGCCTGGGCCATTCGCTGGACAGCGGGCTGGAGCGCCGCCGCGCGCGCCTTGCCGGCGCCGCCGCCGGGCTGACCCGGCCCGACAGGGTCATCCAGATGGAGGCGGGGCGTCTCGCCTCGGAAGTGCGCGCCCTGAAGACCGCCGGGCGGGCCGCGGTGGACCGGGCGCGGGGCCGCCTGAGCCAGGCCTCCGCCCTGTTGGAAAGCTATTCCTACCAGCGCGTCCTCGACCGCGGGTTCGCCCTGGTCACCGACTCGGCGGGGGTCCCCGTGACCTCGGCCAAGCCCCTCAAGACCGGCGACCGACTGGATCTCAGGCTCCGCGACGGGACGCGCCCCGTGGTCGTTGCCGGCGGCGCTCCCCCGGCCAAGGCGGCAACGCCCGAGCCGGACAAGGACACTCCCGCGAAACCCAAGACCAACAAGCCCGGCGACGACCGGCAGGGGCGGCTTCTGTGACATTCCTTCTTCGCGTACTTCTGATCACTGCAACCCTCGTCACGACGAGGACCTATCCGGCCCACGCGCTGGAGGTTTCCGGCACATTCATTCAGGGCGGCCTGGCCACCGGCAAGGTTGAGCCGGGAACCAAACTGACGCTCGACGGACAACCAGTGGCCGTGGCGCCCGACGGCAGCTTCATCATCGGCTTCGGGCGCAAGGCCAAGGCGAAGATGGTGCTGCGGGCGGAGCCGCCGGAAGGCCTGCCGGAAGTGCGGAACCTTGCCATCGAGAAGCGCAAATACAAGATCCAGCGCATCGACGGCCTGCCGCAACGCAAGGTCAGCCCGACCAAGCCGGAAGACCTTGCCCGCATCAAGAAGGATCAGATTCAGATCGCCGAGGTGCGCAAGCGCACGACGCTGAAGACCTTTTTCGACACCGGCTTCATGTGGCCGGTCGAGGGCCCCATTTCCGGCGTGTACGGTAGCCAGCGCATCCTCAACGGCCAGCCGCGCAGCCCGCACAACGGCGTCGACGTCGCCGCTCCCCGCGGCACGCCGGTGAAGACCATGGGCGACGGCATCGTCGCCCTGGTCAACGAGGACATGTTCTTCACGGGCAAGACGGTGATGATCGACCACGGCCTGGGCCTGACGTCGGTCTACGTCCACATGGACAAGATCACCGTGAAGGGAGGCGACTTCGTCACCAAGGGCATGCAGATCGGCACCGTGGGCGCGACCGGCCGGGTCACCGGCCCGCACCTGCATTGGGGGGTCAGCTGGTTCAAGACCCATCTCGATCCGGCGCTGCTGGTCGGGCCGCAGAAGCCCAACGAATAGCAGGCAGCCCGACGCCCGCCGATCATCAAAGGTCGATCTGATAGACTTTGTGACCGTCGCTTAGATCCTTGATCCGGTCGATCCGGCCACCGTCCCAATGATAGCTGAGGTGACGCCCCTGGACGGGAATGCCCATCACGTCCGGATGGAACGCGGCAAAACACTCGCCGCCCGCGTGACGAACACTGGGGTAGACGATGCCGTCGCCGCCGGCGGCGCGAACTTCCCGCGCATAGGACTGAGACGCCGTATAGTCATCAGGATCAAGCAGGGCGGCGAAGTTACCGTCCCGCAGATCATCCAAGGCGATATCGATGCGGCCAACGAGTTCCCGCAGGTCGGCGACCCACCCCGGTGTCTCCGCCGTCGCCCGGCAAAATCGCGCCTGGTGATGAACCGTTTCAAACAAGGCCGTTTCGTATCCGGCGGCGGCATAGAAGGCACCGAAGGTGCCGTCATGAAACCGCCCGGGCCGGTCCAGACTGACATGGGTGAACGGCGCCATGACATAGGAAGCACCCGCGCCGCCGACGCGCCGTTCCGGCGGCACGAGGTCGAGATTTCCGATGGTTTCGGCAAGACGCGCGTTGGTTTTGCCTTCCGCCGACGCCAAAAGCGCCCAGTCCCGGGGATCAGCGATATCCTCGAACAGGTCGATGGGGGGATAAGCAGAATTGATCAATCGGTGATAGGGCCACGCCACGGGTGACGCGGAGGCTCTCACCAAGGACCCCGAACCGCATCCAGATACCGGCGCACCCGCATCAGATCCGTTAGCTGGCCGCCCAGCATCACCGCCAGGGCAGGACGGTCGCCAAACGCCGCGTTGGGCCGCTTGATCCAACCGTAGCCGCGTTCCGCGTCCTTGAACAGCAACCGTAGCGCCTTGTGAATTCCCAGCAGGTTCGACAACCGCGCCGCAAGGTCGGGTCCGACCCGGCCATATTCCCCTGCCTTCCAGCGTTGGAACGTGCGCGGCGCAATTTCACCCAGCAAGGTCGCGGCCTGCGTATCCGTGATGCCCCAGCGATCGAACAGGTTAACCACCGCCCGTTGCATGGCGTGAATCTCCTCGACGGAGAAGTACAACCCCGGTGGGGCCGGTTGTGGTTCGATGAGACGAAGGTGGGGCATCGGAACGGACCTTTTGCACACAGCCATCAGACATTTGTCATTATAATATATAAATAACGACAAATGTCAATATTCCGTTCCTCTATTCTCCGACGTCCGGCCAGCGGTTGTGCAGCCACAACCATTGTTCCGGCGTGTCGCGGACCCATTGTTCGACTTGGTTGTTGATTTGCGTCATCGCGGCAAGGACATCGGCCTTGTGGTCGCCGGTCTTCTCGAACCGGACGGGCGGCTGGGCCGTCATCTTGAAGGTCGCCCCCTTGACCCGCGTCACCCGCGCCGCCACCACCGGGCAGTTGTGGCGCAGCGCCAGTTCGGCCAATGCCGGGGCGGTCATGGCCGGGCGGCCGAAGAACGGCACGGCGATGCCGTCGTTCATTTTCTGATCAACCAGCATGGCGAGATGGCTGCCCGAGCGAAAGGCGTTGAGAAGCTGGCGCACGCCCTGCGGGCCCTTGGGAATCAGCGCCCCCTCGACGGCGGCGCGACCGTGGCGGTACAGCCATTCGACCAGACGGTTGTTGGCCTCGCGGTAGACGCGGTCGAGCGGCAGGCCCCGCTGCGTCGCCCCCAATGCCAGAATTTCCCAATTGCCGATATGGGCTGAATAAAAAATGCCCGCTTCGTGATCGTCACGCAGTTGATCCACGTATTCACCGCCTTCGACGGTCACCCGGCCGTTCCCGGCATAGACGTCGATTTCCTGTAAATGGGGGAATTCGGCGGCCAGGCGGCCCAAGTTGTCCCACATGCCGTGGACGATGCGCTCGACCTCGGCCGCCGTCATGTCGGGAAACACCGCGCGCAGGTTCTTCCGCGCCCGGTCCGACAGGCGCAGACGCGGCCCGATGGCGCGCGCCAGAAGACCGCCCAGCCCCGACGCCCAGTCGAGCGGCAGCATGCGGAAAAACATATAGACGGTGAACGCCGCCGCCGCCTGGACGGGGTGAAGCACGTATTTGTTCAGCGGGGCCGGCGCATGGGCCATGGAATCGGCAGCCTGACTACGGTTTGACGGTTTGCAACAATCGGTCGAGGGCCGCTTCGTCGTCCCATTGCAGGGTGATTGTCAAGACTTCAATGCCCGCGCGGTCGCCGACGGGGATCCGCTGGATGTCCTTTTCCGTGGTTATCAAAACCCCCTTCAGGGCTTCCGCGCGACGTTTCAAAGCGGCCAGATCGGCAGAGCTGAAGGGATGGTGGTCGGGAAAGGCTCTCGTTCCCGCGAGGCGGCAGCCATGATCGCGAAGGGTCTGGAAGAATTTTTTCGGATGCCCGATGCCGGCGAAGGCAACGCCCAGGGCTTTTGAAATTTGTTCGATCTCGGGGCCGGGCACGATCCGGGCCGTCAACACGGGCAGATTTTTCGGACCGAACCGGCGCGCCGCGTCGCCCACACCCCAGACATCGTCACCGATGACGACCAGGGCGTCCGCTCGTGCCAGTCCCGCCCGCAGCGATTCACGGAGCGGCCCGGCCGGGATCAGGAAGCCGTTGCCGAAACCGTAACGGCCATCGACGACGACGATGGACAAATCCTTGGCGAGCGACGGGTCCTGGAAACCGTCATCCAGCACCAGGGTCCCGGCCCCGGCGTCCACGGCGGCATGGGCCGCCCGGGGCCGATCGCCGCCGACCCAGACCGGCGCGGTTTTGGCGATCATCAGCGGCTCGTCTCCGGCCGTATCCGCCGTATCCATGTCCGGGTCCACGGGCCGGGGCGTGGCACCGGCCTGGCCACCGTAACCGCGGCTGATCACATGGGGCCGCCGGCCGGCGGCCGTCAGACGGCGCGCGATGTCGATCACCACCGGCGTCTTGCCCGCCCCGCCGGCGGTCAGATTGCCGACGCAGACCACGGACACGCCGGGCCGGGCCGGCTTTCCAGTGCGCTGGCGCAAGGCCGTCGCGGCGCCGTAGATCAGGCCGAGCGGCGACAGCAGGCCCCCCAGAGCCGATGGCGCCGCGTCGTACCAGAACGCGGGGGCCTTCATGGCGTCCCCCTTGCGCCGTCCAGGCGTTGCAGATAGGGCGTGAGTTCCGCCATCAGCCGGTCGATGACCCCGGCTTCCGCCTGGGCGAAGGTGCGGGCGCGGACGGCGAAGGCCTCGGCTTCCCCTGTATTGCCCAGAAGACGGCCCACGGCGGCGCTCAAGCTCGCCTCATCGGCGACGGGCAGGGAGGCACCGGCGGCGGCCATGCGGGCCCCCATGTCGGCGAAGTTGGTCATGCGCGGGCCGTGCAACACGGCGCAGCCGAGGCGCGCCGGCTCCAACAGGTTCTGCCCACCATCCGCCGACAGCGATTTGCCCATGAACACGACGGGGGCCAGAGTGAAGAACAGACCCAGTTCCCCCATGGTATCGGCGATGTAAACCTCGGTCCCGGCATCGGGCATGTCCCCAGCCCCCCGCCGTTTGACCCTGGCCCCTTGCGCGGCGAGCTGAGCCGCGACATCCGCCCCCCGGTTCGGATGGCGCGGCACGATGATGGTCAACAGTCCCGGATGGGCGGCGGCCTGGTCCTGGTGGACGCGCCAGGCGATGTCTTCTTCCCCGGCCCAGGTGCTGGCCGCGAGCCACAGGGGACGTCCCGCCGTCGCGGCGCGCAGGTCCGCCAGCCGCGCGGCGTCGGCGGGAAGGGGGTCGGCCGCGAACTTGAGATTTCCCACGCTGCGCGCCCCCGCCGCACCCAGAGCACGCAGGCGCTCGGCGTCGCCTTCCGTCTGGCCCAGACACAGGGCGAAACCGCCGAGCAGCCCGGAGATGAACTTAGGCGCCCACGACCAGCCTTTGAACGAACGTGGCGAGATGCGCCCGTTGACCAGGACCAGGGGATTGCCCCGCACCGCCGTTTCCGAAATCAGGTTGGGCCAGAATTCCGATTCCGCCCACAGCGTCAGGTCCGGCCGCCAATGGTCGAGGAAGCGGCGCACGTAGGCCATCCGGTCGACCGGCACGTATTGATGCACCGCCCCCTTGGGCAGGCGGTCGGCCAGCATGCGGGCCGAGGTCACCGTGCCCGTGGTCACCAGGATGTTGGCGGCGGGCACCGCCGTCTTCAAACGGTCGATCAGAGTCAGCAGCGATATGGCCTCGCCGACGCTGGCGCCATGCAGCCAGATCAGAGGGCCGTCGGGGCGCGCCAGGGCGGCTCGGCCCAGCCGTTCGTTGAAGCGATGGGGGTCTTCCTTCCCGGCCTTGATCCGCCGTCCCAGGTAGATCTGGATCGCGGGCGCACCCAGGGTCGTCAGGAAACGGTAGAAACCGAGCATCATCGGACTGTCTCCACCGGAGCGGGCTTGACCGGCGCACGTCCGGTCAGCCGGTCGGCCTCGGCGGTGATGGCGTTGAGCGCGTCTTCGACCCGCAGGCGCGCGGCGCCCAGCGTCGCCGTATCGGCGTCGCGCGGCACATCGATGGGATCGCCCCAGACGATCACGCCCCGCCCGAACGGCCAGGCGACCAGGAAGCGGTCCCAGCTTTGCAGTACCCGTCCCCGCGCCGCACCGAAGGTTGCCGGAATGATCGGCACGCCCGAAAGCCTGGCCAGGGCCACCGCACCGTCACTGGCCCGCATGCGGGGGCCGCGCGGGCCGTCAGGCGTGATGCCGACGCAGTCGCCGGCCTTGAGCGCCTTGACCATGGCGCGCAGCGCCTGCGCCCCGCCCCGGGAGGACGACCCCGCCACGGTCTTGATGCCGAAATGGCCCACCGTGCGGGCGATGATCTGGCCGTCCCGATGCTGGGAAATCAGCATGTGGATGTCGCGGTCCCGGGGCCAGCAATGGGGCATCATCAAAATCCGGCCGTGCCAAAAACACAGGATGAAGGGCGTGCCCGCCGCCCAATGGGCGCGCGCCGCGTCGCCGCCAATGATCTGCCAGCGGCCCGTGACATGAACCAGACGGATGTAGAGCGACCCCAGCCAGCACAACGCCCGGCGCAATCCGTCGCTTTTCAGGATCCGTTTCAGCATGGCGGGATCACCGGTCCGGGCCGGTTACCGTCCCGCCGCCTGGCGGGCGGCGTCCCCGGCTTCGCCGGCGAACTGCAGTTCATAGAGATGCTTGTAATGCCCGCCACGGGCCAGCAGTTCCGCATGGCTGCCCTGTTCGGCGACGCGGCCGTCGACGATGACGCAAATCAGGTCGGCGCGGACCACCGTCGACAGGCGGTGGGCGATGACCAGGGTCGTGCGGTCGGTCATCAGGATGTCGAGCGCCGCCTGCACCTGGCGTTCCGATTCCGTATCGAGGGCCGAGGTCGCCTCGTCCAGCAGCAGGATCGGCGCGTTCTTCAGCATGGCGCGAGCGATCGCCAAACGCTGGCGCTGACCGCCGGAAAGCTTGACCCCCTGTTCCCCGACCAGGGTGTCGTAGCCCATGGGCAGGGCCGCGATGAAGTCGTGGGCGGCAGCGTTCTTGGCAGCCTCGATAATCTCGTCCTCGGCGGCCCCGGCGCGGCCGTAGGCGATGTTGGCGCGCACCGTATCGTCGAACAGGGTGACTTCCTGGCTGACCAGGGCCATGGCACCGCGCAGGGATTGGAAGGTCAGGCCGCGCACATCCTGGCCGTCAACCAGCACCGCGCCCTCGGCGACATCGTAGAACCGGGGAATCAGGTTGAGGATCGTCGACTTGCCCGCCCCGGACGGACCGACCAAGGCCACGGTCTTGCCCGCCGGCACCAGCAAGGAGAGATCGTTGAGGGTTGCCCGATCCTGGGTATAGGCGAACCCGACATTGCGGAATTCGACGGCGCCCTTGACCGGCTCGGGCAGGTCACGGGCATCGGGGGCCTCCTGGATCGCCGGCTCCATGTCGAGCATCTGGAACAGGCGGTCGGCCCCGGCCAGGCCTTGTTGCAGGGCGGCGTTCAGATTGGCCAGCCGCTTCATGGGCTCGTAGGCGAGCAGCAGTGCCGTGATGAAGGAAAAGAACGATCCCGCGTCCGTGTTGCCGTGGATCACCCGGTAGCCGCCATAAAAAATGACAGTGCCGACGGCGACACCGCCGAGCGTTTCCATGATCGGGCTGGAGAGCGCCCGGGTGCGCTCAGCCTTCATGGTCAGGTTGAACACGCGCTCGACAATCTCGCCGACGCGCGCGCGCTCGTAGGCTTCCATGGAATAGGCCTTGACCACGCGGATGCCCTGGATGGTCTGCTCCAGCAGCGTCGTGAACAGGCCCATTTCGCGCTGCGTGTTGGCGGTCACCTTGCGCATGCGGCGGCCCAGTTTGACGATGGGCAGCAAGGCGATGGGAAAGATAAAGAAGGCGATAAGCGCCAATTGCCAATCCTGGTAGAAGGTGACGCCGATCAGACCGATCAGGGTCATGGCGTCCTTGCCGAGCGAAACCCAGGCGTTGGACACCGCCCCCCGCATCTGGTTGATGTCGACCAGAAAGCGCGAGATCAGCCCGCCCGTGTTGGAATCCTGAAAGAATTTCACGTCCATGCGCGACAGTTTGTCGAACAGGCGGTTCTGGTTGTCGGTAACGATGCGCAGCCCGACATAAGCCATCAGTGTCGCCTGTCCGTAATTGGCCAGGCCCTTGACGATGAACACGGCGAACACGGCCAGCCCCACGGGCATCAGCATGGATTCGTCACGATTGACGAAGATGTCGTTGACCACCGGCTCCATGAGCCAGGCGCTGGCCGCCGTCGCCGCCGCCATCAGCGCCATGCAGGCAAGCGCCGCGAAGAACCAGCGTGCGTAGACGCGCATGCTTTCGCGGAACAGCCGGCCGAGCAGGCTCGCCGTGGAGGCGTGGACGGGCGGATAGGTATCGATGGCGGACGCCACGGGCCTCGGGTCCTTCCGAAGGTTCCTGGGACAGGGTCGGACCTTTTACCACGTAGCCTTGGAAAGGCCAAGAATCCCGCGTGATTTCAGGGATTTATAAGCGACTTCTAAAGGCCTCAGCGAAACACGTGCAGATTGCCCTCGAACTGGTCGAAACTGGCGTCCCAGGAGTACTTCAAGGCGTGGTTGCGGCACACCTCGGCGGGAATCGCGAGCGCCCGTTCGACCGCCGCCGCCAGATCGTCGGACAGTACCCCGGCCCCCGACTGGTTGACCACGTCGAGCGGCCCGGGCACAGGATAAGCGGCCACGGGCACGCCCGACGCCATGGCCTCCAGTAAAACCAGGCCGAAGGTGTCGGTCCGGGACGGAAACACGAAGACGTCGGCGGCGGCGAAGTATTTCGCCAGTTCCTCCCCCTCCTGCACCCCGGCGAAGCGCACGGCGGGATACTTGCGTTTCAGATCGTCCAACTGCGGGCCGTCGCCGACGACGTATTTGGTGCCGGGCAGGTCGAGCTTGAGGAAGGCCTCGATGTTCTTTTCCACGGCGACCCGCCCGGTGAACAGGCTGATCGGCCGGGGCGCGTCCAGAAAGGCCTTGTCGCGGGGCTTGAACAGGTCCGTCCACACGCCGCGCGACCAGCGCCGCACGGGCGGGCGGAAGCCCCGGGATTTCAGGTCGTCCTCGATGGTCTGGGTCGCCACCATGATCGCCGACGACGGCCCGTGGAACCATTTCATCACCGCATAGAGCCAGCCAAGCGGCAGGGGCACCCGGGCATGGACGTATTCGGGAAACCGTGTGTGATAGGCCGTGGTGAAGGGATAGCCCTTACGCAAACAATGAGCGCGCGCGGCGACGCCCAAGGGCCCTTCGGTCGCGATATGGATCGCCTGGGGGCGGAAGTCCTCAATCATGGCCGCGACCTTGCGGCCGGGAAACAGGGCCAGCCGGATTTCCGGATAGGTGGGACAGGGCACGGAGCGGAACAGGTCCGGCGTCACCAAGCGAACCTGATGTCCGCGTTTCTCCAGCCCCTGCCTCAGCGTGTCGAGTGTTCGGACGACACCATTGATTTGGGGAAGCCAGGCATCGGTGACGATGAGGAGTCGCATGCGTCTTGGTCCCTCAGGAAGGATAGGCCGCGCAGTTCCGCCCATTTGAGAATTTCCAGGCGGCCGTCCTCGTGTTCGACCAGGGCCGTGCAGCTTTCGACCCAGTCGCCGTCGTTGCAGTAGAGGATGCCGTCCATGTCGCGCATCTCGGCGGTGTGGATATGACCGCAGATCACGCCCTGCACGCCGCGTTTGCGCGCCTCGCCGACCACGGCGGCCTCGTAACTGGACACGAATTCGACCGCGTTCTTGACCTTGTGCTTGAGATAGGCCGACAGCGACCAGTAGGAGAACCCCAGCCTGCGTCGGACGATGTTCAGCCACAGGTTCAGCATCAGGGCCGCGTTGTAGGCATTGTCGCCGAGGAAGGCCAACCACTTGGCGTATTTCACCACGCCGTCGAACTGATCGCCGTGGATGACCAAGAAGCGCCGCCCGTCGGCCATGGTGTGATAGGCCTCGTTCAGCACGGCGACCCGCCCGAACCGATGGTTGGAGAAATCGCGGAAATTTTCGTCGTGGTTGCCGGGCACGTAGACGACGCGGGTCCCCTTGCGCGCCTTGCGCAGGATCTTCTGGATCACGTCGTTATGAGCTTGGCGCCAATACCAAGCCCGGCGCATGCGCCAGCCGTCAATGATGTCGCCGACGAGATAGAGATATTTCGATTCCGTATGCTTGAGGAAGTCGAGCAGCATTTCCGCCTGACATCCCCGAGTGCCGAGATGGATGTCGGAAATCCAGATCGAGCGGAACTTGTAAGACGTCTTCTGGTTTACGGCGTTCATGTCGTCCACGGCGGTTGTTGTCGCATCTCCTATATTTAGTGGGGACTTTTATGTAATTGACCATATGTCCGCCATTACTTTCAGACGCTGTCACCGAAACTTCACACACGGGAAATGAATTTGAAATTATAGTCGCAACAAAAGTGCCACATTCCTGGGTCTAAACGACACATCATGCCCGATTCAAACGCCCTACCGGGGGAGCCGGACACGCTGATGGCCGCTCCCCGCAAGGTTCTTGTGATCTTCAACCCGACCGCGGGGGCCCGGCGGCGCGCGCGCCTGACCCGTATTCTCGAGATCATGTGGAGCCTCGGCGCCGACGTGACGCTGCACGAAACCAAGGCCCGCGGCGACGGTGAACGCACCGCCCGCGAGGCCCCGGCGGAGGACTATGACGTGATCGTCGCTGCCGGCGGCGACGGCACCATCAACGAGGTCATCAACGGCCTAGCGGGACGGCATGTGCCGCTCGGCATCATCCCGCTCGGCACCGCCAACGTGCTGGCCGCCGAATTGGATCTGCCGACGGACAATGTCGGCCTGGCCCGCACCATCGCGCTGGGTCGCACCCGGCCCGTCAATCTGGGCGAGGTCAACGGCCGGCGTTTCGTGATGATGGCCGGCGTCGGCTTCGACGCCCATGTCGTGGCCTCGGTCGACGCGGGGCTGAAACGGCTGATCGGCAAATCGGCCTATGTGTGGGAAACGCTTTGCGGTTTCTTCCGCTACAAGTTCCGCTCCTACCGGCTGATCGTCGACGGCACGCCCTACGACGTTGGCTCGGCCGTGTTCGCCAATGGCCATTTCTACGGCGGACGCTTCGTCTGCGCCAAGGAGGCCGCCTTAAGCGATCCCCGCCTGCATGTCTGCCTGTTCAAATCCGTGGGGCCGTGGAGTGCGCTGCGCTACACCGCCTGGATGGTGCTCGGCCGGCTCGACAGGCTGCCCGACTACGAAGTCATTCCCGCGACCTCGATCATCGTCGAGGGCATGGCCGGCGAGCCCGTGCAGGGCGACGGCGACATCGTCACCCACCTGCCGCTCGACGCCCGCGTCGCGACCGACCGCCTGGACATGCTGGTTCCGGCATAACGGTTTTTCCAACCTAGCCCTTTATCGCCTTGGCGCTTTGTTCCTAGACTGTGCCCGACAGCCCAAGGAGCCCCGCCATGCCCACGCCCGCCCTCTATCAGGCCTTCGCCCGATACAACCGCGCCATGAACGACGCCGTCTATGCCGTCTGTGCCGATATCCCGGACGCCGACCGCAAGGCCGACCGGGGGGCGTTCTTCAAATCCGTGCACGGCACGCTCAACCATCTGATGTTCGGCGACAACGCCTGGAGGAACCGATTCGACGGCGGCGACCGCCCGGCCCCGGGGACGAATGTCGAACTGTTTTCCGACTTCGATGAACTGCGCGCCGCGCGCGAGACCTTGGACGACGAAATCACGTCTTGGACGGAAAAGCTGACCGATGCCTGGCTGGCGGAAACGGTGGCATGGACGTCGCGCACGGACAACCTGACTTTCAACCAGCCGCGCTGGATCCTGGTCAGCCACATGTTCAACCACCAGACCCATCACCGGGGGCAATTGACGACGATCCTGACCCAGATGGGTTATGACGTGGGCGTCACGGATTTTCCGAAGCTGGTCTAGCGGTCAATGCCCCACACTTTTTCTGTTGGCATTGCATCTCTGTAGAAGTAGATGCGAATCTATGTACCCGGTATTCTAGAATAATTAATCGGCAACACCTGACTAATTGGACATCCAACATTCCAAAAGGCTCGAAATGTGAAGCCTAAATTTTTCGAATCACGATACTGGAATAGCCCGCCTAGAGAACCTCATGGTGATGTAGGGGCCGAGCAAATTTATCAGGCTGTTGGAACTGCCCTTAGCCAATGGGAACAGATCGAGAGCATCTTAGGCGAAGCATTCGCCACTTTTGTCGAGTCCAATTCTCCTGCTGCACAACGTGCTTATGGCAGCATCATTAGTGCTGTCGGACGGTGCAGTGCGCTTAATTCTGCTGCAAGTATATTCTTCGATCTTCACCCTGAAAAAGAGAAGCAACCGTATACGGAGGCGTTAAAAGCTGTTGAATTCGCCAGTGCTCGGCGCAATGAGATTGCTCATGGCGTGGTAAAAATTTTTGCTACACCGGAAACGATTGGCGGCGGATATTATTTGCTTCCTCCTGATTACAATTCGAGGAAGACAGAACCTTCGATCTCCTTTCCAACGGATGAAACGCTTGATCCATTCGCATGGACATCGTTCAGCTATGCATACACTTCACAACAAATTTTGGATTTCACAAAACGGTTCCAGAATTTGGAACGCATTGCGTTTAATATGGCTAGAGGCCTGAGTTCAAAACCACCTTCCTATTCCACCCCACCTTCTGGTGAAGCTAAATAGCGGAAAGGTAAACTAATCTGGCTTGGCGCTGATCCGCACCACCTGCTTGCCGAAATTCTCACCCTTCAGCATGGCGATGAAGGCTTGGGGGGCGGCGTCCAGGCCCTCGGCCACGTCGATCCGGTATTTGATCTTTCCGGCCTTCAGCCAACCGATCATTTCCGCATCGAATTCGGCGCGCCTTTCCGCATGGTCGGACACGATGAAGCCCTGCATGCGGATCGCCTTGCGCACCACATGGGTCATGTTGCGGATGCCGGTCGTTTCCTCGCGGGTCAGGTTGTACTGTGAGATCATGCCGCATTCGACGAAGCGGGCGAACCGGTTGGCGGCGTCGAGGGCCGCTTCCAGCACCTGCCCGCCGACGTTGTCGAAATAGATGTCGATGCCGTCCGGCGCCGCGGCCTGAAGGGCACCCAGGATGTCCGGGGCCGCCGTGCGGTAATTGAAGGCGGCATCGAAGCCGAGGTCGTCTTTCAGGTAAGCTACCTTGGCGTCCGTGCCGGCGCAGCCGACCACGCGGCAGCCGCGCAGGCGGCCGATCTGGCCGACGATCTGGCCGACCGCGCCCGAGGCGGCGGAGACGAACAGCGTGTCGCCCGGTTTTGGATCGGTGAAGCCGAGGCCGACCCAGGCGGTCATGCCCGGCATGCCGAGCGCGCCCAGGTGCCAGGTCAGCGGCACGTCGGCGGCGGCGGTGTCGATCTTCTTCAACCCCTTGCCGCCCGGCACCAAAGTGACATCGGCCCAGTCGAGCGTGCCGAACACCAGGGTTCCTTCGGGATAATCCGCGTTCCTGGAGGCCGCGACCCGGCCGATCACCCGGGCCTGCAATGGTTCGCCGATTTGGAACCCGGCGGCGTAGGATTTGGCCGCGTCCATGCGCCCACGCATATAGGGATCAAGCGACATGTAGATCGCCCGCACCAGGACGTCGCCGTCGCCGACATCGGGAATCGCAGCGTCACGGGCGGCGAAATTGTCCAAGGTCACCCAGCCCTCGGGCCGGCTTTTGAAGATGATCTGGCGGTTGATTGTCATGGTCCCGTCCCCGTCACTTGCCGGCGACGGTCATGCCGTCGATGCGCAGGGTCGGCGCGTTGGTGCCGTACTTGAATTCCAGATCGTCGGCCGGAGTGACCGCCTTGAACATGTCCTTCAGGTTGCCGGCGATGGTCAGCTCGCTGACCGGGAAGGTCAGCTCGCCATCCTCGATCCAGAATCCGGAACAGCCCCGGGAATAGTCGCCGGTGACGCCGCTGACACCCATGCCGATCAGCTCCGTCACATACAGGCCCTGCTTGATCCCGCCGATCAGGTCCTGGGGCGATACCGTGCCCGCCTCCATGTACAGGTTCGACGCCCCCGGCGACGGCGGCGACGAGGTGCCGCGCGAGGCATGGCCCGTGGTCGCGAGCTTCAACTGCCGGGCCGAGCGGCAATCAAGGATCCAGGTCGTCAGGCGGCCGTCCTCGACCACGTTCAGGCGCCGCGTCGCCACGCCCTCGCCGTCGAAGGGTTTGGAGCGCAGACCGCGGCGGCGGTGCGGATCATCGACGATGGTCACGCCCGCGGCGAAGATCTGCGTGCCCATGGCGTCCTTCAGGAACGTCGTGCCGCGCGCCACGGAGGCCCCGTTGATGGCCGACGACATATGCCCCGGGATCGTGTTGGCGACGCGCGGATCGAAGATCACCGGCACCTGCTGGGTCTTGACCTTCTGCGGGTTGAGGCGCCGTACTGTCTTTTCCCCGGCCGAGCGGCCGATCGCTTCGGCGTCGGCCAGGTCGCCAGCGTAGACCTTGGTGTCGTAATCGTAATCCCGCTCCATCGCCGTGCCGCTGCCGGCCAGGACCGAGACGCCGATGCTGTGGCGCGACGCGCGGCGCGTCTGCGCGAAGCCGGTCGAGGTCACCAGCGCGATTTCGCTCGAACTCCAGCTGGCGCTGGCACCTTCCGAATTGGTCACGCCGGGCACGGCCCGGGCCGCGTCCTCGGTCCGGGCGGCCAGCGCGATCAGATCCTCGGCCGTGGGCTCGGACGGATCGAAGTCGTCGATATCGGCAAGCTCGGTCGCCAACTGGTCCGGATCGGCGAGGCCGCAAAACGCGTCCTCGGGCACGTTGCGGGCCATGGCGACGGCGCGCCCGGCCAGTTCATCAAGGGCCGAATCGGACATATCCGACGACGAAACCACCGCCTGGCGTTTGCCGACGAACACGCGCAGGCCCAGATCGTTATCCTCCGACCTCATCAAATCTTCGGGATTTCCCAGCCGCTGCGACAGCGACAGTGACGCCGAGCGGACGAATACCGCGTCCGCCGCATCGGCGCCCAGCGCCTCGGCCTTGCCGATAAGTGATTGAAGCCGGTCGATAATATTGCCTGTGGCGGTCATGATGTTCCGTCTTGGTTGTGGATGCGCGATGGGTTCCGGTCTTAGATATGGCCCGCAAGGGTCCCGGGGCCAGGATAATCGTGGACTGTAACACTACTTAAACTGTGGTTGTTCTGCGCCATGGGGTGGACTAGATAATTTGAAATCATGAAGTAACGGCCTCGCAGGGCGGTTCTTCAAGGCATCGACGGCCGGCGGGCGCCGGTCGTGAGCCCACATCGCAACCGCCGTTTTCATCAGCGCCGGTTGAACGTCAATGGATCGCCAACATATGTCCAACACCGCACTTGCCGAGAAATCTGCTGTTTCCTCCCACCGCGAAACCGTCGAATCCGCCGTCGTCCGCTTTGCCGGCGATTCCGGCGACGGCATGCAGCTGACGGGGGGCCAATTCACCCTGGCCACCGCCTTCGCCGGCAACGACCTGTCCACCTTCCCCGATTTCCCTGCGGAAATCCGCGCCCCCGCCGGCACGACCTTCGGCGTGTCGTCGTTCCAGATCAATTTCGGGTCGCGCGTGATCAAGACCGCGGGCGACGCCTTCGACATGCTGATCGCCATGAACCCGGCGGCGCTGAAGGTGGAACTGGGCGGCCTGAAACAGGGCGGCATCATCATCGCCGACACCGGCAGCTTCGGCGAACGCGACCTGCGCAAGGCGGGCTATACGGAAAACCCGCTCGAGGACGGCAGCCTGGACGGCTATCACCTGGTCGCCCTCGACATCTCCAAGTTGACCATGGAAGCGGTCAAGGACACGGGCCTGTCCAAGCAGGAGGCGCTGCGCTGCAAGAACATGTGGACGCTGGGCTTCGTCTATTGGATGTACGGCCGTGACCGCAAGCCGACCGCCGACTGGCTGATCGCCAAGTTCGGCAAGCGCCCGGACGTGGCCGCCGCCAACGTCGCCGCCATGGACGCGGGGCACACGGTCGCCGAAACCATGGAACTGCCCGACGGCGTCCACGGATTCCACGTCGACGCCGCCGACATCGCACCCGGCACCTACCGCACCGTGACCGGGGCCGACGCCCTGGCCTGGGGTCTGGCGGCGGGCACGCATCTGGCCGACATCAAGATGGTGTTCGCGTCCTACCCCATCACCCCGGCATCACAGATTTTGCATTCCCTGTCCAAGATGATCGACCACAACGTCGTCACCTTCCAGGCCGAGGACGAGATCGCCGCCGCCTGTGCCGCCATTGGCGCGTCGTTCGGCGGATCGCTCGGCGTCACCTCGTCGTCGGGGCCGGGCATCGCACTGAAGACCGAGGCCATCGGCCTCGCCATTTCGACGGAACTGCCCCTGGTCATCGTCAACTCGCAGCGCGCGGGACCGTCGACCGGCATGCCGACCAAGACCGAACAGTCGGACCTGTATCAGGCCGTTTTGGGCCGCAACGCCGACAGCCCGCTCTGCGTGCTGGCCGCGCGCGCGCCCGCAGACTGCTTTGAGGTCGCGATCGAGGCCGTGCGCATCGCCATCAAGTACATGACCCCGGTGTTCATCCTGACCGACGGCTACATCGGCAACGCGGCCGAACCCTGGAACATTCCGGACATCAACGACTACGCCAAGATCCCGGTCAATTTCCGCACCGACCCGGAAGGCTTCCATCCCTTCCAGCGCGATGCGGACACGCTGGCCCGGGTCTGGGCCGTGCCGGGCACGCCGGGGCTGGAACACCGCATCGGCGGGATCGAGCGCGATTACGATTCCGGCAACATCTCCTACGATCCCGGCAACCACCAGAAAATGACCGACACCCGGTTCGCCAAGATCGACGGCATCGCCCGCGACATCCCGGCCCAGGGCGTCGAGGACGGCAACACGGCGGGCAAGCTCGCCGTGGTCGGCTGGGGGTCGACCTACGGGCCGATCAGCCGCGCCGTCGCCAACCTGCGCACGCAAGGCCTGGACGTCAGCCATATCCATATCCGCCACCTCTGGCCGTTCCCGGAAAATCTGGGCGACCTGTTGAAGGGCTTCGATCAGGTTCTGGTGCCGGAAATGAACCACGGGCAACTCGTCAACGTGCTGCGCGCCGAATACCTGGTGCCGGCCGAAGGCCTGAACAAGGTGTCCGGCCAGCCCTTCAAGATCATCGAAATCGAGGACGCGATCCGCGCCCGGTTGGAGAACTGAGATGAACGTCGTCACCCCGCCTGAGAAGCTGACGCCCAAGGATTTCGCCACGGACCAGGAAGTGCGCTGGTGCCCCGGCTGCGGCGACTACGCCATCCTCAAGGGCGTGCAGAAGACGCTGGCCGACATCGGTGCGCGGCCCGAAAACACCGTGTTCGTGTCCGGCATCGGTTGCGCCGCGCGCTTTCCCTATTACGTGAAGACCTACGGTTTCCACACCATCCACGGCCGCGCCCCTGCCTTCGCCACGGGCCTGAAGCTGGCCAATCCGAACCTGGATATCTGGGTCGTGTCCGGCGATGGCGACGCGCTGTCGATCGGCGGCAACCATCTGTTCCACCTGCTGCGCCGCAACGTCGATTTGCAGTTCCTGTTGTTCAACAACGAGATCTACGGCCTGACCAAGGGCCAGTATTCGCCGACCTCGCGCCAGGGCACGCGCTCGCCCTCGACGCCCTGGGGTTCGCTGGACAATCCGGCTTCGGCGACCGTGTTCGCGCTCGGGTCCGGGGCGCGCTTCGTCGCCCGCGGCATCGATTCGAACCAGAAGCACCTGCCCGACGTACTGGCCCGCGCCCATGCCCACAAGGGCACGTCCTTTGTCGAAATTTTCCAGAACTGCAAGGTCTACAACGACGGCGTGTTCGAAAACTTCACGGCCCGCGACGTGGCGTCGGACCGGCAGATTTATGTCGAACACGGCAAGCCGCTGATCTTCGGCAAGGACGGGGAAAAGGGCCTGCGCCTGAACACCCAGACCCTGGCCCTGGAAGCCGTCGTGATCGGCGAGAACGGCGTCAGCGCGGCCGACATCCTGGTCCATGACGAGACCAACAAGATGATCGCGACTCTGCTCGCCCATATGGAGCCGCCGGCCCTGCCGGTGGCGCTCGGCGTGCTCTACTCCGCGCCGGGACAAAGTTATGACGACGAGGTCGGCGACCTGATCCGCAGTCACACGCCGAGCGAAAAGCCCGACTTCAACAAGCTGCTGCGCGCCGGGCGGACATGGACGGTGGATTGACCTTACCCCAGGTAGGGGTTAACCAGGACCGATGACAATCAGCGTCGCCATCATCGGGTCGGGCCCCGCCGGTTTCTATACGGCGGATGCCCTGGTCAATGGCGGCTGCGACGTCCAGGTCGATATCATCGAACGTCTGCCCACGCCCTACGGCCTGATCCGGGGCGGCGTGGCGCCCGACCACCAGACCACCAAGAAGGTCGCGCGCAAGTACGAACAGACGGCCCTGTTCGACCAAGTCCGCTATTTCGGCAATGTCGAGGTCAACAAGGATATCTCCCTCGCCGAACTGCGCGCGATGTACGACGCCGTGGTGTTGGCCGTGGGTGCCCCCAGCGACCGCAAGCTGACCATCCCGGGGGCGGACAAGACCGGCGTGCACGGCTCCGCCGCCTTCGTCGGCTGGTACAACGGCCATCCCGATTTCCGCGACCTGGAACCGGATTTGAACATCCGGGCCGCCGTCGTCATCGGCAACGGCAACGTGGCGCTGGATTGCGCCCGCGTGCTGGTCCGTTCGCGCGAAGGCATGGCGGGCGCCGACATTGCCGCCCATGCCATGGCGATGATCGAGACGGCGCCCCTCACCGACGTCTACCTGACCGGCCGCCGCGGCCCGCTCGACGCCAAGTTCACCAATGTGGAACTGCGCGAACTGGCCGAGCTTGAGCGGGCGGTGCCGCTTGCCCGCGGCGCACAATTGCCCGACGCCGTGCCCGACGACATGGACCCCCGCGACAAACGCCTGGCCGAACGCAATCTGGCGAGCCTCCGCACCTACGCGACGAACGATCCCGACGCCAAGCCGAAGCGCATCCATTTCGAATTCTTCGCCCAGCCGGTCGCGATCCTGGGGGATGAGCGGGTCGAAGCCGTGAGCTTCGAGCGCACCCGCGTCGTCAACGGCCGCGCCGAGGGTACGGGCGAACTGTTCGAAATTCCCTGCGGCCTGGTGATCGCCGCCATCGGCTATCGGTCCGACCCCATCGCAGGTGCTCCGTTCGACGACAAGGCCGGTATCATTCCCAACCGCGACGGGCGGGTTGACGACGGGCTTTACGCCGTCGGCTGGATCAAGCGCGGGCCGACGGGCGTGATTTCGTCCAACCGGCCCGATGGCGTGACCGTCGCCGAATATATCTGCGAGGACTTCAAGGCCATCGCCGAAGAAGGCGGCGGAAAGCCTGGCCGCGCGGCCCTGGAACCACTGCTTGAAGACCGCGGCGTGCGCGTCGTCACCTTCGACGACTGGAAGAAGATCGAAGCCGCCGAGGTTGCCCGTGCCGGGGGCAGCGGCCGCCCGCGCGAGAAGTTCGTGACCGTCCCGGAAATGTTGAAAGTGCTGGACGCCTAGGGCGCGCTGCGCGATACATGGGCCGCGTCTCGGAACGGGCCGAGCGAACCAGGAAACGACACCCATGACGGACGGATACGCCGGAGATATTACGCCCAAGGACGCCTGGGATATCCTGCAAAAGGACCCCAAGGCCGTGCTGGTCGATGTGCGCACCCATGCGGAATGGGCCTATGTCGGCCTGCCGGACCTGTCGCCGCTGGGCAAGGACCTGCGGATGATTTCCTGGGTCCTGTTCCCCAAGGGCGACGTCAATCCGGAGTTCACGGACGACCTGGAGGATCAGGTCGCCGACAAGGACGCGACCGTGCTGTTCCTGTGCCGTTCGGGCGTGCGCTCCATCGCCGCCGCCAAGGCCGCGACGCAGGCGGGCTACGCCAAGTCCTACAACATCCTGACCGGGTTTGAGGGCGACAAGGACGGCGCCAACCACCGCGGCACCACCGGCGGCTGGAAGGTCGACGGCCTGCCCTGGGTGCAGAAATAATCCCTGCCTTGTTCGCCCTTTAAACGGGTCAGCCGTTCGCGGCCTTCAGCCCGCGCGCCAAATCTTCCTTCAGATCCTCGACATCCTCCAGCCCGACCGAGAGCCGGATCAGCCCGTCGCCGATGCCGAGCGCGGCGCGGTCTTCCGGCGTCAGGCGCTGATGCGTCGTGGTCGCCGGATGGGTGGTCAGCGACTTCGTGTCGCCGAGGTTGTTGGAGATATCGACCAGATTGAGCGCGTTGAGGAAGCGGAACGCCGCCGCCTTGCCGCCCGTCAGTTCGAACGACAGCATGGTCGAGCCTGCCTTCATCTGCTTCATGGCGAGGGCGTGCTGCGGATGGGATTTGAGTTCCGGATAGAGCACCTTGACGATCCCCGCTTCGCCTTCGAGAAACTCGGCAAGGGCGCGTGCGTTGGCGCAGTGCTGACGCACGCGGATGTCGATGGTCTCCAGGCCCTTCAACATGGTCCAGGCGTTGAACGGGCTCATGGCCGGGCCGGTATGGCGCATCCAGGGCACCAGGTGGTCGGCGTAATAGGCCTCGTCGTTGGTCAACAGCGCGCCGCCCATGCAGCGGCCCTGGCCGTCGACATGTTTGGTGGTCGAATACATGACGATGTCCGCGCCCAGTTGCAGCGGCCTTTGCAGCACCGGCGTGGCGAACACGTTGTCGACGATCAGCCGCCCGCCGGCCTTGTGGGTCAGATCCGCCACGGCCTGGACGTCGATGATGTCGAGACAGGGGTTGGAGGGCGTTTCCAGGAACACGGCGACGGTCGGCTTGGACAAGGCCGCTTCCCATTGCGCCAAGTCCGTGCCGTCGACCAGGACCGTCTCGACCCCGTATTTCGGCAACAGGTCCTGGACCACATAGAGGCAGGAGCCGAACAGGGCCCGCGACGCGACCACGCGGTCACCCGCCTTCACGAAGCTGGCCAGCGAGGCGAACATGGCGGCCATGCCGCTGCCGAAGGCCATGCCGAATTTGGCCCCTTCCAACAGCGCCAT
Source organism: uncultured Alphaproteobacteria bacterium (assembly GCA_963976055.1). GTDB lineage: Bacteria > Pseudomonadota > Alphaproteobacteria > Rhodospirillales > Casp-alpha2 > UBA1479. Next base: position 333,054 of record CAXBJB010000005.1, read on the forward strand.
GCGGCGTTCGAACATCACCACCGTCGGATTGGCGTAACGCGAATAGATGTAGCGCTCGACCTCGCCCTTGAAGGCCTGTTCCGCCTGTTCCGCCGAGGCGTAGACGTAGCCCGAGGTCATGAAAATAGCCTCCGACGTTTCCTCGAAGTTGGAACGAAGGGTGCCGCCGCGCACCATCTGGGTCGCAGGGCGCCAGGTTTCGGGATTGTTGTTGTCGTCAGTCATCTCACGCTCTCTTCATCATTCCAGGCAGGCTGAATTACAGGTTCGGCCCGGCCATAAAAAAACCCCGACCGCTAAAAAACAAAGGGTCAGGGCGAGAACGCCACAGACCGTTTAGCGGGATTTTTAACGTGGCCGCAAGCTGGTCGAACAAATCACCACGAAGCTGAAAAATACAGCCGCCCCCGGAAACGTCAAGGGCCAATGGGCAGCGTCATGCGGCGGAGATCACGGGTCGGGCGTCGGCTTGCCGTCCGCCGATTTCGAAATCACCCGGCGCATGCGCTTGACGCCGAACCAGATGCCGACGACCACGGGCACGAAGGCGGCCAGGACGACGACATAGGGATCAAAGTGCGACAGGCCCGCCGTCTTGGCCCCCTTGGCCAAGTAGGAGATCAGCGACAGCAGATAGTAGCTGATGGCGACGACGGACAGGCCCTCGACCGTTTCCTGCAGGCGCAGCTGCAGGCGCGCGCGGCGGTTCATGGATTCCAGGAGGTCGCGGTTCTGGGCCTCCAGCGCCACGTCGACCCGGGTGCGGAGCAGCGAGGTCGCCCGCGAAATGCGGCCCGATAGGCTTTCCACCCGCGTCGCCAGGTTCTCGCAGGATTCCATGGCCGGCGCGAAGCGGCGGTCGAGGAAATCCATGGCCGGCGGCACGCCTTCCATGCGTTCCTCGCGCATCGACGCCATGCGCCGCTTGATCAATTCGTGATAGGCCCGAGCGGCGGCGAAGCGGTAGGCGGTGGCGACGTTGACGGCCTCGGTCTCGGCGGCCAGGGCCGACAGATCGTCCAGCAACTGGCGTTCGTCCTCGACCGCCTCGCGGGTGCCGAGCCGCGCGATGATGCCGCCCAGCTTGGTTTCCACGGCGGTCAGCCGCGGGCGCGATTCCTTGGCCAGCGGAAAGGCCAACATGGCCATCATGCGGTAGGTCTCGATTTCCAGCATGCGCTGGATCAGGCGGCCCAGGGTCGGCGGGGTGATTTCGCCGACGTTGAACAGGAACCGGGTGAAGCCGTCCGCATGGAGCTGGAAATCCGCCCACAGCCAGGCGTTGCCGCCGGACACGATGGAGCCGTTCAACGGATTGTTATCGAACAGACCGGCCAGGTCGGCGGACGTGCGGTGGCTGCCCTGACCCGTTTCCACCGCGACATGGCAGGCGGCGATGACCTGGCCCGGCAGGTTGGTCAGCCAGTCCTTGGGCAGGCCATCGACGGCCGTGCCCTTGAACGGCTGGGCGAAGGCACCCGGGCGGATGATGGTGAAGGTGGAAAATTCCGTATGGCGTTCCCACTTCAGGCCGATCTCGCCCAGTTCGGCCGAGAAATGGGTCGCGTCCGCCGACGGCGGGGAGACCCGGAAATGCTTGCACAGCGCTTCCAGATGGGCGACGTGGGGCGCCATGCCGTCCTCGCCCGAGATCACCGCGATATGCGAGATCTGCACCGGCGCCACCAGATCGGCCGGCGGGCGGGCATGAATTTCTTCCGCAAGCGCGCGGCGCAGAGGATGTTCCTTGAACATGGTCACCCGTATACTCGAAAATGACGTCGCCGGTTCCTATATAACCGGGACGGGCCCGTTTCGCGTCCATTAAATTTCAACGCCGCCGTTCAACCCCCGCCGTTTAACACCTAAGGGATGCCATGACCGATCTTGCCGCCACCGACGACCTGTTCTTCAACCGCACCGGCATGGACCGGGGCCGCGTGCAGGGCCTGCTGGACGATGCCCTGACCGGCATGGACGACGGCGAACTGTTTTTGGAATACCGGCAATCGGAAAGCCTGGTGCTCGACGACGGGCAGATCAAGACCGCCAATTTCGACACCGCCCAAGGTTTCGGCCTGCGCGCCATCGCCGGCGAAAGCACGGGATATTCCCATGCCTCGGAATTGTCGGAAGCCGCCATCGGCCGCGCCGGCGAAACGGTGAAGGCCGTGCGCCGGGGCCATACGGGCAGCCTGGCCGCCGCGCCCAACGGCACCAACCGCGCGCTCTACATGGAAGACAATCCGCTGGCGCTCGTCGATTTTCAGGAAAAGGTCGATCTGCTGCGCGCCATCGACGCCTATGCCCGCGGCAAGGACGCCCGCGTGCGCCAGGTGTCGGCTTCGATTCTCGGCAACTGGCAGGCGGTGCAGATTTTGCGTTCGGGCGGCCATCGGGTCGCCGACATCCGTCCCCTGGTGCGCATGAACGTCTCCGTCGTGCTGGAACAGGACGGGCGCATGGAAACGGGCGGCTATGGTGTCGGCGGACGCGTGACCTATGAACGCTACATGGACGCCGCCAGTTGGAAGGCCGTGGTCGACGAGGCCTTCCGCCAGGCCGAGGTCAATCTGCAGTCCGTCCCCGCTCCGGCCGGCGAGGTGCCCGTGGTCCTGGGTCCGGGCTGGCCCGGCATCCTGCTGCACGAAGCCATCGGCCATGGGCTCGAAGGCGATTTCAACCGCAAGAAGACATCGGTGTTTTCCGGTCTGATGGGCCAGCGCGTGGCGGCACCCGGCGTCACCGTGGTCGACGACGGCACGATTCAGGACCGGCGCGGGTCCCTCACCATCGACGACGAGGGCACGCCCGCCGAGAACACCGTGCTGATCGAGGGCGGCATCCTGAAAGGTTACATGCAGGACCGCACCAACGCGCGGCTCATGGGCATGGCGCCCACGGGCAACGGGCGGCGCGAAAGCTACGCCCACCAACCCCTGCCGCGCATGACCAACACCTACATGCTGGGCGGCGACAAGAACCCCAAGGAAATTCTCGCCTCCGTGAAGAAGGGCGTCTACGCCGTGTCGTTCGGCGGCGGCCAGGTCGACATCACGTCGGGCAAGTTCGTGTTTTCCTGCACGGAAGCCTACGAGATCGCGGACGGCAAGATCGGAAGACCCCTCAAGGGCGCGACCCTGATCGGCGACGGCAAGGACGTGCTCAACCACGTCGGCATGGTCGGCAACGACATGGAAATGGACCCGGGCATCGGCACCTGCGGCAAGGACGGCCAGGGCGTGCCGGTGGGCGTGGGGCAGCCGACGCTGCTGATCAATCAGCTGACGGTGGGTGGGACGGGGGCCTGATCTCAGGTCGCTCTTTTCTTCCCTGCCCTCTTAGAATCCGAGGGCGTGAGGAGTAAGAGGGGCACACATGAACGATTTGCACTTCTTACCTTCCAAAGGTTCCCGCGCGCGGCTTGCCACCATTCGGGTTTATGCCGAATGTATAAATCTCTGCCTTACAATTATGACACACTAAGAGGTGCGACTTCCTATGGTCGCGTTGCTCGGGTTGGAGGATCGATTTTTTCCGGTCATTAAAACAATTTGCACAAATATGATGCGGCTCTTCGGGCGGACTCACACCCTCCTTCAATGTAAAAACAAGGGTGCTGTGCTCTCCGATTGGCTTAAGTTCATAGCGCTGCTTCTCAATTTCCCATGTTTCAAAGCGGGCCATTTCTTTTTCAAGCCCAGTTACGCGCTCAACCAGCGCCATTTGCTCCCCCTGCGCGGAGAGAATTTTATTTTGAAGTTCTATTACCGCTGAATTTCTAGCTGCAGCATCGTTGATATCCTTCAATCCCTTCGCGATATCCATCATGGACTTGAAGATACTCAAGCCTGTCATGATTTCACCAGCCATAGGAAATACCCCTCGTGCTCCACCAATGCGCGAAGTATAGCGTGAAACTCGGGTCGAGTCAGGACAGGTTTAGGCACACGCTTGGGCGGCCGCCAACTAATGGATCAAGCACTCGCCGCCAGATCCTCGCCCTTGAGCGCGCGATCGATCAGGGCGACGGTTTCATTCACGCCGTAGAGCGCGATGAACGAGCCCATGCGCGGGCCCTGGGACTGGCCCAGCAGGGTTTCGTAGAGCGCCTTGAACCAGTCGCGCAGGTTCTCGAAGCCGTGGCGCTTGCCGACCTCGTAGACCTGGGTCTGCAATTCTTCGGCTTCCGCCTTCGCGTCCATGCCCTTGAGGGTGTCGGCCAGGTCCTGGAGCGCCGCGCGTTCGGTTTCCGTCGGCGCGCGGTAGACCTTGGCCGGCTTGATGAAATCCCGGTAATAGGCGATGGCCGTGCCGACCAGCCCGTCGATGAACGGCGCGTTTGCGGCCGTCAGGTCCGGGCGGTAGCGCGAGATGAAATGCCAGAGGACGGACTTGTCCTCGGTCCCGCACACACCCGCGAGGTTCAAGAGGATCGAATAGCTGAGCGCCGCCTGCGGGGCGGGCGGGTTGCCGGAATGGATGTGCCAGACCGGGTTGGCGAGCTTCTGCGCGTCGTCCTGATCCGGGTAGGCCGACAGGTGCGACAGATAGTCATCGACGTTCTTGGGGATCACGTCGAAGTGCAGGCGCTTCGCCGTCTTCGGCTTCTGGAACATGAACAGGGACAGGCTTTCCGGCGGTGCGTAGGCCAGCCATTCTTCCATGGTCAGGCCGTTGCCGCGGGACTTGGAAATCTTCTCGCCGTTTTCGTCCAGGAACAATTCGTAGGTGAAGCCCTTGGGCGGGGTGCCGCCCAGGATGCGGCAGATCGCGCCCGACTGCTTCACGGATTCGATCAGGTCCTTGCCCGACATTTCGTAATCGACGTCCAGCGCCGTCCAGCGCATGGCCCAGTCGGGCTTCCACTGCAATTTGCAGTGGCCGCCTGTCACGGGGGTTTCGACCTTCTCGCCGTCTTCGTTTTCGTAAACGATGGTGCCGGCGGCGGGATTGGTTTCCAGCACGGGAACCAGCAGCACGCGCCCGGTCTTGGGACACACGGGCAGGAACGGGCTGTAGGTCACGCGCCGTTCCTCGCCCAAGGTCGGGATGATGACCTTCATCACCGCGTCGTAGCGTTCCAGCAGGGTCAGCAGGGTCGCGTCGAAATCACCCGCCTTGTAGCACTCGGTCGAGCTTTTGAATTCGTAGTCGAAGCCGAAACCGTCGAGGAACGCGCGCAGCCGCGCGTTGTTGTGATGGCCCATGCTGTCGTGGGTGCCGAAGGGATCGGGGATCGAGGTCAGCGGCTTGCCCAGGTTTTCCGCCAGCATGTCCTGGTTGGGCAGGTTTTCCGGCACCTTGCGCAGCCCGTCCATGTCGTCGGAGAAGGCGAACAGCTTGGTCGGCATGTCCGTCAGCGTCTGAAACGCGTGGCGCACCATGGTCGTGCGCGCGACCTCGCCGAAGGTGCCGATATGCGGCAGGCCCGAGGGGCCGTAGCCCGTTTCGAACAGCACATAGCCCTTTTCCGGCAGCTTGCCGCCGAGCTGTTTCAACAGCTCGCGGGCCTCGGAAAAGGGCCAGGCGTTGGCGTTTTCGGCAAGAGTGCTGAGGTCGGTCATGGGATCAAGCCAGTCATGAAAAGTGGGGCCGGACCCTACCGCCCGACAGACAGGCAGGCAAGGGGAAGGTAGGGTTGCCGATCACAAGGCTGCCCCCTCACCCAACTTCGGCTAGGCAAGGCTCCGCCTCGCCAATCCTCCGTATCCCTCTCCCCCTTGAGGGGGAGAGGGCAGGGTGAGGGGGGCTGCGGTTCGAACGTAACGCAGCTGTCAGTAGGCGTACTCCGTGAACACGGGGTCGATGTTGCCTTTCCAGCGGCGTTCGTAAGCGACCAGCAGTTCTTCGGCCGGGGTCATACCGGAATCGCAGATCTGGTGCATGGGTTTCAGGAAATGGCTTTCGTCCAGACCGACGGCATCGAGCCGGGCCCGGTTCTTCAGCCCCTGACGGGCGATGCACAGCGCCTCGCAGGCAATGTCCTTGACCTGTTTGCCGCGGAACGGCGTCTTCAGCGCGGTCTTGGGCACGTCCCGGCGCATGGCCTCGCGTTCATCCTCGGTCCAGTCCTTGACCAGATCCCAGGCGGCGTCGCGGGCTTCCGTGTCGTACAGCAGCCCGACCCAGAAGGCCGACAGCGCGCACAGTCGGGCCCAGGGCCCGCCGTCCGCACCGCGCATTTCCAGGAAGGTCTTCAAGCGCACTTCGGGGAAGGCCGTGGTCATGTGGTCTTCCCAGTCCTTCATGGTCGGCAGTTCGCCCGGCAGGGCCGGCAACCGGCCCGCCATGAAATCGCGGAACGACTGCCCGGCGGCGTTGATGTATTTGCCGTCGCGGTAGACGAAGTACATGGGCACGTCGAGGACGTAGTCGACATACTGTTCGAACCCGAAGCCGTCCTCGAACACGAAAGGCAGGGTGCCGCAGCGGTCCGGGTCGACGTCGGTCCAGATATGCGAGCGGTAGGACAGGAAGCCGTTGGGTTTGCCGTGGCGGAACGGCGAATTGGCCCACAGCGCCGTGGCGATCGGCTGCAACGCCAGGGCGACGCGGAACATCTGGCGCATCACCGCTTCGGAATTGAAGTCCAGGTTGACCTGGACGGTGCAGGTCGACTGCATCATCTCAAGCCCCAAGGAACCCTTGGTCGGCATGTATTCCCGCATGATCGCGTAGCGGCCCTTGGGCATCCAGGGCATGTCCTCGCGCGTCCATTTGGGATTGTAGCCCAGACCCAGAAACCCGATGCCGAGCTCGCCGGCCACGGTTTTCACCTGTTTCAGGTGCTCGGTCACTTCGCTGCAGGTCTGGTGAATGGTTTCCACGGGGGCACCCGACAATTCAAGCTGCCCCGCCGGTTCCAGCGAGATCGAACTGCGGTCCGGCTTCGACAGGGCGATGACGTTGCCGTTCTCCAGCACCGGGGTCCAGCCGAAGCGGGTCAGGGCGTCGAGCATCTGGCGCACCCCCGGCGTGCCGTCATAGGTCAGGGGGCGCAGGTTCTTCAGATCATAGGCGAATTTTTCGTGTTCCGTGCCGATGCGCCACTCGCGCGCGGGCTTGCAGCCGGCTTCCAGGTATTCGACCAGGGTGGCCTTGTCGGTGACGGGCTGGGACTTGGGAGAACTGTCATTGGCCATGGCCGGGTCTTTCGTCGTTGGAGGGAACGGGCGGGAAGAACAGAAGGCACGCCGTTCCTATATTTGGTCAGGTCCAGTCGCCTGCAACCGCCTGCCACACGGCAAGCGCCGCAAGGCAGGCCGTTTCGGCGCGCAGGATACGAGGACCCAGCGTCACCGGGGTGATGAAGGGCAGCTTAGCAAACCTGTCAAGTTCCCGCGCCTGAAAGCCGCCTTCCGGGCCGACCAAAAATCCGACCGCCGCACCCGCCGTCCCGGCGACGGCGGCAAGGGGCGTGCCGCCGCCGGTCTCGTCCAGGGCGAACAGGGGGCGGTCCTGGGGCCAGTCGGTCAGCAGGGTGTCGAGATCGATCATGTCGGAGACTTCGGGCACGGACAGGCGCTCGCACTGTTCCGCGGCCTCGACGGCCTGGGCACGGAGGCGCTCCGTATTCATGCGCCCGGTCTGGGTATTGGCCGTGGCGACGGGCAGCAGACGCGATGCGCCCAGTTCCGTCGCCTTCTGGACGATGAAATCGGTGCCGGTCTTCTTCACGGGCGCGAAGGCGAGCCAAGGACCCGGGGCCTCCGACTGATCGCGGGTTTTCTCCCTGATCGTCAACTCCGCCGCACGCTTGTCCATGCGCGTGATCTCGGCCCGCCATTCACCATCGCGGCCGTTGAACAACAGGACCGGGTCGCCGGGGCCCAGGCGCATGACCCGGCCAAGGTAATGGGCCTGATCGGCCGTCGCCGCGACGGCGGCGCCGGCCCCGAGAGGGCCGTCGACGTAGAGGCGGATCCCTGCCGTCATGGCGATTTCCCCTTTGAATGTGCCCGGTCCCGACCCTATTACTTGAGGCCATGGATGAGCGACAACAAGTTTCCGCCTCGGACATTCCGCCGCAAAGCTGGATCGACCGGGTCCCGGGGGAAGGTCTGCGGCCCTATTTGCGCCTCGCGCGCCTGGACCGGCCCATCGGCACCTGGCTGTTGCTGCTGCCCTGCTGGTGGGCGCTGGCCATGGCGGCGCCCGGATGGCCCAACCCCTGGTTCATGGCTCTGTTCGCCGTGGGGGCCCTGGTCATGCGGGGGGCCGGCTGCACCGTCAACGACATCGCCGACCGGGATTTCGACAAAAAGGTCGCACGCACGGCCGATCGGCCCATCACGTCCGGTCAGGTCTCGGTCGTCCAGGCGCTGGCGTTCCTGGCATTGCAGCTCGCCATCGGTCTTACCGTGCTGCTGCAATTCAATACCTATACGGTGATTCTGGGCGCATCGTCGCTGGCCCTGGTCGCCATTTATCCCTTCGCCAAGCGGGTCACCTATTGGCCGCAGTTCGTGTTGGGCCTGACCTTCAACTGGGGGGCCTTGGTCGGCTGGGCGGCGGTGACCGGCGGCCTGGAGGCGCCGGCGGTGCTGCTTTATGCTGCGGGCGTGCTGTGGACGATGGGCTACGACACGATCTACGCCCATCAGGACAAGGAAGACGACGTCCTGATCGGCCTCAAGTCGACGGCGCTCAAGTTCGGGGCCGCGACCGGGCCCTGGCTGGCCGCGTTCTACGGCGGCACGATCACCCTGCTGGCGGCGGCGGGCGTGCACGCCGCCCTGCACCCGGTTTATTTCGCGGGCCTTGCCGTAGCCGCCCTGCATCTTACCTGGCAGGTCCGCAGCCTCGATATCGACGATGCCAAGGTCTGTCTGGTGCGGTTCAAGTCGAATCGGGATTTCGGGCTGATCGTGCTGGCCGCCATTGTCGCCGGGCGGCTTTTCCCCGCCGCCGGTTGAGACAACGGTAAAGCTGCCAGGGCGTCAGCACCCAGGGTTCCTGTAGGCCGAGCACGCGCTTGGCCGCCTCGACACAGGTATAGGGCCGCCAAGCCTGGGCGCAGGGCGGCGGCACCCGGGGCCGCGCCAGGCGGAGCCGGCAGCCCCGGCGGCGGAACACGCGGAGCAAACCCAGCAACGGATAGGCGCCGATCGCCGAAGCGAAGGTGTAATGGGCCATAGGGTCGTAATAGAGCCAGTTACCCCCCGTGCGCAGCAACACGAAGCAATGACGGAACCCGGGTTTCAGCAGGCGCAGCCAGGGCAGGGTCGCCCGCCCGGTGAAGGCGATCACGGCCAGGTCCGGTCCGGCCAGGGCCTCGTCGTCGCTCATGCCAGGATGCCCTTGCGGCGCAGCACCGTCGCCATGCGGTCGAGTGCCTCGTCCCACAGGCGGGCGGGCCAGACCTCGTCGCGCAGGCGGGCGTCGGGGGGACGGTCGCGGGCGCCGAATTCCAGCAACGTGCGCAGATGCGGAACCTTCAGCACCCGCGCCCGCACCAGGGATACGGCGGCAAGATAGACGTCATCGGCTTCGCACGGACGGGCCATGCCGCCGCCGGCCTCGAACCGCTGGCCGTCGCGCCGCGCCCGATGGGCGCGCATGAACCAGAACCAGGCCTCTTCCGCCGTGTCAAAGGGCCGGACAGCACCGGCGGGCTGGGGGCGCGGAAAATAGCGTTTGCGTTTCACGGGATCGGCCTCCTTGTGGCTTGAAACAATGAAGAACGTTTCAAGAACAAATACAGATAACCGACCTCAAATTCCCATGTCAACTATTTTTCAGGTTCATTTTCCTATATATCGCGCAAGCCTGTCCCAACTGCAAATCGGCCTGACGTGACGATTCGCTATGGAAATCAGCCGCGAATTGTAAGACAATGTTCCCATGTTGCGGCATTCAAGCGTATGGCATGCAGTTGACCGGCTGGCCCGTGAACATGGTCTGTCGACCTCCGGACTTGCCCGCAAGGCCGGCCTCGACCCGACCACCTTCAACAAAAGCAAACGCACGACGCGCGACGGCAAGCTGCGCTGGCCGTCGACGGAAAGCATCGCCAAGATTTTGCAGGCCACGGGGGCCAGCCTGTCGGAATGGGTGTCTTACGTGGATGAGACGGAAGGCGGCGGCGTCTACCGCAACGTGCCGCTGATCGGCTTCGCCCAGGCCGGGAATTCCGGCTTTTTCGACGACGCCGGCTATCCCGTGGGCGGCGGCTGGGATGAAATCCCCTTCCCCGGCGTGAACGACCCCAATGCCTTCGCCCTGGAAATCAACGGCGACAGCATGGAACCCGTATTTCGCGACGGCGACACCATCATCGTCGCCCCCCATGCCTCGGTCCGGCGCGGCGACCGCGTCGTCGTCAAGACCACGGAGGGCGAAGTCATGGCCAAGGTCCTGATCCGCCGCACGGCGCGCCATATCGACCTGCAGTCCCTGAACCCCGCGCACGAGGACCGTTCCCTGGAGCTGGCCCAGGTCGAATGGATTTCCCGCGTAGTCTGGGCCAGCCAGTAGGCCGCCACACCCGAATCCTCGTCACTTCCAGATGGGTTTACCTGATCCGGGCAGACCGTAATCGGCCCATTTGCGGGTGACTTCGTCGATCACGTCGTCCGACATGCGGATCTTGCGGCCCCATTCCCGGTGCGTTTCCGCCCCCATCTTGGCCGTCGCGTCGATCCCCATCTTGCTGCCCAGGCCCGCTTCGGGCGAGGCGAAATCCAGATAATCGATGGGCGTGTTCTCGATCATCGTCACGTCGCGCGCGGGATCGACATTGGTCGAGATGGCCCAGATCACGTCGTTCCAATCGCGCGCGTCGATGTCGGCATCCACCACGATGACGAACTTGGTATAGGTGAACTGCCGCAGGTAGGACCATACGCCCATCATGATGCGCTTGGCGTGGCCGGCGTAGGCTTTCTTCATGGACACCACGGCGACGCGGTAGGAACAGGCTTCGGGCGGCAGCCAGAAATCGACCACTTCCGGGAACTGCTGACGGAACAGGGGCACGAAGACCTCGTTCAGGCCCTCGCCCAGGATCGACGGCTCGTCCGGCGGACGGCCCGTATAGGTCGACAGATAGATCGGATCCCGGCGCATGGTGATGGCCGAAACCGTGAACACGGGGAACGGCTCCACCGAATTGTAATAGCCCGTGTGGTCGCCGTAAGGCCCCTCATCGCTGTAATCCTCGAGCGAGACATGGCCCTCGATGACGATCTCCGCCTCGGCCGGCACCTTCAAGGGGATCGTCTTGCAGTCGACCAGGTCGACCCGCTTGCCACGCAGCATGCCGGCGAACTGGTATTCCGACAGGGTATCCGGCACCGGCGTGACGGCGGCCAGGATGGTGCCCGGGTCGGCACCGATGACGGCGGCGGCGGGCAGCGGCTCGGGCCGGATTTCCTTCCACCGGGCGTGGTGCTGGGCGCCGCCCCGGTGTTTCAGCCAGCGCATCAGGGTGGAGTTCCTGCCCGTCACCTGCATGCGGTAGATGCCCAGGTTGAAGGCGTCGCGCCTGTCGCCGCCTTTCTGGCCGGCCTGCGGCCCCTGCGTCACGACCAGCGGCCAGGTGATCAGGGGTGCGGGCTCGCCCGGCCAGCAGGTCTGGATCGGCAGGGCCGCGAGGTCGATGTCGCCGCCCGTCAGCACGATTTCCTGGCACGGCGCGGATGAGACGGTCTTCGGCTTCATGGCCATGACGGTCTTCAGGAGCGGCAGCAGGTCCAGCGCCTCGCGCCAGCCGCCGGGCGGTTCCGGCTGGCGCAGGAAAGCCAGGGTCTCGCCGACCTCGCGCAGCTGGGCCGGCTCCCGGTCCATGCCCCAGGCGACCCGCTCGACCGCGCCGAACAGGTTGACCAGCACGGGCATGCCATAGGGTCGGCCGTCCTCGTGCACAACGTTCTCGAACAGCACCGCCGGCCCGCCCTCGGCGATCAGGCGGGTCTGGATTTCCGTCATCTCCAGCACGGGGGAAACCGGCGCCTTGACGCGCACCAGCCGGCCCGCCGGCTCCAGGCGGTTGAAGATGAAATCCCTGAGCGAGGCATAGGCCATGTGCGGTTTCCTGGCTGCCGGGGCAGGTTTTCCGGCGCGCGCCGACGTTAGCCGCTGAAACAAGGCGGCAAAAGGCGAAAATGCTGCCCCCGACCCATTTATCCGCCGGACCGGGTTCGGTTGTCACGAAGGACAAAGGCGGATACCCTTTCCGGTGCCGGTAAATGACATTAACTCCCTATAAACACCGGCGGATTAGGATTTCGAGGGATGCCCGGTTGTAGAGGCCGGAAAATTTCCAAGGCTCGGTGGGAAGTTGAAGACCTCATTGGTGAAACATGTCCGGTGACGTAATGACTGCGCAGAACGATCCGGCGCTGAAGAACTTTCAGCGCCTGATCGACATTGGCATCGCGCTGTCTGCCGAACGCGACATCAACCGCTTGATGGAAAAGATTCTTTTGGAGGCCAAGGACCTGACCTCGGCCGACGGCGGGACCCTCTACATCAAGACCGAAGAGGATGCGCTGAAGTTCGAGATCATGCGCACCGATTCTCTCAACATCGCGCTCGGCGGCACCACGGGCAAGGACATCACCTTTCCGCCGATCCGCCTGTTCGATCCGGAAACGGGCCAGCCGAACCAGAAGAACATCGCCAGCTACTGCGCCCTGACAGGCGAATCGATCAACATTAAGGACGCCTACGAGGCCGAAAATTTCGACTTTTCCGGGACCAAGAAATTCGACGAAGGCACCGGCTACCGGTCCAAGTCGTTCTTGACGGTGCCCCTGAAAAACAGCCAGGACGAAATCATCGGCGTCATCCAGCTGCTCAACGCCACCGATCCGTCGGGCACGGTCATCGAATTCTCCAAGGAAATCCAACCCCTGGTCGAGGCCCTGGCCTCTCAGGCCGCCGTGGCGCTCGACAACCAGCAACTTCTCGAAAGCCAGCGCAAGCTGCTGGAAAGCTTCATTGAGCTGATCGCATCGGCGATCGACGCCAAGTCCCCCTATACCGGCGGCCACTGTCAGCGCGTGCCCGAACTGACCAAGATGCTGGCCAAGGCCGCCTGCGACGACAAGGACGGCCCGTTCAAGGATTTCGACCTGACGGAAGAGCAGTGGTACGAACTGCACATCGGGGCGTGGTTGCACGATTGCGGCAAGGTGACGACGCCGGAATACGTCGTCGACAAGGCCGTGAAGCTGGAAACCATCTACAACCGGGTCCACGAGGTGCGCATGCGCTTCGAAGTCGTGAAGCGCGAGGCCGAAATCGAATACTACAAGGCGCTGATCGAAGGCCGGGGCGACCCGGACACGCTGAAGGCCGAACTGGACGCGACCCTGGCCAAGATCGACGCCGACTGGGAATTCATCGCCAAGGCCAACGTGGGCGACGAATTCATGGCGCCCGAGGACCAGGACCGCATCCGCGAGATCGCCCAGACCCAATGGACGCGCACGCTGGACGACCGCCTGGGCTTGTCGTTCGAGGAACGTAAGCGCAAGGACCGCATCCCGCCCGTGCCGGCGCCAGCCCAGGAATACCTGCTGGCCGACCGCGACGACCATGTCGTCTACCGCGACGCGCTGGAGCCCGCCGCCCAGCCCGACAACCCCTTCGGATTCAAGTTGAACATCCCCGAGCACAAGTACAATTTCGGCGAAATCTACAACCTGTGCATCGCCCGTGGCACCTTGACCGAGGAAGAGCGCTTCAAGATCAACGACCATATCGTGCAGACCATCATCATGCTGGAACAGCTGCCGTTTCCCAAGCACCTGAAGCGGGTGCCGGAATACGCCGGCGGCCACCATGAAAAGATGGACGGCACGGGTTATCCCCGGAAGTTGACCGAGGAAGACATGTCGGTGCCGGCGCGCATCATGGCCATCGCCGACATCTTCGAGGCCCTGACCGCCGCCGACCGCCCCTACAAGGACCCCAAGAAGCTGTCGGACAGCATCAAGATCATGTCGTTCATGAAAAAGGACGCGCATATCGACAGCGAGCTGTTCAAGCTGTTCCTGACCTCCGGCGTGTTCCAGGAATACGCGGACCGATTCCTGGAGCCTTATCAGATCGACGACGTGGACATCGCCAAATACCTTGAATAACCCACCTTCCCCGCCCCCCGCCCGTCCGATCCGCCCGCGATCCGTATCGCGGGCCCTGGCCTATCCCTATGACGTTCCCGACCGCTCGTTCGTAATCCACGCGGGCCATGTCCAACCGGTCGAAAGCGAAGCCCATTTTCACGAACTTTCGGGCGGCGACCTTTCGGGGCGCGTGCCGGTGATCGCCTGCGGCTCCAACCAGGCACCCTCGGCCCTGGCCTGGAAGTTCTCCCGGCCCGAGGATGGCGCCGTGCCCGTGGTGCGCCTCCATCTGAAGAATTTCGACAGTGTCTATTGCGCCCATTTCGCGGGCTACGGATCGGTTCCGGCAACCCTGCATCCGGCACCGGGCACGGTCGTGTCACTGTTCGTCAACTGGCTGACGCCGGCCCAACTCGCCCATATGCACACCACGGAAACCACGCGCGGCAATTACGTCTTCGGCGAACTGGCGGATCTGGAGGCCGAGGTCGAATTCGGCCCCGCCGTGCGCAGCGCCGGCGCCTACATCTGCACCCGGGGGGCGCTTGCCATTGACGGGCGGCCGGTGCCGCTCGCCGAGATCCCGGCCCGTGACCGCGCCCATCCCGCCCTGGGCCAGCGCGACCTGATTCAGCGCCTGCTCGCCCTGCACGATCTGGCCGACACGGTCGAGACCTTCGTCCAGCGCAACATCGACGACGAGGATGAACGCACCCGCCGCCAGGCGCTGTTGCGCATGGGCGCCCTGCCCTTCGATTACCCGGCCTTCCGCCCGGCGGATTAGGCCGTCCCTCGCGAATCGCCGGGCCCGCCAGGGCGCCCCGTCCCCCGCATTCCCGCCGTCCGCCCCCGGCCAGCGCCCCGCAGGCGGGCGATTGGGCCATTCCCCTGTGCAAATCCGGCATGGGCGGGTATTTTTTCCGGTCATGGAACAGTTTCTGTCGGACCTAGTGCTGATCCGTGACGGGGTCCTGAATTCGACCGCGGACCTTTGGGTGCCGCTGGTGGAGACCGTTGCGACGATGCCGACCTGGGTGCTCGCCGCGGCCGGGGCGGGGGCGCTGGCATTGTTCGGCGTGCTGCTGTTCGGCGGCCGCAGGCTTCGCGGCGGCGACCGCCTGGACCGCCCCGATCCCATCCTGCGCAGTCAGCCCACGGCGCCGGACACCCCCCCGGCCGGTGCACTGGCGCCCGCCCCCATGGAACCCACGCCCCTGCCCGACACACCCGAAGTTCAGGGCCTCGCCGAGATTCTCGCCGAACAGGGCATCGACGACACGGCGCGGGACGGGCGGCTACGCTCCTTCGCCGGCGAACTGGACGATCTGCGGGCACGGCTCGGCACCGTCAGCGCCGGGTCGCCGGCGGCGGCCAAGCTGCTGCATGACGCCCGGGGGGCCATCGCCTCCGGCGACATCGCCCGCGGCACGGACCTTCTGATCCGCGCCGCCGAGGAAGAAGACACCACCGGCCACAAGCATGCCTGGACTGCTGGCATTCATGGCCGCGCCGCAGCCCTGACCCGCCTGGTCGCGGGCGACCTTCTGGCGGCGCGCGGCGATGCGGAAGAGGCGGCGACCCTGTTCCGGCTGGCCGCCGACGCCGTCCCCGACGACGACCTGGAACTGCGGATCGAATGTCTGGGCCGCCTGGGCGCCCTGGCCCACGGACGGGAAGATTACAAGGCCGCGCGCAAGCATTTCGCGGCCGCGCTCGACCTGCTCGAAACCTCGGGCGCCGAGGGCCATCCCGACCTGGGCGGCATTCTCAACAACTTAGGCTTGGCCTGCGACCTGGCCGGCGACGCCAAGGCTGCCGAACTGTATTATCAGCGGGCCCTTGCCGCCGACGAGGCGGCCTGGGGCGACAATCATCCCAACGTCGCCGCCGTGGTCAACAACTTGGGCCTCTATTATCGGCGCCGGGGCAAGACCCAGGCGGCGGAACCCCTGTTCCGCCGTGCCGTCGCGATCAAGGAAAAGCACCTGATGCCGGGCGATGCCTCGCTCGCGCTCAGCCAGGTCAACCTGGCCGCCGCCCTGCGCGCATTGGGCCGCGAGGAAGACGCCCAGGATCTGGAACGCCGGGCCGGCCTGCCGCCGCCCGAGCCGCCGGAACCAGATAATCCCGATGAAGAATTCTCCGCATCCGGTGAGGACGGCGGCGAACCGGCGTCCCCGGAAGACGCCGAAACGGACGGCCGTCCCGTGCCCGCCGGTTGACGCGGCGTCACCCTTTCCCCCGATCTTGAAACCTGTATAGTCGGCCCTCTTTCCCGCCCGGAGGCGATGACCAAGCGGCGAAAGATCAGACCATTCCGCCGGCAATGTCGCCGGCGGCCGCTCGAAGGCAAGGACCAAGCGAATGCCCAACCTGACTGACACAGCCCCAAAAACCGGCATCATGATCTGCGGCCACGGCAGCCGCGACCAGGGGGCCGTCGATGAATTCGGCACCCTGGCGGGCCATCTGGCCAAACGATTCCCCGATTACGACGTGGAAAGCGGATTCCTGGAATTCGCCACGCCTGTCATCCGCACGGGCCTGGACAAGTTGCGGGACCGGGGCGTCAACCGCATCATCTGTGTGCCGGGCATGCTGTTCGCGGCGGGTCATGTGAAAAACGACCTGCCCTCGGAAATCAACAGTTTCGCCCATGCCCATCCGGACCTGGACGTGCGTTTCGGGCGCGAACTGGCGATCGACGCCCGCCTGCTGCGCGCCGCCCGCACCCGCATCGAAGAGGCGGAGGCCACGGCCAACGCCGCCAAGGGCAAGATCGCCCGCAAGGACACCCTGCTGATGGTCGTCGGGCGCGGGACCAACGATTCGGACGCCAATTCCAACGTCAACAAGGTCGCGCGCATGCTGTGGGAAGGCATGGATTTCGGCTGGGCCGAGGTCAGCTATTCCGGCGTCGCCTATCCGCTCGTCGACGAAGGCCTGAACAAGGCGGTGAAGCTTGGTTTCAAGCGCATCATCGTGTTCCCCTATTTCCTGTTCACGGGCATCCTGGTTAACCGCATCTACCGCTGGGCCGACGACTGCGCCACCGCACACCCCGAGATCGATGTCGTCAAGGCGCCCTACCTGAACGACCACGAAGACCTGATCGACTGCTTCGCCGACCGGGTCGAGGAAGCGCTCAACGGCGACAACAAGATGAACTGCCTTTTGTGCAAGTACCGGGAGCAGATCATCGGCTATGAGGACGAGCAGGGTGCTGCCCAGGTCGGCCACCACCACCATGTGGTCGGGATCGGCACGGACGGCCACGGAGCCGAGGATCACGGCATCCATCACGGCAAGCACGGCCATCACCACGGGCACAGTCATGGACACGGCCATTCCCACGGGCATGACCATGGACACGATCACAGCCACGGGCACGCCCATCCGCATTCCCACGACGCCGACAGCTGACGCCGGGGAAGTGATGTTCGATTACGTCCGCGACCCGGCGGAAATCTACCGCCGTTCCTTCGCCGCCATCGAGGCGGCGGCGGACCTGTCGCGTTTCATGGGCGCCGAGCGAACCATGGCCGTGCGCCTGATCCACGCTTGCGGTATGGCCGAGATCGCGGCGGACCTTGTCATGTCGAACGATCCAGCCCGGGCCGGTGCGGCGGCGTTACAGGCCGGGGCGCCGATTCTGGCCGATGCGGAAATGGTCGCCCGCGGCGTCATATCTTCACGTTTGCCCAAAGCGAACCGCATCGTCTGCACCCTCAACGACGACGGGACCAGGGACCGCGCGGCGGCCCTCGGCACCACCCGTTCCGCCGCCGCCGTCGATGCCTGGGCCCCGCATCTGGATGGCGCGGTGGTCGCCATCGGCAACGCGCCGACGGCCCTGTTCCGTTTGCTGGAGCTGCTGGCCGAAGGCGCCCCCCGCCCCGCCGTGATTCTGGGATTCCCGGTCGGCTTCATCGGTGCCGCGGAATCCAAACAGGCGCTGATCGACCATGCGGGCGGCCTTCCCTTCGCCACCCTGCCCGGCCGCCGCGGGGGCAGCGCCCTCGCCGCCGCCGCCGTGAACGCCCTCTGCCTCTCCCCTGAACAGGCGGAGGTGGCGAATGGATAGGTGGCTTTCCGTGGTCGGCATCGGCGAGGACGGGCTCGACGGCCTGGGGGCACGCGCCCGTGCGCTGATCGACCGGGCCGACGTCCTGGTCGGCGGTGAGCGCCACCTGGGCAAGCTCAGTGACGACAGCCGCCCGCGCCTGACCTGGGGCGAGGGCCTGGACGCCGGGATCGCGGCCATCGCCGAGCACGCGGGCAGGCCGGTCTGCGTGCTGGCCTCGGGCGATCCGCTCAATTTCGGCATCGGCAAGCGCCTGGTCGCGCGCTTCGGCATCGACGTCATGGACATTCTGCCCGCCCCCGGCGCCTTCGCGCTGCTGGCCGCGCGCATGGGCTGGTCGCTTGCCGACGGCACCCTGCGCACGGTCAGCTGCCACGCCTTTCCGGTCGAGGTCCTGAACCGCCACCTGCTGCCGGGTCTGCGCCTGTTGATCCTGGCGCGCAACGGCGAGACCCCGGCCCGGGCGGCCGAACTTTTGTGCAATCGCGGGTTCGGCCAAAGCCCAATGACCGTGTTCGAACACATGGGCGGGGCCGACGAAGGGCGCTACGACACGGTGGCCGAGGAATGGGAAGGACGAAGGGTCAAGGACCTGAACGTCATCGCCTTCCACCTGTGGCCGCAACCGGGCGCCATGATCTGGCCGGAGGTGCCGGGCCTACCCGAGGCTGCCTTCCGCCACGACGGCAAGATCACCAAGCGCGAGGTCCGCGCCGCGACCCTGGCTCGCCTGCAGCCCCTGCCGGGGCAGTTGCTGTGGGACGTGGGCGCCGGGTCAGGCGCGGTCGCCATCGAGTGGCTGCGCGCGGTGGCGAGCACGGAAGCCGTCGCCATGGAACGCGATCCGGCCCGCTTCGACGATATCCTGGCCAATGCAATGAACCTGGGTGTGCCCCATCTCACGCTCATCAAGGGAGAAGCGCCCCAGTGCTTCGCCGACGCAGGCCCGGCCCCCGACGCGGTCTTCGTCGGCGGCGGGCTGTCCCAGGACGGCGTGATCGATGGCGCCTTGGCCGCGCTCAAACCCGGCGGCCGTCTGGTCGCCAACGGGGTGACCCTGGAAGCCCAGGAAACCCTGATCCGCTATCACCGCGCACTCGGCGGCGAACTCGCCCGCATCGCCATCGCCCGCGCCGACGCGGTCGGCGGCCTGACCGGCATGCGGCCCCTGATGGACGTCCTGCAATGGGCGGTGACCAAGCCATGAGCAGCATCGGCACCCTGTACGGCGTCGGCGTCGGCCCCGGCGACCCTGACCTGCTGACCCTGAAGGCCGTGAAGATCATCGCCCGTGCCCCGGTCATCGCCTATCCGGCGGCGGAAGGGACGGAGAGCCTGGCGCGATCCATCGCCGCCTCGCATATCCCGGCGGGCAAAACCGAAATCGCCATCGTCACCCCCATGGTGCCCGGACGCTTTCCCGCCAACGACGTCTATGACGCCTATGCCAAGGAGATCGCGGCGCATCTTGCCGCCGGGCGCGACGTCGCCATCCTGTGCGAGGGCGATCCCTTTCTCTACGGCTCGTTCATGTATCTGTTCCTGCGTCTGGCGGACGACTATCCGACCCAGGTCGTGCCCGGCGTGTCGTCCCTGGCCGCCTGCGCCGCCGTGGCGGGCGCACCCCTGGTGTCGCGCAATCAGGTGCTGACGGTGATCCCGGGACCGTTGGACGAAGCCGACCTGGAAGCGCGCCTGACCAAATCCGAAGCCGCCGCCATCATGAAGGTCGGCCGCCATCTGCCCAAGGTGCGGGCGGTGATCGAAAAGCTGGGGCGGCTCGACCGCGCGCAATATGTCGAGCGCGCGACCATGGCGGATCAAAAAGTCATGCCGCTGGCGGACGCCCCCGACACGGCGCCCTATTTCTCCATGATCCTGGTGCGCTCGCCCGAGGACGTCGAAACCGCGGAGCCCCGGACATGACCGCCATCCCTCCCGTCATCCTGGCCGTGACTGAACCGGGGGCGGCGCTCGCCCGCCGCCTGCAGGCGGTGATTCCCGGCGCCCTGGTCCATGGCCGGGTCGGCCGCATCGCCGAAGCCGACGACTTTTTCGACGAGACGACCGCCCACGCCGCCCGCCTGTTCCAGGCCGGCCATCCGGTGATCGGCGTTTTCGCCTCGGGCATCCTCATCCGCGCCCTGGCCCCCCTGCTGGCCGACAAGGTGGCCGAGCCGCCGGTGATTTCCGTGGCCGAGGACGGCAGCGCCGTGGTGCCGCTGTTGGGCGGGCATTCGGGGGCCAACGTGCTGGCCCGCGACATCGCCAAGGCATTGGGCATCAGCGCCGCCGTGACGACCACGGGCGACCTGCGCCACGGCATCGGCGTGGACGATCCGCCGGCGGGCTGGGTTGTCGCCAACCGCAAGAAATCCCTTGCCGTCGCCGCCGCGCTGCTGGCCGGGGCGCCCGTGCGCCTGGACGTTCAGGCAGGGGATGCAGGCTGGCTTAAGGACGCGGGCCTGCCCATCGACGCGGCCGCCGGGCCCGGGATCACGGTCACGGACCGCGTCCCGGGGGACACGGACGACCTTGTCCTGCACCCGCCGGTGCTGGCCATCGGCGTCGGCTGTGAGCGCGACACCGATCCGGCCGAGGTTCGGGAACTCGTCACCGAGACCCTGGCAAAACACGACCTGGCGGCAGGCGCCGTCGCCTGCGTCGCCTCCATCGACGTGAAGATGGACGAGGCCGCCGTCAACGCCCTGGGCGCCGCGCTCGGCGTGCCCGTGCGGTTCTTCGGCGCGTCGGCGCTGGAGGACGAAACGCCGCGCCTCGCCAACCCGTCCGACGTCGTGTTCAAGGAAGTCGGCTGTCACGGCGTCGCCGAGGGCGCGGCGTTGGCCGCCGCCGGGCCGGACGCCGTGCTGATCGTGGAGAAGACCAAATCCAAACGCGCGACCTGCGCCGTCGCACGGTCCCCCACCAATATCGCGGCGCAAACCGTCGGCCGGGCGCGGGGGCGGCTGACCGTCGTCGGCACCGGGCCGGGCACGCCGCTCTGGCGTACGCCGGCCGTGTCCCGCGCCGTGGCGGAAGCGACGGACCTCGTCGGCTACGGCCTCTATCTCGATCTGCTGGGCCCCGCCGCCGAGGGCAAGGCGCTGCATTCGTCCGACCTGTCGGAAGAAGAAGCCCGCGCGCGCAAGGCCCTGGACCTTGCCGCCGAAGGCAGGCAGGTCGCCCTGGTCTGTTCCGGCGACCCCGGGGTCTATGCGCTGGCGACCCTGGTGGTGGAGCTGATCGACCGCAGGGACGATCCTCGCTGGAACCGCATCGATATCAGTGTGGAGCCGGGGGTCAGCGCCTTGCAGGCCGCCGCCGCGCGGGCGGGAGCGCCGCTCGGCCACGACTTCTGCGCCGTGTCGCTATCGGACTTGTTGACGCCCTGGGACGTCATCGAAAAGCGCCTGCGTGCGGCCGCCGAGGGCGATTTCGTCATGGCGCTTTACAACCCCGTGTCCAAGCGCCGGCGCTGGCAGCTGGAAAAGGCGCGGGACATCCTGCTTACGCACCGCCCGCCGCAAACCCCGGTGATCCTGGCCCGCAACCTGGGCCGCGACGGCGAAACCATCCAGGTCATCGACCTGAAGGATCTGACCGCCGACCTGGTCGACATGCTGACCCTGGTGATGATCGGCTCAAGCGACACCCGCGCGGTCACGCGCGGCACGCGGCGCTGGGTCTACACACCGCGCGGTTACGCCGGGAAGATGCAGAAACGGGAGACCGGCACATGACCGTCCATTTCATCGGCGCCGGGCCGGGGGCACCGGACCTGATCACGGTGCGCGGCCTCAACCTGATCAAGGCCTGCCCGGTGGTGCTTTATGCCGGGTCGCTCGTTCCGGCCGAAGTCGTGGCCGAAGCCCCCGAGGGGGCGCGGGTGATCGACACCGCGCCGATGAACCTGGGCGAGATCATTGCCGAGATCGAAACGGCGCATAAGGCCGGGCAGGATGTCGCCCGTGTCCATTCCGGCGATCCGTCGATCTACGGCGCCGTCGCCGAACAGATGCGCCGGCTCGACGCGCTGGGGATCGATTACGACGTGACGCCGGGCGTGCCCGCCTTCGCCGCCGCCGCCGCGGCGCTGAAGCGCGAACTGACCCTGCCCCAGGTCAGCCAGACCGTGATCCTGACCCGCACGTCAGTGCGGGCCTCGGAAATGCCCCAGGGCGAGGACCTGGAAACCTTGGGCCGCAGCGGCGCCACCCTGGCCGTGCATCTGTCGGTCAACAACTTGGCCAAGGTGGTGCGGGAATTGACGCCCCATTACGGCCCCGACTGTCCCGTGGTCGTCGCCTACCGGGTGACCTGGCCCGACCAGCAGATGGTCGAAGGCACGCTCGCCGACATTCGGGAAAAGGTGAAGGCCGCGGGCTTCACCCGCACGGCCCTGATCCTGGTCGGACGGGCGCTCGGCGAAACGGCGTTCGATGATTCCGCCCTTTACGCCGCCCATCACCACCACGTGCTGCGCCCCAAGAAGGCGCAACCGTCCTAAAGGCCGTCCAACCAGGCCAGCGCCCCGTCGATGCTCACCGCGTGCGGCGGCGGCGGCGGGGCCGGCGGATCGATCAACACGACCCTGATTCCCAGTTCGAGCGCCACATCGACCTTGGTGCGGGAGGCGGCGCTGCCGCCGTTCTTGGCGACCAGGGTATCGATGGCGAATTGCTGCAATATGCTACGCTCGTCCTCCGGCGACCCCGGGCGGCCGGTCAGCACTTCGTATTGCGCAAAACCGGGCGGCGATTGCGGCGGGTCGACGAAGCGCAGCAAAAAGAATCGATCCTGCAAATCCTTGAATTGATTGACTTCCTGACGGCCGATGGCGAGGAAGATGCGTTTTCCGTCCGATTCCAAGGCCGATTTTGCTGCATTTATGCTGCACACATGTTGCGTCGCAGCATTTTGCACAAAAACCCAGGGCGGGCGGGTCAGAACCAGGCGCGGGACGCAGGCGGATATTGCGGCCTCGACCGCACTTTTCGAGATTTCGGCGGCGAAAGGATGGGTTGCGTCGATCAAGGCGTCGACGCCTTCGACCGTGATGTAATCTGCCAAGCCCGCCGCACCGCCGAACCCGCCGGTCACGACCTCGCCCTCGGGCAGGTTGGGGGCGGTCGTGCGGCCGGCCAGCGACGTGACGACGCGCATGGCGGGCCAGCGCGCCCGTACACAGGCGGCCAGCGCCCGCGCATCCGCCGTGCCGCCCAGGATCAGGAGCGTGCTAACCACCGGCCCGCCCGGCCAGCTGCCCCTGACGGTCGTAAACCAAGACCTCAACCGCGACGTCACCGGCCAGGGCCGCCAGGGCCACTTCCCGCGCACCGGCGGCGACCCGGTCGGCC
>CAXBJB010000006.1:0-356202 GCA_963976055.1 uncultured Alphaproteobacteria bacterium
CAGCTCAGACAATGGGTTAAACGTCATCTCAGGTAATTATCTGGGACAGCCCCTATTGGAAATTGAAACGCGGTGAGCGCCCTCGCCCGCGCTCGCGGGACATCAACCTCATGGATATCCACGACATCGCGCCGTGCCTCTGCGTGCGGGACGTCATCCCGGGTGAAGACGACTTTCTTTGCCGCTATTGGGGGACGCGGCTGACCGATCTGTATGGCGTGGATTGCACCGGCAAGCGGATTGCCGAGGCCTATTCGCCTTCGGGTGCGCGGAATACTCTGGAAATCTACCGTAAGACCCTGGCCTCCGACCGGCCGGTCCGGCTGGTCGGCGACTTGGGGTACGTGGAAAAATCCGAACTGAATTTCTTCGAGGGCGTCTTCCTGCGCCTGGATGGCGACGACCAGCCGGACAGCCATGTGATTGGGGCGTTCCAGTTCAAATGCGAACTTTGCGCGGCGGACATGGCCAAGCTGGACCTCGGCTAGGTTGGCGGCTCAGCCCGGCCAGACGATGGCCACGATCATGGAAATGCCGGAAAACATCAACAGCCCCAGGACCACCTTGTTGAACGAGCTGTCGCCCAGGCGGCCGTAGATTTTGCGCCCGATCCAGGAACCGGCGACTGTGGCCGGGAAGGCAATCAGGGCCACCCGCCCGACTTCCAGCGTCATGAAGCCGCCGATTGCCTGGGTGACTACGGCAAGCAGCAGGATGGCCGTGTTGTAGCCCTGGAACACGCCGCGCTTTTCATCCTTGGACCAGCCGCGCAGGGTTGCCCAGATGGTCGGCAGCGGGCCGGACAGGCCGGTCAGGCCGCCCAACACCCCACCGCCCAGGCCGACGATGGCATTAGCCAGCTTGCCGCCCCAGGCCAGCCTGGGCGCGGACCGCTGGACCAGGGTGAAGGCGCAATAGAGCACCAGGAAGATCGCGAAGAACAGCTTGAAGCCTTCGACCGAAACCATCGGCAGGATCATCGTGCCGAGCGGCACGCCGACCACGCCGCCGACGATGAACGGCAGAACCCGGGGCCAGGAAATGGCATGCCAGATCGCGGGCAGGGTGAAGAACTGGGAAATCAGCGAGCAGATGACGACCAGGGGGGCGGCAACCGCTGGCTCGATTACCGTCAGCCAGACCGCCAGGGCCGTCAGGCCCGTTCCGAACCCGGTTAGCCCCGACACGAAGCCGCCCGCGAGCGCGCCGGCCAGGATGGTGAATTCCAAAATGCCCATGGTGTTCCGTGTCGGTCGGGGGGATGGAGGCCCAGGCTTAACGGGGAACGGGCGCGGAATAAAGAGCCAATGGTTCGGTTTCGGGCGAACCATTAACGGACGGGCGGGGGGTTACTCCACCGGGCTTTCGGCGGCGGCGCGCACGCTGATGCCTGGGGCGTCGTCTGCCAGGGCCTCGCGGGCCTTTTCCTGCTGTTGCTGGCGGGCCCACATGTCGGCGTAGCGCCCGTTCTTCTTCAGCAGGTCCGGGTGGCTGCCGCGTTCGACGATGCGTCCGGCTTCCAGCACCAGGATCTCGTCGGCATCGACCACGGTCGACAGGCGGTGCGCCACGGTCACTGTGGTGCGGTCCTTGGACACGGTCTTCAGCGCCTTGACGATGTCCTGCTCGGTCCGCGAGTCGAGGGCCGAGGTCGCCTCGTCGAAGATCAGGATCGCCGGCGCCTTCAGCACCGTGCGGGCAATGGCCACGCGCTGCTTCTCGCCGCCGGACAGTTTCAGGCCGCGTTCGCCTACCGTGGACTGATAGCCGTCGGGCAGAGCCATGATGAAGTTGTGGATCTGCGCCGTGCGGGCGGCACCCTCGACCTCGGCCGGGCTGGCGCCGGGGCGACCGTAGGCGATGTTGTAGAACACCGTGTCGTTGAACAGCACCGTGTCCTGGGGGACCATGCCGATGGCGGCGCGCAAGGACACCTGAGTCAGGTCGCGGACGTCCTGGCCGTCGATGGTGATGCGCCCGCCGGACACGTCATAGAACCGGAACAACAGGCGCGAAATGGTCGACTTTCCCGAGCCCGAGGGTCCGACGATGGCGACGGTCTTACCCGCCGGCACGGTGAAGGAAATGTCGTGCAGGACCTGGCGTCGGGCGTCGTAGGCGAAGGACACGTCTTCGAACCGCAATTCGCCGCCCTTGATCGCCAGCGGCACCGCGCCGGGGCTGTCGGCAACCTCGGGATGTTCGTCCAGCAGGCGGAACATCTGCTCCATGTCGATCAGCGACTGCTTGATCTCGCGGTAAACGAAGCCCAGGAAGTTGAGCGGCATGTACAACTGGATCAGGTAGGCGTTGACCATGGCGAAGTCGCCGATGGTCATGGTGCCGGCGACCACGCCGTCCGCCGCCATCCACATGATCACCGTCAGGCCGACGGCGATGATCGCGCCCTGGCCGATGTTGAGCAGCGCCAGGGAGGTGTTGGACTTCACCGCCGCGTCCTCGTAGCGCGCCAGCGCCTTGTCGAAGCGCCTGCCTTCGTGATCCTCGTTGCCGAAGTACTTCACCGTCTCGAAGTTCAGCAGGCTGTCGATGGCCTTGGTGTTGGCCTCGTTATCGGTGTCGTTCATGGTGCGGCGGAACTGGATGCGCCATTCCGTGACGGCCAGCGTCCAGAAGATGTAGATGCCGATGGTCAGAAAGGCGACCAGCGCCATCCAGATGCCGAACAGATACCACAGGATGCCGCAGGTCAGGACGACCTCGACCAGGGTCGGCACGACGTTGAACAGCATGAAGCGCAGCAGGAATTCGATGCCCTTGGTGCCGCGTTCCACGGCGCGGCTGACGCCGCCGGTCTTGCGGTCCAGGTGAAAGCGCAGGCTGAGCCGGTGCAGGTGGCGGAAGGTCTTGAGCCCGGCCTGGCGGATGGCGCGTTGGGCGACCTTGGCGAACACGGCGTCGCGCAGTTCGCCCAGCGCCTGGGACAGCACGCGGGCGATGCCGTAGGCGATCAGGATCGTGACCGGCACGACGATCACCGCGCCGTCCTTCATGTCCAGGGCGTCGATCGCCTGTTTGTAGACATAAGGAACGGCGACGCTCGCCCCTTTCGCCGCGGCAAGGAAAATCATGGCGAGCACGACGCGCAGGCGCAGCGCCTGTTCCCCGGCGGGCCACAGGTAGGGCGCCAGGGTCTTGATGGTCTGCCAGTCGTTCCGGCGGGGACTGTTGGCGGGGTCAGCGTGATCGCGCCGCATGGGCCGTGTCATCCTGAAAAAGAAATCGGTTCATATAGTTGGGATTGCGAGGGCGGATCGCAAGCGGCGATGTCGACTTAAGTCATATAAGGGACATCGAACAATCCGTGTATAAGCCGGGTCAAATGCACCAACCATCAAATAACGCGCCCGAAATCGTGCTCCAGTGTTCAGGTTTTTGTCAGTTTAAGCTGTAGGATTGCCCTTGGGGTCAAAAGTTTGGATAGTGATCTATGAGCCTTGAAACAAATTGGGGAGCCACCCCGGCATCCGCCGGTCACAAAGCATCGATGAGCGACGGATACGATTTCAGCGCATTGCGGATTTTGGTGGTGGACGACAGTTTCCACATGCGCGAGCTTGTACGTACGTTCCTTGAGGGATTCGGGATCAAGGAAGTCACGGTGTCGTCCGACGCCGAGGAAGCCTATGACCTTGTGGTCAATCTGGATCCGGACCTGATCATCACCGATTGGAACATGGCGCCCGTGTCGGGGCTGGAGTTCGTTGAACGTATCCGCAAGGGCGCCAACGTGCCCAACCGATTCGTGCCGATCATCATGCTGACCGGCTACACGGAAATGAAGCGGGTCGAGGAAGCGCGCGATGCCGGCATCAATTCCTTCCTGGCCAAGCCGATCTCGGCGGCGTCGCTGTACAAGCGTCTGGTTACCTCGGTGCAGGACAAGCGCCAGTACGTGGAATCCACGGGCGGCTATTTCGGCCCCGACCGCCGGTCATCCAAGCGGCGGGAATTCCGCGGCAAGGAACGGCGCGCCAGCGAATAAGATGTAGTCATGGCAGAAACCCGCTTCCTGAAACCGCAGAAACACATCAGCCAGAAGGTTCGCCCCGGTGGGCCGTCCATGGAACAGGCCATCCTGCAGGCGGTGAATGCCGCCGACGACCTGATCGGGCAATATCAGGGCTGGGCGGTGGATGACCTGGAAAAACTCTGGCAGTCCTTCGTCGAGACCTCGCGGTCCGGGCGGGCCGACCCGTTGCGCCTCAAGCAGCTTTACGACATGACCCACGAGGCCCGCGGCCAGGGCGGCAGCTTCGGCTTTCCCCTGATTTCCGTGGTCGGTGATTCGATGTGCAAGTATCTGGAAGGGCGGCCACGCCTGAAGGCCCGTGACCTCGACGTCATTCGCGTGCACATCATGGCCATGAAGGCCGTGTTCCGGCAGGGCCTGAAGGGCCATCAGGGCGCGCTGAGCAAGGAACTGCACGAGCTTCTCGGCATGTTCCGCGCCAAGGTCGCGCAACAGCAGGCCGGCTGACGCCGGCCCGCTGCCGCATCCTCAAGAGTATTTCTTAGAATTCAGCCCGTTCAAGGAACCCGGTCTGCGCCACATGGGCGTCGAAGATCAGGTAATCGCGCACCTTGTAGCGGCGCGCCAGTTCCCGTTCGGCGGCCTTGAAGGGGTTTTCGCCCCGCCGCGCGGCGAAGGTCCGTGTCATGCGGCGGCCGAGCGCGCGGTTCTTCAGCACGGGATAGTAGGTGACCTCGACCGTTTCCCGGTCGGGCTGGGTGGTGTCGGTGTCGAAGCCGGTATCCGGCTGCGGGAGGGCTTGGGCTTGGCGGTGGGCGTTCATGGCAAACTCCAATCTGACCCTTAAGATGTTCTCTTTTTGTTCTTACGTCAAGGGCCTGTGGATAACTACGCTTGCGGGGCTTCACATTCAATAGACCTTAAGTATGTATGCCCTTAGTACGGGGTATATATGGCTTAATTGTGACCATTTATGGCTATATATTGTGTTTATGCGCTGAAATGGCATATGGGCTGCCGAATTCGCATACCTCACAGCCGGCGCGCCGCGGCGGGCGGGCGTCGGCGCGGCCCGTTGCGGCCGTCGAAACGGATGGATTCGTGGGGTTCCGTTAGCGCGGTGCGGTTCTGCGGGCCGCATGGGCCAGGCGGTCGACCGCTTCCGGATGGGGATCGTAAGCGCCGGTCCGGATGTAGTGCTCGATGGTCGGGCAGAGCCGCTTGACGAAGGCGTCCCGTGGCATGGCGTCATGGGCTTGGCGGGCGCTGTCCCGGCCGGGCGTCAGACGGTCGAGGATCCGTGCCGCGTCGGCGATGATGGCGGCATGGCGGGCCTGCCAACGCACGATGTCGCGACGCATGTCGGTGGCGCAATCGCGCTGGGCGCGGGTCAGCAGGCTGTCGTAGCTGTCGATCATCGCCGCATAGACGAAGGCCTTTTGCGTGTCGGTCAGGCGCATGGCGTCGGGCACGCGGCCGTCCGTCGTCAGGGTCAGCTTGGTCGGAATGCCGCGCCGGGTGAACGTGGCCGGGTTCCAGTCGTAGGCCCCGTCCAGGGCGGTATCCGGCTCACCCATGGCGGGCTCAACCGCAACTTGGGGGCCGACGACGGCCGGATGGTCTGCGACGATGCCCAGGAGCACCCGCAGGACGCCGAGAAACAGGATGCCTAATATTAAAAATCGCTCAATAGGTGTCATTGAACGACTTTAGGGAACTCGGTCGGAAATGGCGATGGTAGGGGGACGCGAAATTGCAGATCATCGACGTATAGACCGGACGAGCATCATGCCGATGCTGATGAGCGCGGCCAGGATGGTTGCCAGGCGCAGCCAATGGAATGTGTAGCCGCGTTGTAGCCCGATATACAGCGTCGGTTCAAACAGATAGCGCCGTAGGCGATACGTCAGTTTTGTCGCAAACGGCGGGTTTATTTGATGAGCGAACCGATCATGCGCACCCCAATATTGCAGGATTGCATTGCGTGTGAATACACCCGCCAAGCTATGGCGTATGTCGGCGGAAAGGGGGGCGCGGGGTTCTCCGGATGCGGCGAGACGGGTCGACCATTTCGCCGCCGTATCGGATAGGGCGCCGCTGGAAATCAGGAACAGCATGTCGGCGGCGTTCAGCACGCGGTCGTTAGGACCGGTCAGATAGTCGATATTATGGCTTAGATCCGAATAGGCCCAACGGCCTTGTTCGGCCACGAAGCTTTCCGTGAATGCATGACTGCTCATAAGGACACCGTCGATGGTTCGTCCGGACCAAACCAATCGTGTCGGCACCCCGGCAACGTTCAACAGAAAGGCTTTCATCAAGGCGCGTTGGCGGCAGAACAGGGGAACCCCTTTTTCCTTGGCCACGTTCAGAACCTGCATCGGCGACATGGTGTCCAGATCGGCGGGAGGTTGACCTGATTTTATGCGCGCAATGAGGCCGACCGAGACGGCGGTGATTTTCTCGCGCGACGTCATGTCTGGCGTGACACCAATGCGGTTGAGAAACTGCCGAGCCTGTGCCGTATCGGCGGCGGGATAATCCTCAAGCGGCGGTATCCAGCGTGTGAAATCGGGGCCGGCCTGCGGAGCGACCTCCAAGGGCGCGCGATACAGATTGATCAAATCCGGGTGCGGCGCGTCTGTTGGTGCATCGGCCTGCGGTGTAAAGGCGATATCGAATTCCAGGGGGCGCGGAATGATCAAATCGCGGCAATCCAGGGGATCGACCTGATATATGTGACGGCCCGGCGCGAGGGTGATGATAGGGGTCGGGCTGTCGATGGTTTGCGTTGCGCCGTCGTCGCGGGCAACCCGCCAGCGCTCGCACGCGCCGACGTTGGTCAGGCGTACGGTCAGGCGGTTGCCGTTTTTGTCGAAACCGGAAATGCGGGCCCCTGCAGAGGGGGGCGGGGCGTAAATATCGCCGAGGGTCGCAGGTTGATATTCAAGCCATAAGAGGTCGCTGCGAAAGACGAAGACGGCAATTGCGGCGGCACCGCTTAGGCATGCGGCAAGAAACCAGAACGGTGCGGCGGCGTAGGCCATTTTAAGTGGCGTTGGCAAGGCTGTTCGCTCCGGTTGGATGGCCGGCTGCGCTCGGTTATTCCCACTCGATGGTGCCGGGCGGCTTGGACGTCACGTCGTAGACGACGCGGTTGATGCCTTTGACCTCGTTGATGATGCGGTTGGCCGTGCGGCCGAGGAATTCGTGGTCGAAGGGGTAGTAGTCCGCGGTCATGCCGTCGGTCGAGGTCACGGCGCGCAGCGCGCAGACGAAATCGTAGGTCCGGGCGTCGCCCATCACGCCCACGGTCTGCACCGGCAGCAGCACGGCGAAGGCCTGCCAGATGGTATCGTACAGCCCGGCATTGCGGATTTCTTCCAGGTAGATCACGTCGGCCTTGCGCAGGATGTCGAGCTTGTCGCGCGAGATCGCACCCGGAATGCGGATCGCCAGGCCGGGGCCCGGGAAGGGGTGGCGGCCGACGAAGGTTTCGGGCAGGCCGAGTTCGCGGCCGAGTGCGCGGACTTCGTCCTTGAACAGTTCGCGCAAGGGTTCGACCAAGGCCATGTCCATGCGTTCGGGCAGGCCGCCCACGTTGTGGTGCGACTTGATGGTGACCGAGGGTCCGCCGGTGAACGACACGCTTTCGATGACGTCCGGGTACAGTGTGCCCTGGGCCAGGAACTTGGCACCGCCGACGTTTTTGGCCTCTTCCTCGAACACGTCGATGAACAGCTTGCCGATGGTTTTGCGCTTGACCTCGGGGTCGGTCACGCCGTCCAGTTCGCCCAGGAACAGGTCCGAGGCGTCGCGGTGGACGAGGGGGATGTTGTAGGTATCGCGGAATAGGGAGACGACCTGATCGGCCTCGCCTTCCCGCATCAGGCCGTGATCGACGAACACGCAGGTCAGCTGGTCGCCGATCGCCTCGTGCAGCAGCACGGCGACGACCGATGAATCGACGCCGCCGGACAGGCCGCAGATCACCCGGCCCGTGCCGACCTGGTCGCGCACCTTCTGGATCGCTTCGTCCTTGAACGCAGCCATGGTCCAGTCGCCGGCGCAGCCCGCGATCTTATGCACGAAGTTGGCCAGCAATTTGGCCCCGTCGGGGGTGTGCACGACCTCGGGGTGGAACTGCACGCCGAACATGCGCCCGCTTTCGTGGGCGATGGCGGCGAAGGGCGAACCGTCGGACACGGCCACGGGGCGGAAGCCCGCGGGCACGCGGATGATCTTGTCGCCGTGGCTCATCCACACCTGGTGCTTTTCGCCCTTGGCCCACACACCCGCGAACAGGGGGCAGTCCTCGGTCACCTGGATGAAGGCGCGGCCGAATTCCCGGTGGTTGGAGGGCTCGACCTCGCCGCCGGTCTGGGCGACCATGGTCTGCTCGCCGTAACAGATGCCGAGCACG
The DNA here is from genome assembly GCA_963976055.1 of uncultured Alphaproteobacteria bacterium. Taxonomy (GTDB): domain Bacteria; phylum Pseudomonadota; class Alphaproteobacteria; order Rhodospirillales; family Casp-alpha2; genus UBA1479. The sequence goes on from CAXBJB010000006.1 coordinate 8,418, forward strand.
GGCAGGTCGCCCACGGCCGAGGCCGCGTCGAACAGGGCCTGAGGGGCGCGGGGGGTCGTCTGTTCATGGACGGAAGCCGGGCCGCCCGACAGAATCACGCCCTTGGGGCCGAAGGCCCGGATGAAGGCTTCGTCGACGGCATTGAAGGGGTGGATTTCGCAGTAAACGCCCGATTCCCGGACCCGGCGCGCGATCAATTGCGTCACCTGAGAGCCGAAATCGACGATCAGGATTTTTTCCGCGTGAAGATCGGGGTGCGACGCCTGAGACATGGGGTGCTTCTATCGCGAACCACCCCCCGAGTCACGCTCCGAGATGTCCCGACACAAAGGAAAAATCCGTTGGGGAACCGGGGGCGGGCGGCGCCCCGCCTACATGCGCGCCAGGCGGGCGCAAGTGGTTGGCCGTTCGCCCACGCCCTGATCCCCGGCGGCCATGAACACGCGGTCGACCACATGGCGGCCGAGGGCGCTGTTGACGCGGTCGGCCAGTTGCTTGTCCAGGCCCGAGGCGGCGATGTTCGGCCAGGAGAACGGCCCCCGCACATTGGCCCGCATGAAGGATTTCACTTCCATCTGGACGCGCGCGAGGTCGCGGCAGAATTCCGCGCCCGCCTGCTTGTCGGTTACCCGGAAGGCGATGGAAATGGGCACCAGGGCCGACGATCCGCCCTGGTAATCGACCCGCGCCAAATAGGGCGAAACCTGCATGTCATAGATCTGATCGACGCGCGCCGCGGATTGCGATCCCACGCCGTCGATCGAGCCGCCTGGACCGAGAATCCACACGGCGGCGACGGCCGCCGACACCGTGGTGCCAAGAGCGGCCCCTGCAACATAGAGGTTCACCGTTGCTCCCCTTTATCTAACACCCTCCCCAGGCATCCAACGGAAGGGCATGGTTAATATTATCACTCAATGATGAACGTTGCCGCCCCTTTTTCAGAGACGCGCCGCTCAATAATGTAATTTGTTGAATTCACACCCATATATCTTGTGCCGGGCGGCGCGACAGGAGTGTCCGCCGTTAACGGAATCGACACGGGATCCGGGGAAAATGACTGCAATCGGGTCAGGGACGGGCATATGGCCATCACGACATTGAGATTCGCATCCTGTTCGCCGACGGTCGCCGTGCTGGCCGCCGTCCTGTTGGCCGGTCCCGCCGCCGCGCAAACGCCGCAGACGACTGTTCCCGATGTCGCCCCGGCAGCCGAAGCGAAGACGACCGACGCCAAGGCGCGGATCACGAAACGGGACTGCCGCCGGCTGCTTCGCCATCAGCCCAGCGGCGACGTCGCCTACAAACCCGGCGTCGACGTGCGCGGCAAGGCCGTGGCCCCGGCGGACCTGTCGGGCGGGTTCAAGATGGTTCTGTCGGACGTCTTCGAATTCAACGTGACCAAGAACCTGTCGGCCTATCTGGGCGGGGCCGAGGAACAGCTGGCCGCCGACAAGGCCGCCGCCCTGGCCGCCGAGAAATCCGCCGCCGCGACCGACGCCGCCGTGTCCTCCGCCGCCCTGTCCGTGGCCGGGGCCCAGGATGCCCACGACACCGCCGCCGCCAATGCCACGGCGGCCCAGGCCGCCGCCGATGCCGCCCCGAACGATGCCGCCCTGGCCGCCGCCGCCGCCACGGCGACCGCCGCCGCCACATCGGCGCAGACAAATCTTGCGGCGACCCAGACCTATTACACCGCGACCCAGAACGCCGCCGCCGCCAATGACGTTTCCGCGGCGCTTTCCGGCGCCAACGCGGCGCAATCGGCGGCCGAGGCCGCAGGCTATACCCCCGACGCCACGGCCCAGTCGGCCCGCACGAAGGCCGCGACGGCGGCCTCGGCCGCTGCCGCCGCAGACACGGCGGCGCTCGCGGCGCGCGAGACCGTGGCGAAAAGCGAAGGCATGGAATTGAACGTCGGCACCGTGCGCTTCAACATCAACACCGGCGCCATGACTTTCAACGGCCAGCCGTTGAACGACGCCGCCATGGGCGAGATGGCGGTCATTTGTAAGGAAATCCTCGCGGGCGGGAAGTAGCCGGCGCCGGTCTTAATCTAATAGCACTGCTTGCGCGCCTCGCGGCACTGGGTCTGGCAGGCCTTGTCCGTGCCGCAGGCCGTGCGGCATTGCTTGAACAGGGTGCCGCAGTCCTTCTGTCCCTGGCCCATCCCCTGGCCCTGGTTGCCCGCCACGCCGCATTGCAGGGCGCAGGACGCCTTGGCGTCCGCCCCGTTCTGTTCGATACAGTTGCGGAAACACAGATGGCCCGGGCTTTGGCCCAACTGCTCGCCGTGAAAGTGCAGTTTGCCCGTGTCATGGGCGCCGACGGCGGCGGGCAAGGCCAGGGCGAACACGAAGATGGCAAGGGTGCCGAAAAGGGCTTTCATGGGTGCGTCTCCCGTTCTCATTCGGAGGGCATGTTAGCGCGCCCCGGCGCGGGCGGAAACCGGGCAGGCGTTCCGCCGCACGAGGGGGGTTCCGCCCGGCCCGCCGGGATTGTATACAATGATGATGAAGGGCGGCCCAGACCGCCCACCACCGGTGTAACGCCGGACCATGGGAGGAAAGCAAACACGATGTCCACGCATCCCCACGATGAATGGTCGCAGGTTCTGTTCCGTCAGTTCAAGGACGCGGGCGTGGACCTGTTCACCTATATCCCCGACGCCGGCAACGCGCGCCTGGCCGAATTGGCCGAGGAAGACAACGAAACCCGCTTGGTCCTGCTGACCACCGAGGAAGAGGGCGTCGCCATGGCGGCGGGCGCCGATCTGGTCGGCAAGAAATCGGTGCTGATGATGCAGTCGTCGGGCGTCGGCAACTGCCCCAACTATCTCAGCTTTTCCAAGGGCGGAAACTTTCCCTGCCTGATGATGGTCTCCATGCGCGGCGACTATGGCGAACAGAACCCCTGGCAGTACCCCATGGGTCAGGCCGTCGACAAAATCCTCGAAGCCATGGGCGTCGCGGTGTTCCACGTCGACCGCCGCGACGAGCTTGAGGCCGCCGCCCAGGCCGCCATCAACGCCGCCTTCCGCAACTGTCAGGGCGCCGCCCTGATCCTGACCCAGAAGTTTCTGGGCGCGAAGGCTTTCTAGGTTCACCACTGAGACGGTGAGGCGGTGAGATGGGCATTGAGAAGCCGATTTTTTTTCCCCTTCTCATTGCCTCACTGCCTCTGTGGCTCAAACTTTTTCTCTTCGGCCGGAGGCCATGACATGACCAAGATTACCCTCGACCGCCGCGACCTTCTGGCTCCCCTGTTCCCGGACCAGGATAACTGGCTGTTCGTCTCGGGCCTCGCCGGCTCATCCAAGGATGCCGCCGGGCTGACCAACGACGGCCCCAACCTGTTCACCATGGCGGGCTGCATGGGCTCCGCCGTCGCCACCGGCCTGGGCATGGCGCTCTCGGCCCCGGAAAAACAGGTCGCCGTCATCACCGGCGACGGCGAATTGCAGATGGGCCTGGGCTCACTCAACACGGTCGCGACGCAGGGCCCGGCCAACCTCACCATCGTCTGCATCGACAACGGCACCCATGGCGAGACGGGCGGCCAGGAAGGCCACACGGCGCAGCGCACCAACCTCGCGATGATCGCCCAGGGCTCGGGCATCGCAAGCGTCAAGGAAATCACCTCGGCCGATCAGATCGCCGACGCCCACGACTTCATCCGCACGGCCCCCGGCCCGCGCTTCCTGTGGTGCCGCGTGCTGCCCGGCGACCCCACGGCGTTCAAGCGCAACTTCAACCCGGCGGAATGCCGGATTGCGTTTCGGAACGCGTATCTGTCGGCCTGAACCTTGGGCGCCGGATCAGGGCGGCGGAAACGGACCGGACAGGATGATGTTCGAAAATTTCAAAAGCAGGCGCATCGCCGCCAACGGCACGGAAATCAACTTGAGATGGGCCGGTGACGGCCCGCCGCTTTTATTGATCCACGGGTATCCGCAGAGCCATGTCATGTGGCACAAGGTCGCCCCCGCCCTGGCCGAGACGTTCACGGTCGTCTGTCCGGATGTGCGCGGCTACGGCGACAGCGGCAAACCGCCATCGGACGACGACCACCGCCCCTATTGCAAAAGCGAGCAGGCGCGGGATCTGGTCGAGGTCATGGCGGCGCTGGGCCATGAGACATTCCATGTCGCCGGCCACGACCGCGGCGGGCGGGTGGCCTATCGGCTGACCCTGGATCATCCCGACCGTGTGACAAGGCTGGCGGTGTTGGACATCGTGCCGACGGTGGAACAGTACGAACGCATGAAGGTCGGCGGCGCCCAGGCGTCCTTCCACTGGTATTTCCTGGCTCAGCCCGCCCCCTTGCCGGAACGGCTCATCGGCAACGATCCCGAATTCTTCCTGCGCCATGTCGCCGATAGCTGGACCAAGATCGACGGCTGTTTCGACGATGCCGCCATGGCGGAATATATCCGCTGTTTCGATCCGGCGATGATTCACGCAACCTGCGAAGACTACCGGGCCGGTTATGCCATCGACCGCAAGCTGGACGCCGCAGACCGGGCGGCGGGGCGTAAGATCACCTGCCCCGTCCTGGTGCTATGGGGCGACCGGGGCCGGCCCGATAAGCCCGTCTCGGTGCTGGATATCTGGAAAACCTGGGCTGATGACGTAACGGGCCACGGCGTCCCCGGCGGGCATTTCCTGCCCGAGGAATCGCCGGGCGAGACCCTGACGGCGTTGCGGGCATTTTTTGCCGGCGGCGCCTAGGGCGGCCACGGACAAGGGGGCCAACCGCCTCAGCCCCGCCCCAGGGTATAAAATTCGTCGTTGGGCCGCATGGCGGTGAAGTTGGCCATGCGGTTCGACAGCGCGAAGAACGCCGCGATGGCGGCGATGTCCCAGACGTCCTCGGCGTCGAAGCCGTGGGCCTTCAGGGCCTCCAGGTCCGCGTCCTCGACGGCGCCGGCGTCGCGCGACACCTTCATGGCGAAGTCCAGCATGGCGCGCTGGCGGGGCGATATGTTGGCTTTGCGGTAGTTCACGGCGACCTGATCGGCGATCAAGGGATTCTTCGCCCGGATGCGCAGGATCGCACCATGCGCGACCACGCAGTACAGGCAATCGTTCCTGGCCGAGGTCGCGACCACGATCATCTCGCGCTCGGCCTTGGAAAGGCCCCCGTCCTTTTCCATCAGCGCGTCGTGATAGGCCATGAAGGCGCGCAGCTCCTCCGGCCGATGGGCCAACACCAAAAACACGTTGGGCACGAAGCCGGCCTTTTCCTGCACGGCCAAGATCATGTCGCGCAGGTCGTCGGGCAGGTCCATGACGTCCGGGACGGGGTAGCGGCTGATTCTCTTCGTTTCCTGGGAGGCGGTCATGAGGCTGGCCTTTCGCTTGGATACTTCATTACGGGCTTACTAAGCTTCCGAGGCGCGGCCGGCATTGATGAATGTCATGCCACCACGGGACGGGCGGAAAATAAAAAGGCCGGGCATTGCCCGGCCTGTCCGCATTTCGAGGAGGCAATATGAGCTCAGTTACTCGTAAAAGACAAATGGGGCGAGTATATTGAGATTTGCTAAAATTCAGGCGTTTGAGGGGGGCCATGTTTCTTAAAAAGCATGATGTATCCGAAATTGATCCCGCTAACGTTTGGCAGGGAGATAAATTAAAACGAAAGCAAATCGCTGACTATTTGACCCCCATTATCGCCAGCATCGATCAACCATTCGTTATTAGCTTGAACGCTGAGTACGGCATGGGGAAGACGGATTTCGTTAAACGATGGCAGTGCGATCTAAACAATCACGGCTTTAAGACTGCATATTTTAATGCTTGGGAAACTGATTTTTCCGAAAACGCTCTCGCCGCATTTATGTCTTCGCTGAAGTCACAATTGGTCGAGCAAGCCAAGGGAGTATCAAAAACAAAAATCAAAAACAGAATCAGCGAATTGGTTTCAAAATCTGGAGGGTTCATTCGTCATAAAGCTGGTCCGATGCTTGCTCGTGTGATTGCTAGAAAATTAATTGGAGACGAGGAAATCAAGGCGCTCAAAGAATTTGAACTAAATGAAGAAGATATCGAAAATTTAACCTCGGCGATGGCCGAAGAGGCACTTGCAGCTCAAGAGGCTGCGGAAGTCTCAATGTCAGCATTTAGGAACGAAGTTGAGAAGCTTGTCGAGGAATTGACTAAGAATGAGAACGACAAACAAAAGCGCAAATTGATTATCTTTGTCGACGAACTTGATCGTTGTAGGCCGAATTACGCCTTGGAGGTCCTGGAATCGATAAAACATTTGTTTTCAGTTCCTGGTGTAATTTTTATTTTGGCTGTCGATGAAACCCAACTTAGAGAAACTGTGAAGACAATATACGGGTCTGACATGAACGGACCTGGTTATTTTTCAAGGTTTTTCGACTGGCGTTTCCAATTGCCCTTGCCGGACTACTATGCATTCGCAACCTACCTACTGTCTCTATACGGCCTTGAAGGGTCTGCCGGTTTTGAAAAGCCAGCGGAAGAAAACGACTTCTCTAATCCCCTCCAACTTACGGCTTGGTTCGCTGAAGCAGCGGAGTTTTTTATGCTTTCGCCGCGACAACAAATCAGGTGCTTTACCGAGATAAATTTGGTCATTCGTTCCGCGCCCACGGGGCAGATCCCACATTGTCCCGTATTGGGGTTACTTGTTGTTTTGAAGGCGGTTTACCCGAAGCAATGTCAGGATTTTTGCCTGGGCACAGGTAATGTTGCGGAGTCACGAGAATTAATTATGAGTAAAATATCGCAAATGAGAACTCCGAGTATTTTCAATTCGTCATTAGAATATAAATATATTGTTGGTGTATGGGAAATAGGGCGTAATCGTCTCAATAGTGTAGAAGAAGAAATTGATAATTTGGAGACACAAGCTGGACTCAAGATTCAGCAATTGCGCTCAAAGGAACGAGCAAGGATATTAAATCTCGTTCATGTAAGAGACCATCTGAGAACGTCGTTCAGCACCCCAGGCTCAGGCAGTTTGCTTGCGGAAGTATATTCCCGACTCGAACGAGCGTCCGTGATTCTGAGACAATGACAGGCGCTTATTTTATCGCCCATGCCCACCAAAAAGGCCGCGCATCGAAGATACGCGGCCTTTCGTCCCGGGCTATCCCGGGTGCTAACTTGATGGTGGACGCCAAGGCGTCGCGGGTGACTCAGTCGTCGTCGCCCGCTGCCGCCTTCTTGTCGAGATAGTCTTCCTTGTAGAGCTCGGCGCCCTCTTCCTTGAACTTCTCCGACATCTCGTCCATGCCCTCCTTGGCGTAGTCGCGCACAAGGTTGGTGATTTCCATGGCGCAGAACTTGGGCCCACACATGGAGCAGAAGTGCGCGGTCTTGTGCGCGTCCTTGGGCAGGGTTTGGTCGTGGAAGTCACGGGCCCGGTCCGGGTCGAGGCCGAGGTTGAACTGGTCTTCCCAGCGGAATTCGAAGCGCGCGCGGCTGAGTGCGTCGTCGCGCGCCGCAGCCCCCGGGTGGCCCTTGGCGACGTCGGCGGCATGGGCCGCGATCTTGTAGGTGATCACGCCTTCCTTGACGTCGTTGCGGTCGGGCAGGCCGAGGTGTTCCTTGGGCGTCACGTAGCACAGCATGGCGGTGCCGAACCAGCCGATCATGGCCGCCCCGATGCCCGACGTGATGTGGTCATATCCCGGCGCGATGTCGGTGACGAGCGGCCCCAGGGTATAGAACGGGGCTTCGCCGCAGACCTCGAGCTGCTTTTCCATGTTGACCTTGATCTTGTGCATCGGCACATGGCCGGGGCCTTCGATCATCACCTGGCAGTCCTTTTTCCAGGCGACCTGGGTCAGTTCGCCCAGCGTTTCCAGTTCGGCGAACTGGGCACGGTCGTTGGCGTCGGCGGAGGAGCCGGGGCGGAAGCCGTCACCGAGGGAGAAGGTGACGTCATAGGCCCGCATGATGTCGCAGATGTCCTCGAAATGGTCGTAGAGGAACGATTCCTTGTGATGCGCCAGGCACCACTGGGCGATGATCGAGCCGCCGCGCGAGACGATGCCGGTGACCCGGTCGGCGGTCAGGTGGATGTGCTTCAAGCGGATACCGGCGTGGATGGTGAAATAGTCCACGCCCTGTTCGCACTGTTCGACCAGAGTGTCGCGGTAGATTTCCCAGGTCAGGTCCTCGGCCCGGTCGACCTTTTCCAGCGCCTGATAGATCGGCACGGTGCCGATCGGCACCGGCGAGTTGCGGATGATCCATTCGCGGATGTTGTGGATGTTGCGGCCGGTCGACAGGTCCATGACCGTATCGGCGCCCCAGCGGATGGCCCAGACCATCTTGTCGACTTCCTCGGCGACCGAGGACGTCACGGCCGAGTTGCCGATGTTGGCGTTGATCTTCACCAGGAAGTTCCGGCCGATGATCATCGGCTCCGTTTCCGGGTGGTTGATGTTGTTGGGGATGATGGCGCGGCCGCGGGCGATCTCGTCGCGCACGAATTCGGGCGTCATGAAATCGGGGATCGAGGCGCCGAAGCTTTCCGCCCCATCGCGGGCCTTGCGCAGAACCTCCGCCGGAAGGCGTTCGCGCAGCATGTTTTCGCGGATCGCGATGTATTCCATTTCCGGCGTCACGATGCCCTGGCGCGCGTAGGCGATCTGCGTCACCGGCGTGTCACCGATGGCGCGGCGCGGCGCATTGCGCACGGGAAATTCGGGGACCAGGTGGTCGTCGTCGACGTTGCCGTTGTCTTCCGGGCGAACGTCGCGGCCGTCATAGGGTTCAGTGTCGCCGCGCGCCTCGATCCATTCCTGGCGGATCTTGGGCAGGCCGGCCTCGATATCGATATAGGCCTTAGGGTCGGTGTAGGGGCCCGAGGTGTCGTAGACCACCGTCGGCGCTTCCATGGCGCTTTCGTGGACGTGGATTTCGCGCATGGGCACCTGGACGCCCGGCAGGGTTCCCTCGACGAAAATCTTGTTCGACGCGGGCAGCGGCCCGGTGGTGACATCGCCGGTGGTGGGCTTGCGGATGACGTTCATGAATCTGGACTCCCAAGGTCGCGTTATCGAATGGTCGCTCATGCGATCCGGATAACGAACGGCGCTTAAGGGAAAAAGAATAAGAGAGCCCCTTTGGGGGTTCCGTTCCCTACGCCGGCATTGCTCCGGATCAGGTTCGAAGGGTCACCGCGTTGCCGCCCTGCGCTTTTGCAAACGTCGGACGACCGTCGGAATCTCAGCCCCCTATCGGGGCCCCCCGTCGGAACAAGGGGAATCTGGGGGTTAACGCGGACGAGGTCAAGGGATTCCAGACCGCGGACGGGGATGACCTTCGTCCATATCGCCGATTATTTCGGATTCTGGTAATATGTCCGCCATGAAAAATGCTTTGGCCGTAACGGGTTGCCTGTTGCTTCTGGTTGTCGCCTGTTCGCCCGACGGCGATGATGGGGGACTGAAGGGGCGCGCCTGCGTGATGGACGGCGACACCCTGATGATCGGCGGCACGCGCCGCCACACCAAATGCATCGAGGGCCAGATCGTCGATCTCTGGGGCATCACCGCCTTCGGTCTGGATCAGTTGTGCCCGCACCCGTCGGGACGGATGGTCCGCTGCGGCCTGTATGCCGCCGCGCAACTGCAGGAAAAGGTCAAGACCGGCGAGGTCCGTTGCGAGAAAAAGGAAAGCAAGTTCGGCGGGGTGATCGCGGCGCAATGCTTCCTCGGCGACGAGGACATCGGCCAGTACATGGTCGCCGGCGGCTTTGCCAGGGCCGACGCCTCGGCGACCGAACGCTATACCGGCCACGAGGCCCAGGCCAAGGCCCAGCGCCGCGGCCTGTGGGAGACGGGCGCCAAGTAAACCGCCCCGCCCTTGTTTTGCCCGCTGGCCACACCCCCGGCCGCCGCCTAATATCGCTTCCATGCTGTCGATCCGAAACCTCCGCGCCCGCCTGGTGCAGGTTGACGACCTGGACCTGGAAGCGGGCGACTGCATCGCCGTCATGGGACCCTCGGGCTCGGGGAAAAGTCTCATGCTGCGGGCGTTGGCCGACCTCGACCCGGCGGAGGGCGAGGTCACCCTGGACGGCCATGAACGCATGTCCATGACCGGCCCCGAGTGGCGCCGACAAGTGATGTATGTCGGCCCGGAATCGGGCTGGTGGGAAGACCGCGTCGGCGATCATTTCGAAGACCGGGAAGCGGTTACCGGCGTGCTCCGGCGCTTGGGATTCAAGGCCGAGACCCTGACCTGGCCCGTGTCGCGCCTGTCGACGGGCGAGCGCCAACGCCTGGCCATCGCCCGCGCCTTCGACCGCGGGCCGCGCGTGCTGCTGCTCGACGAACCCACGGGGGCGTTGGATCAGGCGGCGACGGCCCTGGTCGAAGGGGTCATCCACGACTTCCTGATGGACGGCGGCATCGTGATCCTTGCGACCCATGCCAAGGAACAGGCGGCGCGGCTCGGCAAGCGGCTGTTGACCATGACCGATGGCAGGCTGTCCGCATGACCAGCCAGGCCATTCCCCTGACCGCGTTCGACCTGGCCCTGGCGGCCCTGCTGCTGGTCGTCAACGGCGGGATTTCCCTGTGGCTCGGCCTCGGCATTACCCGCTCGCTGGCCATCGCAGCACTCCGCATGACGGTGCAGCTGCTGCTGGTCGGCCTGGTGCTGAAGGCCCTGTTCGCGCAGCAGTCGCCCTGGCTGACGCTCGGCGTGGTGGCGATCATGGTCGGCTTCGCCGGCTACGAGATCATGAACCGCCAGGACCGCAAGCTGACCGGATGGTGGTCCTACGGGATCGGCGTCTCGACCATGACCTTCGCCGCCGTTTCCGTGACCTGCCTGGCCCTGACGACGCAGTTGAAGCCCGACCCGTGGTGGGACGCGCGCTATGCGGTGCCGATCTTGGGCATGATCCTGGGCAATGCGATGACCGGGATCAGCCTGGGCCTCAACACCTTGTTCAACACGGTCGTCCGCGAACGCTGGGCCGTCGAGGCGCAGATCGCCCTGGGATATCCGCGCGAGGTGGCGCTCCGGCCCTTCGTCCGCCGCGCCCTCAAAACCGCCCTGATGCCGACCATCAATTCCATGGCGGCGACCGGGGTGGTCGCCTTGCCGGGCATGATGACGGGCCAGATTTTGGCCGGCGCCGACCCGGTGGAGGCCGTGAAGTACCAACTGCTGGTCATGTTCCTGATCGGCGGGGCCACCGGGATCGGCGCCGTCCTGGCGATCTATGCCGCCGTCTGGCGCATCACCGATCCACGCCACCGCCTGCGCCTGGACAGAATTCAAGGGACCGACCAATGACGGAAACCATCACCGCCCTCCGCGCCCGGCCCGTGGTCGTGCCCATGCGCCGGCCGTTGGCGACGGCCGGCGGCGCGGTATCCGAAGCCCCCCTGGTGCTGGTCGATGTGGAAACGGCATCGGGCATCTTCGGCCGGGCCTATTCCTTCGCCTATCACGCCTGGGCCTTGAAGCCGATCATGGCGATGTACGACGTGCTGGCGGATAAGGTGACGGGTAAGGCGCTCGACCCCCAGGCGGTTCAGGCGGAACTCTGGGCCGCCTTTCGCTTGCTGGGCGCCAAGGGCGTGGCGGGGCAGGCGATCTCCGGCCTTGACATGGCGCTGTGGGATGCGGCGGCCAAGGCTAAAGGGCAACCGCTCTACAAGGCCTTGGGGGCCGATGCAGCGGCCACGCCCGCCTACAACTCCAAGGGCCTCGGCATGATCGGCGCCGAGGCGGCGGGCAAGGAAGCCCGTGACCTGCTGGACGAAGGCTTCGGCGCCGTGAAGGTCCGCCTGGGTTATCCGACCCTGGAAGAGGACGTCGCGGTTGTTCACGCGGTCAAGGCGGCGATTGGCCCCGACGCCCGCCTGATGAGCGACTACAACTAAAGCCAGGAGGTCGAGGAGGTCATCCGCCGGGTCAAGGCGCTGGACGGCGAGGGGCTCTATTGGGTCGAGGAGCCGGTGCATTACGACGACTTCTACGGCCATGCGGCGCTGCGCGCGGTGGTGAAGACTCCGGTGCAGACGGGCGAGAACTGCTGGTTCCCCGGCGAAATGGCGAAATGCATGGCGGCGGGCGCCTGCGATTATTTCATGCCCGACGCGGGCAAGATCGGCGGCGTCACCGGCTGGATGGGCGCGGCCAAGCTGGCGGCGGCGGCCAACCTGCCGCTGTCGAGCCATCTCTATCCCGAGGTCAGCGTCCACCTTTTGGCCGCGACGCCGACCCGCCACTGGCTGGAATACGTGGACTGGGCCGAACCTGTCCTGGCCGAAGCGCTTCCCGTGATCGACGGCCATTGCCGTCCTGCGGAAAAACCCGGCATCGGCATTGAATGGAACGACCGGGCCGTCGATAAGTATGGGGTCTGACACCCAGCCCGAAAGTTTCCCGCCATGACCGACACCATCGTCTTCCTCGACCGCGCCTCCCTCGCCCCCGGCACGGACCTGCGCGCGCCCGATTTCCCTCACCAATGGATCGATCATGACGAGACCCGGGCGGGCGACGTCGCGGCCCGCATCAAGGGCGCGACCATCGTGGTCACCAACAAGGTCAAGGTGGGGGCCGCCGACATGGATGCCGCGCCGGGGCTCAGGCTGATCGCCGTCTGCGCCACGGGCACGGACATCATCGATCTGGCGGCGGCCAAGGCGCGCGGCATTACCGTGTGCAACGTGCGGGGCTATGCGGAACACTCGGTACCCGAACACGCCTTCGGCCTGATCCTCACCTTGCGGCGCCAGATCCTCGGCTACCTCGCCGACGTGAAGGCGGGCAGGTGGCAGCAGGCCGGGACCTTCACCTTCTTCACCCACGAGCTGCGCGACCTGTACGGCACGCGGCTGGCCGTGGTCGGGCGGGGGTCGCTCGGCCAGGGCGTCGCCACGATTGCAAAGGGCTTCGGAATGGAGGTCGTGTTCGTCGGCCGCAAGGGCGATGCCGCGCCCGACGCCCCCCTGATCCCCTGGGACGAAGCGATTGAGACGGCGGATGTGCTGACCCTGCACTGTCCGCTGACGCCGGAAACGCGCGGCATGATCGGGCTCGACGAATTCAAGCGCATGAAATCGTCGGCGCTGGTCATCAACACGGCCCGGGGCGGGCTGATCGACGAGGAGGCCTTGGTCCAAGCCCTGACCGAGGGTCTGATAGCGGGCGCGGGGATGGACGTCGTGTCGTCGGAGCCGCCGCCCGCCGATCACCCCTTCATGGCGCTGGTCGGGCGGCCCGACTTCATCCTGACGCCGCACACGGCCTGGGCCGGGCATACGGCGCGCGGCGCCATGGTCGAACAGCTGATCAGCAACATCGAGAATTTCCGGAAGGGCAGCCCGACCAACGTGGTTTAAGGCGTGGGGTCCGTCCCCGGACGTTTGGCGATGTCGGACGTCCCGGTGGTGGGCGCGTCCGTGCCGCTCTCCCCATTGCGGCCGCCCGGCGGGGACCAGTCGCCGGGACCGCCGGAAAATCCGGCCGATCCCATGCCCCAGGCAGCCCCCTCCTGCTCCGGGTGGCGCAGGGTTTCCGGGTCCTTGTAGCCGCCGAAGAACCGGGCGATGCCGCGCCAAATCTTGGGCACCAGCCAGATCACCAGCAGGGTAAACAGGCCGAGCCCGATCAGGAAGGCGACCGGGTTGAACACGGCCAGCGTCAGGCCGCCAAACACCAGGAAATCTTCGAATAAACTCATGCCCCAGTTGGTGAACGGCTCGGGCGAGGTGTTGATGACGGCGCGCGTTCCGGCCTTGGCGGCGTGGGTCCCGGCGGCGATCATGCCGCCGCCCAGAAGCGCCGCCACGGTCTGCAATTCGTCGTTCATGAAATCCAGCCCGCCCACGGCGCCGGCCGCCATGAGAGCCCCCGCCGGAATGCGGATGAAGGTGTGGATCAGGTCCCAGATGGAATCCAGGCCGGGGATCTTGTCGGCGAAGAATTCGATGAAATACAGCAGCGCCGCCGCCGCCAGCACCCAGGTCGAGGACAAGACGGCCATGCTGTCCGGCAGGGAGATCACGCCGAAGGCGTCGAGCCCGCCCAGCACCAGCACGGTGGCGTAGAGGTTCAGCCCGCTGCCCCAGGCGGAGCCCAGGGCGACGGCGAGGGCGGTCAACGGTTCCACGTTATCGGTTCCATGGGCGGGTCATGCCTTTTCGTCCGGGATGTGCGGCAGGTCGTCGACGTAGAGGCCCAGGTCCTTCGGCTCGATCCCCAGCCGCGAACACAGGCTGACGACCTCGATCTGTTCGGTCAGATTGTCTTCGCCCTCGACCTCCAGGATGCCCATGCAGACGCGCAGGATCAGTGACGCCGTCTCCGGATTGTCGGCCACGGGTTCGATGCGCCGGAACGCCGCCTCGCGCCCTGTTTTGGGATCGTTCTGGATTTCCGCGGTGTAGTCGTTGAACAGATCGACGGCCTCGTGCGGGTCGAACACCTGTAACTGCTTGATGGCCTCGACGATCTGGTCCAGGCGCATGCGTTCGGGAAACGTCACCTGCCCGTCGGCGGCGCAGACCAGGGCGGCGGCCGACATCACGGCCTCCAGGAACGGGCGGTTCTGGTGCCGCGCCATCTGCTCCCGGTACAAATCCGTCAGGGTGTCGAGCACGCCCGCCATTGCCCAATGCCTCCGTTGCTTCCCTCGCCTCGATTATTGGCCGAGGACGGGGGCGACGCAACGGCTTAAGGGCGGGGTCAGTAGGGGGCGAGGGTCTTCAGGGTACCCGTCAGGGTGTCGGCGAATTCCTCCGCCGCTTCGTACATCACCCAATGGCCGGCGCCCTTGATGACGTGGAAGGGGGCGTCGGGCTGGAAGCTGTGGATGATTTCCCGGCGCTTGTCCAGGCCCTCCTGGCCCATCACCGTGATGTCGTATTCACCCCAGATGCCGGCCATGGCGGCCTTGATGTCGGGCAGGGCGCGCAGCAGCCGGTCGGTCAGGGAGATCGGCCGCGAGCGGATGCGGCCGCGTTCCAGGTTGCGGCGATGAATGTGCACGGCCAGGTCGTCGATGTTGGCCGGGTCGCGCATCATGAGGATTTGCAGGTTGCGGCGCTGCAACTCGTCGATCTCGTCATCGGTCATGCCGTCCTCGGCCAGGGCCGTGCCCTGGGGCGGCGCGTGCAGCACGCCGAAGCCGCTGGCGCCGACCATGACGAAGCTGCGGCAGCGACCGGGGGTTTTAGACGCGACGACACTGCCGATCAGGCCGCCGAAGGAAAACCCGGCGAGGTGGAAGGTCTCGCCCGCGGGCACAAGCTGGTCCAGACCGGCGACCAGGATGTCGGCGATGTCGTCGGGCGAGGTCGGCTTGGGCGGGGCGCCGCTGTCGCCGAAGCCGGGGGTATCCGGGGCAAGCAGCGTGAAATGCGGCGTCAGCAGGGGAATGGCGCGATACCAATGGGTCCAGGATCCCCAGCCGCCGTGCAGCAGCACGAGGGTCGGGCCGCCGCCTTCCCAGCGGTGCCAGACCGCGGGGCCGTTGGGGCCGGGAGTTTCCAGGCGTTGGGCTTTGGCGGCGAGGGCCGCCACGTCTTGGGCGAGGGCTGCGTGGTCCATGATGAGAAAGTTCAGTCTTTCGGGCTGGTTTTATTCGGCGATGTGAATGTATCCGCGCTCGATGGCGTGGGTCAGTTCCTCATAAGCCTTCCGCGCTTCTTCGTAAATGTCGCGGTACTTGCGCAGGTTGGTGATCTCAGCGTCGGAGGGCGCTTCGCCCTCGGCGACGTTGGAGATGTTGAAGGCCGCCTGCAGGTAGCGGCCGCGCAGATGGGCCACGGCGCGGGCGAAGTTGATGACACGGGCCTCGGTGATTTCGGGAATCATCGGGCCGATGATTTCGCGGTTGGCCTGGGAAATCAGCAATTCGGCCTTGCGCAGGAACTGCTGCTGGCGGCGCAGGTCGTCTTCGTAGGAACTCATGGCGTGCTCCCTGGGTGTTGGGCCTCGTTCGAGATTTTTAGCGGAAAGGTGGGGGAATGTCTTTACCGAGGCCGACCTGTCCGGTTGCCGGCCGCGACGGCGCGGCGAGAATGATCGGGGCGAGACGCGGACGCGGAACGTCCGGAAAGGACGGACCCGGCCTCAGTCGGTCGGATGCGGGCCTTCCAACGGATGATCGCTTTCGCGGGGGGCTTGCGTGTGCTGGGCCTGTTTCATCTGTCTTCTCCCGATGAACGAACAACCCGGGCCAAGGTTCCAAACCCTGGCGCCGATGCCTCGTCCGACGTTTCCGCCACACAAGGCGTTTCCACCTTCTGGTAGCGTAGCAACAATGCCATAACGAATCGTTAATTTCGATAATAAAATTCCGGTATTGTGTCAACGGAAGAAATTTTATATCGCGATACGGTGTGTTGTTTCGAACAGCGGGCCGAATTCCCGGGTTTCCGCAAAGGCCGGCGGCAACGCCAGGCCGTCCTCGATGCCAAGCCATAGGCGCAGCATGTGCCGCTTCTCGCCGGACGCCGGATCGGGGTCCGTGAAGGCGGTGCGGGCGTGCAGGGTGGTGAAGTTGTTGCCGACCACCAGGTCGCCCGGCGACATTTCGAACGACAGATGGAAGCCGGGGTCGTCGCAAAGCGCGTCCAAAAGGTCCATGGCCTCGATCTGGGCCTCGGTCAGGCGAGGGATTTCGTCTGACCGCTGGGCCAGTTCGATGTAGTGGCGCTTGTACATCACGAACCAGTGCCCGCCGTGGAACTGGAAGATCGGCAGGGCCTGATACCAGGGTCGGCCGGGCAGGGCCTGACCGCGGGCGTCGAAATAGAACGGCTCCGTCAGCACCTTGGCCAGATCGGGCCGGCGGCGGAGAATTTCGTTGAACACGGTATGGGCGCTGACGATCAGGGACTTACCGCCGCCCGTCGACTGCCGCCGGCACAGCAGGGCGAAGATGTCGCCGCCGTCGTTGTGGAAGGGCTGTGCCTCGTTGGTCTGATAGGTGCGCACGTCGGCCTGCTTTTGCAGGTTGGCGCCGGTGTCGCGAACATCGTGCAGCAGGGTGCGGCGGGCGTCCTGAATCTGCGGAATGCCCAGATACTGGCCCATGCCCCAGATCATCCGCCGGGCCTGTTCCTCGTCCAAATTCCCTAGTCCCGTGCGCAACAGGAAGAATCCCGTGCCGAAGGCGGCCTCGCGGCGCAGGTCGGCCAGGTTCTCGGCAAATGCGCCGACGGGAAAATCGTCGGCGGTCATGGTCAGGGGATCGCAGCCGGCGCTGGCGTCAAGCGCGTCCATGATGGCGGCGCGGTCCGCGTCGGACATTTCGACGATCCAGGAACGGGATCCGGCCAACTGCGGGCCGGTCCAACACGAGGCACCTTGGGCAGGTTGCAGGTTGTCGTTGGTTGTGGTGGGCATGGTTTCCTCTCCGGCAGAGTAATTTTGTATACAATGTTAATCTGATTTTTCCAGAACTGAGCAGAAAAATCCATCGGTTCCCGTCGATGCCGGCGACAGGCGCAAAAAATCGCCTTCGTTGGGTGGCGGCCCGCCGACGGTTTCCGTCCAGACTTCGGCCAGCGGCAGGACCCGGAAACCGGGGACCTCGGCCATGAACCAGTCGATCTGTTCCTCATTCTCTTCGCGCAGCAAAGAACAGGTGGCGTAGACCAGCCGGCCCTTGGGCGCGACCAGGGAGGCCGCCTGAACCATGATCAGGCGCTGCATTTCGATCAGGTGTTCCAGGTCGTCGGGGCGGAACCGCCATTTGGCGTCCAGGTTGCGCCGCCAGGCCCCGGTGCCCGTGCAGGGTACGTCGGCCAGCACCCGGTCGGCCATTTCGTGGTTGGCCTTGACCCAGCTGTCGTCGCGCGCCGCGACGACCTGCCGGCGCACCATGTCGGCGCCGGCGCGTTTCAGGCGTGGCGCCATGCGGTCCATGCGGTAGCGCGACACGTCGCAGGCGATCAGGCGACCGCGCGGTGCGCCGTCCCCGACACCCTTGTCGCCGCCGGGCCCGAGCGCCGCCGCCATGGCCAGGGTCTTGCCGCCAGCCCCGGCGCAATAATCGATGACGGTCATGCCCGGGCGCACGCCGGTCAGCAGCGCGATGAGCTGCGAGCCCTCGTCCTGGACCTCGAACAGGCCGCGCTTGAAGGCATGGGTGCCGCCCAGCCGGGCGCGCGATTGCAGCCGCAAGCCAAGGGGCGACAACGGCGTCGGTTCGACCTCGATGCCATCGCCGGTTAATGCGGTCTGCACCTGTTCCCGCGTCGCCTTCAGGGTGTTGACGCGCAGGTCAACGGGCGCGGTCTGGCTCAGGGCCTGAAGTTCCATCTCCAGCCGCCGCCCGAAGATGGCGCGCAGCGAGGGGCCCATCCACGACGGATATTCCAGGCGCACCCAGTCGGGCATGTCGATGTGCATGGGCGGGCGTCCGTAAAGGGATTCTGCCAGTTCCTGTTCCCGGTTGTTGAGCGTCGGCGGGCAGTGCCGGGTGCCCGAAAACAGGCGCGCCAATTCGTCCGGCGAGACCCGCTCGTAGACCGCCATCTGGGCCAGGACGCGGGTGCGCGGCGTTGAATCAAGCGCCACGCCCGTGCGCTGAATCCACCAGTCCAGGCGCGCGCGGTGACGCAGGTTTTCATAGACGCGGTGCGTCACGGTGCGGCGGTCACCGGCCCCGGCATAGCGGCGGGTGCGGAAATAGGCGTCGATGACGGCGCTGGCGTCCTGCGCCTCGGCGGCGATCTGCGCCAACAGTTCAATGCAGGCCTGTACGCGGGCGCCCGGCGTCATGGATCGCGCTCCCTGGTGTCGCTGGATTGTTGAAGTGTTCTTCTTTGCGCCAGAGATTACCCGCCGGCCGGGGCGCGGGCCAAGGATTTCCGTCGACCGGAAAAGAGCGTGCCCCCAGGCAGGCGTTAGGGGACGCGGTTTTCCGTCAGTTCGCGATAGATCATGTTGGCAGCGGTCAGTAGGCGGCTACGGTCAAGATCGCCGATTAGGGCATATCCCATGCCGCGATCGACCCAGTAGAAGGCGGAGACGCCTTCATTGCGTTCAACGCGAAAGGCCGTGTCGCCGCCGCCGGCGCCACGCACGTAGAGGGTCAGGCGCCGGCCCTCCGCGTTCTGGTACATCAACTGTGCCGCCGGGCCGCCCGCCGCCGCCAGCAGGCGCCCGCCCATCAGGTCGAACCCTTGAGCAGACAATCGCGGCGCCTTGAGGGGGTGGCCCAGGCGTTTACTCAGCCAAGTGACGAGATGCGCTTCCTGGTCGGCCGCGACCTCGACCGGATGGCGGACCTCGGTCACGAACACGCGGTGCGCCAGAACCGCGTCGCGGGGCAGGCTCATGGCCATCTGGTCGCGGCCCAGGATGTCGCCGCGGGCAAGCCAGCCGCCAGCCGCCCCCAGCACCAGCAGCAGCACGGCCGCCGCCGCGCGCATCGCCTGCGGCCGCCATGACCGGGCACGGATGACGCGGGGGTCGAGGCGCGCGGGCAAGGGCCCGTCCAGCGCCGGATCGAAAATGGCATGGAGGATGGCCGCGTCGTTCCTGTGGCCGCGCCAACGCCGGGCTTCTGCCGGGTGGGCGTGGAGCCAGGCCTCGACCTCCTGGTTTCGCGCGGGATCAAGATGGCCGTCGACCCAGGCCTGAAGTTCGTCCTCGGTGAACGGATCACGGGTCATTGGAAGTCACCTCTCGCAGTTTGGGCGGGACGTCACGGTCAAGCAGGCGGCGCAGGGCTTCGCGGCCGCGCGACAGGCGCGACATCACGGTGCCTGTGGGCACGTCCAAAACCCGCGCGGCTTCGTCGTAGGATAGGCCTTCGAGCCCGACCAGCAGCAGTACCTCGCGCTGGTCATCGGTCAGGCGGTCGAGCGCGCGCAGCAGGTCGCGCGCCGCCATGCGCGCGGGCTGTTCGGGCAGATGGATCAGCAGGGCGTCCCATTGCTCCGCTGCCAGAGTCGTCGCCGGGGCATAACGCGTGCGCCGCCCGTTGAGGAACTGGTTGCGCAGGATGGTGAACATCCAGGCCCGCAGGTTGCTGCCGCGACGCCACAGGAACAGGCGCGACAGGGCCCGTTCCAGGGTGTCCTGAACCAGATCGTCGGCCAGATGCACGTCCCGGCACAGCGCCCGGGCAAACCGGCGCAGGCTGGGGATCAGGGCTTCGATGTCGCGGTCGATGGACATGGGCGCGATGGGCGCTTTCAAATGGGGCCGTCGGCGGGGCGGCGCCGGGCGGGCAGTATAGCCTGCCTGCCCGCCGGCCGCTTGAGCGGGGAAGGTTACGGCCGGGCGACTTCCCACACGTTCTTGAAACCGTGGCCCGTGGTATCGCCCGGCTTCTGATCTTTGACCCAACCGTAGAGGGCCATGCCCTTGTAGGCCCATTGCGATGTGCCGTCATCGCGGGTGATGACAGAATAATCGCCTTCGGCCTTGGCGCCGGCGGCGGCCATCAGCGGCGGCCAGGCGACGGCGCATTTGCCGTTGCACATGGACTTTCCGGGCTTGTCCTTCTTGAATGTGTAGAGGGTCATGCCGTTGGTATCGGTCAACACGGGACCCAGGCCCGTGGTCATGGATTTGGTCGGCGCCATGGCGAAGGCGGCGGTAGCCAGGACACTGAGAGCACCCGCAAATGCAGCGGCGGTGAACAAACGTTTCATGGGGATGGATTCCTCGATCTTTGGGTGAATGACGGCAGGCTCAATGATGCAGGAACGCCGGTTCGGATACCGGCCTACCTGAACCCTCAACAGTTGGCGTGACTTGTTTATTCCCGCGTTGCGAAAATAAATGCCGTTGCACGGCGCCGCGCGAAATCAGAGTTCCGTCGGGCCGTTCGTGGTATAAGGGCGGCGTTCCCGGGTGCGGACGCCCGCACCCCCGATGCAGGGGAGTGGCCTGACGGTGCTGTACCGATATCTGCTTGTCGCGCATTTCCTTTTGGTCAACGTGGTCGCCCTCGGGTTCGTCGGGGCCGCCTATCTTCAGGGTTGGCTTGACCCCATCATCAATGCCCCTCTTCTTGAACTGACCGGCGTGATCTGCGCCGTGTTCGCCTATGGCGCGGCGTTGGCGGCTTGGAAGGTGTGGCAGACCGGCCGCCAGACGGTCGAGGTCGAGGACGGCCGTCCGTCGGCCGGGTCGCCGGCAGCCGCCTACATGGCCGCCCTCGCCGCCGATGACGACCGGGAGGCCGACCGTGCAGCGCAGATTCTGCGTCTGACCCTGTCCAACCGCATCGTCGTGGTCCGCCATATCGCCAATGCCCTGGTCCTGCTGGGCCTGATCGGCACGGTCATCGGCTTCATTATCGCGCTGTCGGGGGTCGACCCGACGGCCGCGTCCGACGCCAACAAGGTCGGGGCCATGGTCGCGACCTTGATCAGCGGCATGTCCGTGGCGCTCAACACGACGCTGGTCGGCTCGATCCTCTATGTCTGGCTGATCGTCAATCACCGCATTCTGGCCACGGGCACGGTGCGGCTGTTGACCGCCGCCTTGCAGGCCCCGTTGCCCGCCGCCGATACCGCCCGGCGCCGGGCCGCCGAATAGGCGGGGGGAGGCGGCACGCCGCCGCACAGCGTCATGGAAGAACTCGACACCTTCGACGACGAAGATACCGCCGGCACCGTTTTCCGGGACGTCATCCTGCTGGCCCTGATCGGCTTCGTCGCCATGGTGGTGATGCTGCTGCCGCATCTGCAGCCGCCCCAGAAAGAACAGGAAGAAGCCAAGGCGCCCGGCAACGTGATGATTGAAATGCATTGGCCCAACGACATGCCCTACGACGTCGATCTATGGGTCAAGGCGCCGAACGAGCTGCCCGTCGGGTTCTGGAACCAGAGCGGCCTGACCTTCAACTTGTTGCGCGACGACCTGGGCATGGAAGGCGACGCCACGGACCGCAATTACGAGATGACCTACAGCCGCGGCATCCCCGCCGGCGAATACGTGGTCAACGTTCATATGTACGGCCCGCTGCCCAGGGGGACGACAGTGCCCGTGCGGGTGGTGGTCAGCGTCAAGCGACCGTTGGAGGAAGCCGAACAGATCGCCGCAACCACAGTCGAACTGCGCGGCAAGAACCAGGAGGAAACGGCGTTCCGCTTTCGCCTGGACGGCGAAGGGCGCTTGGTCGAAGGCAGCGTCAGCAAGCTGCGCAAGCCCCTGATCACCGAATTGCACTGAGGCCCGGACAAGGGAAGACCGGCCATGGACATTATCTATTACATCTTCGCGGCAATGACTCTGACGGCCTTCGTTCTGGGGGCGCTCGCCGTATGGGCGCCGCGCCGGACCTGGGTGCGTTTCGTCGCGGTCGTCGCCGTCTCGCTGTTTCTGCCGCTGGCCTATGTCCAGCTGATGGAACTTTTGTCGCGGCCCAAGCCCATGGAATACGCGTGGTACGAACGGACGCGGGACAAGGCCATCGTGCTCGGCGTCGATTTCGACGAGGGTGAGGCCATCTACCTATGGCTTCGCCTGCCCAAGGAAACCGCCCCCCGATACTATTCGATTCCGTGGAACCCGCGTTTCGCCGAACAGTTGCAGGACGGGTTGGAGGACGCCGTCCGGCGCAATTCGGTCCTGATCATTACCAATCCGTTTTCCAGGCAGGGTCCGGAAGATCTGGGCGACCTCAACGTGGAAATCCAGCCGCCGCCGCAACCGCCCCTGAAGGCGCCCCAGGTGCCGCCCCGCATCGTCGATCCCCGGGAATTCAAGATTTGAATACCAGTCATTTTTGAAGTCAAAATTCACCATCTGAATCAATCGACTATACGTAAGTCATAGAGGCAGCGGCACGGTTTTTGCGTGATAATGGGAACCAAGCGTCAGTTGCAAAGGAGCACATCATGGCTGACAACAAATCGGACGATCTGGACGAACCCGTTCCCGACCCCATCGACGACGAGGTCCGCGCAGAGCTCTCTCTGATCTATACCAAGGCCAACGACGCCCTGCTGTTCGTCAAGGCCCAGCAGTGGTGGACCGTGGGATCGACCCTGGCGGTCTTCATGGGGCTGTTGGTGATCGCCAAGCTGGTCGGGGCGAAGGCGGGATACGTCAGCGCGTTGACCGGCCTGATCATTCTCATGACCTGTGCCTGCGTCTTCATGCTGGTGATCTACCAGTTCTGGCAGCATAACGAGCTTGCGCGCATTCACGCTGTGGCCACCCATTTCAGCGCCACGTTCCAGAAAATCCATGCCATTAAATCGCCGACGGAAGGCAACTTTCATCGCTATACGCTGCTGGCATTCATGGTCGTCGTGGTGATCCTGGGGGCGGCCATCACCTACATGGGGCTGGACCAACTGCCGCGCTGGCCGCGTTAGGGGAGGCTCAGTAGAGCACTTCCTTGTAGCGTACCGCCGCTTCTTCGGTGGTTTCATCGGCGATGGTCTGATCGCCGGTCTGGGCGCGCATCATCTCTGCCGCGGTCGGCAGGGCGTCGCGCGGAACGCGGGCCTCGGGATCCCACAGGCGGGAGCGCATCAACGCCTTGGCGCAATGCATGAAGGCTTCCTGCACCGTGACCACAAGGCAGGTCTTGGGCAGTTTGCCGGAAACCTCGAACCGGGCCATCAGATCGGCGTCGTCGCGGACCTCGCCCGTGCCGTTGATGCGGAAGGTTTCATTCATTCCGGGGACCATGAAGATCAAGCCGACGGCGGGGTTCGCGAGGATATTCGCGTAGCCGTCGAGGCGGTTGTTGCCGGGACGGTCGGGAATGGCGACGGTCACGTCGTCAAGCACCTGGATGAAGCCGGGCAGGTCGCCCTTCGGCGACACGTCGGCGCCGCCGGGCCCCTGGGTCGCGATTACCACGAAGGGGCTCAGCGAGATGAACCGCCGGGACGTCTCTTCCAGGCGGTGGAACACCTTGGTCACCGCGCGGCCCTTGGGCTCGGCATAGAGTTCACGCAATTGCTGTTCGGTTTCGATGCGCGCCATGACGGGGCTGCCTTCAGGGTTCCGAGCGGTAGTTCGGCGCCTCGCGGGCGATGGTGATGTCATGGACGTGGCTTTCGCGCAGCCCCGCCCCGGTGATGCGGCGCATCTCGGGCTTGGTGCGCAGTTCCTGGATGGTGGCGCAACCGGTATAGCCCATGGCCGCCCTCAGGCCGCCGACCAGTTGATGGACGATGGTGCCGAGCGGCCCACGGTAAGGCACGCGGCCTTCGACGCCTTCGGGTACCAGTTTCAGGCTGTCGGAGACTTCGGCCTGGAAATAGCGGTCGGCCGATCCGCGCGCCATGGCGCCCAGTGAGCCCATGCCCCGGTATGACTTGAACGACCGGCCCTGGTAAAGGAACACCTCGCCTGGGCTTTCGTCCGTGCCGGCGAACAGCGATCCGATCATCACCGCCTCGGCCCCGGCGGCGATGGCCTTGGCGACGTCGCCGGAATACTTGATGCCGCCGTCGGCGATGCAGGGCACGCCCGCCTTGCCGCAGGCTTCCGCCGATTCCATGATCGCCGACAATTGCGGCATGCCGACGCCCGCGACCATGCGCGTGGTGCAGATGGTGCCCGGGCCGATGCCGATCTTCACCGCGTCGGCGCCGGCGTCGATCAACGCCTTGGCCCCTTCCGGGGTGGCCACGTTGCCGCCGATGATCTGTGTGCGGTTGGACATTTTCTTGATGATGTTGACGGCGTCGAGAACGCCCTGGGAATGGCCGTGGGCGGTGTCGACGACGACCACGTCGACCCCGGCGTCGATCAGCGCCTCGGCCCGCGCCCGGCCGTCGTCGCCGACTCCGGTCGCCGCGGCGACGCGCAGGCGGCCCTGATCGTCCTTGCAGGCGTTGGGATGGGCCTGTTCCTTTTCGATGTCCTTGACCGTGACCAGACCGACGCAGCGATAGGCCTCGTCAACGACGATCAGGCGCTCGATGCGGAACTTGTGCAGAAGGCGCTTGGCCTCGTCGCGCGACACGTTCTCCTTGACCGTGATCAACGGCAGGTCCGGCCGGTTCCGGGTCATCAGTTCCGACACCGGCTGCTTCAGGTTCTCGGCGAAGCGGATGTCGCGGTTGGTGATGATGCCGACCAGTTTGCCCGTGTCACGTTCGACCACGGGCATGCCGGAAAATCCGGTGTGTTCCTTGATGCGCAGCGCGTCGGCCAGGGTCTGGTCTGGGAACATGGTCACCGGGTTGATGACCATGCCGCTTTCGAATTTTTTGACTTTGCGGACCTCGGCGGCCTGATCCTCGGGCGTCATGTTCTTGTGCAGCACGCCGATGCCGCCGGCCTGGGCCATGGCGATGGCCAGGGCGCTTTCGGTCACCGTGTCCATGGCGGCGGACACAAGCGGAATGCCCAGCGTGATCTCGCGGGTCAGGCGGGTCGTCGTATCGGCGGTGTTGGGAAGAACACTGGACGCAGCCGGGACCAGGAGAACATCGTCAAACGTCAGCGCTTCTCTCAGGTCGGCCATGCCATCCTCGTCTGTGGGTTCGAGTTGGCGGCCCATCATACACATGCGCATGGCCTTGCCAAGCACCTTTGCGCACCTGCAAAAACCCCGGGTTTCGGCGGCTCTCAGGCCTCGGGATCGAGGCGGAATCCGGTCGCGACGACGTAGCTTTCGGCGGAATCGGCGCGGCTGGCCGGCGGCTTGGCGTGCTTGACCACGGCAAAGCGCCGCTTCATTTGAGTCAGAAGCTCGTTTTCGGTCCCGCCCTTCAGGACCTTGGCGACGAAACCGCCGCCGGGGGCCAGCACCTCGCAGGCGAAATCGAACGCCGCCTCGCACAACCCCATGATGCGCAGATGGTCGGTCTGCCGATGGCCGGTGGCGGGCGCGGCCATGTCGCTGAGCACCAGATCGGCCGGGCCGGTCAGGGCGTCCTTGATGCGGCCGGGGGCGTCCGGGTCCATAAAGTCCTGCAGGATCACCGTGGCGCCCTGGACCGGGTCCATGCCTTGAATGTCGATGGCCACGACCTGCCCGCCCTTCGGGCCCTTGCCGGCGCCGACGGCATCGACGGCGACCTGGGTCCAGCCGCCGGGTGCGGCACCCAGATCGACGACCCGGCCGCCCTTTTTCAGCAGGCCGAACATGGAATCGAGTTCCAACAGCTTGAAGGCGGCGCGGGAGCGATATCCCCGTGCCTTGGCCTCGGCCACGTAAGGGTCGTTCAGCTGACGTTCCAGCCACATCTTGGATGACGTCTTGCGGCCCTTGGCGGTCTTCACGCGGTTATGCAGGCCACGCCCGGAAAACCGCGTCGTGCGCGTTTTCGTCGTGCCGGGGCGGCCCGAACCGGACCGTCCGGACCCTGACTTTCCCGAACCCGTGCTCATTGCTTGGCGGCGTCCTGCATCATGCGGACCAACAGGCCCTCGCGCACGCCGCGGTCGGCGATGCGCAGCCGCCCGGCGGGCCAGCGCTTGGTGATCGCCTTGAGGATCGCGCAGCCCATGACCATCAGGTCGGCGCGTTCCGGCCCGATGCAGGGCAGGGCCTTGCGCGCCTCGCAGGGCATGGCCGACACCCGGTCGGCCAGCCGTTCGATATCGGTGAAATCCAGGGTCAGGCCATCGACCAGGGAACGGTCGTAGCGGCTCAAGCCTAAGTGAATGGCGCCCAGGGTCGTTACCGTGCCCGAGGTCCCCAGCATCAGCGCCCCTTCGCGGGCGAAGGTCTCGGAAATGCCGAATTCGGCGTCGAACGGGGCGAGCAGGGCGTCGATTTCCGTGACCAGGCATTGAAAGCGGTCCGCCGTGCAGTCGGGCGACGCGTTCTTTTCCATCAGGTTCACCACGCCGATCGGCAGGGACAGAATGCCGATGGGATGCGGCACGCAGGTCGTCAGGTCGATCCAGCTGAGTTCCGTCGAGCCGCCGCCGATGTCGAACATCAGGGCCCGCGAATGGCCGCCGGTCAGAAGCGGCAGGCAGCCCGCGAGGGTCAGGGTCGCCTCTTCCTCGGCCGGGATGGCTTCCAGCAGGATGCCGGTTTCCGCCTCGACCTTATGGAAGAAGTCCTTGCAGTTGACGGCCTGGCGGCAGGCTTCCGTCGCGACATGACGGGACCGCACGACGTTATGGCGGCGGATCTTGCCGGCGCAGACGCGCAGCGCCGAAATGGTGCGCTGGATGGCGTCCTCGCACAGGTTGCCCGATTTGCCCAGGCCTTCACCCAGGCGGACGATGCGGGAAAACCCGTCGATCACCACGGGGCCGTCCTCGGACGGCTCGGCGATCAGCATGCGGCAATTATGCGTGCCCAGGTCGATGGCCGCAAAGCAGGGCGCAGTGCCCTTGCTGCGGCGGCGGTGCCGGTGCGGCGAATGTGCTTGGGGCCACTTGGCCATGAAGACTTCCAACGGTTCACTGCGGGTTATTCCCGCTTGACCG
The DNA here is from genome assembly GCA_963976055.1 of uncultured Alphaproteobacteria bacterium. Lineage (GTDB taxonomy): Bacteria > Pseudomonadota > Alphaproteobacteria > Rhodospirillales > Casp-alpha2 > UBA1479. Next base: position 35,762 of record CAXBJB010000006.1, read on the forward strand.
CCCATTCTAGTGATCGGCGGCCCTGGGTCCACCAAATCTATATCGTAATTAGGGTTTTGGCATATGCGACGAAAACCGCGTCTCGTCAGTTGCGTTCCCGAAAGCCAATCGGTATATAACCGCCTTGGCGCGACCCGGCCCTTGCATATGGGGCGGCACGCCGGACTTTCCAATGGGGTGTGGTGTAATTGGTAACACGACGGACTCTGACTCCGTTATTCTAGGTTCAAGTCCTAGCACCCCAGCCAAAATGAAAAGGCGCTCCCCGATCCGGGGGCGCCTTTTTGATTCCCGTATGTCGTTGGTCGGCGGCAGCTCAGGTGCCGGCGCGGCGTTCCTCGGTGATCGGCTCGCTCGCCTGGCGTCGGTCGGGGCCGATGTAGGTGCCGGCGGCGACCTTCGGTTTGTGCTGGGCGGCGATGGCCGAGACGATGCGGCGCAGCAGGGCATCCGCCGTCACCGGCTTGATCAGAATTTCGTTCACGCCCGCGTTCATGGCGCGGGAAATCTTCATGCGGTCGACCGAGGCCATGGTCATGATGATCGGCAGGTTGGGGGCCGGGCTGCCTTCGGCGCGGCGCAGAAAGGCAGTCAATTCAAACCCCGGAATGGCCTTCAGGTCCCAATCGATGATGGCTAGGTGCGGCTCCTGGGTGCGGACGAGGCCAAGCGCCTCGGCCCCGTCGCGGGCTAGGTGCATGTCGCGCACGCCAAGTTGGGCGAGGGTGCGGCGCGTCTGGTGCAGGAAAAAATCCTGACTGTCGCCGACGACCACTGAAAGCCGTGCGAACCGTTCGTTTTGCGGGCTTCCTGGTCGGAGCCGCGTGTTCGAGATAATTCCCATGGACCTGTTCTCCTGTCCGCGTTTCGGCCCCCTTCTGGGACCACTTCGCAGAGGATAGAGCGCCAGGAATTACCAACTGGTTAAAAAGCCTTAAGGTTTGCGCTGAAAGCCCCGGCCGAGGCGGGTTAGAGAACGCAATGCTTGGCGAAATTTCCGGTCTCGTTGGCGGTCCAGTCGCCCTTGGGCTTGCTCTTCAGGTCTTCGCACCATTCCTTGCTGCCGACTTCGGGGCTGCAGGCCGTGAAAACGCTGACCGCAAGGACGGCGGCGGCAGCGGCGAGAGGAAGGCGGCGGAGAATCGAGGAAACCGGGCTCATGGACATGCTCCTTGGATGGCCGTTTCAGTCTGATATTTATCCGCGGCACGGGCCCGGAAATCAACGCCCGCGTGGCGCAGGGCTGTTATAGAAAAGGCCATGACACAGGACCGTTCCGCTAAAAGCCCCCTTGCTTTGGGAACCGCCCGGCTCGATTGGCGGGACGGCGTGCCGTGTTCCGCCGATTTCGGGGATATTTATTTCTCGCCCAAGGGCGGCCTGGACGAGGCGCGCCATGTCTTCCTGGACGGCATCGGGGGGGCCGGGGTCTGGCAGGGACGGCCCCGGTTTACGGTCGGCGAACTGGGGTTCGGCACGGGGTTGAACGTGCTGGCCCTGTGGAATTCCTGGCGGCGCACGGCCCCGGCGGACGCGCGCCTGCATGTCGTCTCGGTCGAAGGCTTTCCCCTGGAGCCGGTCGATCTGGCGGACGCCCATGCGGGGTTTCCCGAACTGGCCCCCCTGGCGGCGGAACTGCGGGCGGCCTATCCGCGCCGCGTGCCGGGGTTCCATCGTCTTCGGCTCGACGGCGGCCGGATCGCCCTGACCCTGCTGTTCGGCCCGGCCGCGGAGATGTTGGAGAAACTGGCCGCCCGGGTCGATGCCTGGTTCCTCGACGGCTTCGCGCCCCGGCGCAATCCGGCGATGTGGACCGACGCCGTGTTCCGCCAGGTCGCGCGCCTGAGCGCCCCGGGGGCCCGCGTCGCGACCTTTTCCGCCGCCGGCGCGGTGCGCCGGGGGCTGGCGGCGGCGGGGTTCGCCATGGCCAAGCGCCCGGGCTTCGCCGGCAAGCTGGAATGTCTGGCAGGCCGCTTCGACGCCGCGCTGATGGATGATGGGGGTGCCCCCTGGTATGCGGCCCCGCCCCCCCTCGGCCCCGGCGCCACGGTCGCCGTGATCGGCGGCGGCATCGCCGGGCGGGCGGCGGCGCGGGCTTTGGCCCAGGAAGGGTTCCGGCCGACCCCGTTCGACACGGGGGATCCGTCGGCACAGCCGGAACGGGTGCTGATCTCGCCCCGTCTGGCCGGCCCGGATGACGCCTACGGCCGCTTCATGGCTCAGGCGTTCCTACAGGCCGAGGGGCAGGGCGGATTGCCGCCGGCATCGGGCGCCCTGCATCTGCCGCCGGATGGGGAGGCCGCGCGTCTTCAGGATTTCGCGGCCCGCCTGGGCTGGGACGGCGGGCTGGCCCAGACGGTGGATGGGAAAGCGGCCTCCGATCTAGCCGGCATTAAGACCCCACGCGGCGGTATGTGGTATCCGGCGGCGCGGTTTGTGTCCCCCGCCGCTGTCCTGCCGATGGAAACGCGGTCGACGCGGGTTGTTTCGCTGGCCCCCGCCGGTCCGGGCTGGTGGGTCGGTCTAAAGGACGGCGGAACGGAAACCTTCGACGCCGTGGTCCTGGCCGCGGGGCCGTGGTCGGGGGCGCTGGTCCCCGGCGGTATTCCGGGGCTGCGCGCCAATCGGGGGCAACTCTGCCATCTGCCGGCCACGGCGGCCTCCGCGCGTTTGCGCCTGCCGGTCAGCTTCGGCGGCCATCTGACACCGCTGACCGGCGCCGGGGGCGAGGCCGTGCACGTGCTGGGATCATCCTACCGGCGCTGGGATTTGGCGGGGCAGGGCGATGGCTGGCGCGGGCTCGACACCGGGGACATGGCTTCGGCCCTGGATGGATTGGCCGGGGTGTTTCCGGATCTGGCGGCGGCCTGGCGGACGGCACCCCTCAAGGGCTGGGCGGGCCTGCGGGCGACGACGGCGGACCATCTGCCCTTCGTGGGGCCGCTGGCCGACGTTGCCGGTTACGAGGCCGCCTACGCCGATCTGCACCACGGACGGCGGGGCGACTGGCCGACGGCCCCCTATCAGCAGAACGTCTTCGTGCTCTCGGGTCTGGGCTCGCGCGGTTATCAGACCGCCTTCCTGGGGGCGGAGGTGCTGGCGTCCCTCATGGCGGGGGCGCCCAGCCCCGTGGACCGTGAGGTCGCCACGGCCCTGCATCCGGCGCGCATGCTTATCCGCCACCTCCGGCGGCCACCCGAGAAACGGGGACGCGAGGTCTAGCTTGCGCAGACCTTGTCGGCCAGACGGGCCATGAAGCCTTCGCCCTTGGCGACCTGATCCAGGGTGATGAATTCGTTGGGTTTGTGGGCCTCGTTGATCGACCCCGGGCCGATGATGACGCAGGGCACCCCGGCGGACTGCTGGAACAGGCCGGCTTCCGTGCCGAAGGCGACGGCGGCATGGTCGTTGCGCCCGGCCAGTTGCTTGGCCAGGGTCACGACCTCTTCCGTGGGATCGGTGTCGAGGGCGGGAATGCCCGACAATTCCTCGACCTCGATGCCTGTTTCCGGCGAATGGGCCTTCATCTCGGCCTCCAGTTCGTGGACCACGGCCATGATTTCGGCCTGAAGGGCGTCCGGGTCGTGCTTAGGCAGGTGACGGAATTCGAAATCCATGCGGCAATGGCCGGGTACGATGTTCAATTGCTCGCCGCCCTTCATGACGCCCGTGTGCACGGTGGTATAGGCGACGTCGTACAACTCGTCGAACGGGCCGTCGCCGGCGATGCGGTCGGCCATGCCGCGCAGGAACACGGCCAGACGGGCGGCGTAGTCGATGGCGTTCACACCCATCGGCGTCAGCGACGAATGCGCCTCCTTGCCCTTGAAGATGGCGCGGAAGCTGCGCTTGCCCTTGTGGCCGACGCAGACCTGCATGCTGGTCGGCTCGCCGATGATGCCCATGACGGGGCGGATCGGCTGTTCGTTCATCATCTTGATCAGTGAGCGCACGCCGATGCAGCCGACTTCCTCATCATGGGAGAATGCCAGATGAATGGGCGTGGCCAGGCCGCGCTTGAGGAACTCGGGCACATAGGCCAGGGCGATGGCGATGAAGCTTTTCATGTCCGACGTGCCGCGCCCGTACAGCTTGCCGTCCTTTTCCGTGACCGTGAACGGGTCGGTGGCCCAATCCTGGCCGTCCACGGGCACCACGTCCGTATGGCCGGACAGCATGATCCCGCCCCGGTCGGTCGGCCCCAGGGTGGCGTAAAGATTGGCCTTGGTGCCGGTGGCGTCGGGCACCAGCTGGCTCGCGACGCCGTGGTCCTTCAGGTAGTCCTGAACGAAGGCCATGAGTTCCAGGTTTGAATAATGGCTGGTGGTGTCGAAGCCCACGAGTTTTTCGATGAGCGGACGGCTGCGAAGGTCGGTCATAGGGTTATGGGTCTGTATCTATTGTCGGGAATATGCGCACAAAATCGGCGCTTCCGTGGCCAAGGTCAAGGACCGTCGCCGGAACCGTCGGGCCGGGGGCCGACACCGACTCGGCGCGCCAGCTTCGGCAGCATCAGGCCCATGGTCACGCCGCGTAGGCTCATGAACAGGGCGAAGGCCGCCCACAGGCCGTGATTGCCCCAGGTTGCCGTGACGAAGGGCACGGCGGCGGCGAACACGGCGAAGGAAATCGCCATGCTGTTGCGCATTTCGCGGGTCCAGGTGGCGCCGATGAAGATGCCGTCGAACTGAAAGCTCCATACCGCGATGACCGGCAGTGCCACCATCCAGGGCAGGTAGGCATAAGCCGTTTCGCGGACCCCCGACACGGTCGACAGCGTGTCGATGATGGCATAACCGAACAGCCAATAGGCGACCATGAACAGCAGCGCGAACATCACGCCCCAGCCGGTCGTGATCTTCACCGCCTGGCGGAACAGGGTGCGGTCGTGCGCACCCACAGCCTGGCCGACCATGGCCTCGGCCGCATTGGCGAATCCGTCAAGCGCATAGGAGGTGAACATGGAGAATTGCAGCAGCAATGCGTTGGCGGCCAGCACCTCGTCGCCCATCCGTGTGCCGGCCGATGTGAACACGACGAAGGCCGCCTGCAGGCACATGGAGCGGATGAAGATGTCGCGGTTGACGCCCAGCATGCGGCGGATGCGCGAGGTGTCGCGGATGCGCTCCCAGCGCCAGCGCCCGCCCAGTTTGGCCAGTTGGCGGACGGCCAGCCACAGGCCCAGCGCCCCGGCCGAATATTCGGAAATGATCGTGGCCCAGGCGACGCCGTCCACACCCCAGCCGAGTCCCAGCACGAACCACACGTCGAGCACGATGTTGAGCCCGTTGAGGAAGACCTGGGAGATCAGGGCGGCGCGCATGTTCTGCACGCCGAAGAACCAGCCCAGCAGCGCGAAATTGAGCAACGCCGCCGGCGCCCCCCAGATGCGGATCTGGAAATAGCTTTCCGTCAGTGGCCAGACGGCGTCGCTTGCCCCCATCAGCCAGTGCGAGACGCCCAAGATCGGCAGTTGCAGGGCGACCAAGCCGAGGCCCAGGGCCGTGGACAGCAGGCAAGCCCGCGCCAGCCAGGAGCGCATCTGGTCCGCGTCCCCGGCCCCGAAGGATTGCGCCGTCAGGCCGGTCGTGCCCATGCGCAAGAAGTTCAGGGACGAATAGATCACGTTCATGATGACGGCGCCGATGGCGACCGCCCCCATGTATTCGGCGCCCGGCAGGCGGCCGACCACGGCGGTGTCGACCAGGCCCAGGAACGGTACGGTGACGTTGGTCGCGATGATCGGCAGGGCGAGCGCCCAGACGCGGCGATTGAAGCTGGTTTGGTTCATCGGAGGGCGGGCGGCGGGGGCCGGCGGGGGGCCGGTCAGCCCGTCGCGGCCGGGCCCGGGTCGGCCCTGAGGTTGGTTGCGCGCAGACGCCGGGACAGGTGCAGCAGCAGGTCCTTGTACAGCCGCCCGGCAAAGGCCGAATTTCCCGACATCAGGGCATCAATGGCATTGCGAGGAATGGTCAGGACTTCGGTGTCGCCGTCGGCGATCAGGGTGGCGCTGGCGCCCTGGCCGTCGACGAACGACATCTCGCCGACCACGTCGCCGGGGCCCAGCGGGCCGACGAATTCGCTCAAATGCCCGCCTTCGAACACATGGGTCACGCGCAGCATCCCGCGCGCCACCACCATCAGGTTTTCGACCCGGTCGCCCTGGCCGATCACCGTGTCGCCGCTGCCATAGGTATGGCCGACCGCGACCTGCATCAGGGTCTCGCGCTCGTCATCGGTAAGATTTCGGAAGGAGTGTTCCAGGGCCATGAAATTCTGCCTTGCCCCTTGGGGGCGTAATCGGATCAGGGAACCTAGCAGATGTTTCGCCGTCAAGGTAAGGCCCGGACGGCGTAGACATGAAATTCTTCAAGGCCGCGCGGGGAAAGCCACGCCGATCCAATTCCGAAGCAATTCGCCTGGCGTGGCGCTCAGGGCCGCCGCCGCGGCGTTGGCGTGGGAGATCACGCCCGTTTCCCAGGCCGAGGCGGCGTCGCCGATCCGTGCCGACATATGGGCGACGGTCACCGCCGGGATGGCGCGGACGTCGAGGGCAGGCAGGCGGGAGATGCCTGCATCTTCGATACCGCCGCCGGCGTCGTTGAAAACAGCCAGGGCGGTAACCGTTTTCAAGGCGCGGGCGGGGTCGCCGCCTACCAGCCCGCCGTGGGAGCCGGTGATGACGATCCGGCCGATATCCTCGGCCCCGACCAGAGACGCCGAGTCGGCGAGCACCACATCGGTGCCGCCGTCCCGGGCGATGACGCGGCGGCCTTCGTCGACCGGGGGCAAGCCGGCGGTCGGCATGCTCGCCTGGGCCAGACGTTCGGCGGCCTCGGCGCAAGCCATGCCGGTGGTGATGTTCAGATCAGCGGCGGCGGCGTTCACGGTGGAGATGACGCCCCGTGCCAGCATGTCGTCGGCATCGCCGATGCGGGCCGACAGGTGGGACACGGCGGCGGCGGCCATGCCGATCTGATTAAGGGCATGAATGCCGGCAACCCCAGCACCGTCCAACCCATCCCCGGCGTCGTTCAGAACGGCGGCCCGGAGGCCCGCCTTGGCCGCCAGATAGCCGGGATACAGCCCGCCGTGGGAGCCCGACACGACGACGCGCCCGCGATGGCGCGCATTGGCGTCGGTGATGGAAGGAAGCAGGAGAGGTTCGTCGCGCATGGCGGGGAGTTCACCTCAGCGCCGGGCGATGCGCCCGTACAGCCACATGCCTGCCGTCATGGCGGCGAGGAAGCCGACGGCCTTGCCATCCCCCGTGCCGAGGGCGGCCAGGGCCGGTCCCGGGCAGAAGCCGACGAGGCCCCAGCCGACTCCGAACAGCACGGCGCCCAGGATCAGGCGTCCGTCCAGGCGGCCGGGCGGGGGTAGGTGGCTTTTGCTGTCGAGGACGGGTGCCCCCAGGCGGCGGACCAGCCAGTGTCCGGGCACGGAAACGGCGAGAGCGCCGGCCAGGACGAACGCGAGGGTCGGGTCCCAGGTGCCCGTGACATCGAGAAAGCCCAGCACACGGGCCGGGTTGACCATCTGGGAGACGATCAGACCGGCGCCGAACAGGGCCCCCGAAACCAGACTGACGAGCAGGCGCGCCATGTCCCTCAGCCCCCGATAAGATGGCGGGTGACGAACACGGTCGCCACGGCCACGGCGATATAAACCGCTGTCGCGGCGATGGACCGGATGGAACCCCGCGCCATGCCGCAGACGCCATGGCCGCTGGTGCAGCCGCTGCCGAGCCGCGTGCCGACACCGACCAGCAGGCCGCCCGCGATCAGGACCGGCCAGTCGGCTGCGATGTCGACCGCGGGGGACACCAGCTTCAGACCGAGAAATCCGGCCCCCACCAGGCCCGCGACGAAGGCGGCGCGCCAGGCCAGGTTGGCGCGTTCGCCGTCGAGCAGGCCGCCCAGGATGCCGCTGATGCCCGCGACCCGGCCGTTGAACAGGGCCAGAACCACCGCACCCAGGCCGATAAGGGCGCCGCCGGCAAGGGCGGAAATGGGGTCAAAAGGGGTCATGGGACATGGTTTATCACGGCTGTTCGCGGCAAGACACATTCAAATATATGAATGTCATTTTAGGGCTCGGACGCGGGTCTCGCGGTGCCAGATGTACAGGCCCGTGGCGATGACGATGCCTGCCCCCAACACCGTGCTCAGGTCGGGCAGGACGTTCCAGATCAATAGGTCGAACAGCACGGCCCAGCAGATCGCCGTGTATTCGAAGGGGGTGACCACGGCGGCCGGCGCGAACTTCATGGCGAAAGTCATGAGAATTTGACCCAATCCGCCGACCAGCCCGGCGCAGATAAAGAAGATCAGATGTTCGGTCGTCGGCGTGACCCAGACGAAGGGCAGGATCAACAGCGACACGGCGACGCCGGTGATCATGTAATAGAACACGATCAGATAGGGCGTTTCCGTGGCCGACAGCTGCTTGATCAAAATCAGGCTGGCGGCCCAGCACAGGGTCCCGAACAGGGCATAGAGGGCCCCGACCTGAAAATCCCCCGTGGGGTCGAGGGCGATCATCACGCCGGCGAAGCCGATGGCGATGGCGATCCAGCGGCGCAGGCCGACTTTTTCCCCGAGAAACGGAATGGCCAGCAGGGTCGTGAAGATGGGCACCGACATGGCGATCGACATGCCGTCGCTCATGGGGATCATCGAATAGGCGTAATAGAAGCTGGCGTTGCCGGCGACCCCGAACAGGGCGCGCACGAAATGGCCCAAGGGCCGCGCGGTGCGGAACGAGGTCGGCCCGGCGGCGTAGAATATCAGCGGCACCACCATGACCATGGCGATGGCGTTGCGGAAGAACACGGCCTGAAACGGCGAATACTCGGGGCCCGCCAGCTTGACGAACATCTGCATGGCCGCCAGCGCCCCGACCGACCCCGCCATGCACAGGATGCCCAGCGCCAGGGAGCGCCGGGACGTGTCGGTCGAGGGAGGTTGGCCAGCGTCAGTCAGACAAGGCGGCCTTCAGTTCCGGAACGGCGGTAAACAGGTCCGCCACCAGGCCATAGTCGGCGACCTGGAAGATCGGCGCTTCCTCGTCCTTGTTGATGGCGACGATGACCTTGGAATCCTTCATCCCGGCCAGGTGCTGGATGGCGCCCGAAATGCCGACGGCGATGTAGAGTTCCGGCGCCACGACTTTCCCTGTTTGCCCGACCTGATAGTCGTTGGGCACGAACCCCGCGTCGACGGCGGCGCGGCTGGCCCCCACAGCGGCGCCCAGGATGTCCGCGACCTCTTCCAGCAGGTGGAAGTTGTCGCCCGACTGCATGCCGCGCCCGCCCGAGATGATGACCTTGGCGCTGGTCAGTTCGGGGCGTTCGGACTTGGTCAGTTCCTGGCCCGCGAAGGTCGCGAGATCGCTGGCGCCTTCGCCGGCGACGTCCTCGATGGCGGCGGAGCCGCCCTCGGCATTGGCGGCGTCGAAGCCCGTGGCGCGCACGGTCAGGACCTTCTTGGCGTCCGACGTCTTGACGGTCGCCAGCGCGTTGCCGGCGTAGATCGGGCGGATGAAGGTATCGGGGCCTTCGATGGCGGAGATGTCGGAAATCTGCTGGACGTCCAGAAGGGCGGCGACGCGCGGCATGACGTTCTTGCCGCTGGTGGTGGCGGCGGCCAGGATATGGTCGAAGCCCGCCGCCAGCTTGGCGATCAGGGGAGCCGCGTTCTCGGCGATTTCGTTGGCATAGGCTGCGTCGTCGGCGATCAGCACCTTGGCCACGCCGTCGATCTTGGCGGCGGCCTCGGCGACCGCGCGGCAGCCCGATCCGGCGACCAGGACGGTGACGTCGCCCAGCTGCTTGGCGGCGGCGACGGCGTTGAGGGTCGCCGCCTTCAGGGCCGCGTTGTCGTGTTCCGCATAAACCAGGACAGCCATGATCAGATCACCTTCGCTTCGTTCTTAAGTTTCTCGACAAGCTCGGCCGCGCTTTCGACCTTCACGCCGGCCTGACGGGCGGGCGGCTCGGTCACTTTCAGGATTTCGACCCTGGGCGCGATATCGACGCCCAGTTCGTCCGCCGTCAGCTTGGCGATCTCTTTCTTCTTGGCCTTCATGATGTTGGGCAGCGAGGCATAGCGCGGCTCGTTCAAGCGCAAATCCGTGGTCAGCACGGCCGGCAGCTTGAGGTCCAGGGTCTGCAGGCCGCCGTCGATTTCGCGGGTGACCTTGGCCTGTCCGGCGCCGAGTTCGATCTTGGACGCGAAGGTGCCCTGCGACCAGCCCATGAGGGCGGCCAGCATCTGGCCGACCTGGTTGTTGTCGTCGTCGATGGCCTGCTTGCCCAGGATCACCACGTCCGGGTTTTCGCGGGCGATCAGTTCCTTGAAGATCTTGGCGATGGCCAGGGGTTCGACCCGGCCGTCGGCGACCACGTGAATGCCGCGGTCGGCCCCCATGGCAAGCGCCGTGCGGATGGTTTCCTGCGCCTGATCCGGGCCGATGGAGACGGCGATCAGTTCGTCCGCGGTGCCGGCCTCGCGCAGCCGCACGCCCTCCTCGACGGCGATTTCGTCGAACGGGTTCATGGACATTTTCACGTTCTGGGTTTCGACACCCGTGTGGTCCGATTTGACGCGAACCTTCACATAGGCGTCGATCACGCGCTTGACGCCGACCAGGATTTTCATGGCTAGACCTTCTTATTTGGCCGCTCGTGAGGTCCCGGTGGACCCCCGGCCTTGATTGCTGCACTGCGAGAGATGATCCGCAGGATTTAAAGGACGAACCCCATCCCGTCAAGAAACGCCATTTCATTCCGCGAAGCGGACGGCGGCGCGCGGAAACGCGCGAAAATTCTGGATTGGTAAAATTTTAGACTAATTTGACTAAAAACTACTTTAAATAAAAAATATTGATGTCTCATGCAATTAATACGAAAGTTATAGATGACGCAAATAAAAACGATTCGGGGACCGGACTGCGGCGTTTTGAACGAAAGATGACAGTCACCATGGCCCAGAATTATTCAGATCTGCCCTATGGCGCCGGCCGGCCGATGGTCCCGAACTATCGCGCGCCTGGCAAGCCGACGCTGAAGGGGCTTCTCCTACTGCCGGTTCTACCAATCGCATGGTTGCTGCGTGGATATAAGCGCCGCCGCGACAAGGGCAAAACCAAGCTGCAGATGGAAATCCTCCAGCTTCGCCGTGAGCTTGCGGGCCTGCGCGCCGTCAACCTGGAACTGCTTAAGGGCAAGGAACAGGCGGAAATCAATGACCAGCGCAAGACGGAGTTCCTCGCCCGGGTGACCCACGAACTGCGCACGCCGCTGAACGCCGTGGTCGGCTTCGCCGATCTGGTGCGCCAGGAACCTTACGGCGAACTGGGCAGCCCCAAATATGTCGAATATCTGACTGACATCCGGGCCACCAGCGCGCATATGCTGGATATCGTCAACGATCTGCTGGATGTCGCCAAGATCGAGGCCGGGCGCATCGAGATGCGGGAATCCTGGTCTGTCGTCCCGGTGATCCTGGATGACTGCCGGCGCCTGATGCAGAATCAGGCCGAAGCGAACGGGATTGATGTCGTGATCGAAACGCCGCCGGATCTGCCGGGGCTGTACTGCGATCCCGGCCGGGTTCGCCAGATCGTCGTCAATCTGCTGTCCAACGCGGTCAAGTTCACGCCCAAGCGCGGCCGCATCACGCTGGCGGCACGTACGGACCGGGTCGGCGGCATCGTCATCCGGGTGTCGGATACGGGCATCGGCATTCCGCAGGACGCCCTTGACGATGTGTTCGAGCCTTATATCCAGATTCGCGGCAACCACTTGGTCAAGGGCCAGCAGGGATCGGGCCTGGGCCTGTCGCTGGTGCGCATTCTGGCGGACCTGCATCAGGCGTCGCTGGGCATCGAAAGCGTCGAGAACCGAGGCACGACGATCACCGTCCGCTTCCCGCCGACGCGGGTGCGGGCGATTTCCTGAACGCTATCAAGTTCTTCGCCTCGCCGATTGCGGCGGCCGGGGGGCGCGTCTAAGGTGCGGCGACTGTTCCCGAGTTTGAGGGCTGCCATGCCGCCGCGCCTGTTCCATCTGATCTCGTCGCTGTGCCTGTTGCTGATTTTGGCGGGGCCGTTGTCGGCGGCGGAAACGCCCAAGGTGCTGACCTGGGAGGGCCTGATTCCCCAAGGCCCGCCAATCGACAATCCCTACCAATACCTGCCGGTCGATCAGCAGGTCGAACTGGAGATGCTGGCGACCATCCGGTCTCAGGTCGCGGCGGGCCTGATGAACGAGGTTCATCCCATGTTCGAGGACGCGCGGGAGATCGAGTTCAAACTGCGCCAGGAAGGCATCGACGTGGACCGCATGATCGGCCTGGTGCAGAAGATGCAGGCTGAGGTCGCGGCGCGGAACAGTGAACTGGCCCATGACCTGGACGGCCAGCTGGTGCGTCTGCCCGGTTATGTCCTGCCGCTGGAGTTCGAGGGTACATCGGTCAAGGAATTCCTGTTGGTGCCCTATGTCGGGGCCTGCATCCATGTGCCGCCGCCGCCCATCAACCAGACGGTGGTGGTGCATCTGAACCAGTCCTACGCCGCCAAGGAATTGTACGAGCCCGTCTGGGTGACCGGGCGGATGACCGTGAAGCGGGCCAAGCGCGCTCTCTCCCTGGTCGACGGCAGCGCCGATGTCGAAGCCGGCTACACGATCCAAGGTACCCGGGTTGAACCCTACACGGAAAAATAGGCTGCCCGGCGCCGCCGTCATTTTCACGCCCGAATAATCGGAAGACAGGGGCAAAGAGCGATTTCCGGACATAAAATGTTATAATATAACATTACAAAATCTGCCGACATTCACACCAATCCCGGAGGAGCCCCCATGAAATCCATGTCCCTGTTGCCGGTCCCGCGCACTGTATCCCTTAAACCCCGTTTCGTTGCCGCCGCCCTGTTGGCAGGCCTGTTCGTCACCGCCAATCCGGCAACGGCGGCCGAGCGCGAGCATGGCGCCCATGAACACGGCGTCGGGCAGTTGAGCCTGGCCGTGGAGGGCAACGCGGTCGAGATCGAGATCACGGCGCCGGGGGTGGATATCGTCGGGTTCGAGCATGCGGCGGAAACCGAGGCCGACCGTGCGGCCCTGGCCGCCGCCGCGGCCCGCCTGAAGGATGCGATTGCTCTATTCCGCTTTCCGCCCAAGGCCCATTGCCGATTGGAGGAAGCGGAGGTCCACTCCGCCCTGCTGGACGAAGCGCCTGGCCATGAAAAGGGGCATGCGCATGAAAAGAAACATGGTCATAAGGCCGAGGCCCATGCGGAATTCCGTGCCCATTATCATTTCCGCTGCGCCGATCCGGCGGCGCTGACCCATGTCGACCTGGGCTATTTCACCGCGTTCCCGGCGGCCCGCGAGCTTGGGGCACGGACCATCACGGCGAAGGGCCAGGGTGCGGCGGAGTTGACAGCGGACCGCTCGCGCCTGACCTTCTAGGCGATTAGGGTTTGTGCCCGGAGGGAACGGCAGAAGCATGAACGGCAACGCGATCCGCCTGTCCGGCGTCCGCTTCCGCTGGCGCGCCGGGGCGCCATTGGTTCTGGACATCGCGGAATTCGCGGCCCGGCCCGGCGAGCGGCTGTTCGTCCACGGCCCCAGCGGCAGCGGCAAGACGACGTTGCTCAACCTGCTGGCCGGGATTTGCCTGCCCCAGGAAGGCGTGGTCGAGATCGCGGGCGAGGATCTGACCCGTGTCCCGGGGCACCGCCGCGACGCCATCCGCGCTGATTGCATCGGCTTCATCTTTCAGATGTTCAACCTGCTGCCGTTCCTGTCGCTGACGGAAAACGTGCTTCTGCCCTGCCGGTTTTCCCCTGTCCGCCGGGCTCGTGCCGATGCCGCGCCGGGCGGGGCCGAGGGCGAGGCGCTGCGCCTGCTTGCCCACATGGGGCTGGGCGAGGCCGCCGCCGCCGGCCGCGCCGTTGCCGAACTGAGCACCGGCCAGCAGCAGCGCGTCGCCGCCGCCCGCGCCCTGATCGGCGCGCCGCCGGTCATCATCGCCGACGAGCCGACCTCGGCTCTCGACGCCGACGCCCAGGCGGCCTTCCTCGACCTGCTGTTCGCGGAGGCCGGACGCAGCGGCGCCACGGTGCTGTTCGTCAGTCACGACCGGCGGCTCGACGCCGGGTTCGACCGGGTGGTGGCGCTGGCCGATATCAACCGGGCGGCGGGTGTGGAAGGCCAAGCCGCATGAGGGGCGCGCCGATCCTGGGCCTCGCGGTCAAGAGCCTGCTCAACCGCCGGACGACCGTGGGGCTGACCTTGCTGGCGCTGGCCGTCAGCGTGACGCTGGTGCTCGGCGTGGAAAAGCTGCGGACCGAGGCCAAGGCCAGCTTCGCCGCCACCATTTCGGGGACGGACCTGATCGTCGGTGCGCGCAGCGGCGCGGTACAGCTTTTGCTGTATTCGGTGTTCCGCATCGGCAACGCGACCAACAACATCTCCTGGGAAAGCTATCGCGACATCGCGGACCGGCCCGACGTGGCCTGGACCGTGCCCCTGTCGCTCGGCGATTCCCACCGCGGGTTCCGCGTGCTGGGCACCACGGGGGATTACTTCCGTCATTACCGCTACGCCCGCAAGAAGCCCTTGGCGTTCAGCGCCGGCGGGCCGTTCACGGACCTGTTCGACGCCGTTCTGGGGGCCGAGGTCGCGCGGGCCCTGGGCTACAAACTGGGCGACCCGTTGGTCGTCGCCCATGGCCTGGGGGCGGAGGGCTTTTCCAGCCACAAGGACAAACCCTTCCGCGTCGCCGGCATCCTGGCCCGCACGGGCACGCCCGTGGACCGTACGGTCCACGTCAGCCTGCGGGCGATCGAGGCGATCCATGTCGATTGGAAAAGCGGCGCCCCCGTGCCGGGCATGCGCGTGACCGCCGATCAGGTCCGGCGCATGGACCTGACGCCCCGCGCCGTCACCGCCGTTCTGGTCGGCGCGAAATCGCGGTTCGCCGCCTTCACCCTGCAACGCGCGATCAACGAATACCGCCCGGAACCCCTGCTGGCCGTGCTGCCTGGGGTGGCCTTGCAGGAACTCTGGGACCTCATGGGCACGGCCGAGGCGGCGCTGGCCGCGATCTCCGTGGCGGTGGTCGCGGCGGGGCTGCTCGGCATGATGATCATGATGCTGGCCGGGCTGAACGAGCGGCGGCGGGAGATGGCGATCCTGCGCTCCGTCGGCGCCCGCCCGCTGCACCTGTTCGCCCTGCTGGTGTCCGAGGCGGCGGTTTTGACCTTGGCCGGGGCGGCGGCTGGGCTCGGCCTGTTTTATGTCGCCCTGGCCGCGTTCCGCCCCGTTCTCGACAGCCGGTTCGGATTGTTTCTGGAAATCTCCGCGCCGACGGCCCACGATCTGGCGATCCTGGGCGCCGTCGTCGTGGCCGGGGTGCTGGCGGGGGCGGTGCCCGCGCTGGGCGCCTACCGGCAGTCGCTGGCCGACGGGATGACGGTCAAACTCTAACCAGGGGCGATTGCCATGGACGACACAGGGGCCATCGACATCGACGGGGTCACCGTGCCGCGCCTGATGTACGGCACGGCGTGGAAGGAAGACGCGACGGAGGATCTGGTGACCCTGGCGTTGGAGCAAGGGTTCCGGGGCTTCGACACGGCCAACCAACGCAAGCATTATTACGAGGCCGGAACCGGCGCCGCTCTGGCCAAGGCGATCAAAGACGAGCGGGTGCGGCGCGAAAGTGTGTTCATCCAGACCAAGTTCACCTATCCCCGCGGCCAGGACCACCGTCTGCCTTACGACGCCGACGCGCCGGCGGCCAAACAGGTCGCTCAATCCTTCGAAAAATCGCTGGAGCATCTGCAAACTGACTATATCGACAGTCTGGTGCTGCACGGTCCTTGGACCGGCGAGCGCCTTCACCCCATCGATTGGCAAGTGTGGCGGGCCATGGAGGCGATCCACAAGCAGGGCCAGGTGCGCCTTCTGGGGGTCAGCAATTTCAAGTTGGAGCAGGTTCGTCTGCTCTGCGCCCAGGCCGCGGTGAAGCCCCGCTTCGTGCAGAATCGCTGTTACGCATCGCGCGGCTGGGACCGCGACATCCGCGCGTTCTGCACTCAGGAAGGCATCCGCTATCAGGGGTTCTCGTTGCTCACGGCGAACCGGGCGCTGGTCGACCACGCCATGGTCAAGGACATCGCGGCGCGCCATGGCAAGACCCCGGCGCAGACGGTGTTCCGCTTCGCCCTTGATGTCGGCATGATCGCCCTAACCGGGACCACGGACGCGGCCCATATGGCGCAGGACCTGGACGTTTTCAATTTCACCCTGACGCCCGCGGAAATCCGCGTTCTCGAAGGGGCAGGGACCGCCCGCTGAATTAGCCGATTGCCACCGGCGAAAATCTGTAATATCGGCGATTGGGCTCCTTGAAAGAGTCTTTTGATTTTGGAATTCGCTAATGGCGTACTCCGTTCCCGTATCCCTCGAACAGGCCTTCGCCCGCCATCAGGCCGGCGACATCGCCGGTGCGGCGGCGATGTACCGCGCATTCCTGGCCGCCAATCCGGGGCACGGCGATGCGGCGCATCTGCTCGGCGTCGCCCTGATGCAGGGCGGCGACCTCAAGGCGGCCCAGGAAATGCTGGAACAGGCCGTGGCCATCGACGCCACGAAGGCCGCGTGGTGGAACAACCTGGGACTGGTCCGCTATTATGCCGGGGATTTCGCCGCTGCGCGGGCGGCCGGCGACCGCGCCCTGGCGCTCCAACCGGACAATCCGGATTTCCTCAACAACCGGGGGATGGCGCTTCAGAAGCTGGACCAGCTCGACGCCGCGATTATCGACTTCGAAGCCGCCCTGACGCGCCAGACCCGCGATCCGGAGCTGTTCCACAATTACGGTGTCGCCTTGCAGGCCGCCGCCCGGTCCGAAGAGGCCGTGTGCGCGTTCGAGCAGGCGGTCAAGATTTCCGGCGGCTGGCCCGATTCCCATGCCAGCCTGGGCGCCGTCTATTTCGAGCTCGGCCGCCGTGACGAGGCCTTCGACGCCTGCCGCAAGGCGGTCGCCCTCGCCCCCTTCCATCAGGGCGCGCACGAATGCTTCAAGAACCTGAAGTGGGAGAGCGGCCGGCAGGACCAGATGCACGATACCTTCCGCTGGGTATGCCGCGAACTGCCGGACAACCCCATGGCCCATTTGCAGTATGGGCGCTGTTTGGTGACAGATCATTGGTTCGCCGAGGCGGAGCCGGTGCTGCGCCGGGCCCTCGACCTGGCGCCCGATGATGCCCAGGCCCTGGGCCAACTGGGGGCCGCCTTGTCGGCCCTGGGGCGTCATGACGAGGCATTGGATGCCTTGGCGCGGGCCGTTGACCTTTCCCCCGACGATCCGGAAATTCTGGAAATCCGGGGAGAGGCCTTGCTCCGCGCCGGGCGGCACGGCGATGCGGTCGCCCCCCTGAAGGGGGCGCACGTCCGTAACCCTCGGCGATCGTCGATCTTGGGCATGCTGACTATCGCCATGACCGAAGCCGATGACCCGGACCTTACCCGCATCGTCGATTTCGACACCGCTGTGACCCAGCGGTTCATCGACGTGCCCGAGGGCTTCACTGATTTGGCTGCCTTCAACGCGGCCCTGCATGCCGAGTTGGCGGCCCGCCACAAGGCCTTGCCGCCGCCGATCAACCAGACCATGCGCGGCGGCACGCAGATCCCGGACAACCTGTTCAACGGGCCGACGGGCACCGTCGCCCTGGTCAAGGCCGAGATCGTCAAGACGCTGCGCCGCTTCATCGCCGGGCTGGAACGCGACGCCGATCATCCCTTCCTGCGCTTCGTCAATCCGGATTTTCGCTTCACCGGCGCCTGGTCGACGATCCTGCGGGGCGCCGGCTACGACGCCAGCCATATCCATAACGAAGGTTGGCTGTCCGGCGTCTATTACGTGAAGGTGCCGGACCTGCCGGATGAGGTTTGGCGGACGGGCGAGGGCTGTCTGCAGATCGGAGCACCTCCCGATGCCTATGTAAGCGCCCGCAATTGCACGCGCGTCATGGTTCGCCCCGAACCGGGCAAGCTTGTGCTGTTTCCGTCCTACGTATGGCACGGGGTGCGGCCATTCACGCGCGAGGACACCCGCCATTCAATCGCGTTCGACGTGATTTAAAGGGGAGAATATCCGGGGGGCTTGGGCCGCGCGTGGCCGACCCAGCCAGCCCCACGCGCGGGTCTTTGAAACGCCATTTCAAAAAATTAGGGGTCTGCCTTAAGGATCGCGAAGGGGGGCTGGAGCGATCCAAAAAGCAGACCCCAAAGGTGGGAAGTCGATTCCCGGTAAGAACCGGGGGTAGGGAGATAATCAGGTGGTCGTGGGCAAGTAACAGTCTGTAAGCGTGTATCTCAGGCGGGCAGTCGTTGGTCAGGAGCAAACGGCTGTGCCGTCTTACTTGAACAGGCGACCGAAGACGTTGCGGACGTTGCGGACATCGCGGTTCCAGGCCTGATGGCGCAGGGCGCTCATCTCTTCCTGGGTCGGCAAGGCGCCGGTGGGCAAGGGCGCGGAATGTCCGATGTAGCGATTGTAGGCCATGTTAATTCTCCTTAAGCGTCGAATGGGGTTCCGGGGCAGGTAACGGTAGGCTTGGAACGTTTTTCCCTATTCGAACTTATCTGTTTGAACGGTCAAACCCATGTGGTTGGGCGGGTTCCCGTGTTCTGTTGAAGAAAACTTACGGATTGGTGGGGCGTGGCGCAAACGACCATTTCTCACTCTTGATTTTAGAAAATCTATAAGATAAACCTAGGTTCATGAGAACGCTGCCGCCTCTGAACGCGCTCCGCGCCTTTGAATCCGCCGCCCGGCACCTGTCCATGTCGCGCGCCGCGGATGAACTTCATGTAACGCCAGCGGCCATCAGCCACCAGGTCAAGGGGCTGGAGGAATACCTTGGTGTGCAGTTGTTCCACCGCCAGCAGAGAGGGCTCGCCCTGACCGAAACGGGGGCCGCCTATCTGCCCGGCCTGCGCGAGGGCTTCGCGAAACTACAGGCGGCGACCCAGGCTTTGTACGATTCCGAATCCACGGGCCCGCTCACCGTATCCGTCACGCCGACCTTCGCCGCCAAGTGGCTGGTTCACCGGCTGGAAAAGTTCACCAATCTGCACCCGGAAATTCAGGTCATGCTGGTCGCCACCTCGCTGAAGGTGCGGTTCGAAATGGGCGAGGCGGACGTGGCCGTGCGCTACGGCCCCGGCAATTATCCGGGCTGCCGCGTCGACAAGATGTTCGAGGAAGAGGTCTATGCCGTCTGCGCGCCCGAGCTGATGAACGGTGAAAACCCGATCCGCGAACCCCGTGACCTGCTGAACCACACGCTGTTGCATCCCGTGCAGCAGGATATCGACGACAGTTTCCCGACCTGGGAAATGTGGCTGCGCGGTCATGGTGTGCGCACCCAAGGGCCGATCCCCGGGCCCAACATCTCGCCCCATTGGATGCTGGTCGAAGCCGCCGTGAACGGGCAGGGCGTGGCCCTGGTCAAGGCCTCGGTCGCCGAGCGCGACCTGGAAACCGGGCGACTGGTGCGGCCCTTCGCCGAGACCATTCCCGTCGCCCATGCCTATTGGCTAATCTCGCCCGAAGAAACCGCCGACAAGCCTAAGGTCAAGGCGTTCCGCGAATGGATCATGGCCGAGGCCAGGGAACACGCCGAACACCATGCCGAACTGGAAGCGAAGCAGCAGGCCGAATGGGCGGCGGCGCGCAAGTTGCAGAAGGCGGCCGGCAATGTCTGAGCCAGGCGCCTAATGTAATCCGAAGGGGGGCCTTCGACCGGAGACCGGACACCCATGAAGATCACCATTCTCGACGATTATTTCGACGTCATCCGCGGCCTGCCCTGTTTTCAGAAGATCGCCGGCCACGACGTCACCATCTGGAACGACCATGTGCAGGACACGGACGATCTGGCCGAACGCCTGAAGGATACGGAAGCCCTGGTCCTGATCCGCGAGCGGACCAAGATCCAGGCACCGCTTTTGGAACGTCTGCCCAATCTCAAGCTCATCAGCCAGCGCAGCGTATGGCCGCATATCGACATCGAGACCTGCACGGCCCGTGGCGTCGTGGTCTGTTCGGCCCAGCATGAAGGCACGCCAAGTTACGCCACGTCGGAGCTGACCTGGGCCCTGATCCTGGCCGCCATGCGCCAGGTCCCGCAGCAGATGGCCTCGCTCCAGGCCGGCACCTGGCAGATGGGCATGGGCCATTCCCTGCGCGGCAAGACGTTGGGGCTCTACGGCTACGGGCGCATTTCCCGCGCCGTCGCCGAGGTCGGCCACGCCTTCGGCATGCGCATTCTGGTTTGGGCGCGCGAAGCGTCCCGCGAAGCCGCCCGCGCCGAAGGCCAAGACGTCGCCGACAGCAAGGAGGCGTTCTTCCGGGACTGCGACATTCTCAGCCTGCACATGCGGCTCAAGGACGCGACCCAGGGCATCGTCAGCCAGGCGGACCTGGAACTGATGAAACCCACGGCGCTTCTGGTCAACACGTCGCGCGCGGGTCTGATCCAGCCGGGGGCGCTGGCGGCGGCGCTCAAGGGCGGCCGACCCGGTATGGCGGCAATCGATGTGTTTGACCACGAGCCGGTAACCAAGGGCTCCGAGCCCCTGGTCGACATGCCCAACGTGACCTGCACGCCGCATATCGGCTACGTCACCGTCGACGAATGGGAAATTCATTTCACCGACATCTTCGACCAGATCGTGGCCTTCGACAAAGGGACGCCCATCAACGTCATCAATCCGGAAATCCTGAAATGCTAGGCGTTTTCCGGCTTTACCGACGGGCACGGGGTCACCATTATGACCCGGCGCCCGATGACGGGTAGGCCGCATTCAAGCGTTCCAAGGGGGGAAGATGGCGGGTGAGCAGCGTGATGCCGTCGGGCAAGGGAAGGTATCGGCCTTTCGGATATTGAATGTATTTTTCCGTCTCGGCCTGACCTCGTTCGGCGGGCCCGTGGCGCATCTCGGCTACTTCCGCGAGGAATTCGTCGCTCGGCGCAAGTGGCTGGACGAGCGGGCCTATGCGGATCTGGTGGCCCTGTGCCAATTCCTGCCCGGCCCGGCGAGCAGCCAGGTCGGCATCGGCGTCGGGCTCGCGAAGGGCGGGTTCGCCGGGGCCCTTGCCGCCTGGGTCGGCTTCACCCTGCCGTCGGCGCTGGCGCTGGCGCTGTTCGGGCTGGGCGTCGTCGCCTTCGGCGACGGCATGTCCGGCGGATGGCTACATGGCCTTAAGATCGTCGCCGTCGCCGTGGTGGCTCAGGCCGTCTGGGGCATGGCGAAAGGTCTGTGCCCCGATGCGCCGCGCGCCAGTATGGCGGTCGTGGGTGCGATCCTGGTCCTCGTTTGGCCCTCGCCTATGGCGCAGGTTCTGGTGATCTTGATCGGGGCCATGGTCGGATTGATCCTGAAGCAGGAACCGGGCGACGGCACGCACGCCGATCTGGGGATCGGGGTTCCCAGGCCCCTGGCCCTCGCGGTTCTGGCGGTCTTTTTCATCCTGTTGGCCGGGTTGCCCTTGGCGGCGGCGTTGGTGCCGGATCAGACGGTGGCGCTGATCGACAGCTTCTACAGGTCGGGCTCCCTGGTGTTCGGCGGCGGGCATGTGGTCCTGCCCCTGCTGCAGAGCGAGGTCGTGCCCCCCGGCTGGGTCGGCAACGACGCCTTCATGGCCGGATATGGCGCCGCCCAGGCGGTGCCGGGGCCGCTGTTCACCTTTGCGGCCTATCTCGGCGCGGTCATGGGGCCCGTGCCGAACGGCTGGGCCGGTGCCGCGATCTGCCTGCTGGCCGTCTTCCTGCCGTCGTTTCTGCTGGTGGTCGGCGTGCTGCCCTATTGGGACCGACTGCGCCGCGTCGATAAGGTCCGCCGCGCGCTGACCGGCGTCAACGCGGCGGTGGTCGGGCTGCTACTTGCGGCGCTCTACAATCCGGTATGGACCAGTGCGATCTTCAAGCCGGCGGATTTCGGCCTGGCGCTCGTCGCCTTTACCCTGCTGGTATTCTGGAAGGTGCCGGCCTGGTTGGTCGTCATCCTGGCCGCCGCGGGCGGGGCGGGGCTGGCCCTGCTGCCCGTCTGAGGCCCGCCGGGCGGGGGGACGCACGGAGGATTTTTGACCATGGCCAACCTGAAGCCTCGCGACTGGGTGCCCGCCGACTGCGAAGTCCTGGTCCAGCGGATTTCCGAGGCGACGGCGGCGGACGGGACGGATGCCGTCGCGGCGCGCCTCGACGCCCTGATTGCCCGCAACCGCGACATCCACGACCGCGAATGCTTCAACCTGAATCCGGCGACCAACGTCATGAACCCCAAAGCCGAGGCGGCGCTGGCGTCCGGCCTGGGCGCACGCCCGTCGCTGGGCTATCCGGGGGCTAAGTACGAAATGGGGCTGGAGGCGATCGAGGAGATCGAGGTCATCGCCGCCGAACTGGCCGCCGAGGTGTTCCGCGCGGGCTTTGCGGAAATCCGCGTCGCCTCGGGGGCGCTGGCGAACCTCTACGCCTTCATGGCGACCTGCCGGTCCGGCGACGCTATCATCGCGCCGTCGCCAGCGATTGGCGGCCATGTCACCCATCACGCGGCGGGCTGTGCCGGGCTGTTCGGCCTGACGACCCATGCAGCGCCGGTCGATGCCTCGGGCTACACGGTCGATCTGGATGCCCTGCGCAAGCTGGCCCGGGACGTGCGGCCGAAACTGATCACCATCGGCGGCAGTCTCAACCTGTTTCCCCATCCAGTCGCCGACATCCGCGCCATCGCCGACGCCGTCGGAGCCAAGGTGCTGTTCGACGCGGCGCATCTCTGCGGCATGGTCGCGGGCGGCGCGTGGCCCGACCCGCTCGCCCAAGGCGCACACTTGATGACCATGAGCACCTACAAGAGCCTGGGCGGCCCGGCGGGCGGCCTGATCGTGACCAACGACGCGGACCTGGCAGAGAAATTGGACGCCATCGCCTTTCCCGGCATGACCGCCAACTTCGATGCCGCCAAGTCGGCGGCCCTGGCGATCACGCTGCTGGACTGGCGGGAATACGGCCCGGCCTATGCCGAAGCCATGGTGACGACGGCGCAGGCCCTGGCGGCGGCGCTCGACGCCGAGGGTGTGCCCCTGTTCGCCAAGGGAAACGGGTTCACCACGTCGCACCAGTTCGCGGTGCTGGCGGCCCCTTACGGCGGCGGGCAGACGGCAGCCCAGAAGCTGCGCCGGGCGGGCTTCCTCGCCTGCGGCATCGGCCTGCCGGTGGACCCCGTTGTGGGGGACATGAACGGGCTGCGCATCGGCACGCCGGAACTGGCGCGCCGGGGCATGGCCGTGGCGGACATGTCGCGCCTGGGCAAGCTGATCGCCCGGGCCCTTGCCGCCAACGACCCGGACGCCCTGGCCGGCGAGGTGCGGGAATGGCGGGAAAGCTTTGACGGATTATGCTTCGTGCGTCCGTGAGCATCGTCGATTACCGCAGAAACGGCCAGAACATGAGGGGCGTCGGCACGATGGCTGCCTATGGAAGGCTCGTCGCTCAATTAAACATGCGATAGAGTCATTTCAGGTGGCGGGGGTGCTAACCCAGGTGCCCAGAAATTCCTTCGCCAACTACGAAGTTTTATATTACAATATACAACAGTTATTATATTTATAATTACATATTTAAAGTGTAATTAGTTCGTGGGCGGAATTAAGTTGATGGAAAGCTTAACCTTTGAGGGTGGGTTCGTCCTCGTCCTGGTGGCAGTGGTCTTTTTCGGGTTTATCCGCGAGAAACTGCCTCCCGACGTGGTGGCGCTGGCAGCGGTCGGTATTCTGCTGATTGCGGGTATTCTCAATACGAAAGACGTTCTTGGCGTCTTCAGCAACAGTGCCCCAATCACGGTTGCCGCGATGTTTGTTCTGAGCGCCGCGTTGGAGCGGACAGGAGTCATCGACGGCATGGGGCGTCTGGTATCTCGCGCGGCAAAATGGTCGCCGACTGCCGCTTTGTTGGCGATGATGTCGTGCGTCATGGTTATGTCGGCTTTTATTAATAATACGCCCGTGGTGGTAATTTTGACGCCGGTCGTTATCAGTTTGGCGGTGTCCATGCAGTTGCCGCCGTCGAAGCTGTTGATACCGCTGTCGTTCGCCAGCATCTTCGGCGGGACGACGACACTTATCGGAACGTCGACGAACATTCTTGTTGATGGTGTGGCGCAGAAACAAGGGCTTGCGCCATTCGGGATTTTCGAAATCACCCTGGCGGGCACGGCCTTGGCGATGGTCGGAATTATCTATTTGGTCGTGGTGGGGCGATGGTTGTTGCCGGAGCGGGAAAGCCTTACCGCCCTGCTGCCGAAATCCGAGGACCGTCACTTCGTCGCCGAAGTCCTCGTTCCCATGGATTCATCGCTTATCGGAAGCAAGCTTGCGGATGCGGGTTTCACGGCGGAGCGTGGTTTCCGAGTGATCGACGTGTTGCGGAACGACCTGTCCAACAGATGGCAGTTGGAGGCAATTTCGCTGCGGGCGGGTGACAGGGTGGTTCTGCGCAGCAAGGTCGGTGACATGCTTGGCCTGCGTGAAGCGAGCGACGTTGCGTTCGGAGGGCAGGGCAGTCACCCGCTTGAACCCATCGCGACGCAGGAGACGGTGGTCATGGAGGGAATTGTCGGACCGCAATCGAGATTTGTCGGGCGCCGCGTCGCCGAGATGAATCTCCGGCGCCTGTTCGGTGCCTACATTCTGGCGGTTCACAGGCAGGGCGAAGCAATCCCGGGTAACTTTTCGGATGTCCGGCTCAAGATTGGGGACACGATCCTTTTGGAAGGGCCGCCGAATACAATGCGGCGCTTGTTTGATTACCAGGAACTCGTCAATCTTGTTCAGCCCAGCGAAAAACCCCTGCGCCGGAACAAGGCGCCCATCGCAATCGCGGCGGTTTTACTGATCATGGCGCTCGCGGCGTTCGAAATTCTTCCCATTGCCGCATTGGCCTTGATCGGAGCGACAGCGGTCGTCACGTTCGGATGCTTGGAATCGGAAGAGGCCTACGGCGCGATCAGATGGAACATCCTGATGCTTATCTTCGGCATGTTGGCGCTGGGAATCGCCATGGAGCGGACCGGGGCGGCGATGTTCATTGTCGACAATCTCGCCCATTTTGTCGGGTCCATGGGGCCGTTGGCGGTCTTGTCCGCTATTTATATTATCACTTCGATTTTGACCGAAACCATGAGCAACAATGCCGCTGCAATTCTGTTGACCCCCATATCAATAGGCCTTGCCCACGAACTTGGCGTAGACCCCAGGCCGTTCGTGGTTGCGGTCATGTTCGCCGCCAGCGCGAGTTTCGCGACACCCATCGGGTATCAGACCAATACCTTCGTGTACAACGCGGGCGGATATCGGTTCACGGACTTCATCAAGATCGGGCTGCCGCTTAACCTCCTCATGTGGGTGACCGCGACCTTCGTCATTCCGATGATCTGGCCGTTGGTTCCCTAGAGTTGAGCATGCCGGGTGTTTCATCCGTACCAAACGCCTTTTACGGTCGTGAAAGATAAAAAAGAGGGCGGCCCGTTTTCGGGCCGCCCGTCAGTTTGCCTATCTACTCCACAAGTCGGGAGATGGCGCCGTTCCACCCCGCGTTGCCGGCAAGGGGGCTAGCCGGCGAGGGACTGTGGATCCTGGGGGTGCCGCCGGCGACCGGGCGGCAAGGAGAGGCTTCAGCAGGAAGCGGGAACGCCGGCCTGAGGGGTGCGGGCATGGCGTTCGCCAAGGGATGAATGACGGAATATCCGGCCGATCACGTCGCGAATGGCTTCGGCCCGCAGCTGCCGGCCCCGGCGCACGCCGGCTTCGATCTCCGCGTGCGGGATGGCGTTTCTCAGGTTAAGCGGTGTCATCGGCATGGTCGTTCTCCTCAGATCGGCTCCGGCGGGGGACAGGCCGCCGGTTGTTGAGGAAAACTTAACCATTGCAGTTTTGATTGATAATCTGGAAAGGCGGACTATGATTTATGAAATTATTTCACTAAATGAGCGGTTTGGGAGGCGATATGGACCGGGACAGTGAAATGGCGGTGTTTGTCCGCGCGGTAAACGGTGGGGGATTTTCCGCTGCGGCCCGCGACTTGGGCATCACGCCGTCGGCGGTCAGCAAACTGGTCGGACGGCTCGAAGACAGGCTCGGGGCACGGCTTCTCAACCGCACCACGCGGTCGATCAGCCTGACCGAGGAAGGCCGCACCTATTATGAACGCGCGGTGACCATCCTGGAAGAAATCGAGGCGGCGGAACTGGCCGTGCGCGAGCTGCATGCGGAACCGCGCGGGGTGCTCAAGGTCAATTCGTCGACCGCCTTCGGCCGCTATGCGGTGATCCCACACCTGCATGAATTCATCGAGGCCTATCCCGAACTGCAGGTTCAGTTCATCACTTCGGACAGCATGGTCGATCTGGTCGGCGAAGGCGTGGATGTGGGCCTGCGCATCGGCACGTTGACCGATTCCTCGTTGATTGCG
The DNA here is from genome assembly GCA_963976055.1 of uncultured Alphaproteobacteria bacterium. GTDB lineage: Bacteria > Pseudomonadota > Alphaproteobacteria > Rhodospirillales > Casp-alpha2 > UBA1479. The sequence continues at coordinate 62,312 of CAXBJB010000006.1, forward strand.
CGGCGCCTGACAGCGGTCAAACGGGTCGTTGCCGGCGCCCCGGCCTATTTCGAGCGCCACGGCATCCCGCAGACGCCCGACGACCTTGTTCATCACAACTGCCTGCGCGTCAGCTTCGAAACCTCCATCAACCGCTGGGAATTCAAAGGCGCCGACGGCCCGCGCATCATGGACGTGAACGGGTCTTTGATGGTCAATGACGCCTCGCTGCTGTACGACGCGGCGATCGCCGGGGTCGGCCTGATCCGCGCGGCCCAGTTCCTGACCTGGGAGGCGCTCCGCGACGGCCGCCTGATCCCCGTGCTGCAGGAATACGAGACCGAGGAAGGGCGCAGCGTGTTCGCCGTCTATCCTCCGGGGCGCCACCAGGCGCCCAAGGTCAGGGCGTTCATCGACTGGCTGGTCGAACGCTTCGTCAAGAACCCGCCCTGGGCGGAAAGCCTGGCGGCGCTGGACGGCAAGGCATAGGCGGGCGGCGGCGTGCCGTCCGCGACCCTGAGACCCGCGGGGGGCGTCTTTTCGTCCCCCGGGCGGTCCTCCAAATATAATCGGCATTGCGCCATCACGACCCTATCGGGCCCGGCATCGCGCGCCACTTCGCGGCGGATGGCAGGCCGGTCGGCGCGGCAGTCTTCCGTCGATGCCCAGGTCCGGTGCCAGGGGCCGATCGGCGAACAGTAGAGCAGGCTGGGGTCACAGGACACGATCAGCAGGACGGCGACGACGGGAGACATGATTGGTCCTTGGGCGGGGGCTTCAGCGGTGTGGGGGCTTTATTAATGCAAATGATAATTAATCGCAATAATTATATATCTACGCCACCTGTACGCCCGATGCGTTGCATAACGATGCATCGTCAATGTATCGGGTTGATATAGTATAAAATTGCATGTAGTTTCCGCGTCACATTCACCTTGCACAGGTATAGAGCGGGTCGCGCGGGCCCCGATTCCGAACATGGACGCAAAAACCCTTTGCCTGGGCGTGCTCGTGATGGGCGACGCCTCGGGCTATGAAATCCGCAAGATGTTCGAAGAAGGGCCCTTCGCTCACTTCCAGGACGTCGGCTACGGGTCCATTTATCCGGCCCTGGCAAAACTGTCAGAGGAAGGCCTGATCGCGGTGACCGATACCCCCGGTGAAGGCCATCCGGATAAGAAAGTCTATGCGGTGACCCCGGCCGGGCGCGCGGTGTTCCGGCAATCGCTGGCGCGGGCCCCCATGCAAGACAAGATCCGGTCCGACGCGGCGTTCCTGATGTTTTTTGCCGAGTTCCTGGACCGTGATCACCTGCACGCGGTCTATGACGACTACCTCGCCTTCTATCGCGCGCGGGTCGAGACCATGCAGGGACTGGACCCCGAGGGCGTGCCCGAGGGCCGCCTGTTCGTGCGCGGTCTGGGGCTGGCGTTCTATCAGGCGGTGGTCACCTACATGACTGAAAACCGTGACCTGCTTTTGAACGCAGGGTCCGGCAAGACCGACGCGGCGGAATAGGGATACCTTCATGAAATTGCCGATCAAACCATCTTATGCCGCAGCCACGGTCCTTGCCCTGGTTGCCATCGCGTGGATTTTCTCCGGCAATCTGGAACAAGCGAAACGTCATTACGGCTTCACCGTCGCTGACCCCGCCACCGCGCCGGCGGTCGGAACCGCGGGTGACGATAAGGCCGCAGCAGGCGCCGGCCACCCCGAAAGGGCGTTGGCCATGGTGCGTGTGCGGCGGATGGAAGCATTGGACCGCGTGCGTGAAATCACCGCCACCGGGCGCACGGACGTCATCCTCGACGCCGAGGTGACGGCCGAGACAACGGGCCGCATCGTCGAGATCGCGGCGTCCAAGGGAGCTTGGCTGGAAAAGGGTGACGTGATCCTGAACCTGGCCATGGACGACCGCGAGGCGAAATTGCGCGAAGCCGAAGCCCGTCTGGCTTACGAGCGCATCGGCTTCGAGGCCGCCAAGAAACTGACCAAGAAGGGCTTTCAGTCCGAGGTCAAGCTGGCTCAGGAGGAATCGGAACTGGCGCAGGCCAGGGCTGAATTGGCCGCCATCAAGCTGGATGTCGAGCGCACGACCGTGCGTGCGCCCATTTCGGGCTACCTGGAAACCCTGCCCATCAACGTCGGTGACTATCTGAAATCCGGCGACAAGATCGTGGTCATGATCAATCCCGATCCCATCCGCGTCGTCGCGCAGGTGTCGGAGCGGGACGTGCCGAACCTGAAGGCCGGCGACGCCACCATCGCCCGCACGGTGCAAGGCCAGGACTTCGCCGGGTCGATCCGCTATGTCGCGCAGCGTGCCGACGAGGCGACGCGCACCTTTCGGGTCGATGCCTGGCTGGAAAATCCGGATCATGTCCTGCGCGACGGCCAGACCATGGAAGTTCAGTTCCAGGCCGGCCGGGAAAAGGCGCACAAGGTGTCCGCCGCCGTGTTGACCTTGAACGACGCCGGCGAGATCGGTGTCAAATACGTGGACGGAACCAACCAGGTTCGTTTCTCGAAGGTCCGCATCATCGCCCATACGCCCGACGGTATCTGGCTGGGCGGCTTGCCCGACACGGTCACGCTGATCACCGTGGGCCAGGAATTCGTCAGCGAAGGCCAGCTTGTCCAGCCGGTCGAGGAACAGTCGCTAACGGCTGGGAAGGGCACTCCCGCGTCATGAACGCGCTGATCGACGCGGCCCTTGGCCATGCCCGAACGGTGATCCTGACCCTGGTGTTGATCCTGGTGGCGGGCACGGTCGCCTATGTGGAAATCCCCAAGGAGGCCGAACCGGACATCAACATCCCCATCATCTACGTGTCGATCTCCCACGAAGGCATTTCGCCCGAGGACGCCGAACGCCTTTTGATCCGCCCCATGGAAAAGGAAATGCGCGGCATCGACGGGGTCAAGAAAATGACTGCCAAGGGCTACGAAGGCGGCGCCAACGTGACGCTGGAGTTCGAGGCCGGGTTCAACGCCGACCAGGCGCTGACCGACGTGCGCGAAAAGGTCGATCTAGCCAAGCCGGAACTGCCCGATGACACGGACGAGCCGTCGGTTAACGAAGTGAATTTCTCGCTGTTCCCGGTGATCGCGGTGACGCTGTCCGGGGACGTGCCGGAACGCCTGCTGCTCAAGCTGGCGCGCGATCTGCGCGACAAGATCGAGGCCGTGTCCGCCGTCCTGTCGGCGCAGATCGCCGGTGACCGCGAGGAACTTCTGGAAATCCTCATCGATCCGATCAAGCTGGAAAGCTACAATCTGTCGCCCGTCGATACGGTGCAGTTGGTCGAGGCGTCCAACAAACTGGTCGCCGCCGGCGCCCAGGATACGGGTCAGGGGCGGTTCTCGCTGAAGGTGCCCGGCCTATTCGAAAGGCTGTCCGACATCGTCACCATGCCCGTCGCCTTCAAGGGCGACGCCGTCGTCACCTTCGGCGATATCGGCGAGGTTCGGCGTGGATTCAAGGATCCGGAAGGCTTCGCGCGTATCCACGGCGAAAAGGCCATCGTGCTCGAGGTCGTCAAGCGCACCGGCGAGAACATCATCGACACCATCGAAACCGTGCGCCGCGTGGTCGCCCAGGAACAGGCCGGTTGGCCCGAGGAAGTGCGCCGCGCCGTCACGGTCGACTTCATCCAGGACAAATCGATCCAGGTTCGCACCATGCTGCTGGACCTGCAGAACAATGTAACCTCGGCGATCCTGCTGGTCATGGTGGTGGTTGTCGCGGCGCTTGGCCTGCGCTCCGCCGGGCTGGTCGGGCTCGCCATCCCGGGCTCGTTCCTGACCGCCATCCTGGCGCTGTCGGCCATGGGGCTGACGGTCAACATCGTCGTCCTGTTCTCGCTCATCCTCGCCGTCGGCATGCTGGTCGATGGGGCCATCGTCGTCACCGAATACGCCGACCGCAAGATGACGGAAGGGGAGCCGCCCATGCTCGCCTACGGCCTGGCCGCCAAGCGCATGGCCTGGCCGATCACGGCCTCGACCGCGACGACCCTGGCCGCCTTCCTACCGCTTCTGTTTTGGCCGGGCGTGGTCGGTGAGTTCATGAAGTTTCTGCCGATCACGCTGCTGATGACTCTGGCGGCGTCGCTTATGATGGCGTTGATCTTCGTGCCGACCCTGGGCGCCGTGTTCGGCCGCGCCGGCGGGGCGGCCGATGCGGAAACGGCGAAACGCCTGGCCGCCGTGTCCGAGGACGAGGACAACGACAACGAAGGTTCGGGCAGCCTGGAGGGCCTCGGCGGGCTGACGGGAGGGTATCTCACGGTCCTGCGGGGGGCACTCAGCCACCCGGTCAAGGTGCTGGCGGGATCGGTGCTGCTGCTGGTCGTGGTCCAGGTCGGCTATGCCAAGTTCGGCCATGGGGTCGAATTCTTCCCCGATGTCGAGCCGGAACTGGCGCAGTTGCAGGTCCGTGCCCGCGGCAACCTGTCGGCCTGGGAACAGGACAAGCTGATGCGCGAGGTCGAGGACCGCATCCTCGATATGCGCGAGTTCAAAAGCATCTATACCCGCACGGGCAAGAACCAGCAGAGCCAGGAAGCCGAGGACATCATCGGCACCATTACCCTGGAATTCGCCGATTGGACGACCCGGCGCACGGCGGATCAAATTCTCAGCGACGTCGAAAAGCGCACCCATGATCTGGCCGGCATCCATGTCGACCGGCGCAAGCAGGAAAAAGGTCCGCCCGTGGGCAAGCCGGTCAACGTGGAACTGACGTCGCGCCTGCCGGAACTGTTGCCCGCCGCTGTGCAGAAGGTGCTGGAAGGCATCGACGCCGTCGGCGGCCTGATCAACGTCGAGGACGGCCGCCAGCTTCCCGGCATCGATTGGGAAGTTCAGGTCGACCGCGCCCAAGCGGCCAAGTTCGGCGCCAACGTTCAGTTGATCGGCCGCATGGTGCAGACCGTCACCACGGGTATCAAGGTCGGTGAATACCGCCCCGACGACAGCGACGACGAAATCGACATTCGCGTCCGCTATCCGGCCGAATTCCGTACACTTGAACAGCTCTATGCGATCAAGGTCAACACGGCGAACGGTCCGGTGCCGATCCGAAATTTCGTGACCATCACGCCCAAGCCCAAGATCGGTACCCTGTCACGGTCCGACGGCAAGCGGGTGCTGGCGGTCAAGGCCGATGTGGCGCCCGGCGTGCAGGCGGCGGAAAAACTGGCGGCGTTGAAGGTGTGGATCGCCCAGGCGGGACTGGATTCGAACATCGGCGTCGACTTCAAGGGAGAGGACGAGGAACAAGCCAAGGCCGAGGCGTTCCTGTCCAAGGCCTTCTCGGCGGCGCTGTTCATCATGGCGATCATCCTGGTGACCCAGTTCAACAGCTTTTATTCGGCGTTCCTGATCCTAAGCGCCGTCATCATGTCGACCATCGGCGTGTTCATCGGCCTGATGGTCACGGCCCAGCCCTTCGGCATTGTCATGACCGGGATCGGCGTCATCGCGCTTGCGGGGATCGTCGTGAACAACAACATCGTGCTGATCGACACCTTCGACCGCCTGGCCAAGACGGCCACGGATATGAAGGGGGCGATCCTGCGCACGGGGGCCCAGCGCCTGCGCCCCGTGCTGCTGACCTCGGTGACCACGGTTCTGGGCCTGATGCCCATGGTGCTGGGCATGAACATCGACTTCGTGAACCACGAAGTCACGGTGGGCGCGCCTTCGACCCAATGGTGGCGCTCGCTGGCCACGGCCATCGTGTTTGGCCTGGCCTTCGCCACGGTGCTGACCCTGATCGTGACCCCGGCGGCGCTCATGGCGCGCGCCAACTTCCAGGCCTGGCGGGCGAAACGCCGCGGGCGGCGCGGCGGTGCGGTTCAGCCCGCGGAATAGGTGGCTATTCGGATACCGGCCGGGGCTCAGGTTCCGGGTTGGTCGATCGGTTCTTGTGCCATAGGTAGGACCGCACGGAGAGTGGGAAACTGGCGATATACATCACCAAGATCGCCGTCAGCGCCAGCCAGGGGTCGGACACCACGAAGGCGGCGAGTATGGCGACGGCGATCATCAGCGGCATCATCCAGGCCCGCGCCATCTTCATGTTCTTGAACGAGAACGTGGGCAGGGTGGAGACGAACAACCCGCCGCAGAGCACCAGGACGACCGAAACCAGATAGGGGTTCTGCAGGTAGGCGACATAGCCTTCCGGCACCTGGAACGACAGGATCATGGGCAGCAGGACCAGCCCGGCCCCCGCGGGGGCCGGCACGCCGGTAAAGAAGCGGCCCGCCCACACGGGTTTCTTGTCGTCTTCCAGCATGGTGTTGAAGCGCGCCAGACGCATGGCGCAGCACATGGCGAACAGCACGACCAGGAACCAGCCGAAGCGTCCCGCGTCCTCCAGCGCCCAGTGATAGAGGATCATCGCGGGGGCGACGCCGAAGCAGATGAAATCGGACAGGGAATCGAGTTCCGCGCCGAACTTGCTCGATCCCTTCAACAGCCGCGCGACGCGACCGTCCAGGGTGTCCAGAATCGCCGCGATCAGGATGGCGAAGGCGGCGGCTTCCCAGCGTTCGTTGAGGGCGAAGCGCATCCCCGTCATGCCCGAGGCCAGGGCCCCTAGGGTCAGCATGTTGGGGATCATCTTGTTGATCGGCATGACGCGCAAGCCACGGCGGCGGCGCGGGGGCTCGGCGGGATCGGGTGTCTGGTTGGGGGTGGCGTCGCTCATGTTTTTCCGTTTCCCGGCCCGTTAGCGGCGCTGGGCGTTGCGCGCCCCTTCGGCGCCGATTTCGGCGATCACCGTTTCGCCGGCGATGGATGTCTGGCCGACGGATACCAGGGGCTCGCAGCCCTCAGGCAGATAGACGTCGACGCGCGAGCCGAAGCGGATCAGGCCGAAGCGGTCGCCAGCGCTGACCGTGTCGCCCTCGCTGAGGTCGCACAGGATGCGCCGGGCCACCAGGCCCGCGATCTGCACCACGGCAATCTCGTTCTTTTTGGCCGACCGGCTTTTCACGCCGGCAATCTTCAGGCGCACGCTCTGGCGTTCGTTTTCCACGCTGGCCTTGTCGAGGGAGGCATCGAGGAAGGCGCCCGGCCGATAGGCGAGCTTGACCACCTTGCCCGACACGGGCGTGCGGTTCACATGCACGTTGAACACGTTCATGAAGATGGCGATGCGGGTGCGTTCCTCGTCGCCCATTTCCAGTTCGGGCGGGGGCGCGGCGCGATCGATCATCTGTACGGCGCCATCGGCGGGCGCGATGACCAGGGTGTCGCCCAGGGGCGTCATGCGGTCCGGGTCGCGGAAGAAATAGACGCACCAGGCGGTCAGGATGACGCCCAGCCATCCCAGTTCCTCGGCGATGAAGAACAGGACGATGGTGATCGCCGCGAACAGCGCGATGAACGGCCAGCCCGCCTTGTGGATGGGGGTCATGACGGTATCCAGGATGATGTTCTGTTTCATGTGCCGCCGTTGATATCAGTTGCGATCGCGCCACCGGCGGGGCCGGCGGCTCGGGCGCCCTACATAACATATTTTACCCGGAATGCCCGGTCGAAATACCTACGATCTGCTTCGCGGGTGCTTGTCAGGCGCTAAGCAAAAAGACGATAATCCGGCACGCAGACAGGAGACCCCCGTGGCCACAGCCTCTTCCGCCGAAAAGACCAAAGCCCTCGTCGACTCTGCCACGACGCCATCCACGGCCATGCCGCTGGGGGCGATGGGGCTCGACAGCGACGGCCAGCTTGTCCGCAAGAACAATGACGGACTGATCAAGTTCACCTTCAACTACATGGGGTACCAGTTCGCCGTGCGGGCCGAAGTCGAACCCGGACATACCCGCATGCGCATCCATGCGGTGCTGGGCCATCTGCCCTATACGGCCGAGGCGCCGGACCTGCGCGGCAACATGCGGGCCGTGGTCCACGAGGCGGGGCGGGTGCTTGGCGGGCGCATCAGCATCACGCAGGAGCAGCGAATCCTGTTCCTCGACGAATTCAATTTCGACGAAACCCTGACCCCCAGGTCGCTGCTGACCAAGACGGTCACGTTCCTGCTGTCGGCTAAGCCGTATCTGGAACTGCTGGCGCTGATCGCGGGGGCGAGCAAGGCGGTCTATGCCATGCTGCCGGCACCCGAGGCCCGATCTCCGGCCGAATAGACCCTGACCGGCGTCAGTTCGCCGGCTTGGGAACCTGGAAAACCTGACCCGGATAGATCAGATCAGGATCGCCGATCTGCTTTTTGTTGGCGCGGTAGATGATCGTGTACTGCACGCCTTCGCCGTAGACCCGCCGTGCGATCCGCCACAGCGAATTGCCCGGCTGCACCACGACGACCTGTCCGGCCGCCAGATTGGGCATGATCTCTTCCTGGCGGAAGGGAATGGACACCCGGCCCAGGACCTTGCCCGCGGGGCTGATGCGTTCCGCCTTCAGCTTGTGCACGCCCGGCGACACCTTGTCCTTCAGGGTCAGCGACCATCGGTTCTGGGCGTCGGCCTGGGCCGTGCCCAGGGGGGTGTCGTCCATGTAAAGGGCGACGCTGTCGCCGGTCGGGGCGCGGCCGCTGACGATGACCCGGCCGGCGGGGGTGTAGTCGACGGCGCTGATGTCGAATTCGATCTTCTGCGGGCCGTCGCCCTGGATCAGGCTGCTTGGCCCTTCGCCTTCGCGGGGCATCCGGATGGCGAGCGGTTCCGTGGTGCGTTCCTCGGCCACCAGGGGGCCGGTGTCCGTGCGTTCCGGCACGGCCAGGACGACGACATCCGGTGAGGTCAGAATCTTACCGTCGGGGCCGACGGTTTCCAGGGACAGGTAGCGGTTGCCCGGCGGTAGCGGATCGCTCGGCAGATAGACCCACTCACCCTTGTCGTCGGCGGTGATGCGGCCGATTTCGGTCTGCCCGTCCTTGATGATGACCGTGGCGTCGGGGGCGGCGCGGCCGGCGATGACCGTGTCGCCCGTCGGGCTGACGCGGACCACGTCGAAGGTCGGCAGGTTCGGGTCGCCGGTCCGGACGACGCGGTCCGTCGCCGCTCCGGACGTGCCCTTGCTGGGGGCGGTCAGGGCCTGCGCGGGCGGGCGGGCGGCATCGTCGTCCTTGCCGTCGTCGGGCGACGTCAGGTTGACGACGATGGCAAACGCCACCACGACCAGTCCGATTCCGACGATGAAAAGTGGATTACGCCACATCGTGTTCACAGATGCCGCAAAACGGCGGCACTCCCCGATTTTCCCCCAAATTCGATCCTTCACAATTAGTCGCCCGAACGCGTCAACGCAATCGGCATCTGGTGGAACCTTGCCAGCGTCGCCGCCAGAGGTCATTTTTCCTGAAACGGGAAAGGAGAACCACCCTTGGCAGAAAACAGCGCAGAACCGGCGTCCTCCGGTCCGGCGGATGCAAAAGGGGCCCGTGTGTGGGATTTGCCCGTGCGGCTATTTCATTGGGCCTTGCTGGCGGCCGTCGTCACGTCGGTCACGACCGGCTTGGTCGGCGGTCTGTGGCAGATGGACCTGCACGTCGTCAGCGGCTGCGTCGTCCTCGGCCTGGTGCTGTTTCGCGTCCTTTGGGGGCTTGTCGGTGGGCGCCATGCGCGCTTCCGGGCCTTCGTAAAAGGGCCGGTGACCGTGATTCGATATGCCGCTGATTTCCTCAAGGGGCGTGCCCGGCATACGGCCGGGCATAACCCGCTGGGCGGTTGGTCCGTGGTCTTGCTTCTGCTGGCGTTGGCGGTGCAGGCGGGCACCGGCCTGTTCGCCAACGACGACATCTTTGTCGAGGGTCCGTTGTTCAAGTACGCGGGCAAGGAACTCAGCGACCGGCTGACCGCCTGGCACCAGTGGGTCAGCAACCTCGTCTACGGCCTGGTTGTCCTGCATGTGGCGGCCGTCGTCCTGCATTGGACGCGCGGCGACAACCTGGTTAAACCGATGATCACAGGGCGCAAGCCGAACCTCGACCCCGCGCTGGGGGACGGCCTGCCGCGCCTGGGGTGGGCGGCCGCGGCCTTGGTCGTTGCCGCCGCACCTGTCGCGTGGATTTTGTGGCAGTGGTAGGTCTGAATTCGGCCTACTTTTTCTTCTCCCGATAGCCGTCGTGGCAGGCCTTGCAGGCGTTCTTGCCGAGGGCGCCGACGGCGGCCCCGAGCGCCTTGGGATCGCCGGATTCCGCGGCGGTCACCAAATTTCGGGCATGATCGACGAAGGCCGCATTGACCTTCTTGAAGCCGGCTTCGTCTTCCCAGACTTTCATCAGGGCCTCTGTCTCTCCGGCCATGGCGTCCGACCCCTTGGGGAACAGGTGCTGGGAAATCTTGGCCAGCGCCAGCATTCCCTTGGCCAATTCGACCATATCGCCCTTGTTGGCGGTCTCGCCCTTGACGATCCCAACCAGGGCGCCCATGTGCCCGCCGACGGCCTTCATCACCGCCTTGCGATAGGTGATTTCGCCGGCGTCGCTGGCGTTCGCCACTCCCGCGGTGGCCGCGGTGGCGACCGTGGCGGCTGCCAGGATGCCACGGGTCATTGCCTTGAATTTCTGCATTTTTCGCCGATCCTTCTGAAACAAAAGAGTATCACCAATCGGACCTGGTCTGGCATATACTGCCCCGGGCCAGCCTGGACCTTAAGTAGACTGTAATCACTCAGGCGCCGCCTGTGAACGGTCAGCTTCTCAGGTCACGAAAAGTTCAACGGAATCAAAACGCTTTATGTCCGATATTTCCGCCATCTGCGTCTTTTGCGGCTCGCGAACGGGCAGCGATCCGGCCTATGAAAACGCCGCGCGGGACCTTGGCCGGATGATGGCCGAACGGGGCATCCGCCTGGTCTACGGCGGCGGGCATGTCGGCCTGATGGGCGTGGTCGCCGACGCCGTTCTGGACGCCGGCGGCCAGGTCACCGGCGTGATTCCGGACTTCCTCAAACGCCGCGAAGTCGGGCGCGAGGACCTGACGGAACTGGTCGTCACCGACAGCATGCACAGCCGCAAGCAGCGCATGTTCGAGTTGGCCGATGCCTTTGTCGCCCTGCCGGGCGGGCTCGGCACCCTGGACGAAACCATCGAGGTCGCGACCTGGAAACAGCTCGGCCTGCATGCCAAGCCCATCGTGATCCTGGATGCCGCCGGCTATTGGGGGGCGCTGTCGGCGCTGCTTGCATCGGTGGTCAAGGGCGGCTTCGCCTACGGCGACATCCAGACCCTGTGGTCCGTGGTCGATGCCCCCGAACAGGTGTTCGACGCCATCGACGCTGCCGCCCGGCCCGGTCCCAAGGCCGCCTCGGCCCGCCTCTGACCCCCATTCCCGGTCGCACATTTCGCCGCGCCTGCGTCTTGCAGGGAAAGAGGGCAGGATATAATGTGCGCCGCAACTTCAATCGCAGGACAACCGGAGCACCGTACTGATGGCGAAAATTCAGGTCAAAACCCCGATCGTGGAGCTGGACGGCGACGAGATGACGCGGATCATCTGGGCCTTCATCAAGGACAAGCTGATCCTCCCCTACCTCGACGTCGATCTTAAGTACTACGACCTGTCCGTGCAAAAGCGCGACGAGACCGACGACCAGATCACCATCGATTCCGCCAACGCGATCAAGCAGTACGGCGTCGGCGTTAAATGCGCGACCATCACACCCGACGAAGGCCGGGTCGAGGAATTCGGCCTGAAGCAGATGTGGCGCTCGCCCAACGGCACCATCCGCAACATCCTGGGTGGCACCATCTTCCGCCAGCCCATCGTGTGCAAGAACGTGCCGCGCCTGGTTCCCGGTTGGACCAAGCCCATCGTCATCGGCCGCCATGCCTACGGCGACCAGTACCGCGCCACCGACTTCCTGTTCCCCGGCGCCGGCACGCTGACCATCAAGTTCGTGCCCGACGACGGCGGCGAAGTGATCGAGAAGGAAGTCTTCAAGGCACCTGAAGCCGGTGTCGCCATGGCCATGTACAACCTGGATGAATCGATCCGCGGGTTCGCTCGGGCATCCATGAACTACGCCCTCGGCCTGGGTTGGCCTTGCTACCTGTCGACCAAGAACACGATCCTGAAGAAATACGACGGCCGCTTCATGGACCTGTTCCAGGAAATCTACGACGCCGAATTCAAGGACAAATTCAAGGCCGCCGGCATCACCTACGAACACCGTCTGATCGACGACATGGTCGCCTGCGCCATGAAGTGGGAAGGCGGCTTCGTCTGGGCCTGCAAGAACTACGACGGCGACGTGCAGTCCGACACCGTGGCCCAGGGCTTCGGCTCGCTGGGGCTCATGACCTCCGTTCTGATGACGCCGGACGGCAAGACGGTCGAGGCCGAGGCCGCCCACGGCACGGTCACCCGCCATTACCGCCTGCACCAGCAGGGCAAGGAAACCTCGACCAACCCGATCGCCTCGATCTTCGCCTGGACCCAGGGCCTGAAGTATCGCGGCGAATTCGACGGCACGCCCGAGGTGGTGAAATTCGCCGACGCCCTGGAAAAGGTCTGCATCGATACGGTGGAAAGCGGCTCCATGACCAAGGACCTCGCGATCCTCGTCGGCCCCGACCAGGGCTGGTGCACGACCCAGCAGTTCCTGGACGTGCTGGACGGCAACCTGAAGACCGAAATGGCGAAGTGGTAAGCGAGACTGCTTGAGGCAGTCTCAAGCGGCTTGGGGGTGGCCGGGTCGGCCAAGCCGCGCCTCCAGGCCTCACGCTAAATGACTACGGAAAACCCGGGCTTCGGCCCGGGTTTTTTCATGGTCAAGGCATGCGGTTTTGCATCACCGTTCCCGCGCCGCGATGCGGATGGGGGTTGGGCCGAGATGACGTATCAAGGCCGCCGCCGTTTCCTCGCAGGGCACGGGGCTTTCCTCCGACTCGCTGATGACGATGCTGCGGATGCTGATGTGCTTTTCGCGCAACGCCAGGGCCGCCGTCAGGGTATGCGAGATCGTCCCCAGGTAGCTGCCGGTCACCAGGATCACGGGCAGGCTCAGGGCCGCCATCCAATCCAGGACGGTCTTGTCGTCCGTCAGGGGCACCATGACCCCGCCCACGCCTTCGATCAGAAGTGTGCCGTTGTCGCCCACGCCCTCCGCGGCATGACGGCAAAACCCCACTACCCGTTTGAAATCGATAGCCGTGCCCTCGCGGGCCGCCGCCATGTCCGGCGAAAGCGGGGCCTTGAACCGGTAGGGGGAGCAAGCCTCGATATTCTCGGGGCTGAGATCCAGGCCCTGGGCCGCCAGCAGGATGCCAGTGTCCGAGGCCGCGACGGCGGCCGGATCATCGTCCCAGCCCGAGATCACCGGTTTTACGGCGCGCACGGCCTTGCCCTGGGCCCTCAGGGTCCGGACCATGCCCGCGGCCACGTGCGTCTTGCCGATGCCCGTGCCGGTCGATGTTACGAAGAGACCCTGAATGGCTCGTCTCCCACAAGAACCTTGTCGGCGATCAGGTCGGCAAGGCGGTCGATGTCGGCATCCGCATGCTGAGCGGTGAAGGTGAGGCGTAATCTTGCCGTGCCTTCCGGCACCGTCGGCGGGCGGATGCCGATGACCAGATAGCCCGCGTCCTCCAGCGTCTTCTGCGCCGCCATGGTGCGGGCACTGTCGCCCAGAAGAATGGGCACGATGGGGCTTTCGGCGGCGGGCAGGCCCAGGCGCTGGGTGAAGCGCCGGGCCTTCTTCACCGGCCGGGCCGCGTATTCGGGATCGCCTTCGATGATATCGAGCGCCGCGATGGCGGCGGCCACGGTGGCGGGCGGCAGGCCCGTGGAATAGATCAGCGTGCGGCAGCGCGTCTTCATCAAATCAATGACCGCCTGCGACGCGCAGAGATAGCCGCCGTAGCCGCCGACGGCCTTGGACAGCGTGCCCATCTGCAAATCGACCGCCGCCTTGGTGCCGCCGGCGAAGGTCGAGCCGCGCCCGCCGGCCCCGACCACGCCGATGCCGTGGGCATCGTCGGTCATCAGCCAGGCGTCGAATTCCTGGGCCAGTTCGGCCATCTCGTGAACCGGGGCCAGGTCGCCGTCCATGGAGAACACGCCGTCGGTGACGATCAGGCAGCGCTTGTGGCTGGCCCGGTGTTCCTCCAGCCAGGCCCGCAGGTGGGCCATGTCGTTGTGGCGGAACAGATGCTGCGCGGCCCGCGACAGGCGCCCGCCGACGATGATGCAGGCATGGCTCCATTCGTCGGCCAGGACCAGATCGCCCTCGGTCATCAGGGTCGGGATCACGCCCGTATTGGTCAGGAAGCCCGATCCCATGACGCAACAGTCCTCGGTGCCCTTTAGGCGGGCGAGGCGGGCCTCAAGCGCCGGCAGCAGGGGATGGTCGCCGGTCACAAGGCGCGAGGCGCCCGAGCCGACGCCCATGCGGTCGATGGCGTCCTTGGCGGCCTGCTTGAGGGCGGGGTGCTGGCTGAGGTTCAGGTAGTCGTTACAGGAAAACGAGACCAGCCGCCGGCCGCCGCGCAGGACCTGGATCGCGCCCGCGCGCTCCGTCACCGTCAGGCGGCGGCGCAGGCCCCGGGATTCAAGGTCCGCGAGTTTTTCCAGGGCGAAATCGTCGAGAGTGCGGGACATGATCCTAGGTTTTCTTGAACCGGGCCGCCCATTCGGCGACCACGGACATTATAACATCACAGAGCCGCCCCAGGTCATCAGCCGGAATGTTGTAGGCCGGGGTCAGGTAGACGATATCGGTGAATGGACGGATGAACACGCCGTTCTCGATGAACCGCCCGCGCAGCCAGGTCAGTTCCTCGAAGGAGCATATGTCCAACTGCACCACGCCGATGGCCCCCTGGCCGCGCACGTCCTTGACGCCGGGAATGTCGCGGCAGGGGGCGAGGGCAGGGGCCAGCATCTGTTCCAGGGCCTGGACCTGGGCCAATCGGTCTTCCATGCTGAACAGGTCCAGCGACGCGTTGGCGGCGGCGCAGGCCAGGGCATTTCCGGTGAAAGTCGGCCCATGCATCAGGCAGTCTTCCAGCCGGTCCGACTGGAAAGCCTGGAATACGGCGTCCGACGCCAGGGTGGCGGACAGCGGCAAGGTGCCGCCGGTCAAGGTCTTGGACAGGGTCAGGATGTCCGGTTTCACGCCCGCCAGTTGCCCGGCCAGCATGCTGCCCAAGCGGCCGAGGCCGGAGAAGATTTCATCGAAGATCAACAGGGTGCCATGGGCGTCGCATAAGCGGCGCAGGCGAGACAATACCTCCGGCGCGTGGAATTTCATGCCGCCGGCCCCCTGGACAATCGGCTCGACCACGACGGCGGCGATGGTTCCGGCCTTGGCGGTCAAAAGGGCGTCCAGCGCCGCCTCCGAAGCATCGTCGCGGGGCAGGTCGGCGATCAATTGGCCCGGCACCACCCCCTGAAAGGCGGCATGGAAGCCGTCCACCGGATCGCACAGCGCCATGGTCGCGAAGGTGTCGCCGTGATAGCCGCCGCGGAAGCTGAGGAACTTCTTGCGCCCCGTCTCGCCCCTGTTGTGCCAGTACTGGGCGGCGATTTTGAGCGCGACCTCGACCGCGACGGAGCCCGATTCCGAGAAGAACGTGCGGTAGCGGGGCAGGTCCAGGAGGTCCGGCAGGCGCGCCGCCAGGGTGAACGCGGGCTCATTGGCCAGACCCGCCAGCATGACGTGCGGAATCTTCGATGCCTGGTCGCGGATGGCCTCCACGATATGCGGGTGGTTGTAGCCGTGGCAGGCGGCCCACCAGCTGGCCACGCCGTCGATCAGTTCCCGCCCGTCGGAAAGCGTAATCCGCGACCCCTGTGTCGCCACGGCGGCCTTGGGCAGGGGGGCGGTTTGCATCTGGGTATAGGGCATCCAGATGCGGTCGTAGCCCGCCTGAAGCCAGTCGGGGGCAGTGTCGTCAAAGGTCATAGGGTGTCGGTCGAAACCGGACCGATGTCCTCGCCATGGATGCCGAGGCGCTGGAACAGGGCCGCGTCCCGGTCCTGTTCCGGATTGGCCGTGGTCAACAGCTTCGGCCCGACGAAGATCGACCCGGCCCCGGCCAGGAAGCACAGCGCCTGCAATTCGTCCGACATCTCTTCGCGGCCCGCCGACAGGCGCACGGTGGAGGACGGCATCATGATCTTGGCGACGGCGATGGTGCGCACGAAGTCCAGTGGATCCAACGCCTCGCGGCCCTCGAGCGGCGTGCCCTCGACCTGAACCAGCATGTTGATGGGCACGCTTTCCGGATGGGGCCGCAGGTTGGCCAGGGTCACCAACATGTCGGCCCGGTCCTGGGCAGCCTCGCCCATGCCCAGAATGCCGCCGCAGCACACCTTGATGCCCGCGTCGCGCACGGCCTGCAGGGTGTTCAGGCGGTCGGCGTAGGTGCGGGTGGAAATGATCTCGGAATAGAAGCTTTCCGAAGTGTCCAGGTTGTGGTTGTAGAAGTCCAACCCGGAGTCGGACAGCCGCCTGGCCTGATCCGGTGACAGCATGCCGAGCGTGGCACAAGCTTCAAGACCTAAGCCGCGTACGCCCTCGATCATCTTGCAGACGGCGTCCAGGTCCTTGTCCTTCGGGCTTCTCCAGGCCGCGCCCATGCAATAGCGCGTGGCGCCCGCGTCCTTGGCCCGTTTGGCTTCGGCCAGGACCGCATCGACATCCATCAGCTTGGCGGCGTCGACGCCCGTGTCGTACTGGGCCGCCTGCGGACAATAGGCGCAATCTTCCGGACAGCCGCCGGTCTTGACCGATAGCAGCGACGCCATCTGCACCTTGTTGGGGTCGAAATAGCGGCGGTGCAGGGTCTGCGCCCGGTGAATCAGGTCGGCGAAGGGCAGGGCGAACAGGGCCAAGGCCTGTTCCGCCGTCCAGTCGAAGCGGACGGCCGGATCGTCGTTGAGGGGGGCGTTCATTTCGTTCATGGTGAGGTTCAGGGCCTTCCTGGGCGTTCGGACCGGTTGGGCGCGGGGGTCGGGCCGGGATATGCCGCCCGAAACGCCCGGTCAAGGAATTTAGCACAAAGCGTCTTGCTTTGGTTGACGGCGCGCGGCGATTGCCTTAAAAAGCCGCCTCCGACGCGGACTCCGGCCCGCGTCCAACGGTTTATTTACCAGCGAAAGCTGATCATAGGAACGTAGAAGTCATGTCCAGAGTTTGCGATCTGACGGGCAAAGGTGTCATCACCGGGAACAACGTGTCCCACGCCCACAACAAGACCCGTCGCCGGTTTTTGCCGAACCTGCAGGAAACCAGCCTGTGGAGCGATTCGCTCAGCCGCATGGTGCGTCTGAAGGTGTCGGTCAGTGCGATCCGCACCGTCGAACACAAGGGCGGCCTGGACGCCTTCCTGCTGGATGCTTCCGATGCTGACCTGGCGCCCGCCATGGTCAAAATCAAGAAGCTCGTAAAGAAAGCGCAGGTCAAAGCGGCGTAGCCCAGCCATACAAATTTGCCAGACGGCAAAGGCCCGCGCCCGACAAAGGCGCGGGCCTTTTTCTTTTCCGACTTGCCGTATCCAGCCCCGGTCGAGGTAGAGGAGACCCAGACGATGACCGACATGTCCGTGACCCAGATTTTGTTCCGTGATGCCGAACGGGCCGACGCGCGCGAGATCGCCGCACTCTATCGCCTGGCCGCCGGCGGGGTCGCAGACGTCATCTGGGACGCCCTGAAACAGCCGGGCGAGGACATTATCGACGCAGGGGCCCGGCGCTACGCCCGGGAAGACGCGGATTTTTCCTATCAGAACTGCGCCATCGCCGAATGCCGGGGCCGCCCGGTCGGTCTGCTGCATGCCTATTCCATGCATGTCGATCCGGATTTCGATCCGGCCTCGGTCGGTCCGGTGCTGCGTCCCTATGCGGAACTGGAAGAAAACGACAGCTATTACATCGCCGGCATCGCCCTGAAGGCCGATTATCGGCGGCGCGGCATGGGCACCAAGATGCTGCGCCTGGCCGAACTGCGCGCCATGACGCGGGGGCTCGTGAAAATGTCCCTGATCGCGTTCGAGGAGAACACCGATTCGGTCCGCCTGTACGAACGCCTGGGCTACCGTGTGGGCGACAGCCGCGACATCGTGCCCCATCCGTTGATCCGGCATGACGGGCGGGCGTTGCTGATGGTGAAAAATCTGGGCTGAGCCCACCCGGGGCGCATGCCCGGCCTCGAAACCTGGGCCGCATTCTGCAACAATGCAGCCCTGTTCATCGCCGCCCCCATGGGACGGGGAAAGAGGCCGGGATGTTCCGCGAAAAACCGATCCGAGCGATCATTGCATTTCTGTCCGCCGGGGTCCTGGCGGCGGCCGTGGCGCTTGCGCCGGGGGCGGCGCGCGCGCAAAGCGACCCTGATCGCTGGCAGGCCGCAATGGATCCGGCGGACCACGCCCATATGCTGGGCAATCTCGCCGAGGCCGAGGACCACTATCTGGAGGCCCTGAAACTGGCGGAACGGTTCGACCGCACGGGCGGCTATCTGGAACGCGCCATGGCCGGGCTCGGCGGGCTCTACGCCTTCCAGGGACGCTTTGCCGAGGCGGCGACCCTTTACCGTCAGGCCCTGATCATCGCCGAGACCTTGTACGACACCGGCGATGCCCGGCACGGCGTGATCGACGTTTACCGTGTCGCCCTGGCCGAGGCCGAGGCGGGCCAGGCCCGTCAGGAGACCGCGACGCGACGCGCCCAGGAAGCCGCCGCCGCGGCCCGAGTGAAGAGCCCGGCAGCGCCGCCGCGCCGCCGCGCCCTGGCCGCGCCGAATGCGACACCAGTCCCGGCCCCGTCCCCCGCGCCGGCGCCCGCAGCCATCCAGTCAGCGGCAGCCCCCGGACCCGTTCCGCCGCCGCCCGCGCCGTCGGTGCCGGTGCTGTCCCATTATCGGCTCGCCGGTGCCGTGGTGCCACCGCCGCCACCGGCCGAAGTCCTGGTCCCCGTTCCAGCCGTGCCGCCGCCCGCTGCCGCTGCCAAGCCGCCGCCGGCAATCGCGGTGGCGAAAGCCAGCGTGCCCGAGGCGACCTTGTCGATGGCCGCATCACCCTCCGAGCCGGCTGTTTCGTCCGCGCGGCCGGCGCCAAATGCGCGTAGCTTCGTGCCTTTGCGGGGGACACCCATTTCGCCACCGGCGGCATCGACACAGGCACCGGCGTCGCCCGCGCTGCCGCCGGCGGTCGAGGTGGCTGACGCCACCGTTCCCGAGGCTGTGGTGATGACCGCGGCGCCGCTGGCCGAGGTCCCGCAAACACTAGCCTCTGTCCGTCAGCCGGAAGCCGAGGGCCTGCCCCTGCGGGGGGCGCCGCCGCCCATCACCCGGCCGAAGGCCGTGGCGCCGGAAGACATCGCGGCGATCTCCGCCCCTCCGGCAACCGATGCGAAAACGGTGTCGTCGGTCGAGGCCGAGACCGCGCCCGCCGAGACCCGGTCCTGGGATGCCCGGCCGGTCGAGATTGCGGGGCAGCCGGTCGATGCGGCGGCCATCCGCGCCCTTGCCGCCGACCCGGCGGCTCCGCCGGAGGTTATGCTTCGCGCCGTTTCCGACGAAACGCCCCAGCAGATCGCCCAGCGCAAGGCCCTGGAGGAACGCCATCCCGTCCTCGGCGTGCGGTTGGGGGAAGCCAAGCGCAACATGGGGCCGATCTATCCGGACACGCCGCGCCTGGCCGATACGGAACAGGCCTATGTGGCGGAACTGGAAGCCTTGGAACGCTCGCTTGGGCCCGATCACCCCGACGTTGCCGCCATGCTCTACAAGCTCGCGCGGCTGTATCAGCGGCAAAGCCGGTACGAGCCGGCGGGCAGGACGTATGAACGCTGCCTGGACTTGCGTGAAAAGATCCTGCCCGAAGGCCACCCCGACATCATTGAAACCCTGGTGAACTATGCCCGCCTGCTGCGGGCCAGCGGGTTTTCCGGCTTGGCGGCGGAGATGCGCAAGCGCGCCGAGGCCCAAAAAGCCGCCGCGAATTGACCGTGCCAGGGGGCTGTTAAACGTCTTCTTTGATTGTCCGGTGACAATACTTCCATTGCGCGTGGCCGGCCGCCGCCGCTAGCCTTCGTCTGGGTATCACGTTCGGAGGCAAAGCCGTGGACGGTCAGGAAACCTTCATCGACAGACTGGACGATCAGGTGCGCGCCATCGCCGACGCCTGCACGGCCTGCGGCGCCTGCGTGCGGGCTTGCCCGACGCCGGGTATCCTGGGGTTGGCCGCCGGCGACGGCAAAGCCGTCGCGGACGGGGTTCGGGACATTCTGCGGGGCGGCCAGGGTGACGCGGTTTCGGTGGCCTGGGCCGAAGCCTGCTGTGGCACGGGCAGTTGTCTCAGCGTTTGCGAGGAAGGAATCAACCCGCGCGTCATGTTGGCCATGGCGCGCCGCCGGATGGCCGAGACGGCGCCCGAGACCGCGCGCAAGGATGCGGGCAAGGCCGCCTTCAAGGCGATGAGCCGGGGGGTGCGCGTGCTGTCCCGCCTGCAACTGCCGCCGGACCTCATGAACCGGCTCAGTCCCGCATCGCATCCGGAGCGGGAGACCCCGCCCGACATTGTGTTTTACACCGGCTGCAACATGCTGAAGACGCCGCATATCGGGCTGTTGTGCCTGGACGTGCTGGACCGCCTGGGCGTGTCCTATGAAGTGTTCGGCGGGCCCGCCAACTGCTGCGGCATCCTGCAGTTCCGCCCCGGCGACACGGCCAATTCGGGCCGTCAGATCGGCAGCACCATGGACCGCTTCGCCCGCACGGGGGCGGCCCAGGTGGTGTCCTGGTGCCCGACCTGCCAGATGCAGATGTCGGAGGTCATGACCGCCGTCCCGGCCCAGCCCAAGCCTTTTGACAACGTCATGCTGCCTGTGTTCCTAGCCAACCGGCTGGACGATCTGCGCCCGTTGATGACGACGCCCGTGAACAAGCGCGTGGCGCTCCATGAATATCCGGGATCGCCCGGCGTGGTCGATGCGGTGAAGGCGGTGCTGACCGCTATCCCGGGGCTGGAGCTTGTCGATCTGGATCATCCCGGCGTCGGCTATCAGATGTCGTCCCTCGACGCCCTGCCGGACCTTCAGAAACGCCATATCGCCGACACCTTCCGCCAGGCCGAGGCCAAGGGCGTGCAGGTTCTGGCCGGGGTGTTCCACGCCGACCACCGGGAACTGGTCAGCCACCAGAACGCCTGGCCGTTCGAAATCGTCAATTACATGGAATTGATCGGCGAAAGCCTGGGCCTCAGCCATCCGGACCTGTTCAAGCGCATGAAGCTAATGCGGGACGCCGACGAAATCCTGGCCGAAGCCCAGGACATGATTGACCTGCACGGCCTTGACGCGGACGAGGTTCGTGCGGTGATCCTGGCCGACATCTTGGGCGAGCAGAAACTGCCCCGCGACCGGGATCTGCACCCCGACGACTAGAGGCGGCTACTTCAACCGCCGGAGCAGCAGCAGTCGGTCGTTGTAGGTGTCGGAAATCCAGATCAGGTCGCCCTTCACCTCGACCCCTTCGGGCCAGTTCAGCTGACCCGGCCCGTCGCCCTTTTCCCCCGTGCCGATGATCTGCTTGACGGTCATGGCGGCGTCCAGGTGGAGGACGCGGCTGTTGTATTCGTCGGCCAACCATAAATCCCCCTGGGCGTCGAAGGCCATGTATTTCGGGTCGTCGAAATTCCAGGGATCGCCCTTGAACTTGCGCAGGAACACCAACTCCGGGTTCAGGATCACCATCCGATCGTCGCCCGAGTCCGCGACGAACACCCGGCCGTCCGCATGCACGGCGACGTCATGGGGGCGGGTGAAGCTGACCATGTCGCGGGGATGATAGCCGCCGACGCCGTTGACCAGCTCGCCCTTGCGGTTGAGGCGCACCAGGGAATTGTGCCCCACATTGGTGACGTAGATGAAATCGCCGCCGGGCGCCACGGCGACGCCTTCCGGATTGAGGATATGGGCCCGCCACGACGCCGTCAGCCTGGCCACGGCCTTGCCGTCGGCGCCGACGCCGCCGAAGTCATAGACGGCGATGCGGTCGTTGGAGGTGTCGGCGACCAGCACCGTGTTGGCATCCAGAAAGGTGACGTCATGGGGGGCGGCCAATTCGCCCGAACCCAGGGTCGAGACGACCTTCAGCGTCATGGGGTCGACGATCTTGATCTCGTCATGGCCCAGGTCGGACACCAAAAGGTATTTGCCGTCCGGCGACAGCACCAGGTCATGGGGCCGGGCGAACACGCGCTCCGACGCGGCGACCAGTTCGAACCCCGGCTGGAACAGGGCCGCGGCCGCGGTGGACCGGGGCAAGGCGGTGACGGCGGCCAAAGCGGTGAGCAGCAGAATGAGGAAGCGCATTGCGGTGCTCCGTCAGTTCGTCAGTTCAAACATCATCAACAGGGTTCTCTGTGGCCCGAAACGATTGAAATTGTTGTCGGAAATCAGGAACAACAGGGTCTCGCCCCTGGGCCCTTTGATGGCCTCGATGCCCTCGAAATTGTCGACCGTCAGGGGTGCGTGGATATCGGCGAGCAATTCCCCGCTGACCTCGGCGCCAGCGCGGATGTTGTCGGCCTTGATGCGGCGGATACGGGACCGGGCCCCTTCGCGTGGGGTGAAATAGCGTTCGACCACCACCACGTCGCCGCCGGGTAGGGTCGCCGCGCCGGTCGGGCGGTAATTGTCCTCGGTCCGGTAGAGCAGCACGCTCCATCCCGTCCGATCGCTGACCCAGGCCAGATAGGTGCCGCCGCGGCCTTTGCCTTCGGCAATGGCGAACAGACTGCCGTCGTCCAGCAGGGTCAGGGCCTCGATGCCGTTGTTGTCGGGGGCGTTCTTCATCTCGGCGGGCAGGGGCAGGGGGATTGGTTCGGTCTGGTTCGGCGGATAGGCCCAGAGCCGGTGAATGCGCTCGAAGGCGACGATGATCTCGCCGTCCACGCCCGGCGCCATGGATTCCGCATCGGCCATGGACTTGTCGATCAGGGGGATGCCGCCAGGACCCGTCAGGGTGAAGATTTCCGTGTTGGCAAGGCCGCTTAGGCCGCCGTCGGGGCCGTAGACCAGATGGGCGTCCAGGCGGTTGCCTTCGTCCGTGAGCGAAACCAGGCGCTTGCCGTCGGCGCTCAGCCCCAGGGCGGAAAACCCGCCGAAGCGGTCGGATTGGCTGAGTAGTTCAATCCCGCCCCGATAGGTCAGCTTGCCGATGACCTTCTGGTCCGGGTTTTCGGCGTTCAGGGGCACGGGAATGGATCGCACCTCGACCGCGTCGGCCGCTACCGGGCCGTGGCACGCCAGAAGGACAAGGACGGCCCCTGCCAGGACGCGTGTAATACGGCAGTGCATGATGGCGGAACCCTCTCCCAAGGAACGGTTGTCTCCAAAATGGGGGGGCGGGCGGCCGTTGTCCAGAGCGGGCGGGGGCGGCGGATCAGAACCCGGTGTCGGCCTCCGGCGTTGACTGGGCACGCATATGGGGCGGCACGCGGTTTGCCTCCCCAGACCCCAGTTCGCGGCAGGTGCTGTCCGTCACCGCGACCGGCGTGCGGGCGGTGTCCTGCTTGGGGCCTTTCGGCAGGCTGTACATGGGCTGTTCGGTGAATTTCGCCTGGGCGAAGGTGCAATAGGATTCGCGGGAAAACCACATCTCGACCTGCACCGTGCCTTCGATCTGCGGCACGGCGAGCAACAGGGTCAGCAGCCAACCCATGGCGGCCTTCCGGTGCAGGGGGTTTGGCAGGATCGGACGGGGCGGGGCGTCAGGCTCATGGTCATGATCTTACGGGGGGTCTGTGAAATCTTGATGACCCTGAAATCCGCCGAGGGTTAAGGGTTACGGCGAAGCTTTTCCCGGCCCTTGCGGATCGTCGCGTAATAATCGTCGAACAGGGCGATGATGTCCGCCATGGCGAAGTGGCCGGAATCCCACTGTTGCATCAACTCCGGGCGAAGATGGCGGAGGTAGCGCCGGAAATCGTGGCACACGCGGCGGTCCGTGGTCCGGCGGAAGGCGACCATTTCCTGGGTGTCCTGGGGCATGCCGGCGTCGGTGATGTAAAGCTGCTGCCACAGGCGGGCCTCGCACTCCAGGTCGATGGGCCGGTCGTGGCCGAAGCGGTTCTTGAGACGTTGCAGGCCATGGCCGATCAGTTCGTGCACCAGCACCGCCGCCAGTTCGTCCATCGGCCAGTTGGCGCCGAAGCGGCTGACGATCACCGTGAAGTCGCGCTTCCCGTCCTGGGGCTGGAACTCGCCGACCAGAAAGGCGGCGATGATGACCCTGGACAGCGAGCGTTCGGGAAAGGCGGCATCGTAGATGATGCGGATCCGGCCGGCCTTGGACAAGGTGTCGATGCCTCGTGCGGCAACGGGGGACGCTTGCAGCACACGGTCGATCGCCGCCTTGATCTTGGCCACCGTGGCGGCGGGATCGGCCAGTGGAATGTCGAAATCAGCCTTGGGCGGCAACTGCATGCCGACCAGATCGATGCCCCGATGTTCCTCGCGGAGGGCGGCCAAGGTCATGGGTCGGAGACGCCAGACCGTATCGACAAGGTTCTGCGCCTGGGGGACGCCCGGGGTGATCAGGACAAAGAGGATGGCGGCAAGGGCGGCCAGAAGGGGAAACCGTCCGGAAGACGGGAAGGGCGGTCCGCGGCGGCGGGCCGAAGCGGTCA
This sequence comes from uncultured Alphaproteobacteria bacterium, assembly GCA_963976055.1. Classification (GTDB taxonomy): domain Bacteria; phylum Pseudomonadota; class Alphaproteobacteria; order Rhodospirillales; family Casp-alpha2; genus UBA1479. The sequence continues at coordinate 86,907 of CAXBJB010000006.1, forward strand.
TCCCGCCCGGCGGCGGCCGCGGGCAGCACCCGCGCCGGAGGCCGGAGTGTCCTCGTCGAACAGTTCGGCGAGATTGGCCATCATGGTGCCACCCAGTTCCTCGGCATCGACGATGGTCACGGCGCGGCGGTAATAGCGGGTGACGTCGTGGCCGATGCCGATGGCGGTCAGTTCCACATCGGATTTGTTTTCGATAAAGCTGATGACGTCGCGCAGGTGCTTTTCCAGGTAGTTGCCCGGGTTGGCGGACAGCGTCGCGTCATCGACCGGCGCACCGTCGGAAATCACCATCAGAATGCGCCGCTGTTCCGGGCGGGCCAGCAGGCGGTTGTGGGCCCACATCAGGGCCTCGCCGTCGATGTTTTCCTTGAGCAGCCCCTCGCGCAGCATCAGGCCCAGGTTGCGCCGCGCGCGGCGCCAGGGCATGTCGGCGGCCTTGTAGACGATATGGCGCAGGTCGTTGAGGCGGCCCGGGTTCTTCGGCTTGCCCTTCTCGACCCAGTCTTCGCGCGATTGCCCACCCTTCCACGACCGCGTGGTGAAGCCCATGATCTCGACCTTGACCCCGCAGCGTTCCAGCGTGCGGGCCAGGATGTCGGCGCTCATGGCGGCCACGGTGATCGGCCGCCCGCGCATGGACCCCGAATTGTCGATCAACAGGCCGACGACCGTATCGCGGAAATCCGTGTCCTGTTCCTGCTTGAAGGACAGGGGATGCAAGGGGTCGGTCACGACCCTGGACAGGCGCGCGGCATCCAGGACGCCTTCTTCCAGGTCGAAGTCCCAGGACCGGGTCTGCTTGGCCATCAATTTTCGCTGCAGGCGGTTGGCGAGGCGCGAGACCACGCCCTGCAGGTGCGACAACTGTTGGTCCAGCTGGGCGCGCAGGCGGGTCAGTTCCTCGGAATCGCAAAGTTCTTCCGCCTCGACGACCTCGTCATAGGCCTGGGTGAAGGCCTTGTAGAGCGTCAGATCGTCGGGCGCGTTGCGCGGCCAGCGGTCGTCCCAATCGGTCGGCCCGGCAGGTTCTTCCTCGCCGTCGCCGGACATCACGTCGTCGTCGAACCCTTCGGTCGAAAACTCCATGTCGTCGGACATTTCCGCCTCGCCGGATTCGCTGGACAGCGATCCGTCGGTATCCATGTCGGCATCCGGGTTCTGGTTCTGGTCCTGGCCCTGTTCGGCATCGTCGTCCGCGGAATCCTGCTGATTTTCGGGTTCCGACGGGGCCGGTGCGTCGGTCATCATGTCGAGAGCGACGATCATCTCACGCACCAGGTTGCCGTAGGCTTCCTGATCCAGGGCGTTCTTTTCGAGTTCGGCAAGCTGTGGTCCGACCTTGCGGTTCAGCTCCTCACGCCACAGGTCGACGATATGCTTGGCTTCCTTGGGCAGTTTCTGGCCGGGCAGGCGTTCGCGGGCGAGCAGACCGAGAACCTCGGGCAGCATGGCTTCTTCGCGTTCGGTCACGCCGCCATAGCCCTTGGCGCGGCATTTTTCGGCCAACAGGAAATCCAGGTTGTTGGCGACGCCGCACATGCGCTGGGCGCCCAGGCTTTCGCAGCGCGCCTGTTCCAGGGCCTCGAACACGGCGTGCCCGTCGGGGCCCGTGGGCGCCATGCGGCGGTGCACGTCGGCATCATGATAGCGCAAACGCAACGCCAAAGCGTCGGCGACACCGCGCAGCTTGGTGATGCCTTCGGCGCTGGGCGGGCCGGAAGGGGCGGGAAGGTTGACGGCTTCTTCGGTGGCCGAAGCGCCCGAGGCCTGGAAGTGAACCTCAAGTTCCGGGCGATTGGACATCGCCTTGACCGCGGCCGCCGTGACGCGTTTCAGAAGATCTGCCGGGCGTTCCGAATTGTTCATGTCCTATGGCCCCGATTCCCGTCCGGACAGGGTCCGGCCGGGCGTGGGTGTCCTACTACTGCAGCACCGCGCGCATGGCGGAATCGGGAAGTTCCTCGCCCATGCAGCGCTGATAGTACTCTGCCACGACCGGGCGTTCGACCTCGTCGCACTTGTTGAGGAACGTCACCCGGAAGGCATAGCCCTCATCGTTGAAGATGCGGGCGTTTTCGGCCCAGGTGATGACCGTGCGCGGCGACATGACGGTCGAAATGTCGCCGTTCATGAAGCCCGAACGGGTCAGGTCGGCCAGTTCGACCATGGCGCTGACCTGTTCCTTGCCCTGTTTGGAGGCATATTCCGGCACCTTGGCGCAAACGATTTCGACTTCCTCGTCATGGGGCAGGTAATTGAGGGTCGACACGATGCTCCAGCGGTCCATCTGGCCCTGGTTGATCTGTTGGGTCCCGTGATACAGGCCCGTGGTATCGCCCAGGCCGACCGTGTTGGCGGTCGCGAACAGGCGGAAATAGGGGTGCGGCTTGATGACCTGGTTCTGGTCCAGCAACGTCAGCTTGCCATCGACTTCCAGCACGCGTTGGATCACGAACATCACGTCCGGTCGGCCCGCATCGTATTCGTCGAACACCAGGGCGCAGGGGTTGCGCAGCGCCCAGGGCAGGATGCCTTCGCGGAATTCGGTGACCTGCTTGCCGTCGCGCAGCACGATGGCGTCCTTGCCGATAAGGTCGATACGGGAAATGTGGCTGTCCAGGTTGACCCGGACGCAGGGCCAATTGAGGCGCGACGCGACCTGTTCGATATGGGTCGATTTGCCCGTCCCGTGATACCCTTGAATCATGACGCGCCGGTTGTGGGCGAAGCCGGCCAGGATCGCCAGCGTCGTTTCGCGGTCGAAGCGGTAAGCGTCGTCGCGTTCGGGGACATGTTCCTCGGCCTGGGAAAAGGCGGGAACCTCCATGTCGCTGTCGATGCCGAAGGTCTGGCGCACGGAGACGGTAACGTCCGGCACCTGATGGGCCGCATCGATCCCGGGAGTGGCGGTCGATTCCAGAGTTGTCATGCAAATGTTCCAGTTTCTGAGGCCGCCCCGGCGGACGCGGGGCGAAGATCGGTCATGTTTGGCAAACGTCGTAGGGGTTAAGCGGCGGGCCGTCAAGGGCCGAGAAAGTCCAATAACGCCTCATAGGCCTCGGTAACTTTCTTGAATTCTTCCTCCGCCGCCTTGGTGCCGCCGTTGGCGTCCGGGTGATGGCGTTTCACCAGTTCCTTGTATCTGGACTTCACGTCGTCAATGGTCACCGGGATTTCAAGGCCAAATACGGAAAGGGCCCGCGAGGTCTTCGGATCGGTCTTGCGGGCTTCGGCCGCGCGCGGGTCCGCCCGGGAGGGCTGCGTCCGCGCACCGGCGTCACGAATCGCGTCATCAATGCCGAAGGGATTGAAAATGCGGGCACGGGTGAACTTGGCGGCGTCGCCCGCGCCCAATTTCCAGGTCGGCCGTTGCCAGACTGTGTCGTTGCGCACGTCCGCTTCGACCTGATTTTCGTCCATGCCCTTGTAATAGTTCCAGTTGCGATTGTACTCCCGGACATGGGCTAGGCAGAACCAGCGGTATTCGTTCAAGGCATCGCGCGACCGCGGGGCCTTGAATTCGGCATTGCCGTCGCAGCCGGGCCATTCACAGACCGACTCCGCCTGACGGGATTCGCGGTTTTTAAGCAATTCACCCATGACGACACTATGCGCGTGCCCTTTGTTCCAGACAAGACATGAGGACGTTACGGAGGCGAAAATGCCCCCGGATTCCGTCGTTATCCAAAGGGTTGAAAAACAGACATATAACCTTCGTCTAACTTGAATTTCCTTGCGTAATCTCTAATTCTGAAGGCAGTGGGCGGATGATTCCGCCCTAACGTCGGTAATTCGGCGCCCTCATATGGCGTCTGTGAATCGGTGGGGAAAGTTTCGGAGGCGGCAGTGCAATTTGTTCTGCTGGGGTGACGGGCGTAATGCGAGTATAATAATCGCTACATACAATAAAAGAGGGTGTTAGTCGGACTATGCAAAGCAAACTTATAAGCCGAAACGTGACCGTCAACGGGCGCAGAACCAGTCTGCGGCTTGAAAACGCAACGTGGGATGCTTTGGATCAAATCTGCGAATGCGAAAAGACGACCGTTCATGAGCTCTGCTCGATGATTGAAAGCGTTCGCTTCGGCTCGTCCCGCACATCGACGGTACGGGCCTTCATCGTCACCTATTTCCGTCTGGCGGCGAACCACACCGGCATCGAAGTCGGAATTGCCGACAAGGCACTGACGGCCTTCAAGATCACCTGACGTTCTGGCCGGGTCAACCGGCCTTCTTTCCTTCGGTCCCGGCGGGGCCATCACCTTCTTCCTCATAGAATTCGGGCCAGCGGACCTTGACCACGGGGCCGGTGCTGCGAAAGGCATAGCAGGTGTCGATCAGGGGTGATTTCTTGCCGGGGCCGGGTTCGCCCCGCTTCTTGCGGGCGGGAAATATGGTCTGGAACGCGGTCACCGCCATGGGCCCCATCACGAGATCGCGCAGGTGGGTGCAGCCGTGCACGCCGCCCATGGCTTCGGCCACGGCCCGGCGCCAGCCCGGCCCGACCTTCAGCCCGACCAGTTGAGAAAAGGCCTGGGTGACGTCGCCGCACATGGAAAACGGGCTCGATTCCGTCGATGCCTCGGCCGCCGCGACCACCATGTCGCCGGTCAGGGTCAGTCGGATGAGCATGTCGTGAATGGGCTCGCCCGCCGCGATTCCGCCGCGGTCATGGTTTTCGAAACTGTAGGTCTTGGTGTCGGTCAGGCGGCCCTCGATGTCCCACAAGCCGTCGTCGCGCTCAAAGCCGAGACATTTGATGTCACGGGTGTGGATGTGTTTGCGGGAGGCGGGTTTGCTGAGGGGCATGGGTGGATTCCTGTTGGGCGAATTGGGCGTGGCCACCCGGAAGCGGGCGGGGCATATCGTCCGATGACTTTATCGGCTGCCGGCCACGGGCGGCAAGTGATGCTGCGCGCAGCCGGCATCCGCCCATATAAAAATTATTTATTTCAATATATTAGGCGCTGTATCGGTCGCCGAAAACAAAGGCTTCCGTCTCGCGGATGTTCTCTTCCAGGCCTTCCTTGACCGCTTCGTAAAGATCGCGGATCGACACCATGGCGACGCATTTGCCGTCCTCGCCCACGACCGGAAGGTGGCGGTAGCGCCGGGTCAGCATCAGCTCAAGCGCATCCGACGCTCGGTCGTTCGGTGCCAGGGTATCCGGATTGGCGGTCATGATGTCGCCGACCTTGATGTCGCTGGGGCGCTTGTTCGCCGCCACCACGCGGCGGGACATGTCACGTTCCGTCAGAATACCGATCAGCACTCCATCCGCGTCCAGAACGACGACCGCCGCGACATTGGCCGCGGCCATGTCCTTGGCGGCCTGTTCCGATGTGGCGTCGATGGTGGTCGCGGTCAGTTCCGTGCGCTGAACGATGTCCGGAATAATCTTGCGCTGCATCGGACGTTTCCTCTCGTTGACCGTGTCGCCTGCACGTTTGCCGGGCTTTGCCACGGCGTGACAATTGTTGCGTCATTGTACGGGAATTGTGCCGCCGGGTTAAGAATTAACGGATGCTCATGTTAACCGTTAACCGGTTGGTGCATCGGGGGGCGGCAGGGTCAGTCGGTGACTTCGCCGGGCTTGGGCGGCGTTACGCGCAGGCGGGTGATCTGATGGCGGTGACGGGCCACGATGTCGATGCGGAATCCGAACAGGCGGAACGATTGACCGACCTCGGGGATGCGGCGGGCTTCGTGCAGGACAAGGCCCGCGACGGTCGCGGCCTCCTCGTCGGGCAGTTGCCATTCATACTGGCGGTTGAGATCCCGGATCGTCACCGTGCCGTCGACCAGATAGGATCCGTCGGCTTGCGGCTCGACGCCGGCGACCTTCAGGTCATGCTCGTCGTCGATCTCGCCGACGATTTCCTCGATGATGTCCTCCAGGGTTACGATGCCCTGCAGGCTGCCGTATTCGTCGACGACCAGGGAGAAATGTTCGCGCCGTTCGCGGAAAGCCTGAAGCTGGTCCAACAGCGGCGTCGTATCCGGAATGAACCAGGGTTCGGCGGCGAAGGATTTGACGTCCAGCTCCGCCAAATCGCCCTTGGCGCCGTGTACGGCGCGGAACAGGGCCTTGGCATGGAGCACGCTGACGATGTTGTCAGGCTCGCCCCGCCACAGGGGGATGCGCGTGTGGGGGCTTTCCAGGACGCCCGCGATGATCGCCTCGGCCGACAGGTCGGCGTTCAGCGTGTTCACGCTGGATCGGTGAATCATGATTTCCCCGACTTGGACATCGGCCAGGTCGAGCACACTGCGCAGCATCACCCGTTCCAGGCCCGTTTCCTCGTCGCCCGTGTGAAGCTCGATGGCGCCGCGCAGTTCCTGTTCGGATTCGTGCTCGTTGCCGCCGGATGCACGGATGTCGACGCCGACCATGTAAAACAGGCCGCGCACCAGCAATTCCACGGTATGGGTGATGGGAGCCAGCAGGGCGACCAGAATCCTCACCGGCGGCCCCACGAAAAGGGCCATGGTATTGGCATTTTTGATTGCGTAGGTCTTGGGCATGACCTCGGCGAAGATCAGCACCAGAAGGGTCATGACCAGGGTCGCATAGGCGACGCCGGCCTCGCCGAAATAGGTGATGAGCAGGCTGGTCGCCAAAGAGGACGCCAAGATGTTGACCAGATTGTTGCCCAGGAGAATGGCGCCGATCAGGCGCTCCTTCTGATCGTAGAGGCGGTTGACCACCGCGGCCCGTTTGTCGCCGGCCAGTTCCAGGCGGTGCATAAGCGGTTGGGAACTGGCGGTCAGCGCCGTTTCCGAGCCGGAAAAGAACGCCGACATCAAAAGCAGGAAAAAGATCGTGATCAGGCTTGTTTCGTCTTCCATGACATCCGCTCATTCAATGTGCCGGGCACCGTCTTGGGCGCGCCGGCGGGGCGGCCCGGGTCAACTCCGGGCACTGAGGAATTCGTTGAGGACCTCCGCAACCGTCCCGGTCGGCACGTCGCGTTCGATGAACGCCTCGCCGATGGCCCGGGCCAGAATGAAGGTCAGTTTGCCGCCCTCGGTCTTCTTGTCCTTCATCATGTGCGCCAGCAGGCGTTCGGCCGTCCAGCCGCCGGTGTTCAGCCGCGCCAGGTCGCCCGGCAGGCCCGTGGCGTCGAGATGGGTGCGAAGCCGCGCCGCGTCGTTGCCTTTGCAATGGCCCAGGCGGTTCGCCAGGGTCAGCGCCATGACCATGCCGATGGCCACGGCCTCGCCGTGCAGCAGGCCGCCGCCGTATCCGGTCTCGGCCTCCAGCGCGTGGCCGAAGGTATGTCCCAGATTGAGCAGCGCGCGCTGCCCCTGTTCCGTTTCGTCGGCGCTGACGATGCGCGCCTTGGCGGCGCAGCAGGTCAGGATGGCGTGGCGGCGGGCGGCGGTGTCTCCGGCCAGCAGGGCCGGGCCGTTGCCCTCCAGCCAATCGAAGAAATCGGGCATGTCGATGACGCCGTATTTTACGACCTCGGCATAGCCGGCCCGCAGTTCGCGGGGCGGCAGGGTATCGAGCACGCCCGTGTCGGCAAGCACCAAGCGCGGTTGGTAGAACGCCCCCACCAGGTTCTTGCCCTGGGCCGTGTTGATGGCGGTCTTGCCGCCGACCGATGAATCGACCTGGGCCAGCAGGGTCGTCGGCACCTGCACGAAATCGATGCCGCGGAGTGTGAGCGCCGCGCAGACGCCGGTCAGGTCGCCGATGACCCCGCCGCCGAGGGCGATCAGCGTCGTCTTGCGGTCGATGCCGCCGGCCAGAAGGTCACCGATGACCCGTTCCAGATGGGCGAAGTCCTTGGTCTGTTCGCCGGGTTCCAGAACGATCGTGCGGCTGGCGATGCCGGCGGCGGCCAGCGCCGTTTCCAGGGTCGCCAGATGTCCCGCGCCGGCGACGTTGCTGTCGGTGATCACCGCGACCTGTTTGGACCGCAGCACGGGCGCGATCAGCCGCCCGGCGTCGGCCAGCAGGCCGTCGCCGATCAGGATGTCGTAGCTGCGCTCGCCCAGGTCGACGCCCAGGCGTTCGCTGCCCGGATGTTCAAGGGTCGTGCCGTCAGTGGTCATGCCGTGCCGTCCGTCAATTTTTCGATGATCTTGTCGGCGGTCTTTTCCGGGGTTTCATCGACGCTTTCAATGATGATATCCGCCTGTTCGTACACGGGATAACGCTCATTTATCAATTGCTTCAGTTTTTCCGACGGATCCGTGCCCTTGAGCAGCGGACGCCCGGCGGCCCGCCGTTTGGTGCGGCGCTCGAGAATCTCCAGATCGGCGCGCAGCCAGACGCTGGTCGCCGCCTTGGCGATGCGCGCGCGGGTGCGTGGGTTCATGAAGGCGCCGCCGCCGGACGACAGAACCATGGGCGGGCCGTTCAGCAGGCGGTCGATGACCCGTTCCTCGACGTCGCGGAACGCCGGTTCGCCGTAGACTTCGAAGATATCCTCAATGCTGCAGCCGGCGGCCGTTTCCACCTCGTCGTCGGAATCGATGAACGGCAGGTCCAGCTTGGCGGCCAGGATTCGGCCGACGGAACTTTTCCCGGCGCCCATCAGGCCGACCAGGACGATGGTTTTCTGTTTTTTTTGAATAGGTTGGGAAGACATGGACCTGTAACTTGCGGGCTGCGGAGGGCGCCGGGCGGGCGGCGTTGAAAGCGGGGGGGCGAGCCGATAAACTCCGGCCTGCCCGCCGCCGCCGGAAAAATGCCATAGTCGCAGTCTAGCAGAAAGCCCGAAGACTGTGGCAAACGCCGATCCGACGGCCACCAAGATCACCCGCGAAGACGAATAGGCCCGCCCTCCCGATGAAAAGCATTTCCAAGATCATTCTCATCCTCGCCCTGGCCTTGGTGCTGGGCGGCGGGACGTTCCTGGTTACCTGGGATTTTCCCGCGCCGTCCAAGGACGTGACGAAAGTTCTGCCCGATGACCGGTTCCCGCGTTAAGCGCCCGGTTTCGGCATTGCGGCTGGCTGCCCTCGCGGTGGCGCCGCTGCTGCTGACCGCCCCGTTAAGCCAACCGCGGGCCCAGACACCCGCGACCGATGGCCCGGCTGCGCAGTTCCCCGCCGCCCAGCCTGTGGCCCTGCAGCCGCCGGCCGCGCTGGCGCCGCCGCAGGCCCTGAAACCCCACGACCCGGCAGCCCCGGCCCAGCCCCTGACCGGCCGGCCCTTGCCGGCCTCGGGTGGGGAGCCGGGGGTTCAGGTCGATACCCTGGAAAAGGTCGATCCGGAGACGGCGGGCGTCATCGGTCCCGACGAAGGCGGTCTGGGATTCGATCTCTGGCAGGGCGCCGACCGCGCCTATGTCGCGGCCCTGATCGCGAATCTGCCCGTGCGCGCGCCCTCGCCGGTGATGCGCGCCCTGATGCGCCGGCTGCTGTTGACCGCGGCCCAGCCCCCCGCCGCGGCCAAACCGGCTGAAGGCGGCGACGCGGATGCGGCCAAGACTAAGCCGGTCAGCCTGATTACCCTGCGTGTGCAACAGCTTGCCGCCATGGGCGACGTCGCCGGGGTTGGCGACCTTCTGGCGGCGATCCCCGGCAGCATCACCGATCCGGCCCTGCTGCAGGTCGAAGCCAACGCCCGATTCCTTGCCAACGACAATGCCCGCGCCTGCGGCATCACGGCGCATCAAATTCAGGCCGGCGGGGGACCTTATTGGCAGAAGGCGATGATTTTCTGCCAGATCCTGGCCGGGGAGCCGGAAAAGGCGGAAATCGGCATTTCCATGCTCAACGAACTGGGTGCCAGGGACCCGGCGTTCTATGCCCTGAGCGACCGTCTGTTGGGCGGTACGACCGGGGAATTGACGACGGTGAGCGAAGCCGATGGCCTGCTGCTGGCCATGGCGCGGGCGGCCAAGACACCGTTGCCGGCCGACGCCACCCGCTCCGACCGTCCGGGCGTGCTGCGCGCCATCGCGGTCAATCCCAACGTGGGGCCGGATATCCGCCTGGAAGCCGCCGAGCGCGCAGAGGCCGCCGGCGCCCTTGATACCGAGGCCCTGCGCCAGCTCTATTCCAGCGTCACCTTCGATCCGGGCGACCTGAAACGCTCATTGTCGCGGGCGGAGGAAATCGGCGGTCCCGTGGCGCGTGCGCTGCTTTACCATTCGGCTCTGTCGCAAACCGTGCCGACTGCCCAGGCGGAAATTATCGGCAAGGCTCTGAAGATCGCCGTCGGCGAAGGCCGTTATGGTGCCGCCGCGCGGGTGTTCCATCCGTTGGTTTCCAAGATTCCGCCCTCGGCGGACCTGTTATGGTTCGCTCCCGACGCGGTGCGCCTGATGCTGTCGACAGACGACCCCACGGGCGCCGAGGCTTGGTTCAAGTTGCTGCAGGCGAGTGCGTTGTTCCAGGACGACAGCCGCGACCTTTTGATCCGCATGACGCCGCTGGTCCGGTTGGTCGGAACCATGGGGCTGGAGAACGAGCCCCGCGATCTGAGCGTTTGGTGGCGTTCGATGGCGGGCGAGAAAGACGCGGCTCGCCGGGCGGCGCTGCTCTATGCGCTGTTGGACGGTCTGGGCGAGGATGTGCCGCTCGACGCCTGGCGGGCGATGGGGCCGGTGATCGACCATGCTACGGCGGAAACGGTCCATCCGGCGCTGTGGTTCCGTCTGCTGTCCGTGACCGACAAGGTGGCCGCATGGACCGCCGCGCGCGAAGCGCGCGAAACGGCCGCGGAATCTTCGGCGGCGCTCGGCACGCCGCAAATACCGATGGCGGGCGAGCCCACGCGTGAGGCGCAACTTGGCGCAACCGACGTGCTGCCGGCACCCGCCGTGGCCGAGGAAACGGTTCTGCCGCCCCATCGCGGCGAGGTCATCCTTATGGTGCTGGCCGCCGTCGGCGATGGCGGCACGGCGCGGGCTCAGGCCCAGGTTCTGCGTCAGGCGGTGATCAGCCTGCGTGCCATCGGCCTTGATCAGGAAGCCCACGACCTGGCGCTGGAGGCGGCGCTCGCGGCCGGCCTGTAATCCCGGCGGCAACTCGCGAAGGGAGGCAACGCCTGTCCCGTTACATCAGCCTATTTCTCGACATGCTGGCCGCCGAAAGGGGGGCCGCCCGCAATACGATCGACTCCTACAGCCGGGATCTGGACGATTTCGCGTCGTTCTGCGCCCGGCGCAAGACGGCCGCCGACGCGGCGGGTCCGGATGACGTCACGGCCTATATGAAGCGCCTGTCGGGTGCCGGCATGGCGGCCAGCACCCAGGCCCGGCGGCTGTCGGCCTTACGTCAGTTCTTTCGCTTCCTCCAGGCGGAACGCATCCGCGGCGACGACCCGACCCAGGCCGTCGATGCCCCGCGTCAGGCGCGGCCCCTGCCCAAATACCTAAGCGAGGAAGAGGTCGAACGCCTGCTGACCGCGGCCCGCGAACGGCCGGGCGCCGACGGTCTGCGCACGGCGGCCTTGCTGGAGGTGCTTTACGCCACGGGGCTGCGGGTGTCGGAACTGGTCGGTCTGCCCATGGCGGCGGTCGCCCGCGACGGGCGAGTGCTGATCGTGCGCGGCAAGGGCGGGAAAGAGCGCATGGTGCCGATCGGCGGGGCGGCGCGGGATGCCCTCGGCGATTATCTGGCCGTGCGCGACGGCTTTCTCGGCAAGGACAGGGACGCGCGGGCGGCCTTCCTGTTTCCATCCCGGGCGCAGCAGGGCCACCTGACGCGTGCCCGCTTCGGGCAAATTCTCAAGGAACTGGCGATCGCCGCCGGTATTCCGCCGAAACGGGTGTCGCCGCACGTTCTGCGCCATTCCTTCGCCAGCCACCTTTTGGCCCATGGTGCCGATCTGCGATCCCTGCAACAGATGCTGGGCCATGCCGACATCTCGACGACGCAGATTTACACCCATGTTCTGGAAGAGCGTCTGAAGGCGTTGGTTGACCAAGCCCATCCCCTGGCCAGGGCTCCCCTGGATTAAGCGGCGCCACGCAATCTGTCACTCAGGGTGGCGCGACCGCGCGGCGGTAGAGATGCCAGGTGGCGTGTCCCAGGACCGGCAGGACCAGGAACAGGCCGATCAATCCGGACAGCAGGGCGAGGGCGATCATCGTGGCGATGGTGGCGCACCAGATCGCCATCACCCGCGGGTTCAGGGCGACGAAGCGGACGCTGGTCAGCATGGCCGTGATGAAATCGACGTTGCGGTGGAACAGCATCGGGATGGAGATGACGGAATAAGAGAACACCGCGAAGGCGATGAGGGCGCCAGCCGCGTTGCCGACGACCAGGAACAACCAGCCTGACGGCGTCGTGAAGATGTCGTTGATCAGTTCGCGGAATCCGAAGAATTGGAATCCCATGAAACCGAAGGACAATAGGGCGGCGATGTCCATCCAGAAAAACAGGGAAAACCCGGTGACCAGCGCCATCCAGCCCAATTCATGGCTAAACATGGATTTGACGGTTCCCAGCACGATGCTCCAGCTGAGCACGGCGCCGTCGTCCGGGGCGGGGGCCTCCAGGCGCTGGCTGATCACATAGAAGCCGCTGGCGATGAAGGGCGCGATCAAGGCAAATCCCGCCGCCAGGGGATAGACCAGGTAAGGCAGGTCGAAGGCGAAAAGCATCAGGACCAGGACCCAGCCGCCGACCGCATAAATCCCCGCGAAAAAGAGGTCGTAGGTGGGCGCTGCCCGGAAATCCCGCAGACCCAGGGCCAGAATGTCGATCAAGTCATTGACGCCAACCCGGTTTATCTGCGGCGGCGGCGGGCGGGTTCCCCGACGGGCGGTCGGCGCAGCGTCGACGCTGGGGGCGGTCATGCGCTTGTCCTTTCCAGGCTCGCATCCATTGAATCGTGCAAATAACCATATAAAAACTGTGGATTGCTGTCGATGACGATTGCGGGCGGCGATCCGCGCCACCGAAACATTTTGGATGGATGCAGGGCGGGCCGCGGAGAGGGGTGTGGGAAGGCGTGCTCCCGTCAGCCTTCCGCCGCCACCTTTTCGACCAGCCAACGCGCCGTGCGCAGCAGGCGCCCGTCATCGTTTCGCGCGCTGACCAACTGAACGCCGATGGGCATCCCGTTGGCGCCCTGCATCAAGGGAACGGTCACCGCCGGCACACCCAGATAGGACCAGGTCGAACAGAACGCCGGGTCGCCCGTCGCATCCAGGCCCCTGGGCGCTTCGCCGCAGGTTGCCGGGGTTAGGATGGCATCGAACTCCTCGCCCAGGCTTTTTACCCAGCCGGCCAGGTGAACCCGCATATCGACGCATTCATTGAAATCGACCGCCGTGACCGACTTGCCTTCTTCGATCATGCCGCGCAGAACGTCGCTCAGCTTGTCCTCGCCGCGGGCCACGTATCCGGACAGGTAGCGCACCAGATCGGCGCACATGATCTTGCGCAGGTTGTCGACGGCGCCATTGAAAGGATCGGGCAGGGTGACTTCTTCGCATTGATCGCCAAGGAACTCGCGCAGTTCTTCGAATGCTTCCTGGGCATCCGGTTCCGCGCGGTCCCACACGGGGGATTTGACGAAGGCGAAGCGGGGTTCGATGGGGGGCTCTTGGCGGGCGATCTCCGACAGGCGCGGGGCGGCGGTCGGCTTGGTGTCCGGGTCGGCCGGATCGTGGCCGATCAGACAGTCGCTGATCAGGGCGGCGTCTTCCAGGGTCCGGGCGAACACGCCGACGTGGTCGAGGGTTCGCGACAGGGCCAATGCGCCGGCGCGGGAAATCCGCCCGTGCGTCGGCTTGAATCCGACGACGCCGCAGAACGACGCCGGGCGAATGACGGACCCGTTGGTTTGCGAGCCGATCGCCAAGGGCACCATGCCCGCCGCGACGGCGGCGGCGGAACCACTGGACGACCCGCCCGGGGTGCGTTCCGGATCGTGCGGGTTGCGGGTCTTGCCCGGGGAATAGACGGCCAGTTCCGTGGTCACGGTCTTGCCCATGATCACGGCTCCGGCGGCCCGCAACAGGCGGACGGCGGCGCTGTCGTCATCGGGAAGGCGGCCTTTGGACAGCACGGTGCCGTTTTCCGTGGGCAGGTCCGCCGTGTCGAAGATGTCCTTGATGCCGACGGGGATGCCGTGCAGGGGGCCGGTAGGCACGCCGCTGGCATGTACTTCGTCGCAATGGGCCGCCTGGCGGCGGGCGAAATCCGGGTCGAGATGGGCCCAGGCGCCAATGGCATCCTCTTTCGCCTCGATCCGCGCGAGGCAGGTCTCAACCAGTTCCGTGGAGGTGATCTCACCCCGTTCGATCATCCCAACCAATTGGGATGCGCCCAAATCCGCCAAATCCATGGTGCCGGTTCCTAAACGTATGCCGAACCCGCGATGGTTCAGTCTGATGTGGTCTTCTTCAAGGTGGAGTCCCAAAGATCGTAGAGGACCAGTGCCAGCACCCCGAGGCTGATGACCCAGAACGGCAGCCCGCCCCAGAACCCGGCGAAGCCGTGGGAGATGCCCCAGGCCAAACCGAGGACGAAGGCCGCGACCATCGCGGTGCCGAGGATGCCGCAAATCTGTTCGAATACCCTTGATCTCATGATCGGTTCACTCCTGAAATCCTGGTGTGGATCGCCCTTGTCCTGGTTTTTCTCATGCCGGCGTTACGGGATGTACTTGCCGAAGAAGTAATCGGGCAGGAACAGCGCGATCCCCGGGTACTGATACATCAGGACCATGACGGCAATGACGATGGCAAGATACGGCATGATGCCCCTGAAGATTTCCATCAATTCGACGGCCTTGCCCATCACCCCTTTTAGATAATAGGCGGACATTGCCATGGGTGGGGTGAGGAACGAGGTCTGCAGGTTGAGGGCAACCAGCATGGCGAAGAAGTAGGGATTGACGTCGAAGGTCTTCAGCATGGGCAGGAAGATCGGCACGAAGATGATCAGGATTTCCGACCATTCCAAGGGCCAGCCCAACAGGAAGATGATCAACTGGACCAGGATGAGGAACTGCCAAGGCTCCAGGTTGAAGCCGAGGATGAAGTGCTCGATGATTTCGTGCCCGCCCAGATAGGAGAACACCGAGGCGAAGGTCCAGGACCCGACGAACAGCCAGCAGACCATGGCCGTCGCCTTCGCGGTCAGGTAGACGGATTCCTTGAGCATCTGCCAAGTCAGGGAACGGTAGATGCCTGCCAGGACGATGCCACCGAAGGCCCCCATGGCGGCGGCTTCCGCCGGTGTCGCCAGGCCGCCCAGGATCGAGCCGAGGACCAGCAGGATCAGCGCCGTCAGCGGCACGAAAGAGGTCAAAAGCTGCCAATAGACGATGCGCCGGGGCGGCACGTCTTCGGCCCGCGGTTTCGGGGCGATGGACGGGTTGATCATCACGCGGATGATGACATAGAGAATGTAGGACCCCGCGAGCAGAAAGCCGGGAAAGATCGCGGCGGCGTAGAGACGCAGCGGCGACAGTTCGGCGATCGCCGCATAGACGATCAGCATGATCGACGGCGGGATCAAAATCCCGAGTGTGCCGCCGGCGCAGATCACGCCGGACGCGAAGCTCTTGTCGTAATTGGCCTTGGCCATGGCCGGAAACGCCAACAGCCCCATCAGGGTCACGACGGCGCCGACAATCCCGCTGGCCGTCGAGAATACGGCGCAGGTGATCAGGGCGGCGATGGCCATGGAGCCCGGCAGGTTCCGCGCCGCCATCTGCAGCGCGTAGAACAGTTTGTTGACGATGTTGGCGCGTTCGACCACGTAGCCCATGAACAGGAACAGCGGGATGGCGACCAGCGTGTCGTTCTCCATCACCGAATAGGTGTTCTGGTTCAGCAGGTAGAAGATCTTGTTGTTGAAGATGTCGGCGAAGGTCGTGATGCTGCCGGCTTCGTAATAGGCGAAATAGCCAAAACCGACGCCCATGGCGAGCAAGGTGAAGGCCACCGGAAATCCGAGCAGCACCATCACAATGAAAAGCGACAACATCAAAATCGCTACTTCGGGGTTCGTCATTCTAGAACGTGCTCCGTCTCACCAAAATCATCGGTGTGTAATTTGAGAATCAGGCCTGCGGTTTGGCAGCGGCGGCCTGCTGCAGCAAGATGTCTTCGGTTTCCTGGGCGTCCTTGAGACGCGGCAGCCAACGGCCCGACTTGATCGCAAGATAACAGCGCATGCATTCGGCGACGCCCTGAACGATGAACAGGCCGGCGGCCAACGGGATCAGGGTCTTGAAGAAATAGATTTGAATGCGGGCCGGGCTGTTCCAGCTGACTTCCTTGTAACGCCATGAGTCGGCGGCGATTTCCGCGCCGTACCAGGCCAGGGCCAGCATGCCCGGGAAAAAGAAGCAAAAATACAAAATCAAATCGATGCGCGCCTGCCAGCGGACCGACAGCAGGCGGTAGACCACATCCGCCCGCACATGGGTGTCCTGGGCAAGGGCGTAAGGCCCGGCCATCAGGAACAGGGCGCCGTACATCTGCACCATCATGTCGAAGGCCCAGACGGTCGGGGCGTTCAGGACATAACGGACGAACACCTCATAGGCGACGGACAGAGTGAGGATCAGAATGCACCAACCGAAGGTGCGCCCGATCCAGATGCTTAGTTCTTCAATGGCATGGATGGTCTTTATCACGGCTTGGTTTCCCGCCCTTGATGGCTCAGATATGTGAGGGACAGCCGGTTAAGGCTGCCCCTCAATACCCAATTTTCCGGATTGATCCCAGATGAAAGGATCAGATCAACCGAAGTGATGCTTGTAGGCCAACTCGTAATCGGGCTGGTTCAGCAGCAGATAGCCCATGACCTTCTTGGCGTAGGTCTTCTGCGAGGCAACCACCTTGGCGAAGAACGGATCTTCGTCGGAGATCTGCTTCACAATCACGTCCCAAGCCTTCAACTGTTCGGCCATGATGGATTCGGGCGTCCGATAGACATTGACGCCGTGCTTTTCCTTCAGCGCGATCAGGTCGTCGGCATAACGCAACGTGTTGTTCCAGTAGAAGTTGGAGTTTTCCGCTTCCGACGCATATTCCAGGATCGCCTGGAGTTCCTTCGACAGAGCATCGAACTTCTTCTTGTTGAAGGTGATTTCGAAGCATTCCTGCGACTGGTGGAAGCTGGCCAGATGGTAGTGCTTGGAAACGTCCTGCATCCCGAAGTCTTTGTCCGAGGTCGGGTTGTTGAACTCGGCCGCGTCGATCAGGCCGCTCTTCATGGCGGGCTGAATTTCGCCGCCCGGCAACTGAACGACCGACATGCCCATTTCCTGCAAGACGTTGGCCGCCAGGCCGACGGTGCGGTACTTGAGGCCCTTCATCTGGGAGGCGTCCTTCATTTCCTCCTTGAACCAGCCGAAGGGCTGGGCGGGCATCGGGCTGTTGAAGAAGCTGACCAGGTTCAGGCCGAGGCCGGACATCAGTTCCTCGAACAGAGCCTTGCCGCCGCCGTAGTGGATCCAGCCGAGCATTTCCTGCGCCGACCAGCCGAAGCAGGGGCCGGTCCCGAACAGGGACGCCGCTTTCGACTTGGAATACCAGTAGGCCGGGACATAGTGGGCGCCGTCGAGAACGCCGCGATGGACGGCGTCCTGCATCTGGCTGGTCTTCACGACCGAGTTGACGGACAACAGGTCGAGCTTCAGGCCCTTGCCGGCCATCGCATTGACGCGCTCGACATAGCTTTTGGCATTTTCAAGGAAGATGCCACCGCCCCAAGCGGCCTGAATTTTCAGAACCGTGGGGGCCGCCGTTGCGATGTTCGGCATGGCAAGAGTAGCAGCAGTCGCTCCGGCGGCAACGGCGCCGCCTTTAAGGAACTTACGCCGGTTCACTTTCGTGGTCGTCATGTGTTTCCTCCCAATTAATAATCAGCGGACAACCACCATCCGCCGATGGGTATAATTTGCGCGATGCTCGCGCGTTTAATGAACAGCCCAAGTCGTCGTGTTGATTTTTTTGCAATCCCCCGGGCCCGGTTACAACCGTTCCCGAACCATTAGCGGCGGGGAACCATTATATCCTGTCGGGAATCTTCCCAATACGCAACGCGATGGCAAGGGTTTTTCCGGCCGAAAGAGGGGTCAGAGGCGGGTTTCACGAGATTGTGTCCCGTGGCGATTCCGCCGGTGTCGGGTGCAGATTCCGCCCATGTTCGGCGGAAAAGCCCTGATTGCGGCCGGGTCTTTCAATGTCCGCGCCGCGCCCGCGCGGCGCTTATACGGGGTCTTGGATTTTTCACGATGCGGAATAGGCCGCCATTCACTGTGCCTTAGGCGACCCTGTCACGGGGCGCGCGGTCGGCGAAATAGGCGTCCAGGTTATCGAGCGCGCGGAACCCCATGGCATCGCGGGTTTCCCGATTGGCACTGCCGATGTGCGGCAACAGGAACGTGTTGTCGAGCGCGATCAGCCGCTTATCGACGTTGGGTTCGTTGGTGTAGGCATCGATCCCCGCCGCGAAAAGCTTGCCCGATTTCAGGGCGTCGATCAGCGCGTCGTCATCGATCACAGCCCCCCGGGCGGCGTTGGCCAGGACGGCGCCATCGGGCAGCAGGGCGAAGCGCGCGGCGTTCATGATGCCGCGGGTTTCCGCTGTTACGTTGCAGTGGAGCGTGAGGAAATCGCAATGCGGCAGCATGGCGTCCAGGCTGTCGTGCCAAACCGCGCCCTTCTCCTTGTCCGGGCTCAGGCGGGTGCGGTTGTGGTAATGGATTTCCATGCGGAAGGCGCGCGCCAGATCGGCAACTGCCTGGCCGACCCGGCCCATGCCGAGAATTCCCAGCCGCTTGCCGGTGACGCCGAGACCGACCATGAAGGCCGGCGACCAGTCCTTCCAGCCGCCGGAACGCACCAGCCGTTCGCCCTCGCTGGCGCGGCGCGCGGCGCCGAGCATGAGCAGGATGGTCGTTTCCGCCGTGGCGTCGGACAGAACCTCGGGTGTGTTGGTGACGATGACGCCGTGTTTCTTCGCCGCCTCGACATCGACATGGTCGTAGCCGACGGAGAAGTTGGCGATGATCTTCACCCGTTCGGGCAGCTTGGCGAAGACCTCTTCCGTGAAGTGTTCGGTGTGGCAGGGCAGGATGGCGTCTACGTCCTGGGCCGCCGCAATCAGCGCGTCTTTTGTATAAAGCTTGTCGTCCGGGTTCAGGCGCGCGTCGTAGTCGCGCGACAGCCGCGCGTGCACCGCGTCCGGTAATTTGCGGGTGACGAGTACGGTCGGCTTGGCTGCCATGGTTTCCTCCCATCAGGTTGTCGGCTTTGGGGGTACACCACGGTGTCTAGCCTTGTCGAGAGGGTGCCTCCATTGCGGGCTGATAGATGTCCATGTCGCGCACGGGATCGGACACCATGACCTGGCTCAGAAGTTCGTCCCGCATGTCGGTCAGGGTGACATAGACCTGGGCTTCGGCCTTTTTCTTCTCGCCGCTGCACAGCGCCGCCAACGCGCCCTCGATCCCGGCGCGTAGGCGGGGAATGATGACGTCGTCGGGCCATAGTAAAGAGACGATGCGTTCCGACCAGTCGAGCATCGGCGCCAGGGCATCCGCCGCGCGCCGGTTGCCGGTGATGTCGAGCACCGCGAGGCGGAACTGGCGGTCGGCCTCGAACATGGCGGGGCGGGAGCGGTTGACCTCCGGCTTGGCCGCGTCGCGGGCGATGGCCTCCAGGGACCGGAGATCGTCGGTGGTGATCATTTCCGCCGCCATGCCCGTGGCGGCAAGTTCGATCAGCAGGCGAAAGTCGAACACTTCCTGGATGTCGCGGACGGTGACACGGGACACGGTGTAGCCCTTGCGCGGGGCGGCCAGGATCAGGCTGTCGTGGGCGAGGCGAATCAGGGCGACCCGCACGGTCGCCAGCGTCGCATCGTAACGCCGGCAGAATTCCTGTTCCGTCAGGTTCTGCCCGGGCGGCAGGGCGCCTTGGATGATGTCGAAGCGGATGCGGCCATAGACCAGATCGCTGAGCTTTGGTTTCTCCATAAGAAACCTGATAGCATCAGATTCATATTTTAACAATGTCAGATATGGAGTATAGACATATCAATAGATGCAACTCATTCGAACGCAGGGAACCCCCATGACCAAAGACCGTTTCGGCAACGACTTCGCGCCCGGCCTGTCCTATGCGCGCGGCGATATCCTGTCCTCGACCGCCGACGATCTGGCCAAGCTGCGCGCCGCCTGGGAGCATATCCGGGCGCGCGAGGCCAAGGGCGAGGACACGGTCAACGCCTCGGGCCTGGAACGCTGCATGTCGGTGGAGCCGGGCGAGGAACGTCTGCTTGACGACGAGTTGGCGGCGGCGCTGCTGACCGACGAATTGCGCGACCTGGGCCTCAAGATGTTCGGCGGCGACGGGGACCGCCACGACATCATGATGACCAACCGGCTGACGGCGGGTCTGCTGATCGCTGCCGACGTGGTGGTGCCCGAGGGATCGCACGTTGTCGGCTTCTCGCCGACCTACAGCCATCCGGCGGTGCAGCGTGCGGTGAAACACGCACGGGCGACCTTTACGGATATGACGGACATCCGCGACGTGGAAGCGGCGCTGAAGGCCGATCCCAAGCCGGGGGCGCTGTTCCTGACGCGGTTGGCGGTCAGTTATCAGATTCTGGACGAGGCCGATCTGCGCCGGGCGGCGGATATCGCCCATGGCCGGGGCATTCCGGTGATCGTCGACGATGCCGGGGGCGCCCGCGTCGGGCCGGCCTGTTTCGGTCAGCCCCGTACCCTGGAGCTGCCGGTCACCGTGGCCTGCACGGGTCTGGACAAGTACGGCACCCTGGGCCCGCGCCTAGGGTTGATCGGCGGCGAGGCGTCGGTCATCGCCGCCATGCGTGCCCGCGCCTATGAAATGGGGATCGAGGCCCGCGCCATGCTGTTCCCGCAGGTCGTGCGGTCCCTGAAATACTACAGCGATGAAAAGGTCCGCGATCTGGTCGCCTGCACGATGACCGTGCGCGACGCGGTGGTCGCCACGCTTGGCGCCGACCGGGTGCATGTCACGCCGGTGACGGCGCAGCTGAAGGCCGAGGATATCCTGGAAATGGCCATGGCGCGCAGCGGCGTCAACGAGGCCCCCTGCGTTCCCTATGAGGCGACAGCGGCCCTCGCCATGCTGCTGCTGCGCGATTACGGCATCCTGACCGTCCATTTCGCGGGCATTCCGCCGGGTACCTCGGCGCTGATGCTGAAATTCATCTCGCCGCAGGTTCTGGACGCGGTCGGCGGGGCGGATGCCTTCGCCCAGGCCATCGACGCCTCGATCGGCACGCTTGGCGAGATCATTGCCGACAAGGATGCCCTTGCCCACCTGCTGAAGGGGGCGGCGGCATCGGTGCCCCGCGTCGCCGCCGAATAGCCCACAGAGGCAAGGCGATATTTTTCCGCATTGCGGTAAGCCTTCCATTCTTGGCTGATTTGCCCTTGCGGGCGATTGGGGGGCTGGTTATGTTGCGCCCGCGAAATAACAATTCATAAACGGCGGCACCGAACTCTTTCCAAAGACCAAGAGGGGCGTCGCCATTTTCGGACGCAGGAGATTCAGATGAGCTTTCATATCGTCGAACAGGCGCCGGCGCGCCTGAACCGCAGCGAACTGGCCGTTCCCGGCTCCAACCCCACGTTCATGGAGAAGGCTTCCAAAAGCAACGCCGACGTGGTGTTCCTGGACCTGGAAGACGCCGTCGCGCCGGACGACAAGGCGCCTGCGCGCAAGAACATCATCGCCGCCCTGAACGATCTGGACTGGTCGGGCAAGACCGTGTCCATGCGCATCAACGGCCTGGACACCCACTACATGTACCGCGATCTCGTCGAAATCCTGGAAGGGGCGCCGGGCAAGCTCGACCTGATCATGATCCCCAAGGTCGGCACGCCGTCGGACGTCTACGCCATCGACATGATGGTGACCCAGATCGAGGACGCGACCAAGGTGTCCAAGCGCATCGGCTTCGAGCTGATCATCGAAACGGCGCTCGGCATGCAGAACCTGGCGGAAATCGCCCAGGCGTCCAAGCGTAACGAATCCCTGCACTTCGGCGTCGCCGACTATGCGGCCTCGACCAAGGCCCGCACCACCGTCATCGGCGGCCCGAACCGGGATTATGCCGTGCTGACCGATCCCGACGATGCCGGCAACCGCGACGTCCACTGGGGCGACATGTGGCACTATCCGATCGCCAAGATGGTCGTCGTCGCCCGCGCCAACGGCCTGCGCCCGATCGATGGTCCGTTCGGCGATTTCTCCGACCCGGACGGCTACAAGGCCCAGGCCATGCGGGCCTCGACCCTTGGCTGCGAAGGCAAGTGGGCGATCCATCCGTCGCAGATCGACCTGGCCAACGAGCTGTTCAGCCCGTCGGAAAAGGAAGTGACCCAGGCTCAGCGCATCATCGATGCCATGGAGCAGGCGCAGAAGGAAGGCAAGGGGGCGGTGTCCCTCGACGGCCGCCTGATCGATATTGCGTCCATCCGCCAGGCCAAGGTGCTGGTGGAAAAGGCGGCCCAGATCAAAGGTTCCTGATCTGCCTTTACGGTATTTTTGAGTAACGAACGGCGGGTTCCCAGGATTTGGGACCCGCCGTTTTCGTTTCTGTCCCCAGGGCGCCGAGCTTATGGCGAAAGTAGGGATGTTCATCGTCCGCATAAGATTCCTATAATGCCCGCAAAACACCAGGGCAGGGATGGACATGGCGGAAACGTCCGCGCAAGAAGAGCAGGGAGCGCGCCGGTATTCGGATCGGGAGCGTTTCATTGCGTTCTCCTTCTGCTGGGCCGAAGCCATCATCGAGCTGGACAGCGACCGCACCATCACCTTCGCCGGCGGTATCCTGCCGCTTTTGACGGGCAAGGATCCGCGTACGCTCAAGGGCATGCCCATCCTCGACATCATCGCCGACGAAGACCGGCCGCTCGCCGAACAGATGCTCGACGCCATCGCCCGCACCGGCCGGTTCGACAACATCCATCTGCGCTTCAAGGGGGCCAACGGCAATTCCCAACCCTTGGTGACCTGCGGCTACCGCAACCCGGAACTGGAGAACCGTTTTTTCCTGGCGTTCCATATGGCCGGCGGCCTGACCTCGGACAGGTCCCTGAAGAAGTCCGGTAAGGAAGGGCTCTACGACGCCGACAGCTTCGGCAAGATGGCGTCCAAGATGCTCGCCGACGGCGCCGACAAGATGACCCTCGTCGAACTCGACGGCCTGGCCGAAGCCCAGGAGGACATGGACGAGGCCCAGCGCGAGAACCTGATGGGCGCGGTGGGCTCGGTCCTCAAGATGTCGTCGGTCAACGGCGACGCGGCGGCCAAGCTGGGCGAGGGCAAGTACGGCGTGGTCCACGGCCAGGGCCTGGACGTCGACGCCATGAAGGCGCGCATCACGTCGCTGATTTCCAACATCGCCCCCGAAGCCCAGGGAATCTCCGTCGGATCGGCGACCATCGACACCGGCGACGGCGACGGCCTGACCGAGGAAAACCTGACCAAGGGCGTGATCCACGCGCTCAACGAATTCTCCAAGTCCAAGGGCGGGGCGGTGTCGCTCGAGGCCCTGTCGGGCAGCATGGACGACCTGGTCAAGGACGCCATGGAGACGGCGGAAACCTTCAACCGGGTGGTCAAGAAATCCGATTTCCGCATGGCCATGCATCCGATCATCGGCATCAAGGACGGGGTCATCCACCATTACGAGGCGCTGGCCCGCTTCCAGGGCAAGCACGGCGAAAGCCCCTACAAGTACATCACCTTCGCCGAGGAAACCGGCCTGATCGGCGCCTTCGACCTGTCCGTGATCGACAAGGTCATGGCCTGGATCGACGAAAACAAGGACGCCCCGATGTTCGCCTCGGTCGCCGTCAACATCTCGGGCAACTCGATCGTCGATAAACGCTACATCGACGGCCTGCAGGATCGCCTGAGGGCCAACCCCTGGACCCAGGGCAAGCTGATCTTCGAACTGACAGAATCGTCGCGGGTCGAGGATCTGGAAACCGCCAACGCGTTCATCCAGAACCTGCGCGGCATGGGGTATCCCGTGTGCCTGGACGATTTCGGCGCCGGGGCGGCCAGCTTTCAATATCTGTCCGCCATCGACGTCGACGTGGTGAAGATCGACGGCCCCGTGGTCAAGAACGCGGAGGCGATCGAGCGCGGCCGGGCGTTTCTCACGGCGCTGGCCTCGTTCTGCCGGGAATTGAAGGTCGAGACCATCGCCGAAATGGTCGACACGCCAGAAACGGTGTCGTTCTGCCACGCCTGCGGCATCGATTTCGTGCAGGGCTTCCTGTTCGGCCCGCCCAAGTTCGAACTGGCCGAGTTCAGCGATTTCCGCGAGAAACTGGCGGCGTCGACCGCGCCGGGGGCCAAGGCCACGGGGCCGCTGACCTCAAGCCACGCCTCATCGTCCGCGCCCGCCGCACCGTCGGTCCCGGCCCACGCTTCTTCATAGGTCGCCATCTCGTAAGGTCTCGGCCATGGACATCTATCACATCTGGTGCACGCTTAAGGATGGCGTCGGCGATCTGGAATTCGCCGGGCATGTCGGCGCGTACCTGGACCATTTGAAGGATCAGGGCGATATCGCGGGATGGCGGCTGACCCGGCGCAAGCTGGGCCTGGGGCCGCAGGACCTGCCGGAATTCCACATTATGATCGAGGTCACGGGCCTGGCGCAGTTGGACGCCGCCTTCGGCCATGTGGCGGCGCGGGCGGAGCCCGTGGAGGGCCTGCACCACTGCGTCAACAGATTGGTATCACAGGTAAAATTTGCCCTTTATCGGGATTTCCCCGACCCCCAACGCAAAACGGGCGAAGAACGGTTTTAGGAACCTTTTCGGCGATTTTCCACGTCGCCAAGGCGCGCGGGCCTGTGCTAGAAAACGCACATGCACAATTATCTGGATTTCGAAAAGCCCATCGCCGAACTTGAGGGCAAGATCGAGGAGCTTCGGCACCTCTCGTCCGACGGCCAGATGAACATCGCCGACGAAGTCGGCAAGATGCAGGCCAAGGTCGACAAGCTTCTGGTCACGACCTACCAGAAATTGACCCCCTGGCAGAAGACGCAGGTGGCGCGCCATCACGACCGCCCCCATGCCATGGACTACATTAATTCCCTGATTGACGACTTCACGCCGCTGGCCGGCGACCGCCAGTTCGCCGAAGACCCGGCCGTGGTCGGCGGCATGGGCCGGTTCCGCGGCCAGTCGGTGGTCGTCATCGGCAATGAAAAGGGCTCCGACACGGTCGCCCGCGTGCGCCACAACTTCGGCATGGCCAAGCCCGAGGGCTACCGCAAGGCTCAACGCCTGATGAAGCTGGCCGACCGCTTCAACCTGCCGGTCATCACCCTGGTCGACACGCCCGGCGCCTATCCGGGGGTCGAGGCCGAGGCCCGTGGCCAGGCGGAAGCCATCGCCCGCTCCATCGAAGTCTGCTTCGGCATCAAGGTGCCCTTCGTTTCCGTCGTGATCGGCGAGGGCGGGTCCGGTGGGGCCATTGCGCTTGCCGCCGCCAACGTGGTGGTGATGATGGAACACGCGGTCTATTCGGTGATCTCGCCGGAAGGCTGCGCGTCGATCCTGTGGCGGGACGGCGACATGGCCGAAACGGCGGCTGGGGCGCTCAAGCTGACGGCCCAGGATTTGGCCGATCTCGGCGTCATCGACGCCATCGTGGCGGAGCCGCTGGGCGGCGCCCACCGCGAGCGCGACCAGGCGATCCAGAGCGTCGGCAAGGAAATCGACAAGCAACTCGCCGACCTGGCGGCTCTGCCCGGCGACGCCCTGCGCACGGCGCGGCGCGAGAAGTTCCTCAAAATGGGCGCCAACGGTCTCGCGTAGACCGACCCATGACACCCGATCAGAAAAAGACGATCTGGCTCAGCCTTCTCGGCGGAGCCGGGCTGGCGCTTGTGCTATGGGCACTGCTCGCCGTACTCGGCGGCTGGCCGGGGCCGGTCCCCGATCCGGGGGAACGCATCGCCCTGGTCCTGAAGCTGTCCGTTCTCCCGGCCGGGTTCCTGCTGGTGGTGGTGCAGGTCGTGGCGCTGACGCGGCTGATCACCGGGGCCATCGATCCCTTGGCCGACGCGCCGTCAGCCTGGCGGCGGGTCGACATGCGGGTACTCGCCAACACGGTCGAGCAGACCCTGATCTTCCTGCCGCTGCTGCTGGCCACGGCCATGGTCATCAAGGCCGATGAAAGTGCGTGGCTGACCGCGCTGCCCGTGGCCTTCGTGCTGGCCCGCTGCGCGTTCTGGGTCGGCTACCGCATCAGCCCCATGGGTCGCGCGCCGGGCATGGCGGCGGGGTTCATCATCAATCTGGGGATGCTGGGCTTCGTGGTGGTGCGGTTTCTCGGCTGAGCCGCTTGTCCACCGTTTGGATCACACCTTCCCGTGGCAGTGCTTGTACTTGTTGCCGGACCCGCAGGGGCAGAGGGCGTTGCGCGGCACCTTGCCCCAGGTCGCGGGGTCGTTGGGATCGACCTCGGGGGCCGCCTGGCGGTTGACCACGGTCATGGTCGCGGACCCTTCGGGGGACTCGTCCTCGCCGCCCAGGTATTCGGGGCTGTCGTGATGGGCCTCGCCCTCACTGCCGGCGCGGGCGGCCAGGTATTCCTCTTCCGAGAAGTCCATGCTGAGTTCCACATGGGCCAGCATCATGGTCGTGCGCTCGCGCAGGCCGACCAGCATTTCCTCGAACAGGGCGAAGGCTTCCTGCTTGTACTCGTTCAAGGGGTCGCGCTGTCCATAGGCGCGCAGTCCGATGCCGTGGCGCAGGTGATCCAGGGTCAGCAGGTGGTCCTTCCACAGCTGATCGAGCAGCTGCAGCAGCACGGCCTTTTCCACGGAGCGAAAGACTTCCGGCCCGGCGTTGGCGGCCTTGGCGGCGATCTGCCCGTCCACGGCCTGGACCAGGCGGTCGCGGATTTCGGCCTCGGCGATGCCTTCTTCCTTGGCCCATTCCTGGACCGGCAGATCGATCCCGAACACCCGCAGGACTTCCTCGTGCAGGGTGTCCATGGCCCACTGTTCGGCATAGGCCTTTTCCGGCATGGTCAGGGCGACCATGTCGTCGATCACCTGATGGCGCATGTCGGCGACGTCTTCGGACACGTCCTCGGCCGCCATCAGTTCCTTGCGCTGTTCGTAGATGACCTTGCGCTGGTCGTTCATCACGTCGTCGAACTTCAACAGGTTCTTGCGGATTTCGAAGTTCCGCTCTTCCACCTTCTGCTGCGCCTTTTCCAGGGCCTTGTTGACCCAGGGGTGGACGATGGCCTCGCCTTCCTGCAGGCCCAGTTTCTGGAGCATGCTGTCGATGCGCTCGGACCCGAAGATGCGCATCAGGTCGTCTTCCAATGACAGAAAGAAGGACGAGGCGCCGGGGTCGCCCTGACGGCCGGAACGGCCGCGCAGCTGGTTGTCGATGCGCCGGCTTTCGTGCCGTTCCGTGGCGATGACGTAAAGCCCGCCGGCCTGCTTGACGATCTCGCGGTCGGCCGCGATCTCGTCGGCGATCTTCTTGTAATGGGCCTCGTATTCCGGTGTGCCCGGTTCGGCCTTGATCTCGTTGAGGGCCCGCATGTCGACGTTGCCGCCCAACTGGATGTCGGTGCCGCGGCCGGCCATGTTGGTGGCGATGGTGACGCCGCCGGGGCGCCCGGCCTGGGCGATGATCTGGGCTTCCTGGTCGTGGAAGCGGGCGTTCAGCACGTTGTGTTCGATCTTGCGCTTCTTCAGGCGGGCCGACAGGTCCTCGGACTTCTCGATGGACACGGTGCCGACCAGAACGGGCTGCTGTTTCTTGTGGCAGTCTTCGATCAGGTCGAGGATGGCCTCGAACTTCTCGTTGCCCGTGCGGAACACAATGTCGTCCTCGTCCTTGCGGATGCAGGGCACGTTGGTCGGAATCTCGATCACTTCGAGGCCGTAGATCTGGTGGAATTCGCCGGCTTCGGTCATCGCCGTGCCGGTCATGCCGGCAAGCTTCGGGTACAGGCGGAAATAGTTCTGGAAGGTGATCGAGGCCAGGGTCTGGTTCTCGTTCTGGATCTCCACGCCTTCCTTGGCCTCCAACGCCTGATGCAGGCCTTCGGAATAGCGCCGGCCCTCCATCATGCGGCCGGTGAATTCGTCGATGATGACGACCTTGCCGTCCTTGACGATGTAATCCGTGTCGCGCTGGAACAGGATGTGCGCGCGCAGCGCCGAATTGGCGTGATGGACCAAGGCGATGTTGTTGATGTCGTAAAGCGATCCGTCGTCGAGCAAACCCTGCTCACGCATCATCTCTTCGAGCTTCTCCATGCCGGCTTCGGTGAAGGTGACGGAGCGCGCCTTTTCGTCTTTTTCGAAGTCGTCGGGGGTGACGTTCTTCAACAGTTTGTCGACGGAGACGTAGAGGTCCGAATTGTCCTCGGTCGCGCCCGAGATGATCAGCGGTGTGCGCGCCTCGTCGATCAGGATGCTGTCGACTTCGTCGACGATGGCGTAGTTGAAGGGCCGCTGGACCATGTCGTCGAGCGAGAACTTCATGTTGTCGCGCAGGTAATCGAAGCCCAGTTCGTTGTTGGTCGCATAGGTGATGTCGCAGCCGTAGGCGGCGCGCCGTTCATCGTCGTCCAACCCGTGCTTAATGACGCCGACGGTGAGGCCCAGGAAATCGTAGACCGGCCGCATCCAGTCCGCGTCGCGCGACGCCAGGTAATCGTTGACAGTGACGACATGGACGCCGCCGCCGGACAGGGCGTTGAGGTAGACCGCCAGGGTCGAGACTAGGGTCTTGCCTTCGCCGGTCTTCATTTCCGCGATTTGGCCCCGGTGCAGGACGATGCCGCCCAGCATCTGCACGTCGAAATGGCGCAGGCCCAGGGTGCGTTTGGAGACTTCGCGCACGGTGGCGAAGGCTTCGACCATGATGTCGTCGATGCTTTCCCCCGTCTCAAGGCGCTGACGGAAGGCGGCGGTGCGGGCCTTGATCTCGTCGTCGGAGAGTTTCTCGAGTTCAGGCTCAAGGCCGTTGATGGCATCGACGTCCTTTTGCAGGCCGTTCAGGTACCGGTCATTGGCGGAACCGAACAGGCTCTTGGCGATGGCGCTGAACATTCGGGGGTCGTCCTTAAATGGGTAAATGAATATGACACTTATGAAGCGATTGTGGCGGTTCCTGGGCGGAATCGCTGGGGAAGAGATAGAGGGGCTCCCCGGTCCTGTCAATGCGGGCCGCCCCTTGAGGTTCTTGAAATTCGCCTCATATTCAAATGATTGTCACGGCGGCCGGTCGGCGGGTAGGGTGGGGCCCAATTCAGCGGCCGAAGGTTCGACCGTCTTTCAGCGAAAAGGATCTGTTTATGACGTTTCAAAACGCCCTGCGCGCAGGTGGTGTCGCGGTCTTGATGGGTCTGGCGCCCCTAAGCCTTGCATCGGCGCCGGTTCTGGCCGCCGGCGACACCGTGGCCGCCACGGTGGACGGCGCTAAAATCATGCGCTCCGAGGTCACCGAGGCCTACAGCCGCCTGCCGGCCGAATACCAGCAGGTGCCGCTGGAGCAGATCTATCCGGCGTTGTTGAACAGCCTGATCGATACCAAGCTGGCGGCGATCAAGGCGCGCAAGGAAAAGATCCATGAAACGGCCGAGTTCAAGGAGGAACTGGCCGCGTTCACCGAACGCCTTCTGGGCTCGACCCTGATTCAACGGGCGGTCGAGGCCAAGGTCACGGATGCAGCCGTCGCCGCGCGCTATGCCGAGGTCACCAAGGACATGGGCGGTCAGGTCGAGATCCATGCCCGCCATATCCTCGTGAAGACCGAGGACGAGGCCAAGGCGGTGATCAAGGACCTGGCCGGCGGCGCCGATTTCGCCGAGACGGCGAAGAAGAAATCGACCGGACCTTCCGGCCCGAACGGCGGTGACCTGGGGTATTTCGGCAAGGGTCAGATGGTGCCCGAGTTCGAAAAGGCGGCCTTCGCCCTCGACAAGGGCGCGATGACCAAGGCTCCGGTGAAGACCCAGTTCGGCTGGCATGTCATCAAGGTTGAGGACAAGCGTTCGCAGCCCGCCCCCTCGCTTGAGGAAATGGGGCCGCAGATCCGCGAGAGCCTGAGCCGGGAGATCGGCGCCGACGTGACCAAGGAGCTGCGCGAGACGGCGAAAATCGAACGCTTCAATTTGGACGGTACTCCGGCTAAGTAGAAGGCGTTTCAAGGCCTTCTCCTGCCGGGGAGGGCCCTTTCAACTCCTTGCAGACGCGAGTCCGACCATGGCCAAGACCAAGCCCAAAATTTCGCCCCTGGCGCCCGAAGCCTTCCCGACCATTCCGCCGATCGGCGGCGTGCGCGTGGCCACCCGCGCCTGCGGCGTGCGCTACAAGGGGCGTACGGACGTTCTGCTGGTTGAACTGGCGGACGAGACCCAGGCGGCGGGGGTGTTCACCAAGTCGTTGACCGCCTCGGCCCCCGTCGACTGGTGCCGCAAGTCCCTTCCCGGCGGCATCGCCAACGGGCTAGTTGTCAATTCCGGCAACGCCAATGCCTTCACCGGGCGGCTGGGCGAGGATGCGGTGGAACAGGTGGTCGAGGCCGTGGCCGACCGCCTGGCCTGCCGGCCGTCGCGGGTATTCGCGGCGTCCACGGGCGTGATCGGGGAGCCGCTCAACTTCACGGCCATCACCGACAACCTGGACGCCCTGGCCGCCGATCTTGCCCCTGGTAAGTTCGACGAGGCCGCCAAGGCCATCATGACCACGGACACCTTCCCCAAGGGAGCGGTGAAGGAAGCCCAGATCAACGGCACCAAGGTCACCATCGCCGGCATCGCCAAGGGGTCCGGCATGATCGCGCCGGACATGGCGACCATGCTGGCCTATGTGTTCACGGACGCGAAGATTCCGGCCCCCGTGCTACAGGGCATCCTGGCCCCGATCTGCGAGCGCACGTTCAATTCGATCACCGTGGACAGCGACACCTCGACCAGCGATTCGTGCATGCTGTTCGCCACGGGGGCGGCCGGCAACGCCGATCGGTTCTCCGGCCCCGGCGACCCGGCCCTGGCCGATTTCCGGACCAAGGCGGAGGCCGTCATGCGCGACCTCGCCCATCAGATCGTGCGCGACGGCGAGGGGGCGTCCAAGTTCATCGAGATCACCGTCACGGGCGCGGACAGCGACGCCGCCGCCAAGCGCATCGGCCTGTCGATCGCCAATTCTCCCCTGGTCAAGACGGCGATCGCCGGCGAGGACGCCAACTGGGGCCGCATCGTCATGGCCGTGGGCAAGGCGGGTGAGAAGGCCGAACGCGACCGCCTGAACATCGCCATCGGCGGGATCACCATCGCCAGTAATGGATTGGCCGTGGACGGTTATGACGAAGCCCCGGTGACGGCCCATATGCAAAGCCCGGAAATCAACATCGCCGTCGATGTCGGCGTCGGCAACGGGCGGGCCACCGTGTGGACCTGCGACCTGACCCACGGCTACATCGATATCAACGCCGACTACAGGTCTTGAGTTGCATCTGCTCATCCTTTCTTCTCACCGTCTCACCGCCTCTGTGGTTCAAATTCGGCTAAGAAAACCACAGAGGCGGTGAGACAGTGAGGAAGGTGAAAATCAAATGAGTTCACCGGAAACGACCGGCGGCTGCTGGGACGCGGAATTCCGCAAATCCCCGGGCGACGTGCGAACCGTCATCGTGGTCGCCGCCGTGCTGGTCGACATCGACGGGCGGGTGCTGGTCGCCCAGCGCCCCGAGGGCAAGGCCATGGCCGGCCTGTGGGAATTTCCCGGCGGCAAGCTGGAAGCCGGCGAATTGCCGGAAACCGCCCTGGTCCGCGAACTGAACGAGGAACTGGGCATCGACCTGACGGAAAGCTGCCTCGCCCCTCTGACCTTCGCCAGCCACCTGTACGAAGATTTCCACCTGCTCATGCCGGTCTATGTCGCCCGCCAATGGAAGGGCGAGCCCCGGGGGCTCGACGGCCAGGCCCTTAAATGGGTACAGCCGGTGAAGTTGCGGGAATTGGCCATGCCGCCGGCGGACGCGCCCCTGATCGCCCTGATCCGCGATTTTCTGGGTTAGGTAAAATACCAGAGGTCCACGATGAAATGGACCAGGATGACCAGCGCCAGGCTGCGGCTTCGCCGGTAGAGATACATCAGCAGAACACCCCAGACCACGGCGACGGCCGTATCGGCCAGGCCCTGGGGCAGGTGCAGCAGGCCGAACACCAGGGCTGACCCGACGTAAAGGCCCGCCCGGCCACCGCCCCGGGCGTCCCACCAATCGGCCCATAGGCGGCGGAACACCAATTCTTCCGACACCGCGACCAGGACGAGGCCGAAGGTCAGGTCGACGGCCTGCCAGACCTCGTTTTCCAGGGGCGGGAAGGAGACTTCCGGGAACAGGGCCGTGTCGAAGGCCGCGCGCAGGTCCTGGCCCCCGGTCCAGGTATCGACCGCGACGATCGCGGCGGCCCCGCCCAGGGCCCAAAGCCAGACCCGATCGGTGATCGGCGGCAGGGGGCGGCGGAAACTGTCCGTCAGCGCCGCCCAGCCGAGGGCGATGATCAGCGTGCGCTGGGCGTAGTCGATCAGATAGACGTCCGTGTCGCTGGCGGCGAACTTGATCCAGCCGGCATAGAACAGGGCGACGAGAAGGCTAAGCCGGAACCCCGGGCGGGCCGCCATGGCGGTCACCGCATGCCGTCGATCAGCTTGCAGGTCTTGTGCATCTCGGTGATCGAGCAGTCGTAGAACATGTCCATGCGCTTGCGCAGGTCGACCGACAGGGTCAGCAATTTCGAACGCGCGTCCTTGGGATTGTCCTGTTCGATCAGAAGCCCCTTCTTCAAGGCGACGTCCAGGTACTTGCCCGCCGTATGGGCGCTTTTGATGCTGGTCATGAATTTCAGCGCGTCCGTCTTGCGCACGGGCGTGCGGGCGCGCCACATGCTGTTGAACAGGTCCCAATAGGCGGCGTCGTAGAAATCCGTGTCGCCCTCGAACACCTGAACCCATTCGCGGCCAAGGGTGTCGTTGAGTTCCATGTAGGCGCGGTGCTGGTCGTTGGTGAAGGTCAGCTTCATTGTCTGTTTTCCCCGGCATTTTAATTGCGGCGTCCCGGCCCCCCCCCAAGGTCGCCGCATTCCCCGCGTTCCTTATATCGCATCGGAAACTATATGCAAAAATGAAATTAGTTATTGACATCAAAATTACATATAAATATACATATTATGTTTCATCAACCCGCCACCGGGGGACATATCGGTTCCGGCGGATCATTGAAGGAGGACGTTATGAACACGACCAAGATGCAGATGACGGAACAGGCCGGTCCCGCCGGCGCCCATCGGACGGTCCGGCGCGCGGCCGGTGGGCCCGTGTTCGCCGCCGTCGCCGCCCTGATGGGCGTGGTGATGCTGGGCGGCTGCGTCACCGACGGCAGCACCGGCATGAAGCAGGGTGCCGGCACGTTGCTCGGCGCCGGGCTGGGCGGGCTGGTCGGCTCGAAGATCGGCGGCGGCCGCGGCCAGTTGGCGGCGGTGGCGGCGGGTGCCCTCCTGGGCGGCTTCATGGGCAACGAGGTCGGGGCCTCTCTCGACCGCGCAGACCAGATGTACCAGCAGCGGGCCCAGAACACGGCGCTCCACACCGCCGACTGGCAGCCCGTCACCTGGTCCAACCCGGACAGCGGCAATTCCGGCACGATCACGCCGGTCCGCACCATCCAGAACACCAACACCGGCCAGGTCTGCCGCGAATACCAGACCTCGGTGACCATCGGCGGCCGGGTCGAACAAGGTTACGGCACCGCCTGCCGCACGGCCGACGGCGCCTGGCGCATTTCCAGCTAGTCAAAATCCCCCCGACAGGGACGGTTCGACCTCCTTCCCTGTCCCTGTCCAAGCCCGGACCGCCCCGCTGCTACAGCGGGGCGGTCTTTTTTCAGGGCCGTTGCCTTGGAGGCGCCGTTCGGGCTACCTACATGCCGCCGCCTCGGAGGGACACATGAACGAACCCAAGACCGTCACCGCCTGTCTGATCATTATCGGCAACGAAATTTTGTCGGGCCGCACCCGCGACGCCAACCTGCAATTCCTGGGCGAAAACCTGAACGCGCTGGGCATTCGCCTGATGGAAGGCCGCGTCATCCCCGATGTCGAGGCCACCATCATCGCCAACGTGAATGACGCGCGGGCCCGCTTCGACTACGTGTTCACCACCGGCGGCATCGGGCCGACCCATGACGACATCACCTCGGCCTGCGTCGCCAAGGCCTTCGGCCGCAAACTGATCCGCCACCCCGATGCGGAGAAACTGCTGCTCGCCCATTACAAGCCCGAGGACGTGACGCCCGAGCGCATGAAGATGGCCGACGTGCCCGAGGGCTCGATCCTGCTCGACAATCCGGTCAGCCGCGCCCCCGGGTTCCAGGTCGACAATGTGTTCGTGCTGCCGGGCGTGCCGCGCATCATGCAGGCCATGTTCGACCTGTTCAAACACCGGCTTGCGGGTGGGGCGGAGATGCTGTCGAAATCCATCGCGTCCTACACGCCGGAAGGCAAGATCGCGGCCCGTCTGATGGCCTTGCAGAACGAATATCCGGCGCTGGAGATCGGCAGCTATCCGTTCTCCCGCGACGGCAAGCACGGCTCGACCATCGTCATCCGCGGCACGGACGCGGACGACATCGCGGATGCGGCGGAAAAGCTCCGCGCCATCATGCGCGATCTGGGCAACGAGCCCCAGGAAGTGGATCTCTAACCCGGCGAGGCAAAAATAACCACTGAGGCGGTGAGGCGGTGAGAAGGGTGCTTGTGCGGAAATCCGGGTTTCATTCTTCTCACCGCCTCACGGTCTCTGTGGTTCAAACTTATCGCCTGATGATGAATTCCGAAACGTCCGCCCGGTCCTGCCATCCGGCGCGCACCAGTTCCGGCTCCAGGTGCTCTTCCTCCGGATACCCCAGGCACAGATAGGCGACCAGGTGCCAGTCTTCGGGCACGTCGAGAATGCCCGAAACCCTGCCCGGGTGAAGGATCGACACCCAGCCCACGCCGACCCCCGCCGCCCGCGCCGCCAGCCACAGGGTGTTGACCGCCGCGACCACGGAATAGGGCAGCATTTCCGGCATGGTGTTCTGGCCCAGGCCGTGGCCGCGCTCCGTCGCCCGGTCGGCGAACACAGCCAGTTGCACGGGCGCCTTGTCCAACCCCGCCAGTTTCAACCCCGCATAAGTCTGGGCCCGCTCGCCGGAATAGCCCTGAAGGGCGTCCTGGTTGGCGGCCTCGAAATCGTCGCGCACCGCCTTGCGGCGGGCGGCATCCTCGACGATGACGAACCGCCAGGGCTGCGAATTGCCGACGCTGGGCGCCAGCGCCGCCTGGGCCAACAGGCCTTCCAGCAGGCCGCCGGGCAGGGGCGTGCCCTGGAACCGCCGCACGTCGCGCCGCCACAGGAACAGGTCACGCAGCTTGTCGCGGAATGCGGCATCGAAATCGGGCGGGGCGTCGGGCTTCGGCTCGCTCATGGGGTCGAGGTGTAGCCCCTGGCGCGGG
The DNA here is from genome assembly GCA_963976055.1 of uncultured Alphaproteobacteria bacterium. Classification (GTDB taxonomy): domain Bacteria; phylum Pseudomonadota; class Alphaproteobacteria; order Rhodospirillales; family Casp-alpha2; genus UBA1479. The sequence goes on from CAXBJB010000006.1 coordinate 122,411, forward strand.
GGCGGGCAACCGTCCTTGGCCCTTGCGGCCGAAAGCCCGTAGGATTACCAGAGGCATGCCGCAACGGCGGCCGCGCGCGGGCGTGGTGAAATTGGTAAACACAAGGGACTTAAAATCCCTCGGCCTTACGGCCTTGTCGGTTCAAGTCCGACCGCCCGCACCATCCGCCTTCGCTTACGCTACGGTGAATTAAACACGGACGTTCTCATAATGTTCTATTTTCTTGAATTCTCTCTGCTGTGATTGCATTCTGTGGTGCGGGGTACAGCAGTGCGGCAAAGCAAATACGAGGTTGAAAATGGGCCGATACTCTCTCGTAAAGCAGCAATCAACGCCTCAGGATTCGTATTGCTTTCGCGGGGATTCGCCTCTCGATACGTTGACGTCCGGTCGGACCATGGCACGTGCACTGGTGGCCGGTGTTGATGAATCCGATTGCCTTGCTTTGGCCCGGGCGTTTGGAACGCACGTGATATCTGCGTGGTGGGAGGCTTTTACCGCCTCTGAAACGGCAATGATTTCTCTGCGCGCTCCTCTGGAGCCGTTCGAGACGATTGACCTTCCTACCGCTGTAAAAAATTTGGCTGACAGCCTCGGTAAAGCGGCAGCACAACTTGATGCCGAGGTGGCCGCTTATCATATCGGCCTCATCTACACTTCCACGCTGCCACTCACGCACCGAGCTTCGTTCGGTGTTTATTATACGCCACCATGCCTGACGGATCGGTTGATTGCTCAAGCGACTAACAGCGGTGTCGATTGGGCTACCTGTCGCGTTCTCGATCCAGCCTGTGGCGGTGGTGCTTTTCTTGCGCCCGTGGCTCGTCGCATCCTTGACGAGTTGACGGACTGTACCCCGCGTATCCTAATCGAGAATATTGCCAACCGCCTGCGTGGTTACGAAATCGATCCCTTTGCAGCTTGGTTGTCTCAGATCGCGCTCGATGCTGTGCTACTGCCCGTTACTTTGGCGACGGATCGTCAGCTTCCTGTTGTTGTCACTGTTTGTGATAGTCTCCACAAAAATCCGCCGCGCGATCAGTTTGATCTTGTTATTGGCAATCCGCCTTATGGTCGGGTTCGTTTGGCCCCGGATGATCGTGCGCACTTCAAGCGTAGCTTATTCGGTCACGCCAACCTCTATGGGTTGTTCACAGACATGGCACTGCGTCACACCTGTTCCGGTGGTGTGGTCGCCTATGTGACACCGACTAGTTTTCTCGCCGGAGAGTACTTCAAAAATCTCCGCGCCTTGCTTGGCCGGGATGCTTCGCCCGCAACGCTCGATTTCGTCTCTGTTCGTAAAGGTGTCTTCGACGACGTTCTGCAGGAGACTCTGCTCGCAACATATAAGCGAGGCTCACTCCGTGCCCCTGTTGTGGTCCACGAGATTACGCCTGAGAACGATTCCGGCCTGACCCTTGAATACGCTGGATCTTTTGATCTCCCGCCGGATTTTTCCAGGCCTTGGATTTTGCCCCGCTGTGCGGAACAGGCTCCGCTTGTCTCCGTGCTTATGGAAATGGAGCACCGTCTTTCCGATTGGGGGTATACCGTCAGCACGGGCCCTTTGGTTTGGAACCGTTACAAAGATCAACTCGCCGAACGGCCGGGCCGGAACCGCTACCCGCTGATATGGGCCGAGGCTATTACTTCGGATGGCCGATTCACTTGGCGTGCCGAGAAAAGAAACCATACACCTTGGTTCGAGATACGAAATGGTGATGACTGGCTTGTTACCGATAGCCAATGTGTTCTGCTACAGCGCACCACGGCAAAAGAGCAAAACCGCCGGTTGATTGCCGCGGCTCTTCCAGCGGATTTTCTTGGGAAGCACGGTGCAGTCGTCATCGAAAATCATGTCAATATGTTGCGGCCGCTTACCGAAAGCCCATCTGTTTCTGCGGACGTTCTGGCTGCTTTTCTCAATAGTGCGGCTGCTGATCGTGCTTTCCGGTGTGTCAGCGGTAGCGTCGCCGTGTCTGCGTTTGAGTTGGAGGCGTTGCCCCTCCCAACTCCTGACGATCTGAAGCCTCTCTCCCGATTGGTCCGAGATAACGCCAGCCGTGCGCGGATCGAGGCAGCCTGTTCTAGGCTCTACGAGGAAACCGCCTGAGTCATGTCTATGCTCCCGCCCTATGTTTCTCGAGATTTCGTAGCGGAAAGACTACCTCTCATCTTTCCCGAAGGCACGCCGAACCGGACCTATTGCGTGCGGGAACTGGCGGCCAGTACTGTCTTCGCGATGCTTTATATTGGGGCAGTTGAAGGTACCGAACGTTATCTTGGCCCGGTCCATGTTTATCGCATGACCAAAGAGCAAGCCGCACAGTCTGGTGATGACATCCGCCTGGGTTACGCCAACTCAGTTTTGAAGAAGAAATATGATGCTCAAGGCACGCGTTGGTATGCTGACAATACGCGCGAGCCGATCCGCGATGAAACTTTACGCGAGGGCTTGGTTGCCATCGGGGCCGTTTTTGCGCGGACCGATCTGCCAACCACCTCCGGCAAGCCTCGATATGCGCTCAAATCAAACTTCGCGATGTTGTTTGATCCGTCTCTGGATGGTGCTGCACTTGAAGCCGCTATCGACAACTTTCAGAAAACGCACCTGTCCAAGAGTGCGCTTGCGCGCGTCTCGATCATGCGTGCGGGTGCCGCTGCTGGTGCGAGTGGTGTGTTAGTCACGTTCCCCAGCCAAGAGACCCGCCAACTCGCACCAGGACCCAGTTCAATCATTACGCAGGCTGTCATTGAAGTTTTTGCGCCAGCATTTTTAGAAAATCCCGCTGTGCTGTGGCTCAGCGAAAGCGGCAACAAGGTTGTCGCTCGCGACGACAAGCTTGCTGCTGCCATCGGCCTCAAAATTGAAGCCGACAAAAATCTGCCGGATATCATCCTTGCGGACCTCGGCCCGGCTGAACCGCTCCTCGTTTTTATTGAAGTGGTTGCCACTGATGGTGCTGTAACGACACGCCGACAAAAAGCCTTGTTGGCTCTTACCGACGAAGCAGGGTTCTCGCGAGACCAAGTGGCGTTCTTGAGCGCCTATCAAGATCGGGAGACCGCTGGGTTTCGTAAAACCATCACAGGGCTCGCTTGGGGGGCGTTTGCTTGGTTTGCATCTGAGCCTGATAAGCTTGTCATTCTTCGAGACGGCGGGAGTAGCCCGGCCTGTCTCGCCGACCTGCTGGTCTTGTGACGATAGTGTAGGAGGATGTTAAAACCCCTCGGCCTTACGGCCTTGTCAGTTCAAGTCTGACCTTCCGTGTAGCTGCCCCCCACCGGCACGAAGTCGTCACCCCCTCGCCACAGGATCGCCCCGTTCGTCCCTAGGATGCGGCCCTGCCGGTGCCGCCGGCGCCTGCCGAATGAAAAAGGGGACGCAATCCATGACCGAGAACCCGACCGCCCGTTTCCATGAGCAGTTGGGCGGCGACGCCCTGCTGTCGATCCTGGAGGAAGCGCAGAACACGGTGCGCAGTTACGACAACAAGGCGCAGATCGTGGGCGTCGGCTACATCCTGGCCCTGCAGGTCGTGCTGCGCAGCGGCGCGCAGGTCCCGGTTGCCATCGATCAGGCCGGGCTTTACGTGTTCGCGGGCTGGGCCATCCTGGTGCTGCCGATCATCATGTTCGCCCTGGTGCTGTATCCGTCCCATGCCGACAAGGTGTCGCGCAAACGCGATTTCGGCGGCTGCGCCGGGGCGATGTATTTCGATCCGCGCCGCAGCCCCGATGTGGACAGCTACGTCCGCACCGTGGCGGGCGCCGACTGGGTGCGCGAGACGGCCTGCGAGATCATCAAGGTCTCGGACATCCGCGACAAGAAACGCGCGCGGTTTTTTGCGCGCGCTGTATTGGACCGGCGGCTCGTTCGTCATGCTGTTCCTGGCGCAGATGGCGCGCGCCCTGGGGCTGGTCGGGCAGTAGACCCGAGGGTGTTTCACGCCGACGACAGCTTCAACCCCGCGATGCCCAGCGCGATCAGCCCGATGCAGGCGAGGCGCATCGCCGTCGCCGGTTCGTTGAACAGAAAGATGCCGAAGGCCGCCGCCCCGAGCGTTCCCATGCCGGTCCACACCGCATAGGCGGTGCCGAGGGGCAGGCCGCGCACGGCCAGGCCGAGCAGCCCCATGCTGATGATCATGGCGATCACCGTGGCGATGCTGGGCAGCGGGCGGGTGAAGCCGTCGGCGTATTTCAGGCCGATGACCCAGGCGATTTCAAACAGACCCGCGATGAACAGATAGAACCAGGACATGACCGCCCTTTCATGATGATCCGAGCATGGCGGCCTGTCCCCGGTGGTTTGGGGGGCGCCGTGCGGTCGGGCATTCATGAAGGCGGGATGCGGCGCCGTCAACCGGCGCCGTCACTTGAGCGTGGGATAGGTCTCGGTCAGGTTGTCCAGGTAATATTCGAGCTTCTTGCGGAAGCCGTCGTTCAGGGTCACCAGCTGCGTGCGGGAATCGTTTTCCTTCTGCCGCTTGTTGATCACGTTGTCCGTGGCCAATTGGGCGATCAGCTTCAGGGTCGTCGATTTCGACGCCGCCACCGACACGCAGATGTCCGAGACATTGAGGTTCTGTCCGGCGTACTGAGCCTCGGCGATCAGGAAAAGAACGTCCCAGGTCAGGTTCTGGGTTCCTGCATTGCGGTACAGGGCGTTCTGGGCCGCGCGGGACTTTTGCACCCAGCGGACCTTTTCCAGGTATTTCGTATACTCCGCCCTTGCTTGAGTTCGAGCGCTCACCATGCTGACCCCCTCCCCCGAAGGTTTTGCTTTTAATGCACTGGATTCCTTGCGGAACACCACCCGTATATTCTTTTACAATCGTAAGCGTGAGCAAAAAAAGGTCTAGAAATTAGAGGGAGTTCCCGTTTCACGATAGTGCGCGCAGATTAATCCTCCGCGAAAATTTTACGCCGCGCCCGCATCGCAGCCTTTTATATCGAATTTGTCCAGGGGCTTGCGCCTGATAATCATACGCGGCATCTTATCGACAATTCTCGCGCGCCGGAACAACCGGCGGCGTGCTTTGAGGGGGTGCGATTGGAATGTGGCGTCGTCTGCAGGGGACGGCGTGCAAATCAGCACTTGGGGACCCAACCAACATGGAAACGAACCTTGCGGGGAAAACCTACGAGGTCCAGACCGAATTCGACGGTAAGTGGACTTTTTTCGCGTCCCACAGCGTAAAATCACAGGCCATCCAGCAGGCGCAGGCGCTGTTGGATTCCCACAAGTATTCAGGCGTCAAGGTGATCGCCGAAAGCGACCGCAAGGGCGACGAGATTATCTTCAACGAACGGGCCGAGGTCACGGACAAGGGCCTGACCGTCGTGCCCATCGATTCCTCGCCGGTCTGCGAGACCCTGGCCGATTGTTATCAGCTGGAGGCCCGCCGCACGATCGGGCGTCTGCTGCGCCAGTACCTGGACGACGTCGGCATGACGGCCATGGAGCTGGCCTTCGATTTCGGCCGCCTCAAGATGCTGGAGCGCGACGACAAGCTCTATATCGGCGCCCTGTCGCGCCTTGCCAGCCTCCAGGTCGACAAAGCTGCGGGCGAAAAGCCCGTCGATCGCCAGAACAAGCTGGAACGCCTGTACAGCCAGCTTATGGCCAACGCGCAGAAGATGATGCGGCGCGAGGATCTGAACGAGGCCCTCCAGACGGGCGGGTTGCAGGCCCTGATCGACAAGGTCAACGCCGAGGCCCCGGCCGAAGACCGCCACATGCTGATCCTGGCCGGCCTCGCCGCCCATATGGGCGAGCAGGGCGACTGGAGCGGCAAGATCGAATCCCTGGTCAAGCTGCTGGACGGGCAGGCGGGCGTCGTCGTCCAGGCCTATGTCGACGAGGCGCTGGCGGAAATCCTCGACGGCACCGCCGCGATCACGGAACTGCTGGGCGGCGTCGCCGACGCGGCGTCCGCGCATCGCATGCTGGTTCAGCTGTGCCAGGGCCGTCTGCCGGAGGTGAAAAATCCGCTCAGTTGCATCAACGAACTGAACAAGGCCATGGCGGATTACGTGCTGGAAAATGCGCGGGACGCCATCCTGGGCCGGGTCGCCCGCGGTATCGGCGGGGTCAAGCCGATGACCCGCGAAGGCAAGGACGGCGAGCGCACGGCTCTGGTCACCCTGATCCGCAATCTGGAAGGCTACGCCGGGCTGCTCGGCGGCCCGCAAATGGCCGAGGCCCTGACCCTGCGCGCCAAGATGGCCCTGGGCCGCGAGGACGGCGATCTCAGCGCCGAGGACGCGGTCGCCAGCATCCTGGCCTATCTGCCGTCCCTGCCGTCGCGGGCGGGCTTCGTGCTCGACCTGTCGGCCACGGATACGGGTGCCAAGCAGCAGGCCGCCGTGGTCCGCAACCTGGCCCAGGCCATGCGCGGCCTGACAGGCGTCGACGCCCTGACCGGCGGCGGGCAGGACCTGGCCATGGCCAAGCGGGTGGCCGATGTGTTGAAGGAAAAGATCGCCGCCGCCGGCCTGCCGGAAGAACTGAAACGCACGGCCGCCGCGACCTTGGACAAGGCCCTCGCCAATGGCGCCGCGGCAGGGGGGGCGTCGAACGGCGCGCCCTCGCAGGAAAAGCGCTGGGACGACGGGGCCCCGAAACCGGCGCCCGCCGCGCCCAAGCCCGCACCCGCCGCCGAAGCGGCCCCGGCCAACGGCGGCGGCAAGGGGCCGGAACAGCGCAAGCTGGTCAAGGGTCAGATCCTGTTCGAGGAAGGCGACGCCGGGACCGAGGCGTTTCTGATTTCCTCGGGCGCCATCGAAATCTACCGGCGCGGCGCCATCGAACAGAGCCTGGCCACCCTCGGCCCGGGGGAACTGCTGGGCGAACTGTCGCTGATCGACGATCAGCCGCGCGCCGCCTCGGCCCGCGCCGCCGACAACTCGGTGCTGATCGTGCTCTCCAAGGAATCGCTCAAGACCCGCCTGCAACGTCTGGAACAGACTGACAAGGTCCTGCACCGCCTGATGGGCGTGCTGGTCAACCGCCTGCGCGGGATGGCCCGCTCGGCGGAGTAGGCCCCCGGCTTAGCCCCAGGGGAACGCCGACCGGGGCGGCAGGGCGGCGGAACCCAGCGCGTCGGCGACCCGCAGGCCCTCGTTCCACTTCACCATGCGTTCCGAGCGCGTGAACGATCCCACCTTCAACTGCTTGGCCCCCCAGCCGACGGCCAGATGGACGATGGTCACGTCTTCGGTCTCGCCCGAACGGGCGGACACGATGGCGCCGATCCCGGCCTCGCGGGCGGCGTCGAACGCGGCCTTGGTTTCCGTCACCGTGCCGGCCTGGTTCGGCTTGATCAGCGCGCAGTTGAGCGCCCCGTCGCGGGCCGCCGCCTGGACCCGGCCGGCGTTGGTCACCAGGAAGTCGTCGCCGACGATCTGAAGCGTCTTGGGCGCGGCCTTGGCGAAGGCCAGGAAGCCTACCGTGTCGTCTTCCGACATGGGATCCTCGACGGACACGATGGGGTAACGGGCGACCCAGCCGAGCAGCATGTCCGCCAATTCGCCGCTGTCCATGTCGCGGTCCTCGCGGGCCAGGCGGTAGCGCCCGGCCTTGCCGAATTCGGACGCCGCGATGTCGAGGGAGATGGAGACCTGCTCGCCCGGCTTCAGCCCCGCCTTTTCGATGGCTAGGAGCAAGGTTTCGGCGGCGTCCTCGTTGGCGTCGAACGCGGGCCAGAAGCCGCCCTCGTCGGCGACACCCTGCAACAGGCCGCGCTCGGCCATGATCTTGCCGGCGGCGATATAGACCTCGGCGGTCCAGGCCAGGGCCTGTTCGTAGTCGTCGGCCCCCGTGGCGATGACCATGAAATCCTGCACGTCGATGCGCCGCCCGGCATGGGCGCCGCCGCCGAAGATCTGAATTTCCGGCAGGGGTAGCAGCGGCGTGCCCGGCGCACCGCCCTGGTCCCACAGGTACTTCCACAAGGGCTGTCCGGCCTGTGCGGCGGCGGCGTGCAGCACCGCCATGGACACGGCGATGGTCGCGTTGCCGCCCAGGTTGGCCTTGTTGGGCGTGCCGTCCAGCGCGATCAGCGCGGCGTCCGCGGCGGCCTGGTCGCCCGCGTCCAGGCCGGTCAACGCCTGGGCGATGGCGCCGTTGGTCTGCTTCAGGGCATCCGTCACGTCCCAGCCGCCGAACCGGGGGCCGCCGTCGCGCAGGTCGATCGCCTCATTGCTGCCGCGCGACGCCCCCGCCGGGGCGATGGCCCGGCCGAGCGCGCCGCCGGCCAGGGTTACGTCGGCCTCGACCGTCGGCCGTCCCCGGGAATCCCAGACACGGCGGGCCTTGACGGCGGTGATGGCGGTGGCGGAGGAGGCCGTCATTGGCGGAGTTCCCTTTCCCAGGCTTGGCGGACGTCCGCCAGGGTCGGCGGCGGCGTGGCGATCAATGGTCGGGCCGTGCGCCGCACGCGGTCGCGGTCGGCGTCGGCGGTGATGTATTCGACGGGAGACTTACCGTCCACGCGGGCCAGGAACAAGGCCGGCAGCAGGGCGGCGGCCCGGGCCTCGATCATGGCCTCGGCCGCGTATCCGGCGGCTAGCGCGTCGAAACAGGCGAGGAACCCGTTCGTCGCGGCGGGGGTCCACAGGCATTTCAGCAACAGGTGGTTGAGGCAGAAGGCCAGATCAAAGGCCGGGTCGCCGTACCACGCGCATTCGGCGTCGAGGAACACGGGGTCGGCGCCGTCGACCAGGATGTTCTTGGGGCTGACGTCGCCGTGGACCAGGGCCTCGCGGTGTGCCGCCGTGGTCGCGGCCAGGGCGTCCAGGCGGGGGGCGAGGTCGGCATGCGCGCGGCCGGTGGCGATCAGATAGGGCTCCAGGCGGATAGAATAGAACGTCTCGTCCGTCCTGAAACGCCGGGCCACGGCGTCGTTGCCCGCCGTCCCGGCGTGAACCTGTTTCAGGCATTCACCGACCCTGCGCGCGAAGGCCGCGTCGGTGCGCCCGGCGTGCAACTCGTCCTTCCAGGTCGGATGGTTGTCCGGGTCCAGATAGGCCATGGCGAACACGCCCTGGGCCGCGTCATGGGCCAGCACGCGGGGGGCGATGCCGGGCTGCAGGCCGTTGGCGGTTTCCATCCAGGCGACCTCGAAGGCGTTGCGCTCCACCGGCGCGAACCAGTCGGCCTTGACCTTAAGCTTGGCCAGGGCGCGCTTGACGCAGACCGGCCCGCGCGCCAGGTCCGCGCGCCAGATGTCCGACGACACACCGCCGGCCAGCGCCGTGTAGGCGGGGGTTTCATCCGGGGCGGCGAGGCCGCTTTGGCGCAGAAACGCCGTCAGGAAGTCGTCCGCGTCGGTGGTGTCCATGGTGTTACTTCCCCGCCGCCGCCTGGGCGATGAACTTGGGCAGGTCGCCCAGCGGCAGGACCGCATGGCAGTCCCCGGCGGCGGCCACGGCCCCCGGCATGCCCCAGACGATGCTGCTGTCCTTGTCCTGCACGACGACGGTACCGCCGCCGTCGGCGACGATCTTCGCACCCGCCTTGCCGTCCGACCCCATGCCCGTCAGCACGACGAACAGGATATTTTCCGCCCCATAGGCGGCGACCAGGCCGCGCATCATGGGCTCCGCCGAGGGTTTGCAGAAGCTTTCCTCGGGCCCGTCGTCGATCTTGATCGTGACGCCGCCGGCGCCGCGCCGCGGGATCATGTGAAACCCGCCGGGCGCCATGTAGACCTGCCCGCCCTTCACCGGCTCGCCGTCCTTGCCCTCGGCACAGAGCCATCCCGTGCGCCGGGTGATGTGATCGGCCAGGGCCGCGGTGAACCCGGGGGGCATGTGCTGGGTCAGAAAGACCGGCTGGGCCACGGCCCGGGGCAGGGCCGTGAACAGGGAAAACAGGGCCTGCGGGCCGCCGGTCGAACTGGCGATGGCGATGGCCTTCGGGATATAGGGACGGCGCTGGCGAAGCTCCTTGGGGGTCGGATGTTCGAAGCGGTTGGCGGACGGCGGCGCGGCGATCACACGGGTCCCCTTGTCGCGGCGCGCCCGGCCCAGGCCCAGGGCCAGATCGGCGATCTGGCGGGTGAACTCGGCTTCGGCGATATGCGGGGTATGGCGGGCCGGTGCCTGCACGAATTCGGCGGCGCCGGCGACTAGGCCCGTCATGGCGTTCTTCACGTTGGCGAAGGTCAGGGTGGCGACCAGCACGATCTGGGCCTCGCGGTCGACCTTCAGCAGGCGCGACAGGTCCGTGGTCAACTTGACCTTGGGGTCGCCGATGTCGATGAAGATTACGTCGATGGCCCGACGGCGCAGATGGCTGACGGCATCGACGCCGTCCGTGGCCTCGGCGGCGAGGTCAACCCCGCCCAGGCCGCGCAGTACCGCCTTGACGGGTTCCGCGATGACGTCCGACGTGCCGACGACCATGGCCTGTATCGGGCCGGGGGAGGTGCTTGAAGTGCTGGTGATGCTGTCCGCCATTGCGGCTATGCTCGTTTCCTCGTTTTTTTCGACCATAGTCGTTGGACTTGGGCGAGACAATGCCGCGCGGCGGCCAAACCGTGCCTTCCGTGCGGTGGTGATTGACCGGAACCGGGGATCGGGCGTATACCCGCCCTGGGCCAGATCCCCCCAACGGGATCGGACCCTTCTGGAAGCGAAGGGAGTAAAATTCGATGCCAGTTCCTCAGAAGCCGAGCACCCGCCCGGCCAATCCGTGCTTTTCGTCCGGCCCTTGCGCCAAGCGCCCCGGATGGTCCTTCGACAATCTCAAAGACGCCTTTCTCGGCCGTTCCCACCGCCATGCCACGGGCAAGGCGAAGCTGAACGAGGTCATCACCCGTTCCCGCAAGATCCTGGGCATTCCCGACGATTATTACGTCGGCATCCTGCCCGGTTCCGACACCGGCGCCTTCGAGGCCGCCATGTGGAACCTGCTGGGCGAACGCGGTGTCGATATCCTGTCCTGGGAAAACTTCGGCAACGAATGGACCAAGGACGGCGTGCAGGAATTGAAGCTGGACAACCTGCGCACCTTTACAGCACCTTTCGGCGAACTGCCGGACCTGTCCCAAATCGATTTCAACAACGACGTGGTGTTCACCTGGAACGGTACGTCGTCGGGCGTCATGGTGCCTGACCGGGGGGCTTGGATTCCCGCCGATCGCACCGGGTTGACCTTGGTTGACGCGACGTCCTGCATCTTCGGCGTCGACCTGCCGTGGGACAAGCTGGATGCCGTGTCCTGGTCCTGGCAGAAGGTCATGGGCGGCGAGGCGGCGCACGGCATGCTGGCACTCAGCCCGCGTGCGGTGGAGCGGCTCAATACCTTCCATCCGGACCGCGCCATTCCCAAGGTTTTCCGCCTCAAGAAGAACGGCAAGATCAATCCCGAGCCGTTCGAGGGTGCCACCCTCAACACGCCGTCCTTGCTGTGTGTCGAAGATGCGCTGGATGGTCTGCGCTGGGCCGAGGATATCGGCGGCCTGCCGGTCCTGATGGGCCGGGTGCAGTCGAACTTCGAAGCCCTCAGCCGCTGGGTCGAGCGCACGTCCTGGATCGACTTCCTGGCCACCGATCCGGCGGTCCGCTCGTGCACCTCGGTGACGCTGAAGGTCGTCGATCCGGCCTTCGACGGCCTGAGCGAGGACGACCTGCGCAAGACGCTGCGGCGCATCCCCCAGATGTGCGAGGCCGAGGGGGCGGGCTACGATTTCTCCGAGCACAAGTCCGCCCCTCCGGGCTTCCGCATCTGGTGCGGCGCCACGGTGGAAACCTCGGACCTGGAAGCCTTGTTCCCCTGGATCGAGTGGTCGTTCCACCAGATCCGCGCCGAGCTTGCCGGTGAAGCCGCCTAAGGGCGGGAACCGTCATGCCGAGAGTGCTGATTTCCGACAAGATGTCGGGCCTTGCGGCGGAGGTCTTCCAACGCCGTGGGATTGAGGTGGACGTGAAGACGGGCCTTTCGCCCGAGGACCTGTCCGCCATCATTGGGGATTACGACGGTCTGGCCGTGCGCTCCGCGACCAAGGTGCGCGGGGCCGTCATCGAGGCCGCCACCAACCTGAAGGTCATCGGCCGGGCCGGGATCGGCGTCGACAACGTCGATCTGAGCGCGGCCACGGCCAAGGGCATCGTGGTGATGAACACGCCGTTCGGCAATTCCATCACCACGGCCGAACACGCTATTGCCATGCTGCTGGCCCTGGCCCGCGACATTCCCCTGGCCAACGCCTCGACCCACGCCGGCAAGTGGGAGAAATCCCGCTTCATGGGGGTCGAGATCACGGGCAAGGTACTGGGCATCATCGGCTGCGGCAATATCGGATCGGTCGTCGCCGACCGGGCCCAGGGCTTGAAGATGCGGGTCATCGCCTTTGATCCCTACCTGGGTGAGGAGCGTGCCAAGGAACTTGGGGTCGAGAAGGTTTCCCTCGACGACTTGTTGGTCCGCGCCGATTTCATCAGCCTGCACACGCCACTGACCGATGCCACGCGCCATATCATCGACGCCGATGCCTTGGCCAAGACGCGCCCGGGCGTGCGTCTGGTCAACTGTGCCCGCGGCGGTCTGGTGGACGAGGCGGCCTTGAAGACGGCATTGGACAGCGGCCATGTCGCGGGGGCGGCGATCGACGTGTTCGAAGTGGAACCGGCGACGCAAAGTCCCCTGTTCGGGATGGAAAACGTCGTCGCCACACCGCACCTGGGGGCTGCCACCACCGAGGCCCAGGAAAAGGTCGCCGTGCAGATTGCCGAACAAATGGCGGATTATCTTCTCGACGGGGCGGTGTCCAACGCGCTGAACATGCCGTCGGTGACGGCGGAGGAAGCGCCCCGCTTGAAACCCTATATGACACTCGCCCAGCAGCTCGGCAGCTTTGCCGGGCAGGCGACGCGCTCGGCCATCCACGAGGTCACGATCTCCTACGAAGGGGTGTGCGGCGAGCTGAACTGCAAGCCGCTCACCGCTGTCGTCCTGCAGGGGCTTTTGGGGCCGTCCATGGAGGGCATCAACATGGTCAACGCGCCGACCATCGCCAAGGACCGGGACATCATTGTGCGCGAGGTGCGGTCCGACGACGCGGGAGCGTTCCATACCCGCATCGAGGTGACGGTGACGACGGAAAACCAAACCCGATCGCTGGCCGGCACTTTGTTCCATGACCGTCCGCGCCTGGTCGAGATCAAGGGCATTCCCATCGACGCGACGCTCGGCCGGCACATGCTCTACATCACCAACTACGATAAGCCGGGCCTGATCGGGGCCTTGGGGTCGTTGCTGGGTGATGCCGGCATCAACATCGCGACCTTCAACCTGGGCCGCGCCCAGGCCGGCGGCGACGCCATCGCACTGCTGGAAATCGACGAAGCGCCGCCGCCCGAACTTTTGGCGAAAATCCAGAGGTTGGAGCACGTCGTCGTTGCCCAGGCGATGAAGTTCTGACCGGGTCGGCTCAATCCGCCTTTTGTCATTCAGGCTTAATGTTCAAGCGATATCCTCTGTTCCGTAAGCTGGGCGGGATGCTTGCGTTGTGCGTTGCCTGCGCCGGTTCGAGAGGAAGAAATGCTTCGATTCTGCGGTTTAGCCGTCGTGGCGCTGTTGCTCGCCTGTCCGGCGCGGGCGGATACCATCCGTCTGGTCTATGAGCCTGTCGAAAACCCGCCGCGTTATTACGGCGTCACGGCCAAGGTTCCGAAAGACAGGCCCGGGGTCACCATCGAGGTCTTCCGCGAGGCCGCGCGCCGCCTGAATGTCTCGCTCGATTTCGAACGTGTGCCCTGGAACAGGGGGCTGTTCATGGTCGAAACCGGCGAAGTCGATGGCATTTTCCACGCCAGCTACAAGCCGGAAAGGGCGGAATTCGGCGTCTATCCGACGCTTGCCGACGGCAAGACGCCGGACGAGTCCCGGGCCGTCTTCTTTCAATCCTATTCCTTCTATGTGCGCCGCGAGGCCGGCGTGTCCTTTGACGGGCGCAGGCTGCGCGGCACGCAAGGCCGCGCGGTGGCGGTGACGCGGGGTTATTCCGTCATCAGCGAACTTAAAGCCCTTGGTATTCCTTTTGAGGAAGAACGCACGCAAACATTGAATCTTGCAAAATTGGACAACGGGCGCGTTGCGGCCTACGCGGAACTTGATAACATGATCGCGCCCTATCTGGCGGACAATGGCGGGCCGTTCACCGGAATCGCCATGCTGCGACCCGCGATTTCGGAAAAGGCCTACTACCTTCTGTTTTCAAAACCCTTCCATAAGAACAACACAAAACTCGCTGATGCCTTCTGGAACGAAATCCGCAACATCAACCGCTCGCCCCTTATCGGCGAGATCATTGGAAAATACCGCTAGGGCCAGCGGCACGCTGAACTTGGGCCGCCGCACCCTTGCCGGGCGCCTGTTTTCATCTATCTTCCTGGCGTTTCTGGGCATCGGTCTTTTGATCACCGCTGTTTTGATCTGGGATGTCCTGCGCCGCGCGGACGAAGAGATCGAGCGCGAAATCCGCATCGTCAAAAGCGCCTTCCATGATCCCATCGCGGATCAGCTTTGGGCCTATGACGAGAAGGAACTGGGGGCGGTGCTGACGGCCCTGGTACGGCTGTCCGTGGCCCAGGGGGTGATTGTCGAGGATCCGTTCAGCGGCCGCCGCCTGGGGGCCCATGGCATCATCAGCAGCGGTGACGGCTCCGGCATGGCGGTTCACTCGTTCGATATCCGCTATGTCGCCCAGGGTTCGGACAAGGCCCGGCATCTCGGGCGTGTCAGTCTGCTGGTGCCGGCGAACCTGGCGCTTACCCGATCGTGGTTGTCGATCATGTTGATTTTCACCGCCGCCATGGTGAAGCTTCTGCTTATCTGGATTCTGTTCAGCTATTTCGCCCAACGCCAATTGGTGCGCCCGCTGTCCCGTCTGTCCGACGCGGTCGACCGCATCGATCCGGGCTTCCGGCCCTACTCGGACATTCAGGCGGTAAGGCCGAGTGACGGCGAACTCAAGCACCTGCAGGATGCTTTCAACCGCCTTCTCAGCCGGCTGGAATCCGCCCATGCGGAACGCGCCGCCTATGAAGAGGAATTGATCGGCGCGCGCGCGCAGCTTGAAGACGCCGTGACCGAGCGGACCCGGCAGTTGGACGGGGCGCGGCGCCGCGCCGAAGAGGCCAGTGTTGCCAAATCGCGGTTTCTCGCCATGATGAGCCACGAATTGCGCACGCCGCTGAATTCGATCCTCGGATTTTCACAGTTCATGGTCGATGAGATCATGGGCCGCATGGGCAATGCCCGGTATATGGAATACGCCGCCGACATCCAGCATTCGGCGCGCCACCTGCTGGACGTTATCAATGACATCCTCGACATCTCGAAGGTCGAGGCCGGCGAGGCCAAATTGGAAGAAGAGGACCTGGACCTGCGCGACCTTGCCGCCGCGGTGCAGCGCCTGATGTCGCCGCGCATCAGCGCGAAAAGCCAGGTTCTGTCCGTCACCGTTCCGGACAACATGCCCAAATTGCGGGGCGACGGCCGCGTCATCCGCCAAGTCTTGATGAATCTGTTTTCCAACGCGAATAAATTCACGCCCGAAGGCGGCGCCCTGACCCTGTCGACCGGCGTGGATTACCGGGGCGGCATCCGGATCGAGGTCACCGACACGGGCATCGGCATCGCCGCCGAGGATGTTCCCCTAGTCCTCGAAGCGTTCGGTCAGGTCCGCACCAGCCATACCGTGACCCATGAAGGCACGGGGCTGGGTCTGACCCTGTCCAAGCAATTGGTCGAATTGCACGGCGGCGACCTCGCCATTCAAAGCGAGGTCGGCAAGGGAACGACGGTGATCCTCAGGTTTCCGGCGGAACGGACCATTGCAGCCGGCTGACATCCGTACCTTGGTGTATGGCGCATCCCTTGCGGTATCGATTCGGAACTGGGCGTCATTGTCGAAGCGACGCTGCTGGGCCGAAACACACCTCTTTGTTGAATGAAAAGCCGGCGGCAGTGGCAAGGGTCCGGACAGAGCCAGCGCCCCGTGCATGGCGGCCATCTGAACTCGCCGAGGTTCCCGTGCCGGTTTTTCAATGTATCCGAAGCGCCTTGGCGGCGTCCGGGGAGGCCAATGCTGAGTTTGACAATTGCCCGGTTGCACGTCGGTTCCATCGAGAGATACCTTAAGCCAACTCACGGGAAGGCCTCGGCGTGCAAAGCCTTCCCGGATTTCCTGTGTGGGGGGAGCCGCTAAGGGATCAAGCCATATGGCCGCCGATCGTGCCATCCGCCCTTCTGCTGTCGCCGTATTCGGGATCGCCCTGACGGCGGTGGTGGCGGCGTCTGCGGGCATATTTCAGTATATCAACAACAAGAATGACACCCGCGAGCGGTTTTCCGCGCTCACGCGGGAGTTCACGACGCTCGTCGAGGAACGCTTTAAACTGTACCAGTATGGCCTCCGCGGGACGCGCGGCGCGATCATCGCCGGCGGCCGGATAAACATCCCTCGAAATACCTTCAAGGAATACTTCACGTCGCGTGAGAAATTCCAAGAGTTTCCCGGCGCGCGCGGTTTCGGGTTCATCGTCAAAATTTCGAACGAACAGACGGAACGGTTCATCGACGCAGCGCGCGTGGACGAGTTTCCGTCATTCAACCTACGCGAACTTGCCCCGAACACGGGCGAGCGTTTCATCATCAAGTACATTTATCCCATCGAGGGTAACGAAGGGGCGACGGGCCTTGATATCGCGTCGGAAAGCAATCGGCGCACCGCTGCCTTGAATGCGGCGCGAAGCGGCGAAACCCGGCTGACGGCACCGATCACGCTGGTACAGGCGTCGGGTGAGACCAACCACGGATTTCTCATCCTGATGCCCATTTACTGGCGGGCCGATGTGCCGGACGATCCGGAAAAACGTGTGAAGGAAACCGTCGGTTGGAGCTATTCGCCCCTTGTCGTCAGCGAGGTTCTAAAGGACCTGGGCCCGCGCCGGGAAGAAATCGCCTTTTCAATTACAGACGTCAGCGACGGGATCGAGTTCTACCGTTCGCCGGGATTTGATCCCAGGGTCGACGCGGTCACCGGCGACGAGGTGGAGGTTTTCGGACGCCGTTGGCGCCTAAGCTTCCATCCACGCCCCGCATTTGCCAAGCAGTATGTCGGAACAACCCCGGGCATCCTTAGCCTAACCCTGGTCTTGTTGGGTATTCTCGGCACCGCGACCGCATATAATTTCTCGCGAAATCGGGCACAAGCACAGCAAGCCCGATGGGAAGAAGAGGAAATGGCCTACAAGATCATCGACGCGACGCCCCAGGCGCTGCTCGTGATCGATCAGGCTGGGGTCATCATCCGCGCGAATGCCTATTGCGAACGCGTTTTCGGCTGGTCCATGTCCGACCTGCTTGGGAAACCCGTCGACGATCTGGTGCCGTCCGGCGTGCGGGGCGGGCACAAGGAATTACGTGAAAATTACGATTACAGGCCACGCGATATGGGCAGCCGCCAGAATCTGGAGGCGGCGAGGGAAGACGGGACGCGGTTTCCGATTACCGTGCGCCTCGCCCCTCTGTCGATCGGCGACAGAAAACTTGTCGTGGCGGGCGTCACCGATATTTCGGCGCAACGCGAAGCCGTCAAGGTTCTGGCGGCAAGCCAGCAACGCTGGCAGGAGATGGCCAACTCCCTGCCGCAGCTTGTCTGGACCTGTGATGCGGCCGGTTCCTGCGATTTTCTCAGTCAGCAATGGACCGACTACACCGGCGCGCCGACAGGGGCGCTGTTGGGCGCCGGCTGGCTCGACTGGATACACCCGGACGATCAAGAGCGCTTGATGGCCGTCTGGCGAAAATCGGTCGACACCAAGGCGCCGTTCTCGACCGAATTCCGCCTCAGGGGGCATGATGGGGCCTACCGGCTGTTTTTCGCGCGGGCGGATCCGGTTATGGATTCGGACGGAAATGTCCTGCGGTGGCTCGGCTCCAACACAGATATCGAAGATCGGCATCAGGCGGAACTCCAGGTTCGCGCCCTGTTGCGGGAGATGGAGGATCGTGTCGCCACGCGCACGGTGGAGCTGAACACCGCCTTGCGCGACCTGAGGAACGTATTGGACAGCGTGCCGTCGATGATCGCCTATTGGGACAGCGAGCAGCGCAATCGATTTGCCAACAAGGCCTACGAGGAATGGTTCGGTGTGACTCCGGAATGGTTGGCCGGCCGGCACATCAAGGAACTTATGGGCGAGGAGCTATATCAAAAGAACCACGCGTATATCGAGGGGGCTTTGCGGGGGGAACCACAGGCGTTCGAACGAGAACTTGTCGATGCCGAAGGTGTCCCGCGATTCACCCAGGCGCAATACCTGCCTGACGTTTCCGGTGACAATGTTCGTGGGTTTTATGCCTTCGTCTTCGACGTCACAGCGATCAAGGCATCGGAACTTGCGCAAAAGCAGGCGCGGGAGGCCGCCGAGGCGGCGACCCGCGCGAAATCGGCGTTCCTGACCTCGATGAGCCATGAACTGCGCACGCCGATGAACTCGATCCTTGGATTCACCGATATCCTGATCTCGCAGCATTTCGGCAAGCTCAACGACAAGCAGCTTGAGCATGCGGGCCTGATCAAAAGAAGCAGCCAGCATCTGCTGAACCTTATGGACAGCGTGCTGGAGCTGAGCAAGATCGAGGCCGGCCGCATCACGATATCGATCGAACCCGTCAACGTCGTCGCGGTCGTGAAATCGGTCATGGCCACCCTTGAGCCCTTGGCCGAGAAATTCGAGGTGGAAATGCGCTCTCAGCGTTTGGGCAGGGACGATGAATTCGTGAAGGCCGATGTGACGCGTTTGACGCAGGTTCTGATCAATCTCGGCTCCAACGCCATCAAGTACAATCGCGCGGGCGGTTGGGTGGAATTCTCCTGCGAGGCCGTTGCGGCGGACGTGTCACGCATCACGGTCGCCGATAACGGGCGCGGTATTCCAACCGACCGGCAAAGTGGCGCCTTTCAGCCGTTCAACCGCCTTGGCGCCGAACAGGGCAAGATCGAAGGAACCGGCATCGGCCTTGCCCTGGTCAAGAACTATGTCGAGTTAATGGGCGGACGCATCGATTTCGAAAGTACCGAGGGCCAGGGAAGCCGGTTCTGGGTCGATCTGCAACCGGCGGACATCGGCAACATCACCAAGGGCACGGAGAAGGACCAAGAGGTTGATGTTAAAACGCGCCGGATTACCGGCCGCATGAAGGTTCTGTATGTCGAGGACAATGACATCAACCGGGCGCTGTTCGAGAACTTCATGGAGATGCTGGAGGACATTGACTACTTCGAAGCGGAAGATGGGACGACGGGGTTGGCCATCGCGCGGGACGTGCGCCCCGAAGTCATCTTCCTGGACATCGATCTGCCGGACATGAGCGGATATGACGTTCTTGCCGAAATCAGATCAGATCCCGACCTGCGCCACACGCCGGTGATCGCCCTGACCGCAAATGCCATGTCCGGCGACGCTGAACGCGGTTTGGGCGCGGGTTTCGACAGGTATCTGCCGAAACCCTTCAAGCTTGAGGAAATCCTCGCGGCCGTGACCGAGCAGCGGGACGCCATCGAACGAAGAAAGCGCCCGAGGACGAAAAATTAGGTCGCCAGAATAGGGCCGGGGCGGTTTGTGCTCAGCCCTTCTTGAAGTGCAGGATGCCCCAGGCGAGATACCCCTTGTCGGCACCGTCGACCCAATGTTCCAGGCCGCGCAGCATGTTGTCGACGTAAGTCTTGCCTGACAGGCGGACGATTTCGTCGTACCGGCGTTTCAGATCCTCGCCGACGCGGAAGTAATGGGTGCGTAGCTGATTCAGCATGGGCGACAATTGTACTTCTGAAAAACCGCGCTTGGCGAATTCGCCCCGATAGAAGGCGAACGACCCCAGGGTCGTCAGGTGAATGCGGTCCAGGATGGGCTGCAGCACGCCGTCGGGCACGTCGTCGGCCTGCATGGGGTCGGTAAAGATGACATGACCGCCCGGGGCGAGCACCCGGGAAATCTCGTCCAGCACGCGGGGACGATCCCCGGAATGGAGGATGGCGTCCTGTGACCACACAAGGTCGACGGAAGCATCCTCGACCGGGATGTCTTCGAACGAGCCGTGCACGACATCGATCAGGGCATCCAGATCGGTTTCCGCGTTCTTGTCCCGGTTCAGGTCGTTCTGGGTCTCGCTCAGGTTCAGGCAGGTCACGTGGCATCCGTAAGTGCCCGCCAGGTGGCGGGCGGAGCCGCCGTATCCGGCGCCCAGGTCGATGACGCGCGTCTTCCGGCCCAGTCCCGGGATTTGCAGGGCCATGGTTTCCACGGTCCGCCGGCTGGCCTGGGCGATCTCTTCGTCGGGGGTGTTATAGATGCCGATATGGATGTCCTCGCCGCCCCAGACGTTCTTGTAGAAGGCGTCGGCTTCCGACGAGTCGTAATATTCCTCGGCCTTCTGGACCGCCTGCGAGCGCCTAGTCATGATAATTTTTCTCCGCGACATGGACGAAAAAGTCCGGGTCGTTTTCCTGATAAGTTTCCTGGAAATCGCCGTAGGTCTTGATCTTCTGGAACCCGACGTCGGTCAGAAGCTTGCGCGTATAGGCCTTGCGCAGAGGGAACATGTTCAGGTGGAACTGCGAGCCGTCGGGGAACGAGTAGCAAAAGCGGGCCAGGCCATCGTCGATATGCTCCGGTTCGGCCGATACCTGGTCGCCGCAGTAGTAGTATTTATGCTTCGAAGAGAAGCCATGATCGAGCATGCCGTCGTAATTGCGCTGATCGAGGATCAGGATGCCGTCCCATTTCAGAGCCGCATAGAATTCGGCCAATGCGCGGCGCCGGTCGTTCTCGTCGAACAGATGGGTGAACGAATTTCCCAGGCAGATGATGGCGTCAAACTTGCCGTGCACGTCCTTGTTCAGCCAACGCCAGTCGGCATGAGCCGTGTGCAGTATCAGGTTGCGTTCGCGCGCATTCTCGAATGCCTTGGACAGCATTTCCGCGTTGCCGTCGGCGCTGGTCACGTCGAACCCGGCCTTCAACAGCTGCACGGAATGGAAGCCCGTACCCGTGGCGGCGTCGAGCACACGGTGTTTGCCGCGGGCCTTAAGGATGTCGATAAAGAACTGGCCTTCACTTTCCGCGCGGGCGTCCCAGTCGATCAGTTCGTCCCATTTTTCCACGAAGGTTTGGACGTATTCCCGCTGGTAGTGGTCGGTTTTACGGGTTTCCAGCGGATTGTCGCCGAAATCCTGTTGTTCTTGATTGATGTCGTCCATTGCGGCCCTCCAAGGCGTCGTGATTGGTCCATGACCGCCTGAAAACAGGCGGCACACAACAACGGGCGGACCCGGAAGGCCCGCTCGGGTGGTCGACGGCACGGCGCAACTCGGGGCGACAAGGCCCGGACGTGCCGAAGCGATCTGGTTTTATTTGGCGGTTGAAAGGACCCAGAACCCGGCTCGCGCGATGGCGACGGGTGATCCGAAAGACGCGTTTTCCTAATTGTCGTTACCCACCCCGAAGGGGTAGCGGGACCAGTACGACCCCGACGCGTCCACCGCCTGGACAGCAGGTTTTCATGCCCAACCGACTTTCGCGTGCTCAGGCAAAAGCCGGCGTGCCGCCCACGGGCAATGACGCAAGGGTAACAGCCGGGGCAGGCCGGATCAACCGGGCCCCCGGGAAAATACCGGCCGGGCAAGGGGCGGGCAGGGGGCAGGGCCCGGATTACCGGGCCTCGCGCGGGGATGTGAATGTTTTATGCCGCCGCTTGATCGGCCGTTCCGCCGACGTCCATGGTCGGATCGCCGGCATCGGCGTCGGTCTTGGTGCGGATCAGACGGGCGGTGTCCCGGCGTTCCAGGGCGAACATGGCGGTCGCCGCCAGGAACGGCAGGCTCTGCACCAGCAAGGTTGCCGTGAACAGGTAAAGTTCGACGATCCCCGTCGTGTTGACCGCGAACAGGGCGGCCGAGCTGGCCATCAGGGCCAGGCCGATGCGGGTCTCCGCGCGCACGGGTGACACGGGGGCGGCCTTGGCGGCCGGGCTGTTGGCCTTTTGGGCTTTGCCCTTCTGGGTGACGCTGAACGGTAGGTCCGGCACCTTGATGCCGTCATAGATGGCGCGTGCCACGGTCCATTGCAGGCTGGCGGCGGCCAGTGCGGCGCCGGCGATGCGCGCCGGGCCGATCTTGACCCGCGCCATGTAAAGCAGCACGCAATGCAGCAGCCCGGCCGCGAAGGCGGCCAGGATCGGCAGGGTGAAGGGGATCGGCGGCAACATCACGCCGACGAATAGGATGAAAGGCACCCAGGCCAAGTTGATGACGGCGGCAAGCGCCCCCACCGCATCCGACAGCCAGTGCAACCAGCCGGTGATATAATGGACCTTTTGCCCTCGGGTCAGGGTCTTGGCGCCGGGCAGCATGTGGCGCCAGTGCTTGAAGAAGATTTGCACGGCGCCGTAGGCCCAGCGGTGACGTTGGGTCTTGAACGCGCGGTAGGTGTCCGGCAGCAGGCCCCAACCATAGCGCCGGCGCGTGTAATGGGCGTGGTAGCCTGCCTCGAACAGGCGCAGGCCCAGTTCCGTGTCCTCGGTGATGGTGTCCGGCGACCAGCCGCCGACGGCATCGAAGGCCGCGCGGCGGACCAGCAGCATGGTGCCGTGGGCGATGATCGCGTCGGCCTCGTTGCGCTGAACCATGCCGATATCGAAGAAGCCCGTGTATTCGGCGTTCATGCAGCGCGCCAGGATCGAGCGTTCGCCGTCGCGATGGTCCTGGGGGGCCTGCACCATGGCCACCTTGGGGTCGGCGAACGCGGGCACCAGATCCTTGAGCCAGTTCGGGTCGACCACGTAGTCGGCGTCGATGAGGGCAAGGACTTCCGCATCCTTGGCGACGTGGGCCATGGCGGCGGTCAGCGCACCCGCCTTGAACCCGTCGATCTTCGGGAAGTTGAGGAACTTGAAGCGCGGGCCCAGCTTCACGCAATGGGCCTGTACCGGCCGCCACAGGCTTTCGTCGGCCGTGTTGTTGATGATGACCACGACCTCGAAGTCCGGATAGTCGAGGCCGGCGCAGGAATTCAGCGTCTCGATCAGCATCTCCGGATTTTCCCGGTAGGCGGGAATCTGGATCGACACCTTGGGCAGGGGGGCATCCGCCGGGGCGTCCTCGGCCCGCCACAGGCGCTTGGGCCGGGGGCCCAGGGTGACCTCGGCGACCTCGTCCAGCTTACCCAAAGTGACCAGGGTCAGCGGCAGCATCAGCACCACGCCCAGGCCCCAGGCGATGGCCGATCCCACGTTCAGATAGTTCTCGAAGGGATAGAGCAGCGCCACCGCGACGGCGGCGGCGAGCGCATTGGCGGCGATCGCCATGGCCAGGGCATGGCCGAATGTCGGGCGCCGCATCATCAACCACAGCACGGTCATCACCAGACCCAAGGCCAGGGCCAGGATACCGCGCCGCCATTGTTCGGGCTGCTCGACCGCGCCGGCCAGGGAGAACTTGGCGTTGCCGTCATGGTCGAATACGCCCCAATAGGGACCAACGCTTCCTTCCATGGTCTTCCACGGCTGGTCGAAGGCTTCCATCAGGTTGTAGCCGATGCCGTGGCGCGATGCCTCGGATACGAACTTGCGGATGATGGTGGCCTGGGTCATGGGATCGGGGCCGGCATCGCGGTTGCGGTAACCGCGTGACGGCCAGCCGAATTCGGCGATGATCGCGTCTTTCCCGGGGAACGTGTCGAGCACTTCGCGGTAGCGTTCGAACGCATAGGAAACGGCGTTTTGCGCGCCGACGGCTTCCCAGTAGGGCAGCACGTGGATCGACATGAAATCGACCTCGTCGACCAGGTCGGGATGGGAAAGCCAGCGGTCCCAGGTTTCGCCGGTGGTCACCGGCACGGGCACGCGGGTGCGTACCTCGCGGATGATCGTGATCAGTTCTTCCAGCGTCATGTCTTCGCGCAGCAGCGTTTCGTTGCCGACGAACACGGCGCGGATGTTGGAATACTTGCGGACCAGGGCGACCGCGGTCTCGATCTCCCGCCGGTTGGAGGCGTCGTCGCGGCCCAGCCAGATGCCGAGCATGACCTCGATCCCGCGTTCCTTGGCAAGTGCGGGCACCTGGGCCTGGATGCCGCTTACCGTATAGGTGCGCACGGACCGGGACACGGGCTTGATGACGTCCAAGGCATGGGCCAGTTCACGCAAGGTCGCCGACCGCCCGAACCAGACTTCGCGGGGCGCGCCGATGTTGAAGGACATGGAATGCACCTTGCCCGTCACATCGGGCAGTACGGCCCTTTCCAAGGTCGTGGCCCAGGCCAACCCATGCAGGACGGCGGCGACCAGGGCCGCCGCGAGGACGTTCTTCATCTTTCAGGCACCCAAGAGCGGTAACGCGGTTGAACCGCTACACGCGGCGCTTCCGGGCCGCACGGCAGAACGACGGATATAGTAAGGCGCGCTGTACCCCGCGCGGGGGTGGTGCGGCTATCCTGCCAGAGCCCTTGGCTCCATCGGACACCACGGCACAAAGATTGCGCCTGTTTGCACTTGCGAACAAGAGGCAGAATTCACAAATTTGTAATTGAATGTATCCACCGCCGGGAACGAGCCAAGCGGCGCTTAGTCTCCTGTTTCCATGAGCTTGACCAAGTCGGGGATGCTGCCCGACGCCTCCAGGGACATCAGGCCGTCGAACAGCGGGCGCAGTCGGTCCGCCGGCAGGGCGCGTCCGGCGCAATCCGCAAATTTGTCCCACAATTCGTCCCGGGTCATGGTGTTGTCGCCGCTGCGTCCGATGAGGTTCGACACCGTTTCCGTGAGCTTGCGCCCGTCCTTCAGGGTGACGATCACTTCCGCCCCCCAATTGTCCTTGTCGTCGCCGTCGAGGTCCGGATGGGGCCGTGCCGTGGTGACCGCGAGCAGGCGCCTGACGGGCTCCTCCCGGAAGGCGTCGCCCTCGAAATCCTTCAACCGCACCGTGCCGTCCAAAAGCGTGCGCGCGACCGCGTATTGGACCGAGAATTTGGCCTCCAACTCGCTGTCGGGCAGGGGCGTGTTGGTGTGCCTGAGGCGCCGCTGATGGGGCATGATCTCGATGCCCGCCACGGCTTCGGCCGGGATGTCGTGCTTGCCGGTCAGGCGCTGCATGGCGGTGATGCACTGATGGGTCGATCCGCAACAGGGGAACTGCTTGATCGCCAGGTCTTCGGCCTCGATCTCCCAGGGACCGTCGTCCCAGCCGTCCAAGAGGCGCTCGGCGGCGTAGGTCCCGGCGCCGTTGAACACCTCGAAGAAGCCCTGGTGGTGCTCCATGGCCCCCGGATTGGCGTCATGGCCCTGTTCGGCCAGCAGCACGGCCAGCACGCCGGATCGGGCCGAATGCCCCACATGCAGCGGCTTGGTCATGGTCCCGAAATTGGCTTTCAGGCCGCTGGCCAGGGAGGCCGCCATGGCCAGCGCCATGGCCGTCTGTTCGACGGACAGGCCGATCAGCCGAGCTGATCCCGCGACGGTGCCGAAAATGCCGAGCGTGGCGGTCGGATGCCAGCCCTTGTCGTAGTGGTGGGGATGGACCGCGCGGGCCAGGCGCATTTCCGCCTCCAGCCCCACGGCATAGGCCGCGATCAGGTTCTGGCCGGAAAGGCCCCGGTCCTCGGCCAAGGCGAACAGGGGGGCGACCAGCGGCACGGACTGATGGCCACCGAACACGGAAGAGAAATCGTCGAAATCCAACGCATGCGACGCGATGCCGTTGATGAAGGCGGCATCGAGCGCGCTGGTCCGCCGCGCCGTGCCGAAGACAAGCGCCGCACCCGGCGCCGTGGCGACGCCCGGCGTGCCGAGGGCGATTTGCGTGCAAGCCTCGGGTAGGCCTGCCAGGGTCACGCCGACGGTGTCGGTGATGCCCAGCTTGGCGAGCCACAGGCCCCTTTCGGAAATCACCTTGGGGTCGTAGCCGACGATGCGTTCTGCCAGGCGCGTCAAAAGGGCGCGCTGATCCGTTGCGGAAATGTTGTTCATGATTGCCTCATCCCTTTGCCGCCGGGTTTTAGGCCCGTGCGCTTCCCTTGATTGTATACAATATCAAGGAGGTGCCGGCGTCAATCCTCGCCAATTCTGTGCGGATCGAACGGCGTCGACTGGTAGACCATGTTGATCCAGTTGCCGAACAGGATATGGGCATAGGCGCGCCAGCGGTTGACCGGCGTGTTGGCCGGATCATCCTCGGGGTAGTAGTTGGCGGGCACCTGGATGTCGGCACCCTTTTCGGCATCGCGGCGGTATTCGGCGTCCAGGGTGTCGGAATCGTATTCCAGATGATTGAACATGTGGACGTGGTTGAGCTTGTGATCGTGGACCAGGGCGATGCCCGTCGCGGCCCCCTCCATGAGGATTTCCAGCTGCGGGAAGGGCTTGAGGTCCTCGGCGTGGTTTTCCGTGTGGCGCGACACGGGAATGTTCAGGGTGTCGTTGAGCCCCCGGCACAATTCCGACGCGGTGTTGAGCACCTGGTGTTCGAATACGCCGAACGCCTTATGCGGCAGCTGGTACTTGGGAATGCCGTAGAAATGATGGAGCGCCGCCTGCGCTCCCCAACACAGGTTGAACAGGCTGTGCACGTTGCCCCGCGACCAGTCGAAGATCTGGCACAGTTCATCCCAATAGGTGACGGCTTCGAACGGTAGTTGTTCGATGGGGGCACCTGTGACGATCAACCCGTCGAACTTCTGATCCGTGACCTGGGTCCACGGATGGTAGAAATCGATCATGTGCTGTTCGTCGACGGTCTTCGGTTTGTGCGTCGTCAGCGCCAGCAGATGCATTTCGATCTGCAGCGGCGTGGCGCCCAGCACGCGGGCCAGCTGGGTTTCTGTCTTCTGTTTCAGCGGCATCAGGTTCAGCACCGCGATGCGCAGCGGGCGGATGTCCTGAAGTATTGCTTGATCGTCGCCGATGATCGGCACGCCCTCTTTTTCCAGGACGGCGCGGGCGGGAAGGTCTGACGGAATCTTGATGGGCATGGCGGCCTGTCCGGCGTTGGTTTCAGGTTTTGATGGTCGTGGGCCTCATGGGCGGTGCCGCGGACGCGGCGGAGGAGCCTTTAGAAATCCAGCGCCCGGCGTTCGGCCCGGGCGAGGCATGCGTTCACATAGTGCGCGGCATTGGCCGCGGTAACCTCGTTGTCGGCGGACTGGGCGCGGATGATCTCGAACACGCGCCGCAAAATTTTGTCGGCGTCGGGCACCAACTGGCCCTGGGGCGGGTCTGCGAACAGGTCGGCGACGTCGATGGTGAAGCCGTATTTCTCCGCCATCCGGGCATAGCGCGGCTTGCGGTCCTGGACCAGGGCGGGGAACAGGGCGCGGGCGAAGTCCTTGGGCCCTACACCTTTGCCGTCGTCGGGTTGTCCGGCCAGGTGTTTCTCGATGAACGACGGAAAATAGAACAGGGGCTTGGGGTCGCTTTCGGCCCGTTCCTTAAGCGCGTCCTCGTCGGCCTGTCCGGCGCGAATGTAGAGGATCAGGGTATCGGCGCGGAGTGCGGTGATCACCGGATCGTCGGGATCGTCCAGATCGACGATTTCGCACAGGCTGCCCGAGGCGTCGTTGATGAAATCATTACAGCGGTAGATTTCCCAGGCCTTGGCGATGAAGTGGCCGGTATCCTTCATGGCCTCCTGCTCGCCCCAGCGATAGAGCCCCTGGCGCTTCAGGAACGTCGCCTTGTCCAGGCCGCCCTCGGCCGGGTCGCCGTACATGCCCAGGAACGTCGACACCGGGTCCAGGTTGTCGACGCTGATGTTGTGGTTTATGTAGATGGAATCCGAGCGTAGCAGGTTGGCCACGAACCTGTCCTGCATGTGCATGATCTTGTACTTGATGTTGTCCAAGATGTGCTCGGCCAGATAGCGCGTGCCGATGCGGTAGTCGGCCGAATAATGATACCAGTCCGCGTGGCGGCGCAGGCTGGTGGACAACATGGTCTTGCCCACGCCGGACATGCCCAGCAATGTGATCGCGTG
Organism: uncultured Alphaproteobacteria bacterium; assembly: GCA_963976055.1. GTDB lineage: Bacteria > Pseudomonadota > Alphaproteobacteria > Rhodospirillales > Casp-alpha2 > UBA1479. The sequence continues at coordinate 150,460 of CAXBJB010000006.1, forward strand.
GGGGAGTTGGCGGAAGGCCTCGAAATCGTTGAGATAGGATTCACTGCTCATGCCCTTGGTTTGGCGTGCGCCGTTTCGCTTGTAAAGAGCTTTGATTCGCCGCCAGCCGACAAAAATTCATTCCAAGCCCCCTGGGATCGGGTGCTAAACTTGAATTCAGCGATAAACGGCGCCCGGCACCGCGAAAACGCGGGAAAACGACCGGAGCGTCCCCCACCAGCAAACACCGAACGGGAGGATTTCATGCTGAAAGCCTTGAATATCGATCCAGGCAAGTGCACGGGCTGCCTGCAGTGCGAACTGGCCTGCTCATTCGAGAACGAGGGCGTGTTCAATCCGTCCAAGTCGCGGATCAAGGTCTTCAACTTCCACGACCAGGGCCGCTTTGTGCCTTATACCTGCACGCAATGCGACGAAGCCTGGTGCATGCACGCCTGTCCGGTCGACGCCATATCCCTGAACAAGCTGACCGGCGCCAAAGAGGTCAACGACAACCTCTGCGTCGGCTGCAAGGTCTGCACCATCGCCTGTCCCTTCGGGACGGTGAACTACAATTCCGCCACCGGCAAGGTCATCAAGTGCGACCTGTGCGGCGGCGACCCGGAATGCGCCAAGGCCTGCCCGACGGAGGCCATCACCTTTGTCGACGCCGACTGGACCGGCCTGGACAAGATGCGCAAATGGGCGGCGAAGACCGACGCCGGCCAGCAAGCCGCGCACTGACGGGGAGGACGATGTCATGGCATGGGCACGGCGGATTCTGCGGGTCAACCTGACCAAGGGCACCTGCACGCATGAACCCCTCAACATGGATTGGGCCAAGCGTTACCTGGGGCAGCGTGGCTTGGCGACCAAGTACCTGACGGAAGAGATCGACCCCAAGGTCGATCCTCTTGCGCCGGAAAACAAGCTGATCATGGCGACCGGACCGCTGACCGGCACCTCGGCCTCCACGGCCGGGCGCTATTCGGTGATCACCAAGGGGGCGCTGACCGGCGCCATCGCGTGCTCCAATTCGGGCGGCTTCTTCGGCAACGAAATGAAGAACGCCGGGCTGGACATGATCATCTTCGAAGGCCGCGCCAAGGCGCCGGTCTATCTGTTCATCGATAACGACGACTGCCGCCTGCTCGATGCCGCGGGCTATTGGGGGACTTCCGTGTGGGACACGGAAGAAGGCATCAAGGAAGCCCACGGCGATCCCCAGATCCGCGTTGCCTCAATCGGCGTGGCCGGTGAGAAAGGTGTGAAATTCGCCTGCGTCGTCAACGACATGCACCGCGCCGCCGGGCGTTCCGGCGTCGGCACGGTGATGGGGTCGAAGAACCTGAAGGCCGTTGCCATCCGGGGCACCAAGGGCGTTTCCGTCGACGACATGCCGACTTTCCTCAAGGCCGCCGCCGCGGGCAAGAAGGTGCTGGCGGAAAACGCCGTGACGGGCCAGGGACTGCCGGCCTACGGCACCCAGGTTCTGATGAACGTGATCAACGAAACCGGGGCGCTTCCGACCCGCAACCACCGCGACATCCAGTTCGAGGGCGCGTCGAAGATTTCCGCCGAGGCCATGGCCGAACCCCGGGCATCCGACGGCAAGCCCAATCTGGTGCGCAACGCCGCCTGTTTCGGCTGCACCATTGCCTGCGGGCGGGTATCGACCATCGACCGCACCCATTACACGGTCGCCAGCCGCCCGCAGTATCAGAAGGCGTCGGGCGGGCTGGAATACGAGGCCGCCTGGGCGCTGGGTGCGGCCACCGGGGTTGACGACCTGGACGCCCTGACCTTTGCCAATTTCGTGTGCAACGAACAGGGGATCGACCCCATTTCGTTCGGCGCCACGGTCGGCGCGGCGATGGAGATGTTCGAGGATGGCGTCATCACGCTTAAGGACACCGGCGGGATCGAGGTCAAATTCGGATCGGCCAAGGCGCTGACCGATCTGGCCGAACTCTGTGGCCGGGGCGAGGGCTTTGGGGCGGAGATCGGCCTGGGTTCCAAGCTGCTGTGTGCGAAATACGGCAAGCCGGAGCTGTCCATGTCCGTGAAGGGCCAGGAATTCCCGGCCTATGACGGCCGCGGCATCCAAGGCATGGGGCTGACCTATGCCACGTCCAACCGGGGTGCCTGTCACCTGCGCAGCTATACCGTGGCGTCGGAAATCCTGGGCATTCCGGAAAAGACCGACCCCCTGGTCACCGACGGCAAGGCGGGACTGGTCAAGGCGTTTCAGGACGCGACGGCGGCGGTCGACAGCGCCGGCATCTGCGTGTTCACAACCTTCGCCTGGACGCTGGAGGACATCGCCCCCCAGATCGACGCCGCCTGCGAGGGCGATTGGAGCGTCGAGGCCCTGTTGGAAACGGGGGAGCGGATCTGGAACCTGGAGCGCCAGTTCAATCTGGCCGCCGGCTTCACCGGCAAGGACGACAACCTGCCCCCGCGCCTGATGAAGGACGCGGCCAAGACCGGCCCGGCCAAGGGTTTGACCAGCGGTTTGGACAAGATGCTGCCGGAATATTACCAGTTGCGCGGCTGGTCCAAGGAGGGTGTGCCGACCAACGAGACGGTCAGCCGGCTCAGTCTGTAAGGATGGGATTCTAGAGCCATGACCTACGTTATCATCGGCGCCGGCCCGGCGGGGGTCGTCGCGGCGGAAACGCTCGCCAAGACGGACACAGGGGCGGATATCGTGCTGTTGGGCGGCGAGACCGATCCGCCCTATTCCCGAATGGCCATTCCCTATGTCCTGACCGGCATCATCGACCATGGCGGCACGTATCTGCGCAAGACGGCCGGGCATTACGAAAAACTCGGCATCGCCTATTGTCAGGGCCGTGCGGCGAGCATCGACGTCAAGGCTAGGAAGGTCATGCTGGAGGGCGGCGGGACCCAGGCCTACGACAAACTTCTGATCGCCACGGGGGCAAGTCCCATCAAGCCGCCGGTACCGGGGCTCGACCTGCCGGGTGTCCACCATTGCTGGACTCTCGACGACTGCCGCGAGATCGAAAAGCTGGCCCAGAAGGGCTCCGAGGTCGTCCTCATGGGGGCCGGGTTCATCGGCTGCATCATTCTGGAGGCCCTGGTCGAGCGCGGCGTCAAGCTGACGGTGGTCGAGGCCCTCGACCGCATGGTGCCGCGCATGATGAACGAGACGGCGGGCAACCTGATCAAGGATTGGTGCCAGGCTAAGGGCATCATGGTCCATACCTCGACCAAAGTGACGGAGGTCGGCGAACAGGGCGGCCGCCTGGCTGTCGCCATGGACAATGGCGAGACCGCGCCCGCCGATCTCGTCGTCGTCGCCGCCGGGGTGAAGTCCAACATCGGCTTCATCGACGGCACGGGCATGAAGGCGGAGCAGGGCATTTTGGTCGACGAATTCCTGCGCACCTCCGTCGACGGCATCTATGCCGCCGGCGACTGCGCCCAGGGCCCCGACTTCGGCGGCGGCTTCAACGTCCACGCCATTCAGCCGACATCGACCGAGCACGGCCGCTTCGCTGGCCTGAACATGGCGGGCAAGGTCACGCCCTACAAAGGCTCGTTGCAGATGAACGTGCTCGATACGGCGGGGCTGATCTCGACCTCGTTCGGCGACTGGGAGGGCGGTGTGGGGACCGAGGCGGCGGAGGTTCTCGACCGCGACCACTTCAAGTACCTGCGCCTCAACTTCAAGGACGACGTGCTGGTCGGCGCGTTGTCTCTGGGGCGCACGGACCACATGGGCGTGCTGCGCGGGCTGATCCAAAACCGCACGCCGCTGGGCATGTGGAAAGCACGGCTGATGGATGATCCCCACCGCATCATGGAAGCCTATGTCGCCCATGCCTATGCCTGACGGGCGGCAAGACCCATGAAGATCCGGGTCAAGCTCTATGCCTCGCTCGCCGAGCACCTGCCGGCGGGGGCCAAGGGGAACGAGGCTGACCTGGTGGTCGCCGAGGACGCGACCCCGGCCACGGTCATCGCCCAGCTCGGTCTGCCGGAAAAGATGTGCCATCTGGTGCTGCTGAACGGCGTCTATGTGGAGCCGTCGGCGCGGGCGGCCACAACCTTCCGTGACGGCGACGCGCTCGCCATGTGGCCGCCGGTGGCGGGGGGCTAAGCCCGTGGACAGTACCGATGGTACGGTCGTTGTGACTAAGGAAATGGCCCTGACGCGGGCCGGGTTCTTCCGTGGCATCGCCAAGGGGCTCGGCACCGGCGCCTATGCCGAGACCGCCGACGGGGTCGTGCTGGAACAGGGCGGCCGCCGCCTGGAAGTCACCCTAGGTCCGGAACGCCGACGCAGGATCGCCTTGATGGAGATCGAGATCATGGACGTCACCCTGGCGTTTTCGGGATACTCGGAGAAAAGCCGCTTGGCGGCGCTCGCGATGTTCGACAGGGCGTTTCAACGGGGCGGGGGATAAGCAATCCATTAAATTAGAAGCATTCTAACTTTGAACGTTGATCCCGCTGGTGTATCCACTATTTTTATAGTCCGCAAACAAGCTGTATTAAGGAGTTCCCATGTCGAACGAAGGTTTCCACGAACCCCTGGAGAAGCTGTCCGAAGAGACCATGGACCGTCATCGGGCCATCGTGTCCCTGATGGAGGAGCTGGAGGCTGTCGACTGGTACCAGCAGCGCGTCGACGCCACGTCGGATCCGGAATTGAAGGCGATCCTGGCCCATAACCGGGACGAGGAAATCGAGCACGCGGCCATGGTCCTGGAATGGTTGCGCCGCAGTATGCCGCAGTTCGACAAGGAACTCCGCGACACCCTGTTCAAGGATGGCCCGATCGCCGGCCATCACGGCGACGATCACTAACCAATCGCTCCTGAAAATTCCGGTGCCTTTAGGCCCCGCGCGTCATCGGCGCGCGGGGTTTTTCGTGTGCACAGTTGACCTAGGTCATGGTGGAACACCATCCTTTACATCATTCTTCCGAAATATACTGAGCCATCGAGCAAGGAAGGAGGATACCGATGAGCACGACACAACAATCCGCACCGGAAAAAAAGGCGGAAACAAAGCGCGCCGAGGGTGGCGATATTTCCGTCAAGCAGGACGCCGCGACGCCGATCGAAGCGTGGCGTGTCGATATGGAACGCCTGATGAGCGACTGGCTCGGCGCATGGGGCGGGCTTGGGCGCCTTCAACCGTTCGGGGGGCTGCCGTCAGGGACGGCGACGCCCGCGACGGGGCTTGAGGAATGGCGGGCCCAGGCGGACCGCTATTTCGCGGACATGAACCGGCGCTGGGCCGATCTGGCCCGCCTCAACCCGCTTGAAATGTTCGGCGTTCCGGCCGGGGTCGCCCTTAACCCGGAGGTCGACATCAGCGACGGAGACGGCAAGTTCGTGCTCAAGGCCGAGCTGCCCGGCCTGGCGGAAGACGATGTCGAGGTCGAGGTCGACGGCGACGTGTTGACCATTTCCGGCCACAAGTCGGAAACGTCCGAGGACAGGGAAAACGACTATTGCCGGCGCGAGCGCCGGTTCGGGTCGTTCCGCCGGTCCTTCAAGCTGCCCGAAGGGGTTGTCGGCGACAAGGCCAAGGCGTCGTTCGACAAAGGTGTCCTGACGGTGACGGTGCCGAAACAGGACAAGGCGGAAAAACCCAAGGGCAAGAAGGTTCCGCTCAACGGCTGAGCGGTTGGCTACTTCCTGTCCGTGTAAGGGTTTTCGCTCTTGCGATAGATCAGGCGGATCGGCACGCCGTCCAGCCCGAAATGGTCGCGCAGCCCGTTGACCAGAAAGCGCGTGTAGCTGTCCGGCAGTTCGGTAGCGCGCGTGCAGAACACGATGAACGTGGGCGGACGGGCCTTGGCCTGGGTCGCGTAGCGAAGGCGAATGCGCTTGCCGCCCTTGCCCATGGGGGCGGGATGGGCTTCCTGCATGTCCGTCAACCAGCGGTTCAGGTCGCCCGTGCCGACGCGCGTGTTCCACAGGTCGTAGGTTGCGGTGACCGTGGGCAGGAGTTTGTCCAGCCCCTGGCCAGTCAGGGCCGAGCAGGTGATGACGGGAATGCCCCGGACCTGCGGCAGGCTGGTCTGCAGGCGGTCGCTCAGGCGCTGGATCGTCTCGCCCCGGTCCTTGGCCGCATCCCACTTGTTGACCGCGATGATCAGCGCGCGGCCCTCCTCGATGACCTGGCGGGCGATGGTCAGGTCCTGTTTTTCCAGGACCGCGTCGGCGTCCAGCACCAGCACCACGACATGGGCGAAGCGCACTGCGCGCAAGGTGTCGCGGGTGCTGAGGGATTCCAACTTGTCGGTGATCCGCGCCTTGCGGCGCAGGCCGGCGGTGTCGATCAGCCGGTAATCGCGCCCGCCGTGCTGCCAGGAAATGGAAATCGAGTCGCGGGTGATCCCGGCCTCGGGCCCGGTCAGCATGCGGTCCTCGCCGAGCAGGCGGTTGATCATGGTCGACTTGCCGACGTTGGGCCGGCCGACGATGGCGAGTTGCAGGGCCTTGGGCTCGACCGTGTCGTCACCGTCGCCTTCGTCGTTGAATTCCTCTAGGTCGGCGAAGTCGTCTTCGTCGTCATAGGCTTGCGTGCCTTCGGCGGCGGCGGCCTCGGCAAAGGGGACAAGCCGGTCGTACAGGTCTGACAGACCCAGCCCGTGTTCCGCCGAAAAGGCGACGGGCTCGTCCAGGCCCAGGGAATAGGCGTCGAACAGGCCGGACTCGCCGGCCCGGCCCTCGCATTTGTTGGCGACCAGGATTGCCGGGGTGCCGCGGGCCCGCAGCCAGGACACGAAATGCTGGTCCATCGGGGTCACCCCGGCCCGCGCGTCGATCACCATCAGCGCCACGTCGGCTTCGTCGAGGGCATGTTCGGTCTGGCGCCGCATGCGGGCTTCCAGGCTGTCGTCGGTGACGTCCTCGAGCCCGGCGGTGTCGATGAGCCGGAATTTCAGGTCGGCAAGCTTGCCTTCGCCCTCGCGGCGGTCGCGGGTCACCCCCGGCGTATCGTCGACGATGGCCAGTTTGCGCCCAACCAGACGGTTGAACAGGGTCGATTTGCCGACGTTGGGACGGCCGATGATGGCGATGGTGAAGGGCATGACATTGGCCGGACGCGTGTCCGATCCTGATTACCTAAACGGGGTTACGGGTACTGGGTTACTGATAAACGATCAATTCCGCGTCGTCGGACAGGAAGATGACCCGGCCGTCGGCGACGATGGGCGGCACGGAAATGCCATCGGGCATTTCGACCTCTCCGATGAACTTACCCGAATAGGGCGACAAAGCCCAGGCCACACCGTGCGATCCGGCGACGATCAGACGGTCGGAGGCCAGAATGGGGCCGGTCCAGACGACGGGGTCCCGCTGCTTTTCCGGGTTTTCGAAGCGGGGCAGGGGGCGGACCCAGTAGACGCCGCCGGTGTCGCGGCTGACGGCGGCGACTTCCGCGTCGTTGGTCAGCACGAAGATGTAGTCGCCGGCGATCCAGGGACTTTCGATGCCGCCGATATCCCGTTCCCAGATGCGCCGGCCCGTGCGCAAGTCATAGGCCGCCATGATCCCGGAATGGCTGATCGCGATGACCCGGCCGCGGTCGATGATCGGACGGCCCCGGATATGCGACAGGGCGGAGACGATGTCCGAACGTTTCAGGGACGCCAGGGAATCCGACCACAGCAGGCGGCCGTTCTCGGCCCTGAGCGCCACCAGTTCGCCCGACGAATAGGGCACGACGACCACGCCCTGGTCGACGGCCGGGCTGGCGCTGCCGAGAAGAGAAGCGGACTCGGTGATGCCCGAATGATCCCAAAGCTGCTGGCCCGTATTGGCGTCCAGGGCGAAGGTGCGGTTGTCCAGGGTGACGACGAAGACCCGGCCGCCGCGCACCGTGGGGGCGGCGTGCATGGGGCCGCTCAGCACCGTGCGCCAAATTTCCTTGCCCGTCGCGGCATCCAGGGCGATGACATGTCCGAACCCGGTCGCGGCATAGACGCGGTCACCCTCGGTGGTTACGCCGCCGGATAACAGGCCGTCGTCGGCTTCGGCCTTGGGCGCCAATGCGACGTCCCAGATGGTGTCGCCGGACTTCATGTCGACGGCATAAACCTCGGATTCGGAATCCATGGTGAAGATGCGTCCGCCTGCGGCGACGGGAGAGCCGAGAATGCGCAGCTCGTCATCGACGCCCTTGCCGACGCCGGTACTCCAGGCCTTGGCAATGTTTTCCGGCACCAGGATGTGATGCATGGCGTGGTTCGGATAGCCGCCTGGCTGCGGCCATTCCGGATTGGGCGAAGGGGCCGGCAGCAGGATTTGATGATCCTTCAATTCGGCGTCGGCCGCCAGGGTCCGCTGATTGGTCAGGATCGCGATGCGCGTACCCGGCAGGGGCACCTCTTCCTTGGAGAACAGGTCGGTGAAATAAGTGCAGCCGCCGACGCTCATGGGCGCCGCCAGGGCGATGGCGATGGACAGGGCCATGCCTCGGGCCGTGCCGCGCGGACAGGCCCACAGGCCCCGTTCCCGGCGATTTCCGCTATTCGGCGCAGCCATACCGATTGTTCCCCTGTTCCCCGTGACCCGTCCTGATTAATTCAGGGGTCCTTCTAACGCAATATCGTTAACAATTCCGTTGCGCGTTGGCGCATGCGGGCCGGCGTTTCCGCGTCGTTGGACAGGGCGCCGTAAATTTCCATTGCCTTGGCCTTGTCCCCAGTGCGAAGCGCCAGCGCCGCCGCCAGTTCCTGGGCGCTGAACCGCCACGGATTGCCGGCCGCCATGAGCGGCGCCAGGCGGTCCTGAATCTTTTTGGGGTCGACGCCGGGGTCGTTCACTTCCAGACCCGCCGCCAGGATCACCGCCAGATCCTGATACAGTTTCCCGGCACCCGTGTCGGCCACGATGGCGTTATAGGCGGCGATGGCCCCGGCCGTATCTCCATTCTTGGCGAGAAGACCCGCTTCCTGAATGCGGGCAAGCAGGCCGTAACCGCCGCCTTCGCCCGACAGGCTCTTGAACGCGCTGGCTGCCGCGTCCGTGCTGTCGGTTTCGGCCAGTTTCTGGGCGGCGGCGAACCGATCACCCAGGGCTTGGCGGGTTTCCAGATCGTATTTGACCCAGAACTGGTATCCGGCGGCGGCGGCCACGCACAGCCCGGTCGCGACGAGAATGAGCTTGCCGTAGCGGCTCCAGACCTTGTGGAACTGTTCTTGGCGCAGCTCGTCGTCGATTTCGCGGATCAGGCTGTCTTCGGTATGATCGGCCACTTTTGGCTCCCGTCGGTAACGGTTGGAATTGGCGGGGAAAATAGTGGCCTTTTCCCGCGATAGCAACTGGCGGTGGCGGGGGACGGTTATGGAGGGATTTACGGCTCCTTAACGATGATGGGCGACAATGCACGGTGGTGGCGGTTTAATGCGCCGTAACCCGTATCGAAGGGCGACCCAAGGGAATGAAACGACTTCTTGCGATTTTCATCGTCTGTATGCTGGCGGCCGGCTGCGCCGGCATTGTCGGTGCCGAGGGCGTATCCATCATGGCGACGGACAAGACGGTCGTCGACCATGTCATCTCGCTGTCGAGCGGCAAGAACTGTTCGACCATCCGCAAGGACCTGGGCATGACCTATTGCGAGGAAGACGAGAAGATTCCGCAGATGAACGTGTTCTGCTACCGCACGCTGGGCGAGATCACCTGCTACGACAGGCCGGTGTACGACGGCAAGCAGGAGCGGGTCCGCCAGGGCGGCGAAAAACCCCGCTGATCGCCGTAACGGACGCTTGTTCTTAAGGGCCTGCTGTCGTTCAATGGCCGCTCCATGCGATTCCTTGCCTATACATTGTTGCTGACCACGCTCCTGGGTTCCGGTTGGGCCGCTTGGTTCTTTTTCGGCGGGCCCGCCCAGGACGACGATCCCGCGTTGACCGCGTTGAAGCAGCGCGTGGCGCAACTTGAGCAATCCGTGCAGAAGGGCGACCTGAACGCCCGGATCGACCTGGGATGGGTCCTGATCCGCAAGGAGTCCCGGCTGCCCGATCCGGACCGCGCCGTTGCCCTGTTCCGCGAGGCCGCCGGCAAGGGGGCCGTCAGGGCGCAATACGCCCTGGGTTGGGCCTATGCCAAGGGGCGCGGCGTGCCCGTCGATTATGCCCAGGCGGCGGAATGGTACCGTGTGGCGGCGACGGCGGGCGGCGACGCCGATGCCCAGTTCGCGCTGGGCGAGCTTTATTTCCGCGGCCTTGGCGTGGCCAACGACTACGGCCGGGCGATCGACCTGTACCGCGCCGCCGCGATGCGCGGCCATCCGGTCGCCCAGTATCTGATGGGGGTCATGTACCAGGAAGGCTGGGGCGTGAAGCGCGATCTGGTCGAAGCCTACAAGTGGCTGACCCTGGCCGCCCCCCAGGCGGCTCGCATCCAGGCTCATAATCCTCAATTCGATCCCCGCGGCCAGCGCGAGCACCTGATGGTCAAGCTGAACCGGACACAGATCAACCGGGCCGAACGCATGGCCCGCGACATGACCAATGGCAAATGAAGGACATGACATAAGGTGACCACACCGGAACTTCGCCTTCTCATCATCGAAGGCAACACGGCGGCGGGCAACGCGGCCATGGCGGTCGCGGGCGTGGGCACCAACGCGGATCAGTATGCGGATGCGGTCCGGCGCTCGGCCCCCGACGCGGACATCCATGTCGTCCATCCCGCCGACGGGGCGGTCTCTCTGCCGGCGGGGACGGCCTTAAGTGATTTCGATGGCGCGATCCTGGGGGGCTCGGGCCTGTTTGTGCGCGCCCAGGGCAATGCCCCCGAGGTTCAACGCCAGGTCGATCTGGTGCGGGCTCTGTTCGGCGACGGCGTGCCGATGCTGGGAAGCTGCTGGGGATTGCAGGTTGCGGCGGTCGCCGCCGGGGGCGATGTGGCGCCGAGCCCCAACGGGCGCGAGGTCGGTATCTGCCGCGCCATCACGCTGAGCGACGCGGGGGCCGCGTTTCCCATGTTCGCGGGCAAGCCTAGGACGTTCGACTCCCTCGCCATTCATTACGACGAGGTCACCCGCCTGCCGACCGGGGCCGCCGTGCTTGCCGCCAACGGACACAGCCCGATCCAGGCGGCGGCGTTCACCTTCGGAAAAGGCGTGTTCTGGGGTGTCCAGTATCACCCCGAATTCTCATTTTCCCACATGGCGCGGCTGATCCGCCGTTATGGTCCGGACATGGTGACGCAGGGCATCTATCCCGACCAGACGGCCATGGATCGGGAGACCGAGGCCATGTTGCGCCTGGACGCCCGTGCCGAGGGAGGTAAGGCGAATGCCGCGCTGCCGTCGGCGGACCTGGGATTTAGTGAAACGGTGACGGAAACGGCGATGCGGTGCCGGGAAATCGACAATTGGTTGCAGTTTTGTCGAAGTGAAAAATCAGGCTGAATGCGATGTGAAAGATTAATTGTTCAATTTTTACCGTATCTATTATTGTAATTTTATTATTTAAAACAAATACATAAATTATTTTTCATAATAATTTAGTATTAATATTTTTTTCAGAATAAAATTTACCATATTTAATATTGATATATTTAATTGATTCTCGTGGTCGTAAAAATTACTGGATGTTTCACGTCTAGTACTTTTGTATAGCTAGAACTCCCTCAAGATTGATGGGTATCCTTCAGCCATGCTGGGAATTGGGGCCTGTTTTCATGTCATTGGGCACACGGTCTTGCTACACCTGCGGCGGGACTTGGGGATCGGCGTTGCGATCGACACCTTCGATTTGGGAGGTGTCAATTTTGAATAAGACCCAGGCGATAGCCAGGGCATGGTGGAGGTGTTCTTCATGACTATTCGGTCGAATGGGGGTTAAGTCCGTTTCGAAACTGACGAAATTAGAATTTTCGCATAGGATGCGTGGCCCTTGAGGGGGGAGAGCTACCCGTACCTGCAGGAAACAATGTGGGACGGACGATTAAATAACCAAGAAAAGGGTTTGGGACGATGAATGACCAAGAAAAGCCCGTCGTCGAGGATGCGGTGGAGGCCCCTTACGTGGATGAGGAGGGGCCGGAGGTTGCGTCTGAGGTGACGGAAGTTGAGGATCACGCGGCTACCGGTACTGAGCCGGCACCGGATAGCCTGAAACCGGAAACGCCCCCCGAAAAACGGGCCGCACCCCAGTCGGGCAGAATGGCACGTGGCGGAATGGGCATTGGCGGGCGGCTGCTGTTGTCCGTTCTGGCGATTTTCGCGACGACCGTCGTCGCCATCGTCATCGGCTGGGTGTCGATGACCTCGTCATCGAACACCATGAGCGAGATCACGCATGTGAAGTCGCCGGCCGTGGCGGATGCGCTTCGCCTGTCGGAAACGGTCGCGCGCATCACATCCCTTGCACCGGCCCTGGTCGCCGCCAAGACGAATGTTGAGCGCGAGGATATCGCCGCGCGCGTGCAATCCATCTTCGAGCAATTCGCCGGGATCGTCGCCAGTGCCAAGATCGGTGCAGAGGTCATGACCAATCTGCAGTCCGGAGCCGATGAGTTGAAGGCGCTGCTTGGTGAGATCGAGGCAAAGGTCACCGAACGCAACAGACTGGCCGGCATCCGCGTCGCGGCAATGGAGCAATTACGGGCGCTGCACAAGGAACTCGCCGTCGGTGCGGCGGGGATCATCGACGATGTGACCTTCAATCTTTCCCTCGGTGTCGAGGCTGTTGATGCGACCCAACCGGGCGCGTTGCTGGAATTCGTCGAGTCCGGAATCGAGCCCCTGTCGGCGGCCATGAACGTGAAGGCCGAAGCCAATCAGATTGTCGGTCTTCTGGGCAATGCGGCAACGGAAACCCAAAGCGAAAACCTGCAGCCGTTGCGGGAACGGTTCATCGGGTCGAAGTCGCAATTCCTGGACGCCATGTCGCTGATCAGCGAGTCTGACGCAGCCCAGAAGTTGGCCGAACAGGGCGGCAAGCTACTTGCCTTTGGTGCCGCCGAAGGCAATGTCTTTGACAACCGCATCGCCGAACTGCAGACGCAGGACGACATCGAGGGCCTGATGACCAAAAGCCGCGAGCTTTCGGCGAAGTTCAGCGACGACATCGCGGGCGTGGTCGACGTGGCGGAAACGCAGATGGCCGAAGAGGCCGCGGCCGCCGAAGCATCCGCTGCGGCGAACAAGAAGGTTCTCATGTTCCTCGCCGGGTTCTCGCTGCTGATCGCCGCAGGTGTGTACCTGATGTATGTCCGCCGCCTAGTGGCCCGTCTGGTGACCCTGTCGGACACCATGGTGGCGCTTGCTGACGGTGATCTGAATGTCACGGTCGACACCCATGGTTCGGACGAGGTCGCCGCCATGGCCGGCACGGTCCAGGTGTTCAAGGAAAACGCCGAGGAAGTGAACCGCATGGCGGCGGAGCGCGAGACCGAAGACCGGCGCAACCGCCGCCGGTTGCGCAGTCAAGTCCTGGCGCTCAATGCCGCGCTGGAGGAAGAAGTCGCCAAGGCCGTCGATCTGGTCAAGGACCGTGTCAACACGGTCGAGAACTCGGCCCGGGCGGCGGCGGACCTGTCGCAATCGGCCCACACCCAGGCCTCGACCGTGGCCAGTGCCGCCGAGGAAGCGACGATCAACGTGCAGACCGTCGCCTCGGCGGCGGAGGAACTCTCGGCCTCGATCAACGAGATTTCCTCGCAGGTCGGCCAGTCGTCGCAGATCGCGCGGCAGGCGACCGAGGAAGCGGGCCGCACCAACACCCAGATCCAGGGCCTGGCCCAGGCGGCGGAAAAGATCGGCGAGGTCGTCTCTCTGATCACCGACATCGCCGAGCAGACCAACCTTTTGGCCTTGAACGCGACCATCGAGGCGGCCCGCGCCGGCGACGCCGGCAAGGGCTTCGCCGTGGTGGCGTCGGAGGTCAAGAATCTGGCCAACCAGACCGCCAAGGCGACGGAGGAGATCGGCAAGCAGATCGGCGACATCCAGTCGGCGACGCAGAACAGCGTGACGGCCATCGCCGGCATCACCAAGACGATTTCCGACATCAACGAGATTTCGTCGTCGGTGGCGGCGGCGGTCGAACAGCAGGGCGTGGCGACGCAGGAGATCGCGCGCAACGTGGAACAGGCGGCGGCCGGCACCCAGGAGGTGTCGTCCAACATCATCCAGGTCACGGAGGTCGCGGGCCAGTCCGGCGAGGCGGCGTCGCAGCAGTTGGAGGCGGCGGCCCAGGTCAAGTCGGGCATCGACCACATGAACGGCCGCCTGCTGGAGATCATCCGCGACAGCCAGGATCCGGACTATTCGACGCGCCATCCGATGGGGCAAAGGATCGCGGTGACGGTGGCCAGCGTGACCAAGGAGACGACGTTGCACAGCCTGTCCATGGGCGGCGGCGTGGTGCTTGACCGGGGGCTTGAGGTCACGGAAGGCGACACCTTCACCATCGACCTACTGGACCTTGGGACCTACGAGGCGTCCATCGTCGCCAAGACCGAGGATCATACTCATGCGCGTCTGGATATGAATGACGCGGATGCGGAACGCCTCATGGCGTTTGTCCGGTCCTTGGCTTAGATCGCCATTGCTGAATTGCGGTTTCCGGGGCCGCCGGGGGATTACACCTCCGGCGTGCCCGGTCCGCCCGTGAAGCGGTAGTAGTACCACAGCATCAAGGCGGCGGTGGACCGCCAGGGCCGCCAGCGCTCGGCGATGAGGGCCAGTTCCTTGGGCTTGGGGCGAGCCTCCAGGCGCATCAGGCGGGCGGCTGATTCCGCCAGCGCCAGATCGCCCGACGGCATGACGTCGGGCCGCTGCAACGCGAACATCAGGTAGATTTCCGCCGTCCATTGGCCGATGCCCTTGAGCCGCGTCAGGGTTTCCAGAACCTCGTCGTCGGGGGCCTGGCGCAGGCTGTCGAAATCAAGGTCCCCCGCCGTCACGGCCTCGGCCACGCCGCGGATGTATTTTACCTTGGGGCGAGACAGGCCGAAGGCGCGCAGGTCGTCGTCGGACTTGCCGAGAACGGCCTCGGCATTCACCGTGCCCAATCCGGCCTCGACCCGGCGCAGGATGGCGGCCCCGGCATGAGCGGATACTTGCTGTCCGATGATGCTGGCGACGATGGCCGGAAACCCGTCCGGGCGGTGGCGGGGTAGGGGGGCGCCGGCTTCCGCATAGGCGCGGGCCATGAATTCGCACTGATCGACCAGTTCCAGAAGACCGGGTGTGGCGGGCATGGCGGCGTCCTATCCCAGGGTGCCGGAAAGGGCATGGGACATCACCCCATGCAGGGCGGGGGCATCCACGGGGACCGGATTTTCCCGGGCGGTAACATCGCCGGCGGCGGTTGCCGCCAAGGTCTCCAGATCGTCCGCGCCGACCCCCAGGCCGTCCAAAGTATGGGGGATTTGGAAGGTCTCGCGGATCGCCAATGTCCAGTCCATCAGGCCGGTGAAATCCGCGCGGGGCAATCCCATGCAGCGGGCCAACACGGCACAGCGGTCGTCGATGGCGGCCCGGTTATGGTCCAGCACATAGGGCAGGACCACGGCATTGGTCAGGCCGTGGTGGCTGTCCTTGTGCGCGCCGATGGCATGCGAGATCGCGTGCACGGCGCCCAGCCCCTTGTTGAAGGCGACTGCCCCCATGGCGGCGGCGGCCATCATCTGGGTTCGTGCCTCGATGTCGCCGCCGTCGGCGACGGCGCGCGGCAACCAGGTCGCGATCAGGCGCATGCCCTCGGCGGCGATGCCGTCGCACAGGGGGTTGTAGGTGGTCGCGCAATAGGCCTCGATACAATGCACGGCGGCGTCCATGCCGGTCCAGGCGGTCAGGTTCGCGGGCAGGCCGATAACCAATTCCGGGTCGCAGATCACCGTGCGGGCCAGCAGATTGGTGTGATAGAGGATGCGCTTGGTCCGCGCGTCTTCGTCGGAGATCACAGCGGCATAGCCCATTTCCGATCCCGTGCCCGACGTGGTGGGCACCGCGATCAGGGGGGCGATGGCCGATCCATCAATTTCCCGGTAACGCGGCCCGCCCACGGCGTAATCCAGGGCCGGTCCATCGTGGCCTGTCTGCAGGGCGATGGCCTTGGCCGCGTCCATGGCCGATCCACCGCCGATGGCGACGATGCCGTCACGCCCGCTGTCCCCGAAGGCGGCGGCGCCGGCGGCGACGTTCGTCGCCGTGGGGTTGGATTTGACCTGGGAAAACACCTCGGAATCCAGGCCCGCGTCGGTCAAGGACGCCCCCGCCGCCGCGACGATGCCGGATGCCGCAAGACCCGCGTCGGTCACGACCAGGGGCCGCTTGATGCCCAGGCGCGCCGCCGTCTTGCCCAGTTCGACCAGGCGTCCGGGGCCGAAGCGCACGGCGGTGGGAAATGGCCAGTTGGCGGTCAGTCGGGCAGTGTCGGCGGTCATGACGAGAGGCACCCAGTCGGTCGGTTGCGGGGGCGCCAGTTTCCCCAGGCCGGGGTTAAATGTCCACCGCCCTAGAAATCGACCGTCGCCAGCGCGCGGCTCACCTTCGCCTGAGCCCAGGTGACGGGGGACGCCGGCGGCTGATCCGCCGATGGAACGCTCGTCCCCTGGCCGACCGAATTCAGTTCCACCGTGCCTGCCCGCGTGATCACCGTAACGGCGGTGCCGTCCAAAAGTGCCACCTCGAACGTCGTGTCCAACGTGCCGCCCCAGACCGTGGTTCCGCGGATGCCGATGGTCGCCGTGCTGGTGGCGACCGTCATGGCGTCGGGGTTCCGTGCGGCGATCGATCCGGACGCCGCCTTGAACGCGCCCGAAAGGAGACGCAGGGCGATGTTTTCCTTGGACGGCGCATCCTCGAAATCCGACAGGGCGAACATCGCCCGTTCGCCCAAGGTGATGATCGATCCGTCGCGAAGGGAAAATTCAAGTCGTGCACCGTCGCCGGTGGAAATCACATCACTGACGAGAACCTCGCTACCGACCTTCAGGGGCCGGGGCACCGCGCCCTGCAAGGCCACGGCGTCGTTCTTCAGGCGCAGGACCTTGCCTGCGACGTCACCCTCGGCCGCTTGGGCCGCAGGCCCCGTGATCGTCAGGAACAGGGCGGCAAGCAGCCCCATGACCAGTGTCCTGCGCATAAGCGATTCTCCTTCTCTCCCGGATCGGCGCCACCGCCGAGGCGATCTAAATCCACGTCCAATTGGGCGACAATGTGGCCTACCTTGGGGCTTTCGTCCATGGCTGGGTGGGTGTTAGTGATCCTGCGTGACGGCCCGGTATGGGGCTGCGGCGAAATGAGGGTAGACTGCCCCGGCAGTTAGGGAGCATCCGTGCCACGGCAAGACGACGAATTCGGGGTTGAAGGTCACGGTGGCGATCTCGCCGCCGCCCGGGCGCGTTTCGGCACGCCGCCGGACGGCTGGATCGATCTGTCCACGGGCATCAACCCGACGCCTTATCCAATGCCCGATCTGTCGCCCGATGCCTGGACGCGGCTGCCGCAATCATCTGGTCTGGATGCCTTGAAGGCGGCGGCGGCGGATGCCTATGGCACCGCCGGGCCCGACTTGATCGCCTGCGCCCCGGGGACCCAGGCGCTGATCCAGGCGCTGCCCCGGGTGCTGGGGGCCCGCCGGGTGGCGGTCCTTGGGCCCACCTACGCCGAACATGCGGCAGCCTGGCGGGCATCGGGGGCGGAAGTGGCAGAGGTGGCAGACTTGCCGCCGCCGGATCGGTCCCTGGTGCTGGTCAATCCCAACAACCCGGACGGCCGGGCGGTCGATCCGGGGCGGCTGACGGCCTGGGCCCGTGATGCGGCCGAGGCGGACCACTGGCTGATCGTCGACGAGGCTTTTGCCGATGTCCGCCCGGACATCAGCCTTGTCCCGGTCCTGCCCTTGGCGAACGTCATCGTCCTGCGGTCCTTCGGAAAATTCCACGGGCTTGCAGGCCTGCGCCTGGGCTTCGCCCTTGCCGCGCCGCGCATGGTGCGCCGCCTGGAGGCGGATATGGGGCCCTGGGCGGTATCCGGCCCGGCCCAGGATATCGGCGCTCGGGCGTTGGCCGATCAGGCCTGGGCGGCGGCGGAGCGCGCCCGTCTGGCGGTCCACATGGCCCGCCTGAGGGACCTTCTGACCGGCGCCGGTCTGGGCATCGTCGGCGGTACCGACCTGTTCGTACTGGCGGACCATGCCGAGGCCCTGACCCTCTACGAGCATCTGGTGGGGGCGGGCATTCTGGTCCGGCGGTTCCGGGCAAATTCAAAGTGGCTGCGCTTCGGCCTGCCGGGGCCGGAAGACCAGTGGCACCGCCTGGACAAGGCGCTGTCTGCCTTTGCCGGAACCACCCCGATCCCGGACCGTCGTCATGGCTGAGGCGATGGACGCCCTGGCGCGGGCGATCACCTGCCATCAGGCCGGCGATCTGAATGTCGCCGAAAAGGCCTACCTTGCGATCCTCGCCGATCATCCAGACCATGCCGATGCCCTGCACCTTCTGGGGCTGGTGTTCTACCAGAAGGGCGATGCGGCAACGGCCATGGCGCATATCCGCCGCGCCATCGGCATCGATCCCCGCGCGGCCATGTATCACGCCAATCTGGGCCGGGTTCTGATGGCTCAGGGACGGGCGGCGGAGGCCGCCGAGGCTTACCGCGAAGCCGTGGCGCTGGCCCCCAACGACGCCGCCGTGCATTCGGACATGGCGGCGGCCCTGGTGACCGCGGGCGATTTCGATGCCGCGCGGTCGCGCGCACGGCTGGCCCTGGAACTCGCCCCCGATCTGGCGCCGGCGCATCTCAATCTGGGGCTGGCTTTGCAGGGCGGCGGGGCGTCGGCGGCGGTCGGTGCCGAAGCCTGCTTCCGGCGCGCGGCGGCATGCGACCCCAATCTGGCCGACGCCCATCAGGCCCTGGGACAGCTGCATCAGGGACGTGGTGAGGACGACGCGGCCATGGAATGCTACCGTCAGGCGATCCGGGCAAACCCCGGCATGGCCGAGGCCCATTGCAATCTGGGTAATATCCTGCGCGAACGCCTCGACCTGAGCGCCGCCATGGCGCAGTACGACGCCGGCTTGGCGGCCGCCCCCGACACCGCCGCCCTGCATGCCAACAAGGGCGTGGCGCTGCACGAACTGGGGTGCTTCGACGACGCCCTGGCGTCCTACGAGCGTGCCTTGGCACTTGATTCGGACGATGCGGAATGCCGGCGTAACCGCGCCATGACCTTACTGTTGCTGGGCCGGTTCGCGGAAGGCTGGCCCGCCTATGAGGCCCGCTGGCGCACGGCCCGCTTCAAGGGCCAGGACCGGGGCGGAAAGGCGCCGCGCTGGACCGCCGCCGGTGCCAAGCCCGGGGCGAGGGTTCTGGTGCGGGCGGAACAAGGGCTGGGGGATACTCTGCAATTCGCCCGCTACGCGGCCCTGCTGGCGGCGGCCGGCCAACATGTGACTCTGGAATGCCCGGCCGCTCTGGTGCGGCTGATGGCGTCCCTGGACGGGGTTCTTCAGGTGGTGGAGCAGGGGGCCGGCACGCCGCCGCCCAGCCATGATTTTCAGATTCCCCTGATGTCGCTTCCCGGCGTCTTCGAGACGGACCTCACGACGGTTCCCGCCGACGTGCCCTATCTGCAGGCGTCCGCGCAGGATTGTGCCGCCTGGCGCCGCCGTCTGGAAAAACAGGCGGGTCCGCGCATCGGCATCGTTTGGAAAGGCAGTCCGGATCATCCCCGCGATCGGGTGCGAAGTCCCGGTCTGGGGCCGCTGCTGCCCTTGTTCGACCTGCCGGGGGCGACATTCATCTCGCTGCAAAAGGACGGCGCCACCGACCTGGCCGCCCATGGCGCCGCTGCCGTGGTCGACATGACGGGCGATTTGGGCGACTTCGCCGCGACCGCGGCGCTGGTCGAATGCCTTGACCTTGTCGTGACTTGCGATACGGCCGTCGGCCATCTCGCGGGGGCGTTGGGGCGGCCCGTGGCGATGTTGCTGCCCCATGTTCCCGAATGGCGTTGGCTGCTGGGCCGAGACGACACGCCCTGGTATCCGACGATGCGCCTGTTCCGCCAGCCGGCCACCGGCGACTGGGCCGGCGCGGTCGATGCCCTGGCCACCTATATTCGACGCCACTGGTTGTGAATTCGTGACAATAAATCCGTGAAACAAATCGTCTGACATGTAAAAGTTAGACCGAAGGACTTGGCGCGCGAAGAAGATCGTGGCACCCTTTTTCCCGGTTCTTTTCAGGCCGCCGACAAGAGCGGTTGTGATGCATGGGGAGGTGCATATGTCCGATGTCCAAAGCGGGGCGGAGGCTGATACCACGCCGTCCGAAGCCCAGCAGATCGACTACAACGCATTCGCCAACGAAATCCTGAAACGAGTCGAGGATTTGAGCCTGGAACTGGCCGACGTGGCCGGAGACGTGGAATCCATCGCCAGCCATTTCCAACAGCAGACGGGCATGGTCGATCAGATGCGGCAGAAGGCGCAGGAGCTGATCGATGCCTTCAACCGCATCGACGCCGCCGGCGGCGATACCTCGCGGGCGGCCCAGGAAGCCGGGGCGGTGATGAATGATTCCCGCGAACAGGTCACCAGCGCCGTGTCGCGCATCGCGGCCCTGGTCGATTCCGTAACCAACATCGAACACTCCCTGGGCGTTCTGGAAAATTCCCTCACCGGGGTCACCAAGATCACCCAGGACATCGAGGCCGTATCCAAGCAAACCAACCTTCTGGCCCTCAACGCCACGATCGAGGCGGCCCGCGCCGGTGAGGCGGGCAAGGGCTTCGCGGTCGTCGCGGGCGAGGTCAAGGCGCTGGCCAATCAGACCGGTAAGGCCACCGGCGCCATCGACGAGGCGGTCGCCGATCTGGTGTCCAACGTGTCCGGGCTGATGAACACCAGCCAGCAGACCATCGGCATGGCCGAGGAAGTGAACGCCGGCGTCGGTCAGATCAACAGCGCCGTCGACGGCATCGGCCAGTCCATCGGCACCATGGAAAACCAGATTGCGGAAATCGCCGGCGCATCGTCGTCGTCGCGCGAGCAATGCAACGGTTTCATCAACGAGATGGAACGTCTGGTCTCCAGCTTCAAGGAAACCGGCGAGAAACTGCAAACGGCGGAACAGCGCGTCGGCTCCCTGCTGGAGCGCGGCGAGGGGATGATCGGTCAGATCAACCTGGCCGGGCTTGAAACCTCGGACAGCCGATTCATCCGTGAAATCCAGTCCCGGGCCAACGAGATCGCCCGCCGCTTCGAAGCCGCCCTGGACGCCGGCGAGATTACCGAAGACGCCCTGTTTTCCGAAAACTACGAACCGATCCCCGGCACCAACCCGGAACAATGCATGACACCCTTCGTCAACTTGACGGACCGCCTGCTGCCGGACATTCAGGAACCCATGCTGACCTTCGACGACAAGGTCGTGTTCTGCGCCGCCGTCGACCGCAACGGGTTCCTGCCGACCCATAACATCAAGTTTTCCAAGCCCCAGGGGGACGATCCCGTGTGGAACAACGGCAACTGCCGCAACCGGCGCCTGTTCAACGACCGCACGGGTCTGCGTGCGGGCCAGAACACGCAGTCCTTCTTCCTGCAGACCTACCGCCGTGACATGGGCGGGGGGAACTTCGTTCTGATGAAGGACCTGTCGGCGCCGATCACCGTGCGCGGGCGCCATTGGGGCGGGTTGCGCCTGGGTTACAAGATCTGAGGCGGTTGCCCGCTGCCGGGCCTTCATAGATTGCGCCCGGGGCGCCTCATCTGTTAAGTCCAGCCCTGGAATTCATCCTTCCGGGCCGCCTTCCGGCGGTTCGGCGGCTTCGCCGATCGGAGAGACGTGAGAATGACAAGGCTATTGGTGCGCCTGGCGGCCATTCTGTTGCTGACGGTTGCCGTGATCTGGCCGGCGGGGCCTGTCCAGGCCCAGGCGGCTCAGGATTTCGAAGCCGGGGTCGCCGCGGCCAAGGCCGGCAGCCTGCCGCAGGCGATCGACCTGTTCACCAAGGCGATTGACGCGGGCACGTTGAACGATGGCGATCTGGCGCGGGTTCACAACAACCGGGGGGCGACCTATCGGCGCCTGGGTAACATCGATGCCGCGATCCGCGATTTCTCCCGCGCCATCAAGCTGCGCCCCAAGTATTTCCGCGCCTATGTGAACCGAGGGGCGGCCTACGGCGACGCGGGAAAGTTCAATGATGCGGAAGAAGACTATGCCGAGGCGGCCAAGCTTCGCCCCCAGGATATGTCGACGTTCATGGAACGCGCCAAGACCCGGGCCCAGAGCGGCCGCCTGGACACCGCCATCCTGGACCTCAACGAAGTGCTGCGTGTGCAGCCGCGCAACCGTGAGGCCCTTGTCCTGCGCGGCAAGTACTATCGGTCTCAGGGCGATTACAAGCGCGCACTCGGGGATTTTTCCTTGGCCATCGACCTGAAGGGCTCGGAACCGGATTATTTCACCGAACGGGGCCTGACTCAGGCCTATCTTGAGAATTATCCCGCCGCCTTGTCGGACATGAACATGGCCGTCAATCTGGGGGCCGGCGATCCGGAAAACTTCTATTACCGGGGGCTGGTTCATGGCGCGCTCGGCAACCACGTCAGCGCCATCGAGGATTACAGCCGCGCCATCGCGCTCAAACCGGGGTATCTGGCGGCGCTTTACGCCCGTGCGCTGGCCGCCCTCGGCGCAGGCAACGCCAAGATGGCGCGGGCGGACGCCCTGAAGGTTCTGGAACTGGACCCGGCCCACGGGGGCGCCGCACGGGTCATTAAGACCCTGGACGAACCGCCGGTTCGCTGACCCGCCGGTTGGGGGCGGGTCAGGGCGTCAACCTGTCCAACTCCGACAACAGCCTGCCGATCTGGTTGCGCCAGGACCAATCCTGCATGAAGGCGTTGGCCGCCTGTCCCCGGCGACGGGCACCGTCGCGGTCCTGATAGATATCTTCCAGGTTCTCGACGATTTCCTCGACATCGGACTCGCGCCAATGGTCGGCCCCCTGCGGGCCGAAGGTGACGGGCGTCTGCCGGGTCAGGGGATAACAATGGCCGCCCCCGTCCGGGCCGATCAGGTCCAGGTGGCCGCTGTTGGCCGACAGCACACAGGGCAGGCCGGATGCCAGGGCTTCCATGGCGACCAGGTTGGTGCCGCCCTCACAGCGGTTGGGGAACACCGCCGCGTCGCATTCGCGGAGCAGTGCCGGCATGTCGGCATTGAAGGTCGGGCTGAGGTCCGTATGGGCCCCTTCCGGCACACCCTGGGCGCGGACCCAGTCGTCGATGCAGTTCGGGAACGGTTGGTCCATGGCGGGCGGGCCGTCGACATGGGGACTTGCCGCCATGTCGGCCATGATTTCCGGCCAGGGATTCAGCCAGACAGTGACCAGAAGGGCGTCGGGATGGCGCGCCTGAAACCGTTTGAACGCGGCGACCACCAGGTCCTGGCCCTTGCGCAGTTCCAACTTACCGCCGGAAAACACCACGAAGCGGTCGCCGAACCGGCCCGTGCGCGGGCCGGGGGCGAAAGCGCCGGGGTCGATGCCCTGGAACACGCAGCCGACGCGGGAAAACCCCAGGTCGCGTAGAATGTCCGCGTTCCAGGTCGATCCCGCCATCATGATCTGGAAATGGGCGTTGCGGGCGGCCACGTCGTCGCCGAACACCATGTTCTCGAAAAACGTGAAGCCGACATTGGGTTCGCCCCGGAAGCGGCCGGCGGCCGGCGGTTCTTCCAGGTTGTTGCCAAGGGAGTGCAGAACATGCACGCCCCCGAGGGTCACGTTTCCCTGGGTGGCGCCGATCTGTTGTTCGATCTGACGTTGTTCCACCATCAGGGGCTGGAAAAGGGTGCGGTCGGTTGCATCGATCAATTCCGGCTGCATGGCGAATAGGGTGATCGGTTTGGGTGCCCCCCGGCGCAGGACTTCGCGCAGCAGGTTGGCTCCGAACACGCCCCAGCCGTGAACGGCGGAAGGCGGCCAGGTCAGGGCGATGGCGTTGATGGCCATGTCAGCTTTCCGCGGGGGGGTCCTTGGCGGTCACGATTTCGCCGTGCAGGGTGCAGGCGGGCTCGCACAGGCGCACGAAGTCCTCGGTGATCGACGCGGGCGTCTTGACCGTTTCCGGGTCTTCCCCGGGGAAGGCGCGGGCCCGCATGTTGGTCCGCGTCGCGCCGGGATTGAGGATGTTGACCTTGACGTTGGTCTTCACCGTTTCCTCGGCGTAGATCCTTGTCGCCATTTCCAGCGCCGCCTTCGACACGGCATAGGCCGACCAATAGGCGCGCGGCTCATGCCCGACCGTCGAGGTGACCATGACCACCCGCCCGGCGTCGGACGTGCGCAGCAGCGGGTCGAAGGATCGGATCAGGCGCCAGTTGGCGGTCGTGTTGATGGCCATGACCTTGTCCCAGACCTTGGGGTCCGTATGGGCCAGCGGGCTCAGGTTGCCCAGCATGCCTGCGTTGCCGACCAGGATGTCGAGCCTACCGTGGCGTTCGAAGATGGCGGCGCCCAGGCGGTCGATGGCGTCGAAATCGGTCAGGTCCATGGGCACCAGGGTGGCGCCTCGGCCCGATGCGGCGCGGACCTCGTCGTCCACTTCCTCAAGTGCGCCGGTGGTCCGGCCGATCAGGATCAACTCGGCGCCCTCGGCGGCGAAGCGCCCCGCCACGGCGCGGCCGATGCCCCGGGTCGCCCCGGTGATCACTGCGATCCGGTTTTCGAGACGGCCGCCCGGCAAAGGCCCTAACCCTCTTCCAGAAGGGACAACTGGCGCGGTCCCCGGTCCGCTTCGCGGTCGGTCAGGGGAATGGGATAGTCGCCGGTGAAGCAGGCGTCGCAATAGCGCGGGATTTCCATGTCGCGGCCGGTCTCGCCGACGGCGCGGTAAAGCCCATCCCAGGAAATGAAGGCCAGGCTGTCGACGCCGATGATGTCGGCCATGCCCTGAATGTCATGCTGGGCGGCGAGCAACTGCGAGCGTTCCGGGGTATCGATCCCGTAGAAGCAGGAATGGGTCGTCGGCGGGCTGGAAATCCGCATGTGGACCTCTGTCGCCCCGGCGTCGCGCACCATCTCGACGATCTTTACCGAGGTCGTGCCGCGGACGATGGAATCGTCGACCAGGACGACGCGCTTGCCCTTCAGTTCGGCCACGTTGCCGTTGTGCTTCAGGCGCACACCCAGGTGGCGGATGTTGTCCGTCGGCTCGATGAAGGTACGACCCACGTAGTGGTTGCGGATGATCCCCAGCTCGAACGGAATCCCCGTCTCGCGCGCGAATCCGATGGCCGAGGGCACGCCGGAATCCGGCACCGGCACGACGACATCGGCCTCGACGGGGGATTCGTGGGCCAATTCGGCGCCGATGCGCTTGCGCACTTCGTAGACGTTCTGCCCTTCGATGATGGAATCGGGCCGCGCGAAATAGATATGTTCGAAGATGCAGAACCGCCGCGTGCGGCTGGTGCCGAAGGGGTGGTAGCTGTTCACGCCGTTGGCGTCGATGACGATGATTTCGCCCGGCTCCACGTCGCGGATGAAGTCAGCGCCGATGATGTCGAGCGCACAGGTTTCCGATGCCAGAATGTGTGAGTCACCCAACCGGCCCAGGACCAGCGGCCGCACGCCCATGGGGTCGCGCACGCCGATCAGTTTTTTCTGGGTCATGGCGACCAGGGAATAAGCACCCTCGATCTGGCGCAAGGCGTCGATCAGCCGGTCGATGACATGGCCGGCGCCGCTCACGGCCATCAGATGGATGATGACTTCGGTGTCGCTGGTCGACTGGAAGATGTTGCCTCGTTCGACCAGGGCCTGACGCAGCTGGTAGGCGTTGGTCAGGTTGCCGTTATGGGCGACGGCCAGACCGCCGAATATGAATTCGGCGAACAGCGGCTGGATGTTGCGGATGAACGTGCCGCCCGAGGTGGAATAGCGCACATGCCCCATGGCGACGCTGCCCTTGAGGCGGGCCATGGTGTCCATGTCGTTGAAGTTGTCGCCGACCAGGCCGAGGGCCCGGTGGCTGTGGAACTGTTCGCCGTCATAGGCGACGATCCCGGCCGATTCCTGGCCCCGGTGCTGGAGCGCGTGCAGGCCCAGCGCGGTGTGGGCGGCGGCGTCTTCGTGGCCGGAGATGCCGAATACGCCGCATTCCTCGCGCAGCTTGTCGTCATCCCAGGGGGCGGCTTTGCGATGGGCCGACGCCGTGAAGGGAGACGCGGGCAGGAGCAGGGGAGAATTCATGTCGGGTATGTACTCCGGATCGGATCGCTTTTCATCGTTATTTTGCTCCGGCGCACTCGATTATTTGCTTTGGCCGGTGGCGTTTTCGATGGCGCGGTCCATGATCGCCCGCTCTTTCGAGCCATAGGCGTCCTTTGGTGTGGTTTTCCCGCCGTCAGCCGGCGGGGTGAACAGGCGCTTGAGGGCCTCGCCCTCGGTCTTGGGCAAATTGGGCATGCGCCCGGAAAAGCCCGAAGGGGCGGCTTCCTTCAGCTTGCCTTCCAGGTTGTCGGGAATCAGGCCGCGCAGGGTGTCCGATCCCCGCAGAATCAGGGGCATGGACTTGGCGTCGCGGATCCATTTCGGCTGTTCCTCGGGCGTCATCAGGAATTCGATGCCGAGGTAGATCAGGCAGACGATGAGGCCGCCCCGCACCAGGCCGAACAAAAAGCCCAGGGAACGGTCGAGCACGTTGAGCGAGCTTTGCTGAATGTGCTTGGCGATGGCGCGGATGATGAACGACAGGGAAAACAGGGTGAACACGAAGACCACGACGCCGGCCGCCAGATCCGCCACAAGCTGGATGGGGATCAGGTCACGGGCATAGGGCTGGACATAGGGAAAGCCGTAGATGGTCGCGAAAATGGCGCCGACCCAGCCGCCGATCGACAGGATTTCGTGCATGAAGCCGCGGGCATAGGCGAACACGGCGGATACCAGCAGCACCGCGAGGACGGCGAGATCAACCACGTTCACCGGCAGATCCTTAAGGGGTTCCATGTCGCGGTCCGCCTCCGGCGCCCGGTCACGAAGCGGACCGGGCGGGCTGTTTGGGCGCCGCGCCTGTTTCGAATAGGGTCACAAGGTCGTCCAACCGTTCCAGCGCCTTCACCGTCAGGCCCGCGTCGCGGGCGGCCGCCCCTTCCTTGCTTTTGCCCCGGACCCTCGGCACGAAGGCGCCGGTAAAGCCCAGCTTGCCGGCTTCTTTCAGGCGCACATCCGTGCGGCTGACGGGGCGGATTTCCCCGGACAGGCCGATTTCGCCGAACACCACCGTTTCCGGCGGCAGGGCCACGCCCGTCAGGGACGACACCAAAGCCGCGGCGACGGCAAGGTCCGCCGCCGGCTCGCCGATGCGAAGCCCGCCGGCCACGTTTAGGTACACGTCGCATGCCCCCAGCGCAAGGCCGCACCGGGCTTCGAGAACGGCCAGGATCATGGACAGACGGCCGGAATCCCAGCCGACCACGGCGCGCCGCGGCGTGCCGAGCGATGAATGTGCCACCAGGGCCTGAATTTCCACCAGCACCGGGCGGGATCCTTCGATCCCGGCGAATACGGCCGAGCCGGCCTCACGGCCGTCGCCGTCGTCACGGTCGCCCAAAAACAGGGCGGAGGGATTGGTGATTTCGTTCAGGCCGCCGTCGGTCATTTCGAACACGCCGATCTCGTCGGCCGGGCCGAAGCGGTTCTTGACAGCGCGCAGGATGCGGAACTGGTGGCCGCGCTCGCCCTCGAAATACAGCACCGTATCGACCATGTGTTCAAGCACGCGGGGGCCGGCGATGGTGCCTTCCTTGGTGACATGGCCGACCAGGATCAGCGCAAAGCCCCGGCGCTTGGCCAGGCGGATCAACTCCTGGGCCGAGGTCCGCACCTGGGCAACCGTGCCGGGGGCCGATTCCAGGGTATCGACGAACATGGTCTGGATGCTGTCGATGATGACCAGGTCCGGGCCGCCGGGAGCGTCCAGGGTGGCTACGATGTCGCGCACATTGGTTGCCGCCGTCAACTGCACCGGGGCGTCGGACAAGCCCAGGCGCCGGGCGCGCAGACGAAGTTGTTCGACCGCTTCCTCGCCCGAGATATAGGCGGTTGAATGATTGGCGGCCAGTTTGGCCGCGACCTGCATCAGAAGGGTCGATTTGCCGATCCCCGGGTCGCCGCCGACCAGCACGGCGGAGCCCTGCACGAGACCGCCGCCGGTGACGCGGTCGAACTCTTCCATATTGGCGGTCCAACGCGGCGGCTGGGGATTCTCGCCCTTCAGACCGACGAATTCGATCCTGCGGCCCTTGCGGCCGGTGCCCAGGCCCTTGGGCGTGGCGTCGCCCTGGGATTCCTCGACCAGGGTGTTCCAGGCGTCGCAGCCGTCGCACTTGCCGGACCACCGATGATGGACGGCGCCGCATTCCTGACAGACGTACTGGCTCGCCGGGCGCTTGGCCAATGGAACCTTGCCTTTCCGGGGTGATCGAGATGGACAGTTCGAATTCGTTTCTCATATCGCGTGGGGCGGGCAGGGGCAAGGCAAACCCGGGCCGCCACTACCTGCGAATCTTGCCCGAATCTCGGTTTGCCGCCATAAGAATGCGGTCGGGAGGGCATCATGAACGACGATAACGACACAGCAGCGAACCTCACGCCGGCCGCGGCCGAGCGCCAAGTCGACCGAGGCATGACGTTGGCGGAGCGCATGGATCTGGACGGGGCGCTGGCCGACTTTACCGCCGTCGAGGCTGCCTTGCGCTTTTCCCCCGACCCGGCAGCGCGGGTGCAATGGGCGCGATCCCTTAACGGCCTCGGCTTTATCGACATGATGGATGCCAAGGCAGCGCGGGCCGCCGTGCCGGAACTGGACGCGGACGCGGAGCAGGCCTTTCGTTGGGGGCTGAAACAGGCGCTTGCGCGGTTCGACCAATCCCTCGCAATTCAAGGCGAGCCGACCTATCGGACCTATGCGGCGGGCAACAGGGCCTATGCCCTGGCCCTTCTGGACCGCACCGACGACGCGCGGGAGGCCTTCCAGCGCCTGTTCGCGGAGGGCGGGCACGCGGCCTATGACGGCCAAGTGCGGGATACGGAACGCCACCCGATCCCCGAGGACCGGGCGGTCCGGCGTCTGATTGACGACGTTTGGCATGAAATGGGCGAAACCTGAACGGCAGGCCCTTGAACTTCCTGCGGTTTTCTCCGAAGAGTTAAGGCAAGGAGCGGCGCGGACGATGATCCGGCCGCAAAATCAATGAACGCGTTTCGGGAGGACATCATGGCCGACGACAATTTCTTCAATCTTCACGACCTTTCCCAGGGCATCCATCGCGTGCTCTGCGACGGCATCGAAACCCGCATCTTCCCGGGCGACCAGGCCATGCTGTCCGTCGTGCGGGCGGAACCCAACGCCCAGGGCAGCATCCACAGCCACCCGCAGGAACAATGGGGGGTGATGCTCGAAGGATCGGGCGTGCGGACCCAGGACGGCAAGGAATTCCCGGTGAAGGTGGGGGATTTCTGGTGTTCGCCCGGCGGGGTGGAGCACGGCTTCAAGGCCGGGCCCGGGGGGGCCGTGATCCTCGATATCTTCTCGCCGCCGCGCGACGAGTACAAAAAGGCGGGGGCGGGATTTTCCGGCTAGGGAGGATCGCGCGCCAGCCTATTTCAAATATTTTGCGAAGGCGTCCGACGCCAGGGCGCATTTTGCGGGCGGATAGTCTCTTGAATCCATGGGGATCGCCAAGCGAATACCCGTGACAGAAGGCTGTTCGAGCCGGGAGTTCAGAATGATCCCGACGCGCCGCGCGACGCCCGCAAGAATCTGTTCATCGAACACGTCGATATCCTGGAATGCCTTGCTGAGTTCCACGTTCAGAGTGCTCAGGATATGGGGTAACTGTCGGCACACGTTGGCAACATTGTCCTCGTCCTTGACGAAGATAAACGGCATCACGTGGCTCGGGCCGCGTTTCCATTTGCCGAGGCTGCGTGGAAGGGTGACGTGGCGCAGAACAACGGCCACGGGTGCTGTCGCGGCCTCTCGCTTCGTTGGCTTGAATTCGGGCAGGGGCATGTCCTGCGGGGCCGACGTTGCCTTCGGCGTGTCTTTGCCATCCGCATCCTCTTTTGGTGGGGCGGCGGAATCTTGGCCGGCGGAATGCTCTGCGCGCTCAATATCTTCCGCCGTGTGTGTCCCGCCAATGACGAGGGCGGCGATGACCCCGACCAATAGGATTGTCAAAACGAGACCCAGGCCGATGAAGTATTTGGGGTTCTTGAACAGAAGGTAGATGGCGTTTTTCGTGGCGGCCGAACCGGTGGCGCGCCGGTTCTTCCGGCGTTTTTTTCTTTTCTTACCGGCCAGATAGGCCTGGGCCATTTCCTGTCGCTGGGTCTTGATTTGGCGCAGCATGGCGATTGCGGCGTCCGTTGGGACGGCACCACCCGACTGGGCCAACAGGTCGTCAAGTTGCCGGGTTAATTGTGCAACCTGAAGCTCGTCATTATCCCGGGTGAACAACTGCCGGATCACGATCATCATGCAGGCGCGCAGGTTATCCGACGTTTGGGCGGTGCGGATCACCGAGACCAAACCTTGATCGGGGTCTTCAAAGACTTTTTCCCAATCGGTGACGCCATCCGGTGTTTGCGGAAAGGCCGGCTTGTTCG
This sequence comes from uncultured Alphaproteobacteria bacterium, assembly GCA_963976055.1. Classification (GTDB taxonomy): domain Bacteria; phylum Pseudomonadota; class Alphaproteobacteria; order Rhodospirillales; family Casp-alpha2; genus UBA1479. The sequence continues at coordinate 181,088 of CAXBJB010000006.1, forward strand.
TTTCACCCATTTTCATCACATTCTTTTTCAGGTGCGATGCCCATAAGACAGGCCGCCGCCCGCCAACCATTCAATTGAGGGGCGGGGCGTCTCAGGCCCGCACCTGCATCTTGATCGGCCCATCGACGCGGCCGTGGACGAATTGGTCGACGATCGGGTTGGCCGCCGCCTCGGCGGAATCCGGATCGCCGGCCCAGACGATCTTGCCTTGATACAGCATGGCGATGCGGTCGCCGGTCTTGCGCGCCGATTCCATATCGTGGGAGATCGACAGCGCCGTGGCACCTACCTCGCGATTCACGTGGACGATCAACTCGTTGATCATGTCGGCCATGATCGGGTCGAGGCCTGTCGTCGGTTCGTCGAAAAAGATGATTTCCGGGTCCGTGGCGATGGCGCGGGCGAGTCCCACGCGTTTCTGCATGCCGATGGACAGATCCGACGGCCAAGCGTCGGCCAGGTGTGGCTTGAGGCCGACCAGGGCGAGCTTCTTGAGGGCGATTTCGCGCGCTTCGCCGCGCCCATATTGCCCCCGCGACAGCAGGCCGAAGGCGACGTTTTCCCAGACAGGAAGGGAATCGAACAGGGCGCCGCCCTGAAACAGCATGCCGACCTGGCGGTTGACCTGGTCGCGCGCCGACGCCGACATGCCCGTTACTTCCTTGCCGTCGATCTTGATGGAGCCCGCGTCGGGCCGAAGCAGGCCCAGGATGCATTTCAGCGTCACCGACTTGCCCGTGCCCGAACCGCCGATGATGACCACGCTTTCGCCCTTGGAAACCTCCAGATCGACCCCGGTCAGGACCTTCTTGGTCCCGAAGGCCTTGGTCACGCCGCGCAATTGGATTTTCGGCTCGACCATGGTGCCCGCCTTACAGGCCGAAGAAGGCTTCGGTCAGGATGTAGTTGAAGCAGAGGATCAGGATCGAGGACGAGACCACGGAATTGGTCGTCGCCGCCCCCACGCCCTGGGCGCCGCCCTTGGAATAATAGCCGTGGTAGCAGCCCATCAACGCCACCAGGAAGCCGAACACCGATGCCTTCACAAGGCCGGAAATGACGTCCAGCGGTTCCAGGAAATCCCAGGTGTTCTGCAGGTAGATGGCCGGGTTGAAGCCCAGCTTGTAGACCGACACCAGAAAGCCGCCGAACACGCCGATGATGTCGGCGACGAAAATCAGAATCGGCAGCATGATCACCCCGGCGATGATGCGTGGTACTACCAGGTATTTGAAGGCGTTGGTCGAGAGCGTCGTCAGCGCGTCGATCTGTTCGGTCACCCGCATGGTGCCGATCTCGGCCGCCATGGACGCACCCACACGCCCGGCGATCATCAGCCCGCCCAGCACGGGAGCCAGTTCGCGGGTGATCGACAGGACGACCACGTTGGCGATGGCGCCCTCGGCCGAGAAACGGGCGAAGCCGGTATAGCTTTGCAGTGCCAGCACCATGCCCGCGAAGATCGCCGTCAAGCCGACCACCGGCAGGGAGAAATACCCGATCTCGACCATCTGGCGGATCATGATGCGGGGGTAATAGGGCGGTAGGAAGCAATGGGTGACCGCGGTCGCGGCGAACATGATGAGCCGCCCTGCGGCGCCGAGAAAGGCCAGGAAGACCCGGCCGATGGCTTGCAGGAGCTTCATCGTGTCTAAGCCGCGCCGTCCGCGTAGACGCGGTGATACCGGCGGCCGAGCGAGGTCAGAATTTCATAGCCGATGGTTCCGGCCTGGGTGGCCAGATCGTCGACCGTGTGGCGGGGGCCGATCAGGTCGACCGTCATGCCGGGCCGGCACTGGGCCTCGGGTACGGCCGTCACGTCGATGGTGATGAGATCCATGGATACCCGTCCCACTAGGGGCGCCTCGTAGTCCCCGATATACGCCGTTGCCCGGTTGCCGAGAGAACGGAGATAGCCGTCCGCATAGCCCACGGGCAGGGTCGCGATGCGGGAAGGGCCCGCGATCCGGTGGGTGGCACCGTAGCCAACGGTCTCGGCACTGTCAACGTCCCGCACCTGCAGGATTTTTGCTTTCAGACGAACGACTTGCGCCATGGGGTTGGGGCTGCCGGGGGTCGGGTTGACGCCGTAGAGGGCGACCCCCGGGCGGGCCAGATCGAAGTGATAATCGGGCCCGAGGAACACGCCCGACGAATTTGCGAAGGACGCCTGCCCCATGGGCAGATGTGCCCTGGCGTCCCGGAACAGGGCAAGCTGCTGGGCGTTCTGCGGGCTGTCTTCGTCGGCGGAGGCGAGGTGGCTCATCACGATTTGGATGTCGAGGCCGTCGAGCAAGGAGGGGTCGGCCACCACGCGGGCGTACTCCCGCCGGTCCAGGCCCAGGCGGCACATGCCCGTGTCGACATGCAGGACGCAGGGCAGGGGCTTTCCCGCCTGGGCGCAGAAGGCACGCCAGCGCGCGGCGTCGCCCAGGCAGTTGAGGGCGGGGATCAGGCCGTGTTCCAGGAACGCGTCCTCGGCCCCGTCATGGGCGCCGTTGAGGACATGGATGCGGGCGTCCGTCAGATGTCCGCGCAAGGTCACGCCTTCGTCCGCATGGGCGACGAAAAAATCGCGCGCACCTGCCGCCCACAGCGCCTTGGCCGCCGGGCCGATGCCGATGCCGTAGGCGTCCGCCTTGACCACGGCCGATGCCGTGGCGCCGCCGGTAAGCCTGTTGGAAATAAGCCGGTAATTGGCCTGAAGGGCGGCCAGATCGACGGTCAATACAGCACCGGCCAGGCGCGCGTCGACGCCGCCGGATTGCCGTTCGTCAGTCGTCGCCATGGAAACGCTGGCGGTAGGGATGGTCCTTCGACAGGTTTCCGAACCGCGTGAAGGCGCCGTTGAAATGCATGGGCACGTTGCCGATGGGGCCGTGGCGCTGCTTGGCGACGATTACTTCGGCAACCTGATGGATGTCCTGCAACGCACCTTCCCAGCGCTCCAGACGTTCGACCAGCTTGCTGTCGTCCTCGTCGGCGCGGCGCGACGGCTTCTTGCGCTCCATGTAATATTCTTCGCGGTAGATGAACATGACCACGTCGGCGTCCTGTTCGATGGACCCTGATTCACGAAGGTCCGCCAACTGCGGGCGCGGCGGGTCGCGTTGTTCGACCGTTCGCGACAATTGCGACAGGGCCAGCACGGGGACCTCCAGTTCCTTGGCCAGGGTCTTCAGACCGCGGGTGATTTCCGACACTTCCTGGACGCGGCCGTCGCTGCGACTGGTTGAGGAGCCGGACACCAGCTGAAGATAATCGATCACGATCAGGCCCAGATTGTGGCGGCGTTTCAGGCGCCGGGCACGGGTGCGGAGCGCACTGACGGTTAGCGCCGGGGTGTCGTCGATGAACAGCGGGATATTGTGCAGGGTGGTCGAGGCGCTGACCAGCTTGGTGAACTCATCGTTCTCCAGAAGCCCCTTGCGGATGCGATCGGAGCCGATTTCCGCCTGTTCCGAAAGAATACGGCTGGCCAACTGTTCCGCCGACATTTCCAGGGAGAAAAAGCCGACCACGGCGCCCTCGGCTCCTTGGGTGCGGGAATGGTTCCAGGCCACGTTGAAGGCAATGTTGGTGGCCAAGGCCGTTTTGCCCATGGAAGGCCGGCCGGCCAGGATGATCAAATCCGACGAATGCAGGCCGCCCAGCAGCGCGTCCATGTCGATGAAGTCGGTGGCCACGCCGGCCAGACCGCCGTCGCGCTTATGCGCCAGTTCGGCGGAGTTGATGGCGGCGACGACCGACGACTTGAAGTCCTGGAACCCGCCTTCGTAATTGCCCGATGTGGCAAGGTCGTAGAGCGCCTGTTCGGCGCGCTCGATCTGGTCCGTCGCGGTCTCGTCGACCTCGCCGCCATAGGCGCCGTTGACCACGTCCTCGCCCAGGTTGATCAGCTCGCGTCTCAGATACAGGTCATAGACGATGCGCCCGTATTCGCGGGCGTTGATGACGGTGACGGCGCTGGCCGCCAGATCGGTGAGATAGGCCGGGCCGCCGATTTCCGTGAGGGAGTTTTCGTTCTCGAAAAACCGCTTCAGGGTCACCGGGTCGGCGATCTGGCCGTGATCGATGAGCTTTTCCGCCGCCTGATATACCTTGGCGTGCTGCTCGACGGCGAAGTGTTCCGGTTTGAGGAACTCGGCGACCTGCTCATACGCCCGGTTGTTGACCAGAAGGGCGCCGAGCAGCGCCTTCTCCGCATCCAGGTTGTGCGGCATGGAGCGAAAACCCGCCGCCGCGCCGTGGTCGTGACCGCCGCCCGGGGTGCCGCGATGGGGGGCGTCGTCGTGGTACGGGTCTTCGGCGTGCGACAGGGTGTCTTCGGGGGGATCGGTGAGGGTCGTGTTCATGGCTTACTGATTACCGAATGCCGCACCGGCGAGGTAGGGGCGGGTGTGGGGATAAGTGCTTCACCGGGGATCAATTCCATACCCGACGGTAGGAATGTGAGTATGGGGATGGATTGTGGATAAATTCAAGGCGGCCGGTCGAACGCCGGGGCAGGCGCGGTCTTGGGGCTTCTGGCGTCAGGCGGCGGCGCCGTCGCGGGTCGATGCCTTTTGCCGGCGATTCGCCCGCTTCTCCCATTCGGTGATGTAGTCGCGGGTCAGCGGCAGCACGTCACGCTTCTTCGCCAGTTGGATCTGGAACACCACGTTGTCCATGTTTCGGAACGAACATTCGCTGGCCGCCAGATAATATTCCCACATGCGGCAGAAGCGTTCATCATAAAGCGCTTTGGCCTCGTCGCGCCGCTTATGGAAGCGGTGGCGCCAATGCTTCAGGGTTTCCGCGTAATGCAGGCGCAGGATTTCCACATCCGTGGTGATCAGGCTTGTCTGTTCGATGCTGCGCATGACCTCGGACAGGGCCGGAACATAGCCGCCGGGAAAGATGTATTTGCGGATCCACGGGTTGGTCGCGCGCGGAACCTCCGACCGCCCGATGGTGTGGATCAGCGCCACGCCGTCGTCGGTCAGAAGGTTCCTCACGGTGTCGAAGTATTCCAGGAAATAGGTGATGCCGACATGTTCGAACATGCCGACGGACACGATGCGGTCGAAGGTGCCCGTCTGTTCCCGATAGTCGCGCAAATGGAATTCAATCCGGTCCGACAGCCCCGCCTTGGCCGCCCGCTCCCGGGCCACGCCGAGTTGTTCCGTCGACAGGGTCAGGCCCGTGACCTGGGCCCCCAGTTCGCCGGCCAGATAGATGCCCAGGCCACCCCAACCGCAGCCGATGTCCAGCACCTTCATGCCGGGCTCGATCATTAGTTTGGCCGCCAGATGGCGCTTTTTGTTCAACTGCGCGGTGTCCAGGCTGTCCTGCGGCGTTTGGAAATAGGCGCAGGAATATTGCCGGTCGCGGTCCAGGAACAGCTCGTACAGCCGCCCGTTGAGGTCGTAATGATGGGCCACGTTCTTCCGTGCCCGCGACGCCGGATTGTATTGCTGCACGCGGCGGAACAGGGTGTCGGCGGCGGCGACCCAGGACATCATCGGGTGTTCGCCGCTGTTGTCCATGTTGGCGGTGATGAAATCCAGGAAATCGAAGATCGTGCCGTCCTCGACCGTGAAGGTGCCGTCCATATAGGCCTCGCCCAGGTACAGGCCCGGGTTGAAGAACAGCTTCCAATGGAGGGACGGGTCGTGAAATCGGATGGTCAGATTGGCGCCGGGTGAGCCGGAAAAGACGTGTTCACGTCCGTGGGCGTCGATGGCCGTCAGTCTGCCGGTCTGGACGATATGGCGAAGAACATGCGCAAACAGCATTTTCCACCTCCCCCGGGGCAGGAATGCCAGTTCTTACCCCTGGGCGTTTCCCTGAAACGCAAAAGCAACCGCGGGAATTTATAATTGTTCTAAAAAATACCGGTGGTGTCAATCCGCCGTAATCCGCGGTGCCCGGACACGAAAAAAGGCGGCCCCAACGGGACCGCCTTCTTTCACCTGTTCCGCCGGATGGGCGGGAAGGCTTACTTGTCTTCGTCGGCCTCAGCAGCGGCTTCCGCGGCGGCGGCAACGGCGCGGGCTTCGGCATCGGCCTTTTTCTTGGCGGCGGCTTCGGCCTCGTCGGCGGCGTCCTCGGCGGCTTCGGCGACGGCCTCACCGGCGACGTCTTCCTCGAACACGGCGTCGGCCTGGGCGGCGACGGCTTCGGCGGCCTCGGCGGCGATGTCGGCGGCTTCCTTGGCGTCATCGCCGACAAGGGCCACGCCGGTGTCGGACTGGACCTGGGCCTCGTCCGGCGTGCGGGCGACGTTGGCGGTGATCGTCACCGTGACTTCCGGGTGCAGGCGCACGATGACGTCATGCAGGCCCAGGGTCTTGATCGGGCGGGCCAGTTCGACCTGGTGGCGGGCGACGGTGAAGCCCGCGGCTTCCAGGGCCTCGGCGACGTCGCGGGCGTTGACCGAACCGTACAGCTGCCCGGCCTCGCCGGCCTGACGGATCAGAACGACCTTTTCGCCGTCCATCTTGGTTGAGACGGCTTCCGCTTCCTTGCGGTTTTCCAGGTTCTGGGCTTCAAGCTGCGCCTTCTGGGCCTCGAACACGCGCTTGTTGTCTTCGGTCGCGCGCAGGGCCTTCTTCTGGGGCAGCAGGTAATTGCGGGCAAAGCCGGCCTTGACTTTAACCACGTCGCCCATCTGGCCCAGTTTCTCGATACGTTCCAACAGGATCACGTCCATTGCGATCTCTCCTAATTAATCATCATGCGGCGAGGTGCCGCCTGCGGGGCCGGTCAGCCGATGACGGATGCCGCCCCATTGTTCCAGAACGCCGACCGCGGCGGTCACAAGAAGACCGGCCCAGCCGACAACGAAAATTAGAAAGTAGACAGCCACCAGGGCCAACATCCCGTTCCGGATCCGCCGCGCCCAGTGGTGGATGACGGCGAGGCCCAACAGGAAGAACGGTACGGCCAGGGCCAAGGTCAGGTTGCGGGCGAGGAACTGAACCTCGCCGCTTGCGACCAGGGACACCAGGGCCGCCCCCACCATGGCCCAGGAAATCCATTCCGGCAGAACCATGTTGGCGTAGCGCGGGGTCGGGCGCAGGTTACGCCCCATCCGGGCCAGGATGGCCTGCGCCACGGCGGCGCTGACCAGGGCCATGATGACCCAGCTCGATCCCAGGGATGCCGGCAGAAGCGGGCCGTAAAGCGCCACCATCTCGTCGCGCGCCGCCTGCGGCGTGTTTGGCGACACGGCCGCCAGAACGTCGGTCAGACGGTCGGTGACGATGGTGCTGAGACCTGTGCCGTTGGCGTAGAACACCAGACCCGCCAGAAGCATCATCGTCGCCGCCATGCCGGACAGGCCGGCGACGATCGGACCCGGGGCCATCCATTCCGTATGGCCGTCGGGTGCCGTGCGCTGAAGCATGGCTTGCCGGATCACGGTCCAGGCCGGCAGCAGGTGGACCAGGGCGAAGACCCCGGCCACCAGCACGCCGCCCAAAGCCGTCGCCGCGACGAAACCGCTGACCGTCGCCACCGTGCCCGCCGTCGCGCCGAAGGCGAAACCGGCCATGTAGATGGGCAGGGCGGCAACATAGAACAGCAACAGCCCACCGGGGGCGCCGTTCAGGGCCGGCATGGCCGCCACCAGGCTTAAAAGACCTGCACAGATGGCGATCAGGTACGATTTCGGCATCGGCTTAAGTATCCCTGTTCCGTGCCCCGTTTCGCGGGGCACGGTTAGCAGTTACTTCACCACGTAGGGAAGCAAGGCAAGGAAGCGGGCTTGTTTGATGGCTTTGGCAAGTTCACGCTGTTTCTTGTTGGAAACGGCGGTGATGCGCGAGGGGACGATCTTTCCGCGTTCGGAAATGAAGCGGCCCAGCAGGCGCGTGTCCTTGTAATCGATCTTCGGGCCGTTCGGCCCGGCGAACGGGCAGCTTTTACGGCGCCGATTGAAGACCGGCCGGGCGCTACGGCCGGCGGGCTTTCCGGATTCTTCACTCATGCGTCGTCTCCTCTGTCGCGATTGCGACCGGAGTCGCCACCATCAAAATCAGGGCGCGGGCCACGGTCGGGGCGGTCGCCCCGGTCAGGACGGTCGCCCCGGTCAGGGCGCGGGCCCCGGCGCGGGCGTTCGTCGCCGCGGTCCTTGTTCTGGATGATCACGGACGGACCTTCTTCAAGTTCGTCAACGCGCAGGGTCATGTGACGCATGACGTCTTCGTTGATCCGCATCTGGCGCTCCATCTCGGCGACGGCATCGGCCGGCGCGTCGATGTTCATGAGCATGTAGTGGCCCTTGCGGTTCTTCTTGATCCGGTATGCGAGGTTGCGCAGCCCCCAGTATTCTTTCTTCTGGATGCTGCCGCCGCCGCCGGCGATGGCTTTTTCGAAGGTTTCGACCAGACCGTCGACCTGAGCGGCCGAAATGTCGGGTCGCGCGATAAACACGCTTTCGTAATAAGGCATATAAGCTCCCTTTGGCTTGTCTCAGTCCCCACCTAAGGGGACATAGCCGGTCATCAATGTTTCCTGACCGACAAGGAGGTCGGGAAATTTGCCCCGAGGCGGCGCACTATACACATTCCCGGAACCGGCGCAAGCGCGCAGAATTCTTGGATTTAGGCATCGGTGAAGGAAGAGATCAGCCGCCCTTTTTCGTCAGTTGCGCCGCCTTTGCGTTCAGCCATTGGAACACGCCGAGGCCCAAGGTGATGACGACGGCGGTCAACAGCAGGTACACCGGATAGATCAGGCGCTGAATATCGTTGTCCTTGATCGAGCCGAAGATCAGCACGATGGCTTCCAGGCTGATGGCGATGGTGATGATGGTGAAGAACTTTGTCAGTGTCGCCCGGGCTTCCGATGCGGCGCCCAGTTCCCGGTTGCGGAACACCTCTTCGTCCAGCAGGTACTTGGACACGTCAATAACCGCCAGCCCCAGAACCGACAGGGCGACACCGTCCAGCAGGGGCGTGATGATGCCGGTGCCGGCGCGGAACGCCTTCCAGATCTCGCCAAGGCCATAGCCGACAATGCCGATTGAAATTCCCAGCAGGATCAAGGCGACTACGAAATAGATCGCTTTTCCGCATATCACGGAAATCCGCACCTGGGCGTCCTCGACGTCGTAACCCTTGGTTTCCTTGGCTTCGTCACTCACGTCCGGGGCTTCCTTATCGATTGGTACATCTCAGAGCATCTGATACCTTATTCAGTAATTTCAATATTTTAAAGCTGCGGGCGATGACGAAGCCGCAGCGGGGATGGGGGTACGTCCGTGTGCCCTTGACAGGCCGGGGGTGGGGCGGCAATACCTCTCGCCCCAATTCAACTAAGGGAGCACAGTCGCTTTCATGGCACGCGCACTGATTTTTCCGGGGCAGGGGTCCCAGACTGTGGGCATGGGCAAGGACATTCATGATGCCTTCGCCGCCGCCCGCGAAGTCCACCAGGAAGTGGACGAAACCCTGAAGCAAAAGCTTTCCAAGATCATGTTCGAGGGGCCGGAGGACGAACTGACCCTGACGGCCAACGCCCAGCCCGCGATCATGACCGCCAGTCTGGCCGTGCTCGCCGTCCTCAAGGCCGAGGGTGGGTTCGACCTCAAGGCGCGGGCGGATTTCGTCGCCGGCCATTCGCTGGGCGAATATTCGGCACTCGCCGCCGCCGGGACGTTCTCGCTGGCCGATACGGCGCGGCTGTTGAAGACGCGCGGCACGGAAATGCAGAAAGCCGTGCCCGTGGGCCAGGGCGCCATGGCGGCGCTCATGGGCCTGGAAATGGATGCGGTCGAAAAGGTTTGCGCGGACGCCATGGCGGCGCCGCAGGCCGTCGAAGGCGAGGTCTGCCAGGCCGGCAACGACAACGCACCGGGCCAGATCGTCATTTCCGGCTCCACCGGCGCCGTCCAGCGGGCATGTGAGCTGGCCAAGGAAGCGGGCGCCAAGCGCGCCGTCCTGCTGCCCGTCTCTGCCCCCTTCCATTGCGCCCTGATGCAGCCCGCCGCCGACGCCATGGACGAAGCCCTGGGCGGCGTTCAGATCAACGCCCCGGCCGTGCCGGTGATGGCCAACGTCACCGCCGCCCCGGTAGAAGACCCGGCCGAGATCAAGCGTCTTCTGGTCGAACAGGTCACCGGCATGGTGCGCTGGCGCGAATGCGTCGAACAATTGAAGGCCCAGGGCATCGATACCCTGGTCGAGATCGGCTCGGGCAAGATCCTGGCCGGTCTGGCGCGTCGCGTCGACCGTGAGATCAGCGTTATCAATGTCGGCACGCCGGACGAGGTCGAGGCCTTCCTCGCCTCGCTGTGACGCGGGCCGGGCTGTATAATTGAAGAGGTAGAGGAAACCGCCATGTTCGATCTTACGGGAAAAACCGCCCTGGTCACTGGGGCCTCGGGCGGCATTGGTGGGGCCATCGCCCGCGCCTTGCATGGCGCCGGCGCCACGGTCGGCCTGTCGGGCCGCCGGGTTGAGGCGCTGGAGCCCTTGGCCAAGGAACTGGGCGACCGCGCCCATGTCCTGCCCGCCGACCTGTCGTCGGCCGAGGGCACCAACACGCTGGCCGCCGACGCCGAATCGGCCATGGGCGGCATCGACATCCTGATCAACAACGCCGGCCTGACCCGCGATACCCTGATGCTGCGCATGAAGGACGAGGACTGGCAGGAGGTCATCGACGTCAACCTGACCGCCGCCTTCCGCCTGTCGCGGGCGGTTCTGCGCGGCATGATGAAGAAGCGCCTGGGCCGAATCATCGGCATCACCTCGATCGTCGGGGTCACCGGCAACGCGGGGCAGGTCAATTACGCGGCGTCCAAGGCCGGCATGATCGGGATGTCGAAGTCGCTTGCCCAGGAAGTGGCGGCGCGGGGCATCACGGTCAATTGCATCGCCCCTGGCTTCATCCAGACGGCGATGACCGATGACCTGACCGATGCCCAGAAAGAGGCTATCATGGGCGCTATTCCCGCGGGCCGTATGGGCACGTCCGAGGAAATCGCCGCCGCCGCTGTCTATCTGGCCAGTGACGAGGCCGCCTACGTGACGGGGCAAACGATCCACGTCAACGGCGGCATGGCGATGATCTGAGCCGAAAATCGGCGGTCACGACCGCTTGAACGAAGGTGTGTAGAGGTGGCTGGTCAAACGCGTTCGATATGTGATAGGAAGCGGGCGAACTTGGTCCGGGACCCCCGAAATCCCGCCGCCACCGTCAGAATTTCAACCTTTATTTCCTGATCCATCAATAGGGAATCAACAGGGGAATCGATATGAGTGATGTTGCTGAACGCGTAAAGAAGATCGTCCATGACCACCTCGGTGTGGATGAAGCCAAAGTTGTTGAAAACGCGAGCTTTATCGACGATCTGGGCGCGGACAGCCTCGACACGGTGGAGCTGGTCATGGCATTCGAGGAAGAGTTCGGCATCGAGATTCCCGATGACGCCGCCGAGAAGATCCTGACCATCAAGGACGCCATCGACTTCATCGAATCGCAGCAATAATCCTCTGCTCGATTTCGTCCCACCTGCGCCCGCCCCCTTCGGGGGCCCGGGCGTTCGTGCGGCCGGGTGAGATAAGCGAAAATGAGACGTGTCGTCGTAACCGGATTGGGTATCGTCAATTCCCTCGGCACGGGCATCGACCTTAACTGGTCGCGCCTGCTTGCCGGGCAATCTGGGATTCGTAAGCTCGAAGGCTACGAAGAATACGATCTGCCGGCCAAGATCGGCGGCACCGTGCCTTTGGGCGACGGTGCCGACGGCACCTTCAATGCCGAGGCCTGGGTCCCGACCAAGGACCAGCGCCGGATGGACACGTTCATCATTTACGGCATGGCCGCCGCCATACAGGCGATCGAGGATGCGGGCTGGAAACCGGAAGCCGACGAGGACCGCTGGAAGACCGGCGTCCTGATCGGCTCAGGCATCGGCGGTCTGCCGGAAATCGCCGGTGGTGCGATCACCGTGCACGAAGGCCGTGCCCGGCGTCTCAGCCCGTTCTTCATTCCGGCCAGCCTGATCAATCTGGTGTCCGGCCATGTCTCCATCCGCTATGGGCTCAAGGGCCCGAACCACGCGGTGGTCACGGCCTGTTCGACCGGGGCGCACGCCATCGGCGACGCCGCCCGCCTGATCATGTGGGAAGACGCCGACGTGATGGTCGCCGGCGGGGCCGAAGCCGCGATCTGCCCCTTGGGCGTCGCCGGGTTCTGCGCCGCGCGCGCCCTTTCCACGGGCTTCAACGACACCCCGGAAAAGGCGTCCCGCCCCTGGGACAAGGACCGCGATGGATTCGTCATGGGCGATGGCGCCGGCGTTGTCGTGCTCGAGGAACTGGAGCACGCGAAAAAGCGCGGCGCCAAGATTTACGCCGAAATCGTCGGTTACGGCATGTCGGGCGACGCCCACCACATCACCGCCCCGGCGGAAGACGGCGACGGCGCCTTCCGCTGCATGAAGGCGGCGTTGAAGCGGGCGGGCATGAACCCCGAAGACATCGATTACGTGAACGCCCACGGCACCTCGACGCCGCTCGGCGACGAGATCGAACTGGGCGCGATCAAGCGCGTGTTCGGCGACGCCATCAAGAACGTCTCCATGTCGTCGACCAAGTCGGCGGTCGGCCACCTGCTGGGTGCCGCCGGTGCGGTCGAGGCGATTTATTCGATCCTCGCCATGAATAACAGCATCGTGCCGCCGACCCTCAACCTGGACAATCCGTCCGAGGCCTGCGTCGGCGTCGATCTGGTGCCGCACACGCCCAAGGAACGCAAGGTGCGGGCGGCGCTCTCCAACTCCTTCGGTTTCGGCGGCACGAACGCTTCTTTGGTGTTCAAGGCCTACGACTGATTTAAAGTCGCGGCATGATCCGCAGACTTTTCCTCGCAAGCCTGTTTCTGGCCGTTCTCGCCACGCTTGCGGCCGGCGGCGGCTGGTGGTGGTTCTCCAAACAGATTTCCCGCGACGGGCCCCATGCGGCGGACGAAATCGTCCTGATCCCGCCGGGCAGCCACATTCAGGCCATCGCCAAGACCCTGGTTCAGCGCGGCATTGTCCGCTCGGACCTGCTGTTCCGCCTGGCCGGCCGTCTGGGCAAGGCCGACCGTGCCTTGAAATCCGGCGAATTCCGCATCCCGGCCCGGGCCAGCGTGACCGGCGTGCTCGACGTGCTGACCAGGGGCGAGACGGTGGTCCGCACGTTCACCATTCCCGAAGGGCTGACGGTGGCGGAGGCCCTTGAGATCGTCGCCAAGGCCGAGGGGCTGATGGGCCCGCTGCCGGCGCCGCCGGACGAGGGCCGCCTTTTGCCCGAGACCTATCACTACGCCTATTACGACACCAAAATTCAGGCCGTGCGGCGCATGGAACAGGCCATGGACGCGGCGTTGCAGAAGGCCTGGGCTGGGCGCGAGGAGGGCCTGCCGCTAAACAACCCGGCCGAAGCCCTGGTCCTCGCCTCCATCGTCGAAAAGGAAACGGGGGTGGCATCAGAACGCGCGCGGGTCGCGGGTGTGTTCCTGAACCGCCTGAAGCGCGGCATGAAACTGCAATCGGACCCGACGGTGATCTACGGCCTCACGCAGGGCAAGGCGCCGCTCGGCCGCGAGCTGACCCGCGCCGACCTGGACGCCCCGACACCCTGGAACACCTACGCCGTCACCGGCCTGCCGCCCACGCCCATCGCCAATCCGGGGCTCGCCGCGATCGACGCCGTGCTGCATCCGGAGGCGACCAAGGACCTCTACTTCGTCGCCGACGGCACCGGCGGCCACGCCTTCGCGGAAACCCTCATCGAGCACAACCGCAACGTCGCCAAGTGGCGGAAAATTCAGCGGAACGGGAAATAGGGTGTATGCCCTAAAATCAGGTTCACTTGACCTTTGAAAAACCTGCCGGCTTTAGGATGATGTTTTCCAGGATCGTAACGATGGTGCTGTCCGACCCGCCGCCCTTTATTCCTTGCCGCCGTCGATGGTCAGGATGGTGCCCGAGGTATAGGCGGATAACGGGCTGGCGAAGAAGGCGACCGTATGGGCGACTTCTTCCGGCAGGCCGGCGCGGCCGAAGGGCAGGGATGTGTGCAGGTCCGGCCAGCGCTCGGCATCGCCCCATTGCGCCTCGGCCTTGGTGCGGGCGAGCATGATCGCGCGTTCCGTCAGAATCGCGCCGGGGTTGATGCCGACCACGCGGATGCCGTCGGCGTGCGCCGAATGGGCCAGCGCCCGGGTGAAGCCCATGAGCGCGGCATTGCCCGCCGCCCCCGCGATATAGGCTGAGGGGTGGCGTTCCCCGGCGGCGCCGATGATGTTGACGATGACACCCGATTTGCGCGCCGCCATGGCGGGATAAATCTCCCGGCACATGGAAATGAAGCCGTAGACCTTCAAATCCCACGCCTTGCGCCAGGTCGCGTCGTCGACCTGAGCCAGGGTGCCCGGCGGAATGGCGCCCGCGTTGTTGACCAGGATATCGACGGCGCCGACCTGGCGGGCGACGGATTTGACCGCATCGTCGCTTGAAAGATCGGCGGCGATGACCTGGACGTTCACCTGGTTCTTGGCGCGGATCGTCTGGGCCGTTTCCTCAAGCGCCCGGGCATCGCGGGCGACCAGGATCAGGTCGCAGCCTTCGCCCGCCAGAACTTCGGCGACGGCCTTGCCGATGCCCTTGCTGCCGCCGGTGACCAGGGCCCGCTTGCCGGAAATCTGCAAATCCATGGATGTTCCTCCCAGAACAGGATGTGGTGCCTGATTGCAGGGAACGGTACGGAAGGGCGGCGGTCAAGCGGCCATGCGCGCTACCACTCCCGGCCGGAAAGCTTGCGGTTTAGGATTGGATCCGTCCAGGCGGGCGGCAGGGCCGCCAGCAGCCAAGCCGCCAGATGCATCTGCCAGGGAAAGACGATGCGCGCGTCGTCGCGGGCCAGGCCGCGTCGAATGATGGCCGCCGCCTTGTCCGCCGCCATCAGGAACGGCATGTCGAAGGTGTTCGCGTCGGTGATGCGGCTTTCGACCCAGCCGGGGCAGACCACGTTGACCCGCACGCCGGTTTTCAGGCGCTCGCCGCGCAACCCCTCGCCCCAGGTCTTGACCATGGCCTTGGACGCGGAATAGGCGGACGACGTCGGCAGGCCCCGGAACCCGGCGATGGAGGCGATCAGGGCGATCTGGCCCGCGTTGCGCGCGTCCATGGCGGCCAGGGCCGGCAGCACGGTGTTGACCACGCCGTCGACGTTGACGGCGAGAATGCGCCGCGTGCGTTCCGGGCCATCGGGCAGGCCCGAGGTTGAATTGGTGATGCCCGCGTTGGCGATGACGAGGTCCAGGGGCGTCCTGGCGTCGGCCTCTGAAATCCAGGCCGCCATGGCGCCGGCGTCGGTCACGTCGATGATCCGGCCCTCGGCGGTGGCGCCCCGTGCGCGGCATTCCTCGGCCACGGCGTCGAGCCGCCCCTGGTCGCGCCCGGACAGGTGGATTGTCGTGCCGTGCCCGGCATAGCAAAGGGCCAGGGCGCGGCCGATGCCGCTGGACCCGCCGGTGATCAGAATGGACTTGGGATGGCTGAGGCTCATGCATCGGTTATAGGGGGCCGCAGGGGGGCATGGGAAGCCTGCGCCGCTTGTTGGCGGCGAATGCGCTCGGTATAAGTTTCGCATCACCCTTGGTAATACGACTGAAAAGGAAAGCACTTTGGCCATCAGCTCAATGACCGGGTTCGCCCGCGCCGAAGGCAGCCTGGACGACCTTGTCTGGGTCTGGGAAGTGCGCAGCGTCAATGCCAAGGGCCTGGACCTGCGGTTCCGCCCGCCGCCGGGGTTCGAGGCGCTGGACCCCCTGGTCCGCGCCAAGGTGAATGCGACGTTCAAGCGCGGCAGCGTGTCCGTGAACCTGTCGACCCGGCGCGAGACGGGCGGCGGCGCCTACCGCATCAACGACGATTTCCTGGCCCAGGTGATGGCCCGCATGGCGCGCCTCAAGGACGAGGTGCCGGACGCCCGCCCGCCGTCCTTGGACGGCATCCTGAGCCTGCGCGGGGTGATCGAGCCGATCGACGAAATGATGGCCGAGGACGATTTCGAGGCCATCGCCAAGGCCATGATGGCGGACCTTGGCAAGGCGCTTACAGGCCTGGCCGACATGCGCGACGAGGAAGGGGCGCGGTTGCTGGCGGTGCTGTCGGGTCAGATCGATCAGGTCGCCGATCTGACGGCGCGCGCCGGCCAGGTCGCGGGGGCACAGCCCGACGCCATCCGCCGGCGCCTGAACGACCAGATCCAGCGCCTGGTCGCCGATAACGCGGCGATGCCCGAGGATCGCCTGGCCCAGGAAGCGGCCATGCTGATGACCAAGGCCGATATTCGTGAGGAGTTGGACCGTCTCGCCGCCCATACCCAGGCGGCGCGCGAGCTTCTGGCCAAGGCCGAAGGCCCCGTGGGCCGGCGTTTGGACTTCCTGTGCCAGGAATTCAACCGCGAGGCCAATACGCTGTGCTCCAAGTCGCCGGACACGGATCTGACGACCCTGGGGCTCGACCTGAAAACCGTGATCGACCAGCTCCGCGAGCAGGTCCAGAACATCGAATAGGGCGGGAAGGGGCCGCGCGCCATGGTCGAGATTTCACGCAGGGGCATGATGCTGGTGCTGTCGTCGCCGTCGGGTGCTGGCAAGACCAGCATTTCGCGGCGTCTTCTGGCCGAGGAAACGGGCATCGTCATGTCCATTTCCGCGACCACGCGCCCGCCGCGCCCCGGCGAGGTCGACGGCAAGGACTACTATTTCTATGACCAGGAGACGTTCGCCAAAATGATCGCGAACAACGAGTTCCTGGAGCACGCCACCGTGTTCGACAATTCCTACGGCACGCCTAAGAAACCCGTGTGGGACGCCCTGGACCGGGGCCAGGACGTGCTGTTCGACGTCGACTGGCAGGGTACGCGCAAGCTCAGGGAAAGCGCCCGCGAGCATCTGGTCAGCGTGTTCATCCTGCCGCCGTCCATCGCGGAATTGGAAAACCGCCTGAAGGGGCGCGGCCAGGATTCCGACGAGGTCGTGGCCGGGCGCATGGCGCGCGCCAAGTCGGAAATGAGCCATTACGAGGAATACGACTACATCGTCATCAACGACGACCTGGACGCCAGCGTCGAGAACGTGAAGGCGATCCTCAAGGCCGAGCGTCTGAGGAAGGACCGCCGGACGGGGCTGCTCGATTTCGTGCAGGGCATGGGCGTCGAGGGTTAGGCGCCGCGTTCCGCCAACTGCCGCGCCAGGGCGCAGAATTCCTCCACCGTGAGATCTTCCGCCCGGGCTTCGGGGCTGATGCCCGCCCGCGCCGGATCGAGGCCGATGCTTTTCAGGCTGGAGCGCAGCATCTTGCGCCGTTGCCCGAAGGCCGCCTGGGTGACCTGTTCAAGGTCGGTCATCACGGCGGGCGCCAGAGGCTCGGCGCGGGGGATCACTTCCACCACGGTCGAGGCGACCTTGGGCGGCGGCGTGAAGGCTTCCTTGGACACGTTGAACAGCGGGCGGACCTGTGCCCGCCATTGGGTGACGACCGACAGCCGCCCGTAAGCCTTGCTGCCCGGTGCCGCGGTCAGGCGGTCGGCGACCTCTTTCTGGAACATCAGGACCATGCGGGTGTACTGGCCGGCCTGGCGCAGCCATTGCAGCAGCAACACCGTGGAGATGTTGTAGGGCAGGTTGGCGACGAGGGCGCGGGGGGCGGGGGTCAGGGCGGTCAGGTCGGTGTCCAGGGCGTCGGCTTCCAGGATGTGCAGGCGGCCCGGATAGGCGTCCTGCAGCATGCCCAGGGCGGCGACGCAGCGGCGGTCCTTTTCGACCGCCCAGACGGCGGCGGCGTCGCTTGCCAGCAAGGCGCGGGTCAGGCCGCCGGGGCCGGGGCCGATCTCGATCACGTTGACGCCGTCGAGCGGCCCCGCCGCGCGGGCGATGCGCCCCGTCAGGTTGCTGTCCAACAGGAAATGCTGGCCCAGGGATTTGCGCGCCCCCAGACCGAAATCGCGGATCACGTCGCGCAGCGGCGGCAGGTTCGGCGTGTCCATGAGCGGGTCAGCCGCCCCGCGCCCGATTGGCGGCGATCAGGCGCGCCGTCACCATGGCCGCGACGAGGCTTTGTTCGCTGGCCTTGCCCGTGCCCGCGATGTCGAGCGCCGTGCCGTGGTCGGGCGAGGTGCGCACGATGGGCAGGCCCAGGGTCACATTGACGCCGCCGTCGAAATCCAGGGCCTTGACCGGGATCAGGGCCTGGTCGTGATACATGCAAAGGGCGGCGTCATAGCGCTGCCGCGCGCGCGGGCTGAACAGGGTGTCCGGCGGAGCCGGGCCGGTTGCGTCGATGCCTTCGGCGCGGAGCAATGCCACGGCCGGGGCGACGATGTCGCGGTCCTCGGTGCCCAGCGCGCCGTCCTCGCCGCCGTGGGGGTTCAGGCCGGCGACGGCCAATCGTGGGTTATCGATGCCGAAATCGCGCGTGAGCGCCGCCGCCGTGATCCGGCCCTTGGCGACAATCGCCTGGGTGGTGAGGCCCGCGACCGCGTCGCGCAGGCTGATGTGAACGGTCACCGGCACCGCGCGCAGCGCGTCACAGGCAAGCATCATCACCGGCTCGTCCCCACCGCACAGTTCCGCGATATATTCCGTATGCCCCGGGTGCTTGAATCCGGCGGCGTAGAGTACCGACTTCTGAATAGGATTGGTGACGAGGCCCGCGGCGGCGCCGTCGAGCGACAGGCGCACGGCGCGTTCAATGGCGTGGACCACGGCACCGGCATTCGCAGGATCGGGCGTGCCGGGGATGACGGGGGCCGGCAGGTGTTCCGCCAGGACGGGCAGGGCGCGGTCGAACAGGGCGGCGGCTTCGGCGGGGTCGGAGATTTCCTCAACCGGGGTGTCGATTCCCAGATGGCTTGCGAGGGCCCGCAGGCGGTCCGGGTCGTCGATTGCGAAAAACGGCCCGGTGCGGCCGCGCGCCGATGCCCAGGCGCGCAGGGTCAGTTCCCCGCCGACCCCGGCGGGCTCGCCCATGGTCAGGGCGAGCGGCCGAGGGGCGGTGTCCACCGTTGGGGGCATGTCTATCGCCGTTCGATGAAGGCGTTTCGCCGAAGGTCGCGCAGGAACTGCCGCGCGGCCAGATCCAGGCGGTCGTTGACTAGGCGGTTGCGCACCTGTGCCCGCAGTTGCGCCTGGGCGTTTTCCGAAATGCGTTCGCACACCATGAACAGCATGAACGCACCCGGAACCTTGATGACCTCGCTGGGCTTGCCGTCGGGCAGGTCCTTGATGGCGTCCCGCACCAGGGGTGACAACTGGCTGGTGCGGAGACGAAGGGTGTCCGAGGTCAACCCGCCGGCGACCGTTTTCGGCGTCGCGGCCATGGTGGCGCAATTGTCGGCGCGCAGGCGCAGGCGTTTCGCAAGGTCGCGCTTTCCCTCCAACTCACTGGCCGGGCCGGTGTCCGAGACCGGGATCATCAGCTGTTGCAACACGATGCTGGGATCGACAGTGGGGCCAGCGGCACCCTGGGACACGCGTTGATCCCGCAGCCAATAGATTACCCAGCCGGCAGCGGTGCGGATGGGCGGGGAAAAATCCCCGGTCTTAACGGAGGAAAGGGCGCGCGAGACTTCCGGTGCCAGCGAATTCAGGGAGACCCAGCCCAGGTCGCCGCCGACGGCGGCGGTCGGGCTCTGCGAAAAGGTCGTGGCCATCGCCTGGAACGGCGTGCCGCCCTTCAGTTCTCCCAGAATCCTCTCGGCGACGGCCCGCACCTCTTCGTTTTTGGGCTGCTCGTCCACAGGCAGGAAGATTTCCGACAGCAGGGCCACGGGTTTCCCTTTTTCGGCTTCAAGGCGGGCAATTTCTTCATCCACCTCTTCGTCGGCGATCTGAGTCAGGGCGCGGAACCGCAACCGCAGGGCATCGTTCCATGCCAGATCGGCGCGGATCTGCTGGTAGAGAACGTCCTTCGAAAGCCCGAGGCTTTCCAAAAGGTTGAGCATGCCGTTCGCGGGCATGCCGCGGGCTTTTTCGAACCTTTGGACAGCGGTTTCGACGGCCTTGTCGTCGATCTCGATGCCGAGGGTTTTTGCTTCCTGGCGTTTCAGTTCCTCGTCGATCAGGGTATCGACGATTTTGGGCGCCAATTGTTGCGCCGTTTCGCGGGTGGCCGGCAGACCGGACATGGCGATAACGAGTTTCAGGCGCGCGTGGAGGTCGTATTCCGAGATCGGCGCGCTGTTCACCGTGGCGACGATGCCCATGCGTTGTGCCTGGGCCGGCGCCGACAGGCCGGCGGCAACCGCCAGCACCAGGAAGGCGGCAAATCGGGCGACCAGGAGGAATGAGGCGGAGCGGAGTCCGGCGGAAGCAATCATGATCTGCGGTAATCGCATTTTAGAAGGTGATCTGTCCAAGGGTCTTTAACAGCAGGTTGATGGTAAAGGCGTCTGTTGGTTGCAGATCTCTGTCCTCGTAGAACGTCCGCGACAGACGGGTCGTGACGATCAGGCATTCGTTTTCGAACACCAGATCGCTGACGATGGAGCGCATTTCATTGGCCGCCAAGTCACGGACGGCGCTGACGTTGATGCGCCAGTCCCGCGATACTTGCGAGGATGCGGAGAACGACAATTCCTCACGGCCCGTGAACTCACTGTCCGCCGGTTCTTCAAAGAAGATATAGCCGACAGACCCGCGTAGCAACGGGACACCGGCGGTGGCTTGTACCTGATGGCGCCTGGCGGAGAAACCATCCTTGGCGATCTGCGTGCGGTAGGCGAGATCAAGATAGTTTGAAGGATTTATGCGTGCGGTGGCGACGATGTCCGACAGGTCGTCTTCCAGGCCGCTGCCTTCGGAGAACGTGTCGTCGGTGTGAAATCGATACGTCTGGCCCACGAGAAGGGAAAGGCCGAGGCCCGTCGGTCCGTACAGCCCCCACTTCAGGCCATAATTGACGCGGGTGCCGCCTTCGACTCTGTCGATGCCGCCAAAGCGGTTCACGTCGAACAGGTTGGTGTCGTCGAATTCGAACTGCTGGCTGTCCTCGTTCGGAATTTCCGCCGGGTTTCCGCCATTCGGGCTGGTGATGACGTTGATGATGGGCTCAAGCGTCTGGCTGGCTTTACCCAACTGGCTGATCAGCGGGAACCGCCAGTCGAGGGATGCATAGGGATAGATGCGCCCGGTCATGCCGGTGAAATCGGTGTCGTTTGCGCGGCTCACGTTATTGACGTGATAGGCGTCGGCCCATATTCCGGTGGAGAAGTTGAACAGGTTGCCGATGGAATCGGAAAACCGCCGGTTCCACGAGGGGCGGATCGATAGACGCCGGGTGTCGTTGCCGCTTTCGTCGCGCGACACGGCCAGGATACTGGCATCGACGTTGAAGTTGCCGCCGAAGCGGTCGGGCTCACCGACGTGGCTGAATTCGACCAAGGGCAGGACCAGGGGGCTGTCGATGGAATCCGCGTCGGCGCGCTGGTCCTGGAAGGAATAGGCATTCACCGCAAGGTAGTTGCGGCCGCGGAACCCTTCGGCGAAGAGACGGCTTTCCAGCACGGGCTGGCTGTCGAAGCCGAACCGGCGCAGGTAGGTGTCATCGGTGGCCCGGTTGATGTCGAAACCGGCGCGCCAGGTTTTGTTTATGTCCCAAATGCCTTCGGAGAATACGTGACCGCGGAAATCGCCTTCGGAATCGTTGATGCCGCTGACCTCGGTGTCGAGCTTGCCGTTCATGAACCGCTTGCGGTAATCGAGCGTCAGCTGGAGGCCTTCGGATTCGGAAAATGCCGGCGTCGCGGTGACGTCGGACGATTCGTCGAAGGGATAAAAATAGGGCAGCCGCGTCACGAACCCGAGGTCGGATGATCCGCCAAATCCGGGGGCCAGGAACCCCGCCTTGCGCCGGATGCTGGGATCGGGATGAATGAAATAGGGCGTATAGAGGACTGGATAGCCGTAAATTTCGAGCCAAGCATCCCGGTATTCGATCGTCTTGTTGCGCTTGTCATGGATGACGCGGACGGCCTTGATCTGCCAGAGCGGCGGCGCGTCGGGGTCTTCGGCGCATTGGGCGCAGGGCGTATAGACCCCTTTGCGCAATTCTGTGACGACGGCGCCGGAGCGCTTGGCGCCCTCCGCCGCGAGACGGGAGCGGTCGGTGAGAATGAGGCCGATATTGCGGACAAGGCCGTCCTTCAGGTCGCCGGTGATGGTGATCTGGTCGGCGAACAGGGTTTCGCCGGACGGTTCCAGAATGGTGATGTTTCCGGTCGCCTGCACGATGTCCGTATTTTGATTGTAGGTCACCTTGTCGGCCAGCATCGTGCGGTCGCCGTGGGTGATTTCCACATTTCCGTAAGCCGACACCAAGCCGTTTTCCTGATCGAAGCTCATTTCATCGGCCAGCAGGTTGACCGGGACTTCCGGCTGTCCCTCGGTCGATGCCGGCGGCCCGCCGCGCGGTGTGATGCGCGGCCCCGGGGTCGCGCGGGGCAGCGTTGGCCGGACGGGCTTGGCGACGGAATCAGGAACGGAGCTGCCCGGGCGCGCAACAGGGGCGCCGGCAGAGGGTGCGGAAGGGCGCGGGGATGTTTGAAACAGAATGCCGAGCGGCCGTTCGGCGGTCGCGCCGGTCAGGCCGGCCCGCGCCGACGCGGGGATCGCTAGTGCCGCCGCCAGAAGCGGCGCGGTCAATAGGCCGAGTATTTTTTGCCGACGGTTCCGCATGGCGTTCAGCCGTCTTCCAGATGCAACAGCATCGCGGCGCCCAGCATGGTCGCGACGCCCGACGGGGTCCACGCCGCGAGCAGCACGGGAATGCTGTCCGACAGGCCAAGGGCGAAAACGATGTCGGAGAAGAAATAGAGGACAAACCCGGTTAATACGCCGCCCGAGACGATGTATGTCGTGCCGCCGCGTCGGGTCTGGCGCAAGGTAAAAGTCGCGGCGATCAGCACCATGGCGCACATCAGAAGCGGCGCCGACAGCAGCGTGTGCCAGTATAGACGGTGGCGGACGGCCGAAAATCCGGCGTTTTCCAACGTGTTGATGAAGTGTGGCAGGTCCCAGAAGGACATGGTTTCCGGCGGCGCGAAATTGTCCTGGATGCGGTTGACGGTGAGATCCGTCGACAACCAGTAATCCTTCTCGAAGCGGGCGGGGGCCTCGGGTTCGAACAGCCAGGTTTCCTTGAGATGCCAGAAGCCGTCCTCCAGGCGGGCGGATTGCGCGTCGATCCGCTGACGGAACGTGTCCTTGCCTTCATAGAGGAAGACCAGGACGTCACGCAGTTCGACCTCGCTTTTCTGTTGCAGGACGCGTTCTGCGTGAACGACGCTTTGCCCTTTGTCGTCGGCTTGGCGTAGCCACAGACCCGAATTGGAAATCGACAGGAAACTGGTGTGCCCTTCGATGCGGGTCGCCTCCAGCCGTTCGTAGCGGGCCAGCATGGACGACGACAAGGGGTTGATGACCGTGATCTGCAGAAGGCCCAGCAGGAAGGCAAGAAACAGAACCGGCAGCATGAACTGCCAGGCGGAAATACCCGTCGCCCGGGTCACCACCAGTTCGTTGGTGCGCGTCAAACGCCAAAAGGCCGCCATGCCACCGAACAGAATGGCGAAGGGGAAGGTTTTCTGCCCCATGAAAGGAAGCTTGAGAAGGGACATCTCCATGACCATCGCGAAGGTCACGGAATCGTGCTGGGCTGTGCGCCGCAGCAATTCGACGGAATCGAACAACAGGATCAGCATCAGGAACAGGCAGAAGATGCCAAGGAAGCTGATCAGGAAATGCCGCCCGATATAGACGGAAAGGATCGCAGACAACCGCATGCTGTTTCCCCCCCCCTCCTCAGGCCGTCTTGGCCATGGCCGGCGCCGCCGACGGTGGGCGGACCATGACCAGCCAGGCCAACGGGATGGGAACCAGAACGACGGCATAAAGCAGCGGCATCAGTTCCAGGTTCTTGGCGACCATGTTCTCCACGCCCAGGATGACGGCCTGCAGAACGACCATGCCGCCGACGGCGGTGAGGACACGGGTGGTCTGGGTTCGGCGGCCGAAATTGCCGGTCAGGAGGCAGCTCAGGCCGATCACCGCGAACGTTAGACAGAGCATGGGTGCAATCAGCCGCCGATGGGCCTCGACGATGAATTTTCCGACGTTCTTCTGGCCGATCAGGTGTTCCTGATTAGGGGTGTCGAAAAGTTCGTCAAGTGTGCGTTCGCGGGGCTCGCGCCATCGCGCGCCCTGGGGCCCGCCAATCGCCAGATTATAGACCCACCGATCGAAATACAGGATCGACAGTTTGTTGGTGGCTTTGTCGACTTCCTGCCGGTTGCCCTTGAACATGACAACGCGGGGACCCGTCGGGGTATCGATCATGGCCCCCCGGTCGGCCATCAGGGTGAACGGCTTGGTCTTGTCGCGGGTGTCGTGAACCAGGATGCCGTGCAGCTGCCCGTCGGGCGTGCGGGCGCGCACATAAACCGTCGTGGTCCGGCCGACGTTGTTGAATTCGCCTTCCTTCAGCAGGACATGAGAGACGCTGTTGCGGATGTCCCATTGCAGATCGCGGAATGCCTGGTAGGAATCCGGAACCAGTTTCAGGTGTAGGGCGTAGGACAGAACGACAATGACGGCGGCCAGGATCAGCGCCGGCTTGGCGAGCGCGAACTGGCTGAGACCTGCCGCCCGCATGACGACAAGTTCGCGGTCCGTAATCAGCTTGGCATAGATGAACACGACGACCGTGAACAGCGCGATCGGCAGGATGACGATCAGGAAATTGGGCAGCAAGAGCCCCGAAAGATAGAAAAATGTTCCAGCACTCAACCCCCGGTTGACGATCATTTCGACAAACCGCAGCGACTGGGTGAGCCAGATGATGCAGGTCAGACCCGTCGTCACCAGGATCATACCAACCACAAGTTGGTGCAATATGTATCGCGTCAGCGAGTTCATTCGAATCCCCAGGGAATGAGGACCTCAAACTGTAGGAAAAAGGTTAATAAATCAAGGCGCAAACCCTGATTCTCCGGGCCGTTACGGGGCAGGGTGCAGGAACTAGAAAGCGTCCGGCGAAACTGCTGAGACCGTGTCGCCGCCGGCCAGGATCGTCGCGCGCAGAGCCGCCGCCTGGGGCAGGTACTGTTCGGCGAAGAAACGGGCGGACACCAGCTTGCGATCGAGAATGGGATTGGTGTCGCCGCGGGCCTTGCGTTTGGCGGCGCGCAACGCCCCCTGGGCCAGCAGCCAGCCGCCCGTGGCGATGCCCATCAGGCGCAGATAATGCACGGCGCCGGCCGCTGCGGGGGCGGGGTCCTGGGGCCAGGTTTCGACGATCCAGTCCGTCGCCGTTTCCAGGGCGCGGACGGCTGTGGTCAAGGGTTCGGCCAGATCGTCCAGGCCGCCGCTATGGGCGGCGAGGTCGGCGATGGTCTCGCGCATGGCCTTGATCAGTTCGCCGGCGGCAATTCCTTCGTCGCGGGCGACCTTGCGGCCGACCAGATCGTTGGCCTGGATGCCGTTGGTGCCCTCGTAGATGCGGGCCACACGGATGTCCCGCGCATGCTGCGCGGCCCCCGTCTCCTCGATATAGCCCATGCCGCCGTGGACCTGGATTCCGAGGTCGGCGACCTCGGAGGCGATGTCGGTGGAAAAGGCCTTGGCCACGGGTGTCATCAGGTCGATGAAGGCCTGGGCGCGGGCGCGTTCCGCCGTATCCGTGTGATGCCGGGCGATGTCGACGGCACCCGCGACCCTGTAGGCGATGGCACGGATGACTTCGGTCTGCACCCGCATGGCCAGCAACATGCGGCGCACGTCCGGATGGTGGATGATCGTCACGGGCTCGGCCCCGCCGCCGGTGAGCGCGCGGCTCTGCACGCGATCCTTGGCAAAATCGCGGGCCTGCTGATAGGCCCGTTCGGCGATGCCCACGCCTTCCATACCGACGGCGAGCCGGGCCGCGTTCATCATGATGAACATGTATTCGATGCCGCGGTTTTCCTCGCCGATCAGGAAGGCCCTGGCACCCCCGTCGTCGCCATAGGACATCACGGCGGTCGGGCTCGCGTGCATGCCCATCTTGTGTTCCAGAGAGATACAGCGCAGGTCGTTGCGCGCCCCCGGCTTGCCGTCCGCGTCGGGCAGGAACTTGGGCACCACGAACAGCGACAGTCCCTTGATGCCCTCGGGCCCGTCGGGCGACCGCGCCAGCACCATGTGCACGATGTTCTCGGCCATGTCGTGCTCGCCGTGGCTGATGAAGATCTTCTGGCCGCGCAGGACATAGTGATCGCCTGCGCGTTCGGCCTTGCAGCGGATGCGCGCCAGGTCCGACCCGGCCTGCGGTTCGGTCAGGTTCATGGTTCCGGCCCATTGCCCGGTGACCAGCTTTTCCAGATAGACCGCGTTGATCTCGTCGGAGCCGTGGGACAGCAGCAATTCGATGGCGCTTTGCGTCAGCATGGGGCAGAGGGCGAAGGACAGGTTGGCGGCGTGCCAAATTTCCGACACCGCCGTCGCGACCAGAACGGGCAGGCCCTGACCGCCCCAATCTTCCGGTGCCCAGATGCCGTTCCAGCCGCCCTCGACGAACTGCTGGTAGGCGTCTGGGAAGCCCTTGGGTGTGCGCACCACGCCGTTTTCCAGAACGCAGCCCTCCTGGTCGCCCGAATGGTTCAGGGGGGCGAGGACATCCGTTCCGAACTTGCCGGCCTCTTCCAGGATCGTGTCGACAAGGTCCGGCGTCGCGTCGGCGAATCCCGGCAGCCGGTTCACGGCGTCCAAGCCCGCGATCTCGTTCAGCGCGAAGCGCATGTCGTCCAGGGGTGCCTGGTAATCCGCCATTGGATGTCTCCTCAACACCCTGGTTGTAGGCAAGGTTTGGAGCGCTGACAACGGTGCCGTTACGTCAAGGCGGGCGGGCGTCTGGTGCGCGGCGCCCGGCCATGTAATATAGCCCCGATCACCACGCAGCAGGAGACCACCCACCATGCCCCCCTACGACCTTTTGATCACCGGCGCCGACGTCATCGACGGTACCGGCGGCCCTCGCCAGTGTGCCGACGTGGCGATTTCCGGCGACCGTATCATGGCCGTCGGCAATCTAGCTGTCGAAGGGGGTACGGCCAAGGAAACCATCGACGGCACGGGCCTGGCGCTCGCCCCCGGGTTCATCGACGTGCATACCCACGACGACCGCCTGGTCCTGACCCAGCCCAGCGTGGCGCCCAAGACCAGCCAGGGCGTGACCACGGTGGTCACCGGCAATTGCGGCGTGTCGCTGGCCCCCTTCACGGCGGGCTGCCGGGCCGGGGAGGCCGATCCGCCGGGGCCCATGGCGCTGCTGGGCGGCTGGGCGGACTATCGCTTTCCCACCCTGGCCGACTACAACGCCGCCCTGGCCGACAGCCCCGCCGCCATTAATGTGGCGAGCCTGATCGGCCATACGACCCTGCGGGCCGGCGTGATGATGGATACCTTCGACCGCGCGGCGACCAAAGCCGAGATCGACGCCATGGCGCGGGTGCTGGAACAGAGCCTGAAGGACGGTGCCGTGGGCCTGTCGACGGGCCTGGCCTATCCCACGGCGATCCATGCGCCGACCGACGAGATCGTGGAACTGGCGGCCTGTTTGAAGGATTTCGGCGCGCTCTATACCACCCATATGCGCAACGAAGGCCCCGATCTGGTCGAATCCGTGGACGAGACCATCGACATCGCCCGGCGCTCGGGCGCGGCCACGGTGATTTCCCACCACAAATGCGTGGGCCGGGAAAACTGGGGTAAAAGCCACGACAGCCTGGCACATATCAAGGCCGCACAGCGGGATATGACGCTCGATTTCGACGTCTACCCCTACACCGCGACATCGACGATCCTGTTGAAGGATTTCCTCTCGACATCGGAAAAGACCGTGCTGACCTCGTCCGCGACCCACCCTGAGATGGTCGGCCGCGAGTTCGACAGCATCGTCGACGAATGGGGATGCGGTGTGGACGAGGCGATCCGCCGCCTATCGCCCGCCGGGGCGGTTTATTTCCGCATGGACGAGGCCGAGGTGCGCCGCATCATGGCCTTCCCGGGGGCGATGATTGCGTCCGACGGCCTGCCCATCGACGAAGGCCGCCCGCATCCGCGTCTGTGGGGCACCTTCCCCCGGGTGCTCGGCCATTACTGCCGGGACGAAGGCGTGTTCAGCCTGGAGGAGGCCGTCCACCGCATGTCCGGCAAGCCGGCCAGCGTGTTCGGGCTCAAGGACCGAGGGGTGATCCGCAGGGGGGCTTTCGCCGATCTGGTGCTGTTCAACCCCAAGACGGTGATCGACCGCGCGACCTTCGATGCCCCGGAAACGCCTGCGGGCGGGATCGAGCGGGTCTATGTGAACGGCCAACTGGTTTGGCATAATCTGGCCTGGACCGGGGCGCGGCCGGGGCGGCGGGTCGGGCGGGCGGTGGCCTGATCCGCGGCGCCGCGGATCGGACGGCGCCCAGCATCAAGGCCTTTGAAGGACGGCGTGACAGGCGTGACAGGCCTGGGCCAGTTTCACGAATTCGAGATCAACCGTGCCCGCATCGACCTGCGTCGGGTCTTCCGCCGCCGCCTTCGCGAGTTCGGACAAGCGTGATGCTTGTTGGCGGAATCGCCAACCCAGTTCCCAGATGTCTTGGTCGGGTTCCACAAAATTTTGGGACGGGTTCCGCTTGCCCGCGCTTGACTGCAATCCCAGCTTTTTGCCGGCAAGGCTCGCCACTTCCCTGTAGTCCCTGCGGGCAAGGCTTTCCGCGATGCGCAGGAGGTGCAGCAGGTGCCGGTGCATGCTGTAGTTATGGGAGGGAGGGGAGGCCTCGCTGGCAGTCTGGGCGAACGCCGGGCCTTTGAGAAATGTGTTTGTCGATTGAACCAGGAACACGCAAGCCAACATGCCGACGCTTGCGGAAGCGATCTTGGTGAATCTCCTCTTGTCCATCGCGTTTAAGTCTAGCGCGATATTGCGCCCGAAACACGGGATAATGAAGGGAGCGTCCGCCTTAGGCTGCTGCCGCCGTCGCGCCGCCGGGAGTGGTCCGGTTGTCCCGGGGGGCGTCCTTCACCTTGCCCCACAGGGCTTCGTGGATCATGTAGGCGGCGGTCTGCACCATCGGTTCGATGATGCCGACACCCAAGGCGATGTGCCAGTCACGGGTCAGGACATAGGCCACCGTCACGGCGACCACCAAGTGCATGGCGGAATAGGTGCCTGTTTTGATTAGTTTGCGCGACATGAGTAGGCTCTTTTCGAGTGGCGTGCCGAGCCATCTTTTCGGCAAACCATGTTGAGAAGAGTATAATGCAATTAAGAATTATTAGCAATAAATATAGAAATGAATTATTCCATCGCGGGTGATCGGAAAAACCGTTCATTGGATCGGAGCAGATACGAAAAAGGCGGAACCCGTGGATTCCGCCTTTCGCATTAATAGCTTGAGGTTAAATCTTATTTTCCGAACAAGCCCTTGAGCTTCTCGCCGGCACCCTCGATGGCCTTGCCGGCCCCGCCGGCACCTTCGGTCACGCCCTTGACGGCGTCGGAGGCGCCTTTGACCGCACCCTCCATCATCTTGGCGGCGTTGCCGATCAGCTTTTCCGGATTGATGGACATGATGCCGGCGGTCAGCTTGTCGATCACGGCCTTGGTCACCGCGGCGGGACTGGTGCCGCCGGAGTCTTTGCCGATGTCGGTCAGGGTGATGTCCGGCAGGGCGGCCTCAAGTGTTTTTCCGCCCAGGACGCCGGCACTCAGGTTCACCTTGCCGCCGGTGATGGTCAGTTTCTCGATCACCAGCTTCTGTTCCTCGCCCGAGGACGCTTCCTTCTTGGCTTCGCCGCCGGCGCCCGCGAATTTCTTGGCGTAGGCGTCGACGTTCGCCTTGATGGCGTCAATGTTGGAGGAGCCGCCGGCTTTCTCGTAAGTCACGATCGGGCCCGTGATGGCGATGGACTTGATGACGATCGGGTTCTTGCCGATGGACTCCTTGTCGATCTGCAGAGAGATCGCGCCCAACTCGAACGCACTCGGCGTCTTGAAGCCCGTGGGATTGCCGACAGTCAGCCCTTTCATGGCGCCGGTGCCCTGGAACATGTCCAGGTCGACGGAATTCAGCGTCACCTTGGCCTGGGTGGCATCGCTGCCGATGGTTTCCACGGCGGACTTCACCAGATCGCCGGCGAACACGAACAGGTAGATGCCGACGGCGACGATGAGGGCGATGATCGCGCCCAGGATGTAGACGATTTTATTCATGACGGACTTTCCTTTGATTCTGCCAAGGTCGTGATGTCGTAACGCGGCGGTCCGGGCCGCCGCGCCCTCCTCCGTGTCCAGGGGACATCTTAGGCGCAAGCGAGGTGGGCGGTCCAAGATTTATGCCGTCGGTCCCGTCAGGTCAGGGCCCCCCGCGCCGTGACCTGCCACAGGGCCTCGACGCGGCCGTTGCGCACGCCCACGTACCAGTCGTAGAGGTTCACGGTCGGATCGCAATGCCCGGGGATCAGGCGCACCTTGTCGCCCAGCTTGAGGGCCTGGCGAGTCTCGCTCAGATCGAGGCGGCCGTGCTCGTCCGACGGCTTGGAATAGGTGACTTCCTCCAACTCGGACACCAGGGGAAAGCCCTGGTCGTTGCTCAGCGCCTTGTGCCCCGCATCGACGACGCAGAAATCGTCACTGGTTTTCGACATCACGGTGGCCAGCACGAACAGGGCGTTTTCGAACGCCCGGAACGGCTTGCCGTCGGACATGCGGTTCTGGCCGTAGTCGGCGTCCATGAACACGTAGGACCCGCATTGAAGTTCGTTCCAAACCTTTGATTTCGTGTGGAATTCATAGGTGCCGGTGCCGGCGCCGCCGACTGTGTCGCAGTCCAGCCCGGCCTCGGCCAGCTGCTCGACCGTTTTCTTGGTCAGGACCTGGGCCGCGTTGATGGCCATCTTGCGTTCGGCGAAATCGCGGATGTGCTGGGCCGATCCCTGATAGGCCTGGAGACCTGCAAAGCGCAGGTTGCGCGAGCGGTCGATCTCCTTGGCCAGCGCGACCGCCGCTTCGCCCGGCGCCACGCCGCAGCGCCCGGCGCCGACGTCGATTTCCACCAGCACGTCCATGATCACGCCGACCTGGCCGGCGGCGGCGTTCAGGTCGAAAACGTTGTCCGCGTCATCGGCGCAGACCGCGACCTTGGCATGGCGGGCCAGCGCCGACAGGCGGTTCAGCTTGTGGCGGCCCACCACCTGGTTGGAAATCAGCACGTCGTTGATCCCGGACTGGACCAGGGCTTCGGCCTCCGACACCTTCTGGCAGCACACGCCGACCGCGCCCAGTTCCATCTGCAGGCGCGCGATATGGGCCGACTTGTGGGTCTTGGAATGGGGGCGCAGGCGCACGCCGGCTTCCTTGGCGAAGTCGGCCATTTTCCGCAGGTTGCGTTCGAACGCGTCGAGTTCGATCACGAGGGCCGGCGTGTCGATGTCTTCGGCAATGTCGCCGATGCGCGCGGGTGCGGGTTGCGGCATGGGAAGTCCTCTCCTGGTGATCGCCCCGTTGGGTAGGTGCGCATTTGATAACGCCGGATGGTCGTGCGGGCAACGGCCCTGTTGCCGCCGCCGCCGGTTAGACGATCCCGATTGCCCCCAGCACGGCGCCGATGCCGACCAGGGCCGGGATCGGCACCCGGCCGGACAGCAGCGGGGCCAGGGCACCGACGGCGACCGCGGCGGATGCCCATTCGATGCCGCCCGCTTTTGTCACCAGCACGGATTCGCCCAGGAACACCGCCAGGTTGAAGATCACGCCGACCACGGCGGTGGTGATGCCCGACAGGGCGCGCCGGGCGCGTTCGTTGGATTGCAGGGCGTCCACGTAGGGGGCGCCCGCGATGATGAAATAGAACGACGGCAGATAGGTGACATAGGTCGTCAGCGCCGCCGCCAGCAGCCCGGCGGCGACCTGCGACAGATGCGCCGCCCCGGCCCCGTTCCAACCGGCGAAGAAGCCGACGTAGGTATTGACCAGGACCAGCGGCCCCGGCGTGGTTTCTGCCAGGGCAAGGCCGTTCAGCATGTCGCCCGGGGCGATCCAGCCGTGGGTGTTGACCGCGGCATCGGCGATATAGGGCAGCACCGCATAGGCGCCGCCGAAGGTGACCAGGGCCGCCGTGGTGAACAGCTTGGCCACGGCCAGGAACGGTGCCGGGCCGGCGATCATGACCAGGGCCGTCACCGGCAGGGCCAGCAGCACCAGAAAAACCGCCGTGATCATGGCCAGCCGTGCCCAGGGATTGCCCGCCGGGCGCTGCATGTGATGGCTGTCGTCATGGCCCGCGTCGCCGCCGTGGCCGCCGACCTTTCCCAGGGCCGGGATCAGGGCGCCCAGAACACCGGCGGCCAGGATGATGAGCGGGAAGGGCACGTGGCCGAAATGCAAGGCCGCGAAGGCCGCCGCCGCGAGCGCCACGGCGGGCAGCGAATTGCAGGTCTTCTTGCCGATGCGCCACACGGCGAACACGATGATGCCGATCACCGCGGGCTTGATGCCGTTGAAGATTTTGATGACCCAGGTGTTGTCGCCGTGGGCGGCGGCGATCCAGGCGAGCGCCATCATCAGGATGGCGCCGGGCAGGAAGAACAGGGTGCCGGCGGTGACCGCGCCCCGGATGCCGTGCAGGCGCCAGCCGATATAGGCGGCCAGTTGCTGCGCCTCGGGCCCCGGCAGCAGCATGGAATAGTTGAGGCCGCGCAGGAATGCCTGCTGGTCGATCCAGCGTTTCTTGTCGACGCAGTCGGCCTGCATGATGGCGATCTGGCCCGCCGGGCCGCCGAACGAGATGAACCCCAGGTGCAGCCAATACCATGCCGCTTCGGCAAAGCCGACGGCGGATGGGGTGCGGGGGGCTGAGGTTTCCGGTTGCGGCGGGGAGCCAACGGTATCTGCGTCCATGACTGTACCCTATCGTTTAGCGGCGGCCCGGAACCGATTGGCGCCGGGTCGGGCTTACGTCAGGGCAGAGCTTGGACGGGAAACCCGCCTGATAATGCCGGGCGTCTGCCGTCTGCCCGAGGATCGAAAATGTTAGCGCGCCGCTGGGACCGGCACCAAGTCTATTTCGTCACCTTGGGCGGCTGTTTGCGGGTGAACACCCAGGTCGCGTCGTCACTCTGCGCCGCTTGGAACCGATAGCCGCCGTCCGTGAATTTTTTAAGACCATCGGCGGTTTCGATGCGGTTGACGATCATGTAGCGGGCCATCATACCGCGCGCCTGCTTGGCGAACATGCCGAGCACGCGGGCTTGGCCCTGGTTGATCTCCTTGAACACGGGCGTGATCACGGGGGCCTTCAGGGCCTTGGGATCGATCGCCTTGAAATATTCGTTGGACGCCAGGTTCACGACCGTCGGGTCCTTGTGGCCCGCCACGGCCTGGTCGACGGCCTTGGTCAGGGCGCCGTTCCAGAATGCGTACAGATTCTCGCCCCCCGGGTTGGCGAACTTCAGGCCCATTTCCAGGCGGTAGGGCTGGATCAGGTCGAGCGGCCGCAGCAGGCCGTAAAGGCCTGACAGGATGCGCAGGTGATCCTGGGCGTATTCCAGATCGGCCTTCGACATCTCGCGCGCCTTCAGGCCGACATAGGTGTCGCCGTTGAACACCATGGCCGCCTGCTTGGCGTTGCTCAGGTCGAAGGGCGGCTTGAAATCCTTAAACCGCTGAAAGTTCTGGTCGGCCAGGGTTTCGCTGATGCCCATCAGGTTGCGCAGGTCCTGGCGCGTGAGCTTGCGCGCGGCTTGGACCAGTTTCTTGGATTGGGTCAGAAAATCGGGCTGGGTATGACTGTCCAGGGTCGGGTCGGTCTCGAAATCCAGCTTTTTGGCGGGGGAAATCAGGGCCAGCATGTCGGGGTGCCTCTGCGCTGTGGATCGGGGCGGGCGGCATGCCGCCGGGCGGCGGCTTGGCAAAATTCAATGCCGATGACATATAGGAGCTTGTGCCCGTATCGTAAACGGCGAACGACGAAAAGGGAGAGGCCATGCTGACCGTCTGGGGCTTGAAGACCTGCGACACCTGCAAGAAGGCGCTCAAGTGGCTGGCCGATGAAGGCATCTCCCATGCCGTGAAGGACGTGCGCGCCGACGGCGTGCCGGCGTCCGAGTTGGCGCGCTGGGTCGATGCCGTGGGCTGGGAGACCCTGGTCAACAAGTCGTCGACCACCTGGCGCGGCCTTGCCGACGCCGACAAGGACGGGCTCGACGCCGCCAAGGCCAAGGCCCTGCTGGCCGCCCATCCGACCCTTATCAAGCGGCCCGTGTTCGTGGTTGGCGACGACATCATCGTCGGCTTTCGCGACGCTCAGAAGAACGCCCTCAAGGCCGGGATCTGATCGGACGACTCATGTCCATTATCGAGCGCCTGGCGCCGACCGAAAATTTAACCGAGGCCGAGGTCGAAACCGGCCTGAAGTGGCTGCTGCATAACGGCATCTGGGCTCAGGGCATGGAGACGCTGGCGCTGGGGCCGATCCTGGTCGCCTACGCGCTGTATTTCGACGCCTCGAACCTGGCCATTGGCTTGCTGGTTGCTCTACCGAACCTGGGCCAACTGGCCCTGCTGCCCGCCGTTCAGGTGGTCGAGAAGGTGCGCCGGCGGCGCCTGCTCGCGGTTGTCTTCGGGGCGGCCAGCCGGCCCATGCTGTTGGTCATGGCGGCGGCAGTGCTGATCCCCTCGAAGGAGGCGGGCCTGGTCCTGCTGCTGACCGGGCTCACGCTGCGCTACAGCCTCGGCGCCTTCGTCGGTTGTTCGTTCAATTCCTGGATCCGCGATCTGGTGCCGGAAAACCGCATGGGGGCCGTGTTCGCCAACCGCCTGATGTGGATGACCGGGATCGGCATGGCGGTCAGCCTGCTGGCCGGCCTGTTTGTCGACGAATGGGGCCGTCTGGTGCCCCATCGGGAAGCCTATGGCTATTCGATCCTGCTGGTACTCGCCTTCGTCGCCGGCTGCGCCAGCGTTTATTGCATGTGCCGCATTCCGGAACCGGCCATGCCGCCGGCGGAACGCCATCTGCCCCTGACCGAGCGTCTGGCCGAACCCTTGAAGGACGTCAATTTCCGCAACCTGATGATCTTCCTGGGGTCCTGGAACTTCGCGATCAATCTGGCCGCCCCCTTCTTCACGGTCTACCTGTACAAGCGCCTGGGCCTCAGCGTCACCATGGTCACGGCGCTGCTGATCGTCAGTCAGGCCGCCAACATCGCCGTGCTGAAGGCCTGGGGACGGATCGCCGACCGGGTATCCAACAAGGGCGTCTTGACCGTCGCGGCCCCCCTGTTCGTGCTGTCGATTTTCCTGTGGACCTTCACGACCCTGCCGGAAAAACACGTGCTGACCCTGCCGCTGCTGGTCGTCATCCACGTCCTGACCGGCATCTCGACCGCCGGGGTGACGCTGGCCTCGGGCAACATCAGTTTGAAGCTGGCCCCGCGCGGCGCGGCGGCGAGCTATCTGTCCGTCTCGTCCCTCATCACCGCGATCTGCGCCGGCACGGCGCCGATCATCGGCGGTCTGTTCGCCGACTGGTTCACGGACCGCGAGCTGACCCTGATCCTGCGCTGGACCGAACCGGAAACCCGCCACCTGTTCCAGGCCATCAATCTGCGCCATTGGGATTTCTTCTTCATTCTGGCGGCGGTCTTGGGGTTTCTCTCGCTCAACCGCTTGCGTCAGGTTAAAGAGGTTGGCGAGGTCGAGGAGGATATCGTCCTGGAAGAAATCATGGCCACCGCCCGCCAGGGCATGCGCAACTTGACCTCCGTCGCGGGGTTGCGCTCGGCTGCCACATATCCGGTGGAACTTCTGTTCCGCAAGGTGCGCCTGCGCCGGCGCAAGGGTGACGGGAAAGCACCCACGCGCTTCACCTCTGACGGACCGATCCCCTGACATGATCCAAGATCCCCTGTTCTACCTTCTGGCCGTGCCGGCGGTCTTGATCGCGGGCATTTCCAAGGGCGGGTTCGGCTCGGGCCTGGCGCTGATCGCCGTGCCCATGATGTCGCTGATCGTGCCCGTGCCCATGGCGGCGGCGATCATGCTGCCGGTGCTGATGTCCATCGACTTCATCAACATCTGGGTCTATCGCAAGGACTTCAGCGCCCCCGACCTCAAATACCTGCTGCCGGGGGCGGTGCTGGGCACGGCGGCGGGCTGGGCCGGGTTCCAGTTCATGACCGAGGAAGGGACCCGCCTGATGGTCGGCCTGATCGCCATCGCCTTCACGCTGGATCATTGGCTGCCGCTGCGGCCTAAGCCCGACGGCGCCCGCCCGCCCGGCTTGCGCGGCGTGTTCTGGGGCATGTGCGGTGGCTTCACCAGCTTCTTCGCCCATGCGGGGGCCCCGCCGGTGCAGGTTTACCTGCTGCCGCGCGGACTGACCAAACGGCCTTTCGTCGGCACCTTCGCCATCTTCTTCTGGGCCGTGAACCTGATGAAGTTTCCGGCCTATTGGGAACTGGGCCAGTTCACGGCGGAGGTCCTGTGGACCGCGCTGGTCCTGGTGCCGCTGGTGCCCATTGGCATGCGCATCGGCCTGTGGGGCCAGAACCGCCTGTCGGACAAGGTATTCTTCGGCGTCTGCTACGTGCTGCTGTTCTTCACCGGCATCAAGCTGACTTGGGACGGATTGCGGCCGCTGATCGGCTAGGCCGGTTTCGGCGCCCAGTTGTGGTTTTCCGATGATGCGTGGCGGGCCCAGGCGTAGAGCGCGTCATAGACCGCCATCCCCGCGTCGAGCATCGCCAGGTCGTCGTCTTCGTACAGCGCCGACAGGCCCAGGGACGTCGCCAATAGCCCCGCGCATTCCGGCGCCAGATCGAGCCGTCCCGTATCCGCGCCGCGGACGATGTCCGCCAAGCGATTCATGGCCGGGTCCTGAATGCCCGACCAGGCGATGAAGGCGTCGAAGCTGCATTTCTCGCCGACATGGCTGAAATCCACGTCCGGGATGTCGTAAGGGGTGCCGCCGGTCTCCGTCGCCACATCCTTGACGAAGTCCTTGGCGACGTAGTGGAACACCGCATCCGGATCGACGAAGCGGCGGATGAACCAGGGGCAGGCGATGCGGTCGATCTTGGGCCGCTCGCGGGTGACCCAGATGCTGGGCCGGCCTTCGGGCACGAGGCCGTGCTTGACCGTGACGCCGCCGGCTTCGATGAAATGATCGATTCCGCCGTCCAGGTAATAGGCGTCGATGCCCAGCGCCCGCAGGGTCGCGGCGGCGCTCTGGCTGATGGCATGGCCGTGTACGCAATAGACGACGACCGAGCAGTCCTCCGGCAGGTCTTCGGCCCAGTCGGCGGCGGCTGCGTGATCGCGCCAGCGGGCCGTCGAAATGACCGTGTCGGCCTTGTCGAAGGCGGCGCGGCGACGCACATCGACGACGACGGGCGCGTCGGGCGTGGCGAAGGCGCGGTTCAGGTCGTCGGCGGAAACGGCATTGGTGGACAGGGGCGGGGAGGGGGCGGACATGGCTCAAACCTCTCTTGCATCAGAGGGCCGAGCAGTGCTTGGGCGGACCGCCGCCTTGAACGTCGCCGGGAGACTGCGGGGCCCCGGCGGAAGAAGGATTCTATACGCCTGATCCGGGGCGCGTGCAACGCGGCGTTAGCGAAAATACCGCCCCGGCGACACGCCCAGCGCTTTCTTGAACATGGCGATGAAGGCGGACGGGCTGTCGTAGCCGAGGTCGAGGGCCGTGGCCGTCACGGACTGCCCGGCGGCCAGCAGTTCCAGGGCCTTCAGAAGCCGCGCCTGCTGCCGCCAGGCGCCGAAGGTCATGCCGGTATCCTTGACGAAAAGCCGCGCCAGGGTGCGCGCACTGGCGCCGGCGGTGCGCGCCCAATCGTCGAGCCCCGTATCCTGCGCCGGGTCGTCGGAAAGCGCCTCGGCGATGCGCTTGAGGCGCGTGTTCTCGGGCCAGGGCAGGTGCAGGGGAGCTTGGTTGAGGACCTTTAGTTGGTCGAGGATCACCGCCATCAGCCGCCCCGCCGGGCCGTGTGCGTCGTATTCGGCGGGCACGTCGACGGCGGCGCGGATCAGTTCGCGCAGCAACGGCGACACGGTGACGACGCTGCACGCCCGGGGCAGGCCCTGGGCGGCCTCCGGGCTGACCCACAGGCTGCGCATCTTGACGTCGGTCGGGAAATCGACCCGGTGGGCCATGCCGCCCGGCACCCAGACGGCGCGTTCCGGCGGCACGACCCACACACCGGCCTCGGTCGTGACGGCCATGACGCCGGAAATGCCGTAGACCAGCTGTGCCCGCGGATGGGAATGCCAACGCGTCGCCTGACCCGCCGGATAGTCCGTCGCGGCGGCGACCACGGGGCGCGGCACGGCCTGCAGGGCATTGACCCGCGCAATGTTGTCCTGATGGGTCTGTTCGCGACGGGGGCCGTCCATGGGATGCCTCGTTTGTCCATTCCGCGATATAAATTGACAGAATACGGAAAGACTGTCGATAAGACTTTGGGGCACAAGGATAGTCGGCCCGATTCCCAGTGTTCACCCGGGCCGCCTTACCCACTTTAGAAGGCCGAGACCGACGATGGACTATTTCGACCGACGCGGTGTCCAGTTCCTGTTCCTGAACCTGGGCCACCTATACGACCACCTGTTCATGCTGCTTTACGCGACGGCCGTTGTCGCCATGGCCAAGGACCCGGCGTTCCAAGGCTCTTACGGTTTCCTACTTGCCCTATCGACGGCAAGCTTCGTCGCCTTCGGCGCCGGATCCATTCCGGCGGGCTGGCTCGGCGACAAATGGTCGAAGCACGGCATGCTTACGGTGTTCTTCATCGGGATCGGCACGGCCTCCATCCTGACCGGCCTGGCCACGGGCCCATACGCCGTGGCGGCCGGCCTTTTGGCCATCGGCGTGTTCGCCGCCATCTATCACCCCGTGGGCATCGCCATGGTCGCGGAAAACGCCAAGTCCCTGGGCAAGGAACTCGGCATCAACGGCGTGTTCGGCAACCTGGGCGTGGCCATGGCCGCCATCGTCGCTGGCACCCTGACCGACGTCATCAACTGGCGCGCGGCCTTCATCATTCCGGGCGTGATCTCCATTGCCACCGGCTTCGCCTATATGATTTTCGCGCGCAACGCGCCCGAACCTCACGCGCTGGCCAAGAAGGACAAGTTCATCGGCGCCTCGCGCAGCGAAATCCGCCGCGCCATCGCGGTGGTGCTGCTTGCCTCGGCCCCCGGCATGCTGATCTTCAATGCCACCACCAACGCCCTGCCCAAAGTGTTCGACGAACGCCTGGGCGATTTGGCCTCCAACCTGAGCCAGGTCGGCATGTGGACTTTCGTCGTGTTCGTGATCGCGTCGTCGGCCCAGGTGATGATGGGCATGATGCTGGACAAGTACCGGCTGAAGCCGATTTACCTCACGGCCATATTCCTTCAGGCGCCGGCCGTGTTCTTCGTCGCCTTCGCCTACCATGTGGGCATGTTGGGCAGTGCGGCGGCCATGATGTTCGTGGTGTTCTCGATCATCCCGATCCACGACACCATTATCGCGCGATTCACCAACAAGGAGTACCGTTCGCGGGTGTTCGCGCTCAAGTATCTGGTCGGGCTTTGCGTCGGCGCGGCGGCCCTGCCCATGGTCGGCTGGCTGCACACCAACATGGGCGGGTTCGAGACGGTGTTCCTGGTGCTGGCGGCCCTTGCCGTGTTCGAGGCCGCTGTCGCCCTGTTCCTGCCGTCGCGCGATCACCTGACCCAGGCGGAACCGGCAGCTCAGCCCGCGGAATGACCCCACACATGACGCAGGCGCGGAGCGGCCCCATGCAGATGCATGGGGCCGTTTTGCCGTCATATCCCGTCGGTTCAGAACTTGCCCGACCTGCGCGTCCGGCGCAGGGCTTCGGCAACGCAGCGGCTGTCGGCGAGACCCTGATGCATGACGCCGGGCGGGACGAAGTTCAGTAAGCCCGGCAATTCGGAACTGTTCGGAATGTGCTCTGTCCCGATGAGCGCCATCACCGCCGCGCGCACATCGTCACAGCGGCAATCGGCGAAGGGGTTCGCCAGGCCGTACAGCTGGCAGTTCGTGGCGATATGGGTGAATTCGTCGCCGAAGCCGAAAACCCCCGTGGCCGGACCGACGAATTCGGCGAATTCGGCAAGGGCTGGTTTCAAATCCACGCCGTCGCGGTTCAGGCGGTCCTGGGTGATGCCCGTGAGGTCCGTGAAATAGCGGTCGAGGGTCGGATTGATGCGGGGGCGAACCAAAATCTCGAACGCGCCCAATTCTTCCATCTCCGGCGTGTTCGCCAGCTTGACCGCGCCAATCTGGACGATCTCGATCTCTTCCCCGGGCTTCGTCCAATGGCGTTGCCAGGACCCTTCCCAGGCGGTCCATTCCAAGTCCATGACGATCAGCGCCAGATCGTCGCCTTTCATGATTCCGTGTCCTCCGTCCGCGCGGCCCGGATCAGGCGGTCGTTGATGGCGCGGCCCAATCCCCGGTCGGGGATCGGCATGACGGCGATGGCCGGGGCCGGTCCGCCGTCCAGGTCGTGCAGCATGGCGAACAGGTTGGCGGCGGCCTCGGTGGTGTTGCCCGCGGCACTCAGGTTCATCGTCCCTTCGGGGGCATCGGGGCCGAAGCCGAGTAAGGCCTCGCCGGGTTCGGCCGACAGGGCGTTCAGGCGCAGCCGCTTCGACGGCGCGTAGTGGCGGGCCAGCATGCCCGGGGAGCGTGGGCCGCCGGGGCCGATCTCATGAGCTTCGGCCACAGTCCCGTCCGTGCCGCAGACGGCTTCGATGTCTTCCCGCGACAGGCCGCCCGGGCGCAGGATCACCGGCCGGTCGCCGGTGGCGTCGACGACGGTGGATTCCAGGCCCACGGGGCAGGCGCCGCCGTCCAGGATGATTTCCGGTCCGCCCTGGTCCGGTCCGGGCAGGGAGGCGGCGACATGCAGGGCCTGTGTCGGGCTCATGCGGCCCGACCGGTTGGCGCTGGGGGCTGCGATCGGCAGGCCGCTCGCCTTCAGAAGAGCCTGGCCCACGGCATGATCGGGCGCGCGCATGGCGACGGTGTCGAGGCCCGCCGAGACCAGGCGCGACAGTCTGCAATCGGCCCGCCGGGGCAGGACGACGGTCAACGGCCCGGGCCAGAAGGCATCCATCAACCGGCGGCCGAGGGCCGTGATCTCGGCATAGCCGGCGGCGGCGGCGGCATCGGCCACGTGCACGATCAGGGGATTGAACTCGGGCCGGTCCTTGGCGGCGTAAATGGCGGCGCAAGCGGCGTCGCTGGTCGCGTCGGCGCCCAGGCCGTAGACCGTTTCCGTGGGAAAGGCGACCAGGCCGCCCGCCCGAAGAACATCGGCCGCGCGGGCGATGGCGGCGGGGTCCGCCGCATCGGCGATGAGGGAGCAGGGGACGGTGTTATCCGTCAAGGCCGATCCCCTTGCCGACCGCAATGAAGTGGGGGTTTTCGAGCCCCTGCTTGCCGTAGGTCAGCGGCGCGCCGTCGGTGGTCAGCACCTCGCCGCCGGCAAAGCGCAGCACCGCATGTCCCGCCGCCGTGTCCCATTCCATGGTCCGCCCGAAACGGGGATAGATGTCGGCTGTCCCTTCGGCGACGCGGCAGAATTTCAGCGAACTGCCGGCACCGATGCGGTGCGCCACGGTGTAGCGTTCGAGGAACGCATCCGCTTCCTCGGCCCCGTGGGACCGGCTGACCACGGCGGTCAGGCCTTCGGCCGGGGCTTCGCGGCTGACGATGGGGGCAAGGGGGCCGCCGCCGGTTTGCTTGAACGCACCCGGCGCACCGGCCACGAAGGTTTCGTTCAGCACCGGCAGATGCACCACGCCCAGGACCGGCCGGCCGTTTTCGATCAGGGCGATGTTGACCGTGAACTCACCGCTGCGTTTGACGAATTCCTTGGTCCCGTCGAGCGGATCGACCAGCCAGAACACGGGGCCGGTCGGTTGCTTGAGGCCCTCGGCCTCGACCGCTTCCTCGCCGACGATGGGGTAATCGGCGGATATCTCGTCCCGGATCGCTTTGATGATCAGGACTTCGGCCAGTTGGTCAGCCTGCGTGACCGGCGAGTTGTCGCCCTTGGTCTCGACATCGAAATCGGTCTCATAGACGGTGAGAATTTGCGCGCCCGCGCGCCTGGCGATATCCGCCACCCGTTCAAGCAGGGTCAGGTCGATGGTCAGCATGTCCGGCGCGCCCGGTCGTGGGAAATGGGGGGGATTGGCCCCGTTCCGGTTTGTCGCCCGTGCACCGCGCGGAGTCAACCGACGGCGGCGCAGACTATGACGGTTGGGCGCGCCAAAGCGGGGAATCGGTGGGCAGGTCTGCGGATTGGGCCTCTTCGGCGACGAATCGCCGCGCCGTGAAGGTGGATGACCAGTGATTTCCGGCCATGCCGGCCTTGCGCTTCAGATGCATCAGGAATGCCCGCTTGTCGGGCAGCTGGTCCCAGACGGATGGCAGGAACAGGGCGCGCTTGCCGCCGTCGGCGATGACCAGCCCGTCGATGCCGGGGCGCAGCTGGGCCAGCAGGTCCGCCTCGTCGCGGACGGTCATGGGTGCCTGGGGGCTGAGCACGGAAATGGACAGGGTGACCTCCGGCAATTCCGCCGCCGCCAGTTTGGGAAAGCGCGGATCGCGGAACGCGGCGGCATAGGCATTGGCGGCGACGTCGGTCAACAGCGGGCGGTGCGCCTCGGGCGAGCCGATGCAGCCGCGCAGTTGGCCGTTCTTCTTCAGCGTCACGAAACAGGCGCCGGGGGCGGCCAAGTCGGCGGCGGCGGTCGAGATATCCGGCATCAGGGGCTGGCCCGTGTCCAGGCCGTGTTCGATGGAGGATGCGGCCAGACGCACCAAGGTCGCGCCATGACGGGCGAGCAAGGCCTTGGTCTGGGCCGCGAAGTCGGTTTCGTCTTCTTGAATTGCGGCCGCCGGATTTTCCAGGAACAGCCAGGACCCGTAGCCGACGACCCGGTCGCGCGGCCCCGCCGTGTCGCCGGAATTGCGCAGATCCACGGTTTCCACGGTCATGCCCCGAGCCTTGGCCAGTTTCAGCAGGCCGCCCAGGGGAAAACGGCCGCAGGCGCCGTGGCTGGAAATCTGTTCCGGCGCCAGGGCCTCGATGGCCCGGCAGGTGCGCCGGTCGATGGCCCGGGCACTGTCGTAATCGAGATAATGGCTGAGGTCCGAGGACACCACGATCAACGTCTCCGGCCCGCCCCACAACCTGTCCAGGACCTCCGCGACCTGGTCCGCCGTGGCCTGGCCGACGACGAGGGGCAGCACCTTGAAATCGTCGAGCACCGCCATCAGGAACGGCAGATGCACTTCCAGGGAATGTTCCTGGGCATGGGTCGCGTCGAACACCTGAACCTGCGGCAGGTCGGCGATCAGGGCAGCCGCTTCCTTGTCGATTTCGACGGGGCCCAGGGGCGTGGCGAAGGCGTCGGCGCCCGACAGGGCCAGGCCATCCACCGCGACCCGGTGGCAGGGACCCAGCAGAATGACTCGTTTGATACGCCCGTGCGCCGGCCTGATCCGCGCATAGGCGCTGGCCGCCACGGCGCCGGAATAGATATAGCCCGCATGGGGGGCGACGATCGCCTTGGGCACGGGGCCGACGGTGATCCTGGCATCGTCCCAGCAATGGGCGAGCAAGGCCTGTAGGTCGCCCGGACGGTCCGGGTAAAAGGCGCCGGCGACGGCGGCGGGGCGGATGATGCTCATGGTCTCAAACTCTCATTCACGACATCTGGCGAAAGCGGCAACGCCAACCCATATATTTTAACAGAAAACGGCTGTGTTTTGCGGGTCGTACGCAATCGCCTTTGCGCTAATATAGGAACGCAGGCGCGCCGTCCCAAGTTGCGAGGTCGAACCGATGACTGCCCAAACCAATCACAATCACGCGCCGGAAGACTTCACCGGCGCCTTCCCCGGCCGCTACTGGCACAAGCTGGAGGACGGCCGCATTCAATGCGACGTTTGTCCCCGGTTCTGCAAGATGCGGGCGGGGCAGCGCGGGCTGTGCTTCGTGCGGGCAAGCGACGGCGAACAGGTGGTGCTGACGACCTATGGGCGCTCAAGCGGGTTCTGCATCGACCCCATCGAGAAGAAGCCGCTCAACCACTTTTATCCCGGCACGTCGATCCTCAGCTTCGGCACGGCGGGCTGCAACCTGACCTGCAAGTTCTGCCAGAACTACGACATTTCCAAGTCCCGCGAATTCGACAAGCTGCAAAGCCTCGCCACGCCGGAAATGATCGCCGAGGCGGCCGTGCAATCGGGGTGCAAGTCCGTCGCCTATACCTACAACGATCCGGTGATCTTCCTGGAATACGCCGTCGACACGGCCAAGGAATGCCGCAAGCGGGGCATCAAGAACGTGGCCGTCACCGCGGGCTACATCACGCCCGAGGC
Source organism: uncultured Alphaproteobacteria bacterium (assembly GCA_963976055.1). Taxonomy (GTDB): domain Bacteria; phylum Pseudomonadota; class Alphaproteobacteria; order Rhodospirillales; family Casp-alpha2; genus UBA1479. The sequence continues at coordinate 225,586 of CAXBJB010000006.1, forward strand.
GCGGCCCGAGTTCTACGAGTACATGGACGCGGCCAACGTCGACCTCAAGGCCTTCACGCCGGAATTCTACAAGGAGCTATGTTCCGCCGAACTGGACCGTGTGCTGGACACCCTCAAGTACATCAAGCACGAAACGGACTGTTGGCTGGAAATCACCGATCTGGTCATCCCCGGCCGCAACGACGGCGAGGACGAACTGGACCGCATGACCCGCTGGATCGTGGACAACCTGGGCCCCGACGTGCCGGTCCACTTCACCGCCTTCCACCCCGACTGGAAGATGATGGACGTGCCGCCGACGCCGCCGGAAACCCTGGTCCGCGCCCGCGAGATCGCCATGAAGAACGGCATCCGTTATGCCTACACCGGCAACGTCCACGACAAGGAACACCAGTCGACCTATTGCCACGCCTGCGGCGGCATCCTGATCGGGCGGGATTGGTATGAATTGTCGGAGTTCAACGTCACCACGGAAGGCAATTACCCCGGCAACTGTACCGCCTGCGGCGCGGAAATTCCCGGCCGTTTCGACGGCCCGGCGGGGGACTGGGGGCGCAAGCGGGTGCCGTTACGGTTTCAAGGGCCCAAGGCGGTTTAGGGGGCTTGCGCCGCCGGGATGATTGTATACAATCCGCCGTTCGCAGATTTCATTCAGGGAGAGGACCCCGATCATGGCCCCCGACGCATCCGCCGCCTACGACGTTAACCGCCCCGCCGACATCAGCCCCGAGGAATGGGAGGTCCGGGTCAATCTGGCCGCCGCCTATCGCCTGGTCGATCTGTTCGGCTGGTCGGACCTTCTGGGCACGCATCTGTCGGCGCGCGTCCCGGGCCCGGACGAACACTTCCTGATCAACCCCTTCGGCGTGCTGTTCGAGGAAATGACCGCCTCGGCGCTCATCAAGGTCGATGAGCACGGCACCTGCCTGACCAATTCCGAATACAGCATCAACCCGGCGGCCTTCGTCATCCATTCCGCCGTGCATCTGGCGGTGCCGGAACTGACCTGTGTCATGCATACCCACACGCGGGACGGCGTCGGCGTGGCCTGTCAGGAAGAGGGCATTTTGCCGATCTCGCAGCAGGCCCTGTCCGTCTATGCCCATACGGCCTATCACGACTACGAAGGCCTGGCCTTCGACCTGACGGAACGCGAACGTCTGGTCTCGGACCTGGGCGACAACCGGGTCATGGTGCTGCGCAATCACGGCCTGTTGACCGTCGGCCGGTCCATCGGCGAAGCCTTCATGTGGATGTACCGGGCGGAACGCGCCTGCCGCTATCAGCTGTCGTTCCAGCAGTCCGGCGCCAAGTTGACGCCGATCCCGCAGGAAGTCATCGACAAGACCGTGGAACAGGGCAAGATCGCCAATTCGCCGAACGGCCACCGCCCCATCGGCCAGAAGGAATGGCCGGCGCTGCTGCGCAAGTTGGACCGCGCCAACCCCGGCTACGACGCCTGATCGGGCGTGATTCCACGCTGCTTCCGTCAGAAACCCCTTCACGCGAAGGGACCCGGCACCCTATATAATAGGCCCCACACATTCGGCGCGGGCCCGTTCGCCCGCGCGTTTTTCGCCGCCGCGCGGCCGGACCCGTCGTTGGGGACGCGCGCGGCGCCCTCATGAATAGTCCCAAGGACAGATAGATGAAAATCACCTTCGCCAATCCCGCACTTCCCACCCAGGGCGTCGTCGTCGTGACCGCCACCGAGGACGCCAAGCTGTCGAAAAGCGCCGCCGTCCTGGACGTCAAGCTGGGCGGCGCCATTACCCGCGCCGCCAAGGCCGCCAAGTTCAAGGGCAAGGCGGGCGAAAGCCTCGACCTGATGGCGCCGGACACCAAGTTCGAACGCGTCGTCGTGGTCGGCCTGGGCAAACCGGACGAGTTGAAGGATTTGAGCCTGCAGGAAGCGGGCGGGCGCATCTACGCCCTGTTGTCCGGGCAGGGCGCCACCGCCACGGTGGTGCTCGACGCCGTTGAGGGGGCGGGTATCGCCGCCGGCGACATGGCTGCCAACCTGGGCTTTGGGGCGCTGCTGCGGTCCTACCGCTTCGACAAGTACCTGACCAAGGAACCCAAGGAAAAGAAGCCGGTCCTTAAATCGATCAAGGTGCTGTGCCCGACCACGGCCAAGGCCAAGGCCGCCTTCGCCGACATGGAAAAGGTCGCCGAGGGCGTGTTCTTCACCCGCGATCTGGTGTCGGAGCCGCCGAACGTTCTCTACCCCGCGACCCTGGCCAAGGAGGCGCAGGCGCTGAAGAAGCTGGGCGTGAAGGTCACGGTGCTGGGCGAAAAGGAAATGACCAAGCTGGGCATGGGGGCGCTTCTGGGTGTCGGCCAGGGCAGTGCGCGCGAAAGCAAGATGGTCATCATGGAATGGACCGGCGTGGCCAAGTCGAAGGCCGCCAAGGCGCAGCAGCCCGTCGCCTTCGTCGGCAAGGGCGTGACCTTCGACACCGGCGGCATCTCGATCAAGCCGGCGTCCGGCATGGAAGACATGAAGTGGGACATGGGCGGCTCGGGCGTGGTCATCGGCCTGATGAAGGCGCTGGCCGGACGCAAGGCCAAGGTCAACGCCGTCGGCGTGGTCGGCCTGGTGGAAAACATGCCGGGCGGCAACGCCCAGCGGCCGTCGGACATCGTCAAGTCCATGTCGGGCCAGACCATTGAGGTCCTGAACACGGACGCCGAGGGCCGCCTCGTCCTCGCCGATGCGCTGTGGTACACGCAGACCAAGTTCAAGCCGAAGTTCGTGGTCGATCTGGCGACCTTGACGGGGGCGATCATCGTCGCACTCGGCAACGAGCGCGCGGGCATGTACGCCAACGACGACGCGCTCGCCGATCAGATCTTCCAGGCCGGTGAGGCCGTGGACGAACTGGTCTGGCGCATGCCGCTGGGCAAGGCCTATGACGAGCTGATCAACTCCGACGCCGCCGACATGCAGAACATCGGCGGGCGCTGGGGCGGATCGATCACCGCGGCCCAGTTCCTGCAACGCTTCATCAAGGACGGCACGCCCTGGGTCCACCTGGACATCGCCGGCACGACCTGGTCGAAGAAGGCCAAGCCGGTGACGCCCAAGGGCGGCACGGGATACGGCGTGCGCCTGCTGGACCGTCTGGTCGCCGAACATTACGAAGCGAAGTAAGAGGCGGCGCGGGCGTATGGGACAAGGCAGCGCCAAACGACGGATAGGCTCCCTGGCCCTTGCGGCCGGTCTCGCGGTCGGAGCCCTGGTTGGCGGGACGCCGGGCTGCATTGCGGCGGAACCGGTCCCGGTCGCCGACACGGCCGCGCCCTCGGCGGCGGCTCTGGAATTCGTCCGGCGCACCGGCCTGAACAACAATTTCGTGCAGCTGCTCGCCAAGTTCGGGGCGATGACCCGGACCGTGCAAAGCCTGATCGGCAAGTTCGGGCTGGGGGCGGTGACCGAGGTGTTCCGCGCCCAGGTCAACCGGACCGTCGGCAAGTACGGCGACGAATGGACGGCCAACCTGGCGCGCATCTACGGCGCCGAGTTCACGGCGGAGGAATTGGACTCCCTGGCCACCCAGCGCAACGATTCACCCCATTTCGCGCGCATGGTCGCCTTTCGCGACACGGCGGGCAAACGCATGCGCGCGGCCAGCAACGATTTGATGGAAAAGGCCCTGTTCGAGGTCGTCAAGGGCACGGCGGAGCATTTCCCCACACCCGGCAAGTAGCCGTTCCGACAAGTGCGGCGGAACGGACAGGTTCAAGGCAGGCAAGCGAGACCGTGACCGACATTTCCTTCTATCACCTGGAACGCTCGCCGCTTGAACAGGCCCTGCCCAAGCTGTTGGAAAAGACCCTGGCGGCCGGTAAGCGGGCGCTGGTGCTCGCCTCATCGGAGGAACGGGTCGAGGCTCTGGCGCAGACTCTCTGGACCTACGATCCCGGGTCCTGGCTGCCTCACGGCACGCCGAAGGACGGCAATCCGGAAGACCAGCCCGTGTGGCTGTCGACCGATCCGGAAACCCCCAACCACGCGACCTTCCTGTTCCTGACCGATGGCGCCACGTCGGAATGGGTCGACGCCTACGAGAGGTGCTTCGAGCTGTTCGATGGCCGCGACCCGGCCGCCGTGCAGGCGGCGCGTGAGCGCTGGAAGGCCTACAAGGACGCGGGCCACGATCTGACCTATCTGCAGCAGACGGCCCAGGGCGGCTGGGAAAAGAAAGCCTGACCATCAAATGCTCCCGACCGCCCACAGAAGGCGGCGGCGACAACAACAAACGACTGACGGAGGATACAAGATGACCAACCCGCGCTGGGTCAATCGCCCCGAGGGCTCCAACTGGGGCGATTTCGGCCCCGATGACGAAAAGGGCCGCATGAACCTGCTGACGCCCGAGGTCGTGATGAAGGGCGTTGCCGAGGTCAAGGAAGGTCTGACCTTCTGCCTGTCCATGCCGCTCGACATGCCGGGCGGCAATTCGGTCAATCCGAAACGCCACCCCCCCGTGCTGCACCCGACCAAGCAGGACGGGGCACCCTATTACAACTTCATCTGGAACGAACATTCCCTGCCGGGCTCGACCGACGTGAGCGCCGACGACGTGGTCGTGCTGCACACGCAGTATTCGACGCAATGGGACTCACTCGCCCACTTCGGGCAGCTGTTCGATGCGGATGGGGATGGGGTGGCGGAGCCCTGTTACTACAACGGCTGGCGCGCCGGCACCGACGTCGCCGACCCCGACGTGCACAACCACGTCAAGACCGACCGCCTGGGCATCGAAAACATGGCCGAGGCCTGCGTGCAGGGCCGCGGCGTGATGATCGACCTGCACGGGCACTTCGGTAACGAGCGCGTCGCCGTGAACCACGCCATGCTGATGGACGTGATGGACAAGGACGGCGTGACGGTGGAGCAGGGCGACATGCTTCTTCTCCACACGGGCTGGGACGAGATGATCCTGTCGATGGCCGGAAACCCGGACGCCAAAAAGCTGCATGCCAGCTGCGCCGTGCTCGACGGCTGGGACGACAAGCTGTTGCAGTGGATCACCGACAGCGGCATCACGATCTTGGTGTCCGACAACATGGCGGTCGAGAACACCCATTACGACAGCCGCCCCGAGGACGATCACTGCCGCCTGCCGATCCATCGCCACTGCCTGTTCAAGATTGGCGTGCATCTGGGCGAGATCTGGTATCTCGCCGAATTGAAGAAGGCGCTGAAGGAACGGGGGCGCTCGCGCTTCCTTTTGACCGCGCCGCCGCTTCGCCTACCGGGCAGCGTCGGGTCTCCCGCAACCCCCGTCGCGACCATCTGACGGACGGCCCCCGATGACCGAGAATTCTCCCAAGAGCGGCCCGACACGGCTCGATGCCAACAAGATCGACATGGCGCAGTTCGGCCTGCACAAAAAGGATTATCAGCCCGAGGCCAAGGGACCGCTGCACGGTGTGCGCGTGGTCGACATGTCGCGCCTGGTCTGCGGCAACCTTCTGACCTTCAATCTGGGCGACATGGGGGCCGAGGTCATCAAGATCGAGCCGGCGGGCAAGGGCGATCCGCTGCGCGCCTGGGGCGACGGCGGGATCGAGGCGCAATGGAAGGTTTACGCCCGCAACAAGAAAAGCATGGCACTCGACCTGCGCGATCCCCAGGCCATCGCCATCGTCAAGAAGCTGTCGGCCGGCGCGCAGATTCTGGTCGAGGGCTTCCGCCCCGGGCGGCTGGAGGAAATGGACCTGGCGCCGGAAACCCTCTGGGCGATCAACCCCAAGCTGGTGATCGTGCGCATCTCGGGCTACGGCCAGTCGGGCCCTTATAAGGAACGTCCGGGGTTCGGGTCCGTCGTCGAAAGCATGTCGGGCTTCGCGTCGCGCAACGGCTTCGGCGACCGGGAGCCGGTGCTGCCACCCTTTGCGCTCGCTGATTCCGTGGCCGGGTTGCAAGGGGCATTCGCCACCATGGTGGCACTGCGCGCCGCCGAGCAGGAGGGCGGGAAGGGCCAGGTCGTGGACCTCGCGCTGCTCGAGCCCCTTTACGCGATCATGGGGCCGGAGGCTCTGGTCTATCAGCTAACCGGGCGCAGCCGTCCGCGCACGGGTTCGTCCTCGACCACGGCCTCACCGCGCAACGTGTACGAAACGTCCGACGGCAAGTTCATCGGCATGTCGGCATCGATCCAGACCATGGCCGAACGGGTGTTCCGCATGATCGGCCGGGAAGACCTGATCACGCAGGAAGGGTTCCGCACCAACATGGAGCGCGTGAAGAACCGCGAGGAAGTCGACCGCATCGTCGGCGGCTGGATCAAGACCAAGACCCTGGCCGACGTCGCCCGGACGTTCGAGGAACAGAGCATCACCGCGTCGCCGATTTACGAACAGGACGACATCCTGCGCGACGAGCATTTCCGCGAGCGCGAGGTGATCATCGAACTGCCCGACGATCAGCTGGGCACCGTGCCCATGCAGAACGTCAGCCCGCGCCTGTCGGAAACGCCGGGCGTGATTCGCAGCCCGGCACCCCTCAGGGGACAGCATTCCGTGGCGTTGCTCGAGGAACTGGGCTACGGCGCGGCCGAGATTGAAAATCTGAAAGAAAAGGGAGTGGTCGAAGGATGACCAATAAAAACACCACCGGCGCGGAACGGCCCATCGTTTGGCGTTCGCTGCTTTACGTTCCCACCAACAACGAAAAGTTCGTCGCCAAGGCCCATACCCGGGGCGCCGACGGCATCATCCTGGACCTGGAAGACAGCATTCCCGAACAGGAACGTCAGCGCGCCCGCGACATGCTGCCCGACGCGGTGAAGTCGGTGTCGCAGTCGGGTGCCGATCCCATCGTGCGCATCAACCGGCCGCTGCGCCACATGGTCAAGGACGTGGAAGCGGCGGTGAAGGCCGGGGCGCGGGCCCTGTTCGTGACCAAGGTCGATGGTGCCGGGCATCTGAAGCTGGTCGCCGAGCTGGTCGAGGAATGCGAGCGTGAAGCAGGCCGGCCGCGGGGTTCCGTCAAGCTGGCCGCCATGGTCGAGACGGCGGATGCTTATTTTCGCGCCCATGCCATCGCCCGGGCCTCGTCGCGCCTGATCGGCATGAACCTGGGCGGCGAGGATTTCGCCATGGAAATGGGCATGGTGCCGGATACGGAAACCCTGCTGGTGCCCAAGCAGACGGTGATGATCGCCGCCAAGGCGGCGGGCCTGATGGCCATGGGTTTCATCGGCACGGTCGCCGATTACAACGACACCGAAGGCTTCCGCGCCGCCGTGCGCAAGTCGGTCAAGTTCGGCTTCGACTGCGCCAGCGTCATCCACCCGTCAGGCGTGGCGATTTTGAACGAGGAATTCACGCCCTCTGCGCAGGCGGTCGACCATGCCCGCCGCGTCATCGATGCTTATGCCGAGGCGCAGAAGGCGGGCAAGGGGGCGATCACCATCGACGGCAAGATGATCGACGTGCCGATCGTGATCCGCGCTGAACGCCTGCTGGCGCGTTACGAGGCGATCCGGGCCCGCGCCGGAAACTGAGGAACGGTCGGGGCGGGGAGGGCGGCTACAGCACCCCCGCCGCGGCGGTCGCAACCTGATTGCCGCCGCGCCAGATCATTTCCAGGGCGACATAGGCGACGACGATCAGCCCGGCATAGGCCAGCCACTTATGCTTTTCCAATAGCGACGCCACCCAGTTGGCGGCGAAGGCCATCAGCAGGATCGACAGGACCAGACCGAACACCAGCATGCCCGGCGCGTCGTGGGCGGCGCCGGCCACGGCCAGCACGTTGTCCAGCGACATGGTGACGTCGGCGATGATGATCGAGGTCACGGCACTGCGGAGCGTCTTACCCTCGGCGCTTCCCTCGGCCTCCGGATCGGGCATTTCCAGACTGCCGGAACGGATTTCCTGCCACATCTTGAAGGCGACCCAGAGCAGCAGCAAACCGCCCGCCAGCGTCAGCCCGATGATCGACAGTAACTGATAGGTCACGGAGGCGAAGGCGATGCGCAGCACCGTGGCGACGATGATGCCGATGGCGATGGCCTTGCGCCGGAGTGCTATGGGCAGACCCGCCGCCGCCATGCCGATGATGATGGCGTTGTCGCCGGACATCACCAGATCGATGAAGACGATGGAGGTGAAGGCCTTGAAATTGAAATGAAGCAGGGGGTCGAGAAATTCCACGAGCGGGCTCTTTCGTATGGCCGTTGCCGCCGCAGGGCGGGGGGTGGGCGTGCCGGGCGCGGAGGCCCTAGCGGTTATCCTCAATGATCATGTCGGACGCCTTTTCGCCGATCATGATGGCCGGCGCATTGGTGTTGCCCGACGTAATGGTCGGCATGATCGAGGCATCGGCGACCCTTAAGCCCCGGATGCCCCGGACCCGAAGCCGGTCGTCGACGACGGCGTTCGGATCGCGGCCCATCTTACATGTCCCGACGGGATGATAAATGGTCTGTGCGATGCGCCGCGCGCCCTCCAGCAGTTCGTCATCCGTCTGGGCATCGCTGCCGGGGCGCATTTCCTCGGCGACATAGGGGGCCAGGGTTTTCGTTTCGACCAGTCGGCGCGTCAGCTTCAGGGAATCGACCGCCGTGCGGCGGTCCAAGTCCGTCGACAGGTAGTTGGGCCGGATCGCAGGATGGGCGAACGGATCGGGAGAGGCGAGGCGGATGTCTCCCCGGCTTTCCGGGCGCAGCTGGCACACCGACAGGGTAAAGGCCGAGAACCGATGCGTACCCTCGCCGGGGCTGTCGGCGCTCCACGGCTGCACATGGTATTGGATGTCCGGCGTTTCCAGTTCCGGCCGGGTCTTGGCGAAGATCGCGACCTGGCTTGCGCCCATGGTCAGGGGGCCGGAGCGCCGGAACAGGAACTCCAGGCCCATCAGGACCTTTTGGATCGGATTGCGGGCCTGGTCGTTCAGGGTGATCGGCCGATGGGTGCGGTAGATGGTGCGCAGTTGCAGGTGATCCTGCAGGTTGCCGCCGACGCCGGCCAGGTCCTGGGTCACGGCAACGCCCATGTCCGTGAGGTGCTGCGCCGGGCCGATGCCCGACAGCATGAGAATCTGCGGCGATCCGATCGCCCCCGCCGATAAAATTACCTCGCCCCGGCAGGCGGCGGCCTGGGGTGTGCCCTTCACGTCGAAGGCGACGCCGGCACAGCGCCCGTCCTCCAGGATCAGGTTGCGGACCTGGGCATGGGTGCGGATGTCCAGGTTCTGGCGGCTTTTCACTGGGTTCAGGTAACCAACGGCGGTCGAGCAGCGCAGGCCGTTCTTGGTCGTCAGCTGAAAATATCCCGCCCCTTCCTGGTCGTCGCGGTTGAAGTCGTCCCGTTCGGGAATGCCGAGCTCGCCCGCCGCCTTGATGACGGCGTCGCAGATTTCCCGGCGTACCCGCATGTCGGATACGGCCAAGGGCCCGCCCGCGCCATGAAAGTCGTCGGCGCCCCGTTCCTGGTTCTCGGCGCGGCGGAAATAGGGCAGCACGTCCGTGAACGACCAGCCGACGTTACCCAATTGCCGCCAATGCTCGAAGTCCTGCGGTTGGCCACGCACGTAAAGCAGGCCGTTGATGGAACTGGATCCGCCCAGGACCTTGCCGCGCGGCCAGCTGATGCTGCGCCCGCCCAGGCCCGGGTCGGGGGCGGTTTTGAAGCACCAGTCCGTCGCCGGATTGTTGATGGTCTTGAAATAGCCGACGGGAACGTGAATCCAGGGGTTTGTGTCGCGCCCGCCGGCCTCCAGCAGAAGCACCCGCTTGGCCGGATCGGCGCTCAGGCGGTTGGCCAGCACGCAGCCGGCCGAGCCCGCGCCGATGACGATGTAATCATAGACCGGGGCGTCGGAGAGGGGGGAGGTCGCTTCGTCCATCGTTATTGTGTCGTGGTCCTGATTGCGTTGGTTCGCGGCGGTGGGGCGACGATATGGGCCTGTGCGCCGCCGCAGAGGTGGGTGATCTCACGAAATCATCGTTGCAGATATCAATGATCTTTGCAATAATGATACGTAGAAGTCTCAATAATGATAATTTAACACGACTTCTCAATGGTCCCGGCGGCAATCGTGCACGGCAGGGCCCCATGTTTGGGAGTGGAAGCATGAGTAAAATCAAATCTTTATTCGCCGCGTTTGCCGTTCTGGCGTTCGCGGTGGCGGCGGTTGCCGCCCCCGGCACGGCCGAGGCCAAGAAGGTCAAAATTCGTGTCCAGTCGGTGATCCCGGCGAAGGCCGACGAAGTCACCATGTTAAAGGATTACGCCGCCAACGTGGCGGCGCTGACCAACGGCGAAGTCGAAATCGAAGTGCTGCCCGCGGGTGCCGTGGTCGGCGTCAAGGAAACGCTGGAAGCGGTCGACAAGGGCCTGATCGAAGGCGGGTTCGCCTGGACCCACTATTGGTCCGGTTATCACCCGGCCGCCATGCTGTTTGGCTCGCCCGTCGCGGGCGGCGGCGTCGGCATGGACAACATCGCCTGGGTCAGCTGGTATCAGTACGGCGGCGGCCGCGCGCTTTATGAACAGCTCTGGAAAGAGATGGGCATGAACATCAAGGGCTTCATCCTGCAGCCCGTCGGCCCGGAAGCCCTCGGCTGGTTCAAGGAGCCCATCAACTCCATGGCCGACTTCCGCAAGTACCGCTTCCGCACGCCTCCGGGCATCCCCGGCCAGACCTACAAGGACATCGGCGTCGCGTCAGTGGCCATGGGCGGCGGCGATATTCTGCCGGCTCTGGAAAAAGGCGTGATCGACGCCGCCGAATGGTGCTGCCCGAAACCGGACATGGTGTTCGGCTTCCAGAAGGTGCTGAAGCACTACTATCTGCAGGGTCTGCATCAGGTGGTCGTCAATGCCGACATGTACCTGAACGGCGACGTGTGGAAGAGCCTGACCCCGCATCAGCAGCAGGCGATGGAAATCGCCGCCGATGCCTCGCTGTCCCGTGCCATGAGCTGGCGCATCTACGAAAACGGCAAGGCGCTGAAGGAACTGGTGGAAAAGCACGGCGTCATCCTGCATGACACGCCCGCCGACTATTTCACCGAGTACATGGAAGCGGCCCGCAAGAGCCTGGAAAAGAACGCCGCCGAAAACCCGTTCTTCAAGAAGGTCTGGGATTCCCAGAAGGCCTTCGCGGATATCGCGGTGCCGTTCTGGGCCGGGGCGCAGACCTCGAACGCCAACCTCGGCAACGCCTACGCCAAGAGCAAGAAGTAGGCCTAATCCTCTACGCATGACAGCGGCCGGACTTTCGGGGGCGGGCACATCCGCCCGCTCCCGCATTGTCCGCCGCACCCTTCGCGGGCCGTTCTGAGGCACCGCACAGTCTTTCTTTCTCCGCCCACGGGCGGAGCCATGAACGGAAAAGTAGGTTCCGATGGCCGATCACGATCCAATTCCCGGTGAACTCGACATCACCGACGAGCTGATCGCCGAGCGCCGGGGCGACCCGTCGGGCAAGATGCCGGACGACATGCCCCGCTGGATGGCGCTTGCGATCACCGGCATCGACCGGTTCAGTCTCTTCATCGGCAACATCGTCTGCTGGCTGACGGTGCCGCTGTTTGTCGCCATGGTCTACGAGGTGGTGGCGCGATACGTGTTCATCGCCCCCACCATGTGGGCCTATGACGTGTCGCGCATGTTGTATGGCGCCCTGTTCATGCTCGGCGCCGGTTACGCCCTGTCGAAGGGCGTGCACATCCGCGCCGATTTCCTCTACCGCCTGTGGCCGGACAAGGTTCAGGGCCGCATCGATCTGCTGCTGTACCTGGTGCTCTATTTCCCGGGGATGATCGTGTTCCTCTACATGGCGACCGACTTCGCCTCGCTTGCCTGGATCCGGGGCGAGAAGGGCATGGACACCGCCTGGATGCCGCATATGGGACCAATCAAGACGGCGCTGCCCGTGGGCATTGCGCTGCTGATCATTCAGGGCATTTCGGAAACGCTCAAAAGCTATTACGCCGCGACTAAGGGAAGGTGGCCCTGATAATGGAAAATGAAATCCTGGGTCTCATTCTGATCGGGGTGATGCTGCTGGCGATCTTCGTCGGCTTCCCGATCTCCTTCACCCTGATCTTCCTCGGCTTCGTGTTCGGCTACATCGGCTTCGGCAAGGTCGTGTTCTATCTGATGACGTTCCAATTCTCGAACGTCATGCTGGAGCAGACATTGGCGGCTGTCCCATTATTCATATTCATGGGGATATTGATGGAGCAGGCGGGCCTGATGGAACGCCTGTTCGCCGCGGTACAGCTGATGCTGTCGCGGGTGCGGGGATCACTCTACATCGCGGTGCTGTTTGTCTCGACCATCTTCGCCGCCGCGACGGGCATCGTCGGGGCTTCGGTCACGATCCTCGGCATCATGGCTGCCAAGACCATGAACAGGTCCGGCTACGACGTGCGTCTGGCGGCGGGCACGATCACCGCCGGCGGCACGCTGGGTATCCTGATTCCGCCGTCGATCATGTTGGTGGTCATGGGGCCGGTGCTCGAGGTGCCGGTCACGGACCTGTTCGCCGCCGCCATCATCCCGGGGATCATGATGGCCTTCCTGTATGCCTGCTATGCCGTCGGCCGTTGCATGCTCAATCCGGCGCTCGGCCCCGCGTTGCCGCTCGAGGACCGCGCCGCCAACATGGGCGAGATCGTCCGGGAATTCATTCTCGGCCTGGTGCCGCCGGCGCTTCTGGTGTTCTCGGCGCTCGGCTCCATCATGTTCGGTCTAGCGACCCCGACCGAAGGGGCGGGCTGCGGCGCCGCCGGGGCCCTGCTGCTGACACTGGCCTACCGGCGCATGACCTATAAGAAATTCAAGGAAGCCTTGATCAAGACACTGGAAATCTCGGCCCTGATCCTGATCCTGGTCGCCGCGTCCAACTTCTTCGGCGCCGTGTTCTCGCGCCTCGGCACGCCGACCATGCTGACGGAACTGCTGCTCGGCCTCGACCTGCCGCCCATGGTCCTGCTGGTCATGATCATGGCCCTGATCTTCCTGCTGGGCTGGCCGTTGGAATGGGTGCCGATCGTGCTGATCATCGTGCCGATCCTGCTGCCGCTGATCGAACAACTGGGGTTCAACCTGGTGTGGTTCGGCATTCTGGTCGCGGTCAACCTGCAAACAGCTTGGCTATCTCCTCCTGTGGCGCTATCAGCATACTTCCTGAAGGGCGTGGTGCCGGAGTGGGATCTCAAGGACATTTACATCGGCATGATGCAGTTCATGGTGATCCAGCTTATCGGCCTCATCCTGATCATGGTGTTTCCCCAAATCGCGTTGTGGCTGCCGGGCTACATTTACGGAAAATAGGTTCGGCGGCGGTGCGGCGTCGATTTCGGTTCATGCGGATGGCATAGTTGGTCATGGCGAACAACGGAGACGAAAAGGTTTCGCGGTCGATCCGTGCGCTGGAGATTGTCGAGGCCATGGTCGGCGAGGGCCGGCCCCTGAGCGCGGCCAAGATCGCCGACCTGACTGGGCTGCCCAAGGCGACGGTGCATCGGCTGTGCGCGTTGCTGACGGAAACGGGCTTTGTCACGCCGTCGCCGTCCGGCGATGGGTTGAGCATCGGCCCCCGGCTGCGCGACCTCGCCATGGCGACCGTCGCCGTTGATACTGACCACAGCCAGCGCCACCGCATTCTCACCGACCTGTCGCAGGAAATCGGCGAGACCTGCAACTTCAACATCCCGATGGGCGGGGAGATGTATTACATCGACCGGGTGGAGACAAAATGGCCGCTGCGCACGCAGCTGCCTATCGGCTCGCGAGTGCCTTTGCATTGCACGGCCAGCGGTAAGCTCTATCTGGCGTCGCTGCCCGCTGGGCGCTGCCGCCAGATGATCCAGGCTCTCGACCTGATCCCCCATACGCCGGGCACGATCACCGAACCGGATGCGTTGCTCGCCAATCTTGACGTCATCCGCCGGGAAAAGGTCGGCACCGACAATCAGGAATTCATCGAAGGCATGGTCGCCGTCGCCGTGCCCGTTACCGACGCCAAGGGCCGCCTGGCCGGGACACTCGCCTGCCACGGGCCGACCGTGCGGATGTCCATGGAACGGGCGCAGTCCTTCGTTCCGGCGCTGCGCCGTGCGGCGGCCAGACTGTCCCAGGTGGGCGGCGAACAGGTGGCTGAATAGATCAATAAGAGGACGGGCAGGGCACCTCTGCCCCGTGCGTGGCCACGCTCAGCTTTCGGCGCGGCGGCGTTTCACCGTCGCCTGATGGCCTTTCTTGCCCTTGGCCGTGATCTCGGCGCGCTGTGTCTGGGCTTCTTTGGATTCCTTGGTTTCTTCGCGGATTTTTTCCTGCATTTTTTTGTGCTTGGCGTATTTCCGCTTGGCGACCAATTCGCGGTAGGCCTTCTTGTTCTTTGAAATTTTTGACCAGAACAGGACCTGGGTGACCACGGAGCCCATGAACCACAAGACCGGCATGGACAGCATGGTTGTGACCCAGAAGATGGCCTGGATGGCGTCGATCCGGCCGGTCACGTTCATGTGGTAATAGAAGATGACCGCGATCAGGCAGATTTCATAGAACAGAAGAATGCGGAAACCGTTGGTTTCCTGAAAGGCGATGGGTTTCAGCGGCCCGCCGAACGCCTTGAAGATGCTGGACAGCATGCCGCCGATGACGCTCGACAGCAAAAGCACCAGACAAGTCGCGGCGACCAAGTCCGTATCTTTCGTGAACTTGAAAATTCCCAGCAGTGAATCTAGATAACCCACGTCCCACCTCCCTGCCCTCAGAAATTCCCCACCCCAGGCAATCCCGATTTTATGATTCTTTGGTTAAGGGTTCACTTATAAAACCAATCTGTATGCACTTGTATTCCGTTTCTTTTCCGAATGCCGCAAAAACCAAGGCAAATTGTTTGCGCAATCACGAATGCGCATGCCCCGTGGGCAGGGAATTTCACCCGCCAGAGGCGGCTTTGCGGCGTACCACTATAGAGAATCCGGCGAACCCGGCGCCCGCCAGGGCGAGCGCCGACATGGTCCAGAAGGCGCCGCCGCCCAGGGATGCGAACAGCAATCCGGCGCCATAGGACGCAGCGCTCATGCCGACGCCAAGGGTAATGGCGAACAGGCTCTGCGCCGAGGCCGACAGGGACGGATCCACCCGTTCGGTGATCAGGTAGATGATGCCAAGGTGCGTGGCGCCGTAGCTGAGCCCGTGCAGGGCTTGCAGCAGGATCAGCCATTCCAGGTCCGTGGTTCCCGCCGTTCCGGCCCAGCGCAGGGTCGCGGCGGCGGCGCCGATGGCGATCATGCGGACCGCGCCGACGCGTCGCACGGTGGCGGCGGCAAAGGTGAACAGCAGGATTTCGGCGATCACGCCTTCGGCCCAAAGCGCGCCGATGACATCCGCCCCGTGGCCCGACGCCAGCCAATGGATGGTGCCGAAATTGTAGTAGACCGCATGCGATGCCTGGATGCAGGTCGCCGCCGTCATCGCCGCCATGAGACCGGGTGCGGCCATGATCTCGCGGAACGGTCGGCCGTCCTTCGCGGCGACGGGCGCGCGGGTATCCGGCAGGGCGAGGGCGCACAGGAAGGTCACGGCGACCGACGCGAAAATGGCCCAATGGATCCAGTCCGCCGGGGCATCGGTCAGAATCAGGCCCATGCCCCAGGCGCCGATGATGAAGGTGATCGAGCCCCACAGCCGCACCCGGCCGTAGTCGAAGGGGGTGCGTTCCCGGGTCAGCATGGTCAGGCTTTCCATCAGCGGCAGCACGGGCCCCCTGCTGGCATAGAACACCACGGTCACCAGGATGATGGGCCAGAAACCGTCGGCCCAGCGGAAGGCAAGGAAGGTGACGGCACCCAGGAAACTGAGCAGCACCAGGATGCGTTTGCGTTCGCCGGCGCGGTCGGCGGCGCGGGCGAAATGGGGGGTGACGGCCAGCCGGGCCAGGGTGCCCAGGGCGAACACCAGACCGATCTGTTCCGCATCCAGACCCCGGTCCTTGAGCCACAGCGGCCAGAACGGCCCCATGATGCCCAGCGCCAGGAAGATGCCGCCGTAAAACAGGGCCAGGCGCAGGGGGGCCAGGCGCGGCGCGCCCGTGTCCGGCGTCATCGGCGGGGGACCGCCGCGCTGGCCGCCAGTTCCTTGAGATAGGAAAGGCCCTCGGTCGCGCGGACGCCATACCAGGACAGCATCTCGCCATCGACCAATTGTGCCTTGTCGGCGTGGTCGGGGTGATCGGCGCGGAAGGCGGCCAGGTGATCTTCCGTGAAGGGGAAGGGTTCGGACGAAAACAGCACCCGGTCGACGTTGTCGAGCACGGCATCGGTCATGGCGAATTCGGGATAGCGCGCATTCGCCACCGGCGCCCAGGTGCGCCAGCCGATCAGGTCGAGAGTCCGCGCGATATAGGTGTCCGGCCCCACGGTCATCCAGGGCGCCTTCCAGATCAGGTAGAGGACGCGGGTCTCCGCCAGGGGCCGGGCGGCGATAACCGCCGCCAGGGCGTCCTCGAACCGCCGGGCCAGGGTCTCCGCCGCCGCGTCACGGCCGAACACGCCGCCCAGCAGGCGGATCAGCGGGCCGTTGTCGGCGGGAGACAGGGGATGGGTGACCACGGGCACGATGCCGCGGGCCGTCATTTCGTCGGCCATCTCCTTCGGGTTTTCGTCGACGTTGAGGACCGCGTGGGTCGGCCGCGCCGCCGCGACCTTGCGCCAGTTCACCTGCTTGGTGCCGCCGACGCTTTTGACCCCTTTGACCCTGTCCGCGGGATGGACGCAGAAGGCCGTGCGTCCGACAATGTTATCGCCCAGGCCGAGTGCGAACAGGGTTTCCGTCAGGGACGGCACGAGGGACAGGATGCGGGCGTCGGGGGCAGGGGCATGGCGCCGTCCGGTCCAGTCGGTCAGCCGCGATGCGGCGGATGCCGGGATGGACGGCGCGGGCGCGGTCATGACGCCTCGTCCAGGGCTCCGTCGATGGTTTCCTGGGCACTCAGCCATTGCTGTTCCGTTTCGGCCAGCTTGTCCTTGGCCTTCTTATGGGCGAGCTGCAGGTCCATCAGCTTGGCCGTCGGCCCGTTGTAGATGTCGGGATCGGCCATCCTGGCTTCCAGGGTCGATATTTCCTGGGTCAGCTTTTCCATCCTGCGCTCGGCATCGACGACCGACTTGCGCAGGGCCGCCGTCTCCTCGCGCTGGCGGGCGCGTTCGCGGCGCAGTTCCTTTTTGTCGATCGGGGCGACGCTGTCGCCGTCCTTGGCGGCACGGATTTCACGGCGGGCCAGGCGACGCTGTTCCATCAGCAGGCCGGCATAGGCGTCCAGGTCGCCCTCGAAGGGCTTGCACGCACCGTCGGCAACCAGCCACAGGCGGTCACAGACAAGGTCGATCAGGTGTGAATCGTGCGTCACCAGGACGATGGCGCCGTCATATTCGTTCAACGCCTGGACCAGGGCCTCGCGGGCGTCCACGTCCAGGTGGTTGGTCGGCTCGTCGAGGAACAGGATATGCGGCGCTTCGGTGCTCATCAGCGCGAACAGAAGCCGTGCTTTCTCGCCGCCGGACAGGACCTCGACCTTGCTGTTGGCGAGGTCGCCGGAAAACCCGAACCGGCCCAGGTGGGAGCGCACCTTGGTTTCCGTCGCCATGGGCATGATCCGCGCCATGTGCTGGAACGGGGATTCATTCAGGTTCAGTTCTTCCTGCTGGTGCTGGGCGAAATAGCCAATCTTCAGCTTGGACGACTTGACGATCTTGCCGGCCTGCGGTTTGAGGCGGTCGGCCAGCATTTTGATCAGGGTCGATTTGCCGTTGCCGTTGGCGCCGATCAGGCCGATGCGGTCGTCCATGTCGATGCGCAGGTCCAGGTTCTTCAGGATCGGCTCGGCGCCATATCCGACGCTGACCTCGTCCATGGCGATCAGGGGCGGCGACAGGGGGGCGGGGTCGGGAAAGTTGAAGGTCGTGGTCTTGTCCTCGACGACCGAAGCGATGGGCTCCATGCGGGCCAGCATCTTCATGCGGCTTTGCGCCTGCTTCGCCTTGGTCGCCTTGGCCCGAAAACGGTCGACGAAGGATTGGATGCGGCGCTGCTCGGACAGCTGCTTGGCCTGCAGCTTGACCTGCTGGGTCATGCGTTCGCGGCGTGTGCGCTCGAACCGGTCGTAGTTGCCGGCATAGCGGGTCAGCTTCTGTTCGGACAGATGCGCGATCTCGTCGACGACCTTGTTGAGCATCGTGCGGTCGTGGCTGATGACCAGCAGCGTGCCGGGCCATGTCGCCAGATAGGTTTCCAGCCACATCGCCGCTTCCAGGTCCAGGTGGTTGGTCGGCTCGTCCAGCAACAGGAAGTCGGGACGCGAGAACAGCGTCGCCGCCAGCGCCACGCGCATGCGCCAGCCGCCGGAAAATTCGCTGCAGGCGCGGGCCTGGGCGGCTTCGTCGAAGCCGAGCCCGGACAGGATTCGGGCGGCGCGGGCAGGGGCGGTCTGGGCGTCGATATCGGCGAGACGGTTGTGGATCTCGGCGATACGCATCGGGTCCTTCACCGTTTCGGCCTCCGCCAAAAGGGCGCTGCGTTCCGTGTCGGCGGCCAGGACGGTATCGAGCAGGCTGGCCGCCCCCGAGGGGGCTTCCTGCGTCACCGTGCCGATGCGCGCACTGGGGCGAACGCGCACGGACCCCTCGTCCGGGTGGGCGTCGCCCAGGATCATCCGGAACAGGGTCGTCTTGCCGGTCCCGTTGCGTCCGACAAGGCCCATCTTCCTGCCCTGGGGCAGGTGCAATGTGGCCTTTTCGAACAGCACGCGGCCGCCCAGGCGGAAAGTCATGTCGTTTACGTGCAGCATAGGCGGGGTGATAGCACGGGCCGCGCGCGGTGGAAACGCTCCGTGATGGGGTCAGGCGGTGATTTGAAACAGGAGGGGAAAATAAAATGCCGGGCCGCGGTTGGTGGGGGGAGGAGGAGCCGCGGCCCGGCACATGTACCGAAAGACATGACTATGGGGGGAGAGGAGGATCAGCCTTCCGGTACAAAACGAAACGGGTTCGGAAAAACACGCCAATCTTGTGGAACGGCCCCCCTAACGCCCCTTCGTTCCTATACAGTAATTTCCAGTATAACGAGGCTTACGTCAATAAGTCTAAAGGCTAGTGGATCAATATGGCGTAGTTGGTGGAACACAAGGACAAGGCGCAACAAAGGTCTAAATTTTGGTACATGCTTAGATTGATTTTCTGGGGTTTTATAACAGGGTCCGGCGGAATCGGGTCGCGCCGGATTAAATTGAAATCAATTTCCTGATCGTGGTTTCTTGAATAAATCGAAAATCACGATTACATCAGGCGCATGAGCACCCGGCTTCCGACCCTGCGCCAACTGCAATACCTCATCGCCGTCGCCGAGGACGGACATTTCGGCCGCGCCGCCGAGCGTTGCTTCGTCACGCAGTCGACCCTCAGCGCCGGCATTCAGGAGTTGGAATCGATCCTGGGGATTACCGTCATCGAGCGCACCAAGCGCCGGGTCGCGGTGACGCCGCTGGGGCTTGAACTGGTCGCCCGCGCGCGCCGCGTTCTGGCCGAGGTCGAGGACATGACCGTGACCGCCAAGGCAAGCACGCGGCCGTTGACCGGCCTGTTGCGCCTGGGAGCGATCCCCACCATCGGGCCCTACGTCCTGCCAAAGGTGTTGCCGCCGCTCCGGGCGTCCTATCCCGAACTGCGTCTGTTCCTGCGCGAGGACCGCACCGCCCGCCTGGTCGATCAACTGGTCGGCGGCGAGTTGGATGCGGCGCTGATCGCGCTTCCCTATGACGCGCCCGACTTGGACCATATGGTCCTGGCCGACGATCCGTTCTGGCTGGCCGTGCCGCGGGGCCACCCCTTGGCGGGGACCGAGGGTGCGGTGGCGCCGGATGTGCTGGATTCAGATGATCTCCTGCTGTTGGAGGACGGCCATTGCCTGCGCGATCATGTGCTGTCCGCGTGCCGGCGTCAGTCGGCACCCGGCCGCGCCGGCGCGTTCCAGGCGACCAGCCTCTATACCCTGGTCGAACTGGTGGCGGGCGGATTCGGCACCACCCTGCTGCCCGGCGTGGCGCTGCAATCGGACCATGTAAAGGCCGCCGATGTCGTGCTCCGGCCGCTGGCCGGCGGGGTGGGGCGGCAGATCGCCCTGGTGTGGCGGCGCAATTCGGCCCGCCGGTCCGAATACAAGCTGCTCGGACAGTTCCTTAAAAATCAACTGTCTCCGGGCAAAGCCGACTAGCCGGCGACCAAAGTGCACGAATACGTCGCCCCTTTTCCTTGCATGGCGGGGCGGGAGGGACTATAACCCGCGCCGTTTCCGGAAAACCCTTGGGGTGGACCGGAATTTCGGATGCCGAAAACCCGGCCCAAGGATGCCGTGGACGGCCAGACAAAAAAATAACCGACAACAGAAACCAGCCGAACGAACAACCATACAAGGGGATCGACCATGGCTCTTGAGCGTACGCTCTCCATCATTAAACCCGATGCCACCCGCCGCAACCTGACCGGCAAGATCAACGCCCGGTTCGAGGAAGCGGGTCTGCGCATCGTCGCCCAGCGCCGCGTGCGCCTGACCCAGGAACAGGCGGAAGGCTTCTATGACGTGCACCGCGAACGGGCGTTCTTCAACGACCTTGTCGCCTTTATGACCTCGGGCCCCGTCGTGGTTCAGGTTCTCGAAGGAGATAACGCCGTTGCCCGCAACCGCGAGATCATGGGTGCGACCAACCCGGCCAACGCCGACGCGGGCACCATCCGCAAGGACTTCGCCGAAAGCATCGAGGCGAACTCGGTTCACGGTTCGGACTCGGCGGAGAACGCGGCCAAGGAAATCCGCTACTTCTTCGCGGAACTGGAAATCGTCGGCTAACCCTTCGGGTTCAGTAAAGCGCTTTCTTGAGCGACCGCGCCGGTAATCACGGCGCGGTCGTTTTCGTCTATGGCGACCCGGCCCTCGGCGATCAGGCGCACGGCCAGCGGATAGATGTCGTGTTCGCGTTCCAGCACCCGGGCGGCCAGGCTGTCCGGCGTGTCGTCGGGATGCACGGGCACCACGGCCTGCACGATGATCGGCCCCGTATCCATTTCCTTGCGCACGTAATGCACGGTGCAGCCGGCGAACCGCGCCCCCCGCGCCAACACCCGTTCCTGCACGTCCAGGCCCTTGAAAGCCGGCAGCAGCGACGGATGGATATTGATCATCTTGTCGCGCCAATGGTCGACGAATTCGTCGGACAGCAGGCGCATGAACCCGGCAAGGCAAACCAACTCCGTTCCCGCCGCTTCCATGGCGGCCGTCATCTCAGCATCGAAGGCCGCGCGGTCGGCGAATTCCTTATGGTCGATGACGCGGGTCGGGATGCCGGCTTTGGCGGCGCGCTCCAACCCCAGTGCCCCCGGCCGGTTGGACAGCACCAGAATGATCTCGGCGGGGAAGGCGGGGGCGGCGGTCGCGTCGATCAGGGCCTGCAGGTTAGATCCCCGCCCGGAAATTATGACGGCGAGTTTCAGGCGGCTCATGCCGGGCCCCAGGCCTCGTCAAGATTGGCCACACGGACATCTTCCGGCCCGCTGGCCTTGACGACCCGGCCGATGTTGAACACATCCTCGCCCGCAGTCCGGAACAGGTCTTCCAGGCGCTGCGCCTGATCGGCGTCGACGATCACCACCATGCCGACGCCGCAGTTGAAGGTGCGCAGCATTTCGTGGGGCGTGATGCCGCCCGCCGTCCGCAGCCAGGAAAACACGGGCGGCAGGGGCCATGCGGCGGCGTCCAGATCGACGCCCAGGCCGTCCGGGAGGACGCGGGGGATGTTTTCCAGCAACCCGCCGCCGGTGATGTGGGCAAATGCCTTCACGCCGCCGTGGGACGGGCCGGAGCGGATCGCTTCCAGGCACGACTTCACGTAGATTCGCGTCGGCGTCAAAAGAGATTCCGCGAGGGTGACCCCGTCCTGGAACGGGGCCGGGCCGGCGAAATTTGCGCCCGCCCGCTCGGCCACCTTGCGGACCAGAGAGAAACCATTGGAATGTACGCCCGAGGACGCCAAGGCCAGCACCACGTCGCTTTCGGCGACATCCTTGCCCGTCAGTTCCTGGCCGCGTTCGACAGCCCCCACGGCGAAGCCCGCCAGGTCGTAGTCGCCGGCCGCGTACATGCCGGGCATTTCCGCCGTTTCGCCGCCGATTAGGGCACAGCCGGCCTGCCGGCAGCCATCAGCGACGCCGGACACGATCACCGCCGCGGCCTCTGGTGCCAGCTTGCCGGTCGCGAAATAATCCAGGAAAAACAGGGGCTCCGCCCCCTGGACGACGAGATCGTTGACACACATGGCGACAAGGTCGATGCCGACGCCGGCGTGGCTGTCCGCATCGATGGCGATCTTCAGCTTGGTGCCGACGCCGTCCGTGGCGGCGACCAGCACCGGGTCCTGATAGCCGGCGGCGCGCGGGTCGAAGAAGCCGCCGAATCCGCCGAGCCCGCCCATGACGCCCGGGCGGTTCGTGGATTTGGCCATCGGGCCGATGGCGGTGACCAGCGCATTGCCGGCATCGATATCGACGCCCGCGTCGCGGTAGCTGAGGCCCGCGCCGTGTTTTTCCGTGTCGCTAATCCCTTCCTCCCTCGGTCGGGTGTGCTAGATTGTGCGCCGACCGGGACCGGCCCAAAACGCGGGTGGGTCCGACGGCGTCGATGGAGGCGAAGATACTTAATCCCCGGCGGTTTGCAACGCACGATTGGTGCTTTGGCATGGGTACTTGGGCGACCCTGGTCCCCGCATTGTGCCTGCTGCTGGTCCTGGCGGCGCCGCATTCGGCGCGGGCCCAGATCGCCAATCCTTACGAGGTCAAGGGTGTGGCCGTCGATGTGACGGCCGAGACCGCCTCCGCCGCCCGGGCGCAGGCGCTGCGCGAAGGGCAGCAGCGCGCCATGACGATCCTGTTGGAACGCATGACCCTGAAGTCCGATTACCCGCGTCTGCCAGCCCTGTCGCCCGAGGAAATCACCGAATACATGCAGGATTTTTCCGTGGCCGAGGAAAAAACGTCTGCTGTCAGATATCTGGCCAAGCTGAACTACCGCTTCCGGCCGGGCGAGGTGCGCGAGCTGTTGCGCGCGTTCAACATTCCCTTCGCGGAAACGCCGTCCAAGCCGGTGCTGGTCCTGCCGGTGCTGCGCCGCGCCGGGGCGCTGCTGTTGTGGGACGATCCCAACCCCTGGCGCGCCGCCTGGCAGCAACGCTCCAGCCAGCTCAGCCTCGTGCCGACGGTCCTGCCGCTCGGCGATCTCGCCGACGTCGCGGCGATCGGCGTCGATCAGGTGGTGTCCGGCGATCAGCAGCGCCTGCAGGCCATGGCCAAGCGCTACGATGCGGGCAGTGTCGCCGTCGCCTTCGCCTCGATCCGCCACGATCCGGCGCGCTCGCTCTGGGTGCTCGACGTGACGTTGACCCGCTACAATCTGACCATCGATCCGCAGACCACCGTGGTGACCTACGTGTCCGAATTCGGCGAGACGGCGGATTCCCTGCTGACCCGCGCGGCCAAATTAGTCACCTCTCTGATCGAAGATAACTGGAAGCGCGACAACCTGCTGTCGTCGTCCCATCAGGAAGCCATCGCCGTACGCATTCCCATCACGGATTTGCGCGACTGGCTGGACATGAAAACCCGTGTCCATTCCGTCGCCGTCGTGCGCGAAACGGAACTGGTTCAACTGTCGCGGGCCGAGGCGCAGGTCATCCTGCATTACATCGGCGACATCGGACAGCTGATCATCGCCCTGGAACAGGCGGACCTTGCGTTGCGCGGCGAGGGCGACCAATGGACGCTCGAGAAACTGCGCGGCGGGAAGAAGGCCGGATGAGCCGCGAGGCGCGCATGGCCTATTGGCTGATCGGCCTCATCGTCGCGGGGGTTCTGATCCACCTGCTGAGCGCTATCCTGCTGCCTTTCGTCGCGGGCATGGCGGTGGCCTATTTCCTCGACCCCGTCGCCGATCGCCTGGAAGCCAAGGGCCTGTCGCGGGCGTTGGCGACGACCGTTATCACCATCGCCTTCTTCGCCGGCGTGATCGGTGTCATCGCCGTGCTGCTGCCGCTGCTGCAGCATCAGGTGGTCGGCCTGGTCAAGCTGGCGCCCGAGGTGTTCGCCCATTTCCGCGCCTGGGTCGAGCCGTTCCTGGCCGATCTGCAACTTCACCTGCCGGCGACGGACAGCCAGGACCTGCGCGATGCCGCCGGCAAGTACGGATCGAAGGTGATCCAGTGGGCGACCAACCTGCTGGGCGAAATCTGGAGCGGCGGGCTCGCGTTCCTCAACGTCCTGTCCCTGGCCCTCATCACGCCCATCGTGTCGTTCTACCTGCTGCGCGAGTGGGATGAGATCGTCGCCTGGGTCGATTCCTACCTGCCGCGCGACGCGGCGCCGGAAATCCGCGAACAGGCCCGCCGGATCGACGAAACCATGGCCGGGTTCATCCGCGGTCAGGCCAGCGTCTGCCTGACCCTGGCGGCGTTTTACGGCGTCGGGTTGACCGTGGTCGGCCTGAATTCGGGGCTGCTGGTCGGCGTCGCCGCCGGGGCGGTGTCCTTCATTCCCTATTTCGGCGCGGCAACGGGGATAACCGTCGGTCTGGCCATCGCCTTCTTCCAGTTCGGGCTGGAAAACTGGGGGCCCATCGCCGCCGTGGCGGGCGTGTTCCTGGTCGGCCAGACCCTGGAAAGTTATGTCCTGACCCCGCGCTTCGTCGGCGACCGGGTCGGCCTGCATCCCTTGTGGATCATCTTCGCCCTGATGGCGGGAGGGGCGCTGTTCGGCTTTACCGGCGTGCTGCTGGCCGTGCCGGCGGCGGCGGTGATCGGCGTGCTGATCCGCTATGCCCTGGGCCGCTACAAGAAAAGCGCGCTCTACGATCACGAGACGGGGGGCGGCGGCACTTGAGCGGCCCGCGCCAGATCCCCATCCCCTTCGAGCACCGCCCGGCCCTGGAACGCGACGACTATCTGGTCACCCCCGCCAATGCCGAGGCCGTCGCCTGGATCGACCGCTGGCCCGACTGGCCGGGGCCGCTTCTGGCCGTGTGGGGCCCCGAGGGCTGCGGCAAAAGCCATCTTGCCCAGGTGTTCCTGGCGCGCACGGGCGGGCGGCTTCTGACGGCGCCCGACGCGGGCGTGGTCACCACCGGCGTCGCCTACGTTTTGGAAGACCTGGACCGCGCCCCGTCTTTGGACGAAGAAGCCCTGTTCCACCTGTTCAACGCGCTGAAATCGGCCGAGGGCCGCATTCTGGTCACCGCCCGCACGGCGCCCTCGCGCTGGCCCCTCGCGCTGGCCGATCTGGCGTCGCGGCTGAAGGGATCGCCCGCGGTCGAAATCACGGCCCCTGACGACACGCTTCTCGCGGCCCTGTTGGTCAAGCATTTCACGGACCGGCAATTGCGTGTGGATGCGGAGGTGGTGGCCTACATGGTCCCGCGCATGAACCGTACCTTCCAGGCGGCCGCTGCCCTGGTTGCCGCCATCGACGCCGAGGCGCTGGCGCGCAAGCGGGCGGTTACTGTGCCGCTTGTGCGGAAGGTTCTTGAGGCGGAGTGAACGGCGCCAGGTAGTCGACGAATTCGCTGACCACCGTGTCCCAGGAAAATTTCAGGGCGTGTTCGCGGCACAGCACCGGGTCGATGCCCTGGGCCCTGACCGCGGCCCGGGCCAAGTCGGTGTCGAGAACGCCCACGGTCGAGGCGCCGATCACGTCCTTCGGCCCCGTCACGGGAAAAGCCGCCACGGGCACGCCGCAGGCCAGGGCCTCCAGCATCACCAGGCCGAAGGTATCGGTCACGGAGGGGAACACGAAGACGTCGGCGGCGTTGTAGTAGCGCACCAGGTCCTGGTCGCCGTCGGCGATGAAGAACGGGGTTTCCGGGTACTTGGCCATCAGGGGTTCGCGCGCCGGGCCGCTGCCGACGACGACCTTGGAGCCGGGCAGGTCAAGGTCGAGAAACGCCGGCAGGTTCTTTTCCACGGTGACCCGGCCCAGAAACATGAACAGCGGGCGCGGCAGATTCAGATGATCGAGAAAATCCTTGGGGCCCGGCTTGAAGATGTCGGTATCGACGCCGTGCGACCACGGCCGCAGGTTGGTGAAGCCCTTGGCCGCCAGTTCGTCGTGGACGGAATGGCTGGGCACCATGACCCGTGACGACGGGGCGTGAAACCCCCGGATCCAGCGGTACAGCAGGCCGAGCGGTACGAACGGGGCACGGGCGTGGATGTATTCGGGGAACTTGGAATGATAGGCCGTGGTGAAGGGCAGGTTGCGGGCCTTGCAATAGCGCCGGGCGGCGGCGCCCAGGGGGCCTTCGGTGGCGATATGGACCGCCTCGGGCGCGAAGCCGTCCAGCATGCCGGCCACGCCGCGGCCGGGAAACAGCGACAGCCTGATTTCCGGATAGGTCGGGCAGGGCAGGGTGGTGAACAGGTTGGGCGAGATCACCTGAACCTCGTGGCCCAAGGCCTGAAGACGGTCGACCACCGTGCCCATGACGCGGACCACGCCGTTGGGCTGCGGGTACCAGGCATCGGTCACGACCGAAATGCGCATCAGCGGGCTGTTCAAGGGGCGGACCCTTTGGCCGGTTTCAACCGGCTCCTTCTGGGTTCCGGCCCCTTGGAAGTAAAGTGACGTTCTAATGACAGGACGGGCCGGTGACGGGGGCTCTTGACCGGGTGGGGCCTTCCCATGTCCTATAGCAGCCAACGACCGGCGCGCGATTGCCGCCGCAACAGAAAAAAGGAGACATCGCATGGATTTAGGGATCAAGGGCAAGACGGCGCTGGTGTGCGCCGCGTCCAAGGGACTGGGCCGAGGCTGCGCCTTTTCGCTGGCCCGCGAAGGCGTCGACGTGGTCATCACGGCGCGTACGCCGGGCCCGCTCGAGGAAACGGCCGAGCAGATTCGCAAGGAAACCGGCGTCACGGTGACCGCCGTGGCCTGCGACATCACGACCGAGGAAGGCCGCAATCTGGCCCTTGCGGCCTGCCCCAATCCCGACATCCTGGTCAACAACGCGGGCGGTCCGCCGCCGGGCGATTTCCGCGACTGGGATCGCGACGATTGGATCAAGGCCCTGGACGCCAACATGCTGACGCCGATCTTCCTGATCAAGGCGACCGTGGACGGCATGATCGAACGCAAGTTCGGACGCGTGGTCAACATCACATCGGGTGCGGTGAAATCGCCGATCGAAATTCTCGGCCTGTCGAACGGGGCGCGGGCCGGGTTGACCGGCTTCATCGCCGGTCTGTCGCGCAAGACCGTGCGCCACAACGTGACCATCAACAATCTGCTGCCGGGGCCGTTCGACACGGACCGCCTGCATGCCAACATGAAGGTCAAGGCCGATCAGGCGGGCATCAGCGTCGCCGAGATGACGGCCAAGCGGGCCGCCGAAAACCCTTCCGGCCGCTTCGGCACGGCCGAGGAATTCGGCGATATGTGCGCCTTCATCTGCTCCGATCAGGCCGGGTTCATGACCGGACAGAATTTCCTGATGGACGGCGGTGCCTATCCGGGAACGTTGTGATGGCAACGGCACGGATGGAAACGGCATCGGTGTCCGAATGACCGTCATTCTTGTCATCGATGACGATGAGGATATGCGCGACGTCATCTCCATGACGTTGGTCCGGGCCGGATACGAGGTGGTGACGGCGACGGACGGCGAGCACGGCATGGCCGCCGTCAAGGACCGCCTGGACACACCGTTCGATCTGGTCATCAGCGACATCTTCATGCCGGGAAAGGACGGGATCGAGTTCCTGGGCAGTTTGCGCCAACTCTATCCCAACCTTCCGGTGATCGCGGTGACCGGCGGATTCACGGGCGTGAAGAAGCCCTATGCGGATTCCATGACGGCCATGGGCGCCGCGCAAAGCCTGTTGAAGCCGTTCACCCCGGCCCAGCTTTTGGACGCGGTCACGGCGGCCCTGGGCGAATGACGACGAGGCGCCGGGCGTTTGCCCAGTGTTACAGCGCTTTGACGTCGGACAAGAAAGCCTGAACCTGTTTTTTCAGGTCTTCCGACTGCTGTGACAACTGTCCGGCGGCCACAAGAACTTCGTTCGCGGCACTTCCCGTTTCCTGCGACGCGATATTGACCCCGACGACGTTTTCCGCGACTTCGTTGGCGCCATGGGCGGCTTCCTCTACGTTGCGTGCAATTTCCTGTGTCGCCGCACCTTGCTCCTCGACGGCCGATGCGACCGATGATGAAATCTCATCGACCTGGGCAACCGTCCTGCCGACACCCTCAATCGCCGAAACGGCGGCAGTGGTGGCATTCTGGATGCTACTGATTTGCCCGGTGATGCTTTCGGTCGCCTTGGCGGTCTGGCTGGCTAGGTTCTTGACCTCGCTGGCAACGACGGCAAAACCCTTGCCTGCATCTCCGGCCCGTGCCGCCTCAATCGTTGCGTTCAAGGCAAGGAGATTGGTTTGTTCTGCGATGTCCGTAATCAGACTGATCACTTCGCCGACCTTGCTTGCCGATGTGGCTAATTCGCGGATCAGGTCCTCGGCGGTCTTTGACTCATCGACGGCTTCTCGGACAATCTTCGTGGTCTGGCTCATTTGCCGGTTGATCTCGGTGATGGAACTGGACAGTTCGTCGGCGGCCGAGGCAACGGTCTGCACGTTTGCCGACGTCTGCTCGATCGCCGCCGAAACATTCGCGGTCTTTTCCTGGGTCGTGCTGGCGGTTTGGGTCAGGGTCTCGGCCGTTGATTGCATTTCGACCGATGCGGCGGAAACCGTCTGAAGCCGTTCCGTCACGCGCATATCGAAATCGCGGGTCAGTTCTTCCAGTTTGCGTGTGCGTTCTTCGCGCTGCACTTGGCTCGCCCGTTCCTGTTCCTCCAACTTGCGGCGTTCGATCCCGTTTTCCTGGAATACAAGCAATGCCTTTGCCATGTCGCCGATTTCGTCGGTCCGATTCAGACCTTCAACTTTGGCTTGCAGGTTGCCGCCGGCGACCAAAGACATTGTGTCGGTGATTGCGGTGATCGGGCGGGAAATACCTTTTCCGATCAAGATTCCGACGATTGCCACAATCACGCCGATGACAGCGGCGGAGATCGCGATGGCGACGAGAAGATGGTGAAGCGGAGAGAAGATTTCGGCGGTGTCGATATCCGCGATGACGGCCCATTTCGTGCCCAGGAAGTTGAGCGGTGAGAAGGCGGATATGACAGCGATGCCGCGATAGTCTTCGACTTCTTTAATCCCGGACAACCCGTCAAGAGCGGCCTTCACCGCAGCGGTGTCGATTTTTGTCTTGAGGATGGTCGATTCTTTGCTGAATCGGGAGTCGCTGCGCATCAGAAGATCCGGGCCGACCAGATAGGTTTCTCCCGATTCACCCATGCCGACCGCCGATTGCATGATTTCGTTGATGCGCCCGATCGGCATTTGGAAGGCGAGAACACCGGCAACCTTGCCGGCGGTATCCCTGATTGCCATTGAGATGAAGCTGGCAGGAGCACCGTTGCTCGGCGCGTACGGTTTGAAATCTAGAAAAGTTGCCTGGCCAGAAGGAGCGTTCATCGCATTCTGGAACGCTTTGCCGAGGTCGGTATCCCGCCATTTCCCGGAAACCAGGTTGGTCGCGTAATCCGGTTCCTTGAACACCGTGTAGACAAGGTCGCCACGGGGGTTGAACAGGAAGATGTCATAATATCCCCGCTTGGTCATAAATGCGCGCAGCCAGGGATGGTAAGTTGCATGAGCCTTATCGTAAGGCGATCCATCCGGCGCGGAGTCGAGCAAATGTTTCTGACCCAAGGCGTTCGGATTGTCGGTGATATAGCGTTTGCGAAGGATATTGCCCGCGTCGTTGCCAAGCTCACTCCAGGCGGTTGAGAATTCGTCAATCGCCTGACGGATGAGAGGGTTGGCGGTCTGTGACGCCAGATCCTGCTCGATGTTGGCCAGATAACTGCGGATGAATTGGGTTTTTGCGTTGCCTAGTGCGGCCAGTTTTTGTTCCGCGACATTCCGCAGTTCACTCGCCGCCTGCTGGTAGGCGATGGCGCCGGTGATCACAGTTGCGATAACGGAGGCGATGACAATTGCCAGAGGGACTTTTTGGGAAATTTTCAGGTTGGCCATAGGGACGTTCTCCTACGATTAGGTGCCGGTGGATTTGATCACCGTCCCCCTTGGGGCTTAACTCGGCATGGGGCGCCGACGCTCTAATATCGACCGCATGGTACATATTTATATCAGGGTTCGACGCTCTATTCGACAGGCCGATAACGGGAATGTAATTTTGGTGCGCCCCCACGTGAAACTGTGCCGATTGTGGGGGTGGGCCAGAGAAACCGTGAACTTAACGCCCCTTAAAGGTTGTCATAATACGATAACCATTGCCCCCGGTGACTTCACGGGGGCAGAGGGATAAGATCGCCGTCATGGATGATATTCAGTTGGAAAACTCGGCGAAGGCCGGGGAACGCGTCGGCAACGGTGGTGCCAAGGAAGCAGGATCGCGCGCGCCGCAGCGCCGGGCCCGGACCCAGCAACTGCGCGAACGCTACATCAACCGGGAAATTTCCTGGCTGGCCTTCAATTCGCGGGTGCTTGAGGAAGCCAACAATCCCCACCACCCGCTGTTGGAACGGCTGCGCTTCCTGTCGATCTCGGCATCGAACCTGGACGAGTTCTACATGGTCCGCGTCGCCGGGATAAAGGGCCAGGTGCGGGCTGGCGTGGGCACGCCGTCCGAAGACGGCCAGACCCCGGCGGAACAGCTTCACGCCATCCATCAGGAGGTCGGCCGCCTGATGCAGGCTCAGCACGCGTGCTGGAGCAACCTGATGAAGGAACTGCGCGGCGAAGGCATCGCCGTGGTCGGCCCGGATGAATTGACGGCCAAGGAAAAGACCTGGCTGCGCAAATACGTCGACGGCATCATGCCGGTTCTGACGCCGCTTGCCATCGATCCGGCCCATCCGTTCCCCTTCATGCCCAACATGGGCTTCTCCCTGGTCCTCTCGCTGACCCAGCGCGGGATGGAGGAGCCCCTGCGCGCCCTTCTGCCGGTGCCGACCCAGCTTGACCGATTCGTCCGCCTGCCGGGCGACGCCATCCGCTTCATCCCGCTGGAAGACGTCATCGGCCTGTTCTTGGACCTGTGGTTCCCCAGCTTCGAAGTGCTGCAGAAGGCGACGTTCCGCGTCATCCGCGACAGCGAAATGGAAATCGACGAAGAGGCCGAAGACTTGGTCCGGACCTTTGAATCGGCGCTCAAGCGCCGGCGCCGAGGCACGGTCATCCGCCTGACCTTCAATGCCGACGCGCCGCAGGAACTGCGCGATTTCGTGATTTCTGAAACCCATGCCTCGCCCGAGGACGTGATGCCGAACCCGGGTCTGCTCGGGCTGGTCGACACCAAACAGCTGATCCTCAGCGAACGGCCGGACCTTTTGTTCTCGCCGTTCAACGCGCGCTTTCCGGAACGCATCCGAGATTTCGGCGGCGACATCTTCGCGGCCATCCGCCATAAGGACATCATCGTCCACCACCCCTATGAAAGCTTCGATGTGGTGGTGCAGTTCGTGCGCCAGGCGGCGCGCGATCCCAACGTGGTCGCGATCAAGCAGACGTTGTACCGGACCAGCAACGATTCCCCCATCGTCGCCGCCCTGATCGAGGCGGCGGAGGCGGGCAAGTCGGTGACCGCCCTGGTCGAACTGAAGGCCCGGTTCGACGAGGAAGCCAACATCCGCTGGGCCCGCGACCTGGAACGGGCGGGTGTGCAGGTGGTCTACGGCTTCGTCGACATGAAGACCCACGCCAAGGTCAATATGATCGTGCGGCGCGAGGGCAATGAGCTGCGCCCCTACTGCCATTTCGGGACCGGGAACTACCACCCGATCACGGCCAAGATCTACACGGACCTCAGCTTCTTTTCCTGCGATCCGCTGCTGGCCCAGGACGCGGCCAAGCTGTTCAACTACATGACCGGATACGCCAAGCCGACGGCCATGCAGAAGCTGTCATTCTCGCCGCTGACGCTGCGCGACAATCTGGTCGATCTGATCGAGGCCGAGGCCGCCAACGCCAGGGCCGGAAAACCCGCCGGCATCTGGGCCAAGCTCAATTCCATCGTCGATCCGGTGATGATCGAATCGCTGTACAAGGCCTCGCAGGCCGGCGTGAAGATCGAATTGATCATCCGCGGCATCTGCTGTCTGCGCCCGGGCGTGACCGGCATGTCCGAGAACATCCGGGTCAAGAGCATCGTCGGGCGGTTTCTGGAGCATTCGCGCATCGTTTGCTTCGGCAACGGTCACGCATTGCCGTCGCGCCATGCCAAAATCTATATTTCCTCCGCCGACTGGATGCCCCGCAACCTTAACCGGCGCATCGAAACCCTGGTCCCGATCGAAAACGAGACCGTGCATGCCCAGGTTCTCGACGAGATCATGGGGGCGAACCTGAAGGATACGGCGCAAAGCTGGATATTGAACGGCGACGGCAGTTTCTCGCGGTTGGATTCCGACGGCTTTTCCGCGCATAATTACTTCATGACCAATCCCTCGCTGTCGGGGCGCGGAAGCGCGCTGGACAAGAAGCCTGGGAAGAAGGGGCAGAGCGGCAGGTAGCCGTCCATCGACCGAGAGAAGCCCGGCGGAAGCATGAGCCTTTTCAGAGACACCGGCGCCGGCGATGCCGCGTCCAAGCGCGGCCTGTTCGGTGACGACCGTGCCCATGGGCGTGTCGCCGTGGTCGATATCGGATCGTCGTCGGTGCGCCTGGTCGTCTATGACACGCCGGCCCGCCTGCCGGTTCCCATCTTCAACGAAAAATCCGACTGCGGCCTGGTGCGCGGCCTGGCCAAGACCGGCAAGCTGAACAAGAAGGGCGTGGTACGCGCGCGGGCGGCTCTGGCCCGGTTCATCCGGCTGGCCAAGGTAATGGGGGTTGAGCGCCTGGAACTTGTCGCCACGGCGGCCGTGCGCGACGCGGCCGATGGGCTTCATTTCGTCGAGGAAATCGAGAACACGTTCAAGGTTTCGGTGCAGATCCCGTCGGGTGCGGAAGAAGCGCGGTTGTCGGCGCTCGGCCTTCTGATCGGTGTGCCCAAGGCCGACGGGCTGCTCGGCGACCTGGGCGGCGGGTCGCTCGACCTGATCAGCCTGGATAAGGGCCAGTTCGGCGCCAATGCAACCCTGCCGCTGGGCCATCTGCGTCTGCCCGACGCCGTCGGCGGCGACATTCGCAAGGCCGCCCCCTTGGTCGAGGAACAATTGGCCCAACACGATTGGCTAAAGGATATCCGCGGCCGCACCCTGTTCGCCGTCGGTGGGTCGTGGCGCGTGCTGGCCCGCATCTTCATCGAACAGACCCATTACCCGATCCATATTATCGACGGTTTCACCATGGGCTATTCCGATCTGCGCCACCTGTGCCAGGTGCTGTCCGGCCTGGGCAAGGAAACCATGCAGCAGATGCCGATCCCCAGGCGGCGCATCGAAACCCTGCCGTTCGCGGCCCTGACCATGGACAAGCTTCTGAACGCGGCGCGCCCGGAAAAGATCGTGTTTTCCGGCTTCGGCATGCGCGAAGGGCAGATGATCAAGGGTCTGCCCAAGGAAATCCGCAGCCAGGACCCCCTGATCGCCGGCTGCGAGACCCTGGCGGAGCGCAGCGGCCGCTTTACCGTCTCCGGCGCCGAAATGCGCGACTGGATGTCGCCTCTGTTCCCGGGCGAGACGCCGCGCTACGCGCGGCTGCGTTATGTCGCCTGTCTGCTGTCGGATATCGGCTGGACCGAACATCCCGACTACCGGGCGGAACACGCCTTTTTCCGCGTCCTGCGCCTGCCCTATGCGGGGTTGGCGCATCTCGACAGGGCGTTCCTCGCCATGGCTGTGCTGGTCCGCTACAACGGCGACCCGGAACTGCCCTATGCGGCCCCCGTCCTGCACCTGCTGGACGACGACGACCGTCGCATCGCCAACGCGGTCGGGCTGGCCCTGCGTCTGGGCCATACGGTGTCCGGGTCGGCCCCGGACCTGATCGGGCGCACGACGTTGAAGCCGACACGGGGGAAGCTGTTTCTGGGCCTGCCGGTCAAGGACCGATCCGTGTTCACGGGCGACGCGGTTGAACGGCGGCTGAAGACCTTGGCGACGGCCATGGGGTTCGGCGCCTCGGCCTTCGGCAAAGCGTCGGAAAGCTGATGTCCGGGCCGGATTAGCCTTCGATCAGCGGCACGGCCTGGAAACAATAGAGCGCCATGGCGGCGTCGAAAATCCGCTTCAACCGGGGATGGGTGTCCCAATCCAGTTCCCGTTCGTGGCGAAACCGGACATGGCCCATGGCCGCCGCGGCGGTGATGTCGGCCTGGGTCAGTTTTTCGCCGAAGAACCAGGGGCCGTCGGCGGATGCTTCGGTCTCCAGCCAGTCCAGGCACAGCTTGATCTGGTGGCGCACCCGGTGGCGCCACTGCAGGGACGGCGCGTTGGCGTGCAGGTTCTTGTCGATGGACAGCGCCACGCTTTTTTCCGCGAGCCCCCAGCCGATGGTGACGGCGCGCAGGACCGTGCGACGTTCGGCCCCCTTTGCCGGGGTCAGGGCCTTCGCCGGGCCTGCTTCCTCGTCCAGGTAGTCGAGGATCATCTGGCTGTCGAAGATATTCTCGCCACCCGGCAGGATCAGCACCGGCACCTTGATCAGCGGATTGATCTCGGCGACCTGGTCGGCGTTGCGGAACACGGACAGCACGTCCCGCTCATAGGGAATGCCGTAGTACTGCATGGTCACGGCGACGCGCCGCAGGAACGGGGAATCGTACTGTCCGACAAGACGGTGCATGAAAGCCGGGCTCCGCAGTTACAGATCGACGACCGTCAGGACACGGTCTTTGATGGCCAGGCCCATGCGGCCGTCGCGCAGTTTCAGGGCGGCCTCGCCGAACAACTCGCGCCGCCAGCCTTTGAGCGCCGGCACGTCGGCCTCCTCCCCGAACGCGGCCAGATTGTCGATGTCTTCCGAATTGGCGATCAGGCGCTGCGCCACGTCCGATTCCTCGGCGCACATCTTCAGGAACACCTTCAACAGGTCGGAAACGGGCCCGATGCCGCGGGGCAGGGGCAGTTTTTCTTCCGGCGTCGGGCATTCGGCGTCGGGCAGTGCCCGGCCGCGCTCGACGGCTTCCATGATCTGGCGGCCCTGCCAACCCTCGGCCATCTTTTGCGACAGGCCGCGGATGCGGGCCAAGTTCTCGATCGACTTCGGTGGGTGGTGGGCGATCTCGACGATGGACTCGTCCCGCACGATGCGGTTCCGGGGCACATCGGCGCGCTGGGCCTCGATCTCGCGCCAGGCCGCGACCTCGCGCAGGATCGCGAGCAGCCGCGCCGTCGGGCGCCGGACCTTGAGCCGTTGGTAGGCTTCCATGGGATCGGTTTCGTAGAAGCTGCGGCTGTGCAGGGCTTCCATCTCGGAGGCGACCCAGGCAAGGCGGCCGCTTTTTT
The DNA here is from genome assembly GCA_963976055.1 of uncultured Alphaproteobacteria bacterium. Taxonomy (GTDB): domain Bacteria; phylum Pseudomonadota; class Alphaproteobacteria; order Rhodospirillales; family Casp-alpha2; genus UBA1479. The sequence continues at coordinate 261,131 of CAXBJB010000006.1, forward strand.
CCAGCTTGGCCTGCAGCTTTTCATAGACCGTGCGCAGGTGTGTGACGTCGGACAGGGCGTAGCTGATCTGTTTGTCCGACAGCGGCCGGGCAGCCCAGTCCGTGAATCGCGAGCTTTTGTCGACGGTCGCCTTGGCCAGCTTGGCGACCAGGGTTTCGTAGCCCACGGAATCGCCGAACCCGCAGACCATGGCGGCGATCTGGGTGTCGAACACCGGGGCCGGGCAGTCGTCCATGGCGCGGCAGAAGATTTCCATGTCCTGGCGGGCGGCGTGGAAGACCTTCAGCACGTTGCGATTGGCCAGCAGTTCGAACACGGGCGTCAGGTCGATGCCCGGCGCCAGGGCGTCGACCGCCGCCGCGCCGTCGGGCCCGCCGATCTGCAGCAGGCAGAGCACCGGCCAATAGGTGCGTTCGCGGATGAACTCCGTATCCACGGTCACGTAGTCCACGGTGGCGAGCGGCGCGCAGAACGCCCGCAGTGCGTCGTTATCGGTAATCAGGTTCATTTCAGGGGCGAAAAACTGACGGGCGTGATCAGTTTGTTTTCCTGCTTCACCAGCATCCCGGCGCTTTTCTTTTTGTAGACGGCCCAGTCCGGGTCGGCGTCGCGGGCGGCGCGGCGGCGCTCCATGTCGGTCAGGTCGTCATAGCTCCAAAGGTGCACGAATTCGTTCTGCGGCCCGACGGAGGTCGTGAAATACCCGATCAGGTTGAGGTGGCGAAGCTGCACGGGCAGGCCTTCGGCCTCGAACAGGTCCAGGTACTGTTTGTTCATGCCGTGCTGAACGGTATAGGTGCGGTGGTCGATGATCATCTAAGGCTATCCTCCTTGGGCGCGGGGCGGTCCTCTTGCCGGGCCGCACCGTCGTTATACGCTAGAGGATTGCCGCGCCAAAGTGAAACGCTGCGGGCTTGCCAAGGGGGGCAAGGCGCGGAATGCTGGAACCAGCAATCAAGGAGGATATTTTGAGCGATACCATCTTGCGAGACGACCGTGGCGGGGTGACCTGGCTGACCGTCAACCGTCCGGACAAGCTGAACGTTCTGAATTCGGCCCTGATGGTCGAACTGGCGCAGATTCTGCGCACCCTGACTGATGATCTGGACCTGCGCGCCGTGGTCATCACGGGGGCCGGCGACCGGTCTTTCGTCGGCGGCGCCGACATCGGCGAGATGGCGGCGCTCGACCCCACGTCGGCGCGTGCCTTCATCACCCGCCTGCACGGTGTCATGGCGGCGATCCGCGACCTGCCGGTGCCGGTGATCGCGCGCATCAACGGTTATTGCCTGGGGGGCGGCATGGAACTGGCGGCGGCCTGCGATTTCCGCATCGCGGCCGACAACGCGAAATTCGGCATGCCCGAGGTCCGGGTCGGCCTGCCCAGCGTGATCGAGGCCGTGTTGCTGCCGCATCTGGTCGGTTGGGGCCGCACCCGCTGGCTTCTCATGACGGGTGAAATGATCGACGCCGCGACGGCCCATCAATGGGGTTTCGTCGAGTTCCTGACCAAGCCGGAGGACCTGGACGCCGTGCTCGACCGTTCGGTCAGGGCCATCGCCGAATCCGGCCCGCACGCGATCCGCACGCAAAAGATGCTGATCCGGTCATGGGAAAGCCTGGCACCGGCGGATGCCATCGCCCAGACCATCCCCGTGTTCGGCGACAGTTTCGAGACGGGTGAGCCGCAGGCCATGCTTGGGGACTTCCTTGCGCGCAAGGCGAAAGGCTAGACTGAGCCCGGAACACCTTTGGGGGGAAGGGCGATGGGCGACCGCTCGGAAGTCGTATTCAGCATTCTGATGGCGGCCTTCGTGGTCGTCCTGGTGATGACCAACGTCATCGCGGGCAAACTGTTCCTGGCCTTTCCCGAGACCTTCCCCGACGGCCTGTTTGGCGAAACGGTGACCCTGACGGCGGGGCTGATCACCTATCCCCTGACCTTTCTGATCACCGACGTAGTCTGCGAAGTTTATGGCCAGCGCCGTGCCAACCTGATGGTCTATACGGGCTTCGCCATGAGCGTGCTGATCCTGGGCGTGATCCAGATCGCCCTGGTCGTGCCCGGATCGCCCGTCTGGCCCGCCGGCAACGCCAATTACGACACCGTGGTCCAGATGCAGCAGGCCTATGAAAGCGTGTTCACCCTGCCGGGCATGCTGATCCTGGGGTCCATGACCGCTTATCTGGCGGCCCAATTGCTTGACGTGAAGCTGTTCCATTTCTGGAAACGGGTGACGCGGGGCAAGCATCTGTGGCTGCGCAACAACGCTTCGACCATGATCAGCCAGCTTGCCGATACGGTCATCGTCAATTCTATTTTCCTGGGTTTCGGCCTGGGTCTGGCCTGGGATGTGGTGTTCAAGATCATCGTCGCCAGCTATCTGGCCAAGCTGGTCATCGCCCTGGCCGATACGCCGTTCATCTATCTGGGCGTCTGGCTGGTCCGCCGGGTCGCCCATCTGCCGGACCCGGATCAGGGCGTCGACATTCTGGTGTGATCTCTCGCGCAGGCGGACTCAGGGGCGCGTATGACCGCGCCCCTGATGTTGGTTTGTGGAGCTTTAGAAGGGTTTAAGGGTGGCGATGCCTACCAGCGCCGTTCCGCCGTCTCGCTCATGCCGTCGATGAAGCCCTTGAGCATGGCCACTTCGGTGCAGCCCTGGGGGCACAGGCCTTCGAGCCGGGCCAGAAGTTCCCGGGCCGTGTCCTTCTGGCCCATTTCCACGTAAAGCTCGCCCATGTATTCAAGGGCGCCTTTGTGGTTGGGATTGATGGCGAGGGCGCGTTCGTAATAGTCGAAGGCGACGTCGTAATGGCCGAGCTTGCGCGAGGCATAACCGCGCAAGTTCCAGCCGTTGGCGTCGTCGGGATGCTGGGCCGTATAAGGCACCAGGGCCGCCAGGGCCGGTTCGAACTGGCTCTTTTTCAGAAGTTCCTGAATGTCGCGCAGGGCCTTGCCTTCCTTCTTGTCCTTATCCTTGTCGTCGGTCGTGGTCGTCGGGCTGTCGCTGCTCGCGGCCTTGGCCTGCGGGGCGGTGACGATCGGGGACAGGGCAATCAGGGCGCCGAGCGCCAGGACGGGAAGGGCGGTACGCCAAGTGGGGATCATTGTTGGGTCTCCTAACGCATCATGTCAGGCCGTCGCTGGCCGTGTCCGCGGGTGCAGTATAGCAGCTTTTTCTGAAAATCATCGGTTCCGCGTGGGGGGCGTCGGCGATCTGGGACGGTGGCCGGTCGGCAAATTCCCTCTGGATTTTCGCCGTTCGACCGCCTAGAAACCCGGGACGTTTGGGCCGCCGGTTCCGGACGTCGGCGGCGTCGTCAGACGAACTTTCAGGGCGCGCGATTGCCTCGCCGGGACAATTCCATCGCGCGCGCGAACCATGAGAAGTAATCCAATGCATCCTTACCGCACACATACCTGTGGCCAACTGCGCGAAGACAACGTCGGCGACACCGTGCGCCTGTCGGGCTGGGTTCACCGCAAGCGCGACCACGGCAACCTGCTGTTCGTCGACCTGCGCGACCATTACGGCCTGACGCAATGCGTCATCGATGTGTCCGGCAGCCTGTTCCCGGCGGTCGAGGGCGTGCGCCCGGAAAGCGTGGTGACGATCACCGGCCCCGTGGTCAAGCGGTCGGAAGAAACCATCAACCCGTCGATCCCGACGGGCGCCATCGAAGTACGCATCGATGAATTCCATGTCGAAAGCGCGGCCGAGATGCTGCCGCTGCAGGTGTTCGGCGATGCCGACCTGGGCGAGGAGACGCGCCTGCGTTACCGTTTCCTGGATCTGCGCCGCGAACAGCCGCACGCCAACATCATCCTGCGCTCCAACGTTATTTCGTCGATCCGCCGCCGTATGGTCGACCAAGGGTTCCTGGAAATTCAGACGCCGATCCTGACCGCGTCGTCGCCCGAAGGGGCCCGCGACTATCTGGTGCCGGCGCGCAACCACCCGGGCCATTTCTATGCCCTGCCGCAGGCGCCGCAGCAGTTCAAGCAGCTGCTCATGGTGTCCGGCTTCGACAAGTACTTCCAGATCGCACCCTGCTTCCGCGACGAGGACGCGCGGGCCGACCGCTCGCCGGGCGAGTTCTATCAGCTTGATCTGGAAATGGCCTATGTCACCCAGGACGACGTGTTCGCCGCGCTGGAGCCGGTGCTGTCCGGCGTGTTCAAGGAATTCGCCGGGAACCGCAAGGTGACCGAGGGGGCGTTCCCGCGCATCCCCTACAAGGAATCGATGCTGAAATACGGCAACGACAAGCCGGACCTGCGCAACCCGATCGAGATGTCGAACGTCACGGAAACCTTCGCCGGTTCCGGCTTCAAGGTGTTCGCCGGCATGATCGAAAAGAACGACAAAGTCCGCGTCCATGCCATTCCGGCGCCGGGCGGCGGCAGCCGCGCGTTCTGCGACCGCATGAATTCCTGGGCGCAGGGCCAGGGCCAGCCGGGCCTGGGCTACATCTTCTTCCGCGACGGCGAGGGGGCGGGCCCCATCGCCAAGAACATTGGCGACGACCGCACGGCGGCGCTCAAGGAGTCGCTGGGGCTGGACGACGGCGACGCCGTGTTCTTCGTGGCCGGCGTGCCGGGCGAGTTCGCATCCTTCGCCTCGGCCGCGCGCACCAAGATTGGCCAGGACCTGGACCTGATCGCCAAGGACCGCTTCGATTTCTGCTGGATCGTCGATTATCCGATGTACGAGATGAACGAAGACACGGGCCGCGTCGACTTCTCGCACAACCCGTTCTCCATGCCCCAGGGCGGGCTGGAGGCCCTGGAAACCATGGATCCGCTGGATATCCTGGCCTACCAGTACGACATCGTGTGCAACGGGGTCGAACTGTCTTCGGGCGCGATCCGGAACCACAAGCCGGACATCATGGTCAAGGCGTTCGAGATCGCGGGCTACTCCAAGGAAACCGTGGAAACGGAATTCGGCGGCATGTACCGGGCGTTCCAGTTCGGGGCCCCGCCGCACGGTGGCTCCGCCCCTGGCATCGACCGCATCGTCATGATGCTGGCCGACGAGCCCAACATCCGCGAGGTCATCGCCTTCCCGATGAACCAGCAGGCGCAGGATCTGCTCATGGGGGCACCCTCTCAGGTATCGGATGAGCGGCTTAAGGAACTGCACCTTAAACTCGCCCTGCCGAAGAAAGCGGGCCCCCAGGCCGGCGGTGAATCGTAGGAATAGAACGTCCTTCGAGGTCAATTACCTAAAATTTCGTAAATAATAAAAAGAGGTTAGCCGGCTAGAAAAAGCTGGCCCCCGATTCGCGCCTTCGGCTATAACGAATCGGTAGAAGACCTAATAAATAATAGTCGTTTCGGTTGGCCGCGGCGGCCGGGGAGCGAGACGGCGACTGGGTGAACCATTTTTTACGGGGTGAATTTGCCGGTGCGGCTGCCGGTGACCCTACTGGGGGTTTAAGATGCGGAAGTCCGTAATCGTCGTCGGTGCATGCGCGCTATTGGGCGGATGCGCCCTGCCGGTTCCCATCCAGGTCGCGTCCTGGGCCATCGACATCATCTCCGTCGTCACCACGGAAAAATCCATCACGGATCACGGCCTGTCGGCGCTGACCAGCAAGGACTGCGCGCTTTACCGCGCCGTGACCGAAGACGACAACGTCGTCTGCCGCGACATCGACGACCGCAAGGACGTCATGACCGCCGACGCGGGCCAGGACGCCAAGGCCTTGGCGGACAAGGACATCCTGCCGGCAGCCCCGGGCTTCGATACCATCGAGGCCCAGGTCGCCAAGGCGGACACGGTCCCTGTCCCGGATCAGGTTGCGGCGACGTCCTCCGACACCGTCATTAAACCTGTGCCCGGAGACGAACAGCCGGTGGCCGTCAACATCGACCTGGCCGCGCTGCAGCCGGTGACGGAAAACACCGATCGTCCGTTCGTCCGCTTTACGCAGCCTAAGGTCGATGTCGTTCAGGTGCCGGCCACGGCCCTGCAGACCGCAGCCTTGCAGACCGGGGCCCTGCCGTCGGCTGCCGAGCCCAAGGAAGGGTTTTATTACGTGATCGGCAGCTTCCGCGGCAGCGAGCGGGCGAAGCGCCACATGCAGGCTTTCAGGTCCCTCGTGCCGGCGGTTCTGCACGGCAAGATCGGCCGCGATGGACGTGACGTGTACCGCGTCGTCGTCGGGCCCTTCGATGCACAGGAACGGACCGGTGCGTTCCGCCGTATCAAGCGGGCGGGGATTGCCGATACCTGGGCGATCCGCGTGTCACCGAAGGACTGGTCGGTCGCCGCCAAGCTGCGCCCGACCGAACAGGCCGACGCCAGCGCCGTGCTCAGCGCGCGGGATTGGCCCGGCTTGGCGCAGTTTATCGTCCAGCATTAAGCCGCTTCCGCATTTCTGAAAATACCGGTAGGGCTCGAGGGCCTGCCGCCGGGCGGCCTTGCCCGGGCCAGGCAAGCGATGCGCTGTTCAGGCCGCCATCGGCCGGCCTGAACCGTCGGGCGGGCCGTCCAGGGTCAGCAACAGGCTGACGATATGTTCGGTCTTGCGCACAAGACGGGTGTTCTGCGGATTGTAGCGGCGCTCGAAATTCAGCCGGTCCTCCCATTGCGTGACATAGTCCCGGGGCCGGTCGGGGCCGGCGGGCTCGCCGGTGAGCGCACCCACGGTGTCGTTGTAGTCGGGGTGCAGTTCGGGCTGGAACGCCAGCAGTTCATAGTCTTCATAGGTCAGCACCCCGGCAGCGTAGAGGTCCAGGCTGACCTCGGCCATCTGGCGAGGAGTGAGGTCGCGCAGGGACAGGCCGCTCGTCAGGACGCTGAATAGAGTCGGTTCGGGCGTCTCATCCTGCGCCGGCCCTTCGTTTTCACAGGCGTCGGGCGGCGAAATCGGGGTCAGGGGAACAAGCTCGCGCGACGGGCTGCCCAGGCCCGAAAACGGGGAGGTGGGGGAGGGGGGTGTTGAAAACAGGTCTACATACGAAATTGGCTGATGTTCTGCTCCCATGAGCAAGGCTCCTTCTTCGTCCGAACGCGATCCGTTCGAGAAACAGAAGGTGTCAAGACCCGGACATGCCAAAGGCACTGGTCTCCCGTGGACAGTATGGAAATGCGCCTCAGGTGCCGGTTCGGCCGTGGGCCGAAGCACTCCTCATCGCATTTCGTCCTGGCACGGGCTTCGGGGTCTGTTCTATCGCCGTCATGAGTGCCTCCAAATCGTCGGCATGTGGGCTTCGCCACATCCATTTACTCGCTGAAATCCAACGCAAAAGATGGGCCAGCCGGCAGATGGCTGTTTTCCATATGCTTAACGGAAAATGACTAGGCATAAACCTGTCCGGCCCGGCAATTTCTGCCGACTTGGCGGGTATAAATTGCCGGGCGGAACGGCCGCCGCAGCCATGGACAGGGCGCGTTGCGGGGCCTAGTCTCAGCATTGCGGAATTGCTCTTGGGAAGAAACACCGCCATGCCGATTCAACGGCCTACCCGTCGCCGGAACCTGCCGGCGTTCCGCCACGCGGCGCTTGCCGCCGGGGCGTCGGTACTGCTGTTTGCGGGGCTGGGCGCGGCTGTCATGCAGGGGGCCAAGGCGGCGGGGGCGGCGGAGCCGAAACTGACCAGCCACCGGGCGGCCTACGAGATTACCCTCAACCAAAGCCGCGAAGGCGTCGGACCCACGGCGGCGCGCGGCCTCATGGTCTATGAATTCACCGACGCCTGCGAGCGCTGGGTCGCCGAAAGCCGCATCGTGCTGGACGTGGTCTATGGCGAGGAAACGCCGGTGCGCACGGATTGGAGCTTCACCAGCTGGGAATCGAAAGACGGCCGCGACTACGGCTTCAGCATGACGCACAAACGCAATGAGCGCCTGGAAGAAGATCTCAAGGGGACGGCGCGGCTCGACCCCGGCAAGGGCGGCGAGGCGGCCTTCACCGGCGACGTCGCCAAGCAGATGTCCCTGCCCAAGGGCACGCTGTTTCCCACGGCCCACCTGATCGCCAGCCTGAAGGCCGCACTTGCCGGCCAGAAGGTCTTTTCCCGCCCCATGTTCGACGGCGGCAGCCTGGACAATCCCTATGACACCAATGTCTACATCGTCAGTCCGAAGGACCGCAGCGACAAGACGCGCGCACTTTTGAAAAAGGCCGGGTTCGCCACGGGGCTGCCTGTTTGGCGCCATCAGTCGGCGTTCTTTTCCATGAAATCCGGCGAAAGCACGCCCGTGTTCGAGCTTGAGGTCGATTACCGCGCCGACGGCGTCGCCGAACGGATCATCCAGTCCTTCGGCGATTTCGCCATCCGCATGACGCCGGTCAAGATGGAACGGGTCAAGGGCGGCTGCTGATCTCCGCCGGCCACAGCCAGGCCGCACCGCGCACGCCCGAGGCATCGCCGTGACGGGGCGGAACTAGGCGCGTCGTGACGTCGTCGGAAAATATCCATTGCCCCCACAGACGCGGCACGTTCGCGTACAGCCGTCCCAGGTTCGACAGCCCGCCGCCGAGCACGATGACGTCCGGGTCCAGAATGTTGATGACGGTGGCAAGCGCACGCGCCAGGCGGTCCTCGTAGCGCGCCAGGCTGGCTTCGGCCCGGTCATCCCCGGCGGCGGCCTGGGCGGCGATGGCCGGTGGCGCCAAATCCGCGCCGGCGGCGGCAAGATGGTCGCGGGCCAGGGCGGGGCCTGACAGAAAGGTCTCGATGCAGCCGTCCAAGCCGCAGTAGCAGCGCGCCCCCGGGCGTTCGTCGTCCCGGGGCCAGGGCAGGGGGTTGTGGCCCCATTCACCGGCGATGGCGTTGCGGCCCGTGACGGGGCGGCCATTGATGGCGATGCCGCCGCCGACGCCGGTGCCCAGGATCACGCCGAACACCACTTCGGCCCCTTCGGCGGCGCCGTCGGCGGCTTCGGACACGGCGAAACAGTTGGCGTCGTTGGCCAGGCGCACGGGGCGACCGAAGGCGTCTTCCAAATCCCGGTCGAAGGGATGGCCGATCAACCAGGTCGAATTGGCGTTCTTGATCAGACCGGTGGCCGGGGACAGGGTGCCGGGAATGCCGACGCCGACATGGGTGACCGTGCCCGCCGCCGCTTCCAGGTCGTCGACCAGGCCGCGAACGGCCGCGATGGTGGCGCGGTAGTCTCCTTGCGGCGCGGGAATTCGGCGGCGCGCGGCGACCGCCCCGGCATGGTCCAGCACCAAGCCCTCAATCTTGGTGCCGCCCAGGTCAATCCCGGCGCGCAGGATCGGAGAAAAATTAATATTCATGGTGTGACCGCCGTCATGTGCAAAACGAAACGAGGTTAATACTTTTTTACCATTCGGTCCTTAGAACTAGGTGGAACGACCGCCAAGTGACAAGGATCCGAGAGATGACCATCATCGCCGAACGCACGACCGAGAAAAGGGACGTATATCCGGTGTTTCGCGGACTGACGGAATTGGGTGTTTCCAACACCGACCTGGCCGAAGCGCTTGAGACCTCGCCGGCGGCCGTGGCGGCTTGGCGCAGCGGCGAGGCCCGCATGCCGGCCCAGCTGATCGCGTTTCTGACGCTGATCCTTGATTCTCTGGTCGAACGCAAGGGCAGCGAAGCTGCCGTCACCGCCTCGATGTTTCCGGGGCTGCCGGCGGCGGGCCAGATCCGCACCGTGCGGGCGCGCGATAATCTTCAGCAGCAGCAGGCCTTCAATTGCGGTTTTGACCGCGCGCATATGGAATCGGGCCTGCGCTTGTTCCTGAACTGGCGAAATCGTAAGGTGTTCACGGATACACGGTTCGTGGGCGTGGAACGCGGCGGGGCCGCGGGTATCGGGCATTTGGGCGTGGCCGCCACCTGACGCCGACCATGCGGTCGGGGGACCGCAGGCGAAAGGGGGCCCGCACAGGGCGCCATGGGGTAAGACGAGGGAAGTATGAGCGACAAACTGTTCGGATTGACGGAAGAAGGCGTCAAGACCGCGCTGGACATCAAGACCCGCTATAAAAAGCGGGAACCGCTGGTTGTTCCGTCCGACGGCGACAAGTTCCTGGCGCCTGAAAATTTCCTGAATTCAACCATCGATCTGGGCGGTCTCGAAGACCCGCTGCCGTTGGCCCTGGTGTCGGCCCGCGACCCGGAAGCCCCCATGGCCTTGGCCGCTGTGGCGCGCCTGTCGCCGCTTGGCCGTAAGACGCGTTTGATCTCGGGCATGTTCGAGATCGTCGGCGACATCACCAAGCACGAAGCGGTGAAGAATGCGATTTCTCTGATCACGGAAAGCGCGTTCGACCCCAACGCCATCGCCAAACTGCGGCGGGAGACCTCGCGCTTCATCGTGCGCACGCGGGCCGAATACACCACCGCGCTCCGCCAGAACCTGCACAACCTGATGGACGGCAGCGTGTCGCCCCGTTACTTCGTGCAGGAATTCTTTCAGTTGACCGAAGCCGGCAACATGCGCAACGACATCCGCAAGAAGCTGGTGATCAGCCTGCTGATGTCGGAAACCGTGCGGCCCAGCGTCAAGTTTCTGATGCTGGAAAACTTCCATGAAATGCCGGCGCCGGTGCAGACGGCGATCATTCAGGCCCTGCTGCGGGCCGACTCGTCGCGCCACGTCGACCTGATGAAGGAAGAACTGCGCTGGATCGTCGCCCAGGGCGTCGAGTACAGCCGCGCGCACTGACGGACCCGTCAGCCTTGGGCTGACTCCATCGCCTTATCGATCAACGCCAGGGCCGCCGTTTTGGCGATTTCCGCCGCGCGCGCGCGGTTCTGCGACACTTGGGCGGTGACGGTCGCGCCCTCCAGCAGCATGGCCAGTTCCTCGGCCAGACCGCCCGGATCGGGGATGCCCAGGCCCCGGCATTGCTGCTCCAGATAGTCCCGGATCATCGATTTGAACGCCTTGCACTGATGGCGCACGGGCGTGTCGGGATCGGAATATTCACCGACCGCGTTGATGAACATGCAGCCGTAGAACGAATTGTCCTCGAACCAGTCGCGGGCGACGTCGAACACGGCCAGCAGGCGGCCCTTCGGCGCCGTGGCGCGACTTTCGACCGACCGCATGAAGTTGTTGCGGAACAGGCCGTCATATTTTCGGAGCGCCGCCAGGATCAGTTCGTCCTTGGAGCGGAAGTGACGGTATAGCGTTTTCTTGGACACCCCAGATACGGCCAGGATCCGGTCGATGCCCGTTGCGTGAAAACCGTGTTTGGCGAACAGATCGATGGCCGTGTCGATCAGATGTTCGCGTCTTTGAGAGTCACTCATCATTGCACCATGAGGATACCAAGTTGTCTCTAGTTTATACGTAAACAGAGGTGGAGGCAAAGCTCCGAAAAAATTGTGCGCTAGAGAAACCTTCTGGAAGACCAGTGTTCACAAAGGTGTGAGTGGTGGGGTTTTTGTTTCGCGAAAGGAGACAGATCTGTTACCCAATGCATCACAAAGGAGACAGATCGGTCTCTCTCCTTTAACCGACAACGCAAAAGGAGTTACGCACATGCCCAGAATTCAACCCGTGAACCCCGCCGAAGCCACCGGCGACGCCAAGGTCCTGTTGGACGGCGTCAAGGCCTCCATCGGCATGGTGCCGAACATCTTCGCCACCTTCGCTCAGTCGCCGAAGCTCCTCGAAGGCTATCTCGGCCTCAACAAATCGCTCGGCGGCGGTCTTCTCAACGCCCGCCTGCGCGAGCAGATCGCTCTGGCCATCGCCGGTGCCAACACCTGTGACTATTGCGCCTCGGCGCATACGGCGATCGGCAAGATGACCGGCGTCGCCCAGGACGAATTGACCCGCAATCTGGCCGGTCAGTCCGAGGATGCCCAGGTGCAGGCGGCCCTTACCTTCGTGCGCAAGGCGGTGGAGGCCCGCGGGCGGGTCACGGACGCCGATGTTCAGACCCTGCGGGACGCGGGCTTCGGTGACGGTGAAATCGTCGAAATCGTGGCCCATGTCGGGGTCAACCTGCTGACCAACTACTTCAATCACATCGTTGGAACGGACATCGACTTTCCCGTGGTCCGCGCCACCGCCGCCGCAGCGGCGGCGTGATCCGGCACGGGGGCGGCACCGCCACCGCCGCCCCCGTCGTCGGACTCCGATTTTCGATACTCGATGGGGAATTCGCACGTATGACACCGACCGAACTCAATGGGCGCTGCGTCCTGCGCCTGATCCTGGTGGCCGCGGCCTCGGCGATGGTCCTGATTGTGGCCATTGCCGTCGATACGGCTTTTGCGCAATCCAACCGTTCCGGTTTCGCCGACGGCGCCGTCGCGGCGGATGGCAGCCTCCGCGTTCCCGAAGGCTTTCGCGAACGCTATGTCACGCTCGGCGCCTGGGCCGTCGCCGGTGACGCGGACACGGGCGGCAAGCTCGGCCTGCATGTCGTCTATGCCCCCGGTGACGCCGTCACGGCCTTTCGGAAAACCGGACAGTTTCCCGACGGCACAGTCCTGGTGAAGGAACTGTTCAACGGGAAAACCGAAGATCTGACCACTGGTCAGGCGACCAGCGCCGCCGACGTCGCCGGATACTTCGTGATGGTCAAAGACAGGGAAGGGCGGTTTTCCGGCAATCCCCTGTGGGGCGACGGCTGGGGATGGTCGTTCTTCGCCGCCGGTGAGACACAAAAGACCCGGACCAAGGACTACGTAACCGATTGCCTGGGCTGCCACGAACCGGCCCGCGCAACCGATCTGGTCTACAACTACGCCTATCCGGTTCTCCGGAAATGATAAAACGGTACACTGGGGCGGCGGGGTGCCGCCCCGGTATGCTTGCATTCTCATACATACCTATTCGCCCCGAATCCTATACTTTCGGTCAATAGTGTTCGATCGCGTCGTCTGCGATAAAGAACGCGGACAATAACGTCCTCCTTCAAAAACATCCGCTTAAGGAAGATGAGGAGAACCAGATCGATGAGACCGCAATTGCTGGTTTACGTATCGCGCAACGACCCGGAATACTTCGTCATCACGCCAACCCATTTGGCGCATCAGGCGCATGTCGATTTCTATTGGAGCGCTTCCGACGATCAGCTTTCCCTGGTTCCCCGGGAACGGGCGCGGGAAGTGCTTGAACGCCTCGGTTGTCAGGATGCCGAGGTCGCGGCGATCGATGAATCCGGCCCGTTCTGCCATGCCGCCTAGGGTGCGGCCCGACACCTTCCGGCAGCCCCGACCCGCCACCTGACCCCATGCCGACCCGGCTTGCCCGGGCGCCGTTTGACATGGTAGCAGTCGTTTCCCACCCAAACGACCATCCGGAGCCCATCCTTCCGTGTCTTTTCAGCCCGACTATGCCTTCGACGGTGAGCCGCCCCTCGGCGAGACCTGGGAGGTCGCGCCCGGCGTGCGCTGGCTGCGCATGCCCCTGCCGTTCAAGCTCGATCACATCAATCTGTGGATGCTGGAGGACGGCGACGGCTGGACCCTCGTCGATACCGGCATCAATACCGAGGAAACCCGCGCCGCTTGGGACCGCGTGTTCGAGGGCACCCTGGGGGGCAAGCCGGTCAAGCGCATCATCGTCACCCATTTCCATCCCGACCATGTGGGCCTGGCGGGCTGGCTGACGGCGCGCTTCAAGGTGCCGCTGTGGATGCCCTACACGGAATGGACCACGGGGCGCATGTTGAGTTTCGAGACGGGGCAGACGGCGGGGCCCGTGTCCCACGCGTTCTACAAGGCCGCCGGCTTCACCGGCGACCGCCTGGATCAGGTCGAACATCGGGTCGGGCGCTACGGCAGCAATATCTCGCCCATTCCGGCGGCTATCCGGCGCATCGCGCACGGCGACGAATTCGCCGTCGGGGCCCATTCCTGGCGTGTCATCGAAGGCAACGGCCATTCACCCGAACATGCCTGCCTGTATTGTGCGGACCTGGGTCTGCTGATTTCCGGCGACCAGATCCTGCCCAAGATCAGCCCCAACGTGTCCGTCTGGCCGCAGGAGCCGGAGGCCGATCCCCTGGCGCGGTTCCTGGACAGCCTGAAGCGGTTCAAGGACCTGCCGGCCGATACCTTGGTGCTGCCGTCCCATAACTGGCCGTTCCGGGGGCTTCTGGAACGCCTAGACGACCTTGCTGACCATCATGTCGAACGCCTGGACGCCGCCCAGGCCGCCTGTGCGGCCCGTGACGGCGTCGGTGGCGCGACGGCGGTCGATGTCCTGGAACACCTGTTCAAGCGCGAGATGGATACCCACCAGATGTTCTTCGCCATCGGCGAAAGCTTGGCCCATCTGCACCACCTGATGGCGCGGGGGCGGGTGCGCCGCGTCACCGACGCAGCCGGGGTCCACCGTTATCAGGCGGCCGCCGTATAGGGCGGGGCCGGGAAGTATTCGATCCCTTTCTGGACGAAGCGCGCGAATTCCGGGCTCTTCAACTGGCCCAGCAGCCACAGCGACATGTCCATGCCGGCGGAAATGCCCGCCGAGGTGACGACGTTGCCGTCCCGCACGAACCTGACGTCGTCCAGAACCTCGACGTTGCCGCCGCTGCGCAGCAGGTCGACCGCCGCCCAATAGGTCGTCGCCCGCTTGCCTTGAAGCAGGCCCGTGCGGTGCAGCAGCAGGGCGCCCGTGCACACGCTGGTCACCCAGGTGCAGTCCGGCGCAACCTTCTTCAGCCAGTCGATTTCCGGGCCGCCATTGGCGAAGATCGCCCGCGTGCCCTGACCGCCGGGGACCAGGACGATGTCCAGCTTGGGATGGTCGTCCAGGGTGTAATCGGTGACGATCCTAAGCCCCTTGGCGCAGGTGATCTTGCGGCTGCCCGAGCCGATGGTGCACACGGCGAGGCCGGAATCTTCCTGCTTCGCGGCCCAGGAAAACACCTCCCAGGGGCCGATGGCGTCGAGTTCTTCCATGTCGTTGAAAGCGAGAATGCCGATTTGCGTGGTCATGATGGTGTCTCCGGTCAGTGTCGGGTTTCGGGAAAGGGTTAGGCAGGGGTAAGGGAGGCAAACCGCATCCGGTAGTCCTGCGGGCTGACCCCCAGGTTGCGGTGAAAGGCGCGGCGCATGCGTTCCTCGTCGCCGAAGCCGCATTGCCGGGCGATCTGCTTGATCGGCAAGTCACTGTCTTCCAGCAGGTTGCGGGCCGCTTCGATGCGGGCCTCCTGGACAAATCCGGCGGGCGTGCGGCCCGTGGTTTTCTTGAAATGGCGGTTGAAGGTGCGCAGGCTCATGGCGGCCTGTTCGGCCATGTCTTCGACGCTGATGTCGTCGGCGAGCCGGTCCAGCAGCCAGATCTGCACGTCGCGGATGTTTCCCCGCGGTGCCATTTGCGCCGACAACTGGCGCGAAAACTGAGCCTGGGAGCCGGGGCGCTTCATGAACATGACCATTTCCCGCGCCACATTGAGGGCCAGGGTCTTGCCATGGTCTTCCTCCAGAAGGGCGAGGGCAAGGTCCATGCCCGCGGTCACGCCGGCCGAGGTATAGACGTTGCCGTCCTTGACGAAGATCGGGTCGGATTCGACCCTGACCTTGGGAAACAGGGCCGCCAGATTGCGGCAATGGGCCCAATGTGTCACCGCGCGGCGGCCGTCGAGCAGCCCGGCGGCGGCCAGGACATAGGCTCCGGTGCAGACGGACACCACGCGGCGTATGGACTGCGTCAAACGTTGGATGTTGGCGATGGCGCCGCTGTCTTCGATGAACCGCAGGGAACCCTTTCCGCCGGCGCAGATCAGCGTGTCGAACGGCGGGACCGCGTCATTGAGAGCGCTGTCGGCGAACAGGGATACGCCGGTCGATGTGCGTACGGGGCCCGAGCGGCTGGCGATCATGCGAAGATCATAGAGTGGCGCACTGCCGCCGTTGGCCAGATGGATTTCGTTGGCGGACCCGAACACGGCGGCGGGCCCGGTCGCATCAATGATCTGGCAACGGTCGAAGATGACGATGCCGATCGGCTTCGGCGCGGTCAGTCGGTGCGCGGGTAAGTCCGCCTGTGATGTCGTATCGAGGGCCATGGCCGTAGTGTGCGGCGGCTTGGTGTTTGGCACAATGACAACGGCCCCACTTTTTATGCCATTCGTTCTGGGCAGGTGTTTGCTGACATGTTGGCGTCTTTCCGCCCGGGCGCCGCTGTGCGTATGATGACGACACAATAAACCAGGAGGAAATGGCCACCATGAGCCAGAAGACAATTATTACCTGCGCCGTCACCGGGTCGGCGCCGACCACGCAAAAAACCAAGGCGACGCCCGTGACGCCGGAACAGATCGCGCAATCGTCGCTCGATGCCGCGAAGGCGGGGGCGGCGGTCTGCCACATCCATGTGCGTGAACCCGACGGCACGCCGAGCATGAATTTCGAGTATTACGAGGAAGTGGTGAAGCGCATCCGTGACGCCGGTTCGAACATGATCATCAACCTGACCACGGGACCGGGCGCCCGCTACATGCCGAGCGACGAGGATCCCCTGATTCCCGGCCCGGGGACGGAATACGTCACGCCGGAAAAACGCACCGCGCACGTGGAAAAGCTGAAGCCGGAGATCTGCTCGCTCGACGTCGCGACCATGAACTTCGGCGAACGCGCCTTCATGAATGTGCCGCGCCATATGCGTGTGATGGCCGACCGTATCAAGGCGGCGGGCGTGAAGCCGGAACTGGAAGTGTTCGATACCGGGCACATCGAGTTGTGCAAGCAGTTGATCAAGGAAGGCCACATCGACCAGCCGCCCTATTTCCAGCTGTGCCTGGGCATTTCCTACGGCGCCACGGCGACCCCGGAAGCCATGATGCACATGCGCGACCGTCTGCCCGAGGGCGCGCCGTGGTCGGCCTTCGGCATCTCGCGTCAACAGTTCCCCATGGTCGCCCAGGCGGTGCTTCTGGGCGGCAACGTGCGGGTCGGCCTGGAAGATAACATTTATCTGGGGCCGGGCGAACTGGCGCCGTCGAACGCCGCCTTGGTCGAACGCGCGGCGGCGATCATCGAAAATCTGGGATCGTCGGTCGCCACGCCGGACGAAGCGCGGGCCATTCTCGGCCTGGACAATTCTTAGGCGGCAAAACGCCACCGACATGAGATGACCGGCACGGGGGCGGCATTGCCGCCCCCCAAACCGGTTTCATGCATCAAACGGCGATACGCGCCTTTTCGACGACGGCGGGCATTTCAAACAGCCCGGCCAGCGCCTCAAGGATCGTCATCGCCTCATCGCCACGCAGGGAATAAAAGATCGTCTGCGCGTCGCGGCGGGGCTTGACCACGCCGTCATGGCGCAGGCGCGCCAGATGCTGCGACAGGGCGGACTGCGACAGTCCGACGATGGATTCCAGTTCGCCCACGCATTTTTCGCCGCGGGCGAGGTGGCACAGCACGAGAAGACGGTGAGGGTTGCTCATGGCCTTCAGAAGGGCGCTGGCCTGTTCATGGTTCTGTTCTACGGTATAGGTTGGCATGGCGGTTGTTATTGTCCTTATTACGATGGTTGTTGTTGCTATTGACCGCGCCCGCTTACCCTCAGGTTTACGCGCGGTGGGGTGCTAGGGGCTTATATAAGCATTTTCTCGGGCGGATAAAACCGGACAAAAGGCCAGGGTATGCCCATACTTTTGGACAGACCGTGATCTAGACGTTTTGATCTTTTTATGGATGTTCATCATGGTTATTCGGCTGCCTGGGGGTCTGCGTCGGCCGCGTTGGCCCCATGTCCGGTCGGGGATTTCCCCCGTTTTTCACCGACCCCGATGACAAGGGTCAAAAGAGGCGGAATGATGGCGAGCGTCAAGAGCGCCGACAACGACAAGCCGCCCAACACGACCGAACCCAGCCCGCGATAGAGCTCCGAACCCGCCCCTGGGAACACCACCAGCGGCATCATCCCGAACACGCTGGTCAGGGTCGACATGAAGATCGGCCGAATTCGGTTGCTGGTCGCCTCGCGAATCGCCTCGGCCGGGGTCATGCCGTCCTCGCGGACGTGCACCAGGGTTTGATGCACCAGCAGAATGGCGTTGTTGACGACGATACCGATCAGAATGACGAATCCCAGCAGGGTCAGCATGTCCAGCGGCTGGAACGTGAACATGTTGAGCAGCGACAGTCCGACCACGCCGCCCGCCGTGGCCAGCGGCACCGACAGCATGATGATCAGCGGATAAAGGAAGCTTTCGAACAACACCGCCATGACCAGATAGACGATGATCACGGCGATCCCCAGGTCCAGTTTCATGGCCTGCCAGGTCAGGTTCAGCTTGTCCGCCGTGCCGGTGATGCGCAGCGACATGCCGGGCGGCAGGCCCTCGGCGTACATGGGGTCGATGATCTTGGTCTTGATGATGTCGAGCGCCTGTTCCAGCGGCACGTCGTCGCGCGGCAGGATCGACAGGGTCACCGCGCGCTGGCGTTCGAAGTGGTTGATCTGGGTCGGGCCCGTGGTCATTTCAATGTCGGCCAGGGAGGACGCCGGGATGATCAGCCCGGCCGAGGTCACGACCGGCAGGGTGCTGATGCCCTGGGTTTCGGTCACCTGATCCAAGGGGCCCTTGATCATCAAATCGACCAGCTTGTTGCCGACGGTGATTTCGGCGATGCGTAGGCCGTCGTTGAAGGCGTCGATGGTGTCCGACAACTGGCGTGCGGTGACGCCGTTGTCGGCCAGTTTCACCCGATTGGGGCGGATGCGCAGTTCGGGTGCGCCCAGGACCAGTTCCGGTTGCGGGCGGACCTGGTTGCCCTGTTCGCGGGGGAATTCCTGATTGACGCGGACGAAGGTCTTGAGCGCCGTCTCCATCAGCGGCTCCAAATCCGGGCCCAGAATGTTCAGGTCGATGGCGCGGGTCCCCGTGACGCCGCGCCCGAACAGGGAGCGCTGGGTGATCTGGCCGAGCGTGCCCGGTTCCTTGAACGCGGCCTCGCTGAGGATCGGGATCAGGTCCTTGACCCGTGCCGGGTCATGGGCGGCGGCGCCCAGGATGGTGCGGCCGCGGAAGGTGACGAAGAAAAAGCGGTTTAGCTTGGGCCGGCCCTGGGCGTCCGGCTCCGGTCCCGAGACTTCGGCCAGCAGGGGGAACACCTCTTTCTCGTAGCCGCGCGCGATCTGTTCCATGGTGTCCAGGTTGTAACCCGGCGGCGGCACGATGAAGCCGATGATGAGGTTGCGGTTGCCGCTGGGGAGATATTCCAGCTTGGGCAGCAACAGCCAGGTGACGCCGGTGCACACCCCGCACAGAACGGTGACCATGACGACGGAGCGCAGACGTGATGCGGTGACCCATTTGGTCAGCCCCATCAGCGTCTTCATGAACAGGGCCGCGAAATCGTCGATCACGGGGATATGGCGGCGGACGATGCTGTCCTCGCCGGGCGACCCCAGAATGCGATTGGCGAGTGCGGGGATCAGGGTAACGGCGACCAGCAGGGAAATCAGCACGGAGACGGACAGAGCGACGGCGATGTCGCGGAACAGCTGGCCCGCCTCCAGGTCCATGACCAGGACGGGGATGAACACCATCACCGTGGTCAGGGCGGAGACCAGCACCGCGACCCAGACCTGCTTGGCCCCGCGGTAGGCGGCTTCGGCCCGCGAGCGGCCCAGTTCGCGGTGGCGGAAGATGTTTTCCAGCACCACGATCGCCGCATCGACGACCATGCCGACGGCGAAGGCGATCCCGGCCAGCGAGATTACGTTCAGCGACCGGCCCATGGCGGCCATGGCGACGAAGGCGCCGATCACGGACACGGGGATCGCCATCGAGACGATCAGCGTCGCCCCGCCGGAACGCAGGAACAGCAGCAGCATGACGGCGGCCAGCGCGCCGCCGACGAGGATGTTCTGCTGCACCAGGTCGATGGACGAATTGATGTAGATGGTTTCGTCGTAGACTTGGCGCAGTTCCAGGGCCTGGGACGGCAGGGCGTATTCGTTCAACTCCTTCACCGCCTCGCGGATGCCGCGCATCACCTCGATCACGTTGGCGCCGCCTTCGCGCACGGCGTTGAAGGCCATGGCCGGCTGGCCGTTGAAGCGGATGCGTTCGGTCGGCTTGGAGGTGTCCCAGGCGACGGTCGCGATATCGCCCACGGTGACGCGGGCGAAGCGGCCCGTCGTGGGGTCGCGGTCCGAGCGCAGGATCACGCCGGACACGTCCTCCAGGCGTTGGAACTCGCCCTCGGTGCGCACCACGTAGCGGCGCTTGCCTTCGTCCACGTCACCCGCCGATACCGACGAATTGGCGGCGCGGAGCTTATCGACCACGTCTGTTACGGTCAGGCCGTAGCGTGCCATGCGGCCCGGTTCGACGAAGATCGTCATTTCCTTGCGCGCGGCGCCATACAGATTGACCCGCGCCACGCCGGCCACGCGTTCGATGCGGTCCTGAATTACCTCTTCGGCGAAATCGCCGAACCGGTGAATTTCCCCGTTATTGCCCGGCTTGCGGATGATGACGAACCAGGCGATGGGGTTGTCCTCGGCGCTGGCGGTCTGAATCGACGGCTCGTCCGCTTCCTCGGGATAGCCATTGACCCGGTCAAGCCGGTTGGACGCCAGCAACAGGGCCTTGTCCATATTGGTGCCGATGGCGAATTCCAGGTTAATGCGCCCGCGTCCGTCCTGGGATTCCGAGCGGATTTCCTCCAGCCCCTCGATGCCCTTCAGGACTTCTTCCTGCTTGACGATGATTTCGCGCTCGACCTCGGCCGGGGCGGCGCTGGGCCAGACGGTCTCGACGCTGATGACCGGCTTGCGAATGTCCGGCGTCAGTTGGATCGGGATCGAATAGAGCGCCACGACGCCGAACAGGATCAACATCAGGACCGCCGCCATGACGGCGATGGGTCGCTGGATGGATAACCGGATCAGGTCCATGGGGCGGCGCCTCCGGGCCTCAGGTCTTTGGCTTGGGGGCCGAGGCCGCATCGGCGGCGGGGGCGGTCTCGTCGGCGGCCGGCGGCGGGGTGAACAAGATGTCCTGTCCGGGGCGCAGGCGTTCGTTGCCGCGCACGACCACCAGATCACCGGCGGCCAGGCCGCCCTCGACGATCAGGCGACTGCCCATGGCCTCGCCCAGGCGTACCGGGCGGACCAAGGCCTTGCCGCCTTCGTGCAGGAACACGATGGTCTTGCCCAGGCGGTTGAGGATGGCGTCCTTGTGCACGGTCAGAACCGAGGCCGCGCGCGCGGCGGGAATGCTGAGCGTCACGCTCTGGTTCGCGGCGATGCCGGTTCCGTCGGCGGGGGCATCAAGCCGGAAGCGCACCGTGCGGGTGCGGGTCTGCGGGTTTTCGTCGGGCACGACGGCGCGCACGGTCGCCTGAATCTTTATGGCGGCGGACACCGTGGCGGTGACCTTCGCCCCCGGCACGAGGCCGCCCACGTTGCGCCCCGGAACATCGGCCTCGATCTCCAGGTCCGTGTCGTTGATCAGGGTGATCAGGGGATCTCCCAGGTTGACGAAGGCGCCGGCTTCCGTGTGGCGGCGTGACACGACGCCGCCGTAAGGGGCGACGACATCGGCATAGGACAAGGCGATTTCGGCCAGTTTCAGGCTCGCCTTGGCGCTGGCCATCTGCGCGCCGGCGACGGCGATCTCGGCCCTGGCGACGGCGACTTCCTGAAGCTTGTCGTCAAGCCGGGCCTGCGAGAACGCGGCCGATTTGCGCAGGCCTTCCAGGCGCGACAGTTCCTGCTGGCGCAGCTTCAGGGTTTCCCGGGCCGTTTCCAGGGCGGCCTGGAAACGGTTCAATTCGGCCGCCTTCAATTCCTGTTCCCATTTCAGGCTGTCCTTGATCAGCACGGCTAGGACGTCGCCCTTGGCCACCCGGTCGCCGACATCGACCTTGAATTCGGCGACGGGGCCGCTGATTCGCGCCGCGACGGGGCCGGCCTGGCGGGCGATGAAGCGGCCGATCACCGGCACGTTCTGATGCGAAGCTTCGGTAATCACGCGGTCGACGACGACGGGCGCGGCCTGCGGCGCCTGCGCCTGGGCGGCCGTCAGGGACATCAAGGCGGCGGCGATTGTCGATAGGGCGAAGGCGGTGGGCCGGGCTACGGACATCAAGGGGAGTTCCTCTGGTTCAGGCCCGAATTCGGGCCCGGGCCTGCGGCGGGCTTCAGTTTAGGCAGGGGACTCGCGCCCCGCAATCAGTATTGCAAGCAAATTTGCACGTAAATCCCCATCAAGGCGGCCTATTTGCACATGGCGAAAAGGCGGTTGGCAAGGGGCTGGGCTTCTTCCAATATATTTGCCATGCCAATGCTGACCGCTCCGCGCGCCCTCCTTCCCATTCATGGGCCGACCGTCCGATTGCCCCGCGTTTGTCGGCTTTTGGCGGGCTGCTTCGCGGTGCTGTTGGCCGCGGCGATACCCGGCGGTGCGCGCGCCGACCTGATCGGCCACGGCGGCATGGTGCGGGCGGTCGACGTCTCACCGGACGGCCATTGGGTCGTCACGGCGAGTTTCGATTTCACAGCGCGGCTGTGGGATTTCGGAACGCAAGCGGAAGTCGCGGTTCTTGACGCCCACGAAGGGCCGGTGACCGGCGCCGTGTTCGCGCCCGACGGCAAGCATGTCGTGACCACCAGCGACGACAAGACGGCGATCATCTGGGACGTGCCCTCGGGCAAACTGGTCCGGCGCCTGACCGGACACGGCCACAAGGTCATGGCGGCGGCCGTGTCGCCCGATGGCAAACAGGTCGCCACCGGATCCTGGGACAAGACTCTGCGTATCTGGGATATGACGACGGGTGAGGCGGTCCGCGAGATCGCGCATTCCGCGCCGATCAACGATGTCGCCTTCGTCAACGGCGGCGCGTGGGTTGCCGCCGGCGGACACGACGGCAAGGTCGGGATGTGGTCGATCGCCGACGGCCGCCTGCAAGGCGTTCTTGAAGGCCATCGCCAGGGCATTACGAAAATGAACGCGTTACCTGGGGGTAAGCGCCTGTTGACGGCCAGCATCGACCGCACGCTGCGTCTGTGGGACGTCGCGACGGGCGAGACCGTTTCCGTGCTTACCCATAGCGAAGACCGCACCGGACAGGTCTATGCCGCCGCCGTGTCGCCGGACGGGCGGCGCGCCCTGTCGGCGGGGCGGGACGGGCGCCTGGTGGAATGGGATCTCGCGACGGGGGCAATTCTAGTGACCATTCCCGCCCATGACAAAATCATCTGGGCCGCCCGTTTCACGCCGGACGGACGCTTTGCGCTGACCGCCAGCGCCGATGAAAGCACCGCCGTGTGGCATTTGGAAACGGGGGACCGCATCGGTCTTCGGGCCGGCGACAAGACCGGCAAGCAACCCTGGTTGTCGAGCGATCATCCCGGGGCCCGGCTGTTCACCAAATGCGCCAACTGCCACGCCCTGAACGCCAAGGCGGCGATGCGGTCGGGCCCGCATTTCGAGGGGTTGTGGGGCCGCCCGGTCGGTGCGGTCGAGGGCTACAACTATTCCGGCGCACTTAGAAACAAGTCCTTTACTTGGAACGAAAAAACCCTATTTGATCTGTTCTATCAGGGGCCTGACAAATTTTTGCCGGGCACCAAGATGCCGGTGCAGCAGGTGCCGGACAAGGAACAGCTTGCCAATCTCGTGGACTATCTCCGGGTTCTGACGACAGGCGGGGCGAAACAGTGACGCGAACCCGTGCCGAGGGAAGCACCGGGAGAAAGGAACGACGCCGATGACGACGCACCTCTATTTCCATCAGGCCTGCGTGGAGCATGACCCGGGGCGCGGCCATCCGGAGTGTCCGGAGCGCCTGCGCGCGGTCATGCAGGCCCTGGAGACGGAACCCTTCGCCGATCTGCTGCGTCTTGAAGCGCCGATGATCGACCTGGATGTGGTCGAAAACACCCACGGACACGACTACGTGGAAACGGTGATGGACAACGTGCCGACGGAAGGGCGCGTCTATCTGGACCCGGACACCAGCATGTCGCCGAAATCGGCGGAAGCGGCACTGCGCGCCGCAGGCGGCGCCTGTTCCGCGGTCGACGCCGTCCTCAGTGGCGAGGCGCGCAATGCCTTTTGCGCCGTGCGCCCGCCGGGCCATCACGCGGAATCGTCCCAGGCCATGGGGTTTTGTCTGTTCAATACGGTCGCCATCGCCGCCCGCCATGCGCGCAAGACCGAGGGCATCAAGAAGGTTGCCGTGGTCGATTTCGATGTACACCACGGCAACGGCACGCAGCATTCGTTCCAGAACGATCCCAACCTGTTCTATGCGTCGTCCCATCAATGGCCCGCCTATCCGGGCACGGGGATGGTTCAGGACACGGGCGTGGCGGACAACATCTGCAATCTGCCGCTCAATCCGGGCGACGGCACGGATCCCTTCCGCCGGGGCTACCGCGACCGCATCCTGCCGGCCCTGCGCAATTTCAACCCCGACCTTCTGATCATTTCCGCCGGATTCGACGCCCATGCGCGCGATCCCCTGGCGTCGCTCATGCTGACGACCGAGGATTTCGTCTGGGTCACGGTCGAGCTTTTGCGCGTCGCTCGCGACTGTTGCGACAATCGGGTGGTGTCCTGTCTTGAAGGGGGGTATGACCTGAACGCCCTGGCGGAAAGCAGTGCCGGGCATGTTCGCGCCCTGATGACGCAATAAACCCCTGAATTCCGCCGCCGCTGGGGCTTCGCACTTGCGGTATGGGGAGCGGGGCCCTACACTCCTGCGCCTTGTCGATAAGGTATTCCATGGCCAAGCAGAAAACCCCAGAGACCGACGCCCAGACGGAAATCCCGGCGGATGTCCGCGCGTTGAGCTTCGAGGACGCGATGAGCGAACTTGAAGACATCGTGCGCGGGCTGGAGCAGGGGGCCGGGTCTTTGGATCAGGCGATCGATTCCTATTCACGGGGCATTGCGTTGAAGACCCATTGCGAGGCCAAGCTCAAGGAAGCGCAACTGCGCGTCGACAAGATCGTCGTCGGCAGCGGCGGCGTCCTGACCACCGAACCCGCCGATCAAGAATAATTCTGGAAAACCAATAAGATGCCAATAAGATGAAAGATTCCGATTCGGAGTTTCAAGCCGCACTGGGCGACAACGCCAAGCAAGTGACGGACATGCTCGATGCCTTGATGCCGCTGACCGACACGCCCGAGGCACGCGTGGTCGAGGCCATGCGCTATGCCTCGCTGGCCGGCGGCAAGCGGGTTCGCCCGTTCCTGGTGACGCAGAGTGCTTCGCTGTTCGGTGTTGATCCGATCTCGGCCCTGCGCGCGGCGGCGGCGGTCGAAATGGTGCATTGCTATTCCCTGGTCCATGACGATCTGCCGGCCATGGACGACGACGACCTGCGCCGCGGCCAGCCGACCTGCCATATCAAGTTCGACGAGGCGACGGCGATCCTGGCCGGTGACGCCCTGCTGACCAAGGCCTTCGAGGTGCTGGCCGCGCCGGAAACCCATTCCGATGCCCGGGTGCGCGCCGATCTGGTGCTGGCCCTGGCCAAGGCGGCCGGCGATCACGGCATGGTCGGCGGCCAGATGATGGACCTGTGGGCCGAGGACAACAAATTGGACGTGGCCCAGATCACCCGCCTGCAACGCATGAAGACCGGCGACCTGATTGCCGTCTCGGCCGAAGCGGGGGCGATCCTGGGCAAGGCGTCGGACGATGCCCGCACCGCCCTGCATGCCTATGCCCATGACATCGGTCTGGCGTTTCAGATCGCCGACGATTTGCTGGACGTCGAAGGCGATGCGGCGACGGTTGGCAAGGCGACGGGCAAGGACGCCGACGCCAACAAGGCGACCTTCGTGTCCCTGCTCGGTATCGACAAGGCACGTCAGCAGGCTGACATGCTCAGCGAGCAGGCGGCGGCACACCTTGAAATGTTCGGTGAAAAAGGCGACCTTCTAAAGCAATTGGCGCGATTCATCGTCGAACGGCGCACCTGATTCGACCGATATGACGGAAATAATTTCAACATGCGGTCCGGACCGGGCGTCCGGGCCTCAATTTGAGGGTCTGAAACTTGGAACAAGAAAGCCTCACCCCGATCCTTGACCGTGTCAGCGATCCCAAGGACATGCGGGATTTCTCGGTCGACGAGCTGAAGCAACTGGTCCGCGAACTGCGCGCCGACACGGTGCGCAGCGTGTCGATCACCGGCGGCCATCTGGGCGCGTCGCTGGGCGTGGTCGAACTGACCGCCGCGATCCACCATGTCTTCGATACACCCCACGACCGTCTGATCTGGGATGTCGGCCACCAGTGCTATCCGCACAAAATCCTGACCGGCCGCCGGGAACGCATGCACACCCTGCGTCAGGGCGGGGGCCTGTCGGGCTTCACCAAGCGCACGGAAAGCGAATACGACCCGTTCGGCGCGGCCCATAGTTCGACCTCGATCTCGGCCGGCCTGGGCATGGCCGTGGCGAGCAAGCTGGCCGGCGTGCCCAAGAACGTCATCGCCGTGATCGGCGACGGCGCCATGACCGCCGGCATGGCCTATGAAGCCATGAACAACGCTGGGTCCATGGACGCCAAGCTGATCGTCGTGCTCAACGACAACGACATGTCGATCGCGCCGCCCGTGGGCGCCTTGTCGGCGTACCTCTCGCAGTTGATTTCGTCGAAGCAGTTCCGCTCCGCCCGCCATTTCGCCAAGGAACTTGCCAAGAAGTTCCCGCGCTCCATCGAGCAGGCGGCAGCCAAGGTCGATGAATACGCCCGCGGCATGGTGACCGGCGGCACCCTGTTCGAGGAACTGGGATTCTATTACGTCGGTCCCATCGACGGCCACAACCTGGACCATCTGCTGCCGGTTTTGAAGAACCTGCGCGACGATGCGGTGCCGGGTCCGGTCCTGCTGCACGTCGTCACGGAAAAGGGCCATGGCTACAAACCGGCCGAGGAATCCGCCGACAAGTACCATGGTGTCTCCAAGTTCGATGTCGTCACCGGCAAGCAGCACAAGGCCATCGCCAACGCGCCCAGCTATACCTCGGTGTTCGCCAAAGCCCTGATTGCCGAAGCCAAGGACGACGACAAGATCGTCGCCATCACCGCCGCCATGCCGGGCGGCACGGGCGTCGACAAGTTTTCCGAAAATTTCCCGGACCGCGCCTTCGACGTGGGCATTGCCGAACAGCACGGGGTGACCTTCGCCGCCGGCATGGCGACCGAAGGCTACAAGCCGTTCTGCGCCATTTATTCCACCTTCCTGCAGCGCGCTTACGATCAGGTCGTCCACGACGTGGCGATCCAGTCGCTGCCCGTGCGCTTCGCCATCGACCGCGCCGGTTATGTCGGTGCCGACGGCTCGACCCATTGCGGCGCCTTCGATCTGCCGTACCTCTGCACCCTGCCGGGCTTCGTCGTCATGGCACCCGCCGACGAGGCCGAACTGATGCACATGACGGCGACCGCCGCCGGCATCAACGACCGCCCGTCGGCGATCCGCTATCCGCGCGGCGAAGGCGTCGGGGTCGAGTTGCCGGCCAAGGGCACGCCGCTTGAAATCGGCAAGGGCCGTATTGTGCGCGAAGGCACGACCATCGCCCTTCTGTCCCTCGGCTCGCGCCTTCAGGAATGTCTGAAGGCGGCCGAAGACCTGGGCACGCGGGGCCTGTCCGTGACCGTCGCCGACGCGCGCTTCGCCAAGCCCATCGACGAGGATCTGGTGCGCAAGCTGGCCGCCAACCATGAAGTCCTGGTCACGGTCGAGGAAGGGTCCATCGGCGGCTTCTCCGCCCAGGTGCTGCAATTCATGGCCAACGACGGACTTCTGGAAAACGGCCTGAAGGTGCGCGCGGTGACCATGCCCGATGCTTTCCTGGAACAGGACAAGCCGGAAATCCAGACCGCGCAGGCGGGCCTGGACGCCGCCGGCATCGTCGCCACGGTGCTGTCGGCCCTGGGCCGCGCGGACGAGGCGACCGAACCCGCCCGCGCTTGAGGCCCATCGGCGTGGGCGTAACGCTGGCATGCCGAAACCGGAAAACAGAATTTTCTCACCGCCTCACCGTCTCTGTGGTTAATTGTTTTTTGAACCACGGAGCGGTGAGACAGTGAGGTTCGCTGTTTTTTGAGCAAGCCAATTTTGACCAAGCCAGGCAAAATCAGATTGGACCAGTTGCTGGTCGACCGCGGCCTGGCTGACAGCCGGACCAAGGCCCAGGCCCTGGTCATGGCGGGCCTCGTCTACGGCACGGACCGCCGTTTCGACAAAGCCGGCGTGCAAATCGCCGCCGACACGGAAATCTCCGTCAAGGGCAAGGACCACCCCTGGGTGTCGCGGGGCGGGATGAAACTCGCCAAGGGCCTGGACCACTTCCGCATCGATCCCACGGGCCTGACTTGCCTCGACCTCGGGGCCTCCACCGGCGGTTTCACGGATGTGCTGCTGGCGGGCGGCGCCGCCAAGGTCTTCGCCATCGACGTCGGCCAGGGGCAGTTGGATTGGAAACTGCGCACCGACGACCGCGTGGTGGTGCTGGAAAAAACCAACGCCCGCCACCTGACGGCGGAACAGGTGCCCGATGCCATCGACCTGATCGTCTGCGACGTCAGCTTCATCGGCCTGGAAAAAGTCCTGCCGCCCGCCATGGCGCTGGCCAAACCGGGCGCGCATCTGGTCGCCCTCATCAAGCCGCAGTTTCAGGCCGGGCCGGGGCAGGTCGGCAAGGGCGGCGTGGTGCGCGATCCCGCGGTTCACCAGGCGGTCTGCGACGAGGTTCAAGCCTTCATCGCCGACGACTGCGGCTGGACCGTGCTCGGCATCACGCCAAGCCCCATCAAGGGACCGGAGGGGAATGTGGAGTTTTTGATCGGGGCGGTACGGCCTGTGTGAATTTCAGGTTTACCGCTTGTCGATGGGGATGAGAAAGATTCGTATACTGTCTCCGGAATTGCGTCCCCCGAATTTTGCACTATCGGAATTGGTCCAGGAGATGTTGCTCATACGATTGCCGCAACGAATCATTCATCCGCTTCGCCGCATTTACAGTTTCGATTAAGCGTTCTCGTGAGAACTCCGCTAAAAGCCTTCTTTCGGATCCTGGGTGTGCACACATATTCCGAAGTTCTTTTAGTTTTTGAAAGACACCCAATATCTCTCGCCTGCTACCGGTCGCAAGCTTGGCCTTCCAAATCATGTTTCCTTTGTCGGTCAAATAGGTACATCCGATCAATTCGACCACGGTGCGATATTCACCAGGAACTATGGCCGGCGCTTTATCGTGCCGCAACTCATAGAATTGCGCCGCTTTTTTCTGGCGTTCAATTGGAAGCTTCGACCAACATTCTTCGGCCAGTGATGGCAATCTGCAGAGTTTCAGGGCTAGGTCTTCAGTTTCGAGAGCTACGGCGAGCAATGCGAGACGCCCGAGTGGTTTGAAGAAATCCGAATAGGTCAAATAGCCGACCACTTCGTTCCGCTCTAAGACGTAGTAATGGCCCCTCTCGCCGCTGCTTAGAATATCTAGGGCATCTAGAATCGTTGTATCGGCAGCCAGGAAGTCGGCTGGTGCAAGTTGCTCCATGCATTCAAAGACCGAGGCCGAACCATCGTCGAGATCGGCAAGCCAGAGAAAACCCAACGTTCTTTCGGCGGAATCAACTACTCGCGATGGTGTGTCAGGCAAATCTCCCATAAGATACTTCGCATCGGAAATAGAACTGTCGATTGGCACGTCGCTCCAGAATTGGTTGCATATGGATTTTACCTTGAGCGCGGACGCGATCCGATCAAAATCAGAAATATCTTTTTCCACTCTGCTCACCAATTCACTTTCCATTGCGATGTTTAAGTTGGCTTAAGCGCTTGAATTCGCGTCGATTGTCGCCAGTAAGACAATTCCGACAATATCGGTGACTGCATACCCCCCCCCGCGAAAACCCGATCAGACTTCAGGCCGGTGCGAACCGCTTCACGACGATGTCGTGCTCGTGCCGGCGCATTTGGTGGGCGTCATAGCGCGCCTGCATTCTGAGCAGCGTTTCCATCTTCACGCCGAAGGCCTTTTCGATGCGGAGCGCCATTTCCGGCGACAGCGAGGCCTTTTCGTTCAACAGATTGGAAAGGGCGGGCCGCCCCACGCCAAGGGCGGCGGCGGCGGCGGAAACGGTCAGCCCGTCCGGCAGGATCGCGCGCCGGATGAACCCGCCCGGATGCACCGCCCTCATGCCGGTCTTGGTCGCCATCACCCCGTCTCCACCTCATACCCCGCCATGGCCCAGCCCTGGATGCCGCCCGCCAGGTTGTAGGCGGCGTCGACCATGTCGTTCTGCAACAGATAGCTGCCGACCTGCATGGAGCGCATGCCCATGGCGCACATGAACACCAGGCGTTTGCCGTCGAGCCCGGCCAGCATTTCCAGGTCGAAGCCCGACATGGGGTTGTGCAGGGCGCCGGGCACGCGGGCCTGGGCCAGCTCCTCCGCCTCGCGCACGTCGATCAGCACGGCGCTGCCGTCGTCGAGCCATTGCCTGACCTGCCGCGCGTCGGTTTCGATCATCTGTTTCACGTCGGATTCCTGTCTTCCTGTGCCCGGTCGCGTCCCGGTTTCATATGGTGTAGCGTTCCCGCATCGACAACGGAAAGACGATTGAGCCCAGGACCATGCCCATCTTCAAGGATAAACGTGACCTCACCCTGACGGCGGCCGGCGCGGAGGCCGCCCAAGCCTTCGACCATGTCATGGACGGCTACCTGTCCATGGCGCCCGACACGGGCGACCGGCTGAAATCCGTATTCGCCGCCGACGGCGACATGGCGATGGCGCATTGCCTGAAGGCCTATTTCATGATGCTGATGGCCATGGGCGGGTTGATGCCGAAGGCGCAGCAGGCCGCCGCCAAGGCGCGGGAACTGGCGGTCGACGCCACGCCGCGGGAACGGATGCACGCCCGCGCCGCCGGCCTGTGGACGGCGCGCGACATGGAGGGGGCGGCCATGGTGTGGGAGGAAATCCTGCTCGACCATCCCCGTGACATCCTGGCAGCGCGGCTGGCCCATTTCGCCAATTTCTATTCGGGCGACGCGCGGCGGCTGCGGGATTCCGTGAACCGCATCATGCCGGCCTGGGACGAAAGCGTTGCCGGGTTTTCCTATCTCAAGGGCATGCAGGCCTTCGGGTTCGAGGAGGCGGGCGACTATGCCCGCGCCCAGGCGGCGGCGGAAACGGCCATCGAGCTGGAGCCCATGGACCCCTGGGCGACCCATGCCTATGCCCATGTCATGGAAATGCAGGACCGCCAGGACGAGGGCCTTGCCTGGATCGACCGCCTGCGCCCGCACTGGACCCAGGCCAACAACTTCCAGAACCACATCTGGTGGCACGAAGCCCTGATGATGCTGGACCAGGGCCGCATGGACGACGTGATGGCGCAGTACGACGCCCATGTCGCGGCGCCGGAGTCGGAGGAATACTTGGACCTCTGCAACGCCGCCTCGTTGCTGCAGCGGCTGGAAATCATGGGCCTGGACGTGGGTGATCGTTGGGCGCCGTTGGCCGCCAAGGTGCAGAACCGCACCGAGGAACACATCCTGACCTTCGTCGATCTGCATTATGCCCTGGCGCTGGCCGCCACCGGCGACGGCAAGGTCCACGAGATGCGGGAATTCATGGCGGCCTATGAAGGACCGGAAGACGAAAGCAACCTGCCGATCATGAAGGCGCTCGGCGTGCCGCTGATGGACGCCCTGATCGCCTACCGCGAAGGGCGCTATGACGACACGACGGCGTCCATGATCCCCGTGCGCTACGAGATTTGGCAGATGGGCGGCAGCCACGCCCAGCGCGACCTGTTCGACCTGATCCTGATCGACACGGCGCGCAAGGCGGACAACCGGGCGCTGACCCGTGCATTGCTGGCCGAACGGCGCGCGGCCATGCCGGGCGACCACTGGACGGAAAAGGCGTTCGTGGAAGCGGCGGCGGCTTAGCGGGCGGAGGCTTCGGGCATGATCTGGCTTCTCCTTGGGCTCGTGCTGTGGAGCGCCGCCCATCTATTCAAACGGGTTCTGCCCGACCAGCGGGCGGCTCTGGGCAACAAGGGGCGGGGCCTTGTCGCGCTTCTGGTGCTGATCAGCCTGGGCCTGATGATCATGGGCTACCGGGCGGCGGAGACGACCTTTCTCTACGCTCTGCCGGCCTGGGTCTGGCATGCGAACAACGCGCTCATGCTGATCGCCCTGTTCCTCATGGACATCGGCCGGGTGAAGGGCGTCGTGCGCACCAAGGTCCGTCATCCCATGCTTTGGGGGGTGACGCTGTGGGCGGCGGCGCACCTGCTGGTCAACGGGGACGCGGCCTCGCTGGTGCTGTTCGGCGGGCTGGGGTTGTGGGCGCTAGTGGAAATGGCGGTCATCAACCGGGCCGAGGGGGCGTGGACGCCGCCGGAACGTGGCAGCTACGCCAAGGATGCCATGATGTTCGTGGCCGCGTTGGCGCTTTACGCCGTCATCGCCGGTATCCACCATTGGCTGGGCTACCCGGTGGTCGCAGCTCTGACCTGACCCGGGCCTATTCCGCCAGTTCCCGCATCACCTTGATCAGGTCCGATTTGCCCTCGAAGCCGATGCCCGGCAGGTCGGGCATGACGATGTGGCCGTCCTCGACCTTCACCGAGTCCGGGAATCCGCCGTAGGGCTGGAACAGGTCCGGGTAGCTTTCGTTGCCGCCCAGGCCCAATCCCGCCGCGATGTTCAACGACATCTGATGCCCGCCGTGGGGCACGCAGCGGGCGGGCG
Source organism: uncultured Alphaproteobacteria bacterium (assembly GCA_963976055.1). Lineage (GTDB taxonomy): Bacteria > Pseudomonadota > Alphaproteobacteria > Rhodospirillales > Casp-alpha2 > UBA1479. Next base: position 293,799 of record CAXBJB010000006.1, read on the forward strand.
ACCAGCCGGCTTTGTCCAACTCATCCAGGGTGCGCAGGTATTCGACCAGGCCATAGGCGAGGGCGCAGTCGAACTGCAGCCAGTCGCGGTCGGGCCGCATGCCGCCGTAGCGCAGCAGGTTGCGCGCGTCCTGGTGGGAAAACAGGTTTTCCCCCGTGGCCATGGGGCCGGGATAGAACTCGGCGAGCGCCGCCTGTAGGGCGTAGTCCAAGGGATCGCCCGCTTCCTCGTACCAGAAGAGCGGATAGTCCCGGAGCATCTTGGCGTAGGCGACGGCGGTTTCCAGGTCGAACCGCCCGTTGGCGTCGACGGCCAATTGCGCCTCGCCGTCGATTTCGTTCAGCACGGCTTCGATGCGGCGGCGGTCCTCGTCGATGGGCGCCCCGCCGATCTTCATCTTCACCACGGTGTAGCCGCGGTTGAGGTAGCCGCGCATTTCGGCGCAGAGCGCCGTGTCGTCCTTGCCGGGGTAGTAGTAGCCGCCGGCGGCATAGACGAAGACCTTCGGATCGGCCTCGCGGCCCTTCATCTGCGCCAGCAGGCGGAACAGCGGCAGGCCCGCGATCTTGGCCGTCGCGTCCCACACCGCCATGTCGATGGTGCCGACGGCGACCGAACGCTCGCCATGCCCGCCCGGTTTCTCGTTGGTCATCATCGCGGCCCAGACCTTGTGCGGGTCCAGGTTGTCGCCGTCGTCGTTCAGCAGGCTCTTGGGATCGGCTTCGAGGATGCGGTCGCGGAAGCGTTCGCGGATCAGCCCGCCCTGGCCGTAACGGCCGTTGGAATTGAAGCCGTAGCCGACCACGCGCCGCCCGTCGCGCTCCACATCCGTGACAACGGCGACCAGGCTGGTCGTCATCTTGGTGAAGTCGATGTAGGCGTTGCGGATGGGCGACGAGATCGGCTTGGTGACCTCGCAAATGTCGATGATGCGCATGGTCTTCTCTGTGTTTTAATGAGGCGCCTTGCGCCCGATGAGACAACGGGTGCAAGGACTTACCTGCTTTGCCCACGGCTATGCAACACACGGTTGGGGGCTAGGAGCCATTTTCCGTCAGCATCGCCTCAAAGGCCTGTTCAGACGAGCCGTCCACATACCGGTAGAATTTTACATTGCGCGCTGCGATCAGGCTGACCAATACCCTCCGGAAGGAACCCAGGTCGGCACGATAAAGGTCCTTATTCGCGGGATTGAGCCCCGGGTGTTGGAACAGGTAGACATTGATCCGTTGTGATCTAGGCATCGTCGGCAGAGCTTCCCATGAAGTATTGGCAGCGATCCTCGCATTGGCGTCCATGATCCACCACTTGCCGTCCAGCCTAACCTCAAGCAGGGAGTGGCCAAGCCCAGCCAGGCCTTCGGATAGGTAGACCACGCGGTTCTCGATCCCGGCGCGGTTCAGCAAGGCGAAGAAGAAAACCGTGTAGTCGGAACAGCAGCCGATAGGGGAGCGCCAATAGGTTTCGAAGGTGGCCTTTTCTTCCGGTTCAAGGCCCGCTTTGGTCCGGCTCAACGAGCCGGTGACCGCATTGTTCGTGACGCAGCCGCCGGGCGCGTTGATGCCTTCCGGCGCGCCGAAAGCCCATAGGGCCGATACGTGGTTCAGGTAGTAGACCGCCTTGATATGGTCGTCGCCGGGCAATGCCCAGATTTCCCTCAGGCCGTCCTTATTCGTCTCGAAGGTGGCGTCTAGGCGCCGGGCGAAACCTTCAAAGGATCCTATTGGCGGGCGGCGTTCCGGAGAATAGGCGGTGAACAGGGGCGTATAACGGCGGTTGGTGATCTGCTTGATTTCGATCCGGAAGGGATAGGTTCTGAGACCCTGCTCATGATAGTAGTGAGCCGCCTTCAGCCAAACGGCGGAAGCCGCGAACAACGGTGCGATGCAGGTCAGCAGCAGCGTCCGTTTCATCCGCCCCGGGTGGCGCAGAAATACCAGATAGGCAAGCCCGACGGCGGCGCAGGCGGCTAGTATGCCGTATTGGAAAATCCGTTCCTTACCCGGACCGATTCCAGCGTACGCGGCCAACGTGGCGCGCAAGCCCTCGCCACCGAACACGGGCCACAACTCGCGCACCAGAACCTGGAGCGATAGAAAACTCCACATCGCCAGGAGTAGGCCTCCGGCGACCCAGGCAAACAAGGCCGTGTGTCGATCAAAGAACGATTTCAACAAGCCCGGAATTCTCCTCTTTCTCAACTTGGCTGCTGGGTTGGTCATTTGCCCTAGCGCTGCGCTTGCGGCTCAGCCGCACTGCGCCTTGTGGCGCAGCAGGTGGTCAGCCAGTACGCAGGCCATCATGGCCTCGCCGATGGGCACGGCGCGGATGCCGACGCAGGGATCGTGGCGGCCCTTGGTGGAAATCTCGGTGTCCTCGCCGGACTTGGTGACGGTCCGGCGCGGCGTCAGGATCGACGACGTCGGCTTCACGGCGAAGCGGCAGACCACGTCCTGGCCCGACGAAATGCCGCCCAGGATGCCGCCCGCGTTGTTCGACAGGAATTCGACGTCGTTGCCACGGGCGCGGATTTCATCGGCGTTCTCCTCGCCGGTAATCCGCGCGGCCTCGAACCCGTTGCCGATTTCCACGCCCTTCACGGCGTTGATGCTCATCATGGCGGACGCCAGGTCCTGATCCAGCTTGCCGTAGATCGGCGCGCCCAGCCCGGCGGGCACGCCCGAGGCCACGACCTCGATCACGCCGCCGACGGACGACCCCGCCTTGCGGATGCCTTCCAGGTAGGTCGCGAATTCCTCGGCCGCCTGGGCATCCGGGCAGAAGAAGGGATTGTTGTTCACTTCGTCCCAGTCCAGACGCGCGCGGTCGATTTCCTTCTCGCCCATGACGACCAGGCCTGCCTTGATGGTGATGCCGGGGCCCAGGATCTTGCGCGCGACGGCACCGGCGGCGACCCGCATGGCGGTCTCCCGCGCGGACGACCGCCCGCCGCCCCGGTAATCGCGGATGCCGTACTTTTTCCAATAGGTGTAATCGGCATGGCCCGGGCGGAACTTCTCGGAAATTTCCGAATAGTCCTTGGACCGCTGGTCCACGTTTTCGATCAGCAGGCCGATGGGCGTGCCCGTGGTCACGCCGTCGAACACGCCGGACAGGATTTTCACCTGATCGGGTTCCTGGCGCTGGGTGGTGTATTTGCTTTGCCCCGGCCGCCGCTTATCCAGATGGACCTGGATGTCGGCTTCGCTCAGGCTCAGCCCCGGCGGGCAGCCGTCGACGACACAGCCGAGCGCCGGCCCATGGCTTTCGCCGAAGGTCGTGAAGCGGAACAGATGGCCGAAAGAGTTGTGGGACATGTGGCCCCTTTTAGCACAAGTGCCTGATCAGACGACCGAAATATCCGGTGCGTCGACCGCCTTCATGCCGACGATGTTATAGCCGCAATCGACGTGATGGGTTTCGCCCGTGACGCCCGACGACAGGTCGGACACCAAGTAAAGCCCGGCGCCGCCGACGTCTTCCAGGGTCACGTTGCGGCGGAGCGGCGAATTGTATTCATTCCACTTCAGGATATAGCGGAAATCGCCGATGCCCGAGGCGGCCAGGGTCTTCATCGGACCGGCGGACAGCGCGTTCACCCGGATGCGGTCCTTGCCCAGGTCCTCGGCCAGATAGCGCACGCTGGCTTCCAGCGCCGCCTTGGCCACGCCCATGACGTTGTAATGCGGCATCACGCGCTCGGCCCCGAAATAGGTGAGGGTGATCAGCGCCCCGCCGTCGGTCATCAGCTTGCGCGCGCGCTGCGCGACCGCCGTGAACGAATAGCAGGAGATGTTCATGGTTTTCAGGAAGTTATCCAGGGTGGTGTCGATATAACCGCCCTTGAGTTCTTCCTTGTCGGAATAGGCGATGGCATGGATGACGAAATCCAGCTTGCCCCATTTGCCGGCTATGGCGTCGAACACGGCATCGACGGAGGCCATGTCGGTCACGTCGCACGGCAGGACAAGGTCCGAGCCGACGCTAGCCGCGAGCGGCGCAACACGCTTCTGAAGGGCGTCGCCCTGATAAGTGAAGGCCAATTCGGCGCCCTGGTCGTGGGCGGCCTTGGCAATGCCCCAGGCGATGGAACGGTCGTTGGCCACGCCCATGACCAGGCCCTTCTTACCGGACATCAACGGCGATGCAGAAGCCATCTGTCTCCTCGAGTTTTTTGTTAGGAACCGGTTCGTCACCGGCGGGTTGCCAGCGTGCGCCCGGGTAAATACTTGCAGGTTGCCCGAACTCCCATGCCATATAGTATGGGGCGGAGAACGTCAACGAGAGGTTCCCCAGGAGGCCCGGAAGCCATGGAAAACCGCGACTTCAAGCGGCTTGTGAAAGCGCAGTGGCGCGTCTGGCGCGGAATCTTGGGGATCGTCGTGCGGCGCTTCCAGGGCGACCAATGCCTGCGCATGGCGGCCTCGCTCAGCTATACCTCGCTGCTGGCCGCCGTGCCGCTGACCGCCATCGCCTTCGCCATGCTGGCGGCCTTTCCCGTGTTCGAAGGCGTGCGCGAAAGCTTTCAGAACGTGCTGTTCGCCAATTTCCTGCCCGATGCGGCGGAATCCATGCGCGAACATTTCGACAAGTTCGTGCGCAATACGACGACCCTGTCGGCGGTCGGGATCGTCGCCCTGGCGTTGACCGCCGTGTTGCTGCTGGGCACCATCGAATCGGCGCTCAACACGATTTTTCGGGTCACCCGCCCGCGTCGGCTGGGCCCGCGGCTGCTGGTGTTTTGGGCGATCATTACCCTGGGGCCGTTGTTGCTGGGGGCGAGCTTTTCGCTGTCCGCCTATTTCTTCGCGGCGACCCAGTGGATCGGCGTCGACCCGGCGACCGGCGCCCTGGGCGAGGCGGCCAAGCTTCTGCCCACGGGCATCATGATGCTGCTGCTGACCATGTTCTACGTAACCATCCCCAATCGGCCCGTGGCCTTCGCGGGGGCGGTCACGGGGGCAATCGTCGCGGGCTTGTTGATCGCGGTGCTGCGTAAGGGGTTCGGTTTCTACGTCACCCACTTTCCGACCTATCAGAACATTTACGGGGCGCTGTCGGCGGTGCCGATCTTCCTGATCTGGATGTACCTGTCCTGGGCCGTGGTGCTGCTGGGCGCGACCTTGACCGCGACCATTTCCGAATGGCGGGAGGCGGGGGGGCGTCCGGTTCAGCCGAACAATTCCCCGACGTCGCGTCTGACCACGGCCGTGGCGGTGCTCGCCTGTCTGTTCGCAAAATCCCGCGACGGCGGCGGGGCAAGCCGCCGTGAGCTGATCCGCGCCGCCCGGGTATCCCTGGCGGTGCTGGAGCCGCTGTTGGAGGACTTGCGCGGGCGGGGCTATGTGGAGCGTACGTCGCGCAATCTCTGGGTTCTGGCCCGCGACCTGCACGCGGCGACCTTGTACGACTTGTATCGGGATCTGGGTTTGGGCGTCAACGACGCCGACGACACCCTGAGCGGCGGCGGCTGGCAGGCCGCCCTGGCGGCGCAGCTTGACGGTCTGCGCCGGCGCAACGCCGAAGCCATGGCGTTGCCCCTGGCCGATATCCTGGCGGCGGTCGAGCGTGATGAGGACGGCACGGGGGCCGCGTCGCTGAAAAGCGTGTCCTAGGACGCGCGGGCGCCGGTCTTTTTCGCCCATTCCGTAACGAAGGCGCGCAATTCCGGATCGGGTTTTTTGGGCAGCATGACCTTCAGGGTCACGAACTGGTCGCCGGCCTCGCCCCCGTCCACATCCTTCAGGCCCTTGCCCTTGAGGCGCAGAACCGTGCCCGTGTTGGCGTTTTCCGGCACGGTGACGCTGACCTCGCCGTCCAGGGTCGGGGCCTTGATCTTGCCGCCCAGGACTGCGTCCGCCAGATCCACGGGCACCTCGACATGAACGTCGCGGCCGTCGATGCGGAACCGCCCGTCGGCATCGACCTTGACGATGACCAGGGCGTCGCCGGGCTTGCCGCCGCCCAGGCCAGGCATACCCTGTTCCTTCAGGCGCAGAACCTGGCCGTCGCGAGTGTCCTTGGGAATGGCGACCTTCAGGCGCTTGCCGTTGGTCATGCTGATGAACTTGGTGCCGCCCTGCATGGCTTCGGCGGCGCTTAGCGTCAGGGAATAATTGACGTTGGCGCCATCGACCGTGACGGTCTTTTCCTGGCGTTTCTTCTGGCGAAAGGTCTCGAACGGGTCCTTCTTCCAGCGTCGGGTCTTGGCCCGGCCCTTGGCGTCATAGCCCGCCGTTCCCTGGCCGGTCAGGGGTTGGCCGGTCGCGTCGATTTCACCGTCGTCGTAGCGTTTGCGCCGATCGGCGTTGGACAGCACCTCGTAAGCGGCGGTCAGCTCCTTGAAATCGTCTTCGGCCCAAGGATTGCCGGGGTCCAGGTCGGGATGGCGCTCGCGCGCGGCCTTGCGGTAGGCGGATTTGATCTGGTCCGGCGTGGCATTCTTGGCCACGCCGAGAATCTTATAGGCATCCTTCATGGCAGCCCCGGTCCCCGCCGCGTGTAATCGCCCGCGCAGCGATCAGTTGACGACGCGCCAGGTTCCGTCGGGCTGCCGGCAGGCCGTGCCGGTCGCCTTTTCGGTCTTGCCGTCGACGACGATGGAGGTTTCATAGTCGCGGCAGTTGGCGCCGTCGACGGTCTGGTAGGTCTTGGTCGGGGTGAAGGTCCCGGCCGCCTTGGAATCCGGATTGTTCCAGGACGCGGTCTGGTTGGTCTTGTTGTACTCAAGGGCGTCCTGCGCCGTGCGCTGGGCATAGGCCTTGTCGGCCTTGTCGAGGGATTTACCCGCCTCGCCGCCAAACCAGGCGCCGGCAAGCGCGCCCACGGCGACCGCCGCCAACTGGCCCTTGCCACCGCCGATTTGAGAGCCGGCCAAGGCACCCAGGCCGGCGCCCAAGAGGGTGCCGACGGTTTGTTTGTCGCCTGCCTTGTCGGTTCCGCAAGCAGTCAGCGCCAAGGCCAGAACCGCAACCCCGGTGAATTTCACGATGTTCATTCCGAATGACCTCTTCGAATGTGCGTCCGTCTGGTTTCCTGCGGCCGCGGTGTTGCAGCGGCGGGACCTGCATTTTACATGCAATAGCCCTTAAAATCACATATCCGCCATCATGGACATTAACATGCCAAAGGATTATGGCAGACCTTTGACCATATTCGCTGACCGGAAACGAGACCCATGGACCCGCAACCCCAGGACGACGCCCCGCCGCGCAAGCCCGCCACGGATGACCCCATCGAAAAGTTCCGGGGCTGGCTGGGCGAGGCCGAGGGCAAGGAAATCAGCAACCCGAACGCCATGGCGCTGGCCACGGCGACGGCGTCGGGGCGGCCCAGTGTGCGCATGGTCCTGTTGAAGGACGTCGATGAGCAGGGTTTCGTATTCTACACCAACCTGGAGAGCCGCAAGGGCGGGGAATTGGCGGCGAATCCCTTTGCTTCGCTGTGTTTTTACTGGAAGACTCTGGAACGTCAGGTCCGTGTCGAAGGCGCCATCCGGCCGGTCACCCCGGCCGAGGCCGATGCCTATTACGACAGCCGCCACCGATCCTCGCGCATCGGTGCCTGGGCGTCGCGGCAGTCGCGGCCCATGAAGACCCGGTTTGACCTGGAAAAGCGGGTTGCCGAGTTCACGGCCAAATTCCATATCGGCGCCATTCCCAGGCCGGAATTCTGGTCCGGCTTCCGCGTCGTGCCCGAACGCATCGAATTCTGGACGGAAGGTGCCTTTCGTTTGCACGAACGCATCGTCTATCACCGCCTCGGCGCGGGCTGGGAGACGGAGCGGCTATTCCCGTGAGCGACGCAACGGACCCCCCCATCAGCGAACAGGCGACCGCCACCCAGGCGGCGACGGTTGCGGTCAACGGCGGCCTCGACAGCCAGGCGGCCCGTCTCATGCGGGCCGCGACCTATGCCTCCGTGGGGGCCGCCCTGATCCTTATCGGCGTGAAGTTCGCCGCCTGGACGTTGACCGAGTCGGTCAGCCTGTTGTCCACGCTGATCGATTCCATGCTCGATGCCATGGCCTCGATCATCAATCTGATCGCCGTTCACCATGCCCTGCAGCCGGCTGACCGCGAACACCGTTTCGGCCACGGCAAGGCCGAGCCGCTGGCCGGTCTGGCGCAGGCGGCGTTTATTTGCGGGTCGGCGGCGTTCCTGCTGCTTGAGGCCGGCGAGCGTCTGATCCACCCCAAGGCCATCACCAATACGGATGTCGGCTATGCGGTGATGGTGTTCTCCATCGTCGTCACGGTCGCCCTGGTGCTGTTCCAGCGTTATGTGGTGCGGCGCTCTGGATCGGTGGCGATCAGCGCCGACAGCCTGCATTACCAGACCGACGTGATGATCAACGCCAGCGTCATTGTCTCGCTCTATATCGCGTCGGAATTCGGCATCGGCATTGCCGATCCCCTGTTCGCCGTGGCCATCGCCGCCTATATCGTCATCGGCGCGTTGAAGATCGGCAAGCAGGCCCTGGACATCCTGATGGACAAGGAACTGGCCGACGAGGAACGGGCCCGCATTCGCGAGATCGTGACCCGCCATGCCGATGTGCACGGCATGCACGATTTGCGCACGCGGTCGTCGGGGGCCCAGGTGTTCATTCAGATGCATGTGGAAATGGCGCCGGACATGACCTTGCTGGAGGCCCATGAGGTGACCGATGCGGTGACGGCGGATCTGCTGGCGGTTTACCCAAACGCCGAGATCATCATCCACGAGGACCCGGAAGGTCTGGAGGAAGACCGGGCGGTCTTCCGATGAGCGGGGGCGGCGACAGTGGCCAGCAGGCGGTCATCGGCTTTCTCGCCGATCCCAAGGCCTTCGGTCTGCCGCCGGAGACGAACGTCGCGCGGCAGGAAACCCATGTTTCCCACATATTTCTCGCCGGCGACCGGGCCTACAAGCTGAAGAAGCAGGTCCGTTATCCCTATCTGGATTTCTCGACCCTGGAGGCGCGCCGTCGCGCCTGCGAAACCGAGGTGACGATCAACCGGCGTACAGCACCCGCGATTTACCTGGGCACGGTGGCGGTCACGGATGAAGGAGGCGGGTGTCTGGCCCTCGGCGGCGCGGGCGATCCCGTCGACTGGCTGGTCGAGATGCGGCGGTTTCCCGACGGCGCCCTGTTCACCCATCTGGCCGATGCGGGGGCGCTCAACCGCCGCCTGATGGAGGAACTGGCCGACGGTATCCAGGCGTTTCATGCCGCGGCCGAGATCGACCGTGAACACGGCGGGGCGGCGGGCATCCGCGCCATTATCGACAACAACGACGCCAGCTTCCGCGATGCCCAGGGCGGCCTGTTCAATGCGGACGACGTCGATGCCCTGACCGACGGATCCCGGCAACTGCAGGACAGCCTGGCGGGCCTGCTGGACGCGCGGCGGGACGGCGGGCGGGTGCGCCATTGCCATGGCGACCTGCACCTGGCGAACATCTGCCTGTTCGAAGATAAGCCGACCCTGTTCGACGCCATCGAATTCAACGAGGCCTTCGCGCGGATCGACGTTCTCTACGACCTCGCCTTTCTGCTCATGGACCTGGACCTGCGGGGGCACCGGCGTCTGGCGTCCTTCGTGCTCAACCGCTACCTCGACCGTGCCCCGCTCGACGGCGGCGATCTCGACGGTCTGGCCCTGTTGCCGTTGTTCCTGTCCATGCGCGCTGCCGTGCGCGCCCATGTCGGGGCGTCCCAGGCAGCGGCCCTGGCGGACGCGGCCGAAAGCCGCCGCCGCGCCGGACGTGCGCGGGAATACTTTTTCCGGGCCCTGCAATACCTGAGCCCGGCGCCGCCGGTGCTGATCGCCGTCGGCGGCCTGTCCGGCGGCGGCAAAAGCCGCCTGGCGCGGGAACTCGCACCCCATTTGGGGGCGACCCCCGGGGCCCGCGTGGTGCGTACGGACGTGCAGCGCAAGCGCCTTGCGGGCATCGACCTGTTCGACCGCCTGCCGCCGGAAAGCTATACGCCCGAAGCCTCGCGCCGCACCTATGACGCCTGCTTCGACGAGGCCGCCCGGGCACTCGCCGCCGGCCAGTCCGTGGTGTTCGATGCGGTGTCGCTGAAGCCCGAGGAAAGGGCCGAGATCGAAGCCCTGGCCGGGCGGCTCAAGGTGCCGTTTCTCGGCCTGTGGGCCGACGCCCCGCTGGCCGTGCGCCTGGAGCGGGTCGACAGCCGGCGCGACAACGTGTCCGACGCCGGGGCCGAGGTTGCCCGCCGACAGGAAGAGGCCGATCTGGGCGACGTGACCTGGACCGTCATCGACAGTTCGGGTACGCGCAAGAACACGGTCGCCGGGGCGCTGGCGATGATCCGCGACCGGGGGTTGGCATGACGGCCCACGGTGCCAACTGGCACAAGAATTGCTGATCCGTGGGGTCGTGACCATCCGCCCGCCATGTTAGATTGGTCGGCCAAAGACAGAGAATCCGGACAGTCCCCCCATGTCCCAGGTGCACCGCCGTATCCTGACCGCCGCGCTGGGCGGGCTTGAAGAAGAACAGGCCGTCTATTTCGCCGACATCGCGGAAAAGCTGGGCGAGGACCCGCGCACGGAACGTATGCCCAACCTGGTCTATCTGGTGCTGGCCGATACGGTGCGGTTCATGCCGACCTATCTGACCAAGAAGGAATTCATCAACCGCCTTCTGCGTTTCGTCGACCGCAACCACCGGCGCCTGGCGCGCATCATCTATGACCCGGCGTTCCTGAAGGACAAGACCCTGCTGGCTCCCATCACCGGCGGTTTCGTGGCCGAGGTCGTCGAAGCGACCCTGATTCATTACGAAGAGGGTGGGATCGACGCGGGCGAGCAGATCGTCCACCGCTTGACCTTCGACGAAAGCGGCGGGGTGCTGAATTTCCCCTATGCCGATGACGATGACGAGAACGAGGACGAGGACGAGAACGAGAACGACTAAAACAACTCGCCTTGCGCCTGTTCGGGGATCTGTTCCTCGTACATCAGCGCCCCTTCGAAGGGATGCAGGGCCGCGCGGGCGGTGGCGAAGAATTGCGCGCCGTCCATCCAGGTGGCGGCCCCTTGGGCATCCAGGATCACCGGCATGCGGTCATGGATGTGTTCGATGGCCGGGGCGGGTGCGCAGGTGACGATGGTGAAGGCCTCGCCGTCGCTGAGCCCGGCAAAAGCGGCGAGTCCCGCCGCCGGGGCGATGCGGTTCTTGCGCTTGCTGCCGTCGTCGGCGGTGCGCCATTCCAGATAGGCGGTCATCGGCACCAGGCAGCGCCGTTCCAGAAGCGGGCGGAAAGTCGCCTTTTCCGCCAGGGTTTCGGCCCGGGCGTTGATCATCGGCTTCTTGCCCCAGGACACGGCAAGGCCCCAGCGCATCAGGCGCGGGCCCGCGCCGTCGATGATCAGGGCCTGGTCCGTCGGCCGCATGTCGTCCGTGTTGGGCACGGGCGGTGGGGCGTCCAGATGGAATTGCGCCATGATCGCGCGGGGGCTGGCCGACATTTCGTAACGGGCGCACATGGCGGCAGTATAGGGCAGGGCAAACCGGCCCTGGAATAGCCAGCATGTTTGCCGTAACGTCCAGCCCATGACAGGGAGCGGAGACACTCGGCCGGAAGCGGCGGCGGATCAGCAGCGCGTGCGCACGGTGGTCATCACCGGGGCTAGCCGCGGCATCGGTCATGCGACCGCGCGGTTCTTTCTGGCGCGGGGCTGGCACATCATCACCTGTTCGCGCGAAGACACGCCCGAGGAATGCAAGCGCGATCCGCAATGGACCTGCCACATCCCGACGGATCTGTCGGACGTCGACAGCCTCGAGAATTTCATCGAGAAAGCCAACGCGGCCCTGCCCGAGGGACGGCTGGAAGCCCTCGTCAACAACGCCGGGATGTCGCCCAAGACGCCGTTCAAGGAACGGCTGGGGTGTCTCAACGGCGACCTGGGCGCCTGGCAGGAGGTCTTCGATCTCAATTTTCTGGCGCCGCTGCGCCTGTCGCGGGGGTTCGCCTCGGCCCTGCACAAGGGCGATGGCGCCATTGTCAACGTGACCTCCATCGCCGGCCACATGATTCATCCCTTCGCCGGTTCGGCCTATTCGATTTCCAAGGCGGCGCTGTCTGCGTTGACCCGCGAAATGGCCAACGAGTTCGCAGCCCTTGGCGTGCGGGTCAACGCGGTGGCGCCGGGCGAAATCGAGACGGACATGATCCAGCCCGAATACGAAGCCCTGATCCCGCGCATTCCCTTGGACAAGATGGGATCGCCCACGGACGTCGCCGGGGCCATCCACTACCTGTGTTCCGACGACGCGCGCTATGTCACCGGCACGGAAATCTGGGTCACCGGCGGTCAGCACATGGTCTGAGCGGCCTGTCTTCCGACCCGCCCGCCGCCGTTCACGAAATCGTCGCTTGCGCCGGACCGGGAAGGAGGATGAGACTTCCCGGTCAACATTCCTTGCTGCGGGGGGACGTCATGCGGGCATTCGGACGACTGGTTCTGGTTTCTGTTCTGGTTCTCGGGTTTCAGGGCACCGCCCTGGCGGACAAGACCAAGGTGTCGCTCGGCACGGCGACCAAGGGCGGCGGGTTCGAGGTGTTCGGCGGTGCCGCCGCCCAGGTTATCAACGAAACCGACGCGACCCTGAACGTCACGCCCATCGCCACCAAGGGCAGCCGCGAGAACATTCCCCTGCTGGAAGCGGGAAAGCTGGATACCGCCCTGGTCGCCAGCCTGCCGGCCTATGAGGCCTTTAACGGCGTCGGCCGGGCGCCCACGGACCTCAAGATCATCACCGCCATCTATTCCACCTTCGGCATGTTCGCCGTGCGCGGCGACAGCACGGCCAAGTCGTTCCGCGACCTGGTCGGCAAGCCGGTCGCCTGGGGCACCAAGTCGTCGGGGCTGACGCTGCTCGGCAAGTACGTGTCCGAGGCCCTGGGGTTGGACCGGGACAAGGATTTCCAGGCCAATTTCCTGGCCAAGGCGGGAGACGGGGCGCCCATGCTGCTGGACGGCCGGATCGACGGTTTCTGGGGCGGCGGGGTCGGCTGGCCCGGCTTCGTCAAGGTCATGAAAGGGGGCGGGCGGTTCGTCGGCCTGAGCACCGCCGACGTCGCCCTGGTCAACGCCAAGTATCCATTCCTCAAGCCCTTCACCCTCCCCGCCGGGTCCTACGACGGGCAGAAGGAGGCCGTGACCTCCGTGGCATCGTTCAGTTTCCTGCTGGCCCGTGCCGACCTGCCCGACGATGTCGCCTATCGCCTGGCCAAGGCCTTGCACCAGGGGCATGGCGTGTTGTCGGGGCGGCTTAAGCAGGCGGGGGAGACGACGCCGGAAAACACGATCCTCGCGACGCCGACGCCGGGGCATATCCATCCGGGCGTCCGAAAATACCTGAGCGAGATCGGGCTGCAATGACCGGGCGCGAGTTTACGCTTTTGGGACAATTGATTAGCGCGTTTTTCTGAGGTTGTCTTTAACCCTGCCTTAACCACGATTCCACTATTCTGCAGGCTGACCCAAAGGCGTATCGCCCCCGCTGGGCGGGGGTGTATTATGCCTTTTGCGCGTTTTGCCCGTGAAGGAGGGCGCAAACCATGGCGAAGCAGGTATCGCAGCAAGGCAACCCGAAACAGGCCGCGGCCCCGAATTCCGGAGATGTGCCCGTCAGCGGCAAGACCGCCCAGGCCCGCGCAGCCCTGCCCGAGGTCGATGACCTGCTGGCGCCGGACGACTGGCGCGCGCCGTTCTATCTGCGCTGGAAACTGCATCTGCTGCTGGGCGGCGTGCTGACCGTGTTGTGGTTCGCCCTGGTCCTGGATTTCATTGAAAAATCCCTGGGTCTCGGCAATCTGACCGAACTGCTGCCCCACGAGGTCGGCGGCTTGGCCGCCGGCGCCTTTACGCCGGTCGCCTTCCTGTGGATGCTGATCGCCTTTTTCGAGCGCGGTCGCCAATTGCGTCAGGAAACGGCCGTCCTGCGCAGTCATTTGAAACAACTGATTTATCCGTCGGATCGGGCCGACAGCCGGATGCAGGAAATCACGGCTTCCCTGCGCAACCAGACCAAGGAACTGCTGTTCGCCTCGGAAGAGGCGGCGCGCCGCGGCCAGGCCATGGGCGACCTGATCCGTGAGCGGACCCGCGATCTCGCCCAGGTGTCCGAGGATGCGGACCTGCGCGCCCATGCCGTCGCCGATGCCCTGAAGCGGCAGACGGCGGACCTGAGTTCGGCCTCGGAACGGGCCGCCGAACGCGCCCGTGACGCCGGCGAAACCCTGTTCGAACAGGCCCATGGCCTGACCGTTACGACGGACCGTGCCTCGGCCCGCGCCGAGGACATGATCCAGACTCTGAAGCGCCGGGCCGAGGAACTGGACGGTGTCGCCCAGGAAGCATCGGATCGTACCTTGAAGGCGGCCGAGGCATTCGATCGTCGCACGGAGCGCCTGGACACGGTGTCGCGCGAGGCCCTGGCCCGCGGCGTTCAGGCCGACAGCCTGCTGGAGCGCCGCATCGGCGAGATCGCGGATGTCGCCGGCAAGGCCAACGCAGCGGTCACCGACGCGGCGGGAACGCTCGACCATAGTGCTCAAGACCTGTCGGACCGCGCGGATCGGGCCAAGGACGCGGCGACGGAACTGGAATTGGGCCTGGGCCGTCAGGCCGACGTGCTTGATGCCTTGGGCGCGCGTGTTTCCGACCGGATTTCACTGATTTCATCGGCGTTGCGCGACAACGCCGATGCGCTGGCGACCGTCACCGAACAGGCCGTGGTCCAGGCAACGGATGCCGGCACGCGCCTGAGCCGCCAAGCCACCGCCATTGCCGAAACCGTCGACCGCGCGGTCGGCCGCTTGACCCAATCGGGTGAGGGGTTGTCGGCGCAGGTCGACAACCTGCACGGACAGGCGCAGCGTGTCGCCGAACAGGCCGACGCCGCCACGGGCAATCTGCAGCGGGCGACCGACGAGCTCGGGGAAAACGCCGAACGCACCATCGCGCGGGCGGAACACGCGGGCGGCGAACTGCGCGGCCGGTCCGAGGATCTGCGCGGCGTCGCCGATCAGGCGGTCGAACGGTTGACGGAATTCGGCCGCGAAATGGCCCAGCGCCGCAACGAACTGGCCCAGGCTGCGGATACCGCCGCCAACCGGCTGGCCGCCGTGGGTACCGATTTGATGCGACGTCAGGGCGACCTTTCCGCTGCCGCCGATACGGCGGACGGCCGGGTCACGGGCCTGATCGAGGGCCTGCGCGAAACCGAAACCAGCCTTGCCCGCACCGTCGACAAGGGGTCGGCCGATGTTGCGTCGGTTACACGCGCCTTGCTGCACAGCGCGGACCGGGTTCAGGCATCGACCCAACGCGCCGAAACCACCGCCCAAGCCTTGCAGGAAACCCTGTTGGGCCTGACGGACGCCAGCACCCAGGCCGTCGAACGGCTGGGCCAATTGGGCGGCCAGATGAACAGCCAGTCGACCTTGATCGGCGATGCCTCGGGCCAAGCCATCACCAACCTGGAAAAGGTGTCAGCCCTGCTGCGCTTCCATTCAGACCGCCTGCGCGAGATTTCCCAGCGCGCGGTCGAACAGGTCGGCAATGCCGGGGGCGCCGTCGAAGGGGCCGGCGACCAGGTCAACGCAGCGGTCACCGAGACGGCGAGTCAGCTGCACGAATTGGATGCGACCATGCGTGGGCGTCTCGAACAGATCGTCGCCGCGTCGACGCAGACCACCGCTGCGATCGGTGCGACGCTGGATGCGGTCAAGCGCGGCACCACGGGGCTGCAGGTATCCGGGGCCGAGGCCGTGGGCGAAATGACCAAGGCCGGTACCGCGCTGAACGGTCAATCGCGGGCGATCCGCGAAGTGGCGGATCATGCGGCGAACCTGCTGTCCATGGTCACGGAAATTCTGTTCCGGCAGGGCGAGGCCGTGTCGGAAACGTCGGACGCCGCAAACCGCAAGATGAATGCCCTTCGCGACGCCATGGAACTGCGCACGGTGGAACTGGAGCGGGTCAGCATCCTGACGGATGAACGCATCGCCAGCGCCCGGCGCTTCCTGAAGGACGCGGCGGGCGAATTGGACGAGGCAACGGCGCGGGCGTCGGACCGGGTGACGGAAGCGTCCGACTCCCTCACGGCGGGCAGCGTAAAGGTCGAGGAAGTGGTCGACCATGCGGTGTCGCGCCTGGGCACCATCGGCGATGTCGTTAAGGAAGTGGTGCAGGAAGCGGTCACCGATTCCGACCGCACGACGGCGCGTTTGGCGGGCATCCGCAATGGGCTGACGCAATACCGGGGCGAGTTGGAACAAGCCGTCACGGATGCCCGCGAACGCCTGACCAGTCTGTCGACCGTCATGCGCATCTCGGCCGCCGACGTGACCAAGGCGTCGGAAACCGCCGGCACGGACCTGCACGGGTTCTCGGAACACCTGCAGGAGCAGGCGGTCAATGTTACGCGCATGGCCAACGACGCGGCGGCACGCCTGATGCGCGTGGGCGAAGGGCTGCAAAGCCGCGCCAACGAGGTTGCGCAGACCGTCGACAAGTCGTCCAACATGGTGACCCTGATTTCCGATTCCCTGCATTCGTCGTCGCAGCAACTGACCGGCGTGGTCGAGCGGGCGTCCGGTCAGGTCGAGGCCATCGGCACGATGCTGCGCCAACGCACGGTGGAACTGGAAGGCATGTCGGACAGTACCCTGGCCGGGCTCAAGAACCTGGGCCGTGAGTTCCGGGCGCGCCTTGACGAACTGGAGAACGTGTCACGTGACCTGACGTCGCGGGTCGACGAGGCGTCCCATTCCCTCGACACCCGGGCCGAACAGCTTGACCGCGTGTCGGAGCGCGCCGTCCAGCGCCTGGATCAGGCCGGCGAGGCGGTGGCCCGGACCTCGGTCGAGGCCGACGGCCTGTGGCGCGAAAGCAGCGAAAAGATCAACCGCCTGTCGGAAAGCCTGCGCGCCCATACGGACGAAGCCGGCGGCCTTGCCGACAAGGTTCTGACCAAGATGGACGGTGCGGCCGAGACACTGCGCCGCCAGATGGACCACCTGTCCTCCAACTACCGGCAGGCGGAACAGAGCATTTCCGCCCTGGGCCAATCGATCAGCGAACGAGGGCGTCAGCTTGGCAAGGCGTCGGACGAAGCCATCTCCAAGGTCGGGCTGTGGGATTCGGCATTGCGCAATCAGGCGGAAAACATCAACCGTTCGCTCGGTGAATTTGGCCGCCGGGCCCAGGAAACTAGCACCAATCTTGAAGCCCAGTCGCGCCAGCTTCACTTCGCCGCCGACGAGGCGCGCTCGATCCTGGATACCCTTACCAAGCGCAAGGAAGACGTCCAGACGTCCGACTTCCTGCAGCAGATGGGATTTGTCACGGAACGCCTGCAATCGGTGGCGGTCGACCTCAACCGATCGCTGGAAGTCCCGATCAGCGAAGACGAATGGCGTCGCTTCAACCAGGGCGAAAAGGGCGTCTTCGTCCGCAAGATGCTGGGCTTCCGGGAAAAGGCGAAACTCGACGCCATCGCCAAGCTGCATCGCGAGAACCCGGAATTCCGGGACTATGCCGGCCGCTATATCAGCGAATTCGAGCGGGTGCTGCGCGAGGCGGCAAAACGCGATCCGGACAACATCCTGCGCACGACCTTCCTGTCGTCGGATGTCGGCAAGGTCTACATGATCCTGGCCCGCGCCCTCGGCAGAAATATCTGATTTTGAACGAGGCCTAGGGGCGGGGGCTCAGTCCCCGCTGCCGGCTTCGCCGTCTTCGATGCGGCCTGGACTGAACCAATCGAGGTCCGGGGCCAGGCCGGCGACCTTGCCGATCACCAATAGCGTGGCGCCCACGAGTTGCGCGCGTTCAACCGCGCCGGCGAGGTCCTTGAGCGCGGCATGCACCGTGCGCTGTTGCGGGCGCGTGCCCTGGTTGATGGCGGCGGCGGGGGTGTCCGGCGCCAGGCCATGGCCGATCAATTGTTCGCAGATCACCGCCAGGTTGGTCAGGCCCATGTAGACGACCAGGGTGGTTTCCGGGTCGGCCAGGCCGTTCCAATCCAGTTCCAGCGACCCCTCGGTCGCCAGGTGGCCGGTGATGAACCGCACGCTATGGGCAAGGCCCCG
The DNA here is from genome assembly GCA_963976055.1 of uncultured Alphaproteobacteria bacterium. GTDB lineage: Bacteria > Pseudomonadota > Alphaproteobacteria > Rhodospirillales > Casp-alpha2 > UBA1479. Next base: position 311,917 of record CAXBJB010000006.1, read on the forward strand.
GTGAGTCAGGGGAATCCCCGCATAGGCGGCACAGGCGGCGGACGAGGTGATGCCCGGCACGATTTCGAAGGGGATGTTCTCCCGCGTGAGATGCAGCGCTTCCTCGCCGCCGCGCCCGAACACGAAGGGGTCGCCGCCCTTGAGCCGCACGACCCGGCGGCCGGACCGCGCGAGCTTGACCAGAAGAACGTTGATGTCGTCCTGCGGCATGTGGTGGTTGCGCGCCTGCTTGCCGGCGAAGATGCGGCTGGCGCCGGCGGGGATCAGGTTGAGAATTTCATCCGACACCAACTTGTCATAAACCACCACATCGGCCCCCATGATGCGGCGCAGGCCCTTGACCGTCAGCAGGTCCGGGTCGCCCGGACCGGCGCCGACAATGGCGACGAGGGTGACGGTGGGGAGAGATTTTCTGTTCATGCGGTTGGCTTCGTCGGGCGTTTTGCGATATGACGCGAGGGATTACGGGCCTGAGGTGGCAGCGTCTGGGCCACACCATTGTGCAAAACACCCGCTGAATCAATGGCGCCGGATGTCTTTTCGGCGTCTTCCCGCTGTAAGAATGTAACCGGAAACGTGGAAACCCGCCTATGAATACCGCCACGGATACCCGCGAGGCGACCCACCCCCGGCCCGGCGCCTTCGATCCCGTCGCCACCTGGTTGCTGGTGATCTGCGCCATGGTCTTCGCCATGGTCGTTCTTGGCGGGGTGACGCGCCTGACCCAATCGGGCCTGTCCATGGTTGACTGGCATCCGGTTACGGGCTGGCTGCCGCCCCTGACCGAGGCCGCCTGGCAGGCCGCATTCGACGCCTATCGGCAAAGCCCGGAGTACCGGCACGTCAACGCGGGCATGAGCCTCAGCGGGTTTCAGGAAATCTTCTGGCTGGAATACCTGCACCGCCTGTTCGGGCGCATCATCGGGGTCGTATTTTTCATTCCCTTCGCCTGGTTTCTGGCCAAAGGGCGGCTGAACGGCCCGGTCCGAAGCAAATGCGTCATTCTGTTCGTGCTCGGCGGGCTGCAGGGGGTGCTTGGCTGGTACATGGTGAAAAGCGGGCTGGTCGATGAGCCGTCGGTCAGCCAATACCGTCTGGCGGCCCACCTGTCCCTGGCGCTGGCGATCTATCTGTTCGCCCTGTGGACCGCGTTGGACATCATCCAGCCGCGCTATGCGGTGGTGCCCCGGGATCGGGCGCGGTTTGTCGCCTGGGCCGCGGGATTGCTGGGGTTCATCTTTCTGACCGTGTTTTCCGGGGCCTTGGTCGCCGGGCTGGACGCGGGGCTGATGTACAACACGTTTCCCCTGATGGAAGGGCGCTTGTTGCCCGCCGACGCCTTTCATCTGCGTCCGGTTTACCTGAATTTTTTCGAGGACCGGGCGACGGTGCAGTTCGATCACCGGGTTTTGGCCGTCACCACGGTCTGCCTTGTCGTGGCGTTCTGGGTGGGCGTGCATCGGTCCGACGTTCCCCAGGGGCTCAAGCGGGGGGCCGGGTTCATGACCCTGGCGGTCCTCGCCCAGGCGGGGATCGGCATCGCGACCCTGCTGACGGCGGTGCCGGTCGTCCTCGGCGCCCTGCATCAGGCCGGGGCCGTGGTGCTGCTGACATCGGCGCTGTGGTGCCTGCATCAGGCTCGGCGTTGATAGATTTGGGTTCCCTAACGCCACGAATCCCGGCAAACTGCGCCCAGATATCAGCCCACATCAAAACGGGATCAAAAATCGGCCCAGAGACGGGGGAAGACTAGGTTATGAGTGACAAATTTCGCCTGATTACCCGAAGCGACTTCGATGGATTGGTCTGCGCCGTCCTTCTGAAGGAACTTGATATGATCGACGATATCAAGTTCGTCCATCCGAAGGACATGCAAGACGGCACCATTTTGGTGTCGGAGCGCGACATCTCCACGAACCTGCCCTACGTTCCCGGGATTCATCTGGCGTTCGACCATCACCTCAGCGAAACCCTGCGCATGGAGGACAAGCCGGAAAATCACATCATTGATCCGGATGCCCCCTCCGCCGCCCGCGTCGTCTATGACTATTACGGCGGCAAGGTGGCGTTCCCCAACGTGGCCGACGACATGATGGCGGCCGTCGACAAGGGCGACGCCGCGCAGTTCAACAAGGACGAGGTTCTCAATCCCCAGGGCTGGGACCTCATGAACTTCCTGATGGACGCACGCACGGGGTTGGGCCGCTTTCGTGAGTTTCGGGTTTCCAACTATCAGTTGATGATGGACCTGATCGATTATTGCCGAGGCCATTCGATCGCACAGATCTTGGACCTGGCGGACGTCAAGGAACGGGTGGAGCTTTACAACGAGCATCGGGAAAAACAGATCGATCAGATCAAGCGGTGTTCCACGGTGCATGGCAATCTGGTGGTACTTGATCTGCGGGAAGAAGAAACCATCTTTGCCGGCAACCGGTTCATGATCTATGCGCTGTATCCGGACACCAACATCTCGATCCACGTCATGTGGGGCATGCAGAAGATGAACACCGTGTTCGCGACCGGCAAATCGATCCTCAACCGCACGTCGAACACCAACATAGGTGAACTGATGCTCAAATACGGCGGCGGGGGGCACCTGAATGCAGGCACCTGCCAGGTTGAAAACGAAGACGCCGAACGGATTCTGGGGGAATTGATCGAACAAATTACCGCGGACGGATAATGGATCGGCCGGGCGAAACCAAACCGCAGGACCCAAGATCGAAGAGAGCGCTCCGCGCGTCCCTGGCATGGACGGGGGCGGCGGTTCTTGGTTTTGGGGTGGCGCTAGGGGTCGCCGGATGCACGGCCCAGCAATCCAGCGTCGCCCGCGTGATGGAGGCGCTTGGCGTCGACCGTCTTGCCCTCAGCGATGAAACCCGCCAACAGCTTGATCGGTTCAACGCGGTCTATGACCGCTATGTCAGCACCCGTGACGCCGAGGAACGCCTGGATTATTTCCGCTTCGCCTTTCGCCGCGTGCGGGCGTCCTATGTGCGCGATCTCAATGACATGGAACTGATCGACGCCGCCATCAAGGGCGTTGAGAAGGACAAGCCGGAACGGGCCAGCCTGGCACCCCGGGAATTGGTCGAAAAGGCGCTGGACGGCATGTTGCAGTCCCTCGATCCCCATTCCGACTACATGAACGCCCGCGAGTTCGAGGAAACCTACATCACGACGCGTGGCGAATTCGGCGGCCTGGGCATCGAGGTCACGATGGAGGAGGGGCTGGTCAAGGTCGTTTCCCCCATCGAGGACACCCCGGCCGAGCGCGCGGGTCTGAAATCGGGCGACCGCATCACCGCCGTCGATGGCGACCCGGTCCTGGGCAAGAGCCTTAGCGAGGCCGTGGCCAAGATGCGTGGCGATCCGGGGACCGAGATCGTGCTGCGCATCCGCCGGGGCAGCCAGCCCGAATTCGACGTCACTGTGGTGCGCGCGGTCATCAAGGTGCGTGCCGTGCGATGGCGGGTCGACGGCGATATCGGTTATGTCCGGGTGACCCGGTTCTCGGAAAAGGTCGAAAGCGGCATCGCCAAGGCCATGGCGGAATTGCGCACCCAGCCGGACACCCAGATCCGGGGCGTTGTCCTGGACTTGCGCTCGAACCCGGGCGGTCTGCTCGATCAGTCGCTGATCCTCGCCGACAGTTTCCTGGACAAAGGCGGAATCGTTTCCGTGCGCGGCCGCACGGCCGAAAACCAGCGTAACTATGACGCCCGGCCCGGCGACCTTGCCCGCAACCTGCCGATCGTCGTGCTGATCAATGGCGGGTCGGCCTCGGCGTCGGAGATCGTCGCCAGCGCCCTACAATACCACGGTCGGGCGACGGTCATGGGGACACGGTCGTTCGGCAAGGGGTCCGTGCAGACCATCATGCCGCTGCCGGTGGAAGGGGCGCTGCGCTTGACCACTGCGCTCTACTATTCGCCGTCCGGTCATACCATCCAGGCCGAGGGTGTGCATCCGGACATCGTCATCCAGCCGGAAGCCCAGGACCCGTCGCAACGGGAGAAGGACCTGCCGGGGGCGCTTCCCGGCGAGGACCAGGACGCCGCCGACGGCAAGCCCCGCATCCCGGAAAAAAGCTGTCCGGAAGAGGGTGAACGCAAGGACCGGGTGCTGGGCTGCGCCTATTCGTTCCTCAAGGCCGGGTCGACGGAAAGCTTCCTCGCAGAAATGGCGGCGCGCGGCAAACGCGCCAGCTAACCGCCGCGCTTTACGCCTCGAACACCGCTAGCGCGTATTCGACCAGACGCTCGACGCAGGCATCGACCTCCAGGTTGACCGTGTCGATAACCAACTCGGGGGCGTGGGGCGCTTCGTAGGGGGCTGAAATCCCCGTGAATTCCAGAATTTCCCCGGTCCGGGCTTTCTTGTAGAGCCCCTTGGGGTCGCGCCGTTCGCAGACGTCCAAGTCCGCGGCCACGTGGATTTCGTGGAACAGGTCACCGGCGCGGGCGCGCACGCCGTCGCGGTCGGCCCGATAGGGGGAAATGAACGCGGTGACGACGATGAACCCGGCATGGGCCAGGATTTGCGCCAGTTCGCCGACGCGGCGGATATTTTCCTGCCGGTCGTCGGGGGAAAAGCCCAGATCGGCGCAAAGCCCGTGGCGGACGTTGTCGCCGTCCAGCACGAAGACCTGCTTGCCGCGTCGGAACAAGGCTTCCTCCAGCCGCACCGCCAGGGTCGACTTGCCCGACCCGGACAGGCCCGTAAACCATAGGATGCCGCTTTTATGGCCGTTGGCGGACCAGCGTTCCGGCATGTCGATGCGGTGTTCGACCCGCAGGATGTTCGCCGACTTGGGCGACGTCTGGCGACCTTCGGTGGCGAAGCCTTCAAGATCGATCAGGCCGCAGCCGACGATGCGATGGTCGGCGACGAGAACGAACCGCCCGGTCTGCGGCGCCTCGCCGTGGGCGTCCGCCGCCATGTGCCCGCGCGCGCGGAAGACCACATCGGCGATCTGATTGCGGCTGACCATCGCCGACGCGGATTTCGACAGGTCTCCGGTGTCGAGGACGTGTTCTATCGTCTCGGCGATGCACAGGTGTTCGCTGGCGTTCAGCTTCATCTTGTAGCGAGTGCCTGGGGTCAGGGGCTCGGCGCCGAACCACACGATGCGGCCGCGCAGCGCGTTAATCAGATGAGGAGGCGTTGCCGGATGGGCGCCGACGGCGCCGCGTTCGATGAACGATTGCTGGTCCAGGGTGATACCGACCGATTCCCCGGTTTCGGCCCGCGTGGGGGAATCCGTCGGGGTTGGCCAGGTTTCGATGCTCTTGACCCGCCCGCGCCGATTGCCGGGCGAGAATTGAATCTCGTCACCCACGGCCAGGCTGCCGGACAGGATGCGCCCGGCAAGGATGCGCCGTTCGTCGAACTTGTACACCCCCTGTACGATGAAGCGGAGCGGCGCCGCGGCGGCGTCCGCGGCGGCGGTGCCGGGAATCAGGACGTCCAGGTGCTGGATCAGCGCGGGGCCCGAATACCAGGGCATGGCGGCGCCCCGTGTCAGGATGTTTTCGCCGTCGCGGGCGGCGACGGGGATGGCCTTGATACGGCCTGCATCGAACCCGAGGGAGACGAGATGGGCCGTCACCTGGCCCGCCAGATCGTCGAACCGGGCCTGATCGTATCCCACCAGATCCATCTTGGTCACGGCGACGATGACGTCACGGATGCCCAGGATGCCCAACAGGAAGGCATGGCGCTGAGTTTCGGCCTGCAGGCCGTCCTTGGCGTCGACCAACAGCACGGCGGCGTCCGCCTGGGCGGCGCCGGTGACCATGTTCTTGATGAACTCGTGATGGCCCGGCGCGTCGATGAAGACGAAACGCCGGGTTGCCGTTTCGGCCTGAACCTGGGTTGAATCGATGGTGATTCCCTGGTCCCGTTCGGCCCGCAGCGCGTCCAGCAGGAACGCCCATTCGAACACCACGCCGCGCCGCTTGCAGCTTTCGGCGACGGCTTCCATCTTGCCTTCGGGCAGGGCGCCCAGGTCGGTCAACAGGCGGCCCAGCAGGGTCGATTTGCCATGGTCGACATGGCCGGCGAACACGATCTTGACCACGGGCTTGCGGGCGGTGGTTGCGGGAGCGACGGTCATCACATGTAGCCTTCCGTGCGCAGGCGTTCGAAGGAATCCTCGGCCTCGTGATCCATGGCGCGGCCCGAGCGTTCGGCGATGTGGGTCTGTTCCAGCTCGGCGATGATGGCTTCGATAGTGTCGGCCTGGCTGGCCACGGGGTGGGTGATGTCCTGGTCACCAAGCGAACGGTATCGTTTGCCGTCCTTGGCGAAATAGAGTTCGACCACGGGAATGCCCTCGCGCGCGATGTAACGCCAGATGTCCAATTCCGACCAATGCAGGATGGGATGGACGCGCACATGAGTGCCGGGGGGGAAGTCCGTGTTGTACTGGCCCCACAGTTCGGGCGGCTGGTCGCGGACGTCCCAGGCGGCATCGACGCTGCGCGGGCTGAACACCCGTTCCTTGGCGCGGGTCCCTTCCTCGTCGCGGCGGATGCCGGCGCAGATGCCGTCGAACTTCTCGCGCTCGATCAGGTCCTTCAGGCCTCGGGTTTTGCGCTGGGCGCGCCGTGTGGCCGGCGGCAGGTCCTGATCCATGTCCTCGAGCGGCGGGCAGCCGCCGACGATCAGCTCGACCCCCCATTCGACGGCATAGCGGTCGCGGAAGGCGTACATTTCAGGGAACTTGTTGCCCGTATCGACATGCACCAGCGGGAAGGGGACGTGGCCGAAGAACGCCTTCTTGGCAAGCCAGACCATGACGTTTGAATCCTTGCCGAGCGACCACAGCATGCCGAGCCGCGAAAAGGCCTGATAGGCCTCGCGCAGGATAAAGATACTTTCGCTTTCCAGCCGGTCGAGATCGTCCATTATTGCGTGTCTTTTCCGTTGTGTGCCGCAATCATCCAATCGTACGATGTTGCGGGCATGCAGCATAAATTTGAAAGGTTAAGAACGCCGAAACTTCCGGTTTCCAACGGGAATCAGGATAAATTCCGATTGCCCTTGGCTATGTGGATTCCGCATTCGGTCTTGTCGCTGCCGGGCCACCGGCCGGCGCGGGAATAACCGCCGGTTCCCGATGGTTCGGTGCAGGGAAAACATCCGATTGACGTGAAGCCTTGCTCGACCAAGGGATGGTATGGCAGGCCGGTCTCGGCGAAGGCGCGGGCGATGGCGGCCTCGCTCCAATCGGCGAGGGGGTTGACCTTCAGGTAGCGGCCATCGACCTCGATGCGGGGCAGCGATCCGCGGACGCCGCCGTGGAAGCGTTTGCGCCCGGAAATCCACACATCGAAGCCGGCCAGGGCGGCCTCCAGCGGGATGTCCTTGCGCAAACGGCAGCAGCGGTCGGGATCGTGCTTGTGCAGGTCGCCCTTGGGGTCTTCGCGGGCGAGATCGTCAGGGTCGGGGGCAACCGTGCGGACATCCGTGAGGCCCAGGTGGTGGACCAGACGATCACGGTAGGTCAGGGTCTGCGCGAACAGATAGCCCGTATCCAGGAACACCACCGGCATCGCCGGCTCGATCCCGGCGATCAGGGCAAGCAGGACCGCCGACTCGGCCCCGAACGACGTGGTGACCACGGCGCGGCCGGGAAAGGCGTCCAAGATCACCTGACGCAGCAGCTGTTCCGTATTCAGGGGCGTGAGCAATCGGTCCAGCGCATCGACGTTCAACGCCGGCGGCAAGGTCGGTGGGCGTGCGGCCGGTTCGGAGGAAACGGGAGTGGAAGCGGACATGAAAAGGAGCCTTGCCGTCATGGGGTGACGGAATTTGTATCAATATTAACTGTGAAATCAATAATTAATTTTTAAAATTTTGTAAAATAAATTTGTATTACAAAAAATAATTGTAATTAAGTGCCTGCTAACAACGGCCTGCCTGGACCCACCTAATCCCCGAGGTTGGATCGTCATCCGATTGGCGCGGCGGGTAATATGCTTGTCTGGAAACAAGGAGGGCGCGGCGTCCATGGGCTGATTGACAGCCCAGGGGTGGACCGCTAGCAATCGTGCCAGATCAACAGCCGAGGCCGATGCGCCTCCATCGGGGTTGGAAACAATGGCGTCGAACGACGATAAAAAGACCACAAGCGGACACAAGGCCATGAACGGGCATACGGAAAGCCCGGTCGATACCTCCCCCGAGGTTGGCGACGAAGTCAAATGCACCACCTGCTACATGTGCGCCTGCCGCTGCGGCATCAAGGTGCATCTGAAAAACGGCCAGATCCGGTATATCCAGGGCAACCCGGAGCATCCGATCAACAAGGGCGTGCTCTGCGCCAAGGGTTCGGCCGGGATCATGACCCAGAATTCCCCGGCCAAGCTGACCAAACCCCTGAAGCGCGTCGGCCCGCGCGGGTCCGGCGAATTCAAGGAAATCGAATGGGAAGAGGCGCTGGAGACGGCGACGGACTGGCTGGCGCGCATCCGCGCGACGGACCCCCGCAAGCTCGCCTTCTTCACCGGCCGTGACCAGAGCCAGGCGCTGACCGGCTGGTGGGCGTCGCAGTTCGGCACACCCAATTTCGCCGCCCACGGCGGGTTCTGTTCCGTCAACATGGCAGCGGCCGGGCTATACACCATCGGCGGCAGCTTTTGGGAATTCGGCGAACCCGATTGGGATCGCACCAAGTACTTCATGATGTTCGGCGTCGCCGAAGACCATGATTCCAACCCCATCAAGATGGGCCTCAGCAAGATCAAGAACCGGGGGGCCAAGTTCGTTTCCGTTAACCCGGTGCGCTCGGGCTATTCGGCCATCGCCGACGAATGGATCGGCATCCGCCCGGGCACGGACGGCCTGTTCGTGATGTCGCTGATCCACCAGCTGCTGACCGCCGGCAAGATCGACGAGGACTATCTGGTCCGCTATTCCAACGCGCATTGGCTGGTCATCCAGGCGCCGGGGTCCGCCGACGACGGCCTGTTCGTGCGCGACGGCGACGGCAAGCCGGTCGCCTGGGACGGCGCGAAGAAGGCCATGGCCGACGCCAACGCCATCGACACCAAGCCGTCTCTGGTCGCCGAGGTCACCTTGCCCGACGGACGGCGCGCCGTGCCGGCCTTCCAGATCATGGCCGAACGCTATCTGGACAAGAAATACGCACCGGACGCGGTGGCCGAGGAAACCGGCATCCCGGTCGAAACCATCCGCCGTGTCGCCGCCGAACTGGCCCAGGTCGCGTTCGAGGAAACCATCGAGATCGATCAGCCTTGGACCGATTGGGCCGGGCGCAAGCACGACAAGATGATCGGCCGCCCCGTGGCGTTCCACGCCATGCGCGGAATCTCAGCCCATTCCAACGGCTTCCACACCTGCCGCGCGTTGCACGTGCTGCAGATGATCCTGGGCACCATCGATTGCCCGGGCGGGTTCCGCTACAAGCCGCCGTTCCCCAAGGTCGCACCCCCGCCGCTGAAGCCCACGGGCAAGCCGGGCCAGGTCGGCGCCGGGGCGCCGATGCAGGGAGCCCCGCTGGGCTTCCCGACGGGACCGGAAGACCTCATCGTCAACGCCGACGGCACGCCCCGGCGCATCGACAAGGCGTTTTCCTGGGAATATCCGTTGTCGGCCCACGGCATGATGCACATGGTCATCACCAACGCGGCCAACGGCGACCCGTACCCCATCGACACCCTGTTCATGTTCATGGCGAACATGAGCTGGAATTCGACCATGAATTCTTCGGGCGTGGCGGACATGCTGACCGCCAAGAACGAGGAAACGGGCGAATACAAAATTCCCCGCATCATCTATTCCGATGCCTACTACTCGGAAATGGTGGCGTACGCGGACCTGATCCTGCCCGACACCACCTATCTTGAGCGCTGGGACTGCATCTCGCTTCTGGATCGGCCGATCTCGGAAGCCGATGCCGCCCAGGACGCCATCCGCCAGCCGGTGATCGAGCCCGACCGCGACGTGCGCCCGTTCCAGACGGTGCTGCTCGACCTGGGCGTGCGCTTAGGATTGCCGGGCATGGTCAAGACCTATGGCGAGCCCAAGTACCCGGGCGGTTATGCCGACTACATCGTCAACCACATGCGCGCCCCTGGCATCGGCTCGCTGATCGGCTGGCGCGGCAAGAATGGGGAGAAGACCGCCAAGGGCGAGGCCAATCCCGACCAGTTGAACAAGTACATCGAGAACGGCTGCTTCTTCAGCCATAAGATTCCCGCCGAGGCGCGGTTCTTCAAGATGGCCAATAGGGCCTATCTGGACTGGGCGACCGAAGCCGGGTTCATGGGCCATGCCGATCAGGTGGTGTTCCAGTTGTATTCGGAGCCCCTGCAGCGGTTCCGTCTGGCCGCTCGCGGCCACGGCCCGAACCAGCCGCCGGAAAAGGACCGGGCGCGCATCGACGCCTATTTCGACCCCATCCCGATATGGTATCCGCCGTTCGAGGGCTCGATGATCGACACGGACGAATTCCCGCTGCATGCCCTGACCCAGCGGCCCATGCAGATGTACCATTCCTGGGGCTCGCAGAACGCTTGGCTGCGCCAGATCACCGGATCCAACAAGCTGTATGTGGGTATGGAAGTGGCCGCCAAGCACGGCATCGAAGACGGCGACTGGGTGTGGATCGAAAGCTATCACGGCCGGGTCAAGGCGCAGGCGGCGTTGATGGACGGGGTCAACAAGCACACGGTCTGGACCTGGAACGCCATCGGCAAGCGGGCCGGCGCCTGGAACCTGGACAAGGATGCGGGTGAGGCGACCAAGGGGTTCCTTCTGAACCACATCATTTCCGAACTGCTGCCGGAACGCGCCGGATACCGCTATTCCAATTCGGACCCGGTGACCGGACAGGCGGCCTGGTACGACCTGCGCGTGCGCATCGAAAAGGCCACGCCGGAAGAGGCGGCGGAGACCTGGCCCAAGCCGGCCCCCCTGACGCCGCCCCCGGGTCTGCGCAAACGGCCGGACATCCTGCGTTATGGCGCGGATTTCAAGAAGCCGGGAGGCGGGCACTGACATGACGACCCTTCCCGCTGAAACCCAGAAAAAACTGGGCCTGGTCATCGACCTGGACATCTGCGTCGGCTGCCATGCCTGCGCCGTCAACTGCAAGGAATGGAACACGGGCGGCCATATGGCGCCGCTCACGGACCTCAATCCCTATGGGGCGAAACAGCAGGGCGTGTGGTTCAACCGCATCCATTCCTTCGAAACCCAGCGTACGGACGGCAAGCCGAACCAGACCGTGCATTTTCCAAAATCCTGTCTGCATTGCGAGAATGCGGCCTGCGTCACCGTGTGCCCGACGGGGGCCAGTTTCAAGCGCGCCGCCGACGGCATCGTTCTGGTCGACGAAAGCAAGTGCATCGGCTGCAAGCTGTGTTCCTGGGCCTGTCCTTACGGTGCCCGCGAATTCGATGCCGACGCCGGTGTCATGAAGAAATGCACGCTGTGCATCGACCGCATCTACAACGAAAACATTCCGCAACGCGAACGGGTGCCGGCTTGCGTGTCGACCTGCCCGGCCAGTGCGCGTCATTTCGGCGACCTGGGCGATCCTAATTCCGATGTGTCCAAGCTGGTCGCGGCGCGGGGCGGCTACGACCTGATGCCGGAAATGGGCTACAAGCCGACCAACAAGTACCTGCCGCCGCGGCCCCGTCGCGCCGACTCGGCGCCGGGCGGGCCGACCGACCTGGCCGCCGAACCCGGCCCCGAAAACCCCATCCTGCGCTGGGTCGACAAGGTCCTGTCCCGCTAACGCAAAAGAATCAAAGAGAACGCGCGTCATGCATCCGGCATTTTCGGTCATTTTCTTCACGGTTTCCTCCGGCGCGGGCTACGGCCTGCTGGCGCTTCTGGGGGCGTTGGGGGCTGCGGGTCTGCTGCCCGCCGACCGCCTATTCGGGCTGACCGCCATCATCCTGGCGCTTGCCGCCGTGACGGCGGGCCTGTTGTCCTCGACCTTCCACCTGGGCCATCCGGAGCGCGCTTGGCGGGCCTTCAGCCAATGGCGCACAAGCTGGCTGTCCCGCGAAGGCGTGGCCTCGGTCCTGACCTACGGTCCCGCGGTGGCCCTGGCCGCCGTCTGGATGTGGCCCGACCGCTTTGCCGCCTGGGGCCCCGCCGCGGGCGTCGCATCGGCAGTCATGGCGCTCGTCACCATCTATTGCACGGCGATGATCTATCGTTCGCTGTCCACCATTCACCAATGGTCTAACGGCTGGGTTGTTCCTTCGTATTTGCTGCTGGGACTGGCCACGGGACTGGTCTGGCTGAACGCGCTTCTGGCCCTGTTCGGTGCGGAAAGTTATCTGGTCGCGGTCGCCTCCATGTGGGGGCTGCTGGCGGCGGCGGCGCTCAAGGTCTTTTACTGGCGGTTCATCGACCGGACGCGCCATGCGGCGACGCCGGAAAGCGCCACCGGCCTGGGTGCTTTGGGCAAGGTGCGTTATCTGGAAGGCCCGCATACGGAACAGAATTACCTGCTCGACGAAATGGGCTATCGCGTCGCTCGCAAGCATGCCGTGAAGTTGCGCCGGATCGCCCTGATCGGCGGCTATCTGGCGGCGATCTGCGCCGTCGGCGTCGGGCTCAATATTCAGGGGCCGGGCGAGGGCGCCCTGGCGCTTCTGGGCGCGGCGCTGGCGACGGCGGGGACGCTGGTCGAACGTTGGCTGTTCTTCGCCGAAGCGCGCCACGTGGTGACGCTCTATTACGGCGCCGACCGCGCCTGATCCCAGGTTGGGAATTCGAATAAGGGTGTGACGATCATCACAGCCGGTTCATATGGATTTTGACATAACCCTGCCAGAAGCGTATATCTGCGCTTACAAATAAAAAGAAAAACAATAACGACTTGGGCTCCGTGATGGCATGTTGGAGCAGCCATCCGTTAGGAGTTCGACAAAATGGCCGAGACCACCCAGACCCCTGGTGGCACCCCCCAGACCCACACCCTGTCGGCGTCTGGGGCTGATGTCTTGACCCTGCCCGAGGGTCTTTCCGTATCCGAAGCCGAATTCGCGGTCGATGGTTCCGACCTTGTCCTGACCTTCCCCGACGGGTCGAAGGTCACGGTCGAGAACTATTACGAGCAGGCCCAGCCGCCGCAACTCGCGTCCGCCGATGGCGCCAACCTTTCCGGCGACATGGTGGTGCAGCTTACGGGCACGCCCGACAGCGCCAATTCCTCCACGATCCAGCAGTTCGCCGATGCCGCGTCCGGCACCCAGGTGATCGGCGGCACCGACGGTGCGCCGATCGGCACGGTCAAGACGCTGACCGGCGAGGTCTGGGTGACCCGCGCCGACGGGACCCGCGTCCAGCTCCAGGCCGGGGACCAGGTTTACCAGGGTGACAGCATCGAAACCGGCCCCAAGGGTGCCATCGGCGTGCTCCTCGCCGACGAAACCACCTTCTCCATGGGCGAAGCCAGCTCGATGGTCCTGGACGAGATGGTCTACGACCCGGCGACCCAGAACGGCTCTCTCAACGTGTCCGTGGTTCAGGGTGTGTTCACCTTCGTGTCCGGTCAGGTCGCCAAGACCGACCCCGACGCCATGAAGATCGATACCCCGGTCGCCACCATCGGTATCCGCGGCACCCAGGTCGGTATCGAAATTCCGCCGGCGGGCGAGGGCGACATGCAGGTCGTTCTAATGCAGGAAGCGGACGGCTTTGTCGGCGAAGTCGTGATCGAGAACAATACCGGCCAGGTCGTGATGAACCAGGGTGGGGACTTCGTCTCCATCCCGAGTTACGATTCCCAGGCGTCCCAGCGCGGCCACATGAGCGACGACGACATCGTCGAACGCCACGCCACCACCCTGAAGCACCTGCCGGTCGAGTCCACCGACGGCGAGCGCACCTCGGGCAACCACTTCGGCCTGCAGGAAGACATCGAACAGGGCACCAATCAGGAGCAGGGGCAGCAGGGCGACCAGCCGTCCGCCGAGGAACTGGCGAACACGGAAACCGCCGCCGGCGGCAACCAGGACGAAACCCAGCAGCCGACGCCGGAAGTCGATGCGCAGCCCGAACTGACGGATCAGCCCTCGGCCGAGGATCTGAACAATCTGGATACCCAGGCCGGCGGCCAGCAGGGCTTCCAGGAAGACTTCACCAACGTCACGACCGAGGTCGATCCCTTCGCCTCGACCCCCCAGGATGCGGGGTTCGGCGACAACAACACCCCCGCAAACAACACGACGTCCGAGACCAATACGGGCACTTCGACAAATAACCCGAGCGGAACCGAACAGGTATTCGTCGGCGACGGCGCCTCCGTCAATGCAGGCGCCGGAAGCGGTCTCGAAGACGGCACCATCAATCTGCCGTTGACGGTCAACAAGGTCGATGCGAACGACACCCTGTCGGTCACCCTGACTGGAATTCCCGAGGGTTCTGTCCTGCGCAGCAACGGTGCTGAAATTGTGGTGACCGGCGGCTCGGCGACCTTGACCGAGGCCCAGATCTCCGGCTTGAACATCACCCCGCCGGAAAACTATTCCGGTTCCTTTAACATCGGCGTATCGGCGACCACGATCGAAGGCGGCGTGATTTCCAACGCGACCACCGGGACCATCACGGTCGATGTGGCGGGCGTTGCCGACGTGCCGACGCTATCGATGTCGGCCGGCGAAGAGGCGGCCGGCGCCATTCCGTTGAGCATTACCGCGACCACGCCGGACATCGACGGCAGCGAAACCGTCAGCGTCACGATCAGTGACATTCCGGTCGGTGCGACCCTCAATCTGGGCGACGGCCTGACCTTTACGGCGACGGATGACAGCACCAGCATTACCTTGTCGCCGGAACAGCTTTCCGGACTGACCATCGTTCCGGTCGGCGAGGGCGAATTCACCCTCAGCGTTACGGCGACGACGACCGAGACGAACGGCGACAGTCTGACGCTGGCCCCGCAGTCCCTGGTCGTTGATCCGGCCAATTTGGCCGACGGCGCGACTCTTGTGTTGGGCGATGTCAGCGGCGACGAAGACACGGCCATCGCCCTGCCGATCTCCATCGACAAGGCGGACGAAAGCGAAACGGCGGAAATCACCCTGTCCGGCATTCCACAGGGTGCGGAACTGTCCAACGCCAACGGCCCGATCACGGTCAACGAAGATGGCACGGTAATTCTCAGCGAGTCCGATCTGGAAGGCTTGCAGATCACCCCGCCCGCCAACAGCGATGCGGACATGTCCATCGGCGTTTCCGTCGTCACCATCGACGGCGACAGCACGTCCGAGCCGACGACCGGCACGATCACCGTCGGTGTCGATGGTGTCGCCGATGTGCCGACACTGGAAGTGGGTTCGGCGGTTGAGGGAACGGGGTTCCGCGGCGATGCGATTCCGTTGGATGTTTCCTCTGCCCTGACAGATACCGATGGCTCCGAGACTCTCTCTGTGTCCATTTCCGGCGTTCCCGCCGGTGCGACTCTGTCGGCCGGTGCCTATGACGCGGAATCCGATACCTGGACCCTGACTCCAGAGGAACTGGAGGGGCTGTCCGTCAGTGTCGCCGACGACTATGACACCGATTTTCAACTGACCGTTACCGCGACCTCGACGGAAGCGGACGGCGACACGGCAACCCAGACCGCGACCATCGACGTCGACGTCAACCGCGACGTCCTGACCGGCGGCGACGATACGTTCCAGATGGATGACGACGCGGTCGTCTACGCGGGCGAGGGCGACGACGCCATCACCGGCACGGACGGCGACGACGCCATTTTCGGTGAGGCTGGAGACGACATTCTCATCGGCGGTGCCGGCAGTGACCTGCTGGACGGCGGCGACGGCATCGATACGGTCGATTTCTCGGCTCTGGATCCGGATTCACCGCTGTACATCGACCTCGGCGAGGGCGAAGCGACGGTCGGCGACGATCTCGATACCCTCGTCAGCATCGAGAACGTGATCGGCGGCGCCGGCGACGACATCATCGTCGGTTCCGACGGCGACAACGTGCTGGCCGGCGGCCTTGGCGACGATACGTTCACCGGTGGCGGTGGCGATGATACGATCATCGGCGGCGACGGCACGGATACCGCCGTGTTCGAGGACAATTTCGAGGAGTTCACCGTCAACCTGGACAGCGACAGCGGCGAGCTGAGCGTCGGCGGCAGTGATCTCGACGGCAACGATACCTTGATCGATGTCGAAGTTCTGCAGTTCGGCGACCTGACCATCACGGTCGAGGACCTGTTGAACGCGGCCATGCCCGACCTGGACGTGTCGGCGATTGACACCAGCACGGTCGAAGACGTGCCAGTTGCCCTGCCGATCAGCACCTCCCTGGCCGATGGCGTCGCCGACGGCACCGAGACTCTCAGCGTGACACTGTCCGGCATTCCCGAAGGGGCGGTGTTGAGTGTGGATGGGGTGCCGCTTGACGTTGTCGACGGCGCGATCACCTTCGCCGACGGCGTGGTGCCCGAAGGCCTGGCCATCCTGCCGCCGCCCAACAGCGCGGAAGACATGCAGATTACCGTCAGCGCCACGTCCCAGTCCGTGGCCACCGTGGACGGCGTGGCCCAGACCACGACTAGCGAACAGGTCCTGAACGTCACTGTGGCCCCCGACGCGGAAGCACCCGTGGTGACCGCCGCCGGGGCGGATGCCCTGACCTTCAACGAAGACGCCGGCGCCATTGACGTCGGCGCCCTGTTCGGCGCCGTGACCGTGGAACCGGGCGAGGAAATCGCCTCCTTCACCATCGGCGGCCTGCCCGAAGGGGCGACCCTGTCCGGTCCCTTCACCGAAAACACCGACGGCACCTTCACCATCGATGCCGCGGACCTGGGTGATGTGAAGCTCAACCTGCCGGAAAACTTCGACGAGAATTTTACCCTTCAGGTTTCCGCCACGGCTTCGCAGACCGACCCGGAAACGGGTGCTGTCGACTACGAAACGTCCGCGCCGATCGACGTGCCGTTGAACATCATCGCTCAAGCCGACGCGCCGACGGTCAGCGTCGATGCCGCTTCCGGTCTGGAAGACGGTGGGCCGATTGCTCTGAACATTGATGCCGACGTGGCTGCTGAGGACATCAACGGCGAAGTCGTGTCCGTGACGATCACGGGCGTGCCGGAAGGGGCGACCCTGTCTGCCGGCACGTTCGATGCGGAAACGGGTGCATGGACGGTCGATGCGGCCGACGTGGAAGGCCTCACGGTCTCCTTGCCGGAAGACTTTGATACGGACTTCTCGTTGCAGGTCTCGGCCACCGCCCAGGAAACCGATCCGGACACGGGCGAGATCACCACGGCGACCTCCGCCCCGGTGGCGCTCGACGTCTCCGTCGTCGCCCAGGTCGATGCGCCGACGGTCGATGTCGAAGCGGCTTCCGGCAACGAAGACACCGCCATCGCGTTGGACATCAATCCGGCCGCCGCCGGCCAGGACCTCCAGGGCGAGGTGACCTCGGTGACGATCTCGGGTATCCCCGTGGGGGCGACCCTCAATCTGCCGGGCGGTCTGACCTTCACGGCGACGGACGCTAATTCGACGGTTTCCCTGTCCCCGGCGCAGTTGGAGGGCCTGACCATCACGCCGCCGGCCGACAGCGCCGACGACTTCCAGCTGACCGTCACGGCGACGGCGACGGAAACCGATCCGGATACGGGCGAGGTCACCACGGCGACCTCCGATCCGGTTGCCCTGGATGTGACTGTCCAGGGTGTTGCCGACGGCGCCCAGGTGACGGACACCGCGGCCAGCGGCGCCGAAGATACGGCCATTCCGTTCTCGGTCGATGTGACGGAACTGGACACGGACGGCTCGGAAACGCTTTCCGTGACCCTGTCGAACATCCCCGAAGGTGCGATCATCACCCGCAACGGCGAGGCGCTTGAGATCGTCAACGGTCAGGTGACCCTGGGCGAGGGCGAGCTGGACGGCCTGGCGATCACGCCGCCGGCCGATTTCTCGGGTGACCTCGACCTGACCGTCTCGGCCACCACGACGGACGAAGGCGATGTGTCCGAAACGGCGTTGGGCACCGTATCCATCGACGTGACCGGTGTCGCCGATGGGCCAGACCTGGATCTGAGCGATGCGCTCGGCGACGAAGACACGGCGATTCCGCTCGATATTTCGGCGACTCTGCCGGACGGTTCGGAAACGCTCAGCCTCAGCATCTCCGGCATTCCCGACAACGCCACGCTGACCATCACCAATCCGGGCGGACAACAGGTTCCGGTGAACGTGGTCGACGGTGTCGCGGAAATTCCGCCGGGCCTGATCGGCGGCCAGATCTACATCACCCCGCCGACCGACAGCGCCGACGACTTCCAGTTGTCAGTGACGGCGACTTCCAAGGATGGTGACTCCACCGCGACTTCGGCGGGCACCCTCGACGTGACAGTGCAGGGCGTCGCCGACGGCGCTCAGGTAACCGATACCGCGGCCTCCGGTGTCGAGGACACGGCCATTCCGTTCACGGTCGATGTGTCCGAACTGGACACGGACGGCTCGGAATCCCTTTCCGTCACGTTGTCGAACATCCCCGAAGGCGCGGTTATCCTGCGCAATGGCGAGCCGGTTGCCGTCAACGAAGACGGCACGGTGACCCTGGGCGAGGGCGAATTGGACGGCCTGGCGGTCCTGCCGCCGGCCGATTTCTCCGGTGCCTTCGACATCGCCGTGTCGGCGACGACCACGGACGAAGGCGACGTGTCCGAAGCCGCGCTCGGCTCGATCTCCGTCGATGTGGCGGGGCAGGCCGATGGCGCCGCCCTGAACGTGGCCGATGCTTCGGGCGACGAGGACACGGGCATCGCCCTGCCGATCACCATCGACAAGGCGGACGAAAGCGAAACCGCCGAGATCACCCTGTCCGGCATCCCGGAAGGGGCGATCCTGTCCAACACCAGCGGCCCGATTTCCGTGGTCGACGGCATCGCGGTGCTGACAGAAGCGGACCTTGCCGGCTTGCAGATCACGCCGCCGGCCGACAGCGATGCGGACTTCAACGTCGGTGTTTCCGTCGTCACGACGGACGGTGTTTCGGTCTCCGATCCCGCCACCGGCACGATCAGTGTCGGCGTCGACGGTGTTGCCGACGTGCCGGCCTTGACGGTCGATAGCGCCGTTTCCGGCACGGAAGACGGCGGTTCGATCGCGCTCGACATCGCCTCGTCCCTGACCGATGTGGACGGCTCGGAAAGCCTCAGCATCACCATCTCTGGCGTGCCCGCGGATGCCACGCTGTCCGCCGGTATGAAGAACGAAGACGGCACCTGGACTCTGTCCTCGGGCGATCTCGACGGCCTGTCCGTCACCCCAGGCGCCGACAGCGGCGAAGACTTCCAGCTGACCGTGACCGCGACCTCCACGGAAGCGGACGGCGGCGACACGGCGTCGCAGACGGCGACCATTGATGTCACCGTTGCATCGCAGGCCGATGCCCCGACGGTGACCGTCGATGCGGTCTCGGGCCTTGAAGACGGCGCGGCCATTCCACTCAACATTGACGCCGACGCGGCGGCCCAGGACGTGCAGGGCGAGGTGACAGGATTCACCATCTCCGAGATTCCGGTCGGCGCTGTTCTGAACCTGGGCGGCGGCTTCCAGTTCACGGCGACGGAGGGCAACACCTCCGTCAACCTAAGCCCGGCGATGATTGAAGACCTGTCCATCGAATTGCCGGAGGACTTCGACGAGAACTTCTCGCTGCAGATTTCGGCCACGGCCCAGGAACGCGACCCGGATACGGGGGCGATCACCACGGCAACCAGCACGCCGGTTCCCCTGAATGTCGAAGTGGTGGCCCAGGCTGATGCCCCGACGGTCGCGACCCAGGATGCGTCCGGCGTGGAAGACGGCGGCCCGATTGCCCTGAACATCGACGCCGACGCGGCGGCCGAGGACATCAACGGCGAAGTGGTCTCCGTGACCATCACGGGCGTGCCCGAAGGGGCGACCCTGTCCGCCGGTACGTTCAACGCCGATACCGGCGCCTGGACGGTCGATGCAGCGGATGTGGAAGGCCTGACGGTCTCCCTGCCGGAAGACTTCGATACGGACTTCTCGCTGCAGGTTTCGGCCACGGCGCAGGAAACTGACCCGGAAACGGGTGCGGTGACCACGGCGACTTCCGATCCGGTGGCGCTCGACGTCTCCGTCGTCGCACAAATCGACGCACCGACGGTTTCCGTCAATGCGGCGTCCGGCGTCGAAGACGGCGGGACCATTCCGCTGAACATCGATCCGGCCATGGCGGCCGGTGACATCGCCGGCGACATCACGACCGTCACGATCTCCGACATTCCGGTCGGCGCCACCCTGAACCTGGGCGGCGGCTTCCAGTTCACGGCGACGGAGGGTCAGACCTCCGTCAGCCTGACGCCGGAAATGGTTGAAGGTCTGTCCATCTCCCTGCCGGAAGATTTCGATACGGACTTTGCCCTTTCCGTCACCGCGACGGCCCAGGGCAGCGATCCGGAAACCGGCGAGCCGTCCAGCGCCACCAGCGCGCCCGTGTCCCTGGCGGTCGCGGTCGGTGCCGTGGCCGATGCGCCGACGGTTGACGTCAGCGACGCTTCGGGCGTGGAAGGGCGCGGTCCCATCGCGCTCGACATCGATCCCGCGGCGGCGGCCGAGGACATCAACGGCGAGGTCGTCTCCGTGACCATCACCGGCGTGCCCGAGGGGGCGACGCTTTCCGCCGGTACCTTCGACGCCAATACGGGCGAATGGACCCTGACGCCGGCCGATCTGGACGGCCTGACCGTCTCTCTGCCGGAAGATTTCGACGAAGACTTCTCGCTTTCCGTCACCGCGACGGCCGAGGAAACCGATCCGGAAACCGGTGAAGTCACCACGGCGACCTCCGATCCGGTCGCCCTGGACGTGTCCGTGCAGGCAATCGCCGACGCCCCGGATGTGACCGTCGATGCCGCGACTGGCAACGAAGACACCGCCATCGCGCTCGATATCGACGCCGAAGCGGCGGCACAGGACATCAACGGTGAGGTGACGGGGGTTACGATCTCCGGCATTCCGGCCGGGGCGACCCTGACCCTGCCGGGTGGCCTGACCTTTACCGCTTCGGAAACCAGCAACAGTGTTACCCTGACGCCGGCGCAGCTCGAAGGCCTGACCATCACGCCGGCAGCCGACAGCAGCGACGATTTCCAGTTGACGATCACCGCGACGGCCACGGAAACGGATCCGGAAACCGGTGCGGTATCGACGGCGACATCGGCGCCGGTGGCGCTCGACGTTACCGTTCAGGGTGTCGCCGATGGCGCGCAAGTGGTGGATACCACGGCCTCCGGCGCCGAAGACACGGCCATTCCGCTAACCATCGACGTGACGGAACTGGATACCGACGGATCGGAAACCTTGTCCGTGACGCTGTCGAACATCCCGGAAGGTGCCGTCATCACCCGCAACGGCGAAGTGCTGAACGTCGTCGAGGGCACCGTGACCCTGGCCGAAGGCGAACTGGACGGCCTGGAAATCACGCCGCCGGCCGATTTCTCGGGCAACTTCGATATCACCGTGTCGGCGACGACCACGGACGAAGGCGACGTATCCGAAACCGCCACCGGCACCATCAGTGTCGATGTGAGCGGCGGCGCCGACGGTGCCGCGATCACCTTGGGCGCGGCCCAGGGCGACGAAGACACGGCCATCGCCCTGCCGATCACCATCGACAAGGCGGACGAAAGCGAAACGGCGCAGATCACCCTGTCCGGCATTCCGCAGGGGGCGGTGCTGTCCAACGCCAACGGCCTGATCAACGTGACCGACGGCGTCGCGGTGCTGACCGAGGCTGATCTAGCCGGCCTGCAGATCAAGGCGCCCGCTGACAGCGGTGCGGACTTCCCGCTGAACGTTTCCGTCGTCACCACGGACGGCGACAGCACATCCGATCCCGCGACCGGCACCATCAATGTCGGTGTCGATGCCGTCGCCGACGTGCCGACCCTTACCGTCGGCAGCGTCACCGGCGGCGAAGATTCGGCGATCCCGCTGAACATCACAGCCGGGCTGACCGACACGGACGGCTCGGAAGTTCTCAGCGTCACCATTTCCGACGTGCCCCCGGGCGCGGTGCTGACCCTGGCGGACGGCTCGTCCTTCACGGCGACGCCGGAAAACACCACCTTCCTGTTCGCCGGCGACCAGCTTGGCGGCCTGACCATCACGCCGCCGGAAAATTCCGATGCGGATTTCTCCCTGAATGTGGTCGCGACGTCGCTGGATACCGATCCGGACACGGGGGCGGTGACGACCAGCTCGGTCGAAGGCGCCATGACCGTCAGCGTCGATCCCGACGCGGATGCGCCGACCCTGGTGCTCGACAATGCGGCGGGTAATGAGGACTCGGCCATCGCGCTGAACATCGATGCCGGCCTGACCGACGCCTCGGAAGTTCTCAGCGTGACGATTTCCGACATCCCCGAAGGGGCCACCCTGACACTCGCCAACGGCACCGAGTTCACGGCGTCGGAAGGCAACACCAGCTATGACATCGATTCGTCGGATCTGGCGGGCCTGACCATCACGCCGCCGGATGACTCCAACGAGGACTTCAACCTGACGGTGACGGCGACCTCGACGGAATCGGACGGCTCCACGGCGACCACGTCGTCGGCGCTGAACGTCAACGTCACGGGCGTCGCCGACCTGCCGACCCTGTCGGTAACCCTGGGTGAAGGCACGCCGGGCACGACCTCGGGCGGCGAAGGCGCTGGTTATGTCATTGATACCAGCGGCGCCGTCGACCTGACCGGCAACAATGCGCAGAACCATCAAGGGACGACAGGTGACGATATGTTCGTCGTCAACCGTAACCTGAATGGCAACGAAAACTTCATCATGAAGACCGGCAACGACACCGTGGTCGTCAACGGCAATACGGCCGGCGGCACCAACTTCAACATGAGTGAAGGCAACGATATGGTCGTCATCAACGGCGATATCGGCGGCAACACCAACGTCAACGGCAGCGGCCAGGAAGACGTGTTGATCCTCGGCAAGTCCTCCGATCACTACCAGTTCCAGAACTACACCGAGAGCGCCAGCGGCCTGATCAATACCCAGATCATTGATCTGGATACGGGGCAGACGCTGACCGTCAACAACATCGAAACCATCGCCTTCGGTGACGGCACCTACCGCGGCAACGCCGATCTGCTGCCCGATTACAACGCCGGCGGCGAATCCGTGGTCACCTATCCGTTGGACATCACCTCCGAGCTGCAGGACATCGACGGCTCGGAAACCCTGTCGATCACGGTTTCGGGCCTGCCCGAAGGGGCGGTCCTGTCTGCCGGCCAGCCGAACGAAGACGGTAGCTGGACGCTCGACCCGAGCGATCTGGCAGACCTGACCCTGACCGTGCCGAGCACGGCGGAATCCTTCGGTCTGTCCGTCACCGCGACCTCGACGGAAGATGACGGCGATACGGCGAGCATTTCGACCTCGGTCGGCGTGACCGTGGACGACGTCGCCTCCGATCCGAGCCTGAACCTGACCGACGCGGTCGGCACGGAAGACCAGCCCATTCCGCTGGACATCTCTGCCGCCCTGACCGACACCGACGGCTCGGAATCCCTCAGCATCACCCTCTCGGGCATTCCCGACGGCGCCCTGCTGAAATCCGGCGACACGGTTCTGGTGGTCGAAAACGGCGAGATCACCTTCGAAGACGGCGTGGTGCCCGACAACCTGACCATTCAGGCGCCGGGCAACTCCGACGAGGATTTCGCGTTGACCGTTTCGGCGACGTCGACGGAATCCTCCACTGGCGACCAGTCGACCGTTACCTCGACCCTGAACGTTGCCGTGAGCGGCGATGCCGATGCCCCGACCCTGACGGTCGATCTGGGCGCCGGCGTACCGGCGGGCGGTTCGGAAGAGGTGCCGGGCAGCGTGACCGTTGCCAACGTCGGCAATGCTTCGGCCGGGTATCACAATTCCTATGGCTATTACGTCATCGGCGAAGACGGCACGCCGCAGTCGGGCCAGATCATCTGGGGCGACGTCAAGGACAGCGTGGGCGACACGTTCACCCTGGACGGCGTCGATCCGGCTGATATCGGGTTCTTCGTTATCCCCAATGGTGACAGCCTGAACAACAATCTATCCGACGGCATGAGCGTCACCTTTACCCAGGACGCCAGCGGCGAGTGGCATGTCGTCGGCCCGAACGGGCAGACCCTGTCAGGCCAGGGCGACCCCGTCCTGTTCTCGGACCCGGCTCTTAACGAAAACCAGTTCGACTACACCCGGGATTCCGGTAGCCCCGGCAACCAGAATTGGGAAGACCTGGTCGGTGGCGGCGACAACGACTTCAACGACATCAACATGAATGTCGAAACGGTCGCGACGCAGCCCGGCACCGGCGGTCCGGAATTCGTCGAGTACCCGCTCGACATCAATGCCCTGCTGACGGACACGGACGGCTCCGAAACCCTCTCGGCGACGATCTCCGGCGTACCCGAAGGGGCGACCTTGACGCTTGCCGACGGCACGGTTCTGACCTCGACCGGCTCAGACGAGGCGTTCGATCTGACCGCAGGCCAGTTGCTGGGCATCACCCTGACGGTGCCTGTGGGCGCGGAAGACTTCGACCTGAACGTCACGGCGACGGCGACGGAAGCTGACGGCGACACGGCCACCGTGTCGACCAGCGTCGGTGTGGACGTGCCGGTGTTCGACAGTGAGGCATCTGATCCGACGTTGACCGTCTCCGACGCCGCGGGCGTCGAGGACGGGGCCATCCCGCTCGACATCGCGGCGGCCCTGACCGATACGGACGGTTCGGAATCCCTGACCGTGACCCTGTCGGGCATTCCCGACGGTGCGATCTTGAAGTCGGGCGACACCATCCTGACCGTCGATAACGGCGCCATCACCTTCGCCGACGGCATCGTGCCCCAGGACCTGACGGTCACCCCACCGACCGACTCCGGTGAAGACTTCGACATTACGGTTTCCGCGACCTCGACGGAAGAGGCCGGCGGCGATACCTCGACCACCACGGGCACGATCAATGTCGCCGTGGCGGCCGTCGCCGATGCGGTGGCCTTGGATGTCTCCGATGCGACGTTCGACGAAGGCGCCACCACCGTGCCGCTCGACATTTCGGCCAGTCTTGGCGACCTGGACGGTTCGGAAGAACTGACCGTGACCATCTCGGGCGTGCCGGAAGGCGTGACGCTGAGCGGCGGCGAGAAGAACAGCGACGGTTCCTGGACCCTGTCCGGCGACGATCTGCAGGATCTGACGATGACCCTGCCGAGCGGCGAGAGCACGACCTCGACCCTCTATTCGCAGAACTTTAACAGCCTGTCCGACGGCACCATCTCTGCCGGCGGCGACAACGGCTTCTCCTCCACAGGCGGTTACACGGGCAATGACTACCGTACGGCCGTGGACAATGATCGGTTCGAATTCCAGAACCCGGCGGGCGGCAGCATCTCCACCTGGTCGAGCGCCGATATCGATATCTCGGGCCAGGAAGACGTGTCCTTCTCCTTCAACCTGAAGGGTTACGGCGACATGGAGAGCAGCGGCCACGGCGCTGATTACTTCAAGGTCATCGCCGTGGTCGATGGCGTCGAACACGAACTGATGACCCACAACGGCGAACTGGACGACTGGTCGACCATCACTCTGGATAATATCCCCCAGGGCGACTCTCTCGTCATCAAGATGGAAGTGCGGACCACGGCCAGTGACGAAGTCTACAAGATGGACAATTTGTCGGTCGAAGGCACGACGACGGTCGTCGCAGCGCCGGTCGAGGACTTCAATCTGGAAATCACGGCCACGGCCGCCGATACGGACCCCGACACGGGGGCGGTCAGCTATTCCTCGACCGAAGCGAACCTGTTGGTGACGGTCGCGGCGGAAGACGATGCCTCGGCGCCGACGGTGACCGTGTCCGATGCCTCCGGCGCCGAAGACATGCCGATCGCGCTCGACATCACGGCGGCCCTGACCGACATGGACGGCTCGGAGGAAATCTCCTCGATCACCTTGTCGGGCATTCCGGCGGGCGCGACCCTGAACCACGGCACCCTCGACGAAGTCACCGGCGATTGGTCGGTTGAACTGTCGGACCTGGTCGACCTGGAAGTGACCCCGGCGCCCAATTCCAACGAGGACTTCCAGATCACCGTTTCCGTGACCTCGACGGAATCCAACGGCGGCGCCACGGCGACAACCACGGCGACCCTCGACGTGGACGTCAGCGGCGTGGTCGATGACTTCACGGTCGCGACCCAGGACGCCGCCGGCCAATCGGGCACGGAACTGCCGCTCGACATCTCGGTCGATCTGACGGATCTGGACGGCTCGGAAACGGTCAGCGTGACCCTGACGGGCATCCCCGAAGGGGCGACCCTCAACCACGGCACCTTCGACGAGGGTTCGGGCAACTGGACCCTGTCCGGCGACGACCTGGACGGCCTGACCATCAGCCTGCCGGAAACGGTCGAGGGCGAGGGCGGCGGCGAGCCGGTCTCCCTCTATTCCCAGAACTTCAACGACACGTTCGACGGCCAGACGGCGTCCTGGGGCGACAATGGATTCTCGTCGACGGGCGGCAGCTGGGGCGATGACGACCGCACCGCGGCGGACGACGACCGGTTCGAATTCCAGAACCCGTCGGGCGGTGACATTTCCACCTTCACCACTGCGACCATCGACATCTCGGGCCAGGAAGATGTTTCCTTCTCCTTCGACATGAAGGGTTATGGCGACCTGGATAGCTCCGGTTCCCATGCGGATTACGTGAAGGTCTTTGCCGTGGTCGATGGGGTCGAACACGAACTGATGACCCAGAACGGCGATCTCGACGATTGGACGACCTTTACCCTGGACGACATCCCCCAGGGCGATGAACTGGTCATCAAGATGGAAGTCCGGACCACCGGCGGCGACGAAAAATACAAGATCGACAACTTGGCGGTCGAAGCCACCCCAGCCGCGGCCGAGCCCCTGGAAAGCTTCCAGATCGGCGTGGAAACCACGGTCACGGAAAGCGACGGTGCGGCCGAGACCCATTCGACGACTCTCAACGTCGACATCAACAACGACGCCGAAGCCGACGCCCCGACCCTGACGGTCACCGAACAGGCGCCGACCACGGAAGACGTCGCGGTGGCACTCAATATCGCCGCCGCCCTGACCGACACGGACGGTTCGGAAACCCTCAGCGTTACGCTGTCGGGCATTCCGGACGGCGCCGTGCTGAAGTCGGGCGACACGGTCCTGACGGTCGAGAACGGCGAGATCACTTTCGCGGACGGCGTGGTGCCGGACAATCTGTCCCTGACCCCACCGGCCAATTCGGACGCGGATATTGAGCTGACGGTTGCCGCCACCTCGACGGAACAGAACGGCGGGGCCATGACGACCATGACGTCGACGATCGACATCGACGTGTCGGCCTTGGCCGACGTGCCGACGATCACCAGCGTGACGGTCGGCGAACCGGTTATCACCGAAGGCACGGACGGCGTCGCCGAAACGGTGACCATCAGCACCGCCAACTTTGGTGAAAGCGATGCCGGCTTCTCGATTGCGGCCCGGACGATCAATCCGGACGGAACGCTGTCCGAAGCCTCGGGCGACAACGTGTCGACCAACGGCTCGCCGCTCGGCTTCGGTGTCACGGGCAATGCGTCGGGTGCCAGCAGCGAACTCGGGTACAGCGATTATCACGAGGTTTCGGAAGAGCTGATCGTCACTTTCGACGACGACGTCTCTTCGGTGGATGTGTCCTTCGCCTGGCTTTCCTCCAGCGAACAGGCGTCCTACAAGCTGTTCCGCGATGGCGTCGAGGTCGGCTCGGGCACGGTCAACGGCGTGACTGACGGGATCGATGATCCGGTCACGCTCAGCGCCAACGGCGGCTTCGATCAGATCGTGTTCTCGGCCCCCAGCGGCGACAACGATTACCTGATCAATTCGATCAACTTCGAAACCCAAGGCGGCACGCCGGACGTGGCCGAGTATCCCATCGACATCGTTGCCGGCCTGGCCGATGCCGACGGTTCGGAAAATCTGTCCGTGACCATCGGCGGCGTGCCCGAAGGGGCCAGCCTGTCGGCCGGTTCGGACAACGGCGACGGCACCTGGACGGTGTCCGGCAGCGACCTGGAAGGCCTCAGCCTGACGGTGCCCTATGAGGACGAAGTCGAAGCCTTCGACCTGTCCTTCACGGCGACGGCGACCGAGCAGGCGAACAACTCCACGGCGACTTCGTCCGCGGTCGTGGTCGCGGCGGCGGCGGTCACCGCACCCGAGCCGGAGCCGGAGCCTGCCGAAGAGGACTTCGACGGCGCGGACATGGACGGCGAGGACAACAACAACGACGAGATGGTTGGCGGAGATACGTCTAAGGACGATTGGACCGGCAACTATCAGGCTGAAACCTTCGCCGGCTCGACCAAGAACGACGATCTCAACACCGGCGGTGGCGGCGATACGCTGTACGGCGGCGCCGGCAACGACGAGTTGACCGGCAGCTGGGGCAACGACACGTTCTTCGGCGGTTCGGGCAACGATGAGCTCGAAGGCGGGGACGGTAATGACCTTCTGTACGGCGGTTCCGGCAACGACGAGATCGAGGGCGGCACCGGCAACGACGAGATCCAGGGCGGTTCCGGCAATGACGAGATCGAAGGCGGTGACGGTAACGACCTGCTCTACGGCGGCGCCGGCAACGACGAGATCGAAGGCGGCACGGGCCACGACACGGTCTACGGCGGTTCCGGTGACGACGAGATCGAAGGCGATGATGGCAACGACCTCCTCTACGGTGGTTCCGGCAACGATGAGATCGAAGGCGGCTCGGGCCATGACACGGTTTATGGCGGCGCCGGGAACGATGAAATCGAAGGCAACGACGGCAACGACCTGCTCTACGGTGGTTCCGGCAACGACGAGATCGAGGGCGGCTCCGGCCATGACACGGTCTATGGCGGCTCGGGCAATGACGAGATCGAAGGCAACGACGGTAACGACCTGCTGTATGGCGGTTCCGGCAACGATACGATCGAAGGTGGGTCCGGCCACGACCAGCTGTTCGGCGGCCTTGGCGACGACTTCCTGGAAGGCGGCTCGGGCAACGACATCCTGTTCGGCGGCGCCGGGAACGACGTGCTGAACGGCGGCTCGGGCAACGATACCTTCATCTTCGATGCCGACTCGGGCCATGACATCATCGAAGACATCATGCTGCAGGACACGCTCGAATTCCAAGGCGAGCAGTTCGACATGAACGATATGATCTTCTCGGAGAACGAGGAAGGCGACGCGGTCATCTCCTTCGCGGGCAAGGACGACATGTCCGTGACCCTGGATGGCGTCAAGTACAGCGACCTCGACACCAACGGCGACGGCAATGCATCGGAGGGCTACTCCGTGACGCAGACCGACGACGGGTTCACCGTGAACATCGACGACACCTGACCACACCCCTCTTAGATCAGGTAACTGAAAAGGCCGGACGCGTCATGCGTCCGGCCTCTTTTCTTGTTCGTTGGGAAGGCCGGTTGCTTGTTAAGCGCGCCGGCCTGTCGCCTATAGTTCCGGCTTGTCCGAGGCCGGCGGGTCGCGGAAGTGTGCCCACTTTTCGATGCCGCCCCGGTTTTCCAGGAAGTTCATGAGCGCGCTGACCGGGCGGTGGTCGAACTTGCTGCCGGTTTCCTGCATCAGGATGTCGATGACCTTGCGGAACTCCATGGCCGGGCGCCAAGCACGCGCGCTTGCCATGCCGACGAAGGCATTGGCGACGGCCAGAACCTGCGCCGTCGGGATGATGCGGTCGCCGGAAATATGGAAGCGGCCGGTGCCGTCCCAATGCTCGCCCATGTGCAGCACGGTCTTGACCACGGGGCCTTCGAAGGTCACGTCCTTCAGAAGGTCGGCGGTGACAAGATAGGTTGAGGCCAGAAGTTCGCGTTCCTCGTCCGTCAGATTGCCGGTCTTGGTCAAAACCTCGGGCGGCACGAAGATTTTGCCCAGGTTCATCAAGCTACCGGCGATGTCGACGGTGTGGATTTCCACTTCCGTGAGCCCCATTTCCTCTGCGATCTCGCGGGCGACCTCGGCCGTGCGGGTCGAATGGTTGGCGGAATAGGGGTCGCGGCGGTCGACCACGCTGACCAGGGTGTCGATCAGCTGCCGCATCATGCGTTCCGACCGGCGCCGTTCGCGGGACAACTCGGAAATGTCCTCCAACACCATCAGCACGCCCGGCGGATAGTCGCGGTCGCCGCGCAGCGGAATATGGTCCGACTTGATGACGTGAATGGCGTCCAGGTCGTTCGGGTCCGCGTCCGGGTCCGTGAAGGTGGAGATATGCTGTTCGCGTTCGAAGGTACGCAGGACACCGTTGTTGATTTCGGCCAGGCGTTGTGCCTTCACTGGGCCCATGACGCTGGCCATGGACTTGCCCATCATGTCCTCGGCGCTGATTCCGGCGGCGTTGGCCGCCGGGGCATTGGCGAAGGTATAGGTGGTGTTGCCGTCGACGGCGACGATCTCCGTCGGCTGGCTGTCGGTCACAACCTTCATGAACTTGGACATGTTGGAAAAGCGCTCGAGTGCCACCTTCATGTCGGCCATGGCCTGCTTGGCACGGACCGACGCCCCATGGGCCCAGACCGCGAAGAACGACACGGACACGCCGCCGATGATCAGCAGCAGCACGATCAGGGTCGTGCGCAGGCGGGTTTCCGTGGACGCCAGGGCTTCCTCGGTCGTGACCTTGCGGACCAGAACCCAGCTCGGCACGTTGGCGATGGAGCGCGAGGTGACGAGAACTTCCGTGCCTGTGTAATCGCGTTTCTGGGCGAATCCGCCGGTTTTCTCCAGTGCGTAGGCAGCGGCCAGATCGGGCGTGTCCATGGCCATCTGGCGTTCGAAGGCCTTGGTCCCGTCGGCCAGCGGGGTCAGGTATTCGACTGTATTGCCGACCTTGCGGGCGATGAAGCTTTCCGAGGTCTTGGACAGTTCGCCCGGCTGTTTCAGGCGCTTGAACAGATCCTCGTCGACGATCTTGATGCCGATGACGGCGCCGATTGCCTTGGCGCCGGCGCCTTCCTGCAATTTGAAGATAGGCAGCACGAAACCAATGGTCGGCTCGTTGGTCGGACCTTTGAAGATGTCGATGACCGCCGGATCGCCTTGCAGGGCCTGACGCGCGGCGTCGCGGATGCGCTTGTTCAGGGGGGGCATGTCGGGGGTCGAGACGATGGCGTTCAGGTTGGTGTCGATCAGGCCGATGCCGGCGACGCCCGGGCGTTCGATGTTGGCAGCGATTTCGCCCACTGGCGGTGGCGCCTTGAATCCCGAACGTTCGGCGGTGGCGATCAGCAGGTTGCGCAGGAAGCCGACGGAAGCCGAACTGCTGGCATTCGAATCGAGGGCATCCAAGGGGTCGGCGAGGGCGGGCGAGGGCGCTTCGGCCGGGGCCTTGTCCTTGCCGTCCGTCAGTTCCGAGGACAGGGCGGCGCCCAGGTCGCTGCCCAGGGTGTCAAGAGACGGGATGGCGGTCACGCCGCCGCCTTGCCCGGCGGGGGCCGTAGCATCCTTCTTGGCGCCGGCGGAGGCTTCGGACAAGTAGAGTTGCAGCGAGGCGTTCTGCGTCAGTTCGCGCATATGGCCGAACTGTTCCTCGACCCATTGGTTGACCGCGGCGGCGCGGAAATCGGCGACGATGCCCAGGCGGACCTGCCAGTTCAGGCGGTCGCGGTCGCGTTCCTTGTCGATGAACTGCAGGGTGAAATGGATGGATACCGCGATCGCCAGGGCGGCCACCGCCAGGATGGCCAGCGCGACCTTGTTGAATTCGCGCTTCGCCTTCTTCGGCTTCGGCTGGTCCGCAGGCGTCTCGGTATCGGTCGTTTTGGTTTCGGCTGCTTCCGCCATGGTGCTCCCCAACGGGCGGTTTCCCTCGCGCGTTCGGGGCATATTAGAGACTTAACCCCTTGCGGCAAAGTCGTTTTCCGCCCATGTGAGTGGGGTCACGGCGACGCGCCCCGGCAAAGGACTAGACTTTGCGCCGTCCAAGTTGGCCGGCTGCGCGCGACGCGATATAATCGAAGCTGGCTCCGCAACGGATGCCGGGTGGAAAAAAGACAGTGAAAATCCTACGTTGCATTGGTGTTCTGCTTCTCGCGATGACGGCCGTCGCGGCCCTGCCCGTGGGGGCGCTCAGCGCCTCGCCCGAGCCCAGCTTCTTCAATACCACCGAAGTTCAGTCCGACGACCTCAAGGCCTTCACCAAATGGCTGGGGGCGCTTGAACGCTTCACCCAGGCCCGCAAAAGCAACGCGCCGATAAAGTGCTATCCGGGGCCGGGACAGATGCAGATTTGCGGCAATGCGGATTGGATCGAGTTCCTGAAGAGCGTCAAGGACCTGAACAAATTGGACCAGTTGCGTCAGGTCAACGAACGCATGAACAAGGCGACCTACGTCCAGGACAAGAACAACTGGGGCCAGAACGATTACTGGGCCACGCCGCAGGAATTCATGGCCCGCTTCGGCGATTGCGAGGATTACGCGATCATGAAGTACCTGTCCCTGCGCATGCTGGGCTGGGACGACAACGACCTGCGCGTGGTCGCGGTCAAAGACCTGAACCTCAAGGTTGGACACGCGATCCTGGTCGTCTACATGACGGCCAAGTCGGGTGAGCGCATTCCGCTGGTGCTCGACAACCAGATCGGCACGGTGGTCAAGGCGTCATCAATCCGCCACTACCAGCCGGTGTTTTCCATCAATCAGAAATCCTGGTGGCGCCACCTGGGTTAAAACCGGGGGCTGGCCGGTTCAATCGCGCCGGGGGCCCGTGCGTCGGGGCGCGCTGCGCCGGGGGGCTGCCCGGCGCTCTTCCTGGCGGCGGTCGTCCTGGCCCGGGGGCGGGCCGTCCTCGGCCTGACGGCGGTCGCTGTCGCGCCGTTCCTGCGTGCGGCGTTCATCGCCGCGCCGCTCCGATTCCTTGCGGCGGTCGTCTTCTGCCGTCATCTTGTTTGTTCCCTTTGTCTTGCCGCCCGGTGCCGGGCGGATTTCCTAATGTCCAGCTTAGAAAAATCAACCCGTGACGCCAAGGATTTCTAGTGGAATTCGGCGACTTGGGATAAAACACGGCCCATGACGACTGAATCCAAACTGCCCCCATCGGTGGCCCGCCGCCGGACCTTCGCCATCATCTCGCACCCCGATGCCGGTAAGACCACGCTGACGGAAAAGCTTTTGCTGTTCGGCGGCGCGATCCAGGAAGCCGGCGCCGTCAAGGCGCGGGGCGAACGCCGTCGCGCGCGCTCCGACTGGATGAAGGTGGAGCGGGAGCGCGGCATCTCGGTCGCGTCGTCGGTCATGACCTTCGACTACCAGGAAAAGACCTTCAACCTGCTGGATACGCCGGGCCACGAGGACTTTTCCGAAGATACCTACCGCACGCTGACCGCTGTCGACAGCGCCGTCATGGTGATCGACGCGGCCAAGGGGATCGAGGCCCAGACGCGCAAATTGTTCGAGGTCTGCCGACTGCGCAACGTGCCGATCATCACCTTTATCAACAAGATGGACCGCGAGGCCCGCGATCCCTTTGATCTGATGGACGAGGTCGAACAGGCCCTGGCGCTGGACGTCACCCCGGCAAGTTGGCCCATCGGCATGGGCCGCAACTTCCTGGGCTGTTATGACCTGTTCAAGGACCGCCTGGTCCTGATGGAACGGTCCAAGGGCGAGAAACCGGACGAGGGCGAGGCCTGCGAGGGGCTGGACGATCCGCGTCTCGACGCCTTGCTGCCGGAACATGCGGTCAAGCAGCTGCGCGAGGAAGTCGACATGGCGCGCGGCCTGCTGCCGGAATTCAACCTCGACGCCTACCGCGAGGGCCACATGACGCCGGTCTATTTCGGCAGCGCCCTGAATAACTTCGGGGTGCGCGAGGTGTTGCAGGGCCTGGGCGAACTGGCTCCGCCGCCGCGCCGCCAGCATACCCGCGACCGCGATGTCGATCCGGCGGAAACCAAGGTGTCCGGCTTCGTGTTCAAGATCCAGGCCAACATGGACCCCAAGCACCGCGACCGCATCGCCTTCATGCGCATCTGTTCGGGCAAGTTCACGCGCGGCATGAAGATGAAGCACGTGCGCACGCAAAAGACCCTGACCATCCACAATCCCGTGCTGTTCCTGGCCCAGGACCGGGAACTGGCCGAGGAAGCCTGGGCCGGCGACATCATCGGCATCCCCAACCACGGCAATCTGCGCATCGGCGACGCCCTGACCGAGGGCGAGGACCTGGTGTTCACCGGCATTCCCAATTTCGCGCCGGAACTGCTGCAAAAAGTCCGCCCGGCGGACCCGATGCGCGCCAAGCATCTGGGCAAGGCGCTACAGCAATTGGCGGAAGAGGGCGTCGGCCGGGTGTTCAAGCCGACCATGGGCGCCGATTGGATCGTCGGCGTGGTCGGCGGGTTGCAGTTCGACGTGCTGGCCGACCGCATCCGCACGGAATACGACGTGCCTGTGCATTTCGAGCCGACGGAGCTGTACACCGCGCGCTGGGTCGACGCCGACACACCGCAGGCCATGAAGGCCTTCATGGACGCCAACCGCACCAGCATGGCCGAGGATCACGAGGGCACGCCCGTGTTCATGGCGCGCAACGCCTGGCACCTGAACCACACCCAGGAAAACGCCCCCGGCATCCATTTCCACCGCACCAAGGAAAACGCGGGAGAATTATGACCGACGGCGCCGACCCCTGGGCCAACCGCGGCCCCAAGATCAAGTTGACCCCGGAACAGAAGGCGGCGGGGATCGAACGCATCCTGGCCGAACGCCCCCAGGGCGAACCGTTCCGGGTGTTCGCCTTCGGCTCGCTGATGTGGAATCCGGAATGCTGCGTCGCCACG
The DNA here is from genome assembly GCA_963976055.1 of uncultured Alphaproteobacteria bacterium. Taxonomy (GTDB): domain Bacteria; phylum Pseudomonadota; class Alphaproteobacteria; order Rhodospirillales; family Casp-alpha2; genus UBA1479. The sequence continues at coordinate 346,843 of CAXBJB010000006.1, forward strand.
ACCTTCGCGGCGACGGTCCACGACCATCAGCGCCGCTTTCAGATCTGGTCGACCCGGGCGCGCGGCACCGACGACCAGCCGGGCCTGGGCCTCTGCCTGGTGCCGGAACCGGGGCAGTCCTGCAAGGGGCTGGTTCTGGAACTGGACGAAGACGTATTGGCGGAAGATCTCAGGCGTCTGTGGGACCGGGAACAGAATTCCGGCGTCTACCGGCCGACCTGGATCACGGCGGACAGCCTCGACGGCCCGGTCCAGGTGATGACCTTCGTCGCGATTCCCGACCATCCCCATTTCGTGCCGCCCCTGCCCAGGGAAACCATGGCCGACATCATGTGCAAGGCCGTGGGCCGCTACGGCACCAATCACGACTATCTGGTGCGGCTGCTGGAGACCCTGGAGGCCCTCGGTGTCGAGGACCCAGACTTGGCGGACCTGAACGCCTGCATCAAGGCCAAGGCCGCAGGCTGATCCGCCCGGGCGCGGTTTCGGGCTTTCAATCGACGATGAAAAGCGTGGCGCCGGTCGCGGTCGATGACCGATGTGGCTCCGCGTTGTCGGCGACCTGATAGCTCATCCCGGGCGTCAGCACGAAGGTCCGCCCGTCTTCCAGTTCCGTGTGCAGTTCGCCTTCGAGGCAGAACAGGATGTGACCTTTGACGCACCAGTGGTCGGCCAGATATCCCGGGGTGTAGTCGACCATGCGCACGCGGATGCCGCCGAAGGTTCGGGTCCGCCAATAGGCGGTGCCGGTTTCTCCCTGGTGTTCCGTGCGCTCGACCGCCGACCAGTCGGTGGTGCCGAAGGGAATGTCGTTCATCTGCATGGTTATGGCCCCTGGTGTTTCACGACCTTCTCGCGGTGGTAGATGTAGATGCCTGATCCGGCGATGACGGCCGCGCCGACGAAGGTCCAGACGTCCGGCCATTCGCCGAAGAACAGAAACCCGGACGCCGCCGCCCAGATCAGGTTGGTGTAGGTGAAGGGCGCCACGGTGGCGGCCGGGGCCAGGGTGAAGGCTTTGATCAGCGCGAAGTGGCCGAGCGTGCCGAAGATACCGGCGCACAGCAGCATTCCCCAACCCAGGGTGGGCAGGGGCGTCCAATGGAACGGCACGGCGGTGCTCATGATCATCGCCCCCAGCAATGCCGAATAGCACAGCGTGGTCAGCACGCTTTCGCTATGGCTGAGGAAGCGGGTCGAGACCTGATAGAACCCGTGGGTCATGGCGGCGACCAACGGCAGCAGCGCCGCCAACTGCATGGCGTCGCCGCCCGGGCGGATGATGATCATGGCGCCGGCAAAACCGATCACCACGCCGGCCCAGCGGCGCGGGCCGACCCGTTCCTTCAACAACGGCACGCTGAGCGCCGTGACCACCAGAGGGGCCAGCATCATGATGGCGCTGGCCTCGGCGATCGGCACGTACTTGAGACCCGTGAAGTACAACCCCGTGGTCACCAGCAGCAGTAGGGAGCGCACGAGTTGCAGGCCCAGGTTCGGGGTCACCAGCAGGCGGCGCAGCCGGGGGAATAGGATCACGGCCAGCACGGCGACCTGAAAGAAATAGCGGCCCCACACGACCTGGACCACGGAATGGGTCTTCACCAGTTCCTTGGCGATGCTGTCCATGCTGACGAAACAGGCCATGGCGACGACCATCCACAGCACGCCCTGGCCCGCATGGCCGTCGGCGGCTTGATTGGCGGGCGGCGGGCTGGATTCTTGGTCCATGGGGTCTCGGGGGCTGGAGGGCGGAAGCGCCGCTCTGTCATGGCGGGGTGTCGGCCCGGCGTCAATATGCCTTTGGCGCAGGAGGGGGTTGCAGTGGCTAGGCCCCTTGGCCGACGGCCCGTTCCCGCCGCCACACGTAGATGCCCGACGTGACGATGACAGCCGCCCCCAAGGTGGCCCAAACGTCCGGCCGTTCGCCGAACACGATGAGCCCGACCAGGGTCGCCCACAGCAGGTAGGAATAGGTATAGGGCGCCACCACAGCCGCCGAGGCCCGGGCGAGGGACTGGATCAGGGCATATTCGGCGATGATTCCCGCGATTCCCGCCGCCGCCAGAAGCCCCCATTGCGCCGTTTCCATGGGCGCCCAGTGAAAGGGCACGACGGGGGTCATGATCAGCGCGCAGAACAGGACGCTGTAGGTCAGGGTGGTGAGCACGCTGTCCTCGCGGGCGACGAAGCGGGTCACGACCTGATAGAGGGCATGCAGCAGGGCCGCCGCCAGCGGCAGCAGGGCGGCGATCTGCATGGCCTCCGTCCCCGGGCGGATGATGATCATGGCGCCGAGAAAGCCCGCGGCGACCCCGGCCCAGCGCCGCAAGCCGACATGCTCCTTCAGGAACGGCACGGCCAGCGCGGTGAAGGCGAGGGGGGCGAGCATGGCGATGGCCCCGGATTCGGCCAGCGGCACATAACGCAGCCCCGTGACGTAGCAAACCGAGGTCGCAACCAGGAACGCCGCGCGTAGCGCCTGGAGTTTGACCTGACGGGTGGATAGCAGGCGCGGCAGGCGCCGTGCCATGACGGTACACAGGACCACGGCCTGCACCACATAAATGCCCCAGACGACTTGCAGGGGGGCTTGCGTGCGGACGAGATGCTTGGACAGGGAATCCATCACCGTGAAGGCGAACATCGCCGCGAGCATGCACAGGATGCCGATGCGGGCGTCCGTGGCGGCGCCGGATCGGCTGGGGGGTGTCGTGGGCTCTGCGTTCATCGGGAAGTATCCCAAGGGTGGTGGATCGTCGTGGCCGCGCAGTTTCGGTGCCGGTGGCGGTGCCGTCAACGCTTGGGCATGGCAAGGTGTGATGCCTGAGGATCCGCAGTCTCGAATTAACGCTGTCCCGCGCCGTTACGCGGGGTAAAAGGGGCGGCCATGTACGAAGCCCCGATCCGCCCCGGCGAAACCTGGTTCGCTGCCCGCCTGCGCCGCCACCTGGGGGAATTGATCCGCTTGGCGGTGCCGACGGTCATTTCGCGCCTGGGGGTGTTGATGATCGCCCAGGTCGACGCCGTCATGGTCGGCCATGCGGCGACGGCGGAACTGGCCTATCTGAACATCGGCAACGCCGTGGTCATCAACATCATCGTCGCCTGCATGGGTTTGTTGCTGGGCACTCTGGTCATGACGTCCAACGCCTTCGGGGCGGAAGATTACCGCGCCTGCGGGGCGGCCTGGCGGCGTTCCTTGCCCATGGCCTTCGGCCTGGGGCTGATCGGCCTGACCATCGCTTGGCAGGGCCGGGATCTGATGGAAATCCTCGGCCAGACCGGCGATCTTGCCGCCGGCAGTGGTGCGGTCGCCCATATCATGGGGATCGGCATCTTGCCGGTGCTGATCTTCCTGACCACCAACTTCTTTCTCGAAGGCCTGCGCCGTCCTTTGCCGGGCATGGTGCTGATGCTGTTGGCGAACGTCTTGAACGTGGGCCTCAATTGGCTGTTCATCTACGGCGCCGGGCCCGTTCCGGCCATGGGGGCGGAGGGGGCGGCCTGGGCAACCACCATCGTGCGCTGGGCCCTGGCGATCGCGATCGTCGCCTATGTATGGTGGCTGCCGGACCGCGACCGCTTCGGCCTGCGGGCGCCCGATCCCGACCCGGCGGCGGGCCGCACACAACGGCGCATCGGCTATGCCACGGGCCTGGGCATGGCGGCGGAATCGGCGGCTTTCACGGCGATGATCCTGTTCGCCGGATGGCTGGGGGAACTGTCGGCGGCGGCCTACGGCATCGCCTTCAACCTGCTGGCCCTGTTCTTCATGGTCGCCATCGGCATCGGCGGCGCGACCAGCGTGCGTGTCGGCATCGCCTTCGGGCGGCGCGACCGGGCGGACATGGAACTGGCGGGCTGGACCGGTCTGGGCGCCAACACGGTGCTGGCCGGTTGCATCGGCCTGTTGATCTTTTTTCAGGCCGATCTGCTGGTGGGCTTCTATACCGCCGATCCGGCTCTGGTGCCGATCGCCCGCTCCCTGGTCGTGGTCGTCGCGGGGGTCCTGGTGCTCGACGGTGGTCAGGCGGTGATGGCCCAGGCGCTCCGTGGCCGGCGCGATGTCTGGGCGCCCATGATCTGCCAGATCGCCTGCTACGGCGGCGTCATGGTGCCGGTCGCTTACTGGGTGGCGATTCCGTTGGGCTTTGGGGTTCAGGGGTTGATCTGGACAGTGATGGGGGCCAGCGCGATCTCGATCGTTCTGCTGGCCGGGCGGTTTCGCCTGTTGGCTCGCCGGCCCCTCGGCTAGCCGCCGTCAGGCGCAATCAACACAAGTCGGTGTCGATGGGTCGTAATCCAGGCGCTTGGCGGGGATGTCCTCGCCGCAGGACACGCAGTATCCGTAATCGCCCGCGTCCATGCGCTCCAGCGCCGCGCGGGCGCGCGCCTTTTCCGAGCGGCGGCGGTCGGCGGTCGCCTCCTGCATGGCTTGAACCTGCAACGCGTCCATGCGCGACAGGCGGCCTTGGGTGGTCTGGTCCAGTTCCACCGGCCGGCGCGATTCCTTGGTCATGGAATCGAGGGCGTCCAGATCGTCGATCAGCGCCTCCAGGCGCTCGCGGTATTGGACAAGCTGTTTCTTGGTGAACGGGCTTTTCATGCCCGAATGTTAACCCAGATTCGGGCCGGGCGTCAGCGCAGTTCTTCGACCGGCGTCACGCCCAACACGTCCAGGCCCGAGGCGATGATCGTCGCCGTCGCCTGCACCAGGGCCATGCGGGCGCGCGAAACCTCGGGCGCCTCGCCCTGGATAAAACGCAGGCTGGTGTCGTCCTTGCCCATGTTCCACAGGCCGTGGAAGGCCGAGGCCACGTCGTTCAGGTAGAAGGCGACGCGGTGCGGCTCGTGGGCTTCCGCCGCCTGTTCGACGATGCGCGGCCAGGCCGCCATGATCTTGACCAGGTCCAGTTCCGCCGGATCGGAGAGCAGGGACAGGTCGGCCTGGGCCAAGGCCTCGGCCAAGGTATCCAGGCCCGCCAACTCGTCGGGCGCCGAGCGCAGCACCGAGCGGCAGCGCGCATGGGCGTACTGGACATAGAACACCGGGTTGTCGCGCGACTGCTCGACCGCCTTGGCCAGATCGAATTCCATCTGGGTGTCGCTTTTGCGGGTCAGCATCAGGAAACGCACGACGTCGCGGCCGACTTCGTCAATCAGGTCGCGCAGGGTCACGAAATTGCCGGCGCGCTTGGACATGCGCATGGGCTCACCATTCTTCATCAGGTGGACCATCTGGCACAGCTTGACGTCCAACTCGGCCTTGCCCTCGGACACGGCGGTGACGGCCGCCTTCATGCGCTTCACATAGCCGCCGTGGTCGGCGCCGAAGATGTCGATCATCTGCGTGAAGCCGCGCTTGAACTTGTCCAGGTGGTTGGCGATGTCGTTGGAGAAATAGGTCCAGGACCCGTCCGACTTCTTCAGCGGGCGGTCGATGTCGTCGCCGAACTGGGTGGCGCGGAACAGGGACTGGGGCCGGGGCTCCCAATCGTCGGGGGCGGGTTTGCCCTTGGGCGGCTCAAGCACGCCCGTATAGATCAGGCCGCGGTCGGACAGGGTCTGGTAGACGGCGTCGACGGCACCGGCGGCGACCAGTTCCTTTTCCGAGGTGTAGACGTCCTGCTGGATGCCCAGCGCCGCGAGGTCTTCCTTCACCTGGGCCATCATGCGCGCCACGGTGAATTCGCGGACATGGGGCAGCCAGGTGTCCTCGTCTGCGGTCAGCCACTTGTCGCCGTCGGCTTCGGCCAGGGCCTGGCCCACGGGGATCAGGTATTCGCCGGGATACATGCCTTCGGGAATGTCGCCGATGTCCTGGCCCAGGGCCTCGCAATAGCGCAGGTAGGCCGAGGTCGCCAAAATCTCGACCTGGGCCCCGGCGTCGTTGATGTAGTATTCCGTGGTCACGTCGTAGCCGGCTTTTTTCAACAGCCGGGCCAGCACGTCGCCGACCACGGCCCCCCGCGCATGGGCCACGTGTAGCGGTCCGGTCGGGTTGGCGGAGACATATTCCACGTTCACCTTGCCGGCGGCCTTGCCGAAATCGGAATCGCCGTAGGCGGTGCCCGTGGTCAGGATTTCCGCCAGCCGCGCCTGCCAGAACGTATCGGCCAAGCGCATGTTGATGAAGCCCGGACCGGCGACCGCCGTTTCCGTGACCTCGGGCAGGGTGTTCAGCCGGGCCGCCAGCAGGTCGGCGATGTCGCGGGGCTTCATGCCCGCGGGCTTGGCCAGAACCATGGCGGCGTTGGTGGTGATGTCGCCGTGGCTGGTGTCGCGCGGCGGCTCGACCGTAAGGCGCGCAGTGTCCAACCCGGCGGGCAGGGCGCCTTCAGCGGCCAGGGCGTCGATCTGGCGCGTTACCTCGGCCTGGAAATGCTGGAACAGGTTCATGGGTCGTCCGGTCCGGAGAAGGCTTAAGGGAATGCATGGGCGCCCCTAGGCGCGCCGGGTTTGTCCCAGAATTGCCCAATGGGGTCAATAGGCGGGGTCGATGGGGCGGCATCATCGGGGGAAGCTGGTGCCGGCTGCAGGATTTGAACCCGCGACCCCCTGATTACAAATCAGGTGCTCTACCAACTGAGCTAAGCCGGCTTAAGGCGGCGGTGCCTGGTTCCGGGCGTCTTCTTGGAGACAGCGTCCCCATGGGCCGGCCCGACGGGGCCCGGTCACCCGTCTTGCGCGCCACGTATACTCTCAAGCCCCCGTCGGGCACAAGCATGGAGGGCCAGCTTGGCCTATTGGACGATGAGTCAATAAACCGTAACAAAAACGTCGTAGAAACGTCGTTGATCCGCAATCCAGCGGCACGGGGGAAGATCAGCATGTCCGAACGGTTTGATTTTACCAAGATGTTCCGCGGCGACGAGAAGGTGCGGACCCTCAAGGCCGGGGATGTCCTGTTCCGCGAGGGCGAACCGGGCGACCTGATGTACGTCGTGACGTCGGGCGACATGGAGATCATGGTCCGCAACCATGTGCTGGAACGTACCGGCCCCGGCGGCATCGTCGGTGAACTGGCCTTGGTCGACAACAGTCCGCGCAGCGCCACCGTGACCGCGGCCTCCGATTGCGAGGTCATCCCGGTCGATCGTCGCGGCTTCGCCTTCATGGTCCAGAACACACCGTTCTTCGCGCTCCATGTCATGGGCGTGCTCGCCGACCGCCTGCGGGATATGAACGCGCGTCCCTTGGCGGACTAGTGGATCGGATTCAAGGCCCCCTACTCAGGGGCCGAGCAGGCTGCCGAGGCCCTTTTGCTCAAGCTGCTTCAGGGCCTCCGGCGAATACCAGACCACGCCCACGACATGGCTGACCGTGCGCCCGTCGTCCGACAGCGGCAGGCGCAGGATGGTATGTGTCTGGGTGGGGCCGCTTTCGAGCGCGAAGCCGAGAACATGGGCGCAGGCGGCACGATTTTCGCGGATTTCCAGGTGTTGCTTGCGCAGATCCTCGGCGAGTTCAGGAGGGGATAGCTCGTAAGGGCTCCTGCCGGTCATGTCCTTGCCGTGGATCAGCGTCATCTTGCTGCCCCAAAAGCGGTATCTGTTCGCGTTCACGTCGTCGAACACGTCGATCACCAGGGTCGTCGGCAGAACCCGTGGTGGCAGAAAATGCATTTCGAATTTGGGCCAGGGACAAGCCAAATCTTCGCCGCCCCGCGCGCGCCAATGGTCCAGCACGTCGGTCAGCGGCGCCGTCAAATCCGACAACGGCAGCCTGTTGCGAAACACCGCTTCGTTCTTCCCCCAAAGAAGGCGGGGTTTCCCCCCTTATTAGAACTTCGCGATGTGTACGCCTATTGACTACCGGGAGGCAAGACCGGACGTCGCCGGGCCGCTTCATACAGGGCGACGGCCGCCGCATTCGACAGATTCAGGCTTTCCATGGCCGACTGGATGGGAATCCGGACCAAAAGGTCGCAATGCTCCTTGACCAGGCGGCGCAGGCCGGCCCCCTCGGCGCCCAAGACCAGGGCGATGCGCCCCGACAAGTCGGCGTCGCCGATCAGTGTCTGGGCCTCGCCGTCCAGGCCGAGACACCAGAATCCGCCCGCCTGCAACTGTTCGAGGGCACGGCTGAGATTGGTGGCGACGACCAGAGGCACGGTTTCAAGCGCCCCCGAGGCGGCCTTGGCCAGGGCCCCCGTGGCTTCCGGCGCGTTGCGGTCCTGAACGATCACCGCCAGTGCGCCGAACGCCGCCGCCGAACGCAGAATGGCGCCCACGTTATGCGGGTCGGTCGCCTGGTCGAGTACCAGGACCAGGGCATTGGGCGCTGATCCCGCCTGGGCGCAGATGTCTTCGACCGCCGGGGTGTCCAGGGGCTGGGCCAATACGGCCAGGCCCTGGTGCACGGCGCCCTGGGGCAACAGGGCATCGATATCCCGCCGGTCCAGGGTTTCCGGGGCCGGGCGGTCCGGGGGGGCTCCCTTGGCGCGGAGTGCCGCGGTGACCTCATCGGCCTGACCGGGGGCCGCGACGATGCGGGTAATTACGCGACGGGGGTTCAGGAGGGCCGCAAGGGCGGCGTGGCGGCCGTAAATCCAGGCCGCGCGGCCGCCGCCGCGGGGGGCGTGGCTGTCCTCGGGTTTTGCCCGGAAACGGGCCTTTGGGTGGGGCTTGCGCTTGCTCATGGGGGGATTTAACATGAAACCACAATTGAAGTCTGCTGGAAGCCTCTCTTGATTAAGAGAAGGGGAGGGGCCTGCGGGCTATTTTACTATGTTTTGGCGTTGACAACCGGTTGCTATTCCTCGTATTCCCACGGTCCGTCCGGCGTGCCGGCCGGGCAGATTTCACCGTGGTGCTGCGAAATTCCGGAGAACGGGTCCCAGGAGGGGTGCCCGAGTGGCTAAAGGGGACGGGCTGTAAACCCGTTGGCGTACGCCTACGTTGGTTCGAATCCAACCCCCTCCACCATCTCGTTACCGGGGGTTGGCGCATTGAATCGGGGCCTGGGTGCCGGTTGGTGAACTGCTAGGATAACAGGCGCGGTGAGCGGATAAAGACGGCGTTAAAAAGAGTGCGGTGCGGCGAATAGGAATAGTTGAACCCAAGTCCCATGTTAGGGCGGACGGGCTTGCAAGGCGGCGCGACGCCAAGCGGGTGTAGCTCAATGGTAGAGCAGAAGCCTTCCAAGCTTACGACGGGGGTTCGATTCCCCTCACCCGCTCCAACCTTTTTGGCGGCGTGACCCGGCAAGGGGACAGCAGGAGCATTTTCAAGGCGCTTTCGGGCGTCGAGCGACACCAAACAGTTCTCAGGTAACACCAGACAGACAGACGAGACCGAACAATGGCGAAAGAGAAGTTTGAACGTAATAAGCCGCATTGCAACATCGGCACGATCG